>NZ_JAEINH010000002.1:34018-348445 GCF_016342785.1 Sanguibacter suaedae
CGTCCGGTGGTGGGGGACGGCGCACGGACGCCGTCCCCCACCACCGCGCCTCGGCGCCGCAGGCCGACCGACTGGCGCAAGCACCTCGAGATCGCGCTCCTCTCCGGACCGGCGATCATCGTCTTCCTCGCGTTCGTCATCTTCCCCGTCGTCATGGCCGCCTACTACGGCTTCTACCGGTGGAAGGGCTTCGGGCCTCCCACCGACTTCGTCGGCCTCGACAACTACCTCATCATCTTCAAGGACTCCGCCTTCCACGAGGCGGTCCTCAACAACGGCTTCATCGTGGTCGCGTCCCTCGTGATCCAGGGGCCCGTGGCCATCGCGCTGGCACTGCTCATCAACCAGAAGATGCGCGGACGGTCGATCATCCGCGTCCTCATCTTCGTGCCCTACGTCATCTCCGAGGTGATCGTGGGGACCGGGTGGGGCCTCATGCTCCAGACCAACGGCGCCGTGAACGACCTGCTCGTCAAGATGGGGCTGGCGGACAGCACCGTCGAGTGGTTGTCCGACCCGGACGTGGCCATCTGGTCGCTCATGCTCATCATCTCGTGGAAGTACATCGGCTTCGCGGTGATCCTCTTCCTCGCCGGGCTGCAGAGCATCCCCGAGGAGCTCTTCGAGGCCGCGGCCATCGACGGCGCGTCCTACTGGCAGATGCAGCGGAGCATCACGCTCCCGCTCCTAGGCCCCACCATCCGGATCTGGGCGTTCCTGTCGATCATCGGCTCCCTCCAGCTGTTCGACCTCGTCTTCATCATCTGGGGCCAGTACGTCTCCGCCACCGCAGGGACCTCGACGATGGCCATCTACATGGTCAGCGAGGGCCGCATGTCGGGGAACTACGGGTACGGCAACGCTGTCGCGGTCGTCCTGTTCCTCATCTCGCTCGTCATCGCGCTCGTCTACCAGCGATTCGTGCTCCGCCGCGACATGGCGGGCGCGCTCACCGAGAGGACCAAGTGATGGCAGCCATCGCGGTCTCCCCGCCACCCACGACGACACCGGTCAAGCCGCGGAAGAAGGGCTCGGGGCTCAGCCACGCCCGCTGGTACACCTACCTCGTCGCGTACGTCTTCGTCGGCGTGTGCATCGCGCCCGTCCTCTTCATCGTGCTGGGCGGCTTCCGGTCCAACTCGCAGATCACCCTGGACCCGTCCGGCTTCCCGAGCCCCTGGCAGCTGGGCAACTACGCCGACGTGCTGGCCAACTCCACGTTCTGGCAGCAGATGGGCAACTCCGCCTTCGTCGGGATCCTCACGACGCTCGGCGTCGTGGTCCTGGGCGTCATGGCGAGCTACGTCATCGCCCGGTACGACTTCCGGGGCAGCTCCGCCATGTACTCGCTGTTCGCCGCGGGCCTCATGTTCCCCATGACGGTGGCGATCACGCCGCTGTACATCCTCGTGCGCGAGCTCGGGCTGATGAACACCCACTGGGGCATCATCCTGCCGCAGATCGCCTTCTCCCTGCCGACGACCGTCATCATCCTCGTGCCGTTCCTGCGGGCCATCCCCAAGGAGCTCGAGGAGGCCGCGTCCATCGACGGGGCGAGCCGGCTCGGGTTCTTCTTCCGCATGGTGGTGCCGCTGTCCCTGCCGGGTGTCGTCACCGTCGGCATCCTCGCGTTCGTGGCGAGCTGGAACAGCTACATGCTGCCCCTGTTCATCCTCAACGACTCGTCGATGTACACGGTCCCGCTCGGCGTGCAGTCGTTCGCGTCGCAGTACTCCGTGGACACCGCGTCCGTGCTCGCCTTCACGTCACTGTCCATGATCCCTGCCCTGATCTTCTTCTCGCTCTTCGAGCGTCGGATCGTCGGTGGCCTCACCGGGGCGGTGAAGGGATGAGCGCCGTGCCCGAGCCCGCCACCCCCACGTCCTCCCAGGAGCTACCCGTGACCGACGTCGTCCCCGGCATGCCCGTGGTGTCGGAGGGCGTGCGCGCCCTCCACGCACGGATGACCCTCGAGGAGAAGCTCGCCCAGGTGGTGGGCTACTGGCTCGACCAGAACGGCACGGTCGCGCCCATGCAGTCGGAGATGGCCGCGGGCCAGGACGACGGCGGGACGCTCGCCGCGATCACCCGGCACGGTATCGGCCACTACACGCGTGTCTACGGCACGCGGCCCGTCGACCCCGCCGAGCGGGCGGTGTGGTTGTGGTCCGAGCAGCGCAGGTTGGTCCGCGAGACACGCCTCGGCATCCCCGCGCTCGTCCACGAGGAGTGCCTCACGGGACTCGCGGCGTGGCGGGCTGCGACGTTCCCGACGCCCCTCGCGTGGGGGGCCGCGTTCCACCCGTCCCTCGTCCGAGAGGTCGGCGAGGCCGTCGGTGCGTCCATGCGTGAGCTGGGTGTCCACCAGGGGCTCGCCCCTGTCCTGGACGTCGTCCGCGACCCCCGCTGGGGGCGGGTCGACGAGTGCATCGGTGAGGACCCTTACCTCGTGGGGACCGTCGGGACGGCCTTCGTCCAGGGCCTGCAGGGTGCGGGCGTCCACGCCACGCTCAAGCACTTCGTGGGGTACTCGGGCTCCGCGGCCGGGCGCAACCACGCCCCGGTGAGCGCCGGGCCGCGGGAGATCGCCGACACGTACCTCCCGCCCTTCGAGATGGCCGTCCGCGACGGCGGTGTCCGGTCCGTCATGAACTCCTACGCGCAGGTCGACGGGGTCCCGGTGGCGTCCAGCGCCGAGCTCCTCACGACGCTCCTGCGCGAGACGTGGGGTTTCGACGGCGTGGTCGTCGCCGACTACTTCGCCGTCGCGTTCCTCGAGGTCATGCACAAGGTCGCCGCCGACCGCGGCGAGGCGGCGGCGCTCGCCCTCCGGGCGGGCATCGACGTCGAGCTGCCCACCGGCGACGCCTACCTCGAGCCCCTCGCCGACCGCGTCCGGGCCGGGCTGCTCGACGAGGCGTACGTGGACCGGGCCGTGCTGCGCGTCCTCGCCCAGAAGGAGGACCTCGGGCTCCTCGAGCCCGACGCCTTCGACGACGGCCCGCCGACGGACGTGGACCTCGACGCACCGCACCACCGGGCGCTCGCCCGTCGGCTCGCCGAGGAGTCCGTGGTGCTCCTGTCCAACGACGGGGTCCTCCCTCTCGTCACGGGCGGCTCGGGCCCGGCGCGGGTCGCGGTCGTCGGCCCCAACGCCGACCGCGCCGAGGCGCTCCTCGGGTGCTACTCCTTCGTCAACCACGTCCTTCCCCACCACCCCGGCACAGAGCAGGGGCTGGACATGCCGACGGTGCTCGACGCGCTGCGGTCGGTGCTCACCGGTCCCGGGGGCGGTGCGACCGACGTCGTCCACGCCGAGGGGTGCGCCGTCGAGGGTGACGACACGTCGGGCATCGCCGACGCGGTCGCTGCCGCTGCGGACGCGGACGTCGCGGTCGTCGTCGTCGGTGACCAGGCCGGACTCTTCGGCCGGGGGACCGTGGGGGAGGGCAACGACTCCGAGTCGCTCGAGCTCCCCGGCGTGCAGCGCCGGCTCGTCGAGGCGCTCGTCGCCACGGGGACACCCGTCGTCATGGTCATGCTCACCGGGCGTCCCTACGCGGTGGGGTGGGCGCTCGACGGCGAGGGGCCGCGCCCCGCGGCCGTCCTCCAGGCCTTCTTCCCCGGCGAGTGCGGCGGCCTGGCCGTCGCCGACGTGCTCACGGGGCGGGTGGTCCCCTCGGGCCGGCTGCCGGTGTCCCTGCCGCGGTCGTCGGGCGCCATGCCCTACTCGTACCTCCACCCTGTCCTCGGTGGCCCGTCCGACGTCACCGCCACCGACCCGACGCCGCTGCGTCCCTTCGGGTTCGGGCTGTCCTACACGGACTTCACGTACTCCGACCTCGTGGTCGACCCGGAGGTCACCGCGGACGGCACCTTCACGGCGGCGGTGACGGTCACCAACACGGGGACCGTGACGGGCGACGACGTCGTCCAGCTGTACGGGCACGACGTCGTGGGGTCCGTCCCGCGGCCCGTGGTGCAGCTCCTCGGGTACGCGCGCGTCCCGGTGCCGGCGGGGGCGTCGGTCCGCGTGACGTTCACCGTGCCCACCACCCGGCTGGCTTTCACGGACCGCGGCATGGTCAAGGTCGTGGAGCCGGGCGACGTCGAGGTCTGGGTCGGTGCCCACGCCGAGGCGTGCGCACCGGGCGCGCCGGTGACGAACCCGACCGAGGGGGCCATCCCGACCGGTACCCTCGAGCCGAGGCCCCACCTGCCGGGTCACGCGACGGCGCGCACGACGCTCGCCGTCACGGGCGGGACGCACGTCGTCACCGGGGCCGACACCCGGATCGTCGACGTCCGCACGGAGGCCCTGTGAGCACGGAGGAGCAGTGAGCACGGTGCACAACCCGGTCCTGCCGGGCACCTACCCGGACCCGAGCGTGTGCCGGGTGGGGGACGAGTACTACCTCGTGTCGTCCACGTTCGAGTACGTGCCCGGCCTGCCCGTGCACCGCAGCAGGGACCTCGTGCACTGGGAGCACGTGGGGTTCGTCATCGACCGCCCGGGGATGCTCGACCACGACGGCGTCCCCTCGTCCGACGGTCTCTACGCACCGACGCTCCGTCATCACGACGGGACGTTCTGGCTCGTGTGCACCTTCCTCGGGCAGCGTGAGGGCGCACGGGGCGGGAACTTCGTGGTCACCGCCACCGACCCCGCCGGGCCGTGGTCCGACCCCGTGTGGCTCGACGTCGACGGCATCGACCCGTCGCTGTTCTTCGACGACGACGGGCGGGTCTGGGCGCACGGCACCCGCGGCCCCGCGTCACCGGAGTGGCCCGACCAGACGGAGGTCTGGGTCCGCGAGCTCGACCCCGCGACCATGACCCTCGTCTGGCCGGAGCGCGTCGTCTGGAACGGTGCGGTGCGCGGCGCCGTGTGGGCCGAGGGCCCGCACATCTACCGGCACGACGGCGCGTACTACCTGCTCGCCGCCGAGGGCGGCACCGAGTTTCACCACGCCGTGTGCGTGGCGCGAGCCGACGCCGTCACCGGCCCCTACACCGGGTACGCGGGGAACCCCGTGCTCACCCACCGTCACCTCGGCCAGGGGTGCGACGTCGTCGGCGTCGGGCACGCCGACCTCGTCCAGGGGCCCGACGGCTCCTGGTGGGCGCTGCTCCTCGCGATGCGCCCCTACGGCGGTCTCCACGTGAACCTGGGGCGCGAGACGTTCCTCGTGCCCGTCGAGTGGCAGGACGGCTGGCCCGTCTTCGCGCCCGGCGTCGGCCGCGTCACCACGCAGGTCGAGGTGCCCTTCGCGAGCACCGGTCCTCTCGGGGTGACCCAGGGCGCGACGTCGGGCGTGGTCCCCCCGGGCGATCCCCGGTGGACGTCCGTGCGCGGCCTGCCCGGCGCCTTCGCGACGCCCCGCGGCGACGGCTGGGACGTCCGGCTCCTCCCCGCGGCGCCCACCGAACCCGTGGCGTCGGCGTTCCTCGGGGTGCGCCAGCAGCACGCCGACGTCGACGTCCGTGCCACCGTGCGCGTGGCGCTCGCCGACGGAGAGGACGTGGGGCTGATGGTGCGGCAGTCGGAGGACGACCACGTGCGGGTGTTCCTCACCGGGGGACCGGAGGACGGTCCCGAGGGAGCCGAGGGTGGGCGGCGCGTGGTCGCCGTCCATCGTCGTGGTGGTGTCGACACGCTCGTCGGCGAGGCGACGCTCGAGGCGTCGTCCGGGTCCGTCGACGGGAACGATGCAGGCAACTCCGGTGACGCGGACGACACGGACGACGCGGTGGTGCTCGCGGTGCGGGCGCGCGGCCAGGACTACGCGCTGCTCGTCGGGTCCCCAAGGGTGGAACCGGTGGAGGTGGCCGTGGTCGATGGCCGGGCGTTGGAGAGCATGACGGTCGGCGGGTTCGTGGGCCTGTGGGTGGGGGTGTTCGCGACGAGCAACGGTGCACCGACCAGCACCGTCGCCCACGTGGAGCGCTTCGAGTACGTCCCCGCGTGCTGACCCGGGTGGTGCGTGCGAGCCTGAGCGGATGATCTTCTTCTTCGGGACGCGTCGCCGCCGCTCGGCCATCGGTGCCGGGACGTTCTCCTGCCCCTTCTGCCTCGAGCCCCGCGAGTACGAGCACGCCCGCACCCGCACCTGGGCCCACGTCTTCTGGATCCCGGTCTTCCCGCTCGGGTCCGGGCAGGAGAGCGTGCGGTGCACCGTGTGCGGCGGAGAGTGGGCGCCGGCAGTCCTCGGCGCCGCCCAGAACCGGTAGCAGACAGCCTTCCGTAGCGCGCGGCCCTACGGAAGGTAGTGCGCCGCGAGCCTCCGGAGCCCGTCGTCGATGCTCACCGACGGCTCCCACTCGAGGTCGGTGCGGGTGCGGCGCTGGTCGAACCAGTGGGCTGTGGAGAGCTGCTCGGCGAGGAACCGTGTCATGGGCGGCTCGTCCTCGCCCGGGCGCACGCGCCACACGCCCTCGATGGCGCTCCCCGCCGCCCGCGCCACGCGGGCCGGGACGCGCCACGCGGGCGCCCGCACCCCGGCCGCCGCGCAGATGCCCGCGAGGAGCTCGGCCACCGGGCGCGGTTCACCGTTGGTCACGACGTACGCGTTGCCGTGCACGGCGTCCACGCGGTACAGCGCCGCGAGGATCGCCGACGCGGCGTTGTCCACGTACGTGGAGTCGATGAGCGCGGCACCGTGGTCGAGGAGCGGCAGCCGCCCGGCGCGGGCGCGCTCCACGACGCGCTCCACGAGCTGGGTGTCGCCCGGCCCCCACACGATGTGCGGGCGGACCGCGACGACGCGGAGCTCCGGTGAGTCCGCCGCGAGGGCGAGGACCTCCGCCTGGGCCTTGGTGCGCGCGTAGTCGCCGCGTGCGTTCTCGGGGTCCGCGGGCGACGCGTCGTCCCCGACGATCGACTCCCCGGCGTGCGCGACGGACGGGGAGGACACGAACACGAGGCGCCCCGCCCCGGCCCGCCGGAGCGCCCTGAGCAGGGTGCGGGTGCCCTCGACGTTGACGCGCACGAAGTCGGCGGGGTCCCCGGCGAACGACACCTTCGCCGCGAGGTGGATCGCGGCATCCACATCCGCGACGGCACGCTCCACGTCGGCCCGGTCCGTCACGGACCCGAGGACGTCCTCGACGCCCGTCACGCCCGACGGCCTGCGCTGGAACGTCCGCACGTCGTGGCCGGCGTCGCGGACCGCTGCGGCGACGGCGCCGCCGAGGAGGCCGCTGGCGCCGGTGACGAGGACCTTCACGGGCGCCTCATCCGGCCACCGGCGAGCACTGTGCCGGCCCACGCCGACAGGTGCGCGCGGTCGATCTTCGAGTTGTGCCGCACGTCCGTGGGCAGCTGCGGCACCACGAGGACGGCTGCGACCGGCCGGTCCACCGCGGACCGCACCTGTGCCGCGAGACCCACCGATGCGAGCGACACCCGTCGCGCACCCGGAACGGTCTCGACGACCACCACGAGCTGCTGCGTACCGCGCGGGCCGACGCCCACGACGGCCGCACGGTCCACACCGCTGAGGGCCTCGACCTGCTGCTCGAGGCCCACCGGCGTGACGACGCCGTCGGCCGTGACGATCACGTGCGCCAGGCGTCCCTCGACCCACAACCGGCCCTCGGTGTCGAGGTGCCCGACGTCACCGGTGCGGTGCCAGCGCTCCCCGTCGGACGACCCGTCGGTGCGCCTGCTGGCGCGTTCCGTGAGCCACAGACGGTCGTAGCGGTCCTTGACGTGCGGGCCGGACACGACGATCTCCCCGGTCACGTCCGCGTCGTCCGTGAGGTCACCGGTCGCGGCGCCGGTCGGGTCCAGTGCGCTGATGCGCACGCGGACCGGCCCGGTGGGCCGGCCGACGCACACCCCACCGGCGGGCCTGGCGGTCGCCGCGGCGCTCGTGGCGGCGTCGTGGATGCCGGCGAGGGAGATGTCGGTCATGAGCAGGCCCTCGGTCATGCCGTAGGGCGTGTGCGGCGTCGCGTTCGGCATGAGCCGCCCGGCCGCGGCGAGGAGCGGCTCGGGGACGGGCGCACCGGCGGAGAGGAACGTCCGCACACCGGCGAGGGCGGTGCGGTCGGCGGCGTCGAGACCGTCGGCCGTGGCGACGACGTTGGCGAGGGCCGCAGGGGACAGGAACAGGACGGTCGCGTCGACCGCCGCTGCCGCTGCGGCCACGGCCGGGGCCGTGAGGGTGCGCGGGGACGTGACGTCCATGTCGGGCGTCACCGACCGCGTGCCCAGGGCGGGTCCGAGGAGCGCGAAGGGCGCGAACCCGGCCACGAGACCGGTGCCGGGGCCGATCCCGTACTGGGCGGACAGGACGTCGCGGACCGCGCACAGCTGGGCGTGCGTGTAGACGACGCCCTTGGCGGGCCCGGTGGACCCCGAGGTGAAGAGCACCGCGGCGGTGGCCGACGGCTCGGGCGGGGCGGGAAGGTCACCCTCGGCACCGAGGTCGACGAGGTCGTGGAGCGTGTGCGCGACACCGAGGGCACGCGCGGCGGCCGGGGCGAGGGGCACGGTGGAGATCTTCTGCCCGGGCCACCCGAGGGCGCGGGCGGCGGTGAGGCCGGGCAGGGCGCCGATGACGTGGTCGGGCCACGCGCCGCGGACGGCACGCGTGAGGCCCCGGACGCCGAGCCCGGCGTCGGCGACGACCACGACGGCCCCGATGCGCAGGCACGCGTAGACGACGGCGGTGAGGTCGGCGCTCGGCGGCACGAGGAGGGACACGCGGTCGCCGGGCTCCACCCCCACCTGCACCAGACCTGCGGCGATCTCCCGGACACGACGCGAGAGGAGTCGCCACGACACGATGCGCGGGGCCGGACCGGTGCCCGGGGCCATGTCGACGAGGGCGGTGTCAGGGGAGTCCGCGAGGGCGTCGAGGTGCTGCCACATCGGGCCGGTGGTGCTGTCCGCATCCGCGTCGCGGTCCGTGCCCGGCGCAGGTGCCGCAGTCGCGGTGACCGTCGCGGCGGGGTGCTCCGTGAAGGACGCGGCGGCGCGCTGGTCGCCGAGCCACGTGAGGGCCGCGGACGCGTGGTCGACGTCCTCGGCGACGAGGTGCCCGGCGCCCTCGAAGCGGTGGACGTCGGCGTGCGGCATCCGGTCGACGAGGTCGTCGAGGTAGCGGTCCGAGAAGATGGGGTCGCGCGGTCCCCAGAGCATGAGCGCGGGCACGGTGAGGGCGCGCACGCCCTCGGCGATGCGGTCGAGCTCGGGGGTGCTGGGGTGCTGGGCGTCGACGGGGATGTCGGCGACGAACCCGCCGATGCCCCCGCGTCGGGCGGCGTCCAGGTACGGGGCCCGGTACCCGGCCTTCACCGCGGGGGCCAGGGGCGGGTGGGCGATCGCGAGCGTCGTCTCGAGGAACGCGGGGGTGGTGACCGTCGCCCGGCCCAGGACGCCGCGGCCGAGCGCGAGCCGCAGCGGCGCGGGGATGGGCTGGTCCTCGGGCTGGTGGACGGCGGTGTTGAGGAGCATGACGCCGGAGAGCAGCTCGGGGTGGTCCACGGCCCACCCGAGGGAGACGACGCCACCCCAGTCGTGACCGTAGGTGACGACCGGGCCGGTGAGGTCGAGGGCCTCGGTGAGGTCCGCGAGATCACGGACGCGGCGCGCGAGGGGCCGGGGCACGCCGGTGCGTTCGGAGAAGCCCATGTCGAGCTGGTCGACGGCGATCACGCGCCACGCGTCGTGGCCCGCGGCGGCCGCGTCGGTGGCTGCCTGGACGAGGCCGCGCCACAGGTAGGACCACGTGGGGTTGCCGTGGACGCAGAGGATGGTGCCGACCGGTGCGACGCCCAGGGCGTCCAGGCGCGCACCGTTGTCCAGGACGTGCCAGGTGCGCTCGGTCCCGCCGGTGCGCTCGTCGGGGTGCGTCGACCCGTCGGGTGCGCCCGTCTCGGTGGCGGTGACGAGCCGCGAGTCCGCCGGCGTGAGCCCGACGAGGTGGGCGGGGGGCAGGCTGGCGGGCGCCGTCGCGCGTGCGGCGGCGGGGAGTCGGTCCATCACCAGGCGATCTCCATCATGGCCGTGTTGAGGCCCGAGCCGACGCCCATGAGGAGCACCCGGTCACCGGGGGAGAGGGTCGACGCCTCCTCGGAGAGGGTGATGGGGATGGACGCGGGGCCCACGTTGCCGTACTTCGAGTACGTCACGGGCACCTTGGAGCGGTCGAGACCGGCGGCCTTGACGATGGCGTCGGTGTGCACGTCGGACACCTGGTGGAGGATGTACCGGTCCATGCCGGACCAGGACCAGTCCTTCTTCGCCTCGTGCCAGGCGGCGACCACGAGCTCCATGCCGCCCTTGAGGAGGGCCTTCGCGTCGGTGAACATGCCCTCGACGCTGCCCACGCACAGGTCGTTGAACTGCGTGGCCGCCCGGGTGACGCCCCCGAGGATGCGGTGGCCGCCGGGGTGGCGGTCGGCCGGGCCGAGGACCGCGGCCGCGGCACCGGACCCGAGGGTGAGGCTCGCGAACTCGCTCATGAACGCCTTGCGGTCGATGCCCTCACGGCCCAGGCGTTCGATCGTGTTGTCCTGGATCTCGTCGGCGTCCTCGCCGTTGATGATCACGGCGTACTCGATCTGGCCGGAGTCGATGAGGTTCGCGGCGAGGCTCATGCCGTTGACGAAGCCCAGGCACGCGTTGGCGATGTCGAAGTTGATGGCCGACGACGGCAGACCGAGCCCGTGGTGCATGCGCACGGCCACGGACGGCTCGAGGTGCTTGCGCGTCACCGACGTGTTGATGAGCAGACCCACCTGGCCCGGCTCGATGCCGGCCTCGGCGAGGGCCTTCTCCCCGGCTGCGATGGCCGCGGTCTCGAAGGTCTGACCCTCGGACCAGTTGCGGCGCTCGTGCACGCCGGCCACGCGCTGCAGGAGACCCGTGGGCATGCGCAGCCGCTTGAGGACCGGCCGGAGCCGCTCGTCGAGCTGTGCGGAGGTGGTCACCCGCTCGGCGAGCGTCGTCGCGAGCGACAAGAGCGCCACGTTGCGGTGCACCGATGTTGCGTTCCCGTTCACTTCACGTCCTTCTTCACCGTTATCCCGAAACGCCCCCGTGCGCCGCCAGGGCACTCGACAGCGACCTCGATTCTGCCACCCGCGCCCCGCGGACGCCCTGGGGAGTCGCACAGCACTGCGGGGAGAGGTTGTGGCGATTCAGGGAGGAAGGGCCGGGCATGGCGGTCATCCGGCCCGAAAACACCCGGAGTCCGACGACTCGTGGGCCCCTGCTGGTAACGCGGATCACACCGCGCGACGCGGTCCCGGGGTCGACGCCCGCAGCGCCACCGTCCCGCTGACACGCACCACGCGGGGGTCCGGGGCGGGGGCCGCGAACGCCAGGTCCGTGGCCGCGATGCCGATGTCGTGCAACGGCAGGTGCACGGTCGTCAGGTGCGGCGTGACGTCCTGCAGGCCGTCGATGTCGTCGAAGCCCGCCAGACCCACGTCGTGCGGCACGGACAGCCCGGCCTCCGTGAGGCCCGCCAGCGCACCGAGGGCCATGACGTCGTTCACGGCGAACACGAGCTCCGGCCGGTACCGCCGCAGCACCGTGCGCACCGCGTGGTGGCCCCCGTCGCGCGTGAACCGCGAGTGCGCCACGTCGACGGTGCCGCCCAGCTCCCGGAACGCGTCGGCGAAGGCGCCGGCACGCTCGCGGGCCGTGAGGTGGTCGGCCGGCCCGGCGAGGACGACGACGTCCTGGTACCCGCGCCCGTGGAGGTCGCGGGCGAGCTGCGTCGCGGGACCGGTGTTGTCGATGGTCACGGTGTCGGTGCCGAGGAGCGGCTGCCCGACGAGCACCGTCGAGTTCCCCGCGCGACGGAACCGCCCCAGCACGTCCGTCATGGCGGCGAGCGCGACGTCGTCGTCGCGCCGCCCGCCCACCACGATGACGGATCGCGCTCGCTGCGAGTGGAGCAGCTCGACGAGCTCCACCTCACGGTTCGCGTTCGACTGCGTGCTCGCCAGCGTCACCACGAGGCCGCGGCGCTCGGCCGCGACCATGACGCCCGACGCGATCGCCGAGAAGTACGGGTCGGTGATCGAGTGCACCACCAGGCCCAGCGTCGTCGTCGCGCCCCGTGCCATGGCCTGTGCCGTGGCGTCCGGCGTGTAGTGCAGGCGCGTCGCGGCGGCGAGGACGCGCTCGCGGATGTCCTCGCGCACCTTGCGGTTCTTGTTGCCGTTGATGGCCCGGCTCGCCGTCGCGAGGGACACGCCGGCCTCGCGGGCGACGTCGTTGAGGGTCACCCGGGATGGCATGTGTCGATCCTAGGGTCTGGGTCGGGCGGGAGAGGGGGGCGACGCTCGGCGTGAGGTGGAGGAGTGCGAGAACCTCCGCGCCGTCACTTCGCGTCGGAGTACCGGTCGACCGTCGCGACGCTCACGCGGAACTCGACGGCCGTGTCCCCGAAGAGCAGGCGCCCGGCCTCGGTGGCTGACTCCTCGACGGCTCGCGTCACCTCGGTGGCCAGGTGCGTGGGGGTGTGGACCATGACCTCGTCGTGGAGGAAGAACGCCAGGTGCGGCCCGGCGGTGACGGTCCCCGAGTCGCCGCCGAGGGCGTGGAGGCGCCCGCGGAGCGTCGCCATCCAGCACAGCGCCCACTCGGCGGCCGAGCCCTGCACCACGAAGTTCCTCGTGAAACGACCCCAGGTGCGCGCCTGGGTGCGGGCGTGCGCCCGGGCGCGGTCCTCGTCGCGGGCCTGGTCGGCGTCCGACGCGCCACCCTCCCCGGCCCGCTCCGCCATCGTGGCGGGCCGGGGCGACGTGCGACCCAGCCACGTGCTCACCACGTCGCCGTGCTCGCCCGCACGCGCTGCGTGCTCCACGAGACCGATGGCCCGCGGGTAGGCGCGCGTCAGCCGGGGGAGCATCCGCCCGCTCTCGCCGCTCGTGCCCCCGTACATGGCGCCGAGCATCCCGTACTTCGCCTGCTCCCGGGTCCCGACCGCCCCTGCGGCCACCATCCCCTCGTACATGTCGGCCGCCTGCCCCGCCCGGGCCATGGCGTCGTCCCCGGACATCGCCGCGAGGACGCGCGGCTCCAGCTGGGCGGCGTCCGCGACGACGAGCGACCACCCGGGGTCGGCACGCACCGCACCGCGGACGGCGTGCGGCAGCTGCAGGGCACCACCGCCGTCGGACGCCCACCGGCCCGTGACCACGCCGCCGGGGACGTACACGGGCCGGAACCGTCCGTCCTTCACCCAGGTGTCCAGCCAGTGCCACCCGTTCGCGGTGAGCAGTCGCGACAGCTTCTTGTACTCGAGCAGGGGTCGGACCGCCGGGTGGTCCACCTCCCGCAGCTCCCACGACCGCGTGGACGTCACCGGCAGCCCCGCCGAGCGCAGCTGGCGCAACAGCTCGGCCGGCGAGTCCGGGTTCAGGTCCGTCACGCCGAGAGCCTCGCGGACCTCCGCGAGCTTCGCCTCGAGCAGCGCGGGCCGGAAACCGGCCACCGGCCGAGGCCCCAGGACCTCCGCGAGGATCCGGTCGTGCTCCGCCGCGTCCCACGGCACGCCCGCGAATGTCATCTCCGCCGCGACCAACGCACCCGCGGACTCCGCGGCCAGCAGCAGACCGAGCCGACCCGACGCCGGACTCCCGTCGTCGGCCACTGCCTGCGCCAGGGCCGCGCGCTGTGCACGCAGCTCCGCCACCGCGTCGAGGGCGACGCGCGGCGCGAGGTCGAAGAGACCGTCCTGCACGGCGACCGCGCGGGCCTCGTCCCAGGGCCCCCGCGGGGCCGACGCGTACGACGTCCCGGCCGTGAGGGCGCTGTTCCGCAGGATCGTCCGGCACAGGCGCAGGTCCCAGCAGCGCGCCACCCGTGCCCCGGCCGCGAGCAACGACGGGTACACCGCCGCGGTGTCCGCCCACACCCACCGGGGCGCGTCGTGCGCCGCCTCGCGCTCGCGGACGACGTCAGGGAGGTCGGCCTCCGGCACCAGGGTGCTGTCGAGGACCAGCACCGTGCCGTCGTCGGGCGACCCGTCGGTGGGCGACCCGTCGGTGGACGACGCCACCTCGACGTCGTGCAGAGTCACCGACGCGTCCCCCGATGGCACCACGACGACCTGCACGCCCCCATTCTCCCTCCCGCCCGGTCCGTCGCCCGCCCCGGTCCTGGAGACACGCCCCCGCCGGTGCCGTACCGGAGCCCGTGCCGCGACCCGGTCCGTCGCCCGCTCGAGGTCGTCACTTCCAGTCGGGTTCGTCAGTTGGAGGTGACGAACTCGACTGGAGGTGACGAACTCGTCGACCCATGAGGCCAGGACGGTGCCGAGGGGAGCGGGTTGGGCCGCCGTAGCCCCGGGCGCCCCGGACCGGAGAGGGGAGCCGGCCCGCGGGCGTCGTCAGCGCCTCTGTCAGCCCGCGTCAGTCCCGTCGTCGACGAGCCTCGACCGGATGAGGAACCGCACGCCCTCCGGGGCCTCCACGGAGAACCCGGACCCGCGTCCGGGGACCACGTCGACGGTGAGGTGGGTGTGCCGCCAGAGGGCGAACTGCTCGCGGGACATCCAGAAGTCGACGGGCTGGGCCGGGCCGCCGTCGGGGGCGACGTCGAACCGGCCCAGCAGCACGTCGGCGTCGGACGTGAGGAGCTCACCTGCCGGGTAGCACATGGGTGAGCTGCCGTCGCAGCACCCTCCCGACTGGTGGAACATGAGCGGCCCGTGCCGCTCCCACAGGGTGCGCAGCAGGGTGACGGCGCTGTCCGTCATCGCCACGCGTGACGTGGTCTCGTCGTCGAGGACGACGCTGGCCTCGATCATGGTGAGCTCCTCCCGTCCCGGGCGCGGCCTAGAAGAACCCGAGGGCCTTCTCCGAGTAGGACACGAGCAGGTTCTTGGTCTGCTGGTAGTGGGCGAGCGCCGCCTTGCTGTTCTCCCGCCCGATCCCGGAGCTCTTGTACCCGCCGAACGCCGCCCCCGCCGGGTACGCGTGGTAGTTGTTCACCCACACGCGCCCCGCCTTGATGTCGCGCCCCGCCCGGTAGGCGAGGGTGCCGTTGCGGGACCACACCCCGGCGCCCAGCCCGTAGAGGGTGTCGTTGGCGAGGGAGATCGCGTCGTCGTAGTCCTCGAAGCTCGTCACCGCGACCACGGGACCGAAGATCTCCTCCTGGAAGATCCGCATCGAGTTCTTCCCCTCGAAGATCGTGGGCGCCACGTAGTACCCGTCGGTGAGGTCACCGCCGAGGTCCACGCGCTCCCCGCCGAGGAGGAGGTTCGCGCCCTCCTGCCTGCCGATGTCGATGTAGCTGAGGATCTTCTCCAGCTGGTCGTTCGACGCCTGCGCCCCCACCTGTGTGCCCGTGTCGAGGGGGTTGCCCTGGACGGCCTTGCGGGTGCGCTCGACGGCGTCACCGAGGAACGAGTCGTAGATGGAGGCCTGGATGAGGGACCGGCTGGGGCAGGTGCACACCTCGCCCTGGTTGAACGCGAAGAGGACGAATCCCTCCTGCGCCTTGTCGTAGTAGTCGTCGTGCGCGGACGCCACGTCCTCGAAGAACAGGTTGGGGCTCTTGCCGCCCAGCTCCACCGTGGCCGGGATGATGTTCGCGGACGCGTACTGGAGGATGAGCCGCCCCGTGGTGGTCTCCCCGGTGAACGCGATCTTCCGGATGCGGGAGCTGGACGCGAGGGGCTTGCCGGCCTCGAGGCCGAACCCGTTGACGACGTTCACCACCCCGGGCGGCAGGACGTCGGCGAGGAGCTCCATGAGCACGAGGATGGACACAGGGGTCTGCTCGGCGGGCTTGAGGACGACGGTGTTGCCGCCGGCGAGGGCGGGCGCGAGCTTCCACGTGGCCATGAGGATGGGGAAGTTCCAGGGGATGATCTGCCCGACGACGCCCAACGGCTCGGCGTAGTGGTAGGCGATGGTGTCACCGTCCACCTCGGTGAACTCACCCTCCTGGGCGCGCACGAGGGACGCGAAGTACCGGAAGTGGTCGGCCGCCAGGGGGATGTCGGCCCCGAGCGTCTCCCGGACGGGCTTGCCGTTGTCCCACGTCTCGGCGACGGCGAGCATCTCGAGGTTGTCGGTGATGACGTCGGCGACGGCGTTGAGGACCGCGGCCCGCTCCGACGCCGTGGTCCGGCCCCAGGCGGGCGCGGCCCGGTGCGCGGCGTCGAGCGCCGCCTCGATGTCCTCGGCGGTGCCGCGCCCCACCTCGGCGAACGGCTTGCCGTTCACGGGGGACACGTCCTCGAAGTACTGGCCCTTCACAGGGGCGACCCATTCACCCCCGATCCAGTGCTCGTACCGGGACTTGAAGGTGACCAGGGAGTCAGGTGCTCCTGGTGCTGCGTAGATGGTCATGCTGCTCCTCCGACGTCGTTGTCTTCGGGTCCTCGCGGGGTGTGCGAGGGCACCTCCCCAGAGTAGGCCTCAGCCCTGCAGGCGGGCCCGGAGGTCGTCGAGCTGGGTGCGCAGCGTGTCGGGGACGCGGTCGCCGAACGTCGCGAAGAAGTCCTCGGTGAGGTCGGTCTCCGCGAGCCACGACGCCCGGTCCACGTCGAGGAGGGCGTCCATCGTCCCGTCGGGCAGGTCCAGGCCGGTGAGGTCGAGTGCGCCGGGCGCGGGGACCAGCCCGACGGGCGTGGGCACCGCGCCCGCCGGCTCGCCCGCGGCGCGGCGCACCACCCACTCGAGCACCCGGGAGTTCTCCCCGAAGCCCGGCCACAGGAGCTCCCCGTCGGGCCCCTTGCGGAACCAGTTCACCTGGAACACCGCCGGACGGTGCTCCGGGGCCATGCCCGCACCGACGTCGAGCCAGTGCGTCCAGTGGTCGGCCATCGTGTAGCCGCAGAAGGGGAGCATCGCGAAGGGGTCACGACGCAGCTCGCCGACCGTGCCCTCCGCGGCGGCGGTCCGCTCCGACGAGATGGTCGCCCCCATGAGCACCCCGTGCTCCCACCCGTACGCCTGCGCGACGAGCGGCACGTTCGTGGCGCGCCGCCCACCGAAGACGATCGCGTCGATGGGCACGCCCTCGGGGTCCTCCCAGGTGTCCGCGATCGACGGGCACTGCGAGGCGGCGACCGTGAACCGGGCGTTGGGGTGCGCCGCCGGGGTGCCCGTCGCCGGCGTCCAGTCCTCGCCGCGCCAGTCGACGAGGTGCTCGGGCGCCTCGTCGGTGAGGCCCTCCCACCACACGTCGCCGTCGTCGGTGAGGGCCACGTTCGTGAAGAGCGTGTCGCGGGCGATCGTCTCGACGGCGGTCGGGTTGGTGCGGTGCCCCGTGCCGGGCGCCACCCCGAAGAACCCGGCCTCGGGGTTGATGGCCCGCAGCCGCCCGTCGGGACCGGGGCGCATCCACGCGATGTCGTCCCCGACGGTCTCCACCGTCCACCCCGGGAGGGTGGGGCGCAGCATCGCGAGGTTCGTCTTGCCGCACGCCGACGGGAACGCCGCCGCCACGTGGTACGCCCGCCCCTCGGGCGACGTCACCCGGATCACGAGCATGTGCTCCGCCAACCATCCCTCGTCGCGCGCCATGACGGACGCGATGCGCAGCGCGAAGCACTTCTTGCCGAGCAGCGCGTTGCCCCCGTACCCCGAGCCGGAGGACCAGATCTCCCGCGTCTCCGGGAAGTGCACGACGTACTTGGTCGGGTTGCACGGCCACGGGACGTCGGCGGGGAGGCGGCCGGCGTCGGGCCCGTCCTCGGGGGCGACGAGCGGGGCGCCCACCGAGTGCACGGCAGGGACGAACGGCGCACCGGCGTCGACGAGGTCGAGGACCGCGGACCCCGTGCGCGTCATGACGCCCATGCTCACCACGACGTAGGGGGAGTCGGTGACCTCGATGCCCACCTGGGACAGGGGGCCGCCGACGGGACCCATGGAGAACGGCACCACGTACATGGTGCGGCCGCGCATGCACCCGGCGAACACGGCGCCCAGCTCCTCGCGCATGGTCGTGGGGTCCTGCCAGTTGTTCGTGGGTCCCGCGTCGGCCCGGTCCTCGGAGCAGATGAACGTGCGCGACTCGACGCGAGCCACGTCGTCCGGGTCCGAGCGTGCCAGGTAGCTGCCCGGGCGCAGCGCCGGGTCGAGGGGGACGAGGGTCCCCGCGTCGACCATGAGGCGCGTGAGGCGCTCGCGCTCCTCAGCGGACCCGTCGCACCACACGACCTCGTCGGGCCGGGTGAGGGCCGCGACGGCGTCGACCCACTCCTGGGCGGGGAGCGTGGCCGGAGGCAGGGTGGTCGACGGGTGGGTGGTCGGTGCGGTCATTGCGGCCTCCAGGTCGGGGTGGGTTGCGGCGGGCGGTGGAACGTCGTCCGTGATTCCACCCTGCGCCCCAGCGGGGAACCTTCCAGGCGCCGGAGCCGTGAAGAATCGCAGATCTTCACCTATCGTCAAGAGATGAGCCTCGACCTCATCACCCTCGGGCGGCGCATCCGCCACTTCCGCACCGAGCGGGGGATGACGCTGGAGGCGCTCTCCGCCGCCACCAACGCCGCGCCCAGCCAGCTCTCCCTCGTGGAGAACGGGCGTCGCGAACCCCGCGTCAGTCTCCTCGGGGAGATCGCCACCGCGCTCGACGTCACGGTGCCCGACCTCCTGAGCGACGCGCCCCCGTCGCGGCGGGCGGCCCTCGAGATCGAGCTCGACCGGGCGCAGCGCGGCCCGCTGTTCTCCCGCCTGGGCCTGCCCACCGTGAAGCCCAGCCAGAAGCTCCCCGTCCCCGTCCTCGAGAACCTCGTCGGCCTGCACCGCGAGCTCGCCCGACGCGCGTCGGAGGCCATCGCCACACCGGAGGAGGCGCGTCGGGCCAACACGCAGCTGCGCCTCGAGATGCAGGCGCGCGACAACGCGATGCCGCACATCGAGGAGGTCGGCGAGGAGTTGGCGCGCCGCGCCGGGTACACCGTGGGAGCCCTGACGCACCGCACCGTCGCGCGCATGGCCGAGCTCCTCGGGTTCCAGCTGCTCCACGTCGACGACCTCCCGCGCTCCACGCGCACCGTCACCGACCTCGAGAACGGGCGCATCTACCTGCCGCCGGCGTCCATCCCCGGCGGTCACGGACTGCGCTCCCTGGCCCTGCAGGCCATCGCCCATCGCGTCCTCGGGCACGAGCGCCCCGCGTCGTACGCGGACTTCCTGCGCCAACGCCTCGAGATCAGCTACTTCGCCGCGTCGTGCCTCATCCCGCGCAGCACCGCCGTCGCCTGGCTCGAGGACCGCAAGCAGGCCCGGGACCTCGCCGTCGAGGACTTCCGGGACGCCTTCGGGGTGACGCACGAGGCCGCGTCCCAGCGGTTCACCAACCTGGCCACCGCGCACCTCGGCATCCGGCTGCACTTCCTGCGCGTCGGCGACGACGGCGCCCTCTACCGCGGCTACGAGAACGACGGGGTGCCGCTGCCCGCCGACGTCACCGGCGCGATCGAGGGCCAGCCCGTGTGCCGCCGCTGGGCGGCACGCAGCGCCTTCGCCCGACGCGACCGCGCCACGGAGTTCTACCAGTACACCGACACCCCGGCGGGCACCTACTGGTGCTCCACCCAGACGGGCACGACGACGGCCGGCGAGTTCTCCATCACCGTCGGCGTGCCCTTCGGGGACGCACGGTGGTTCCGCGGCCGGGAGACCACGCTGCGGCAGACGTCCACGTGCCCCGACGAGGTGTGCTGCCACCGCCCGCCGTCCGAGCTCTCCACGCGCTGGGAGGACGCGTCGTGGCCGAGCGCCCGCATGCACCAGCACGTGCTGTCGGCCCTGCCCGCAGGCCCGTTCCCCGGGGTGGAGTCCACGGAGGTGTTCGACTTCCTCGAGAAGCACGCCCCGCGCGGGTGACCGCGTCCCGCGCTAGCGGCCCACCGTGCACGACGCGTCGTGGGGCCCGTCGCTACCCTCGAGGTGGCTCTGGGCGGGCACGAGCATCCGCCACGCCCAGTCCGCGGCCCGTGCCGGGTCAGGCATGGGCTCGAGCTCGAGCCACGTGGTGAGCACTCCCATGAGGGAGCCCGTGATGCTCGCGGCCGCCACCTCGAGCGGCAGGTCGCTCGCGTCGTGGTCGAATCCGTGCGCCTCGATCCCCTCGGTGACGATGGCCGTGAACCGGCGGCGCAGCCGGGTCATCGTGATGGGGGAGCCGTGCTCGCCGAGGGCCTTGCGGTAGAGGGCGGCGTTCTCCGCGAGGTGCTCGATGTAGCGCACGAGGATGTCCGGCGGGTCCTCCGCGGACGTGATCGGCACGATCTCCGAGAGGTTCGCGCCCGCGCGCTCCACCTGGGCGTCCAGGGCGTCGGCGAGGAGGGTCTCCTTGTCGGAGTAGTGCTGGTAGAACGTCGAGCGGTTCACCGTCGCCCGGTCCGCGATGTCGGCGACGCTGATGGCGTCGAGGTCGCGCTCCCGGGCGAGGGACAGCAGCGCCTCCTGCAGCAGCGCGCGCGTCCGAGCGATCCGGGGGTCCATGGCCGTCATTCTGCCAGCGCCGGAGCGCGCCGTCGCCCTCAAACCGACACGTGTTGCCTAACCGACGGGCGTTGCTTAGCCTGGGGAGGTCGTGCGACGAGGCTCGGCGACCGCCCTGCACCCCATCACCACCTCGGCTCCCCACAGATCCCCGGGCACCCGGGTCGACCACAAGGACACTCATGGCCTCGTTCCTCTACCGCGTCGGACGCGGTTCCTTCACCCACCGGTGGATCGTCCTCGGCATCTGGCTCCTCGCCATCGCCGCCATCGGCATCGGCGCCGTGACCTCCGGCCTGCGCATGTCGGACACCTTCACCATCCCCGGCACCGAGTCCGCCACCGCCCAGGACCTCCTCGTCGAACGCTTCGGCGAGGCCGCCACCGGCGTCGGCGCAGGCACCGGCGCCGCAGCCGAGGCCGACGAGGAAGCCCCCGCGTCCACCCGCGTCGTCATCGCCGCCCCCGAGGGCGAGAGCCTCATCGACGACGGCGGCATCCAGGTCGCGCTCGGAGCGCTCGCCCCCGTCGCCGAGGCCGACGGCGTCGTCTCCGTCTCCGACCCCACCCAGACCGGCACCGTCGCCCCCGACGGCTCCGTCCTCTACGTCGACGTCCAGTACGACGTCCCCACCGACGACGTCCCCGACGCCACCCACGACGCCATCGTCGCCGTCGAGGACACCCTCGAGGACCAGGGCTACACCGTCGCCCTCACCGGCGGCCCCTTCACCGAACCCCTCGAGCTGCTCTCCGCCACCGAGCTCGTCGGCGTCGTCGTCGCCCTCGTCGTCCTCCTCGTCACCTTCGGGTCCCTCCTCGCCGCGGGGATGCCCATCCTCACCGCCATCCTCGGCGTCGCCACCGGCGTCGGCGGCGTCCTCGCGCTCTCCGCCGTCGTCGACATCTCCTCCGCGACCCTCACCCTCGCGCTCATGCTCGGCCTCGCCGTCGGCATCGACTACGCGCTCTTCCTCCTCTCCCGGCACCGCCAGCAGCTCGCCGAGGGCCTCGACCCCGCCGAGTCCGCCGGGCGTGCCGTCGGCACCGCCGGCAGCGCCGTCGTCTTCGCCGGGCTCACCGTCGTCATCGCCCTCTCCGGCCTCGCCGTCACCGGCATCCCGTTCCTCTCCGTCATGGGGTACGCCGCCGCCGCGACCGTCGCCGTCGCCGTCCTCATCGCCGTCACCCTCCTGCCCGCCCTCATGGGCTTCGCCGGCACGCGCCTCGTCCCGCGCGGCCGCGCCAAGGCCCGCGCGGAGCGCTCGCAGAACGCCGAGAACCGGTGGGGCACCACCGTCACCAAGCACCCCGTGATCACGCTCGTCGTCGGCACGGTGCTCCTCGGCCTCGTCGCCATCCCCGCCCTGTCCATGCGCCTCGGCCTGCCCGACGCCGGGCAGGAGCCCCTCGAGTCGAGCAGCCGCGAGGCCTACGACCTCCTCGCCGACGGCTTCGGTGCGGGCATCAACGGCCCGCTCGTCGTCCTCGTGGATGCAGCCGACGACCCCGCGGCGCTCATGGAGGCCGCCACGGAGATCTCCGAGGCCGTCGCCGCCGTCGACCACGTCGCGTACGTCGCCCCACCCATGCCCAACGGTGCCGAGGGCGCCGACGCCGCGCTCGTGCTCGTCGTCCCCGAGACCGGGCCCAACTCCGAGGAGACCGCGGACGTCGTCCACGACATCCGGGACCTGCGCCCCGACCTCGAGGCCAGCACCGGCGTGCAGTACGCCGTGACCGGGGCCGCAGCGGCCAACATCGACGTCACCGAGAAGCTCGCGGGAGCCCTCCCGCTGTTCCTCGCGGTCGTCGTGGGGCTCGCGCTCGTGCTGCTCCTCGTGGCGTTCCGGTCGATCCTCGTCCCCGTCACCGCGGTGCTCGGCTTCCTTCTCACCGTCGCGGCGGCCTTCGGTGCCACGACCGCCGTGTACCAGTGGGGCTGGCTCGCCGACGTGTTCTCCGTGTCGAGCCCCGCACCGCTCCTGAGCTTCATGCCGGTGCTGCTCGTCGGGATCCTCTTCGGTCTGGCCATGGACTACCAGGTGTTCCTCGTGTCGCGCATGCGTGAGGACTTCGTCCACGGCGCCGAGCCGCTCGCCGCGGTCCGGTCCGGGTACGCGCACGGCGCTCGCGTGGTGCTCGCCGCCGCGCTCATCATGATCGCCGTGTTCGCCAGCTTCGTGTTCTCCGGCAACACGACGATCGCCCCCATCGCCTTCGCCATGGGCGTGGGCATCGCGTTCGACGCGCTGATCGTCCGCATGACCATGATCCCGGCCGTGATGGCGCTGCTCGGCGGGAGCGCCTGGTGGCTCCCACGCTGGTTGGACAAGGCCCTGCCGCGGGTCGACATCGAGGGCACGTCGCTCGAGCGCTCGGCCGACGTGCCGGCCGTCGAGGCGGAGGGGCGGCCCGCCGCGGGCTGAGCCCGCACCGCCCGGCGAGAACCGCCCTGAGGCGCACCGACCATCCGTGGACGGTGCGCCTCAGGTGTCTCAGGCGTCCCTGAGCGGACCGCCCGTCGCCGCGAGGTGCTCGGTGAGGTGCCGCAGGGCGCCGCCGACGCGCAGGCCGTCGTGCTCGTGCTCGTTCGTCACCCACGCGTACGTGTTCCCCACGTGCTCGGCCGTCTCCAGGGAGAGGTCGGCGGGGACGAACATGTCGTCGTGGTACACGGCCGCCACGACCGGGACCTCGTTCGCGGCCAGCACGTCGAGGTCGTACAGCGGGGACCACTCCGTGCGGCGGTGCAGCTCCTCCGTCGCGGCACGGAACGGCCGCAGCGCCGCGATCTCCTCGAACATCCACGGGTAGATCATCTCGCCGGTGAGCAGCAGCGGCCGCGCGTCGGGCGCGAAACCGGGGTGCTCGGCGCGGACCTCCTCGCACGCCCATCCGGGGCGTGCCGTGCCCGACGCGTAGATGGCCTCCTGGAGCACCGCGTAGAGCGGGTTCGCCCGGTAGGACGTCTCGGCGGCCACGTGCGCGAGGAACGTGTCCGAGAGGTCCTCGGAGCCGGGGTCGAGGGCCTCGTCGAGCGCCCAGTGCACGCGCTCGAAGCCGTGCTTCATCCCGAAGTCCGACCCGAGGGTCTGGAGGCGGCGGACGGTGAGGAGGTCACCGTCGGGCAGGCGCACGTCGCCCGCCGAGATCCGGTCCGCGACCGCGGCCAGGCGGTCCGCGTCCTGGGGGAACCGGTCCCGGAAGAGGGCGTTCTTCACGGCCGTGCGCGGGTAGGTCCGCCGGTACACCTCGTGGGCGTCGGGACGGATCACGCCCGGGAGGCCGCCCGTGACGTAGCAGGCCGAGAGGCCCTGCGGTGCCTGCGACAGGTAGGTGAGGGTGATGAACCCGCCGTAGGACTGGCCGAGGGACTCCCAGCGGCGGCCGCCGTACACGGTGGTGCGGACGTGCTCGGCGTCGGCGACGATCGAGTCCGCCCGGAAGTGGGTGAGGTGCTCCGCCTGCTCGGCGGGCGTGCCCAGCGCCGTGAGCGAGTCGCCCCGGACGGCGGACGACCGTCCGGTGCCGCGCTGGTCGAGCAGCACGACGCGGTGGGTGGCGAGCATGTGACCGACCCAGCCGTCGGGCCCGGTGGGGCGCGGGCCCTTGCCGCCGGGGCCGCCCTGGAGGAAGACGAGCAGGGGGAGGTCCTCGTGGCGGCGGGCCGGGGCGACGAGCTCACGGACGAAGAGGGTGAGCGTGCGGGTGTCGGACTCGTCGGACCAGACGAGGGGGACGGTGACCTCACGGTCGGTGACGTGCATCCCGGGGACGGTGTAGCTCACGGTGGACGTCGTGGTCGAGCGGGAGGGGACGTGGCCGGAGCCGCCCGAGGCGGGGGACGCGGAGCTGGGTGCTGGGTGGTCGGAGCGCATGCCCCATCCTCCCAGCCGCCCTACCCGGACCGAGCCCTCGGTCCCGACCACCGCTCCGACCTTCGCGTCACGCCGAGTTCGGTACTTCAAGTCGACTTCGGCGGCACGAGATACCGGTCTCGACTGAAAGTGCCGAACTCGGCGACGTCAGGCGCCTCGACCGGAAACGGCAAGGACCCGGCAGCGCTCCTGGAGGAGGAGCGCTGCCGGGTCCCTGTGGCGTGGTGTCAGCTCACGTCGTCGTCGACCCAGTCGAACGTCTTGGTCACGGCCTTCTTCCACAGGCGGTACTGGCGGTCGCGCTCGTCGGAGTCGGCCTGCGGGGTCCACCGCTTGCCCTCGGCCCAGTTGTCGCGCACGTCCTGCTCGCCGTTCCAGAACCCGACGGCGATGCCGGCCGCGTATGCCGCACCCAGGGCCGTGGTCTCGGCGACCTCGGGGCGGATCACGGGGACGCCCAGCTGGTCGGCCTGGAACTGCATGAGCAGCTCGTTGGCGACCATGCCGCCGTCGACCTTGAGCTCGGTGAGGTCCACGCCGGAGTCGGCGTTCATGGCGTCGAGGACCTCGCGGGTCTGGAACGCCGTGGACTCGAGGGCGGCACGCGCGATGTGGTTCTTGTTGACGTAGCGCGTGAGGCCGACGAGCGCGCCGCGGGCGTCGGGACGCCAGTGCGGGGCGAAGAGCCCGGAGAACGCAGGCACGAAGTACGCGCCGCCGTTGTCCTCCACCTTGTTGGCGTAGTACTCGACGTCCGGGGACTCCTCGAAGAGGCCGAGGTTGTCCCGGAGCCACTGGATGAGCGAGCCCGTCACGGCGATCGAGCCCTCGAGCGCGTACACCTGGGGGGCGTCACCGATCTTGTAGCAGACGGTGGTGAGGAGCCCGTTCTTCGAGGCGATGGGCTCCGTCCCGGTGTTGAGGAGCATGAAGTTGCCGGTGCCGTAGGTGTTCTTCGCGGTGCCGACCTCGAAGCACGCCTGCCCGAACGTCGCTGCCTGCTGGTCACCGAGGATCCCGGCGATCGGGACGTCGGGAAGCATGCCGCGCTTGCGCCCGTGGCCGTACACCTCGGAGGAGGAGCGGATCTCGGGGAGCATCGACATGGGGATGCCCATGTCCTTGGCGATGTCCTCGTTCCACGTGAGGGAGTCGATGTTCATGAGCATGGTGCGCGACGCGTTCGTCACGTCCGTGATGTGCACACCGCCCTCGGTGCCGCCGGTCATGTTCCACAGGACCCAGGTGTCGGTGTTCCCGAAGAGGAGGTCGCCGCGCTCGGCGGCCTCGCGGGCGCCGTCGACGTTGTCGAGGATCCACTTGACCTTGGGGCCGGAGAAGTAGGTGGCGAGGGGGAGGCCGACGGTGGCCTTGTACTTGTCCGGTCCCTCGGACCCGCCGAGCTCGTCGACGATCTTCTGCGTGCGGGTGTCCTGCCACACGATGGCGTTGTACACGGGCTTGCCGGTGGTCCTGTCCCACACCACGGCGGTCTCGCGCTGGTTGGTGATGCCGACTGCGGCGAGGTCCTCGTGCGTGAGGTTCCCGCGGGTCAGGGCCAGGCCGACGGCCTCACGGACGTTGTTCCAGATCTGCTCGGGGTTGTGCTCCACCCACCCGGCGCGCGGGAAGATCTGGTCGTGCTCGAGCTGGCCCACGGAGTGGATCGTGCCGGCGTGCGTGAACACGATGGCGCGCGAGCTCGTGGTGCCCTGGTCGATGGCGAGGACGTACTTGGTGGTCATGAGGAGGTTCCTTCACGTCGTTGTGGGTGAGAGGCGTCCGGTGCCCCTCGAGGGCTTGGTCAGGCGAGGGCTCCGGCGGTGAGACCTGCGATGGCTCCACCGACGAGGGGGCCGACGACCGGCACCCACGCGTACGACCAGTCGCTGGAGCCCTTGCCCTTGATGGGCAGGAGGGCGTGGGCGATTCGCGGGCCGAGGTCACGCGCGGGGTTGATGGCGTATCCGGTGGGGCCTCCGAGGCTCGCACCGATACCGACCACGAGGAGGGCGACGGCCAGCGGGCCCAGGTCGGAGGGGGTGTTCGCGAACTCGAGGATGACGTAGACGAGGACGAACGTCGCGATGACCTCGGTGACGAGGTTCCAGCCGTAGGAGCGGATCTCGGGACCGGTCGAGAACACGCCGAGCTTGATGGCGGCGGGTGCCTCGAGGTCGAAGTGGGGCTTGTAGGCGACGAACGCCAGGACGGCGCCGATGAACGCCCCGAGCAGGCTCGCCGCGAGGTAGAGGAGGGTGTTCCCGACGGTGACGGGGAGGGCGGCGGCGCCCCCGAAGTCCTCGGCGCCGCTGGTGATGATGCCGATGGTCACGGCGGGGTTGATGTGGGCGCCCGACTTCCAGGAGGCGAAGACACCGGCGAAGACGGCGAGCCCCCAGCCGAAGTTGATCATCAGGGTCCCACCCCCGGAGCCCTTCGTCCTCGGCAGGATGACGTTGGCGACGACTCCTGCACCGAGGAGGATGAGGAGGGCCGTGCCGACGACCTCGGCGATGAAGACCTCGCCTGCGGAAATGTCCATCATGTTCCTTCTTTCGGGGGTGGACTTCGTTGTCTTTCCCTCCCGGTCGCGATCGCGCGGCCGGGACGTGTGTGCGGTGCGCGCGCCCCCCTGCGCGCACCGTCGTGATCAGGTCCCGGCGGGCCCGGCTGCTGCCCGGGAGTCCGTCGGCGACCCTGGCTTGTGACCACCGCCGGTACCACCGGCGGTGAGCTCCGCGAGCGGCGCGACGTCGTCGGCGGCGAGGCGGGTGCGCTCGGCCGTCGCGTCGTCGGGGTCCTGCTCGGCCGCGGCCTCGGCCTCGGCGCGCGCCGTGTATGCGGCGACCTCCGCGAGGCGGGTGTCCTCGTCCCAGCCGAGCCCGTCGGCCGCGATGCGGGAGATCTCGTCGAGGGCGGCGATGCCGCGGTCGGCGACCTCGTAGTTGAGGCGGGTGCGGTGGAGCATGATGTCCTCGAGGTGGAGGACCCCTTCGTGGGACACGGCGTACGCGATCTCGGCGCGCAGGTACGCGGGTGCGTGGGCGAGGGGTGCGGCCATCCCGGGGTCGGCCTCGCACATCTCGACGATGTCCGACAGGAGCGCTCCGTACCGGTGGAGCAGGTGGTCGACGAGGGCCGGGGTCCACCCGTAGGTGGCGGCGTGGCGACGGCCCCAGTTCTGCTGGACCTCGAGCCCGGTCGCGCCGAGCAGCGGCACGTTGGTGGTGATGGACGGCCGGGCCTTGGCGCCCTTGCCGAGGGCGAAGTCGACGGCGTCCTGCGCCATGACGCGGTAGGTGGTGAGCTTCCCGCCGGCGATGACGGTGAGGCCCGGGGTGGGGGAGGCGACCGTGTGCTCGCGGGACACCTTCGCGGAGGACGTGCCCTCCTTGGTGCCCGGCTGGAGGAGGGGGCGCAGCCCGGCCCAGGTACCGATGATGTCGTCACGGGTGATGGGGTCGGCGAGCACGGAGTTGGCGCGCTCGAGGACGTACTCGATGTCCGCGGAGGTGGCGACGGGGTGCTGGAGCTCCTGCTCCCACGGGGTGTCGGTGGTGCCGATGACCCAGTACCGCGACCAGGGGATGACGAAGAGGACGCTCTTCTCGGTCTGGAGGATCAGGCCGACCTTGCCCTTGATGCGTTCGCGGGGGACGACGATGTGGACGCCCTTGGAGGCGAGGACGCGCAGCCCGCCCTCGGTGCCGGCGAGGCTCTCGGTCTCCTCGGTCCACACGCCCGTCGCGTTGATGACGTTGCGTGCCTTGACGGGGAACCGGTCACCGGTCTCGAGGTCCGCGAGGACGGCTCCGTCGACGCGTCCGGACGCGTCCTTGGTGAGCTCGACGAGCTGGGTGCGGCTCGCCGCGTGGGCGCCGTAGGAGGCGGCGGTGCGGATGAGCGTGGTGACGAGGCGGGCATCGTCGACGGACCCGTCCCAGTAGCGCACCGCCCCGATGGCGGCGTCGTGGCGGAGGTCGGGGAAGAGCCGCGCCATGCCCTTGCGGGTCACGTGCTTGTGGAGGGGCAGGGCGCGCTTGCCGGGGGCGATGCTCGCGAGGGTGTCGTAGAGCGCGACGCCGGCACCGACGTACCCGCGCTCCCACACCCGGTGCTCGAGGGGGTAGAGGAACGACACGGGGCGGACGAGGTGGGGGGCGAGCTTGGTGATGAGGAGGTCGCGCTCGGTGAGGGCCTCGTGGACGAGGCTGAAGTCGAGCATCTGGAGGTACCGGAGGCCACCGTGGACGAGCTTGCTGGACCGGCTCGACGTGCCGGAGGACCAGTCCTGGGCCTCGACGATCGCGGTCGTCAGGCCACGGGTCACGGCGTCGAGGGCGATCCCGGCACCGGTGACGCCGCCGCCGACGACGAGGACGTCGACCGGTTCGTCGGTGCTGGCGCGGAGGGCGTCGAGCGACTCCTGCCGGGTGGTGGGGGTGAGCCTGGACGACGTGCCTGATGTGGACATGGGTGAACCTTTCGACGCGGTGCGTCGTCCTAACGTCACACTGTCAGAACGTTCTCGCAACCGGGCTGCACGTATGTGCACAATGGCGCGATGAGCCCACGCGAGCAGGACGTCCTCAAGGCAGCCTCCATGTACTACCTGCAGGACCTCAAGATGGAGACCATCGCCAAGCACCTGGGGACCTCGCGCTCGACGGTCTCGCGCCTCGTCAAGGAGGCCCGGGAGACCGGCCTCGTCGAGATCACCCTGCGTCCCACCCGGTCGCGGGCGCCCGGGCTGGGGCACGTCATCCGCGCGACCTACGGGATCGAGGCGTTCGTGGTGCCCGTGCCCGACGAGGCGACCCACGAGGAACGTCTCGACCAGGTGGCTCTCACCACGGCTCGGCTCATGGGGAACTGGTTCGAGTCGGACATGGTGCTCGCCCTCGCATGGGGCACCACGCTGGGGGCGATCAGCCGGCACCTGCCGAGGAAGCCGACCCGCGGCAGCGCCGTCGTCCAGCTCAACGGGGCGGCCAACATGCGCACCAGCGGGGTGGAGTACGCCGGCGACCTCATCGCCGGGTTCGGGAGGGCGTTCGGGGCTCACGTGCACTATTTCCCAGTGCCGGCGTTCTTCGACTACGCCCACACCAAGGAGGCGATGTGGCGCGAGCGCTCGGTCCGCCGGGTCCTCGAGGTCCAGCGCAGGGCGGACGTCGCCCTGTTCTCCGTGGGCGCCCTCTCGGGCGGCCTGCCCAGCCACGTGTACTCGGCCGGGTACCTCGAGCCCGACGACGTGGCGACCCTCGACGTCGAGGGCGTCGTCGGCGACGTCTGCACGGTGTTCCTCCGCGCGGACGGCACGTACAGCGATATCGAGCTCAACGCGCGGGCCACCGGCCCCTCGCCCCGGGAGCTCGCGCGCATCCCGCGGCGGGTGTGCGCCGTCGCCGGGGACAACAAGGTGGTGCCGCTGCGGGCGGCGCTGCGGGCCGGGGTCGTCACGGACCTCGTGGTCGACGAGCGCACGGCGCACCTGCTCGTCGACGACTGACGGACCAGCCGAGCCGTCCGCCGCGCCGGAGACGTCTCCAGATGTGGGGGCTCCGCTCCCTGCCTACGGTGGGAGGGTCCACGACCCCGGCTCAGGAGGAACCATGCGCACCCTCGAGATGATGGAGACCCACCCCGCCCGGATCACGGTCGACACGGCCCTGCTGTCGCGCGTCATCGACTCGTTGGTCGAGTGCGCGCAGACCTGCACGGCCTGCGCGGACGCCTGCCTGTCGGAGGACATGGTCGCCGACCTGCGCGACTGCATCCGGACCAACCTCGACTGCGCGGACGTCTGCGGTGCCACCGCCAGGGTCCTCGGTCGGCACACGGCGTACGACGGGAACGTCGTCCGCGCCCTGCTCGAGGCGTGCGTCGTCGCGTGCCGGACGTGCGGCGACGAGTGCGGGTCGCACGCCGAGATGCACGCGCACTGTCGTGTGTGCGCCGAGGTGTGCCGGGCGTGCCGGGCGGCGTGCGAGGAGCTCCTCGCGGTGATGTGAGGAACGGCCCCGGCCGGAGACCTGGGGTCGGGGCGCGCGCACCACGCGATGGGAACATATGCACCCGAGTGCATAAGGAGTATGGTCCGACGATGACGACCACACAGCGCCCGTCGCGCGCCCCCGTGACCCTCCGCACCGCGCTCCCGCGGGACGTGCGCGGGATCCGGGCGCTCGTCGAGCCCTACGCGGAGCGCCGGATCCTCGTCGCCAAGGAAGCCGTCGCGTACTACGAGACCGTCCAGGAGTTCGTCGTCGCCGACGCGGGGACGCCCGTGGCGCCCGACGTCGTCGGCTGCGGGGCGCTCCACGTCATGTGGGAGGACCTCGCGGAGATCCGCACCCTCGCCGTCGCCCCCGGCCTCGTCGGCACAGGGGTGGGGCACGGCATCGTCGACGCGCTCCTCTCCCGCGCCCGGGACCTCGGTCTGGCCAGGGTCTTCTGCCTCACCTTCGAGGTCGACTTCTTCTCGCGGCACGGGTTCGAGGTCATCGAGGGCACGCCCGTGGAACCGGACGTGTACGTCGAGCTGTTGCGCTCCCACGACGACGGCGTCGCCGAGTTCCTCGACCTCGCGCGGGTCAAACCGAACACCCTGGGCAACACGCGGATGCTCGTCGAGCTCTGACCCTAGGCAGGCAGGTGGTACGCGTCGTCGGTCTGCTCCACGAGCCCGTCCTCCACCAGGCTCGCGACGCAGCGGTCCAGCTGTGCCCGGTCCGGCCAGAGGTCGAGCACCCGAGCCCTGGGTACGTGCCCGTCCGCCGCGCGGAGCGCACCCATCACACGACCGCGAACCTGCCGGTCGGTCCCCGCCCAGCCCTGGCTGCGCCGTCGCGACGCGTGCTCGTCGTCCGGGTACCCCGCCAGGCGCCAGGCGCACAGCCCGGCGACCGGGCACGCGTCGCAGCGCGGAGCACGGGCCGTGCACACCACGGCACCGAGCTCCATCGAGGACGCCGCCCACAGCGCCGCGGCGTCGTCGTCCTCGGGGGCGGCGGCCGCCGCGAGGGCCGCCTCCGCGGCGGTCGGCGACGGAGCGGGCAGCGCGACCCCGGACACGGTCCGGGCGAGCACCCGACGGACGTTGGTGTCGAGCACCACGGACCGGCGACCGAAGGCGAACGCGACCACCGCCGCCGCCGTGTAGGTCCCCACCCCCGGAAGGGCGAGCAGGTCCGCCTCGTCCTCGGGCACCACGCCGCCGTGCTGCTCCGCGACCACACGAGCGCACTCCTGGAGGCGCAGCGCACGCCTCGGGTACCCGAGCGAGCCCCAAGCACGGAGGACGTCGGCCGTCGGCGCGGCCGCGAGGGCTGCGGCGTCCGGCCAGCGCTCCATCCACTCGACCCACACGGGGGCGACACGCGCCACGGGCGTCTGCTGCGACATGACCTCGCTCACCAGCACCCCCCACGGTGTGCGGTCCGCGGCGCGCCACGGCAGCGGGCGGGCGGTCCGCGCGAACCACTCGCCCGTCACGGAGCGCAGCTCGTCGACGTCGAGCGGGGTGCCGTGCTCGTCGGGCCGGGGACGGAAGGGAGCGGGGCGGGCGGTTCGCACCCACCCATTGTGCGTGGCCCGACGGGCGTGCCTGCGCACGAACCGGCGCGCCCTGCCCCTGGGGACCGTCCCGTCACCGTAGGTTGGGAGCACCCGGACGTGGGCGGCGCTGCCGCCCGAGGGAAGGACTGGTGCCATGGACGACGACCGTCCCGGAGCCGCGGGTCGGCGACCCGCCCCGACGCGCCCCTCCGGCCGGACCGACCGGTCGCGGCCCGCGCCTCGGCCGCGCGCGGACCGCTCGACGGGCCGACCTCCGGCGAAGGTCCTCGTCGTGCGGTGGGTGGTGGTCCTCGCGCTGCTCGCCGCCGTCGTCACGGGTGTGGTCCTCGGGGTCGCCGCCCTCCTCAGGACCGTCGGTGGTTCCGACGAGGAGCCCGCGCCGCCCGCCGCGGAGGCCACGGAACCGGAGCCTGGGGCCGAGGGCCCGGCCGACTGCACGGCTGACGACCTGCGTGTGGCGCTCGCCGCGGACGCGCCGACGTACGCGGTGGGGTCGACGGCGGACTTCTCCGTGACGCTCGTCCACGTGGGGGAGGCGCCCTGCACGGTCGACGCGGGACCTGCCGGACGTGAGCTGGTGGTGACGTCCGGGTCGGACCGGGTGTGGGCGAGCAGCGACTGCACGCCGCCGGAGTCCCGGATGCTCCTGCTGTCGCCCGGCGGTGAGGACGTCTCGTCCGTCGCCTGGGCTACCGACCGTTCGGCTCCTGAGTGCCCGGCCGACCTCCCGGTGCCGGGGGCAGGGACCTACCAGGCGGTGGTGACGGTGGGGGATGTGACGTCGGAGCCCGTGGTGCTCCAGGTCACCGTCGGCTGATCACCGGTCTCAGACGTAGCGCTCGAGGATGCTCGACTCGGCCAGGCGGGAGAGCCCCTCGCGGACCGAGCGGGCGCGCTGCTCGCCCACGCCGTCGACCATCATGAGGTCCTCGATGGTCGCGGCGAGGAGCTTCTGGAGACCACCGAAGTGCGACACGAGGCGCGCGACCACGGTGTTGGGAAGGCGCGGCACCTTGGACAGGAGCCGGTACCCGTGGGGTGCGACGGCGGCGTCGAGGGCCTCGCCGCCGCCGGGAAGGCCGAGGACGCGACCGATGAGGCCGAGGTCGAGGAGCTCGGTGGAGTCGAGCCGGGCGAGCGCGGAGAGGACCTGCTCGACGGAGTGGTCCTTGCGGCCCACCTCGACGTAGTCGCGGATGACGAACTCGCGGTCGGAGCCGATGCCACCGATGAGCTCGTCGAGCTGGAGGGCGAGGAGCCGCCCGTCGGTGCCGAGCTCGACGACGTAGCCGGCGATCTCCTCGGAGATGCGGCCGACCATCTCGAGGCGCTGCACCACCGCGCACACGTCGCGGACGGTGACGAGGTCCTCGATCTCGAGGGCGGACAGGGTGCCGCTCACCTCGTCGAGTCGGGCCTTGTACCGCTCGAGGGTGGCGAGGGCCTGGTTGGCGCGGGACAGGATCGTGTCGGGGTCCTCGAGGACGTACCGGGACCCGCCGACGTAGAGGGCGACGATGCGCATCGACTGGCTCACGGAGATCACGGGGAACCCGGTCTGCTTGGCGACGCGCTCGGCGGTGCGGTGCCGGGTTCCGGACTCCGTGGTCTCGATGAGCGGGTCCGGGAGGAGCTGGACGGCGGCGCGCAGCACGCGGTTCGCGTCGCGGTCGAGGACGATGGCACCGTCCATCTTCGCGAGCTCGCGCAGGCGGGTGGAGGAGAACTCGACGTCGAGCACGAACCCGCCGGAGCTGATGGTCTCCACGGTGTCGTCGAACCCGAGCACGATGAGCGCCCCGGTGCGTCCGCGGAGGATGCGTTCGAGCCCGTCCCGCAGCTCGGTGCCCGGCGCGACGGCGGCCAGGGTCTCTCGGAGGAGCTCGTCGATGTGCGCGGGGGAGTTTGCCACGGGGAGAATCCCACGCGGTCCGTGCGGGGGAGCCGGCGAAGATCTCCTGGGTGCGCTGGACGGCCTCGGCGAGGTTCGCGGCCGGGAGGAGCGTCATGCCCGCGGGGGCGGGGCCGCTCGTCCCCGCCGGGACGACCGCGCGCGTGAAGCCGAGCCGCGCGGCCTCGCTCAGGCGCCGCCCGATGCCGGTGACGGCCCGCAGCTCCCCGGCGAGCCCCACCTCGCCGATGGCGATCGTGCCCACGGGCATGGACCGGTTCTCGAGGGCGCTCAGCGTGGCGAGGGCGATGGCGAGGTCGGCCGCGGGCTCCGTGACCCGGGCCCCGCCGATGGTCGACACGTAGACGTCCGCGTCGCTGAGCCGGGCGCCGAGGTGCCGGTGCACGACGGCGAGGATCATCGCCAGACGGCTCGAGTCGATGCCGCTCGTGGTACGGCGTGGGTTGGCGAGCGGGCTCGCGACCACGAGCGACTGGATCTCGAGGGCCAGCGGGCGCCGGCCCTCGAGGGTGACGGTCACGCACGTCCCGGGGACGGCGAGGTTGATGTGGGACAGGAAGAGCCCGCTGGGGTCGGCGAGCCCGGTGATGCCGTCCTCGGTGAGCTCGAAGCACCCCACCTCGTCGGTGGGCCCGTAGCGGTTCTTCACGGCACGGACCATGCGCAGGCGGGAGTGGCGGTCCCCCTCGAACTGGCAGACGACGTCGACCAGGTGCTCGAGGGTGCGCGGTCCGGCGACCGCGCCGTCCTTGGTGACGTGCCCGACGAGGATCACCGGCATGTTGCGGGCCTTGGCCGCGGCGATGAGGGCGGCGGCGACCTCGCGCACCTGGCTCACTCCTCCCGGGGACCCCTCGACCTGGGCCGACGCGACCGTCTGCACGGAGTCGACGATGAGGAGGTCGGGCTCGACGGCCTCGACCTGACCGAGCACCAGGCCCAGGTCCGTCTCGGCCGCGAGGAGGAGCCCAGGGTCGAGCGCTCCGATCCGCTCCGCGCGCAGACGTACCTGGCCCGCCGACTCCTCGCCGGTGATGTACAGCACGCGACGTCCCCCGCGGGCCGACGTCGCGGCGACGTCGAGGAGCAGCGTCGACTTGCCCACGCCGGGCTCCCCGGCGAGGAGGACGACGGCGCCCGGCACGATGCCGCCACCGAGCACACGGTCGAACTCGCTGATGCCCGTGGGCGTGGCCTGCGCCGCGTCGACGTCGATCTCCCCGATGGGGCGCGCCACGTTCCGGGTGGGTGCCGACGCCGTGGTGCGCGGACCGGAGGCCGCCGCGGCGGCCTCCATGACGGTGCCCCACGCCTGGCACTCGCTGCAGCGCCCCGCCCACTTGGCCGTCGTCCACCCGCACTCGGTGCAGTGGTAGGCGGGGCGTGCCGCACGGGCGGAGGCGCGGGACGTGGACGAGGAGGACATGCGCGTCACGCTAGCCGTCCCCTCCGACACCCCGTGCACGGCCACTGCCGAGCGCATCGTCCGGGTGGGGCGGACTCAGACCGCGGAGCCCGCCGTCTCCCGGGTCACGGGCGTCCGGGACGACGCGTGCTCGAGGTGCATGGCGGGCACGACGGTGACCGGGCGGTCCGCACGGTGCAGGACGGCGGACGACACCGACCCGAGGACGAGCTCCCGCAACGGGCCCCGGTTGCGTCGGCCGACCACGAGGAGCTCGGCGCCGGCCGCCTCCTCGAGGAGCACCGTCGCCGGGGCGCCCCGACGCTGCACCGCCCGCACCTCGACCTCCGGTGCCGACCGGGCGGCGCCCGAGCGCAGCCGGGCCGCCACGGCGTCCACGAGGTGCTGGTGGTGCTCGGCGGCACGCGAGGACCACCCGGACTCCCACGCGAGCACGATCGTCAGCGGCACCCCACGTGCCCGTGCCTGCTGGAACGCCCACTCGACGGCCTCGTCGGCGCTCGCCGACCCGTCGCTCCCCACGACGACGCCGTACCCGTCGCACGGTCCCTCGGCCCGAGAACCGTGCTGCCGGTGGTGGCCGTCGGGGCCAGGACGCTGCGTGCTCATCTGATCCTCCTCGTCGAGAACGTCCTCCCAGTGTCCTCCGCGTCCCCCACGGCCGGTGGGCCCAACGTCCCGCCGTGGCTCCGCCGCGCGGGCGGACGCACGCCGTAGGCTGACGCCAGCCGACGACGTCACCCCGGCCGGGGTGCGGGAACGAGGAGAGCATGACCGATCAGCACGGCCGCGGGCGCCCGACCACGGGACCACGGTGGGCCGCGGCCGTCAGCCGCTTCGGCGAGCGGCTCCCCGGCCCGCCCTGGCTCGTCTGGGTCCTCCTGGTCGTGATCCTCCTCGCGGTGGTCGTCGGCGTCGTCCTCGCCCTCACCGGGACCGAGGACGACGAGCAGGCGGCCCCGGCGCCCACGGTCACCGTCACCGCCCCGGAGCCGACGCCGGCCGTCGAGCCCGTCGACCGGGGCGAGGGGTCGGCGCTCCTCGGGGCGCTGCCCGGCACGGTCCGCCAGTACGCGCTCGCGGAGGTCGCCCCGTCCGAGGCGTTCGTGGCGAGCGACGTCCTCGAGTCCTACGCGCTCACGTACGTCGGGCCCGACGCGGTCGCGTCGTTCTCGGTCCTCGTGGGCCAGTGGGCCACGGCCCCCGAGGCCGCCGCTTCCGCGGCGCTGCTCCTCGAGACGGCCGGGGCGCCGACGTCCACCGGTGACGTCCTCGTCGAGGACGAGACGGTGGGCACGTACTCCGTCGTCGACCACGGGGACGGCACCGCCACCGTCGTGTGGACCAACGGGACCCTCGCGCTGCAGGCCACAGGCCCGGCCGAGGACGCCGAGAACGTCTACCGCGCCTACACCTTCTGATGGCCGGCGTTCCTCGTCCCCCGGGGATGAACGACGTCGCCCGCGCCGCGGGCGTCTCGCACCAGACCGTCTCCCGGGTGCTCAACGCGCACCCCAACGTGCGCCCGGAGACCCGGGAGCGGGTGCTCGTGGCCATCGCCGAGCTCGGGTACCGCCGCAACAGCGCCGCACGCGCCCTGGTCACGCGTCGGTCCGGCACGCTCGGGGTGGTGACGACGGGGTCGTTCCTCTTCGGGCCGTCGAGCACGCTCGTCGCCATCGAGGAGGCGGCCCGCGAGGCCGGGTACTACATCTCCGTCGCGACGCTCCGGACGGTCGACGTCACGTCCATGACGGAGGCGCTCGAGCACTTCATGGGTCAGGGGGTCGACGGGATCGTCGTCATCGCCCCGCACGCCGACGTCGTCGACGCGGTCCGTGCGTTCGAGGACGCGCTGCCGATGGTGGTCGTCGCCTCGATCCCGGACCCGCCCGAGTCGGTGACGACGGTCGCGGTCGACCAGGAGCTCGGTGCCCGGCTCGTGGTGCGCCACCTCGCGGCGCTCGGGCACGAGGAGGTCGTGCACCTGTCGGGTCCGCAGGACTGGCTCGACGCGGAGGGGCGCGTCGTGGGGTGGCGCGAGGAGTCCCGGGCGCTGGGGCTGCGCGTCGCTGAGCCGGTCGCGGGCGACTGGACCGCCGGCTGCGGCTACGACGTGGGGCGCCGGCTCGTGGAGGGCGACCTCCCCACCGCGGTGTTCGCGGCGAACGACCAGCTGGCGCTCGGCCTCCTCAGGGCCTTCCACGAGGCGGGGCTCGTGGTGCCGCGCGACGTGAGCGTGGTCGGGTTCGACGACATCACGGGCGCGGCGAACTTCATCCCCCCTCTGACGACGGTGCGCCCCGGGTTCGCGCTGCTCGGCGCCCTGATCATCGAGACGATCCTCGCCGCCCTCCAGGAAGGCGCGGCCCAGCCTGCGTCGATGGTCCCGGAGCTGGTGGTGCGTGCGAGCACGGCGCCGCCCCGCTGACCGCGGGACCGGGAATCCTCATCCTTGCACCCGGGCCTATGTGAACGTTAACATCGAGCACCGTCCCGTCCGCTGCCGCCTCCGGCCGGCGGACGGGTCGGCCCCGGCCAGCAGGACGACGCCAAGTCCTGCGAGCATGGGGAGCGCGGGCCGCGACGAAGCACCACGAGGCCCGGGCCGCCAACCGACCACCAGCACCACCCAACAGCAATGGGGCTACGAATGACCGACCCGCAGCGCGCCCTCACCATCGGCGTCGACTACGGCACCCTCTCGGGGCGTGCCGTCGTCGTCCGTGTCCACGACGGTGCCGAGCTCGGCACCGGTGTGCACGAGTACCCGCACGCCGTCATGGACCACACCCTCACCGCAGGTCCGGCCTCCGAGACCGGCTCGCCCGTGCACCTCCCGCCCGAGTGGGCGCTGCAGGTCCCGCAGGACTACGTCGACGTCCTCAAGGTCGCCGTCCCGGCCGCCATCGCCCAGGCGCAGGCCGACCACGGGATCGACGTCGCCGACATCGTCGGGATCGGTACCGACTTCACGGCGTGCACCATGGTGCCCACCACCACCGACGGCACGCCGCTGTGCGAGCTCGACGGGTTCGGCGACCGCCCGCACGCGTACGTGAAGCTCTGGAAGCACCACGCCGCGCAGGGTCAGGCCGACCGCATCAACGAGCTCGCGCACGCCCGCGGAGAGTCCTGGATCAGCCGGTACGGCGGGCTCATCTCCTCGGAGTGGGAGTTCGCCAAGGGCCTGCAGATCCTCGAGGAGGACCGCGAGGTCTACGACCGCATCGACCACTGGGTCGAGGCCGCGGACTGGATCGTGTGGCAGCTGGGCGGCGCCTACGTCCGCAACGCGTGCACCGCGGGTTACAAGGGCATCTACCAGGACGGCGAGTACCCCTCCGAGGACTTCCTCGCCGCGCTCAATCCCGACTTCCGCTCCTTCGTCGCCGACAAGGTCGAGCACGAGATCGGCCAGCTCGGCGCCGTGGCCGGCCACCTCACGGCCGAGGCCGCAGCCTGGACGGGTCTGCCCGAGGGCATCGCCGTCGCGGTCGGCAACGTCGACGCGCACGTGTGCGCACCGGCCGCCAACGCGGTGGAGCCCGGCCAGATGACCGCCATCATGGGCACCTCCACGTGCCACGTCATGAACGGCGAGGAGCTCCACGAGGTCCCCGGGATGTGCGGCGTCGTCGACGGCGGCATCGTCGAGGGCCTGTGGGGCTACGAGGCCGGCCAGTCGGGCGTGGGCGACATCTTCGGGTGGTTCGTCAACGGTTCCGTCCCGCCCGCCTACGTCGAGTCCGCCGAGGCGGAGGGCGTCTCCGTCCACCAGTACCTCACCGACCTCGCCGCCCAGCAGGAGATCGGCGAGCACGGCCTCGTCGCCCTCGACTGGCACTCCGGCAACCGTTCCGTCCTCGTCGACCACGAGCTCTCCGGGACCGTCGTCGGGCAGACGCTCGCCACCCGTCCGGAGGACACCTACCGTGCCCTCCTCGAGGCGACCGCCTTCGGGACCCGCACCATCGTCGAGACGTTCCGTGACGCCGGCGTGCCCGTGACGGAGCTCGTCGTCGCCGGCGGTCTGCTGAAGAACCGTCTCCTCATGCAGATCTACGCGGACGTCACGCGCCTGCCGCTGTCGACCATCGCGTCCGACCAGGGCCCCGCCCTGGGTTCCGCGATCCACGCCGCCGTCGCGGCCGGGGCCTACCCGGACGTCCGCACGGCGGCCCAGGTCATGGGCAAGCGCACGGTGGCCGCGTACACGCCCATCGAGGAGAACGCCGTGCGCTACGACGCGCTCTTCGCCGAGTACACCGCCCTCCACGACTACTTCGGTCGTGGCGCCAACGAGGTCATGCACCGCCTCAAGGCCATGCGCCGCGAGGCCAAGGCCGCCCGCGTCGCGTCCGCGACGGAGGTGACCGCGTGAGCGCCGCCGGGCTCGACGGCCACGGACCCGAGGTCCTCGCCGAGATCGCCGAGGTCCGCGAGACCGTGGCGCGGCTGCACGCAGAGCTGCCGCGCTGGGAGCTCGTCGTGTGGACCGCGGGCAACGTGTCCCAGCGGCTGAGGACGGCGGACCTCTTCGTCATCAAGCCCTCGGGCGTGACGTACGACGAGCTCACCCCGGAGTCGATGGTCGTGTGCGACCTCGACGGGAACCTCGTCGACGGGACGCGGTCGCCGTCGTCCGACACCGCGGCGCACGCGTACGTGTACCGCCACATGGCGCACGTCGGTGGAGTGGTCCACACCCACTCCACCTACGCGACCGCGTGGGCGGCACGGGCCGAGCCCGTGCCCTGCGTCCTGACGATGATGGCCGACGAGTTCGGCGGCGACATCCCCGTCGGACCCTTCGCCCTCATCGGTGACGACTCGATCGGCCAGGGGATCGTCGAGACGCTCTCCACGAGCCGCTCGCCCGCCGTCCTCATGCGCAACCACGGCCCCTTCACCATCGGCAAGGACGCGAAGGCCGCGGTGAAGGCCGCCGTCATGGTCGAGGAGGTCGCACGCACCGTGCACATCTCCCGCCAGCTCGGGGAGCCCACCCGTATCTCCCAGGAGCACGTCGACTCGCTCTACGACCGCTACCAGAACGTCTACGGCCGATGACCCCGGCCAGCAAAGGACCGACAACCATGAAGAACCCCTTCGAGGGCAAGGAGATCTGGTTCCTCACCGGGTCCCAGAACCTCTACGGCGAGGAGACCCTCCGTCAGGTCGCCGAGCAGTCCCAGGCCATCGCCGCGGCCATCGACGGCGCCGACGCCGTGCCCGTCAAGGTCGTCTGGAAGCCCGTGCTCAAGGACTCCGAGTCCATCAAGGCGCTCGCCCTCGAGGCGAACGCGGACCCGGCGTGCATCGGGCTCGTCGCGTGGATGCACACGTTCTCGCCCGCGAAGATGTGGATCCGCGGTCTCGACGCGCTCGACACCCCGCTGCTGCACCTGCACACGCAGGCCAACGTCGAGCTGCCCTGGGCGGACATCGACATGGACTTCATGAACCTCAACCAGGCCGCGCACGGCGACCGGGAGTTCGGGTACATCCAGACGCGCATGGGCGTCCCGCGCAAGACCGTCGTCGGCCACGTGTCCGACGCCGCGGTCATCGGGAAGATCGCCACCTGGGTGCGCGCCGCCGCCGGCTTCGACGCCGTGCGCAACCTGCGCCTGGCGCGCTTCGGCGACAACATGCGCAACGTCGCCGTCACCGAGGGTGACAAGACCGAGGCGGAGATCAGCCTCGGCGTGTCCGTGAACACGTGGGGCGTGAACGACCTCGTCGCCGCGGTGGACGCCGTGGAGGAGTCCGTGGTGGACGCCCTCGTGGCCGAGTACGAGGAGCTCTACGACGTCGCTCCCGAGCTGCGTGCCGGGGCCGAGCGCCACGAGTCGCTGCGCTACGGCGCGCGCCTCGAGGCCGGGATGCGCTCCTTCCTCGAGGCCGGCGACTTCGGGGCCTTCACGACGAACTTCGAGGACCTCGGTGCCCTGCGCCAGCTCCCCGGTCTCGCCGTGCAGCGCCTCATGGCCGACGGCTACGGCTTCGGGGCCGAGGGCGACTGGAAGACCGCTGTCCTCGTCCGCGCCGCGAAGGTCATGGGCCACGGGCTCCCGGGTGGCGCCTCGCTCATGGAGGACTACACCTATGACATGACGCCGGGCGACGAGAAGATCCTCGGTGCCCACATGCTCGAGATCTGCCCGACGCTCACCACGTCCAAGCCGTCCCTCGAGGTCCACCCGCTGGGTATCGGCGGCAAGGAGGACCCGGTCCGCCTCGTCTTCGACACGGACGCCGGGCCGGCCGTCGTCGTCGCGATGTCCGACATGCGCGAGCGCTTCCGTCTCACGGTGAACGTGGTCGAGGTCATCGAGCCCGAGCACGAGCTGCCGAACCTGCCCGTCGCCCGCGCCGTGTGGAAGCCGGAGCCGAGCTTCGCGGTCTCCGCCGAGGCGTGGCTCCTCGCCGGTGCCGCTCACCACACGGTGATGAGCACGGCCGTCGGCCTCGAGGCGTTCCAGGACTTCTCGGACATGGCACGGACCGAGCTCGTGACCATCGACGAGTCCACCGAGGCGCGCCGCTTCGCCCAGGAGCTGCGCTGGAACCAGGCGTACTACCGCCTGGCGCAGGGGTTCTGACCTCGGACGGGTCGTCCACCAGCAGGACCTGACGGGTGCGGTACCGCGAGGAGCGGTACCGCACCCGTCGTGCTGTCCCGGGCAGATCCGTCGTGGACGCGCCCGTGACCGCCGTCTTTTGTCAGGACTGCTCCTGTTGATCCCTTGTTACCGGATCGTGACGTCTGCCCCTTTCGGCCACATGCTGTGAACGCTAACATCGGGAACGTCAACGACGACGCGCACCCTGCCAGGACCGCCCACCGCGGGGTCCAGGTGCATCTCAAGGAGGAGACATGGCTCGTAGCACCCTCGCGCGCACCGCGACCGGACTGGTCGCAGCGCTCTCGATCCTCGCTCTCTCCGCCTGCGGTTCCGGCGGCGGTTCATCGGACAGCGACCTCGTGAAGGTCGGGTTCTCCCAGCTGGGCGCCGAGAGCGGGTGGCGCACCGCTAACACCGAGTCCGTGAAGGAGCACCTCACGGAGGAGAACGGCATCGACCTCACCTTCGTCGACGCCCAGCAGAAGCAGGAGAACCAGATCAAGGCCCTGCGTGACTTCGTCGACCAGGACGTCGACGTCATCGCCTTCTCGCCCGTGATCGAGACCGGCTGGGACGAGGTGCTCCAGGACATCAAGGACGCGGGCATCCCCGTGGTCCTCGTCGACCGCACCGTCGACACCACCGTCGAGGACCCCTTCGTCTCGTGGATCGGCGCCGACTTCACCGCAGAGGGCGTCACCGCGGGGGAGTGGGTGGCCGAGAACCACCCCGACGCCAAGGTCTTCGAGCTCCAGGGCACCATGGGCTCCGGAGCCCAGACCAACCGGCAGGAGGGCTTCCGGTCCGTCGCCGGCGACCAGGTGATCGGTGAGGCGAGCGGGAACTTCACGCGCACCGAGGGCAAGGAGGCCGTCGAGGCCGCGCTCCAGGCCTACCCCGACATGGACCTCATCTTCGCCCACAACGACGACATGGGCCTGGGTGCGATCGAGGCCATCGAGGCAGCGGGGAAGGTCCCGGGCGAGGACATCAGGATCGTCACCGTCGACGGCGTCCACGACGGTCTCACCGCCCTCCTCGAGGGCAAGTTCAACTTCGTGGTCGAGTGCAACCCGGCGTTCGGCGACCAGCTCGCGGAGCTCATCACGCAGGTGGCCGCCGGGGAGGACGTCCCTGCCGAGACGATCGTCGTCGACCAGGCGTTCGACCAGACCATCACCCAGGACGTCATCGACGCCCGCACGTTCTGAGGGCCGGACCGGAGAGGGACGACGATGTCCTCGACGAAGGCAGCAACGACCACGCCCGCCGTGGAGATGTCCGGCATCACCATCACCTTCCCCGGCGTCCGGGCCCTCGACGGGGTGGACCTCACGCTCCGCCCCGGCGAGGTGCACGCCCTCATGGGCGAGAACGGCGCAGGGAAGTCCACGCTCATCAAGGCGCTCACCGGCGTGCACACCGTCGACTCGGGACGGATCGTGGTGGGCGGCGAGGAGGTGCGCATCGGTGGCCCGAGCGACGCGCAGGCCGCCGGCATCCGGACCGTCTACCAGGAGGTCAACCTCTGCGGGAACCTCTCCGTGGCCGAGAACGTCATGCTCGGGCACGAGCCCCGCAAGGGACCGTTCATCGACCGGCGGGCGATGCGGCGCGAGGCGGCGCGCTACCTCGCGAGACTCGGGGTGGACATCGACCCCGTGTCCTCGCTCTCCGCCCACTCCATCGCCGTGCAGCAGCTGTGCGCCATCGCGCGCGCCACCGTCGTGGACCCCAAGGTCCTCGTCCTCGACGAGCCGACGTCCAGCCTGCAACGGGCCGAGGTCGAGCAGCTGTTCGACGTGGTCCGTGGCCTGCGCGACTCCGGGGTGGCCGTGCTCTTCGTGTCCCACTTCCTCGACCAGGTGTACGAGATCTCCGACCGCATGACGGTGCTGCGCAACGGACGTCTCGTCGGTACCTACCTCACGGCCGACCTGCCGCGGCTCGAGCTCGTGTCGCAGATGATCGGGCGCTCCGGTGACGAGCTCGCCGGCCTCGAGGAGGGCGCGCGCGCCCGGGCGCGCGTCGCCCACGACGACGACGTCCCCCTCGTCACCGCGGTCGGGCTCGGCAAGGACGGACGGATCGAGCCGTTCGACCTCGAGATGTTCCCCGGGGAGGTCGTCGGGCTTGCCGGCCTCCTCGGGTCCGGACGGACGGAGCTCGCGCGCCTGCTCACGGGGGCCGACACGCCCGATACCGGCAGCCTCTCCCTCGACGGATCACCCGTGCGCCTCACCGACCCGCTCACGGCGCTCCGGGCAGGCATCGCCTTCGCGTCGGAGGACCGCAAGAAGGAGGGCATCATCGGGGACCTCACGGTGCGCGAGAACATCGCCCTCGCGGTGCAGGCCGTACGCGGCGTGTGGCGCCCGGTGCCCCGCCGCGAGCTCGACGAGCTGGTCGAGAGGTACATGGCGGCCCTCGGCGTCCACCCCGCCGACCCGGACATGCTCGTGCGGAACCTCTCGGGAGGCAACCAGCAGAAGGTCCTCCTCGCCCGCTGGCTCGCGACGTCGCCGCGCCTCCTCGTCCTCGACGAACCCACCCGGGGCATCGACGTCGGGGCCAAGGCGGAGATCCAGAAGCTCGTCGCCGACCTCGCCGCCGACGGCATGGCCGTCCTCTTCGTCTCCTCCGAGCTCGAGGAGGTGCTGCGCGTCAGCCAACGCGTGGAGGTCCTGCGGGACCGCGTGATCGTCGAGCAGATCGTCAACGGGCCGGACGTCACGCCCGCCACCGTCCTCGCGAGCATCGCCCGCGAGACACCAGGCCCCTCGCCCGCCACGCCAGTGCCCACGGGCCGCGCGCGGCAGAACCACGGAGGCACCCCGTGAGCTCACCCACCACCCGCCCGCCCGGCAGGCCGGGCACCGTCGGGCGCGTCGTCCACCACCGCCTCTTCTGGCCCGTGGTCGCCCTCGTGCTCCTCCTGCTCGCCTGCGGGCTGCGCAGCCCCGGCTTCCTCACGGTCTCCGTGCAGGACGGGCACCTCTTCGGTCAGCTCGTCGACATCCTGCGCTTCAGCGCGACCCCCATGCTCCTGGGGCTCGGCATGGCCCTCGTCATCGCCACCGGTGGCATCGACCTGTCCGTGGGGGCGGTCATGGCGATCTCCCTCGCCGTCTCCCTGACCTACCTCGACGCGTCGCCCACCGCCGGCGCCGTGCCGACCGTCGCGGCCGCGATCGGTGTCGCCCTGGCGGTCGCCGTGGTCATCGGGACCTTCAACGGGTTCCTCGTCTCCGTACTCGGAGTCCAGCCGTTCATCGCGACGATGATCCTCATGGTCGCGGGCCGCGGCATCGCGATGCTCATCACGCAGGGGCAGATCACCACGGTGACGAGCGAGCCCTTCAAGTTCCTCGGGTCGGGGTTCGTCCTCGGTCTGCCGACGCCCGTGGTCGTCGCGGCCGTCGTGCTCGTCCTCCTCGTGCTCCTCGTGCGCGGCTCCGCGCTCGGGATGCTCCTCGAGAGCGTGGGCATCAACCGTGAGGCGAGCAGGCTCGCCGGGGTCCCGTCCCGCCGCATCACGTGGCTCGTCTACGTGGTGGCCGCGCTCCTCGCGGGGGTCGCGGGCATCGTGTACGGCGCACCCACCATGGCGGCCGACGCCAACAACATCGGGCTCATGAAGGAGATGGACGCCATCCTGTGCGTCGTCCTCGGTGGCACCACGCTCGCCGGTGGCAAGTTCTACCTCGGCGGGACCGTCGTCGGTGCGCTCATCCTCAGCACCATCGAGCGGGCCGTGGTGATCTTCCACGTCCCGTCCCAGATCACGCCCCTGTTCAAGGCGCTCGTCATCATCGCGGTCTGCGTCGCCCAGTCGCCCCGGCTGCGCGAGATGATCCGCTCCGGCGTGCCGGGCCGGTCCGGCCGCGCGGCGGGGCCGCCCACGCCGGCGCCCACCCCCGCACCCGCTCCGACGGTCGAGAAGGTCCTGTGATGGCGACGACGACGAGGTCCGCGACCCCCGCCTCGCGCGGCGCGGGCGCACCACCGGACGGCAGGACGGGCGCCCTCGCCCGTGCCGGCGCGGCCCTGTCCCGTGCGGTACAGCCCCGGTACCTGCCCGTCGCGGGGACCCTGCTCACGCTCGTCATCATGCTCGCGGTGGGGGAGTCCCGGTACGGCGGGGAGCGCGGGTTCGTCAGCGCCAGGCTGTTCTCCAACCTGCTCCTCGACAACTCCTACCTCCTCGTGCTCGCGGTCGGGATGACGTTCGTCATCCTCACGGGCGGCATCGACCTGTCCGTCGGTGCGGTCGTGGCGCTCGTCGGCCTCGTCGTCGCTACGCTCCTGCCGCTCGGGGTCCCGCTGCCCGTGGTGCTCGTCGTCGGGGTGCTCGTGGGGTCCACCTCCGGGCTGCTCGTCGGGACGCTGGTCCACCACTTCTCGATCCAACCCTTCATCGCGTCGCTCGCCGCCATGTTCCTCGCCCGCGGACTCTGCAACGTCGTCAGCGTGCAGTCGCTCGCGATCAAGGACGAGGGCTTCGCGGCGCTCGCGTCGTGGAGCCTGAAGCTCGGGGAGGGGCGCAACATGTCGAAGATCAACCTGAGCATGATCGTCGCCGTCCTCGTCCTCCTCGCCGCGTACGCCGTCCTCCACCACACGCGCTTCGGCCGCACCGTGTACGGCGTCGGGGTGGGCGACGGCGGCAACGCCGTCCAGCTCATGGGCCTCAAGGGCGGGCGCACCGTCCTGTGGGTGTACGTCATCAGCGGCACGTGCGCGGGCGTCGCCGGGATCCTCTTCGCGCTCTACACGAAGTCCGGGTTCAACCTCACGGGTATCGGGATGGAGCTCGACGCGATCGCCGCGGTCGTCATCGGAGGCACCATCCTCACCGGAGGCGGCGGGTACGTCCTCGGCACCGGCGCGGGTGTGCTCGTCTACGGGCTCATCCAGGTGCTCATCGCACGCGAAGGGCTCGACTCCTGGTGGACGCGCGTGTTCATCGGCGTCGTGCTCCTGGCGTTCGTGGTCCTCCAGCGGGTCATCACGCTCCGCAGGAGATGACCCCAGCACGGCCCGCGCCCCGCGTCGAGCTCCCTCGGCGTGCCCGTCGCGACCCCAGCAGCCCCCTCAGCCCCCTCCAGGTCCACCGTCCGACATCGACGCGCGCGTCATCCGACAGCGTCGTCACGACAGCCCGACAGCGGCAGGAGAACCATGAGACCCACCACCCCACCCACCCCCCGGAGGCCTGCCCGGCGCCGGCCGCACGCGGTCGCGTCCGCGCTCGCCCTCGCGCTGCTCGGCGGTGCGCTCGGCACGGCCGTGCCGGCGAGCGCGGTGCCCGGCTCCGGCCCGGCCTCGCTCGCGGCGCAGGCCCCGCCCGAGGTCGTGCCCGACGGGGCCTGGGTCGACGAGCTCGACGGCGAGACCCTCGACCCGCGCTGGTCCGTCCGCTCCGAGTCGGCCGCGAACCTGCGGCTCACCGGCGAGGGCCTCGAGATCAGGTCTCTCGCGGGTGACACCTGGGAGGGGTCGAACACGGCGCGGAACATCGTGCTCGTGGACGTCCCCGTCGGGGACTTCACCGCGGTCACGCACGTCACGGCACCCGCTTCCCTCGACTTCCAGGGCGCGGGCCTCATCGCGTGGCAGGACATCGACAACTACGTCCGCGTGGGCCTGTCCCACGTGGGCTTCGCCGAGGGTGGGCCCGTGGTCGTCGAGTCCGGCACGGAGACCGGTGCCGTCTACGGGTCCGAGTTCGCACCCCGGCCGGGGTCGACGTCCGAGACGCTCCGCATCCAGCGCACCGGAGACGTGGTGACCACGAGCTACCGTGATGACGACGGCTGGGTGGAGGCGTCCACACGGACCGTGACGTTCCCGATGACGCAGATCGGCCTCTACGCGCTCGCCGCGACCGACGGCACCGGTCACACGGCGACCTTCGACTACGTCGCCGTCCAGGCGGCGGAAGGCGCCGACGTCGTCCCCGACGCCCCGTTCCTGCTCCGGGCGACCGGGGACGCCCCGCACGTCGTCCTCGCGGACGACGGTTCGCTGGGGCTCGCGGCCACCAGGCCCGCGCGCTCGGTGGTCCTCGAGGCGAGCGCCGCCGAGGGTGGTGCGGTGCTCACCGACACCGCGAGCGGCCGGGTCCTCGCCGTCGAGGCCGACGGTCGGCTCGTCCTCGCGGCCGACGGAGCACCGGGAACGGTGCTCCGTCTCCAGGACGCAGGTGGCGGCAGGCTCCACCTGCGCCACGGCGACGAGCACGTCGGTGCCGTCGACGGGACGCTGCGCCTCGCCGACGCCGCCGCCGCGGCGCGCTTCACCCTCGCCGTCCCGCCGCAGGTCGGCGCGGGGCACACGATCACCATCGACGCCGACGGCCCCACCACGGAGGTCAGCGACGACCTCTACGGGATCTTCTACGAGGACATCAACCGGGCGGCCGACGGCGGGCTCTACGCCGAGCTCGTCCAGAACCGGTCCTTCGAGTACTCCACCGCGGACAACGCGTCGTACACCGGCCTCACCTCCTGGGAGGCCGTCGGTCGCGGCGGAGGGACGGCGAGCCCCGAGGTCGTCACCAACGCCGAGATGCTCAACGCGAACAACCGCTACTACCTGCACCTCCCCGTCGACGGCGCGCCGGGTGCCCCCGCCGGCGTCCGGAACGTCGGCTACAACTCCGGGATCGCCCTCACCGAGGGCGCCGGGTACCGGTTCTCCGTGTTCGCGCGGACCGACGCAGGGACCACGCCCCTCACGGTGCGGCTCGAGGACCCCAGCGGGAACGCCGTCCACGGCGCCACGACCGTCGACGTCGTCGGCGACGCGTGGACCCGCTACGAGGGGACGCTCACGGCGACCGCCACGACGGCCGACGCGCGCCTCGCGGTCCTCGCGGAGAGCACCGCGACCCTCCGCCTCGACATGGTCTCCCTCTTCCCCGTCGACACCTTCGAGGGCCGGGAGAACGGCGTCCGCAAGGACCTCGCCGAGATGATGGAGGCCATGGACCCGCAGTTCCTGCGGTTCCCCGGTGGTTGCGTCACGAACGTCGGCACCTTCGACGCCTACGGTGCGCCCGGGTACGACCGCAGGCGCACCTACCGCTGGAAGGAGACCGTCGGGCCCGTCGAGGAACGACCCACCAACTACAACTTCTGGGGCTACAACCAGTCCTACGGGCTCGGGTACTTCGAGTACTTCCAGCTCGCCGAGGACCTCGGCTCCACCCCGTTGCCCGTCGTGAGCGTCGGTGTCAACGGGTGCGGTGGCCCGCCGCCCCTGACCGACCCCGACGCCCTCGACGGGTGGGTGCAGGACACGCTCGACCTCATCGAGTTCGCCAACGGTGCCCCCACCACCGAATGGGGAGCCGTGCGGGCCGAGATGGGGCACCCCGAGCCGTTCGGGCTGCGGTACATCGGCCTCGGCAACGAGGAGGTCCAGCGCGAGTTCCTCGACAACTACCCGCTCTTCTCCGACGCCATCAAGGCGGCGCACCCGGAGATCCGGATCATCTCCAACTCCGGCCAGACGTCCGCCGGTGCGTGGTTCGACGAGCTGTGGGACTTCGCCGTCGAGCAGGACGCGGACCTCGTCGACGAGCACTACTACAACTCGCCCGAGTGGTTCCTCGCCAACGCGAACCGTTACGACTCCTACGACCGTGAGGGCCCGCACGTCTTCATCGGCGAGTACGCCTCGAAGGGCAACACCTTCTACAACGCCCTCGCCGAGGCGGCGTTCATGACGGGCATCGAGCGCAACTCCGACGTCATCGACCTCGCCTCCTACGCCCCGTTCTTCGCCAACGAGGACTACGTCCAGTGGGCTCCCGACGCGGTGTGGTTCGACAACGTCGACGCCTACGGGTCCGCGAACTATCACGTCCAGGCCATGTTTGCGCAGAACGTCGGCGACGTCGTCGTCCCCTCCACCGTCACCCAGCCGACGAACGCGGCCGACGACATCACCGGCGGTGTGTTCCTGTCCACCTGGCTCACCTCCGCCGCGTACGACAACGTCCGCGTCACCTCCAACGACACCGGGGACGTCCTCTTCGAGGACGACTTCTCCGACGGCGCCGCCGCCTGGAACCCCACGGGCGGCACCTGGGAGGTCGTCGACGGCGAGTACGTGCAGGCGAGCACCACCGTCGAGGACGCACGCAGCACCCCTGCCGTCGACATGTCGGGCTGGAGCAGCTACACGTACGAGATGGACGCCCGCAAGACCGGCGGCGCCGAGGGCTTCCTCGTCGGCTACGGCGCGCAGAGCCCCGGCAGCTTCTCGTGGTGGAACCTCGGCGGGTGGGGCAACACCCGGTCCGCGATCCAGCAGACCACCTCGGGTGCGTCCGTGGAGCTCGCGGGCAGCACCACCACCGTCGACACCGACCGCACGTACCGGGTCAAGGTCGTCGTCGAGGGCCGTACCACCCGCCTGTACCTGGACGACGTCCTCGTCACCGAGCACACCGACACCACCGTCCAGCAGGACCTCTACCAGGTGGTCACGCGCGACGACGACACCGGGGACCTCGTCCTCAAGGTCGTCAACGCGTCCACGTCGGCCATCACGTCGCCCGTGAGCATCACCGGCGACGTCGAGGTCGCTGCTGAGGCGGCCGTCACGGAGATGACCGGGGAGCTCACCGCGCAGAACACCATGAGCGACCCCGATCGGGTGGTGCCCGTCGAGCGCACCTTCACGGGCGCCGGCACGGAGTTCGTCTACGAGTTCCCCGAGAGCTCCATCACGATCCTGCGTCTGGGCACCGACGCCGCGCAGGCGCCCGGGAACCCGCCCGGCGAGGAGCCCGCACCACCCAGCGAGGCCCCCACCGAGGCGCCCGCCGTCGACCCGCCCGCCGCGGGCGGCGCAGGCGTCCCGTCCGTCGCGGCACCCGCCGCAGGCACCGGCGACGGCGGCGCGGCGGTGGACCCCTCCGCCCGGGCATCCACCGGCAGCAGGGGAGCCCTCGCCTGGACGGGCAGCGACGTCCTCCTGCTCCTCCTGCTCGCCGGGGGCCTCGTCGCCGGGGGCGCCGTCCTCGTCCGCCGCCGTGGGTCGGGTGGAAGGGGTGACCACGGCCTCGCGGGCCTAGACGACTGACCCTGCCCGGTGACGGACGCGTGCGGGGACGGTGCCACGGGCACCGCCCCCGCACGCGTCAGGGACGCGCGGCGAACCGCTCGAGCAGCTCCGAGTGGCCGGACACCACGATGAGGTCGTTCGACGAGATCCGCGTCGTCGGCTCCGCGTACACGAACTCCTGGCCCGGCGACTTCACACCGATGATGGTCACGCCGTAACGCTCACGGACCTTCGTCTGCTCGATGGTGAAACCCTGGGTCTCGCGCGGGGGTCGCATCTTGACGATGGTGAAGCCGTCCTCCACCTCGATGTAGTCGAGGAGCTTCCCCGACACGAGGTGCGCCACCCGGTTCCCGGCATCGGCCTCGGGGAAGACGACGTGGTGCGCGCCGATGCGCTGGAGGATGCGGCCGTGCTCCGCGGAGATCGCCTTCGCCCAGATCTGCGGCGTGCCCATGTCCACGAGGTTGCCGGTGATGAGCACGGACGCCTCGAGGGACGTGCCGACGCCCACGACGGCCACGGAGAACTCGCGCGCCCCGAGCTGCTCGAGGGCCTCCGGGTTGGACGCGTCGGCCTCCACGATGGGGAACCGGTCCGAGTAGTGGGCGACGAGGCCGGGGGAGCGCTCGACGGCGAGCACGTCCTGCCCGAGGCGGTCGAGGGTGAGGGCCATCGACGAGCCGAACCGGCCGAGACCCACGATGAGCACACCCGCGTCCTTGGTCTCCGCCGGGGTGCGTGCGCTCTTGTCAACCAATGATCGGCCTCTCCTCGGGCAGCCGGATGACCCGGCGGCGGTCGCGCAGCGCGAGGGCTGCTGCAAGGGTCATGGTGCCCGTCCGGCCGACGAACATCAACGCGACGAGGACGTACTTCCCGGCGTCGGGCAGCAGCGGCGTCACCCCGGTGGAGAGCCCCACCGTCGCGAAGGCGGAGATCACCTCGAACAGCACGACGTCGAGCGTCCAGCCGGTGATCTCCAGGAGCAGCAGGGACGACGAGAGCACCGCGGTGGCACCGACGAACGACACGGCCACGGCGAGGCGCAGCGTGTCGCGGGGGATGCGCCGCCCGAACGCCTCGACGTCCCGGTCGCCGCGCGCCTCGGCGACGATCGCGATCATCATGACGGCGAGCGTCGTCACCTTGATGCCGCCCGCCGTGGAGGCGCTGCCGCCGCCGACGAACATGAGTGCGTCGGTGATGAGCCAGCTCGACTCGCGCATCTCGCCGACGTCCACGGTGGAGAAGCCGCCGGACCGGGGCATCACCGACATGAAGATCGACGACAGGATCTTCTCCGACCACGACATCGGACCGATCGTGTCCGGGTTCGCCCACTCGAACACCGCGAACAGGACGCCGCCCACCACCACGAGGATGCCGCTCGTGACGACCGTGAGCTTGGCGTGCAGGCTCCAGCGGCTCACGCGCGTGCGGTTGCGCGCGATGTTGAGGATCACGGGGAACCCGAGGGCACCGACGAACACGCCGACGACGATCGGCATGAGGAGCAGCCAGTCGCCCGCGTGCGGCATGAGGCCCTCCGCAGTCGGGACGAACCCGGCGTTGTTGAACGCCGAGATGGCGTAGAACACGCTGTGCCAGAGCGCCTCTCCCGGCCCCTCGTGGAGCACGAGGAAGCGCGGGAAGAGGAGGAGCGCGATGGCCACCTCGAGGGCGGTCGACGTGATGATGACGACGCGGACGAGCGATCCCACCTCGCCGAGACGCGTCGTCTTGGTCTCCGACGCGGTGAGCAGGCGCTGCGTGAGACCGATGCGGCGCGACACCGCCATGCCGAGGAGCGATGCGAGGGTCATGACGCCCAGTCCGCCCACCTTGATGGCGACGAGGATGATCACCTGGCCGAACCCTGACCAGTACGTCCCGGTGGGGACGGTGACGAGCCCGGTGACGCACACCGCGGACGTCGCGGTGAACAGGGCGTCCACGAAGGGCGCGCGGGTGCCCGAGGCCGTCGCCCAGGGGGTGGAGAGCAGCCCTGTGAAGAGCGCGATGACGCTCGCGAACACGGCGAGCGCGAGGCGCGCCGGCGACTGCCGGGCGATCCGGTCGACGACCTCCCGACCCGCCCACAGGCGTGTGGAGAACCGTGACGGCATCAGATCTCCCTCGTCGGACAGGCGTCGCGTACCCCAGAACTCTGCCACGACTCCTCCCGGTGTGCGGGCCGCCCACGCCCTCGAGGTGCACGCGAGCATGCCGCCGGCAGGGGCTTCGAGGACACTGGCCCAGCGAACCAGGACGAAAGGTGCACCCGTCGGACGCGACGCCCGCTACCCTCGGGTATGTGAGCGAGCACACACAGCCCCGGGTCCCTGTGATCGCCGACGTCGCACGGGCGGCCGGCGTGTCCGTCCCCACCGTCTCGCGCGTCCTCACCGGATCCACCCCGGTGAGCAAGGAGAAGCGCGAACGCGTCCTCGCCGCCATCCGCGAGCTCGGGTACCGGCCCAACGCCGCCGCGCGCGCCCTCGTGAGCGGGCGCCAGTCGATGATCGCGATCGTCGCGAGCAACACCACGCGGTACGGGTACGCCGCGACCCTCCACGGCATCGAGGAGGCCGCCCGGTCCGCCGGGTACCTCGCGGTCATCACCGTCGTCGAGGGCCCCGACGACGCCTCCGTGCGCTCGGCGGTGGACCTCGTGCTCGGGCAGCCCGTCGCGGGCGTGATCGTCCTCGAGTTCGACGAGGCCGGCATGAGCGCCCGGCACGCGTTCCCCGACACCGTCGCCGTCGTGTCGGCCGTGACCATGGCCGACGAGACCGCGACGTCGCCCGTCGTCTTCCTCGACGACCGCACCGCAGCCAGGGACGCCACGCGGTACCTCCTCGACCTCGGTCACCGCACCGTCCACCACGTGTCGCTCCCGCAGGCCGTGCCGCAGCTCGGACGCACGCTCGGTTGGGAGGACGCGCTGCGCGAGGCCGGCATCGACGTCCCCGAGATCTTCCCCGCGTCCTGGGAGCCCGAGTCCGGCCGGCAGGTGGGGCTGGTGCTCGCGGAGCGTGACGACGTCACCGCCGTCGTGTGCGGCAACGACGAGCTCGCCATCGGGCTCGTCCGGGGTCTTCACGAGGCCGGGCGGTCCGTGCCCGACGACGTGAGCGTCGTCGGTTTCGACGACGAGCCCTTCGCCGCGGTGACCATCCCGGCCCTCACCACCGTGTACCAGGACTTCACCGAGCTCGGGCACCAGCTCCTGCGACGGCTCATGGAGCTCGTCGACACCGGGACGGCGCGCACGACGTCGTCCCTCGCGCCGCGCCTCGTCATCCGTGAGAGCACCGCCCCGCCCCGCACCTGAGGTGCGGGTGGGAGCGCGACCGCACCCCGGCGCGGTCGCCCCCGCGCCGTGCGACCTGCTGCGTTACGGTGGACCATGCCGTTTCGAGTTCACGTCGCGTGGAGCCCTGAGCTCGTCGGGTACGACTTCGGAGCGGGGCACCCCATGGCGCCCCTGCGGCTCGACCTGACCATCCGTCTCGCCCGGTCCCTGGGGCTTCTCGACCACGACGACGTGGACGTGGCGGCGGCCGACGCCGCACCGGACGCGCTCCTCGCCACCGTGCACGACCCGGCATACGTCGCCGCGGTGCGCGACGCGTCCGAGCGCGGCACGGAGAACGCACGCCTGGGGCTCGGGACCGACGACAACCCCGTCTTCCGCGGGATGCACGACGCGGCGGCGCGCATCGTCGGCGGGACGGTCGCGGCCGCAGAGGCGGTCCGCGCCGGGACCGCGCTGCACGCCGTGCACGTCGCGGGCGGCATGCACCACGCCATGTCCGGGGCGGCCTCGGGCTTCTGCGTCTACAACGACGCCGCCGTGGCCATCCGCGGTCTGCTCGAGGCGGGCGTCGAGCGCGTCGCGTACGTCGACCTCGACGCCCACCACGGCGACGGCGTCGAGGCCGTCTTCTGGGACGACCCGAGGGTCCTCACGGTGTCCGTCCACCAGAGCGGCGCCACGCTCTTCCCCGGGACCGGTCACGCCACGGACACCGGCGGACCGCACGCCCCCGGGACGGCCGTCAACGTGGCCCTCCCTGCTCGGACCGGTGCGGGCGGGTGGTTGCGCGCCGTCGACGCCGTCGTCCCGGACGCGCTGCGGGCGTTCGCGCCCCAGGTGGTCGTGTCCCAGCACGGCTGCGACGCCCACGGCAAGGACGTGCTGAGCGACCTCGACGTCGCGGTCGACGCGCAACGGCAGGCCGCCGCCTGGGTGCACGACCTCGCGCACGAGGTCGCCGACGGGCGGTGGGTCGCCCTCGGGGGCGGAGGGTACGCGGTCGTCGACGTCGTCCCCGTCGTGTGGTGCCACGTGCTCGCCATCGCGCAGCACCGACCGTTGGACCCCCTGGCCCCCACGCCCGCGGACTGGCGCGCCCACGTCGAGGAGGTCCTCGACCACGAGCCTCCCGCCCGTCTCTCCGACCTCGAGGGACGGGTGACGTTCCGGCCGTGGAGCGCGGGCTACGACCCCGGCTCCGACGTCGACCGCGCGGTCCGGGCGACCCGGCAGGCGGCCTTCCCGCTCCTCGGCGTGGACGTGAGCCTGGACGTCTGAGTCCCGGCCGCCGGCGACGGGCGCTTCGCCCGTGGAGACGGTTCCCCCTGCCGTCGCCACGCCCTAGGCTGGCCCCCAGGACGGGCGAGGTGCTCGCACTCGGATCGACAAGAGGGTTCCATCGATGACTCCGGAGACGCCGCGCGTCCAGTTCCTCACCGTGGCCGAGGTGGCCGACGCCATGCGCGTGTCGAAGATGACCGTGTACCGCCTCGTCCACGCCGGTGAGCTGCCCGCGGTCCGGGTCGGCAAGTCCTACCGCGTCCCCCAGGCCGCCCTCGACCAGTACCTCGAGGCGTCGGTCATCGACCGGGGCGAGCTCAGCTCGTAGGCCAGGCGGGCGCGCCCGCGCCCGATCCCTGGTCCGCCACGAAGGACGCCACCCACGCGAGCGCCGAGTTCCAGTTCACGGTGATCTCGTTGGACGCCCACGACTCGACGTGGTCCACGTAGCACGTCTGCGGGGCGGCCTCGGGGTCGAGCGCCGCGAGCATCACCGGGTCCCACGTCTCGACGAGCGAGTTCGGTCCGCCGGCCAGGGACCCGCGCGGCGGTGGGGGGAGCGCCGGGTCCAGGGACCGGGCGAACCACCGGCTGTGCTGGTTGGTCGACGAGACGCTGCCGTACCCGGTGATGTAGGACCGGCCGAGGGCGTTGCGACCCAGCAGGTGGTCCATCCCCTCGAGGACGGCCTCGCGGTACACGGGGTCTCCCGTGAGGTCGAAGGCCGTGCCGACCACCACGAGCGTGTTGGCGACCATGCTGGTCGAGCCCCAGCCGTAGTGCCCGTCCACGCCCGCGTAGGTGGTCGCGAAGCCTTCCGCGGCCTGGACGGCGAGGTAGCGGTCGGCCGCCTCGACGACGGACCGACGGACGTCGTCGAGACCGGGCAGATCGTTGGGGATCGTCGCGAGGTCCATGCGGCCCAGGCCGCCCGTCGACCCCCAGTCCGGGCCCGCGGCACCGAAGACGTCCGCCGTGTGCCCGGGACTGTCGAGGACGGCCGACCGGAAGGTGTCCTCCCCGGTGGTGAGGTAGAGCTCCGCGGCCGCCCAGTAGCGCTCGTCGGTGACGTCCGTGTCGTCGTAGGGGCCGCCGCCGTCGCGCCCGGCCGCGGCGGGCGCGTACAGGTCGGGGTGCTCCGTGGCCGCGTCCCACGCCCTGCGCGCGGCGGCGAGGAGCCTGTCGGCGAAGGCCGCGTCGAAGGGACGGAAGAGCCGGGCACCCTGGGCGCCGACGGCCGCGACGTTGAGGGTCGCCGCCGTCGACGGGCGGTGGAGCGACCGTGGGCGCGGGTCGTCGGCGGGAAGCATGGGGAGGCCCGTCCAGCCCTCGTCGTGGACCTTGTGGTGGACCATGCCGGCGAGGGCCTCGCCCTCCGGCACCTGCATGCGGAGCATCCACTCGAGCTCCCACCGGGCCTCCGACAGGACGTCGGGCACCCCGTCGCCGTGCTCGGGGATGCGCAGCGTGCCGTCGTCGAGCGCGTCGGGGTCGCCCGTCGGTGCGTGCAGGGCGCGCTCGTAGAGGCCGAGGAGCTGGGCGACCGCGATCCCGCCGTTGACGACGTACTTCCCGTGGTCGCCCGCGTCGTACCAGCCGCCGTGGACGTCGAGCCGGTAGGAGCCCGTCCAGCCGTCGTAGTAGTCGCGCGGACCGATGCAGGGGACGTCGGTGTCGCCCTCGTTGGGGTGGGCGCCCACGTGCCCGGCAGCACGGGCGTAGAGGTCGCCGACGACGGCTGCGTCGATGGGCGTCCCGCTGCGCGCGAGGTAGAAGAAGTCGAGGGCGTCGTAGCGCAACCGCTGGTAGAGCCCGGGGTCGATGGCGAACGGGTGGCTCGTGGCGCCGTCGACGACGATCGTGTACCCGGAGCCCGGCTCGGTGACGTCCGTGAGGTCGACGACCTGGACGGTGAGGCCCGACGCGGCGTCGTGGCGGGGCGGCGAGGCGAGCCCTCCGGTGACGGGCGACCCGCTCGCGTCGACGAGCTGCCAGGACACGGGGAGCGCGGAGTCCGTGACGACGGTCGCCCTCTTGGGTCCGTGCGGCAGGTATCCGACCTGGTTGACGAGGACGCGGGTGGCGCTCGGCACGTGGGGACCTCCGAGGTGGGGGGGGGCGCGGACCGGTGGTCCGGTGTGATCGACGTCGTGAGGCTAGCAGGGCATTCCGGACAGGTCACGCGTGGTGCGAGCGCGGTACGCGTGGGGCGCGAGCCGCTCGCGTCGCGGTGGAGGTCCGGGAGGCGGTAGGCTGGGGTCGGACTTTCCCGAGCGCGGGCGTCACGTGTACCTCTTCGTAGTTCTACGGCATTCAGTCATAGGGTTCTGAGCGGTCCTGCGGCGTGCTGCGCGAGCAGACCCGATCAACATTGCGAGGACCCATGGGCTCCGTCATCAAGAAGCGCCGCAAGCGTATGGCCAAGAAGAAGCACCGCAAGCTGCTTCGCAAGACGCGTCACCAGCGTCGCAACAAGAAGTAAGCACCACACGCAACGCCTCCGGGCCCGGTCTCGACCGGGCCTGAGTCGTCTCCGGGGCAGAGGCCGGGCTCCAGCGGGTGACGTGGCCGAGCGGAGCGTGGGAGCGCGGCCATTCCGCGGTATCCTCAGCGCTGAGGGTCACCGGGGTCCAGGGTGCAAGGGGAGAGCGCACGTGTCTACAACGATGCACGACGTCGCCAAGCTGGCGGGCGTCTCCATCAAGACGGTCTCGAACGTCGTCAACGGGTACCCGTACATCCGCGACACCACCCGGGACCGCGTCCTCGCGGCGATCAAAGAGCTCGACTACCAGATGAACGTCTCCGCACGGAACCTCAGGTCCGGGCGGACGGGCATGATCTGCCTCGCGGTCCCGGAGCTCAGCCTCCCGTACTTCGCCGAGCTCGCCGACTCCGTGATCCGCGCCGCCGAGGACGCGGGCCTCACCGTCCTCATCGAGCAGACCGGTGCCGACCGAGACCGCGAGCTCGAGGTCCTCTCCGGCAAGCGCAAGCACCTCACGGACGGCCTGATCTTCTCCCCCCTCGAGCTGGGGCCCGAGGACCGCTCGGCGTTCGACGTGGACTTCCCCGTCGTGCTCCTGGGCGAGCGCATCTTCGGGTCGGGGCACGACCACGTGACCATGCACAACGTCGAGGCGTCCCGCGCTGCCACCGCGCACCTCGTGGGTCTCGGGCGCCGACGCATCGCCCTCATCGGCGCCCACGAGGGCGAGCAGGTGGGCTCGGCGCGGCTGCGGACCGAGGGGTACCTCATGGCCCTCGAGGACGCGGGCATCGAGTCCGACCCCGACCTCATCGGCGAGTCCGGCCTGTGGCACCGGGCCAACGGCGCGGAGGCCATGCGCCGCATGCTCGACTCCGGGACGGAGATCGACGCCGTCTTCGCTCTCAACGACGCCCTGGCGCTGGGTGCCCTCCACACCCTGCACGAACGTCGGATCGCCGTCCCCGACCAGATCGCCGTCATCGGCTTCGACGACATCGACGAGGCGCGCTACGCGGCACCACCCCTCTCGACGGTCTCGCCCGGCCGCGAGGAGATCGCCCGGACCGCGGTGCGGCTCCTCGGGGAGCAGATCGAGAACCGCAGGTCGCCCCGCCCTCCCGTCGAGGTCGTGGCACGCTACGAGATCGTCGTCCGCGAGTCCACGACGGGGGCTGCTCGCTAGGCGCAGTCCTCAGCGGGGGTCGTCGCTCGCCGACGGCACGTCCTGCGCGGGTTCCTCCGGGACGAGCAGCGGGTCGGCGAGCAGGTCGCCGTCGCCGGTGAGCGTCTCGACACGGCGCCCGGCGAGCCACGTGGCGATGAGGAGCGGGCCGGAGAATCCGACGAGCGGGACGACCACCGGCCACTGCCAGGTCAGCACCAGGAACGCGAGGAGCGAGAGGACCATCGCGACCGACGTGCCGGGTGAGAGGAACGGGGCGACGAAGACGAACCGCCACGTGGCGCGGGCCCCGTCGCGGAACCGCAGCAGGACCGCGAGGAGGAACGCCAGGGCGACCCCGGTCACGGCGAGGACCACGACGAACGGGACGAGGAGCAGCGTCGCGCCCCGCTCGCCCGCGTCGGCCGCGGCACGGAACACCTGGAGGTCGACGACCGCCAGCGCCCCGACGACCCAGAAGGGGACGCCGAGGAGGTTGGTGCGGAGGAAGTCGGTCCGGTAGCCGTCCCAGAAGTCCCGCAGGAGCGACTGCGAGGGCGTGCGCCGACGGAGCGCCTCGAGGAGCCGGGTGGCGGCCCGGCTCGCGGGGAACGCCCCGAGCACGACGCCGCCGGCGAGGGTGCCGAGCACCCACAGGAGGTTCACCGCGACGAGCTGCGTGGCGTACCGCAGCATGATCATGACGCGTCCGGCCCACCCGAGCTCGTCCACAGGTCCTCCTCGTGACGACGGCTGCGGCCCCGGGCGCCGGGACCGCACGGGGTCAGGCTACGCGCCCGGCGCGGCCGTCCTCAGCGTCCCGGAGAGGGCGGTCCCGTCGGCGGTGTACCCCGCGAACGACAGGGTGTCCGCGCCCGTCACCTGGTCCCGCGAGGGGAACACGACCACGTCGTCCGCACCGAGGTCCGTGAGGTCGCCGGAGGCGAGCTCCACGAGCTGCGAGGCGGTCACGGGGCCCACCGCGGTGACCTGCGGAGTGCTGCGCAGGTCGAGGACGTCCCACGTGCCGATGAGGTGCGGCCCGCTGGTCAGGCCGAGGTCGATCCCGGGCGCCACGGGGGAGAGGCCTTCGCCGGCGTACGGCTCGGGGGAGACCGCGGGCCAGCCCGAGCGCGTCCACACGACGCGGCGCAGCTGTGCGGTGTGCTGGGTGGCGTCGTCGCCGGAGCGCACGTGGTGGACCATGAGGTCCGCGGTGCCGGTGGCCGTGGGGATGCTGAGCACGGAGTTGTGCCCCGGCGCGAGCCAGGTCGGTCCACCGGTGAGCCGGTGACCCACGAGCACGCGTGTGCCGACCTCGTCGGGCGGGAGGTCCACGTCCGTCATGACGTTCCCCGCGCGGTCGACGTAGGGCCCGGTGACGTGCTCCGAGACGGCGACCCGGACGTTGTACGTCGAGAACAGCGAGTCGTAGGACACGAAGAGCGCGTAGCGGTCCGGTCCGTCGCCGTCGCCCCGACGGCGCACGACGAAGGCGCCTTCGACGGCCGCCTCGACGCTGTCGGGGCGGCGGGCGATGCAGGTGCCGAGGTCGCCCGGCTCGGCCGCGAGGCCGGTCACGGGGTCGAGGCGCAGGGTGTGGATCCCCGAGAAGAACGAGCCGTACGTGAACCACGGGGCGCCGTCGGCGTCCCAGGTCACGGCGGCGTCGATGGCGTTCTGGGTGTCCTGCCCGGCGCGGGTGCGCACGACGACGTCACGCACCTCCCAGGGGCCGAGGAGGTCGTCGGCGACCGCGAGGCCGATCGCCGACGTGTTCGAGCCGAACGTCGACGCCGAGTAGTACATGTGGAACCGGCCGTCGCTCCAGCGCACGACCTCGGGCGCCCAGAGCCCGGGCGCCCCGGTCCACTCGCGGGCCTCCGGAGGCACGGAGCCGAGCGCGGTGCCGTGCCACGTCCACGTGACGAGGTCGGTGGAGGTGCGCACGTGCACCCCGGCCTCGGGTGTGCCGCCGGCGAGGGCGTCCGTGCAGAACATGACGTAGGTGCCGTCGTCGGCCCGCACGACCGTGGGGTCGTGCGCGTGGCGGGCGCTCCAGCCCGGGGCGTCGGTGGTCGGTCGAGGACCGGTGGAGGGCAGGGCTCCGCCCTGGGAGGTGGTGGTCATGCTGATGCCTCTCAGCCCTTGGCGCCGGTGAGCGCGACGGACTCGATGATCTGACGCTGGAAGATGAGGAAGATGACGAGGACGGGCAGCAGTGCCACGAACGACGCCGCCATGATGAGCGGGTAGTCGGTCTGGATCGCGTACTGCGCGTTGAAGCTCGCGATGACCAGCTGGAGCGTCTGCTTCTCCGGGGAGTTGAGGTAGATGATCGGCGCGAGGTAGTCGTTCCACACGGCCATGAACCACAGGATGAACTGGGCCGCGATGGCGGGCTTGATGAGCGGGACGATGAGCTTGCCGAAGATCCGCAGGTACCCGGCGCCGTCGATCTTCGCGGCCTCGATGATCGAGTCCGGGACGCTCGACAGGTACTGCCGCAGGAAGAAGATCATGATGATGTTGCCGAAGACGAACGGCACGATGAGCGGGAGCAGGGTGTCCACCCAGCCCATCCGCGAGAACATCATGAACTGCGGGATCATGAGTGTCGGGAACGGGATCATGAGGCCCGCGAGGAGCCCGAGGAACAGGGCGTTCTTGAAGGGGAGGCGGAGCTTCGCGAAGGCGAATGCGGCCAGCGCGGAGAAGACGGTGCCGATGATCGTCACGGAACCGGCGACGATGAGGCTGTTCTTGATACCGCTGAGCAGCGGCCCCGCGGACCAGATGCGCACGTAGGTGTCCCAGACGAAGGGGTCGGGGATCCACTGCGGCGGCAGGGAGAACACGCCCTCGCGGGTCTTGAGGGAGGACGAGAGCGTCCACAGGAGGGGGGCGATCATGATGACGGCCCCGATGCTCAGGGCGATCGTCGTGAGGATGTTGCCGAGACGGTAGCGGCTCTTCATGCCCCCGCCTCGCGCGGTGTTGCCCTTCCCGCGGGAGAGGCCGCCGGGGATCTTCTTCACGGGGGCCACGGTCTGGGCCTGGGGCGTGATGTTGGTGGTCATTTTCCGTACCCCGCTCAGTCGATCGAGAACGAGTTGCGGGCGTTCACCCGGAACTGGATGGCGGTGATCACGAAGACGATCAGTCCGAGGACGACCGACATCGCGGAGGCGTACCCCATCTGCAGGTTCTCGAAGGCCTTCTGCCAGATGTACCAGACGATGGTCGCGGAGCTGAACTCCGGTCCGCCGGTGGGCGTCATGATGTTGATCTCGATGAAGATCTGCGAGCCGGCGATGACGCTCGTCACGACGAGGAAGAAGGTCACCGGTCGCACCATCGGGAGCGTGATGCTGCGGAACTGCTGGAAGGCGTTGGCACCGTCGAGGGCGGCGGCCTCGTAGAGGGACCGGGGCACCGACTGGATCGCGGCGAGGTAGAGGAGCATCGAGTACCCGAGGCCCTTCCAGACGGCCATGATGATCAGGGCGGGCTTGACGGTGTCCTTGTCCATGAGCCAGTTGGGTCCGTCGATCCCGAAGATCGCGAGGACCTGGTTCACGAGGCCGAAGTCGCCGTTGTAGGCCCACTGCCACAGGATGGCGATCGCGGCGAGCGACGAGATCACGGGGATGTAGTAGACGGTCCGGAAGAACGTGGTGCCGGCCATCTTGCGGTTGAGGGCCAGCGCGAGGGTGAGGGCGAGCACCAGCCCGATCGGGATGCCGATCATGAGGAAGAACGTGTTGTACAGCGACTTGAGGAAGTAGGGGTCGCCGAACATGCGTGTGAAGTTGTCGAGCCCGATGAACTGCGGGTCGCTCAACCCGTTCCAGCTGGTCATCGACGCGTAGATCGAGTAGGCCAGCGGGTACAGGGTGAACAGGAGGAAGCCGACGAGCGGCACGGCCACGAAGGCGAGCGCGACCCGGTGCTCACGGCGGTGGAGCCTGGAGCGCCTGGGGCGCGCGGGCGGTGTCGTGCCCGCGGTGTCCGTGGGCTTCGTGCCGGCGGGCGCGGTGGCCGGTGCGGCGGTTCGTGCGCGTGTCTCAGCGCTGGGGTGCGCCATCGCAGTCTCCCTCGAGTGCGTCGAGCGGTGGGACCGGTGGGGCCGGCGGGGTGGGGGGGGCCACCGGGGGGGGGGCGGCGGCGGGGTGGTCCCGGTGCGCCGGGCGCCGGGCCGGGCGCACCGGGGTGGTGCGGGTGGTCCGGGCCGTGACGGCCCGGTGCGGATCAGTTGCCGTTGGCGGCAGCGGCCTGCTCTGCCTGGGCGTTCGCGTCGTCCAGGAAGGCCTGCATCTTCGGCTGCGCCTCCTTGAGGTACTCGGCGGCGGTCACCTTGCCGTCGAGGACCGGCTGGATGTTGGTGAAGAGCTCGTCGTACCACTCGCCGTTGTACGTGTTGTTCGCGGGGAGCGCCCGCCCGTACTCCTCGACGATCTGGAGGAACTCCTGCTTGTTCGCGGGCTTGGTCTCGGAGTCGTCGACCCACTCCTGCGCCATGTCCTTGAGGTTCGGGATCTGGATCCCGGCGTCGATGAGGGTCTGCTGGGCGTCGACGTCCGCGGTGAGGTACTCCGCGAGCTCGACGGCCTCCTCCGGGTGCTTCGTCGAGTTCGACACGGCGATGCCGAGCGTCCCGATCCAGGTCGAGGTCTCGCCGTTGTCACCGACGGGGTAGGGGATGAGGTCCCAGTCGAAGTCGAGCTCCTCGTAGGTGCTCACGTCCCACGGGCCGACGGGGAAGAAGCCGATCTCCCCCTTCATCCACCGCTGGTAGGTGTCGAGCGTCTGGGCCTCGCCGACGGACGGCGTCACGCCCTCGACGTTCTGCAGGTCCGCGAACCACTGGAGGGCCTCGGCGAACTCGGGGGTGTCGACGGTGACCTCGGTGCGGTCCTCGTTGAGCCAGTCGCCACCGTTGCCCCACACGAAGGGCTGGAGGTTCCACTGGACGTTGAGGCCGGTGCCCCACTGGTCGAGCTTGCCGTCGCCGTTCGTGTCCTTGGTGAGCTGCTTGGCGACGTCGACGAACTCGTCGAGCGTGTAGGGCTGGTCCGGGTCGGGCAGCGGGATGCCGGCTTCCTCGAACATCGTCTTGTTGTACCCGAAGGAGAACGGTCCGACGTCCTTGGGGAGGGCGTAGATGGAGCCCTGGCCCTGGAGCGTGCCGTCGAAGCGGTAGCTGTCGACGCCGTACTCCCAGATGTTCTCGAGGTCGATCGTGTCGGAGCTCTCGACGTACTCGGTGATGTCCTTGACGACGCCGTTGTTCACGTAGCCCTGGACGTCACCGGGGGCGATGTAGAAGACGTCGGGGACCTGGCGGCCGGTGATCGCCGCCTTGAGCTTGGTGTTGTAGTCGTCGGCGGTGGTGACGATGATGTCGACCTCGACGTCGTTGGCCTCCTCGAACGCCGCCACGGCCTTCTCGTAGGCGGCCTTCTCGTCCTCGCCACCGCGGAACATGAAGGTGAGCTTCTTGGTGCCGTCGTCGCTCGCGCTGCCGGAGCAGCCGGCCACGAGCATGCTGGCGGCGATCACGGTGCCCGCTACGGCGGACGTCAGACGTGACTTCTTCATCACGGATCCTCTCGATTCCCAGTGGGATGTGCGAGGTCTGGCTGGTCCTTCGTGCCACTCGGTTCCCGGCGCAGCACCACGGAGTGCTGCGGTCGGGAGGAGTTCATGCCGTCCTCGGGGGACGGTACACAGGGCGTCAGGGTCGTCCTTGACCTCTCCGATTTACATCGTTGGAGACAAGGTGACACACGGGAGGTCGCTCGGTCAAGGCGACAAGGTCACGAACGTTCAACGACGGAGATCCTCGCCGCCGCAGAGCGTGTCCGAGGTGTTGACGACGCCCTCAGGGCTGGGGCATGATCCGTCTACAACGTTGTAGATGCCGGCGAAGGAGCTGAGCCATGACGACCCGACCCGAGGTCGCCCCCACACCACCCATGGGGTGGAACTCCTGGGACTGCTACGGCACCACGGTGACCGAGGCCGAGGTGCTGGCCAACGCCGAGTTCATGGCGGAGCACATGCTCCACGCCGGCTGGGACACGGTCGTCGTCGACATCCAGTGGTACGAACCGACCGCACGCGCGGGTGGGTACAACGACTCACCGCCCGTCGAGCTCGACGGGTACGGCCGCCAGGTCCCGGCCGTCAACCGCTTCCCCTCCGCCGCGGCCGGTGCCGGCTTCGGGCCGCTCGCCGACGCCGTGCACGCCCTGGGTCTCAAGCTCGGCGTGCACGTCATGCGCGGCATCCCCAGGCGCGCGGTCGAGCTCGACCTGCCCGTCCTCGGCACGTCCTCGACGGCCCGCGACGTCGCCGACACGTCGTCCGTGTGCTCCTGGAACCCCGACAACTACGGTCTCGACCACAGCCACCCCGGCGCCCAGGCGTACTACGACTCCCAGGTGGCTCAGCTCGTCGCGTGGGGGGTCGACCTCATCAAGGCCGACGACATGCTCGCGCCGTACCACGACGCCGAGATCGCGGCCTACGCCCGCGCGATCGAGCGGGCCGTCGCGAGCCCGGCACGCGGCGGTCGACCCGTCGTCCTCAGTCTGTCCCCAGGGACGCACCTGTCCACCGCGCACCTGCCCCACCTGCGGGAGAACGCCACCATGTGGCGGGTCTCCGACGACCTCTGGGACCGGTGGGAGGACGTCCGCGCGCAGTTCACGCGCATGGCCCGCTGGGCACCCCACCAGCGCCCCGGGGCGTGGGCCGACGCCGACATGCTGCCCCTCGGACGCATCGGCATCCGGGCCGAGCGCGGCGAGGACCGCCCGTCCCGGCTCACCGGCGACGAGCAGCGCACCCTCCTCACCCTGTGGTGCGTCTCCCGCTCCCCGCTCATGATGGGCGGCGATCTTCCCACCACCGACCCCGGGACCATCGCGATGCTCACGCACCGCGACCTGATCGAGCTCCTCCAGCACTCCACCGACGGCCAGGAGGTCCTCCGCGAGGGCGACCTCGTCGTCTGGACCGCCCGTGGAACGTCCGGTGGCGCCGACGGCGCGCGGTACGTCGCCGTCTTCTGGACGGGTGACGAGCCGACCACCGTCCGCCTCCCGGCGTCGAGCGTCGGCCTCCCGACCGTCCCGGGGAGCCGCGGCACCGAGCTGTGGACAGGGGACGACGTCACCACGACTCCCGCCCAGGGACCCACCACCAGCCAGGCCGAGCTCGTCCTCGACGTCCCGGCGCACGGCGTCCGCCTCGTGCGCGCCGACCACCCGGGCACGACGTCGCAGCACTGACACGTCCCGACCACCACCGACGACCCAGCACGTACCGCTAGGAGAACCATGCTTCCCGTCACCCTCACCCTCGACCCCGCGTTCACCGTCGGTCCGGTCCGTCGTCGCACCTTCGGGTCGTTCGTCGAGCACCTCGGCCGGTGCGTGTACACCGGCATCCACGACCCCGAGCACCCCACCGCCGACGAGAACGGGTTCCGCGGCGACGTCATCGACATGACCCGCGAGCTCGGCATCTCCACCGTCCGCTACCCGGGCGGGAACTTCGTCTCCGGGTACCGGTGGGAGGACGGCATCGGCCCCCGCGACCAGCGCCCCACCCGCCTGGACCTCGCCTGGCACTCCTCCGACCCCAACCTCGTGGGCGTCGACGAGTTCATGGACTGGGCGCGCAAGGCGGGCGTCGAGCCCATGATGGCCGTGAACCTCGGCACCCGCGGCATCCAGGAGGCCCTCGACCTCCTCGAGTACTGCAACGTGCCCGGCGGCACCCACTTCTCCGACATGCGCCGGGCCAACGGCCACGAGGAGCCCTACCGCGTGAAGATGTGGTGCCTCGGCAACGAGATGGACGGCCCGTGGCAGATCGGCCACAAGACCGCTGAGGAGTACGCGCGCCTCGCCACCGAGACCGCGCGCGCCATGCGGATGATCGACCCGACGATCGAGCTCGTCGTCTGCGGGTCGTCGTCGTCCGACATGCCGACCTTCGGGTCCTGGGAGGCGACGGTGCTGCAGGAGTCCTACGAGTTCGTCGACCACATCTCCGCCCACGCGTACTACTGGGAGGAGGACGGCGACCTCGCGTCGTTCCTCGCGTCCGCGGTGGACATGGACCACTTCATCGAGTCCGTCACCGCGGCCGCCGACTACGTGCGCGCCGCGGGCAAACACACGAAGCGCATCAACATCTCCTTCGACGAGTGGAACGTCTGGTACCAGAAGCGAGCCGAGTCCGTCCCGCCCAAGGGCGACGACTGGCCCGTCGCGCCCGTCCTCCTCGAGGACCGGTACAACGTGGCCGACGCCGTCGTCGTGGGGAACCTGCTCATCTCCCTGCTGCGCAACACCGACCGCGTGCACGCGGCGTCGCTCGCGCAGCTCGTCAACGTCATCGCCCCGATCATGACCGAGCCCGGTGGGCGCAGCTGGCGGCAGACGACCTTCCACCCGTTCGCCCAGGCGTCGCGTCACGCCGTGGGTGACGTCCTCCAGGTGGGGATCGACGCCCCCACCTACGGGACCGCCCGCTTCGGCGACGTGCCCGTGGTGGACGCCGTCGCCACCCGTGACCCGGAGACCGGCGCGGTCGCGCTCTTCGCGGTGAACCGGTCGCTCACCGAGACGGTCGGCCTCACCGTCGACGTGCGGGCGCTCACCGCGGCGGGAGGGGCGCTCGAGGTCGTCGAGTCCACCACCCTGTCCAACCCGGACCACACGTGGTTCGCCACCGCCGACGACGACACGTCCGTGCTGCCGCGGATCAACGACACCGCGGAGGTCGTCGACGGCATCCTCACCGTCGAGGTCCCGCCCGTCTCCTGGACCATGGTCCGGCTCGGCTGACCTGATCCTCCACCACACCGGTCGGTGTGCGGGCAGCCGGCCCGCGCACCGACCGACCGCCGTCCGCGTAGTCGTCGAAGGAGACGTCATGCCCCGCCCCAGCACAACCCGCAGCGCCCTCCGGGGTGCGTCGCCCCGCCCGTCCCGCAGGGCGGTGTCCGTGCTCGCCCTCACCGCGCTCCTCGCGGGGTGCGCAGGAGGGACGGACGCGGACGACGCCGACGTGGGCCCGGCCGCGACGGCCCTCGAGGTCGGCGGCGACGTCCGCACCCACGACCCGGCGCTCGTCGTCGACGGCCAGGGGACGGACGACGAGTCCGACGACGTCTGGTACGTCTACTCGACCGGCGACGGGCGGGTCGGTCTCGGGGCGCCCCAGGTGCGCCGCTCCACGGACGCCGGAGCCACCTGGGAGTACGTCGGCGAGGTATGGACGCCCGCGGACGAGCCGTACTGGGCGCGCGAGGCGGTCCAGGGGGTCGACAACTTCTGGGCGCCCGAGGTGTACGAGCACGACGGCACCTACTACCTCTACTTCTCGGCGTCCACCTTCGGGTCGAACACCTCGGTCATCGGGCTCTACACCAGCCCCACCCTGGACCCGGACGACCCCGACTACCGCTGGGAGGACCAGGGCGAGGTGTGGCGCTCCGACGGTTCCTCTCCCTACAACGCCATCGACCCGGGGATCGTCGAGGACGCGGACGGCACACCGTGGATGGCCTTCGGGTCGTTCTGGGACGGGTTGTTCATGGTCGAGCTCGAGTGGCCGTCGGGCAAGCCCGTGGGGAGCACGCCGGAGGAGCCGGCCGGGACGGCCGAGCCGGTCCACCTCGCCGACCGCGGGTTCGGGGACAACGCCATCGAGGCCCCGTACGTCCTCGAGCGGGACGGCTGGTACTACCTGTTGTTCTCGCGCGACTCGTGCTGCAAGGGCACGGACAGCACGTACAACATGGCGGTCGGCCGCTCCGAGTCCGTCACGGGTCCGTACGTGGACGCCGACGGCGTGCCGCTCCTCGAGGACGGCGGGACGTCGCTGCTGGCGACGGACGGTGCCATGATCGGTCCCGGCGGTCAGTCCGTGTCGGCGGGACGCCTGGCGTTCCACTTCTACGACGAGGCGCTCGGCGGCGACTTCCGGCTCGCCGTCCGCGAGCTCGCGTGGACCGACGACGGCTGGCCCGTCGCCCGTACCGCCACAGAGCTCGCGGCCGCCGCCGAGGACTGACGCCGCGCCCTGCACGTTCCACACCCGATCCGCTCGAGGCGAGGAAGCCGAGAACCCCCATGCGTCCCACGAACACCACCGACCCCCGTCCCGTCACCGCGGCGGGCCCCGTCGCACCCCGACGCACGGACCTCCTCGCCGAGGTCCCCCTGCCCGGCAGGTCGGTGCGCCTCGACCCCGAGGGGTACCTCGGCCGCTGGCAGGACCTCAACGCGACCGCGACCATCCCGCACAGCATGCGCATGCTCGAGGAGTCGGGGACGCTCGACAACCTCCGCCGGGTGGTCGGACGCGCCGACGGCGACTTCACCGGCTACCACTTCGCCGACTCCGACGTGCACAAGCTCCTCGAGGCGATCGGGTGGGAGATCGCCCGCACCGGCACCCGGGACTTCGACGAGTTCCTCGCCGCGACGGTCGCCCTCCTCGAGGAGGTCCAGGACGACGACGGGTACCTCGACTCCCACTTCCAGGGGACGGGCGGGCCCGGTGAGCCCCGCGAGCGGTTCGCCGACCTGCGCTGGGGGCACGAGCTCTACTGCGCCGGGCACATGATCCAGGCCGCGGTCGCGCTGAGCCGCGCGGGACGCGGCGACCTCCTCGTCATCGCCCGACGCACCGCCGACCTCCTCGTCCGGCGCGCCGCCGAGCGCGGCGTGCCCGACGTCGACGGGCACCCGGAGGCGGAGACCGCGCTCGTCGAGCTCTACCGGCACACGGGCGAGCAGGCCTACCTCGACCTCGCGGAGCAGATGATCGAGGCCCGCGGGCGGGGCGGCCTCGGGCCGGACCGCCTCGGTCCCCACTACTTTCAGGACCACGCCCCGGTCCGCGACTCCACGGAGGCCACGGGCCACGCCGTCCGCCAGCTCTACCTCGACGCGGGCGTCACCGACCTCTACACCGAGCGCGGCGACCGCACGCTCCTCGAGGCGATGGTCGGCCAGTGGGAGACCGCGCACCACGAGAAGATGTACGTCACTGGCGCCATGGGCTCGCGGCACTTCGACGAGTCGTTCGGCGACGCGTACGAGCTCCCGCCGGACCGTGCGTACGCGGAGACGTGCGCGTCGATCGCGGACGTGCAATGGAGCTGGCGGATGCTCCTCGTGGACCGGGACGCCCGGTACGCGGACGCGATGGAACGTGCCCTGCACAACTCCATCAGGTCCTCGCTCTCCCAGGACGGCACGGCCTTCTTCTACTCCAACCCCCTGCACCTGCGGGCCGGGCACCGCGAGGAGGAGAACGCCCCCTCGCGCCGGACCCCCTGGTACCGCTGCGCGTGCTGCCCGCCGAACATCGCGCGGCTCGTGGCGTCCCTCGCGGAATACGTCGCGACGTCGTCCGCGGACACGCTGTCCGTGCACCTCTACGGCGCCGCGCGGATCGACGTGCCCGCGCATCTCGGCACCGGTCACCTCGTCGTGCGCACCGCCTACCCGCAGGACGGCGACGTGCACGTCGTCCTCGACGGCGAGCTCCGCCCCGGCACCCACCTCGCGCTGCGCGTGCCGGCCTGGGCCCGGGACTGGACGCTCACCGTCGACGGCACACCCTCCGACGCGGTCCGTGGGCCCGACGGCTACGTCACGGTCGACGCGGGGTTCGGCGAGGTCCGCCTCGTCCTGCCCATGCCCGTGGACCTCGTCGTGGCGCACCCCCGCGTGGACGCCGTCCGCGGGTGCGTGGCCATCACCCGCGGGCCGGTCGTGTACTGCCTCGAGCAGGCGGACCACGAGGACGTCCCGGTCGAGGACCTGCGACTGCGTCTCGACGGACCCCTCGACCTCGGGGAGCCCGCCCCCGGCGGGCTGCCGACGGTGCGCGCTGCCGGCGCGATCGCCGCCCCGGCGGACGGTCCGGGGGCGCTCTACACCCTCGTCGGGCAGGACGCTGCGACCCCGCTGCTCGATGACGTCACCGTGACCGCCGTCCCCTACGCGGACTGGGGGAACCGGGAGACCGGCCCGATGCGCGTCTGGGTTCCCGTCGTGCACCCAGGCTCCACCGCGTAGCGCCACCGTGGACCCCGTCGTCACCGTTCTCGCCTCCGAGGGGGCAGGGACGGCCGTCCTGCTCCTCCTCGGAGTGGGGGTGTCCGCGAACGCGACGCTCACCGACACGTTCGGGCGAGGTGGTGGCTACCTCATGGTGGCCCTCGGGTGGAGCCTCGGGGTGTTCGCCGGCGTGTACGTGGCGCACCCGTCGGGCGCGCACCTCAACCCGGCCGTGACGCTCGCCATCACGGCGCAGAGCCTCCTGCCGGGTGGGCCCACCGAGCTCGCCCCCGGGATCCCGGTGAGCCTCGTGACCGTCCTGGCGTATCTCGTCGCCGAGCTCGGGGGAGCGTTCGCCGGGGCGGTCGCGGCCTGGGCGGTGTACCGGCCGCACTTCGACCGGCACCCCGAGCCGCGAGAGACGCTCGGTGCCCTGGCGACAGCACCTGCCGTCCGGTCCGGTCCGTCGAACGTCCTCGGCGAGGGGGTCGCGACGTTCGTGCTCGTGCTCGTGCTCCTCGTCCTGGCCCGCACGCCCACCGAGCTGGGGCCGCTCGCCTCGGCGCTCGTCGTCCTCGCTGTCGGGTTGGGGCTCGGGGGGACCACGGGGTGGGCGATCAACCCGGCCCGCGACCTCGCGGGCCGTCTCGCCCACGCGGTGCTGCCCATCGCGGGCAAGGGGCCCAGCGACTGGGCCTACGCCTGGGTGCCCGTCGTCGGGCCCGTCGCCGGCGGTGTCCTGGGCGGGCTGGCCGCGCACGCACTGGGGGCCGTGGGCGGTTGAGGCGTCAGCGGGCGCAAGGTGTCAGGCGCCGAACCGCCGGCGCAGCGTCCGGGTCGCCGACCGCGCCGCGGACCGCGCGACGAGACCGCCCGCCCAGGCGACGCCGGCCCAGCTCGCGGTCTTCAGGCCGCGCTTGGCCGCACGCCGACGACCGCGGAACTCGCGCACCGGCCAGCCCACGGTCTTCGCGTGCCGCCGGAGCCTGGGGTCGGGGTTGATGGGGCAGGGGTTGCCCACCGTGGACAGGAGCGGCACGTCGTTCATGGAGTCGCCGTAGGCGGACGACGCGGCGAGGTCGAGCCCGAGCCGCTCCGCGAGCGCAAGGACCGCGTCCGCCTTCGCCTGCCCGTGCATCATGTCTCCCACGAGGCGTCCGGTGTAGAAGCCGTCGTCGTGCTCCGCGACCGTCCCGAGAGCACCGTCGGCGCCGAGTCGCCGGGCGATGAGGTCACCGATCTCGACGGGCGTGGCGGTGACGAGCCACACCTGGTGGCCGGCGGAGAGGTGCGCGTCGAGGAGCCGTTGGGTCCCGGGGAAGATCCGGAGGGCGAGGACCTGGTCGTACACCTCCTCGCCGATGGCGACGACCTCGGCGACCGAGTGGCCGGTCATGAGGTGCAGGGCGCGTGAGCGCACCTCGTCGATCTGCTGGCGGCTCTCGCCGAACGCGAGGTACCGGGCCTGCTGGAAGAAGAAGTTGACGATGTCACGCTTGCGGAAGAAGCCGCGCCGGTAGAGGCCCATGGCGAGGTGGAAGGAGCTGGCCCCGCGGATGATCGTGTTGTCGACGTCGAAGAACGCGGCGACGGGGGACAGGCCGGCAGCCGGTTCCTCGGGCGTGGGCTCGACGGGTCCGGCGGTCGCGGCGTCCGGCCGGCGCTCCGACGGTCCGTCCGTGGCGAGCCGCGCGGCGGCGACATCCGCCACGGCCTCGGGGGATCCTGTCTCCGGTTCGTCGTTGCGCACGGTCACCACTGTAACCAGCCCCTACCGTTGGTCCCATGAACGGTGACGGACGGGTGGTAGACGCCGAGGTGACGGAGGACGACGCGACGGCGCGGACCGTCCTCTACTCTCGCGAGGGGTGCCACCTGTGCGAGGAGGCGCTGGCGGTCGTCGAGCGGGTGTGCGCGGCGGTGGGGGAGAGCTGGGCCGTGGTGGACGTCGACTCGACGCAGGCGTTGCGCGAACGGTACGGCGAGTACGTCCCCGTGGTCGAGGTGGACGGTGTACAACAGGGGTTCTGGCGCATCGACGGGGAGCGCCTGGTGCGCGCGCTCGCGCGCTGAGCGCGGACGGGGGACGGCGTGGTCGGCACCGGCAGGGACATGCCCCCGGCGAGCGTGGCTCGCCTCCCGGTGTACCTGAGGGTCCTGGACGACCTGGCCGCGTCGGGGGTGCGGGGTGCGTCGTCGGCGGAGCTCGCGGACCTCGCGGGCGTGGGCCCGGCGCAGCTGCGCAAGGACCTCAGCCACCTGGGCTCGCACGGCACGCGGGGCGTCGGCTACGACGTGGTGCGGTTGCGCGACCTCGTGGGTGCGGCGCTGGGGGTGGGGGAGCGCTCTGCCCTGGCCATCGTGGGCGTGGGGAACCTGGGGCGTGCGCTGGCCCGGTCGGCGGGGTTCGCATCGCGAGGCTTCGTGGTGTCGGCGCTGCTCGACGCGGACCCGGCCGTGGTGGGCACCGTCGTGGGTGGCGTGGCGGTGGACGACGTGGCCGACCTGGGTCGCGTGGTCGCTGCCCGGGGGGTGTCGATCGCGGTGGTGGCGACGCCGGCGGCGGCGGCGCAGGGCGTGTGCGACGCGGTGGTGGCTGCGGGCGTCCGGGAGATCCTCAGCTTCGCGCCGTGCGCCCTGCAGGTGCCGCCCGGGGTGGTGCTGCGGTCCGTGGACCTGGCGTCCGAGCTGCAGATCCTCGCCTTCCACGCCAGGGCCCGTGCGGCGCGTGCGGCTCGTCCGGCCACGGGCGCGACGGGCCCGGGACGCGGTGGCGTCCCGGGCCCGTGACGGCTGCGGTGTCAGGCCTTGATGGCGGAGATGTCGAGCTCGATCTTCACCTTGTCGCCGACGAGCACGCCGCCGGTCTCCAGGGCCGCGTTCCACGTGAGGTCGAAGTCCTTGCGGGAGATCTCGGTGGACGCCTCGAAGCCGGCGCGCGAGTTGCCGAACGGGTCGGTCGCGATGCCGGCGAACTCGGTGAGGAGGACGACGGAGCGGGTGACGCCGTTGATGGTGAGGTCGCCCGTGACGGCGAAGTCGTCGCCGTCGGCGGCGACGGAGGTCGAGCTGAAGGACCAGACCGGGTTCTTCTCGGCGTCCCAGAAGTCGGCGCTGGTGAGGTGGGCGTCGCGGTCCGGGTTCCCGGTGCTCACGGAGGCGGCGTCGATCTCGGCGCTCACGGAGGAGTCCTCGATGCTCTCGCCGACGACGAGGGAGCCGGAGACGACGGCAAGGGTGCCGCGGACCTTCGAGATGCCCGCGTGGCGGACGGTGAAGCTCGCGGAGGTGTGGGTGGGGTCGACGGTGTAGGTGCCGGTGACGAGGCCGGTGGGCAGTGCGGTCATGGTGTCTCCTCGGGTCGGGTGGTCGGTGCGGTCCGGCGAAGCGTTCTCACCTTCAATAGTTGAATGTTCTACTATAGGTTCGTGGGAGAGCGCAAGGGGGCGTCCACAGTCTGGATCTCCCGGCTTCTTCTCGCACCCCGGGAGCGGCGGCAGGATAAGGTCCGTCTATCAGGGTGACGCGCACGGACGGCACCCACGCAGGGGGGAACTGCACGATGACCGCACAGACGACCGAGGCGCTCTGGCTCTCCGACCAGGAGCAGGCCAGCTGGCGCGCCTTCCTCGAGGGCACCGCACGGCTCAGCGAGGCGCTCAACAAGGACCTCGAGATCGACTCCGAGCTCTCGCTCAACGAGTACGAGGTTCTCGTCCGCCTCTCCGAGAGCCCCACGGACAGCCTGCGCATGTCGCAGCTCGCCGACAGCCTGGCCCACTCGCGCAGCAGGATCACCCACACGGTGCGCCGCATGGAGGAGCGCGGCCTCGTCGTCCGGGAGTCCTGCGCCGTCGACGGCCGCGGTGTGAACTGCACCCTCACCGACACCGGGCGCGCGCACCTCGTCGAGGCCGCACCCAGCCACGTGCGCTCCGTCCGTCGTCACCTCGTGGACGTCCTCACCCCGCAGCAGCTGAAGAACCTCGGCGAGGCCATGCAGAGGGTCGCGGACGCCTGCCGCTGACGGGCGCGGACGCGCCGCGTCGGGCACGCCGATGCCCGGACGGGCGGAGAAGTTTGCGACACTGGGCGCATGGTCGCCACCACAGTCCACCTCGTGCGCCACGGCGAGGTCTTCAACCCTGACAAGATCCTCTACGGCCGGATCCCCGGGTACCACCTCTCCGAGCTCGGTCACCGCATGGCCGAGCGGGTCGCCGAGCACCTCTCCGGGGGCGACCACGACATCACCGTCGTCACGGCCTCGCCCCTCCAACGGGCGCAGGAGACCGCGACCCCGCTGGCGGGCAGGCTCGGGCTCGAGCTCGGCACCGACGAGCGGCTCATCGAGGCCGGGAACCACTTCGAGGGCAAGACCTTCGGGGTGGGGGACGGGTCGCTGCGCCACCCGCAGCACTGGCCCTTCCTCCTCAACCCCTTCCGCCCGTCGTGGGGCGAGGCGTACACGGCGCAGGTCGCCCGCATGCACGCGGCCGTGCACTCGGCCCGCGAGCAGGCGGAGGGCCACGAGGCCGTCCTCGTGAGTCACCAGCTGCCCATCTGGATCGCCCGTCAGGCGTTCGAGAACAAGCGGCTGTGGCACGACCCCCGCAACCGCCAGTGCTCGCTCGCGTCGCTGACCTCGCTGCGGTTCGTGGGTGAACGCCTCGTCGGGCTCCACTACACCGAGCCCGCCGCGGACCTGCTGCCCGGAGCCAGCCAGGTCTCCGGCGCCTGAGCGTCGCGCACGTCACACACGCCGGGACCATGCCCTCCCAGTCATCTCCCAGTCCGATCGGGGATAGTGGAGCCGTGCCTCCTGCCTCCACCCGCCGCGCCTCCCGTTCCACCTCGGGCCCCCTGGTCGGGCTCGTCCTCGGCGGGCTCCTGCTCGCCGGGTGCGCCGCGGAGTCCGGCAGCACCTCGCCCGACGACGTCGTCGGGCAGGGCTACCAGTCGGGCGACGGCAGCCTGCGCACCTGGGCGGTCGACGACCGCGGGGAGCCCGTGCGCCTGGTCGGCGAGGACTTCGAGGGCAACCCCGTGGACACCGGGGCGGGCGGCTCCGTCGTCGTCCTCAACACCTGGTACGCCGCCTGCCCGCCCTGCCGGGCCGAGGCCCCTGACCTCCTCGAGGTCGCGACGGGCCGTGCGGACGACGGCGTGCGGTTCGTCGGCATCAACGGCACCGACGACGCCGGGGCCGCGCTCGCCTTCGAGCGCGAGCACGACGTGACCTGGCCGTCCATCGCCGACACGGACGGCTCCGTCATGGCCACCCTCCAGGGTGTCGTGCCCGTCCAGGCCGTCCCCACCACCGTCGTCCTCGACCTCGAGGGTCGCGTCGCCGCACGGGTGCTCGGGCAGGTCGACGCGTCGACGCTCGACGGCCTCGTCGCCGACGTCCTCGCCGAGAGCGACGGCTGACCCGTGACCCACCTCTCCACCGCACCCCTCCTCGCAGGGAGCGCCCCCGTCACGCCCGGGGACGTCCAGGTCCTCGCCGGGATCGGCGAGACCTTCGCGTCGACGGCATTCAGCGGCTCCATGCTCCTCGCGATCCCCGTCGCGCTCCTCGCCGGCCTCGTGTCGTTCGCGTCCCCGTGCGTGCTCCCGCTCGTGCCCGGGTACCTGGGTTACCTCAGCGGTCTGTCCGCGGCGAACGCCGGCGGCGTGGGCGCAGGGCGGTCGGGCAACGCCCCCGGGAAGTCCGCCGGCCGCGCACGGGTGCTCCTCGGGGTGTCCCTCTTCATCCTCGGCTTCACGGTCGTCTTCGTGTCGCTCGGCGTGCTCAGCGGCAGCCTCGGATCCGTCCTCACCCGGTGGGAGGACCCGATCACGAGGGTGCTCGGGGTCGTCGTCGTCCTCATGGGCTTCGCGTTCATCGGCGCCGTCCCGTTCCTCCAGCGCGAGCGTCGCCTCCACGCGAGCCCGACGGCCAGCATCTGGGGAGCGCCCGTTCTCGGCGTCGTCTTCGGGCTCGGGTGGACGCCGTGCCTCGGTCCCACCCTCGTCGCGATCAACGCTCTCGCGCTCGGCGAGGGATCCGCGGCCCGCGGCGGTGTGCTCGCGGCGGCCTACTGCCTCGGCCTCGGCCTGCCGTTCGTCCTCATCGCGCTCGGGCTGCAGTCCTCCGCACGGGCGCTCGGTGTCCTCCGCAAGCACCGCCTCGCCGTCATGCGGGCGGGCGGGGCGCTGCTGGTCCTCATCGGTCTCGCCCTCGTCTCCGGTCTCTGGGGCGAGTGGAGCCGTGCGCTCCAGGGCCTGGTGACGAGCACCGAGACGGTCATCTGATGGCCCGCCGACGGGACGGCGGCTACCGGCCCGACGGGATCGACGACTCCTTCACCGACGCCCAGCCGGGAGGGGCCGACCCGCGCGACGGCGCCTCCGGGCAGGTCGCCGCACCCCAGATCGGTGCCGTGGGGCTGCTGCGCTTCGCGTGGCGGCAGCTCACCTCGATGCGCGTCGCGCTCATGCTCCTCACGCTCCTCGCGGTGGCGGCCGTCCCCGGGTCGGTCTTCCCCCAGCAGAGCCAGAGCCCTGCCGACGTCGCCCAGCTCATCGCCGACCACCCCACGGCGGGGGAGTGGCTCGAGCGCCTCGGCTTCTTCGACGTCTACGCGTCGGTGTGGTTCTCCGCGGTCTACATCCTCCTCTTCGTCTCGCTCGTCGGCTGCATCCTGCCGCGCACCGCCGCGCACCTGCGGGCGCTGCGCTCCGCGCCGCCGCGCACGCCGCGCCGGTTCGCCCGCTTCCCCGTCGTCGACGGCTGGACCACCGACGCCGCCTCCCCGGACGAGATCGTCGACGTGGCCGCCCGGACGCTCCGCGGCCGCGTCCCGGGCCTGCCGCGGTTCCGCGTCGTCACCGGCACCGAGGCCGACGGGGCCAGGACGGTGAGTGCCGAGCGCGGGTACCTGCGCGAGTCCGGGAACCTCCTGTTCCACATGTCGCTGCTGGGCCTGCTCGTGTCCTTCGGCACCGGGCAGCTGCTCGAGTACCGCGGACAGGCGATCGTCACGGAGGGGCGAGGGTTCGCCAACGCCGTCGTCGACTACGACACGTTCGAGAGCGGTGCGCTCTTCGACGACGGCGCCCTCGAACCGTTCTCCATGACGCTCGACCGTTTCGAGTCCGAGTTCCGGGTGAGCGACGCCAAGGCGCAGGACTTCGCGGCGTACGTCACCGTCCGGGGGAGCGACGGGAGCACCCGCCAGGAGACCATCAAGGTGAACCACCCGTTGAGCGAGGCGGGCGCCAAGGTGTACCTCCAGGGCAACGGGTTCGCTCCGGACGTCACCGTCCGTGACGCCGCGGGGGAGATCGCGTTCTCGGGTCCCGTCCCGTTCCTCCCCGAGGACGACGTGTACACGTCGCAGGGCGTCATCAAGGTCCCCGACGTGTCCACCGGCGAGCAGATCGGCCTCGTCGGGTACTTCCTGCCGACGGCGGAGGTCTCCGACGGTGGGGCGCGCTCGGTGTTCCCCCAGCCGTTCAACCCGTTGCTGGTCCTCACCGTCTACTCCGGCGACCTCGGCCTCGACGACGGCGTCCCGCAGAACGTGTACCGCCTGGAGACCGACGGCATGACCCAGGCCGTCGAGGAGGACGGGAGCCCCGTCACCCTGCTCGTCGCGCCCGGGGAGACCGTCGACCTCCCCGACGACCTCGGCACCCTCGAGTTCTCCGCGCTGCCCCGCTTCGTGGCGCTCGACCTGCGGCACGACCCCACGCTCGTCTGGGTCCTCGTCTTCGCCCTCGGCGCGCTCCTCGGCGTGAGCGTGTCCCTCTTCACGCCGCGCCGCCGCGTCTGGGTGCGGGCCCGTACGGACTCCGCCGACGACGGGGCGACGCCACGGACCGTCGTCGAGGTCGCCGGGCTCGCCCGGGGCGACGACTCCGGCCTGCAGGGAGAGGTCGACGCCCTCGTCGCCGCGCTCCCGGGGGCGCCGGCGCACGACGCGCCGCCCGAGCCGCCCGAGGACGAGAGCGAGGGCACCCCACCGCACGACCCCACGCAGGACCACCCAGGACCCTCCACCGGAAAGGCCGACCGATGACCATCGGTGAGATCAGCGACACCCTCGTGTGGGGGGCCGCGACCGCCTACACGATCGCGATGATCGCGTTCGCGATCGACCTGTCACGCGTGTCCGACGCGGTGGGGCGCCGCAACGCGGACCGCCGCACCGAGGCCGCGCTCGCCGTGGGTGCGGGCGCCCCCGCGGCGCGCCCCGCGAGGGCGGAGCGGCAGAGCCCCGTCGTGGCCCGTGCCGGGACCGGCCGACGCACGACGCCCCTCGGCATCGCCATGGCGACCATGTGGGCGGGCGCCCTGATCCACCTGGGCGCCGTCGTGCTGCGCGGGGTGGCCGCGGGACGCGTCCCGTGGGCCAACATGTACGAGTTCTGGCTCACCGGCACGTTCGTCGCCGTCGCCGTGTTCCTCGTCATCCAGCTCCGGCTGGACGTCCGGTTCCTCGGCGTGCTCGTCTCGTTCCTCGTCGTGACGTTCCTCATGGTGTCGATCACGTCGCTGCACGTCGTCGCCGACGGGGTGCAGCCGGCCCTGAACAGCTACTGGCTCGTGATCCACGTGGGCGTCGCGGTCGGCGCGACGGGCGTCTTCACGATCGCGTTCGCAGTGAGCGCGCTGCAGCTGCTGCGCGACTCCCGCGACGGCGGCTCGACCCTCCTGCACGGCGAGGGCACGGTGGTCCGCGGCCGCACCGTCGCCGCGTGGCGGTGGCTCGACTGGAAGTTCCTCGACGCCATCCCCAACCCGGTGGCCCTCGAGGCCTTGAGCTTCCGCATCAACGCGGTCGGGTTCGTCCTGTGGACCTTCACCATCATCGGCGGGGCGATCTGGGCCGACGGCGCCTGGGGACGTCCGTGGGGGTGGGACCCCAAGGAGGTCTGGAGCTTCGTCGTGTGGGTCGTCTACGCCGCCTACCTCCACGCCCGCACGACGCGCGGCTGGTCGGGGCGTCGTGCCGCGTACTTCGTGCTCGCCGGCTACGCGTGCGTCCTGTTCAACTTCACGGCCGTGAACATCCTCTTCGAGGGGTTGCACTCGTACGCCGACGTCCCGGACCGACCGGGCATCTGACCGGTCAGACCGGCGGCGCACCGTCCCCGCGGCCGGGCGCCCCATCACGGCGGGGGTCGTCGTCCTCAGGGTCGTCCTGGTCGCCCGTCGTCCCAGCGGTGTCGTCCGGCGGCGTGCTCGGGTCGGCGGGGCCGGTCGCGCCCGGCTTCGCGCCCGTGGCGCCCGGCGTCCCGTTGCGTCGCTGCTCACGCTCGAGCCGCCACAGGAAGTCGGGGTCGTCGTCGGGGGCGACGGGGCCGCTCGGTCGACGCCGTGCCCTCCCTGCTCCCGGCATCCCGCGACGCGCTGGTCCGGTGGCGGTCCCGCCGGCGGCCTGGGCTCGGCGTGAGCGCGAGAAGACGATCCAGGCGATCGGCCCGAAGTAGGGCAGCAGCACGATGATCACCAGCCACAACCAGCGGGGGATGTCACCGCGGTCGCGCGAGTCGCTGGTCGCGAAGTCCGAGAACGCGTAGACGAGGAGGGCGAAGGCGGTGAGGACGGCGAGGACGCGGAGCATCTCTACAGCGTAAGCGTTTACGCTGAGGAGGTGCCCTTCGTCCTCTACTCCGCGCTCCGCCTCGTCCTCCTCGTGCTCGTGGGAGCCGTGCTCTACGCGGTGGGGTTCCGGACGTGGCCGCTCGTGCTCGTCTCCGCCCTGGTGGCGCTCATGCTGTCCTACCTCCTGCTGGTCCGCCCTCGGGCCGCGGCCGCCGAGTACCTCGCGGTGCGCCGGGAGCAGCGCGCGGGAGCGCGTGCCCGCGCGGTCGACGCCGACGAGTCGGCGGAGGACGCGGCGTTCGACCGGGAGCCGACCGGCCCGGTCTCGGGGAAGCGGGGCCCGTCGGCGTCGTCAGATGGCGAGCCCGAGCGCGAGTAGCGCGCCGTAGGACAGCTCGTAGAGACCGGTCGCGGCGAGCACCGGCACGAGGAGCCTTCCCCGGGCCCCCGCGACGACCGGGATGCTCAGGAGCACGGCCGGCAGCGCGAGCCCCAGGACGATGACCGTCCAGGGGTTCCAGAACGCACACAGCGCCCCGAGGAGCAGGGGCAGCCAGACGAGCGCGAGGAAGGTCCGTCGGGCCCTGTGGTCCCCCAGGCGGACGGCGAGGGTGCGCTTGCCGACCTCGGCGTCGGTGGGGATGTCACGGATGTTGTTCACCATGAGCAGGGCGCACGCGATGAGGCCCACACCCACCGCGCCCAGCACGGCGGGCCACGTCACGCGGTCCACCTGGGTGTACGTGGTGCCGAGGACCGCGACGAGACCGAAGAAGACGAAGACGCCGACCTCGCCGAGGCCCCGGTAGCCGTACGGGTTAGACCCGCCCGTGTACGTCCATGCGGCGACGACGGCGAGGACCCCGACGGCCAGCAGCCACCAGTGGCCGCTCACGAGGACGAGCACGAGCCCGGCGAGCGACCCGACGCCGAACGCGGCGAACGCTGCGCCCTTGACGGCGCGCGCGGGGGCGGTCCCGGACGCGGTGAGACGCAAGGGGCCCACCCGGTCGAGGTCGGTGCCGCGGACCCCGTCGGAGTAGTCGTTGGCGTAGTTGACGCCCACCTGGAGGGCGAGCGCGACGGCGAGCGCCAGGAGAGCGGGGACGAGCTCGAAGCCGCCCACCTGGGCGGCCGCGCCCGAGCCCACGAGGACGGGGGTCGCGGCAGCGGGGAGGGTGCGGGGGCGGGCCCCGGCCACCCACTCGGACGTCGTGGCCATGGGGCTCCGTTCGGTGTGGTCGGTCGGGGGACCAGTCTGCCAGCCCTGCGCCGACGCGCTCGACGTGGCAGGGAAGCGTGACGGGCGGCTCAGTGGCGCGGCCCGAGCCGCGCGGCCGCGAGGTCCGCGGCCGCCCGGCGGTCGACCTTGCCGGGGCCGCGCAGCGGGAGGGCGGGGACGACGACGAGCTCCCGGGGCGCCGCCGGGCGCCCGAGGTGGGTGGTCACGTGGTCCCGGAGGTCGGTGAGGAGGGGGGCCGTCGCACCGGGGGAGAGGGTCGCGACCGCCGCGACCTCGGCGCCCCACCGCTCGCTCGGGAGGCCGACGACGCAGACCTCCGCGAGCCCGCCCCACCCGCCGAGAAGGCGTTCGACGGCGGCCGGGGCGACGTTCACGCCGCCGGTGACGACCACGTCGTCGGCGCGCCCGAGGACGCGCAGGTGAGGGCGCCCGTCGGTGACGGTGACCTCACCGAGGTCCTGGGTGCGCAACCACCGTGTCCCGTCGTCGACCACGAACGCCGCGGCGGTGGCGACGGGGTCGTCGACGTAGCCGTCGGCGAGGACGGGGCCGGCGATCTCCACCCGGCCGTCGCGGACCCGGACGTCGACGCCGTCGAGGGGGACCCCGTCGTAGACGCAGCCCCCGGCGGTCTCGGTCATCCCGTACGTGGTGACGACCCGGACGCCCGCGGCCCGGGCGGCGTCGAGGAGCGCGGAGGACGCGGCCGCGCCGCCGACGAGCACGGCGTCGAGCCGGCCCGCCGCGGCGAGACCGGCGCCGGTGCCCGTGGCAGCGTCGTCGAGGAGACGGTGCAGCTGTGTCGGGACCAGCGACGTGTAGGTGCGCCGCCCGGAGAGGCTCGCGCAGGCGGCGGCGAACGCGTCGGGCCGGAAGCCCTCCGCGAGGTCCACGACGACGGGCGTGGTCCCGGCGATCGCGCAGCGGGCGATCACCTGGAGTCCGGCGACGTGGGTGGTCGGGAGGGCGAGGACCCACCGACCGTGCCCGCCGAGGCGCGCGGCGGTGGCCTCGCCGGACGCGCGCAGGGCCTCGACGGGGAGCCGGACGTGACGAGCCTTCCCGGTGGAGCCGGAGGTGGGCAGCACGACGTGCGCCCCGGTGGTGACGTGACGACCGCCACGGAGGAGGGCCACGATCTCATCCGGTCCTGTGGGTGTGCCGCTCACCTCCCCAGGGTAGGGGCGTGCCTACAGTGATCGGGACACCGCCGCGGTCCGTCCGTGGTCCGAGCGCGTCCCGAGGAGAACCAGCCGTGCACCCCCGAACCCGTGGCCCGGTCGTCGGCCGCCCCCGCCCCCGACGCGGGGTCCGCCGAGCGGGCGCCCTCGTGCTCGTCCTCGCCCCGGCCCTGGTGCTCGGTGCGTGCTCCGGCGACCCCGACCCCGTGGTGACGCCCACCGAGACGGTGACCGCCGAGGCGCAGGCCGCCAAGGTCGCGCCGCCGGAACCGGTCGTGCCGCCCACGTGGGCGCTGACCGGCGTGCAGTCCGGCGAGATCGTCGACCGTCCCGCGCTGGCCGTCAAGGTGGAGAACTCCCGTGAGGCCCGCCCGCAGACGGGGCTGGAGCAGGCGGACGTCGTGTGGGAGGAGATCGTCGAGGGGGGAGTCACGCGGTACGTGGCGGTCTACCACTCGCAGCTCCCCGAGACGGTCGGGCCCATCCGCTCGGTGCGGCCCATGGACGCGGGGATCGCTGCCCCCCTCGGTGGGCTCGTCGTCTTCTCGGGCGGGACGCCGCCCTTCGTGCAGTCGGTGCGCGACGCCGGGCTGCAGGTGGTGAGCCACGACGAGGGGGCGTCGGGGTTCTACCGTGTCTCCGCCCGTCGTGCCCCGCACAACGTCTACGGCACCACCCAGACGTTCCTGTCGCAGGCCGAGGCGGGCCGTGCCACGCCAGGGGCGCAGTTCGTCTTCGCCCGGGACGCGGCGCGCTCGACGCCCGCTGTGGCGGGGAGCCCGGTCTCGGGCGTCGACATCTCGATGTCGTCGTACTCGAAGCCCTCCTGGTCGTGGGACGAGGCGACCGCCGCCTACCAGCGCAGCGAGAGCGGCACCCCGGCGGTGGCCGCGAGCGGGACGCGGCTGGCGGCGACGAACGTCGTGGTGCTGCGCGTCGAGCTCTACGACACGCAGTACACGGACCCGGCGGGCGCGCGGGTCCCGGAGACCCAGATGATCGGGTCGGGAGAGGCGCTGGTGCTCTCGGGCGGCAAGGGCGTGACCGTGTCGTGGAGCAAGCCCGACGCGGCGAGCCCGGTGGCGCTCACGGATGCGGCGGGGCAGCCCGTGAAGCTCGCGCCGGGCAACACGTGGGTGGAACTCGTACCGACGGGGTCGGGCTCGTACACGACCCGGTGACGCGCCCGCCCCGCCAGATCACACGAAGGTCACGGGGCGACCACGGCAAGGTAACGATCTGGGCGGGCTCGGGGTGAAAAGGGTCCCTGCCAGGACCGGCACGACGCGCCCTCCTCCGCAGGGCTGACCCGATGACGAGGGGCTCCACCCCAGGGGGGAGGCCGCGCACCGCCAGGACCCACCGCTGGCCCGACGTGCGGGACGGGCATGTCCAGGCACCCTGGAGGTATGGCAACAGTCATCCACCACAGCACCCCGGTCAGGCTCGTCGGCCCGGCCACCCCGCGCAGCGTGACCTCCCAGCAGGTCACGTCCTACGACGCCCAGGCCGAGCCCAGCCGCGCCGCGTCCGTCGTCCCCGTCCTCATCGCCTTCGGCGCGCTCGTCGCGCTCGCCCTCGGGGCGGCCGTCTTCGGCCGCGAGGTCGTCGAGCTCGTCGGAGGGCTCCTCGCCGGCGAGTGATCGGAGCCGCCCCCGGCCGAGCCCCGTCAGAAGTAGCGGGGGAAGGGCGACCAGTCGGGGTCCCGGCGCTCGAGGAACGCGTCACGCCCCTCGACGGCCTCGTCCGTCATGTACGCCAGACGGGTCGCCTCCCCGGCGAACACCTGCTGCCCCGCGAGACCGTCGTCGGCGAGGTTGAAGGCGAACTTGAGCATCCGGATCGCCTGCGGCGACTTGGTCGCGACGGTCCGGGCGTACTCGAGGGCGAGGTCCTCGAGGTCGGCGTGGTCCGCGACCTCGTTCACGGCGCCCCACTCGTAGGCGTCCTGCGCGGAGTACTCGCGGGCGAGGAAGAACACCTCGCGGGCGCGCTTCTGCCCCACCTGGCGGGCGAACAGCGCGGAGCCGTAGCCGCCGTCGAACGAGCCGACGTTCGCGTCGGTCTGCTTGAACCGGCCGTGCTCGCGCGACGCGATCGAGAGGTCCGCCACGACGTGCAGCGAGTGCCCTCCACCGGCGGCCCACCCGTTGACCACCGCCACCACCACCTTCGGCATGGTGCGGATGAGGCGCTGCACCTCGAGGATGTGCAGCCGGCCGGCCTGCGCGGGGTCGATCGCGTCGGCCGCCTGCCCCTCCGGAGCCGTCGGGTCGCCGGTCGTGTACCGGTACCCGTCGCGGCCGCGGATCCGCTGGTCCCCGCCCGAGCAGAACGCCCAGCCCCCGTCCTTGGCGCTGGGGCCGTTCCCCGTGAGGAGGACGGTCGCGACGTCCGACGTCATGCGCGCGTGGTCGAGGACGCGGTAGAGCTCGTCCACCGTGTGGGGCCGGAAGGCGTTGCGCACCTCCGGCCGGTCGAACGCGACGCGCACGACGGGCAGGTCGCGCTCCACCCCGTCGCCCGTGCGGTCCACGCCGCGGTGGTACGTGATGTCGGTGAGGTCCTCGAACCCGCTGACGGTGCGCCACCGGCGCGGGTCGAAGGTCTCGGACACGGTCTCGGGGAGGTCGCTCACCCCGCCAGCCTAGACGCGCGCCCCGCGTAACACTCCGGACACGTCGGAAACGCCGCCGCCACACGTCGTGGGTACCGTCAGCGGTGTGACCACGGCCCCACGCAGACAGTCCCGCGGGCTCGCCCGCCGGGACGCCATCACCTCCGCCGCTGCGGACCTCGTCCTCGAGCTCGGGCCCGGGGCCCTGACGCACCGGACCATCGCGACCCGGGCCGGAGTGCCGCTCGCCTCGACCACGTACTACTTCAGCTCGCTCGACGACCTCGTCGCCGAGGCGGGGGCGCTCCTCGCCGCACGCTGGTCCGCCCACGCGGTGACGGTCGCCACCGGCGTCGAGGGGCCCGTGCCCGTCGCCGACCAGGCGCGCCTGCTCGCTGCCGCCGTCCTCCCCGACGGTGACGAGCACGCGGTCCGCGGCCACTACGAGCACCTCGTCGCCGCCGGTCGGAGCGCGGCGCTCGCCGCCGCGTACGCCGACGCCCGCTCCTCGCTCGACGCGGTCGTCGGCGCCCTGGTGCGCACGCTGGGGCTCAGGGTCCCGGCCGAGCTCGTCGTCGCCGTCGTCGACGGGGCCGCCGTCACCGCGCTGAGCGAGGGGCACGACGTCCACGAGCGCGCACAGTCCCTCCTGCGCGCGGTCCTCGGCTCTCCCGTGCGGAGCGCCTAGGGTGGTCGGGTGCACGTCTACTCCAGCCCCCTGACCACGCGGTTCCGTGGCCTCGACTCCCGCGAGGGCGTGCTGCTGCGCGGCCCGGCCGGGTGGGGCGAGTTCTCGCCCTTCTGGGAGTACGACGACGCCGAGGCGCTCGCCTGGTGGCGGGCGGCGCGGGAGGCCTGCGACGACGGGTGGCCGCCGCCCGTGCGCACTCGTGTCCCCGTGAACGTCACCGTCCCCGCGACCACGCCCGAGCGGGCGCACGCGATCGTCACCGCATCGGGCGGGTGCACGACGGCGAAGGTCAAGGTCGCGGAGCGCGGCCAGGACGTGGGCGAGGAGATCGCCCGCCTCGAAGCTGTCCGTGATGCGCTGGGGTCCGCCGGACGCATCCGGGTGGACGCGAACGGCGCCTGGGACGTGCCCACCGCCCTCGACCGGCTGCGTCACCTCGACCGTGCTGCCGGGGGCCTCGAGTACGTCGAGCAGCCCTGCCCCGACGTCGCCGGCCTCGCCGCGGTGCGGCGTGCCACCCACGTGCCGGTGGCCGCCGACGAGTCGATCCGCCGCGCCGAGGACCCCTACGCGGTGGTCCGCGCCGAGGCCGCCGACGTCGTCGTCCTCAAGGTCCAGCCCCTCGGCGGCGTGCGGGCCTGCCTCGAGCTCGCCGAGCGGATCGGGCTGCCCGTCGTCGTGTCGTCCGCCCTCGAGAGCTCCGTGGGGCTCGCGGCCGGCGTCGCGCTCGCCGCGGCCCTGCCGGACCTGCCGCACGCGTGCGGTCTGGCGACGTCCCAGCTCCTCGCCCGCGACGTCGTCCCCGATCCCCTCCTGCCCGTCGACGGGCACCTCGAGGTCCGCCGACCGGAACCCGACGCGGACTCGCTCGCCGCGACGGACGCCGGCTCGGTGGATCCCGCCCGGGCCCAGGCGTGGCGCGACCGGGTGGCCCGCGTCGAGCGGCTCGCCGCCGAGGGAGCAGCATGACCGACACCCCGGCACCTGCGCTCCCGCCGTCGCTCGAGAACGCCCGCGAGCTCGTCCGGTCGCTCGTGACCCTCGGCGTGCGCGAGGTCGTCCTCGCTCCGGGGTCGCGCAGCGCACCGCTCGCCTACGCGCTCGCGCTCGCCGTCCGCGACGACGCCCGGCTGCGGCTCCACGTCCGCGTCGACGAGCGCGACGCGGGCTTCCTCGCCCTCGGCCTCGCCCGGGCAGGTCTCGACGGCGCCGGGGCGAGGCCGGGGCGGCCCGCGCCGCCGGTGGCGGTCGTCACGACGTCCGGGACGGCGGTGGTGAACCTCCACCCGGCCGTGCTCGAGGCCCACCACGCAGGCGTCCCGCTGCTGCTCCTCACCGCGGACCGCCCGCACGAGCTCCGCGGCACCGGGGCGAACCAGACCGCCGACCAGGTGGACGTCTTCGGCCACGCCGTGCGCCTCGCCGTCGACGTCCCCGCCCCGTCCGGCCGCGACGGGGAGCTGCGCGACCTGCGGGCCGTGGCCAGCCGCGCCGTCGCCGCGGCCTCCGGGACCCGCAGCGCGGACCCCGGGCCCGTGCACCTCAACCTCGCGTACCGCGACCCGCTCGCCCCCTCGGCCGACGGGCTGGCACGCTGGGTCGCCACGGACCGGTCGGGGCACGCCCCGGGAACGACGACCGGACTCGCCACCGTCGTCCCCGCAGCACCGCCCGGAGACGCCGTCGCACGCGATCGCGCCCCGGTGGTGACCACGGGTGCGCCGGCGGACGTCGTCGCCCTCGCCGATGAGCCCGCCACCGTCGTCGTCGCCGGCGACGGTGCGGGACGCACGGCCCGTGCGCTCGCCGAGGCGCGCGGCTGGCCGCTCCTCGCGGAGGCGTCGTCCGGTGCGGCCGGCGGCACCGCGCTCGTCGCCGCGCACCGGCTCGTCCTCGGGGTGCCGGAGGTGGCCGGCCGCGTCCGGCAGGTCGTCGTCCTGGGTCGACCCACCCTGTCCCGCCCGGTCCAGGCGCTCCTCGCTGCACCGGACGTGCGGGTCGTCGTCGTCGAACCGGCCCGGCCGCAGTGGGTCGACGCGTCGCGCACGGCCGACGTCGTCCTCACCGGCGTCCCCCGGGAGTGGCTCGACACGGACCCGGGCGCTGCGGGCGGGGCCTGGGCCGCGACCTGGGCGGCCGCCTCGCGAGCCGCCCGGGCCGCCGTCGACGAGCACCTCGCAGGGCGGTCTGCCCTCGACGGCCTCGCCGTCGCGTCCGCCGTCGTCGACGCCAGCACACCCGACGACGTCCTCGTCCTCGGGTCGAGCAACCCCGTCCGTGACCTCGACCTCGCAGCACGGTGGGCGGAGCCCCCCACCGTGGTCGCCAACCGCGGCCTCGCGGGCATCGACGGCACCGTGTCCACGGCGCTGGGGGTGGCGCTCGCCGTCTCCCGCGACGTGCCGGGCCGCACCACGCGGGCGCTGCTGGGCGACCTCACCTTCCTCCACGACGTCGGCGGACTGCTCCGGGGGCCCGGAGAGCCCCAGGCCAGGCTGCAGCTCGTCGTCGTCAACGACGACGGCGGGTCGATCTTCGCGACCCTCGAGCACGGGCGGCTCCCCGACCGCGAGCTCTTCGAGCGCGTGTTCGCCACCCCGCACGGCGCCGACCTCGCGCACCTGTGCGCCGGCTACGGCGTCCCCCACGAACGCGTGGACGACGCCCGGCGGCTGCACGACGTCCTGGCCCGCCCTGCCGACGGCGTGAGCGTCGTCGAGGTCCGCGTGGACCGCAGCACCAGGCACGACGGCGGGCTTCCCCTCGCGGACGCGGTGCGCGCCCGGGTGGCCGCTGCGCTCCGCGACGTGCCCTGACGGATTCGCAGGCAACGTCCAGGCAGGACCAAGGCCTGTCACAGACCGGCGGTGTTGAGTGGGGTCCAGCCGAAGGAGGGTGAACCCCGATGACCACACCGCACCACACCGGACCCGGACCGGTCCCGCGACCGCCCCAGGACGTCCCCACGACACAGCTGCCCCGCGTCGGGCACACGACGGGCCCGTGGTCCGCGACGACCGCGACCGCGGAGACCGCCGCACCCGTCACGACCGGCCCCCGGCGCCGCGGCGTGCTGCTTCCGGTGACCGCCACCGCGTTCACCGCCGCGCTCCTCGCGAGCCTGGGGACGGCGGCAGCGACCGGGGCGTTCGACACGACCGCCGACGGCGCGCAGGGGACCGCCGTGTCGTCGACCTTCGCCACCCTCGGGCAGGACGGGTCGACCGTCACCGTGCCCGTCGCCTCGTCCACGGTGACGAACCCCGACTGGCAGGCCGTCACGGACGCCGTCGCCCCCGCCGTCGTGTCCATCCAGGTGACCACGGACGCCGGCTCCGGGGTCGGGTCCGGCGTCGTCCTCTCGGACGACGGCCAGATCCTCACCAACAACCACGTCGTGGAGGGCGCCGTCGACGACACCGTCCAGGTGGTCCTCGCCGACGGGCGCGTGTACTCCGCGACCATCACGGGGCTGGACCCGTCGACGGACCTCGCGGTCGTGCAGCTCACGGACGCCCCCGACGACCTGGTGGCCGCCGTCTTCGGTGACTCCGACGCCGTCGAGGTCGGTGAGCCCGTCATGGCGATGGGCAACCCGCTGGGGCTGTCGAACACGGCGACCACGGGCATCGTGTCGGCGGTCGACCGCCCCGTCTCCACCGCCACGACGTCCGGCGACGCGCCCGTCGTGACGAACGCCGTGCAGATCGACGCCGCGATCAACCCGGGCAACAGCGGTGGTCCGCTCTTCAACGCGAGCGGCGAGGTCATCGGGATCTCGTCGTCCATCGCGACCATGTCGTCCGGGGCGTCGTCCCAGGGCGGCTCGATCGGACTCGGGTTCGCGATCCCCTCGAACCTCGCCACGAGCATCGGGGCCCAGCTCGTCGAGGACGGCACCGCGGAGCACGCGTTCCTCGGGGTGTCCCTCAGCGACGGCACCGGGACCGCGGACGGCACCACCCGTCAGGGGGCCGTCGTCGAGCAGGTGAGCGCCGGGTCCCCGGCCGCCGAGGCGGGCCTCGAGGAGGGCGACGTGGTCGTCGCGCTCGACGGGAAGGTCGTCACGGGTGCCGAGTCGCTCACCGGCTTCGTCCGTGCGCAGTCCGCCGACACCGAGGTGACGCTGACGATCACGCGGGACGACGAGGCCCTCGACGTCCCCGTGACCCTCGCGACCAAGGTCGAGGAGGCCACCTCGAACGAGGGATCCACCGACGACGGGTCGAGCGGCGGGTTCCCCGGCCGCAGCGGCTCGGACGACCCCGGCGCGATCCCCGACCTCGGCCAGCTGCTGCCCGGCCGCGGCTGACCCCACAGCTCCTCGCGCGGCGCTCCCCCCAGGTGCGGCGCGAGGGTCCCGACGGCCGACGCTCCTCCACCCCCGGGAGCGTCGGCCGTCGTCGTGCACCCGGCGGTCAGCCGAGGGCGTGGCGCATCGGTTCGAGCTTCGCCTCCGTCTCGGCGAGCTCCGCCTCCGGGTCGGAGGCGGCGACGACGCCGCAGCCGGCGAACAGCCGCAGCCGGTGCGGGTCCTCGGGGTCGAGGGCGGCCGAGCGCAGCGCGATGCCCCACTCGCCGTCCCCGTCACCACCGACCCATCCCACCGGGCCCGCGTACCGTGCCCGGTCCATGCCCTCGAGCTCGCGGATGGCGGCGCCCGCGGCCGCGGTGGGCGTCCCGCACACGGCGGCCGTCGGGTGGAGGGCGGCCGCCAGCGCGAGGCTCGACGGTGCACCGTCGGTCCCGGGGCACAGGACGCCGGTGACGTCGGTGGCGAGGTGGAGCACGTTGGGCAGGTGCAGCACGAAGGGCACCTCGGGCACGTTGAGCGACTGGCAGAACGGCTCGAGCGCCTGCGCGACGGACGCCACCGCGTACTCGTGCTCCTCGAGGTCCTTGGAGGAGTGCGCGAGGGCGGCCGCGCGGGCGAGGTCCGCCTCCTGGCCACCCGTGCGGCGGATGGTCCCGGCGAGCACGCGCGACGTGACGAGACCCTTCTCGCTGCGCACGAGGAGCTCCGGGGTGGCCCCGACGAGCCCGTCGACGCTGAACGTCCAGCACCCGGAGTACTCGTCGGCGAGGCGGCCGAGCACCCAGCGCAGGTCGAGCGGCTCGGTGGTCCGCGCGACGACGTCGCGGGCCATGACGACCTTCTCGAGGTCACCGCGCCGGATCCGGGCGACGGCTTCCTCGACGGCCGCCATCCAGGCGTCGTCCGCGACGGACCCCTGCGTGTAGGTGATCGTGCCGGGCGGCTCCGCAGGGCCGTCCGCGGTGTGTGCCGTGACGTCCTCCAGGGTGCGGTGCGCGGGCAGGGTCGCCACCGACCCGACGGTGCTCACCGTCGTCACCCACGCACGGCCGCCGCGGCGGCCCACCACCACGCGCGGCACCACGAGGACGCCGCCGGCCGCCGACCGGTCGTCGAACGCGAAGGACCCGAACGCGACGGGCCCCGACCCGGGCAGCCAGACCTCGTCACGGACGATCGCCCGCTCGCGCAGCGCCGCCCACGCCCTCTCCGCGTCGGCGAAACGGTCGGGTCCGGAGGTCTCCACGCGCGCCGCCTCGCCCCAGGCGACGAGGCCGTCCCCGCGCCGCACCCACGCGAGGGGCGCGTCCCGGGGGAGCAGCCGGACGAGGGCGCCCGGGTCCGCGTCGAGATCGTCGACGGCCGTGGTGCGGACCACGAGGGTGGCCGGTCCCGGCTGCGTCGTGCCGCGAGGGGGTGCGGCGTCGGGCTGCGTGCTCATGGCTCCCAAGCCTACGACCGGCAGCGGCAGCAGCGTGCCGCTGCTGGCCGGTCCTCGCTGTGACGTCGCGCGGCCCCCGGGTGAGAGCATGGAGCCATGTCACGAGCCAGCCTGGACAAGAAGCCCACCGAGGTCGCCTCGATGTTCGACGGCATCGCGCAGCGCTACGACCTCACGAACGACCTGGTGTCGCTCGGTCAGGACCGGCGGTGGCGCCGGGCGACGGTGCGTGCCGTGGGGGCGCGCCCGGGCGAGCGGGTCCTCGACCTCGCGGCCGGGACCGGGACGTCGAGCGAGCCGTTCGCGGACGCCGGCGCACGCGTGGTGCCGTGCGACTTCTCGTTCGGGATGCTCGCCGTCGGCAAGGAGCGCCGTCCGGACCTCGCGTTCACCGCGGGCGACGCCACGAGCCTGCCGTTCGCGGACGCGTCGTTCGACGCCGTGACCATCTCGTTCGGGCTGCGCAACGTCGTGGACACCGCCGCGGCCCTCACGGAGATGCGACGCGTGGTGCGCCCGGGCGGGCGCATCGTCGTGTGCGAGTTCTCCCAGCCCACGTGGGCACCGTTCCGCACCGTCTACTCGGAGTACCTCATGCGTGCGCTCCCGAGGGTCGCGGGCGCGGTGACCGGCGACGCGGGGTCGTACGAGTACCTCGCGGAGTCCATCCGCGCCTGGCCCGACCAGGAGGGCCTCGGGCGGCTCATGCTCGCCTCGGGCTGGCGGTCGGTGGGGTACCGCAACCTCACCGGCGGGATCGTGGCGCTGCACCGCGGCACCAACCCGTAGGCCAGCACCAGGCCCGGACGACGTCCCCGGCCCGGCGCGACGACGGCCGCCTCCCGTGCGGGAGGCGGCCGTCGTCGTGCGTGCCGGTACGTGTCAGCGGGCGGTCGTGCGTTCGCCCACCGTGGTCACAGGACCGTGCTGCGCGTCACCAGGACGCGTTGCGTGCGAGCTCCAGCGCCATGTCCTGCCACCACTGGCCCGCGCCGGGACCGCCGTTGCAGGCGCCGTCGCTCTCGCCGGGGAGCTTGACCCACAGGAGCGCGGCGAGGTTGGAGCCGTCCTCGACGAGGCGGGGCTGCTCGCCGAGGGCGCGCCCGCGGGGGTTGCACCACTCGCCGTTGGACCCGTTGCCGTTGCGCGAGGTGTCGATGACGTACGACGCGCCGCCGGTGAGCGCCGAGATCTGCTCGCCGTAGGCCTTCGAGTCGGCCGTGGTCTGGTAGTTCGACGTGTTCAGGGCGAAGCCCTCGGCGTGGGCGAACCCGACCTGGTTGAGCAGGTCGGCGGCCTTGGCGGGGGAGTGCCACCCGGAGTGCCCGATGTCGATGAACACGCGGCCGCCGGCCTCGGTGAGCTTCTGCGCGGCGTGCTTGAGGTATCCGACGCGGTCGCCCTGGCCGTCGCAGTCGCCGAGCATGGCGAGGCCGTCGGGCTCGAGGACGATGAGGGGCGAGCCCTGGATCCCGGAGGCCACGGTGTCGATCCACCGGGCGTACTCGCTGGTGGCGACGCCGCCGCCGGAGTGGTTGCCGCAGTCGCGCCCGGGGATGGCGTAGATCGCGAGCGACGTCGTCTGACCTGCCGCGAGGGCGCGGCCGGTGTGGTCGGAGACCATCTGGCGGGTCTCGTCGGCGCTCGCCCAGTCGCCGACCCACACGGTCTGCGGCGTGAGGGCGATCTTCTCGAGCAGCTGCTTGTCGGTGCCGGAGGCGGACGTCCAGGCGTCGTACGCCTGGGTGTCGGTGTCCACGTAGAGCCCGCCGGTGGGCGCCGGGTCCACGGGGCCGGGGTCGGTGGTCGGTTCCTCGGTGGGTTCCACGGTGGGCTCGGCGGTCGGCTCGTCGGTGGGGTCCGGCGTGGGCTCGGGGGTGGTGACCGACCCGGTGCACGGGGTTCCGTTGAGCGTGAAGGCCGTGGGGACGGTGTTCTGGGTGCCCCAGGTGCCGATGAAGCCGAAGCTCGTGCTGGCGTCGGTGCCGAGCGTGCCGTTGTAGGGGGCGTTGGTGACGGTGACCGCTGCGCCGGACTGGCTCGCGGTGCCGTTCCACAGCTGGTTGACCTGCTGGCCGTCGGCGAACGTCCAGCCGACGGTCCACGAGGTGACGGCGGGGCCGAGGTTCGTCACGGTGACGCTGCCCTGGTACTGGCCGCCCCACTGGCCGGAGACCACGTAGTCGACCTGGCACCCGGGGGCGGCGGTCGCGGACTGCGACGTCGCGATGCCGCCGATGCCGGCGAGGGCGACGGCGCCTGCCGAGAGCAAGGCGGTTCGCCTCGTTCTGTTGAGCATGGGAGTTCTCCACTCTGAGGTGTGTCGGTGTCGATCGTCGTGGGTCGGATCGTGCCACGCCAGGGGGAGGCGCGGCAGAGGCACGGGATCCCTGAAACCTTTCGCGACCAACGGGTCGCACTTGACGATCCGGACGTGTCAGGAGGGTCGGGACCTTCCGGGCACGGTGTCGATCGTCCGCGACCGATGTGTGCATGACGTGGAGGAGAGGTAGAGGCGCCGGGGAGGAGCGGTGGGTGGTCTCGGTGCGGCCGGGGAAGGCCGCAGGTCACGAAGCAAGGGATGCCTAAGCAGACAGGGTGGGTGTGCGTGGGTAGAGTGACGGAGATGTTTGTGACGGGGTTCACAAACTGGGGGGCTGTGGTGCGTGCACCACCGTCTCCGGTCGACGACGCGCAGCGCGACAGAGAGCGGAGAGATGAGACTCAGGGGCACGGATGACGCAGACGTCATCGTCGTGGGTGCGGGGCCGGCCGGCTCCGCCGCCGCCCACTACGCCGCCGCCGCCGGTCTCGACGTCCTCCTCCTCGAGAAGTCCTCCTTCCCGCGGGACAAGATCTGCGGCGACGGGCTGACGCCCCGCGCCGTCGCCGAGCTCGTCCGGATGGGCGTCCCCGTCCGCGAGGAGGACGGCTGGATCCGCAACATCGGTCTCCGCGCCGTCGCCGGCGGGCGCTCCTACGAGTTCCCCTGGCCCGAGCTCCGGTCCTACCCGTCCTACGGGCTCGCCCGCTCCCGCATGAACCTCGACCAGACCCTCGCCGAGCACGCCCGCAGCACCGGCGCCAAGCTCCTCGAGCGCACCTCGGTCACCGGGGCCGTCGTCGACGAGCGCACCGGCCGGGTCGCCGGGGTGACCGCCCGCCCCGTCGACGACCGCGGACGCCGTGCCGGCGACGAGGTCACGTACCGGGCCCCCGTCGTCATCGCCGCCGACGGGGTGTCCGCCCGCATCGCCACGTCCCTCGGCCTCGAGAAGGACCACCGGCGCCCCATGGGCGTCGCCGTCCGCACCTACTTCCGCAGCCCCCGCCACGACGACCCGTGGATGGAGTCCCAGCTCGAGCTCTGGGACGGCGCGCCCGGGAAGTCCGCCCTCCTGCCCGGCTACGGGTGGATCTTCGCCCTCGGCGACGGCACCGTGAACGTCGGCCTCGGCTCGGTGTCCTCCACCGCCGCCGCCACGAAGATCGACTACAAGGCCCTCTTCGCGCGCTGGATGGAGAACGTCCCCGAGGAGTGGGGCTTCACCCCCGAGAACCAGGTCGGACCCGTCCGCGGGGCCGCGCTGCCCATGGCCTTCAACCGCAAGCCCCTCTACCGCAGCGGCCTCATGCTCGTCGGCGACGCCGGCGGCATGGTCAGCCCCTTCAACGGCGAGGGCATCGCCTACGCGATGCAGGCGGGACGCACCGCGGCCGACGCCGTCGCCCAGGCCCGCGCCCGCACCACCGACCACGCCCGCGAGCGTGCCCTCGCCACCTACCCCGAGATCATGCGCCGCGACCTCGGCGGCTACTACACGCTCGGCCGGTACTTCGTGCGGCTCATCGAGCACCCGCAGGTCATGCGGATCTGCACCACCTACGGCCTGCCGCGCCCCCTCGTCATGAAGTTCGTCGTCAAGCTCCTGTCCGACTGCTACGAACCCCACGGTGGCGACGTCGTCGACCGCGTCATCGCGGGACTCTCCAGGATGGTGCCGTCAGCATGACAAATCCGTACGTCCCTCTCCTCGTCCTCATGGGCATCGCGATGGTGCTCGCCCTCGGCGGCGTCGCCGCGAGCGCCGTCATCGGGCCCAAGCGGTACAACCGGGCCAAGCTCGACGCGTACGAGTGCGGCATCGAGCCCACCCCGCACGCCCTGGGCGGGGGCCGCTTCCCCGTGAAGTACTACCTGGTCGCCATGACCTTCATCATCTTCGACATCGAGGTCGTGTTCCTCTACCCGTGGGCGGTGGACTTCGCGTACCTCGCGACCTTCGGGCTCGTGGCGATGCTCGCGTTCCTCCTGCTCATCACGGTGCCGTTCGTCTACGAGTGGCGTCGAGGTGGTTTCGAATGGGTGTGACGGTGGCGCGACCAGCCGACCGGACCGACCGGACCGACGAAAGGGACTGACACCATGGGGATCGAGGACGCTCCCTCAGGATTCCTCCTGACGACCGTCGAGGACCTGGCCGGGTACTTCCGCAAGGGCTCGCTGTGGCCCGTGACGTTCGGCCTCGCGTGCTGCGCCATCGAGATGATGGCGGCGGGCGCCAGCCGGTTCGACCTCTCCCGGTTCGGGATGGAGGTGTTCCGGGCGTCGCCGCGCCAGGCGGACCTCATGATCGTGGCCGGGCGGGTGAGCCAGAAGATGGCACCCGTCGTCCGCCAGGTCTACGACCAGATGGCCGAGCCCAAGTGGGTGCTCTCCATGGGCGTCTGCGCGTCCAGCGGCGGCATGTTCAACAACTACGCGATCGTCCAGGGCGTCGACCACATCGTGCCCGTGGACATCTACCTCCCCGGCTGCCCGCCCCGCCCGGAGATGCTCATCAACGCCATCCTCGAGCTGCACAAGCAGATCCAGGACGAGCCGCTGGGTGTCAACCGCGAGAACACCGCCCGCGAGGTCGAGCGCGCCGCGCTCGCGGCCACCCCGACCCACCAGATGAAGGGGCTCCTGCGGTGAGCGACGGCACGAGGACCGGGGGAGCTCCCGGGGACGACGCCAGGACCACCGGGCCGGGGCTCGACGGGCGGCAGGACGCCAGGGTCGACGTCACGCCGGGTGGCGACGTCGCGGCGACGCCCACGCCCGAGGAGGAGCGGCGTACCAGCCTGTTCAGCCCGGAGAGGCCGCTCGAGGTCGTCGAGGTGCGGACCGGCATGTTCGGGGTCCACGGGTCGGGGGACACGTCCGGGTACGGCGGTCTCACCCGCCAGGTGACGATGCCGCGCTCGAGCCCGCGCCCGTACGGCGGCTGGTACGACGACGCGGTGGACGTGCTCGCGGAGGTCCTCGACGAGGCCGGCGTCGCGTTCGACGCTGCCGTCGAGTCGGTCCTCGTCGACCCGCCTGCCGGGACGAGCAGCACCACGGAGCTCACGCTGCACGTGCGGCGCGAGCACCTCGTGGAGGTCTGCCGGGCGCTGCGCGACGACCAGGACCTGCGGTTCGAGCTGAGCCTGGGCGTCTCCGGCGTGCACTACCCGCACGACGAGGGCCGCGAGCTCCACGCCGTGTACCACCTGACGTCGGTGACCCACGGGCGGAGCCTGCGCGTCGAGGTCTCCGTGCCCGACGCGGACCCGCACATCCCCTCGACCACGACCGTCTACCCGACGAACGACTGGCACGAGCGCGAGACGTGGGACTTCTTCGGGATCGTCTTCGACGGGCACCCGGCGCTCGCGCGCATCGAGATGCCCGACGACTGGCCGGGCCACCCGCAGCGCAAGGACTACCCGCTCGGCGGGATCCCCGTGGAGTACAAGGGCGCCACGGTGCCCCCGGCCGACCAGAGGAGGTCGTACTCATGAGCCCCACGACGCAGGGTGCGCCGCACGCCACCCGGCCACCGCTCGACGAGCAGGGCGTCCCGTCGTTCGAGTCCTCCGGCGGGGACTGGGACGCGATCGCCGCGGAGGCGGTCGAGCTCGGCGAGGAACGCATCGTCGTGAACATGGGTCCGCAGCACCCGTCGACCCACGGGGTGCTGCGTCTCATGCTCGAGATCGACGGGGAGACGGTCACCGAGGCGCGGTGCGGCATCGGCTACCTGCACACGGGCATCGAGAAGAACATGGAGTTCCGCAGCTGGACGCAGGGCGTGACGTTCTGCACCCGCATGGACTACCTGGCGCCCTTCTTCCAGGAGGCCGGGTTCTGCCTCGGCGTCGAGCGGCTCCTCGGGGTGGCGGACGACGTCCCCGAGCGCGCCCAGGTGATCCGGGTGCTCCTCATGGAGCTCAACCGCGTCGCCTCCCACCTCGTGTGCCTCGGCACGGGTGGCAACGAGATGGGCGCCACGACGGTGATGACCGTCGCGTTCACGGCCCGCGAGGAGATCCTGCGGATCTTCGAGATGATCACCGGGCTGCGCATGAACCATGCGTTCATCCGGCCGGGCGGCGTGGCGCAGGACGTCCCGGCGGGCCTCACGGAGGAGTTCCGCCGCGTGGACGGCGAGGTCCGCAAGTACCTCACGCAGCTGTCCGACCTCATGCTCGCCAACCCGATCTTCCGCTCGCGCCTCGTGGGCACCGGGCACCTGAGCCTCGCCGGGTGCATGGCGCTCGGCATCACCGGACCGGTGCTGCGGTCCGCGGGCCTGCCCTACGACGCCCGCAAGGCGAAGCCGTACTGCGGCTACGAGACGTACGACTTCGACGTGCCGACGTCCACCGACGCCGACGCGTACTCGCGCGTCGTGCTCCGCCTCGAGGAGTGCTACCAGTCGCTGCGCATCGCGGCGCAGTGCGTGGAGCGCCTCGACGCGTCCGTCGGGGAGCCCGTCATGGTGGCGGACAAGAAGATCGCGTGGCCCGCGCAGCTGGCCATCGGGACGGACGGCATGGGCAACTCCCTCGACCACATCAGGGAGATCATGGGGACCTCGATGGAGTCGCTCATCCACCACTTCAAGCTCGTCACGGAGGGCTTCCGGGTCCCCGTGGGCCAGGTGTGGCAGTCCGTCGAGGCGCCGCGCGGCGAGCTCGGGGTGCACCTCGTGTCCGACGGCGGGACGCGCCCGTACCGGGCGCACTTCCGGGACCCGTCGTTCAACAACCTCCAGGCCGTGTCGCTCATGTGCGAGGGCGGGCAGGTGGCCGACGTCGTCGTCGCCGTCGCGTCCCTCGACCCCGTCCTCGGAGGAGTGGACCGATGACCGCAGGAACCCAGCCGACCGCCCCCGGCGGTCCGCGCCCGACGGGCACCCGGTACGACGCGGAGACCCTCGAGCGCCTCACCCGGGACGCCCGGGAGATCGTGTCCCGCTACCCGGACCCGCGCTCGTCGCTCCTGCCGATGCTGCACCTGGTGCAGTCGCAGGACGGGTACGTCTCGCGCGACGGGATCCTCTTCTGCGCGCAGATGCTCGCCATCACCCCGTCGGAGGTGTCGGCCGTCGCGACGTTCTACTCGCAGTACAAGCGTCGCCCCAACGGGCGGTACACGGTGGGCGTGTGCACCAACACGCTGTGCGCGATCATGGGCGGCGACGAGATCTTCGCCGAGCTCTCCGACCACCTGGGCATCGGGCACGACGAGACCACCGAGGACGGTGCGGTCACCCTCGAGCGGGTCGAGTGCAACGCGGCCTGCGACTACGCCCCGGTGATGATGGTCAACTGGGAGTTCTTCGACAACCAGACGCCGCAGAGCGCGACGGCCGTCGTCGACGACCTCCGCCTCGGCAAGGACGTCGTGCCCACCCGCGGAGCCCTGTCGGTGTGCGACTTCAAGGCGATGTCCCGCGTCCTCGCGGGCTTCCCCGACGGACGCGCCGACGAGGGCGTCGGTGCGGGCCCCGCCACGACGGAAGGGACCCGCCTGGCCCGTGAGAAGGGCTGGGAGGCACCGTCGAGCGCTGCGGACTCCGGCCCCGAGGAGTCGCCGACCGCCGACGCGGCAGGGTCCGGGGCCGAGGTCCCGCCCGCCACCGGCGGCGAGCAGTCGAGCGCCGAGCGCACGCCCACCACGGGGGCCGACTCGTCGAGCGACACCCCCACGAGCACCGACAAGCCCGACACCGCCCCGGTGCAGCCCGCCGACGAGCCCGTGTCCGAGCCGGAGGAGAAGAAGTGAGCACACCACTCGCACCGGTCCTCAGCGCCTTCTGGGACGCCGAGCGGTCCTGGACCCTCGACACGTACCTCGCCCACGGCGGGTACGAGGGCCTCCGCGTCGCCCTCTCGCAGGACCCCGCGACGGTCGTCCAGACCGTCAAGGACTCCGGCCTGCGCGGCCGCGGGGGCGCAGGGTTCCCCACGGGCATGAAGTGGGGCTTCCTGCCCGCGCCCGACGGCGGCCCGCGGTACCTCGTCGTCAACGCCGACGAGTCCGAGCCCGGGACGTGCAAGGACATCCCGCTCATGATGGCCTCGCCCCAGCTGCTCGTCGAGGGCGTCGCCATCACGTCGTACGCCATCGGGTGCAACCACGCGTTCATCTACGTCCGCGGCGAGGTGCTCCACGTCTACCGTCGCCTCCTGCGTGCGGTCGAGGAGGCGTACGCCGCCGGGTACCTCGGCAAGGACGTCCAGGGGTCGGGGTTCGACCTCGACGTCACCGTCCACGCCGGCGCCGGGGCCTACATCTGCGGCGAGGAGACGGCTCTCCTCGACTCCCTGGAGGGGTTGCGCGGCCAGCCGCGCCTCAAGCCACCGTTCCCCGCGGTCGCCGGCCTCTACGCCCGGCCCACCGTCGTGAACAACGTCGAGTCCGTGGCGTCCGTCCCGCAGATCGTCGCCCGCGGAGCCGAGTGGTTCACCTCCATGGGCACCGAGCGCTCGGCCGGCCACGGCCTGTTCTCGCTGTCCGGCCACGTGACCCGCCCCGGGCAGTACGAGGCCCCCCTGGGCATCACGCTCCGCGAGCTCCTCGACATGGCGGGCGGAGTGCGCGGCGGCCGCCGGCTGAAGTTCTGGACGCCCGGCGGATCGTCCACGCCGATCTTCACCGAGGAGCACCTCGACACGCCCCTCGACTACGAGTCCGTGGCGGCCGCCGGGTCGATGCTCGGCACCCGCGCCCTGCAGATCTTCGACGAGACCACGTCGGTGGTGCGCGCCGTGACCCGGTGGACGGAGTTCTACGCCCACGAGTCGTGCGGCAAGTGCACCCCCTGCCGCGAGGGCACCTACTGGCTCAAGCAGGTCCTGCGCCGCATCGAGGCCGGGCAGGGCACCCAGGGCGACATCGACACGCTGCTCGACACGTGCGACAACATCCTCGGCCGTGCGTTCTGCGCGCTCGGGGACGGCGCGACGTCGTGCATCACGTCCGCGGTGAAGTACTTCCGCGAGGAGTTCGAGGCCGGCATGCACACCCCCGCGAGCGAGCTGTTCCCGCCCGAGGCGTCGGCGCTCTTCGAGTACACACCCACCCAGCGCGAGCGGTCCGGGGCCCTCGCGGGCTCCGGCGCAGGAGGCCACTGATGAGCGACCCCACGGACGGTGTGACCTTCACGATCGACGGGGTCGAGACGACGGTGCCCAAGGGCACCCTCGTCATCCGCGCCGCCGAGGACCTCGGCATCCAGATCCCCAGGTTCTGCGACCACCCCCTCCTCGAGCCCGCCGGCGCGTGCCGCCAGTGCCTCGTGGACGTCTCCGCCCCCGACCGCGAGGGCAACGTCCGCCCCATGCCCAAGCCCCAGGCGTCGTGCACGCTCGAGGCCACGCCCGGCATGGTCGTGCGGACGCAGCACACGTCGGAGGTCGCGGACAAGGCGCAGCAGGGCGTCATGGAGCTCCTGCTCATCAACCACCCCCTCGACTGCCCGGTCTGCGACAAGGGCGGCGAGTGCCCCCTGCAGAACCAGGCGATGAGCAACGGGCGCCCGACCAGCCGGTTCGTCGACGTCAAGCGCACCTTCCCCAAGCCCATCGCGATCTCCACCGAGATCCTTCTCGACCGGGAACGCTGCGTCCTGTGCCAGCGGTGCACGCGCTTCTCCAAGCAGATCGCCGGCGACGCCTTCATCGACCTCCAGAAGCGCGGGGCGATGCAGCAGATCGGGCGGTTCGACCCCGAGGTCCTCGGTTTCGCCGACGACGCCGTGGCGCTCGACGCCGCGGGCCCCAGCCCCACAGGTGCCCCCGACCCGCTCGCCGTGTCGGACGTCCACGCGGGAGGACCGGTCACGTCGGGCATCGACGCCCCCGTGGGTGCCGCCGAGCCCGACGAGTCCGGCGCACCGTTCGCGTCGTACTTCTCCGGCAACACCGTGCAGATCTGCCCCGTCGGCGCGCTCACCGGCGCCGCCTACCGGTTCCGGTCGCGGCCCTTCGACCTCGTGAGCACCCCGGCCGTCGCCGAGCACGACTCGTCGGGCTCCGCCATCCGCGTCGACCACCGCCGGGGCACCGTCATGCGGCGCCTCGCGGGCGACGACCCGGCGGTCAACGAGGAGTGGATCACCGACAAGGACCGCTTCGCGTTCACCTGGCAGCGCGCCGCAGACCGCCTCACCACCCCCATGGTCCGCGAGCGCGGGGAGGACGGGTTCCGCGGTGAGCTGCGTCCCGCCAGCTGGCTCGAGGCCCTCGACGTCGCGGCCCGCGGCCTGCGCGCCGCAGCCACCGCCGACCGCCACTCCGACGGCGGCGTGGGTGTCCTCGCCGGGGGCCGGCTCACCATCGAGGACGCCTACGCGTACGGCAAGCTCGCCCGCGTCGCGCTCGGCACCAACGACGTCGACCACCGGGCCCGCGTCCACTCCGCGGAGGAGGAGGCGTTCCTCGGGCACGCCGTCGCCGGGACCGGCATGGGCGTGACCTTCGGCGACATCGAGCACGCGAGCGTCGTGCTCCTCGTCGGGCTCGAGCCCGAGGAGGAGGCCGGCGTCGTGTTCCTCCGCCTCCGCAAGGGTGCCCTCGAGCACGGCCTGCGCGCCTTCTCGGTGGCCCCCTACGCGACACGAGGGCTGCAGCGTCTCGGGGAGCACGGCGGCACGCTCGTCGCGGCCGCACCGGGCACCGAGGCCGAGGTGCTCGACGCTGTGGGCAGCGAGGACGAGCTCGCCGACCTCGCCGACGCCCTCACCTCCGCCGACCCCGGGCGCGCGGTCGTCCTCGTCGGCGAGCGCCTCGCTGGCGTGCACGGTGCGTACTCCGCCGCGCTGCGGCTCGCGGAGCGCACCGGCGCCCGGGTCGCATGGGTGCCCCGCCGCGCGGGTGAGCGTGGAGGGGTCGAGACGGGCACGCTCCCGACGCTGCTCCCCGGGGGCCGACCGGTCGCCGACGCCGCGGCCCGAGTCGACATGGCGGCCGTGTGGGGCGTCGAGTCGCTCCCGCAGGCTCCCGGCAGGGACACCGCGGGCATCCTCGAGGCGTTGTCCTCCGGGCAGCTGCGCGGCGTCGTCGTCGGCGGGCTCGAGCTCGCCGACCTCCCCGACCCCGTCGGGGCCCGCGCCGCCCTGGAGGTCGCGGACGTCGTCGTGTCCCTCGAGGTCCGCGAGAGCGACGTGACGGCCCTGGCCGACGTCGTCCTGCCCGTGGCGCCGCCGTCGGAGAAGGCCGGGGCGTACTGGAGCTGGGAGGGGCGCGTGCGGCCCTTCGGCCAGGCCCTGGAGTCGACCGCGATGGCGGACCACCGGGTCATCGACGCCCTCGCGGACGCCCTGGGTGTGGACCTCGGGCTCGGGACGCTCGACGCCGTCCGGGCCGAGATCGACCAGCTCGACCGGTGGGACGGCGAGCGCGTCCCCGCGCCGCAGGTCGAGCCGCTCGAGCCGCCGCGCATCGCGCCCGGACAGGCGGTCCTCGCCGGGTGGCGGATGCTCCTCGACTGCGGGAGCCTCCAGGACGGCGAGGCCTTCCTCGCCGGGACCGCCAAGCGACCCGTCGCCCGCGTCTCCTCCGGCACGGCGGGCACCGTCCTCGGTGCCGACGGTCGTGCGCTGCGCGACGGCGACCTGCTCTCGGTCTCCACCGAGCAGGGGACCGTGACGCTCCCGGTGGTCCTCACCGCGATGCCCGACCACGTGGTGTGGCTCCCGCTCAACTCCCCGGGCTCGACGGTGCACCGGACCCTCGGTGCCGCGCCGGGCGACCTCGTCCGGCTCGCCGCCGGGGTCGTCAGCCCGTCCGCCGACGTCGTCGAAGGGCAGGACGCGTGATGGTCGACTTCTCGAACGACACGATCTGGACGTACGTCGTCAAGGCCGTGCTCATCATCGTCTTCCTCCTCACCAGCGTGCTCGTCGCCATCTGGTTCGAGCGCAAGGTCGTGGCCCGGATGCAGGTGCGGCCCGGACCCAACGTCCACGGGCCGTTCGGTCTGCTGCAGTCCCTCGCCGACGCGATGAAGCTGCTCCTCAAGGAGGACATCACCGTCCGGGCGGCCGACAAGTTCGTCTACCTGCTGGCCCCCATGATCTCGGTGTTCTGCTCGCTGCTCGTCTTCGCGGTCATCCCGCTGGGACCGCAGGTGACCATCCCGTTCACGGACATCTCCACCCCCGCGCAGCTCACCGACTTCCCCGTCGCGGTCCTCTACATCCTCGCCTGCGCGTCTCTCGGGGTGTACGGCATCGTCCTCGGCGGGTGGGCGTCGGGCTCCACGTACCCCCTGCTCGGTGCGGTGCGCTCCACGGCCCAGGTCATCAGCTACGAGCTGGCCATGGGGCTGTCCCTCGTGAGCGTGTTCATCATGGTCGGCTCGATGTCCACGAGCGAGATCGTGGCTCATCAGCAGGACTACTGGCTCATGCTGCCGCTGCTCCCGGCGTTCGTCATCTACGTCATCTCGATGATCGGCGAGACCAACCGCCTGCCGTTCGACCTCCCGGAGGCCGAGGGCGAGCTCGTGTCCGGGTACATGACCGAGTACTCGTCGATGAAGTTCGCGTGGTTCTTCCTCGCGGAGTACATCAACATGATCAACGTCTCCGCGATCGCGACCACGCTGTTCCTCGGCGGGTGGCGAGCCCCGTGGCCGCTGTCGGCGGTCGGCGACGGCATGCTCAACGAGGGCTGGTGGCCGATCCTGTGGTTCCTCGCGAAGATGTGGGGCTTCATGTTCCTCTTCGTGTGGATCCGAGGCACCCTGCTGCGCCTGCGCTACGACCAGTTCATGAAGTTCGGCTGGAAGGTCCTCATCCCCTTCGCGCTCGGGTGGATCGTGTGCGTCGCGGTGGTCCGCGGCGTCCGCGAGTTCCAGGGCTGGGACCTGCAGGCCGTCGGCATCGCGATCTTCGTGGTCGCCGCGGTGACGCTCCTCGTCGTCCAGCTGATCCCCGAGCGCACGCCCGAGCCCACCGCACCGCCGGAGCCGGAGGCGTTCGACGCCTTCGCCGGCGGCTACCCCGTCCCGCCGCTGCCCGGCCAGCGGCTCCCGGCGTCCCCGCGTGCGGGGCGCCCCGCACGCGCCGGCATCGGTGCCGCACCGGCACCCGACGAGCCCACCGCACACGCAGGCAAGGAGGCCCACGATGAGTGAAGATCCGACGCCGTACGAGCCGCTCGTCGAACCACCGACGGGCATCAAGGGGCTCTTCGCCCCCGTCGCCGGGTTCGGGGTGACGTTCTCGTCGATGTTCCGCCCGACGGTCACCGAGCAGTACCCGTTCGAGAAGGTCCCCACCAAGCCCCGCTACCACGGGCGCCACCAGCTCAACCGGTACGCGGACGGGCTCGAGAAGTGCATCGGGTGCGAGCTGTGCGCGTGGGCGTGCCCCGCCGACGCCATCTACGTCGAGGGCGCGGACAACGCCGACCTCCCCGACGGTGGCCACATGTCGCCGGGGGAGCGGTACGGGCGGGTCTACCAGATCAACTACCTGCGCTGCATCTTCTGCGGGCTGTGCATCGAGGCGTGCCCGACGCGGGCCCTGACGATGACGAACGAGTACGAGCTCGCGGGCCCCACCAGGGAGGGTCTCATCTGGGAGAAGGAGGACCTCCTGGCGCCGATGCGCGAGGGGATGCTCGCCGCACCGCACCCCATGGTGCCCGGCACGGAGGACACCCAGTACTACCGGGGCGAGGTGAGCGGCGCCGTCGCCGAGCAGGTCGAGTGGGTGGCGTCGCACCGCCCCGAGGACCCGACGCTCCGCGGTGCCACCGCACCCGCGGCGCAGGCGGGCACCACCGACGGGACGGTCGCCTGATGGCCAGCGGAGCGGAGGCCGTCCTCTTCTGGTGCCTCGCGCCGCTCATGGTGATCGCGGCCCTCGGGCTCGTCCTGGCCCGCAAGGCCGTGCACGCGACGCTGTGCGTCGTGTTCGTCATGGTGTGCCTCGCGGTCCTCTACGTCGCCCAGGAGGCGCCGTTCCTCGGCATCGTCCAGGTGGTCGTGTACACGGGCGCCGTGATGATGCTCTTCCTCTTCGTCATCATGCTCGTGGGCGTCGACGCCTCCGACTCCCTCGTGGAGACCATCCGCGGGCAGCGCCTGGTGGGATGGCTCCTCGGCCTCGGCCTCGGCGCCGTGCTCGTCGGTGTCCTCGGCCGGGTGGCGTTCCCCGAGGGCGTCGGCCTCGAGGTCGCGAACGAGGTGACCAACCCGGTCGGGCTCGCCCGCATCCTCCTCAGCGACTTCGTGTTCGCCCTCGAGATCGTCGGCATCCTCCTCGTCACCGCGGCCATCGCGGCACTGACCCTCACGCACAAGCAGCGGCTCACGGCCCGCGTGGGACAGAAGGAGATGGCCGACGCCCGCGTCGCCGGCGGTGGCTCCCTCACCCCGCTCCCGGCACCCGGCGTCTACGCGCAGCGCAACGCCATGGACGTCCCCGCGCTCGACGCCCAGGGCAGGCCCCTCGAGTCGTCGGTGTCCCGCGTCCTGCGGGTCCGCGGACAGGAGCGCAGCGCGCCCGTCGACCCGCAGATCCGCCGGCTCGACGACCCGGGACCGGCAGGTCCGGCCGTCGACCCGCCCGCACGCACCACCGAGGAGGAGAGCTGACATGGACCTCAGCAACTACCTCGTCCTCGCGTCCGTGCTGTTCACCATCGGGGCGGCCACCGTCCTGCTGCGGCGCAACGCGATCATCGTCTTCATGGGCATCGAGCTCATGCTCAACGCGTCGAACCTCGCGTTCGTCACGTTCGCCCGCATGCACGGCGACCTCACCGGGCAGGTCGTGGCGTTCTTCGTCATGGTCGTCGCGGCCGCCGAGGTCGTCGTCGGCCTCGCCATCATCGTGTCCATCTTCCGCACCCGCGGGTCGGCGTCGGTCGACGACGCCAACCTGCTGAAGAGCTGAGAGGAGCGGTCGGAGTGGACACCGCACTGTTCGACGCTGCCTGGTTGCTCGTCGCCATCCCCCTGGCCGGGGCCGCCGTCCTGCTGCTCGCCGGCCGCCGCGCCGACGGGTGGGGGCACTGGGTCGGGGTCCTCGCCTCGGCGGCGAGCCTCGTCCTCGGGCTCGCCCTCCTCGTCTCCCTGCTGGGGCGCGACGCCGCCGACCGGGTGGTCGACGTCGACCTGTTCCGGTGGATCGACGCCGGGCCGCTCGTCGTCGACGCGGGGCTGCGCGTCGATCCGTTGAGCCTGACGTTCGTCCTCCTCGTGACGTTCGTGGGGACCCTCATCCACGTGTACTCCGTCGCGTACATGGAGCACGACGCGGACCGTCGGCGGTTCTTCGCGTACCTCAACCTCTTCGTCGCCGCGATGCTCACCCTCGTGCTCGCCGACTCCTACCTCCTGCTCTTCGTCGGGTGGGAGGGCGTGGGCCTGGCGTCCTACCTGCTCATCGGGTTCTGGAACCACGTCCCCGCGAACGCGAGCGCCGCCAACAAGGCGTTCGTCGTCAACCGTGTGGCCGACGTCGGCATGATCGTGGCCCTCATGCTCATGTTCGCGACGTTCGGCGCCGTGGACTTCGACACCGTCCACGCCGGGGCTGCCGCGAGCACCGACACCGCGCTCCTCACCGCGCTCGGTCTCGTGCTCCTCGTCGCCGCGTGCGGCAAGAGCGCCCAGTTCCCCCTCCAGTCCTGGCTCGGCGACGCCATGGCCGGACCCACGCCCGTGTCCGCCCTCATCCACGCGGCGACCATGGTCACCGCCGGCGTCTACCTCGTGGTCCGGTCCGGCCCGATCTTCACCGAGGCGCCCGTCGCGCTCCTCGTCACCGCGATCGTCGGTGCCGTCACGCTGCTCTTCGGTGCGGTCGTCGGTTGCGCCAAGGACGACGTGAAGAAGGCCCTCGCGGCATCCACGATGTCGCAGATCGGCTACATGATGCTCGCTGCGGGCCTCGGCCCCATCGGGTACGCCTTCGCGATCTTCCACCTCCTCACCCACGGCTTCTTCAAGGCCGGGATGTTCCTCGGCGCCGGGTCCGTCATGCACGGCATGAAGGACGACGTCGACATGCGCCGCTACGGCGCGCTCTCCACCGCCATGCGCGTCACCTGGCTGACGTTCGGCGCCGGCTGGCTCGCCATCCTCGGCATCCCGCCGTTCTCCGGCTTCTGGAGCAAGGACAAGATCATCGAGTCCGCGTTCGCGGCCGACGGCGGCCACGGGTGGCAGCCCTGGGTGTTCGGAACGGTCGCTCTCGTGGGTGCCGGCATCACGGCGTTCTACATGTCGCGCCTGTTCTTCATGACGTTCCACGGCGAGCGGCGCTGGGCCACCGAGCTCACCGCCGGCGACCGCGAGGCGGGCGTCCCCGAGCGCCACCCGCACGAGTCGCCGCTCCTCATGACGGCCCCCATGGTCGTCCTCGCGGTCGGGTCCCTCGGCCTCGGTGGCGCCCTCGCGATCGGCGGCGGCTTCGCCACCTGGCTCGAGCCCGTCACCGGCCACGTCGAGCACCACGACCCGGTCCTGCCGATCCCCGTGATCATGGTGGCGACCATCGTGCTCGTCCTCGTCGGGGCGTTCCTCGCCTGGCGGCAGTACGCCGCCGCACCCGTGCCCGTGGTCGCGCCCCGCGGCAGCGTCCTCACGCGGGCCGCCCGCGCGGACCTCCACCAGGACGCGGTGAACGAGAACCTCGTCATGCGCCCCGGGCAGTACCTCACCCGGTCGCTCGTCTACGGGGACAAGAAGGTCGTCGACGGGGGAGCGATGGGGGTCGGCGGTCTCCTCGCCGTCCTCGGGGCAGGCGTGCAACGCCTGCAGAACGGATACGTCCGGTCGTACGCGGCCATGATGCTCGCGGGGTTCGGTGTGCTTCTCGTCGTCGTCCTGACCGTGTGGAACTGAGAGGGACGGGACCATGACCATCGATCCGAACTTCCCGTGGCTCACCGTGCTCGCGGTGGTGCCGCTCGTCGGCGCCGCCGTGCTGTGGGCGCTCCCCAGAGGCTCCGCCCGCCTGGCCAGGCCGGTAGCCCTCGCGGTGGCGCTCGTCGAGGTCGTCCTCGTCGCGCTCGCCGTCGCCGCGTTCGACACGTCCCGGGCGGGTGAGCACCAGCTCGCCGAGACCCACGCGTGGATCCCGCAGCTGGGCGCCAGCTACGCGGTGGGCGTCGACGGCGTCGGCCTCCTCCTCGTCGCGCTGAGCGTCGGCCTCGTCCCGCTCGTCGTCGGCGCCGCGTGGCGCGAGCAGGGCGACGGGTCCGACGGCGGCCACCGCCTGCGGCACTACCTCGCGCTCGTCCTCGTCCTCGAGACCTTCATGGTCCTCGTCTTCGCCGCGCGCGACGTGTTCCTCTTCTACGTCGTGTTCGAGGCGATGCTCGTCCCCGTGTACTTCATGATCGGCGGGTTCGGCGACGGTGCGCGCCGTCGCTACGCGGCCATCAAGTTCCTCGTGTTCTCCCTCGTGGGCGGGCTCGTCATGCTCGCCGCCGTCGTCGCCCTGTACGTCCAGGGGCCGGGCGGCGAGCAGGGCTTCCTCACCGACTCCCTCACGGGGGTCGCGCTCGACCCGACGACGGAGCGCTGGCTGTTCCTCGGCTTCTTCCTCGCGTTCGCCATCAAGGCGCCGATGTTCCCCGTGCACACGTGGCTTCCCGACGCGGCCGAGCACGCCCCCGCGGGGACGTCCGTGCTCCTCGTCGGCGTCCTCGACAAGGTCGGCACCTTCGGGATGCTCACGCTGTGCCTGCCGCTGTTCCCCTCCGCGTCGCGGTGGGCCGCTCCCGTCGTCATCGTGCTCGCCGTGGTGTCCATCCTCTACGGCGCGCTCCTCGCCCTCGGGCAGAAGGACCTCATGCGGCTCGTCGCGTACACGTCCGTGTCGCACTTCGGGTTCATCGTCCTCGGGATCTTCGCGTTCACGCAGGTGAGCGTCTCCGGGGCGTCGCTCTACATGGTCAACCACGGCCTCTCCACGGGGCTGCTGTTCCTCGTCGCGGGCTTCCTCGTGCTGAGGTCCCGCGGGGGACGGTCCCGCGACGTCGACGGGTTCGGCGGCATGCAGCGCGTCACGCCCGTCCTCGCCGGGGTGTTCCTCGTGGCCGGCCTCTCCGCGCTGTCGCTGCCCGGCCTGTCCACCTTCGTCTCGGAGATCATGGTCCTCGTCGGGACCTACGGCCGGAACCACCCCGCAGCGATCGTCGCCGCCACGGGTGTCATCCTCGCCGCGCTCTACGTGCTCCTCACGTACAAGCGCGTCTTCACCGGGCCGGTCCGTGCCGAGCTCGCCGACGCCCCGGACCTGTCGGCCCGCGAACGCTGGGTCGCCGCCCCGCTCGTCGTGGCCCTGCTGCTCTTCGGGTTCCTCCCCGGCCCCCTGCTCGACCTCGTCCGTGACCCCGCGGCCGTCACCCTCGAGGACGTCGGCGTCGACGACGTCGCCGGGACCGCCGCCGAACCGACCACCGAGGGGAGCGACTCATGATCGCCCAAGCCGCCAGCACGTTCGTGCCACCAGAGGTCCAGTGGTTCGCGCTCGTGCCGCTCATGGTCGTCCTGGGCGCGGGCGTCGTGGGGGTGCTCGTCGAGTCCTTCGTGCCGGCCCGTGCCCGGCGTCCCGTCCAGACGGTCCTCACCCTGGGTGCGCTCGTCGGGGCGCTGGCCGTCCTCGTCGTGCAGGGCTGGCAGTGGTTCGGGCCGGAGGGCACCGGTCAGGTCCTCGTCCTCGGCGGGTCGATGGTGCTCGACGGCTTCTCGGTGGCGCTCCAGGGCACCATCCTCCTGTGCGCGTTCCTCGCGGTGCTCGTCGTCACCGACCGCACGAGCGCCCGCCAGGACGCCTTCGCGCCCAGCGCGGCCGCCATCCCCGGCTCGGAGTACGAGGAGCTCGCCCGCCGTCGTGGGCTCGAGCAGACCGAGGTGTACCCCCTCCTGCTCTTCGCCGTCGGCGGCATGCTCGTGTTCCCGGCCGCCGGGGACCTCGTGACCATGTTCGTCGCCCTCGAGGTCCTGTCCCTGCCGCTGTACGTCCTGGCGGGGATGGCCAGGCGGCGGCGCCTGCTCTCCCAGGAGGCGTCCTTCAAGTACTTCGTGCTCGGCGCCTTCGCGTCCGCGCTCTTCCTCTTCGGGACCGCCCTGCTCTACGGGTTCTCAGGGTCCGTGCGTCTCGACGGCATCGCGCGGATGTCACTCACCGTCGCGCAGGACGCCCCGGGCCTGCCCGAGGGCTGGGTGCTCCTGTGGCTCGTCGGCATCCTCCTCGTCCTCGCGGGGCTGCTCTTCAAGGTCGGCGCGGTGCCCTTCCAGGCGTGGACGCCCGACGTCTACCAGGGCGCCCCGACCCCGATCACGGGATTCATGGCGGCCTGCACCAAGGTCGCGGCGTTCGGTGCACTCGTGCGCGTCGTCTACCTCCTCGTCGTCAACGCGCCGCCCGAGGCGTTCGACGCCGTCAAGGCCGCCCTGTGGACGGTGGCGGTCGCCACCATGCTCGTCGGCGCCGTCGTGGGCGCCACGCAGACGGACGTCAAGCGCATGCTCGGCTACTCGTCGATCGCCCACGCCGGGTTCCTGCTCGTCGCGCTCCTCGGGTTCAACGCCCAGGGCGTCCGCGCCGTGGTGCTGTACCTCCTCGTGTACGGCGTGAGCACCGTCGGCGCGTTCGCCGTCGTCACCCTCGTCCGCGAGGTCGGGCCCGGGGGAGAGGTCGTCGGGGAGGCCACGCACCTCGGGCAGTGGGCCGGCCTCGGCCGACGCAGCCCGCTGCTCGCCGCGAGCTTCTCGCTGTTCCTCCTGTCGTTCGCCGGGATCCCCCTCACCGCGGGGTTCATCGCCAAGTTCTCCGCGTTCGAGGCCGCCGTGCGCGGCACGCCGTACACGGGCAGCGCCACGGCGCTCGTCGTCGTCGGGGTGATCGCCTCCGCCATCGCGGTGTTCTTCTACGTGCGCGTCGTGGTCATCATGTTCTTCTCCCGGACCGTCGAGGGCGACGGGTCCACGGTCGCCGTGGGGGCGGGCAGCGCCGAGGACGCCGACGGCCGCGGTGCGACGGCCGAGGAGCCGGAGCCCCACGCCACCCAGCAGGGCACGCCCCAGCGGTCGTCCGTGGTCGTCGCGGAGGGCGCGCCGGCCGTCACCGTCGTCCGCTCCGAGTGGGGGAGCCTGGTGACGGTGGCCGTGGCGGTCGTCACGGTCCTGCTCGTCGGCGTCTTCCCCCAGCCCGTCCTCGACCTCGTCGACGGCCTCACCAGGCTCGGGTGAGGGGTGCACCACGCCCGTCGGCGGCTTCGTCACACGGACGCCTCTCCCCGGGTGTCCGTGCCACGACCGACGCGCTCAGCGGCTAAGTTCTTCCTGTGACTACTGCTGCCGCCGGGTTCCCTCTCCCGGACCCCGAGCTCGCCGAGCGGCTCTCGACCCGGCTCGCGCTGGTCGAGGAACGACTCCGGGACTCCGTGACCAACACCGACGCGCTCGCGGACCGGGCGTCGCGTCACCTCGTGAACGCCGGCGGGAAGCGCCTCCGACCTCTCCTCACGCTGCTGTGCGCGGAGCTCGGCGACTCGGGGCGCCCCGAGGTCATCGACGCCGCCGTCGTCGTCGAGCTCACCCACCTGGCGACGCTGTACCACGACGACGTCATGGACTCCGCGCCGCTGCGCCGGGGCGCTCCCGCGGCCCACGAGGTGTGGGGCAACTCGGTCGCGATCCTCACGGGCGACCTCCTCTTCGCCCGCGCGTCCGTGACCGTCGCGGGCCTCGGCCCGGACGCCGTCCGGCTCCAGGCGGAGACCTTCGAGAGGCTCTGCCTCGGGCAGCTCCACGAGACGGTCGGCCCGACCGGGGACGCCGACGCCGTGCAGCACTACCTCCAGGTCCTCTCGGACAAGACCGCGTCGCTGCTCGCCACCTCGGCACGCTTCGGGGCGAAGTTCGCGGGATGCCGGCCCGCCGTCGTGGAGATCGTCGCGAACTACGGCGAGAAGCTCGGGGTGGCCTTCCAGCTCGCGGACGACGTCATCGACCTCACGTCCGACGGCACCGTCACGGGCAAGACGCCGGGCACGGACCTCCGCGAGAAGGTCCCCACCATGCCGGCGCTGCTGCTGCGCAGCCGGGTGGCGTCCCCCGACGGCACCGAGACGGGGACGCCCGCGGACGCCGCGCTCGTGGCGCTCCTCGACGGTGACCTCACGTCGGACGAGGACCTCGCGACGGCCGTCGATGCGCTCCGCGGGCACGACGTGGTCGCGGAGACGCGCGCGCAGTCCGTCGCGTGGGCGAGGGACGCCGTCGCCGAGCTCGCGCCGCTGCCGTCCGGCCCCGTCAAGGACGCGCTCGTCTCGTTCGCGGAGGCCCTCGTCGACCGGACGGCGTGACCGTGGTTCCCGGGGTCCGCGTCAATCACCCTGGGGAGTACTCCCCATCGCCGTCCCCGAGCGGGAGAGCATACGGTCGGAGGACGACGGTGGTCGAGCGCTCGACACCCAGCGCAGTCCTCGCGTCGACCGGAGAGGCGGGGAGGTGAGCGACCGAGTGGACGTCATGCACGCTGTGAGCACCCTGCGCTGGGGCGCCACCACTCACGCCGGCCGACGCAGGTCGGCAAACGAGGACTCCTTCCACGCCGCGCGAGGCGTGTACTTCGTGGCAGACGGGATGGGTGGGCACGAGGCCGGTGCTCGGGCGAGCGCCACGGCCGTCGCCATCCTCTGCGCCCTCGGCGAGAGCGAGAACGCCACCTCCGACGACGTCCGTGCCGCGGTGAGCGACGCGCACCGCGCGGTGTCGCGGATCGCGACCCGCCCGGGGAAGGGCGCGGGGACCACGCTCTCGGGTGCGGTGGTCGTCCAGCACGACGGGGTCCCGTCCTGGCTCGTGACGAACGTCGGCGACTCCCGCACCTACCGGTTCGTCGACGGTGTCCTCACCCAGCTCACCGTCGACCACTCGCTCGTGCAGGAGCTCCTCGCCGACGGCGCGGTCACCGCCGAGGAGGCCCGCACCTACGCGCGGCGTCACGTCATCACCCGGGCGCTCGGCGGACTCGTGGAGCCCGAGGTGGACTGCTGGTACCTGCCCATGGTGCCCGGGGAGCGGCTGCTGATCTGCTCGGACGGGCTCACGGACGAGGTCTCGCCCGGGTGCATCGACGAGGTCCTGCGCACGCAGCCCCACCCGCAGCTCGCCGCCGACCAGCTGGTCAACTATGCGCTGCTCGCCGGAGGGCGGGACAACATCACGGTGGTCGTCGTGGACGTCGACGGCGGTCCCTCGCGCGGCACGGGCGAGCACGGGTCACGGTTCGGTCGCCACAGTTCCGTTCTGTCGGCGTAACCGCTACCGTCCGGAGTGCTCCGAGACCCCCTGCGAGAGAGTGACGAGGTGCTGATGTCGGTCCGGTACGCCCCAGGGCGGGCGTTCGCGCTGGTCCATCCCGGCCTCGTCGTCGTCCTCGACGAGAGCGCCGGGCACGCCCGTGCCCGGGACCTCTGGGCGGCGCTGGGTGCGCTGCCCGCCGACCGTGGGATGGCTCAGGTCCTCGACGCCGTCACGGAGAGCCTCGACCCCACGTGGCGCGCTCTGCCGTCGTTCGCGGTGGTCGTCGACGTGCTCGACGCGGGTCTCGTGCACGTCGCCGCCCGTGGGGACCTCGTCGTCGAGGTCCTCGGCGACGAACCCCCGACGCTGGTCGCCGGCAAGGACGTGACGACATGGACGGAGCAGCGCCACGAGGCTCCCCACGGTCTCGTCGTCCGAGGGGCGGATGCGGTCGGAGCGCCCGCCGGCGACGACGCACTGCTGCTCGCGAGCGGGATCGTCACGGCCTCGCACGTCGCGTGGGGAAGCGCGGGGTCCGCGGGCGACCTGGACGGCACCGCGGTCACCGACGCGCCGACCGAGGTGACTCCGGTCCCGGTGGCTGCGTCGAAGGAGGTCGCCGAGGACGTGCCGGCTGCCGAGGGCGTGGTCGAGACGCTCGAGGTCGAGGTCGAGGACGTCCCCGAGGTCCCCGAGGCCCCCGAGGCCCCTGAGGTCCAGGACGCACCTGAGGCGCCGGACGACGACCTGGGGCTCCCCGACGGGTTGGACCCGGCCGAGCAGGCGGAGCTCGAGTTCGGCAAGACGCTCGCCGACTTCCCCGACGACCTCGACCCGGCCGATCACGACCCCGTCGCCGCACCCGGCGCGCCTCCGCCCGACGACGACCTCGACGACCTCGACGACAGCACCGTCCTCTCGCCGGGTGGGCCGCCCGTGGTCCCCCCGCCGGCCGGCCGGCCGGCCCCCTCGGGCTCCCCGGGTCCGGTCCCCCCGCCGCCACCCCCTCCGGTCGAGTACGGCGTCGTCGTGCCGCCCGGCAGCCCCGGGTTCACGGCAGGCGTGTACGACCCCCCCGCCGCACGGGGGGCTCTCCCGCCCCCTGCAGCCGCTCCCGCAGGACCGCCGACCCCTGCGGACCCGGCCGGGCCGGGGCCGCAGATCCTCGCCCGCTCGTGCTACTTCGGCCACCCGAACCCGCCCGTCCGGATGACGTGCGCGCGGTGCGGCGGCGGTCTCAGCCCCAACGCCGAGCTCGTGGAGCGTCCGGCGCTCGGCAGGGTGCGGTTCTCCCACGGCGAGGTCGTCGAGCTCGGCCGGCACGTCGTCGTCGGGCGATTCCCGCAGGAGCAGGCAGGGTCCGGCGCCCGTCCGCACCTGGTGTCCGTCGAGAGCCCGAGCCAGGACGTCTCGCGCTCCCACCTGGAGATCCGGCTCGAGGGGTGGCACGTGCTCCTCGTCGACCTCGACACCGTGAACGGGACCACTCTTCTCCGCGCCGGACAGGCACCGCGTCGCCTGCACCCGCTCGAGCCGACGCTCGTCGCCGACGGGGACGTCGTCGACCTCGGTGACGGCGTCGTCCTCACCTTCGAGGGCGTCGTATGAGGGCTCGCCGCCCACCGTCCGTGCCACCGCAGATCGACGGGTACGAGTATCGGCGAGTCATCGGGTCGGGCGGCTTCGCGGACGTCTTCCTCTACCAGGAGCACCGGCCACGCCGGCTGGTGGCCATCAAGGTCCTCCTCCCGCAGTGGTCCGACGACGCCACCAAGCACGCGTTCTCCGCGGAGGCGGACCTCATGGCCTCGGTGTCCGGCCACCCGTCGATCGTGACGATCTTCGACAGCGACGTCACCGTCGACGGCAGGCTCTACCTCGCCATGGAGTACTGCCCGCGTCCCAACCTCTCGTCCCGCTACAAGCAGGAACGACTGAGCCTCGCGGAGGCCCTGCGGATCGGTGTCCAGATCTCGGGTGCCGTGGAGACGGCGCACCGGCTCGGCATCGTGCACCGCGACATCAAGCCTGCGAACATCCTGGTCACCGCGTACGGACACCCCGCGCTCACCGACTTCGGGATCTCCGCGACCATCGAGCAGAGCGAGTCGGGCGCCGACGGCATGTCCGTCCCGTGGTCCCCCCCGGAGAACCTCGCGGCGGTGCCGCGCAGCGGGGTGACCAGCGACGTCTGGTCGCTCGCCGCCACCGTCTACACACTCCTCGCCGGGCGGTCCCCCTTCGAGGTGCCCGGCGGCACCAACACCCAGTCCGCGCTCGTCGACCGCATCACCCACGACCCACTCCCGCCGATCGGCCGGGGCGACGTCCCCGGGTCCCTCGAACGAGTGCTCGCCGTGGCCATGGCCAAGCACCCGGGCATGCGGTACCCGACGGTGCTCGAGCTCGGCCGCGCGCTCCAGCAGGTGCAGACAGAGCTGTCGCTCGCCACGACCGCCATCGACATCATCGAGGACCCCGCGACGGCCGGCTCGGAGGTCGTGGCCCTCCCTGCACGCCCGGACGACGTCGACGGGGGCACCAGGATGCGGCTGGCCACCGACCGGGTGCACCCCGCGTACGGCGTGACGCACAGCAGCGAGCCCGCCAGGCCGGCAGCGCTCGCCCGCCTCGTCGACGGCGTGTCCACGTCCCAGGACGTCGGGTCCGACTCGGCGTCGACCAGCTACGGGTCCCTCCACGGGGTGCCGTACGTCCCCACGGCGACGACCTCGTCCCCCACGACCTCGACGGATGCTCCGGCGACGGGTTCGGGTGCGCGGAGCATCGGGTACGGGGTCCCTGCGGGAGCTGCCGCCCACCCCGAGGTGATCACGGACCGTCCCCGGGGCAGGCGGCGGGGGGCCACCGCCCTCGCGGTCGTCGCCGTCGTCCTCGGCGGCCTGGGTGGAGCGCTCCTCCTCGACGCGCTGATCGGTGGCGGGGTCCCGGATGCGGACGTCCCGACGCCCGCCGGTCTGGAGGGCGCCGCGAGCGGGAGCGTCGCGGTCTTCACGTGGTCCAACCCGGACGCGCAGGACGGCGACTTCTACGCGTACCGCCCCGTCGACGCGTCGGGTGACGGTGGCGAGAGCACCCCCTTCAGGCAGACCTCCGCCCTCACGGCGTCGATCAGCACGTCCGGCCGGGACGGTGCCCCGTGCATCGAGGTGACGGTGGTGCGCGACGGGCGCACCTCCGAGGTCCCCGCCCGGGAGTGCCTCGGATGACGGTGGCGCCCGATAGAGTGCGTCGAGCCGGTGACGACTGGTGGAGCCGCAGCAGGACAGGCGGAGGAGCACCGTCGTCGACGGACGACACGGACCGAGGAGCATGCACGCGATGACCGAACTTGCGATCGACTACTGCGGGGAGTGGTTCCGCCCGAGCGTCGACGAACCGTTCGACATCGGCCGGGAGGCCGACCTCTCGGTCGACGACAACCCGTACCTCCACCGACGGCTGCTGCGCATCACGCACAGCGACGGGATCTGGTGGATCGCGAACGTGGGGTCGCTCATCTCGGTGACCATCTGCGACGCGAGCGGCGGGGTCCAGTCGTGGCTCTCCCCGGGCAACCGTCTGCCCATCGTCTTCAAGCTCACGACGATCGTCTTCACCGCGGGCCCCACGACCTACGAGATCCTCGCGCACCTCGAGGGCTCGCCCTACGAGGAGGTCCTCACGGACGACCCGCTCGTGGGGGAGACCACCATCGGCGTCATCTCGTTCACGACGAGCCAGAAGCAGCTCATCATCGCGCTGTGCGAACCGATGCTCAAGCGTGACGGCGCCGGCCTCAGCGAGATCCCCTCGACGGCTGAGGCGGCGAGCCGGCTGGGGTGGGCGACCACGCGGTTCAACCGGAAGCTCGACAACGTGTGCGACAAGCTCGACCGCATGGGCGTCAAGGGGCTGCGTGGCGGACCCAAGCAGCTCGCCACGAACCGTCGGGCGCGCCTCGTCGAGTACGCGGTGACGTCGCGCCTCGTCACCGCCGCCGACCTCCCGCTGCTCGACGTCGAGTCCGATGACTGAGGGCGACGAGACGCTCGAGTACCCGTCCGACGCCTTCCCCGCACCTCCCCGCCTGGCGATGGTCCGCCCGGTCGGCTGGGTAGCGCTCGCGGGCGTCGGGCTCCCGCTCGCCGTCGCCCAGGAGGTCCCTGCCGGGCAGTTCCGGCCCAACGTCCTCGTCACGGTCCAGCGGTTCGGTGTGGGGCACACGGTGGCGGACTCCCGGTCTGCTCTGGCGAAGCGGCTCAAGGCGCTGCCGAAGTTCACGGAGACCCTCCGTGAGGACGCTGCGGAGATGCTCGGGAGCACGGGGCTCCGCGTCGAGGGCTACTTCTCGGACGGCAAGGGCGGGACGCTCGTCCAGGCGGTCCGCACGGTCGTGCTCGAGAACGGTCCGGTGGTCGACGTCGTCGAGACGACCGGTACCTGCGCCGGGTCGCAGGTGGAGAGCGCCTTCGCGGACATCCGGCGGATCCAGGACAGCCTGACCCTGCGCTGAACCCACCCCGCACCACCGGCGTCCGCATGATGGGACGCCGTATCCACCTGGCGAGATTTTTGTCAGTCTGGTACGGGTGCGAGTGACCCTACACTCGGACACCTACACCGAGATGTTCTCGATGATCCCAACCGGAAGGCACGAAATTCCGTGAGCACTGACCGTCAACTGCGCGTGGCCATCGTCGGGGCGGGGCCGGCCGGCATCTACGCCGCTGACATCCTCACCAAGACGGATCTCGACGTCTCGATCGACCTCTTCGAACGCCTCCCCGCGCCGTTCGGGCTCGTCCGCTACGGCGTGGCGCCGGACCATCCGCGCATCAAGCAGATCATCACCGCGCTCCACAAGGTCCTCGACCGCGGCGACATCCGGCTGCTGTCCAACGTCGACTACGGCATCGACGTCAAGCTCGACGAGCTCCGCGAGTTCTACGACGCCGTGATCTTCTCCACCGGCGCCATCGCCGACGCGAGCCTCGACGTCCCGGGCGTGGAGCTCGACGGCTCCTACGGAGCCGCCGACTTCGTCTCCTGGTACGACGGGCATCCCTACGTCCCCACGACGTGGCCGCTCGAGGCCGAGTCGGTCGCCGTCGTCGGTGCCGGCAACGTCGCCCTCGACGTCGCCCGCATCCTCGCGAAGCACGCCGACGACCTCCTCGTCACGGAGATCCCCAAGAACGTCTACGAAGGTCTCAAGGCGTCCCCCGTGAAGGACGTCCACGTCTTCGCGCGCCGCGGTCCCGCCCAGGCGAAGTTCTCCCCGCTCGAGCTCCGCGAGCTCGGTCACGTCCCCGACGTCGACGTCATCGTCTACCCGGAGGACTTCGAGTTCGACGACGGCTCCCTCGCCGCCATCGGCTCGTCCAACCAGACCAAGCAGGTCGTGAAGACCCTCACGGACTGGACTCTCAACGACCCGTCGACGTTCACGGCGTCCCGCAGGCTCCACCTCCACTTCCTCCACGCCCCCGCCGAGATCCTCGACACGGACGGCGACGGCAAGGTCGACGCGCTGCGCACCGAGCGAACCCAGCTCAACGGCGACGGGACGGTCACCCGCACCGGCGAGTACCAGGAGTGGCCCGTGCAGGCCGTCTACCGCGCCGTCGGGTACTTCGGGTCGCCGCTGCCGGAGCTGCCCTTCGACGACCACAAGGGCGTCATCCCCAATGTCGAGGGGCGCGTCATCGACATCGACGGCCGGCCCGTCGACGGCGTCTACTGCACGGGCTGGATCAAGCGGGGCCCCGTCGGTCTCATCGGGCACACCAAGTCCGACGCGTCCGAGACGGTCCGCAACCTCGTCGAGGACAGCCAGAGGCCGGACTTCGCCTCCGCCACGCAGCCCGCGCCCGCGGCCGTCACGGACTTCCTCCGGGAGCGCGGCGTGCAGGTCGTCGAGTGGTCCGGGTGGCAGCTGCTCGACGCGCACGAGCGCGCGCTCGGCGAGGCCGAGGGGCGCGAGCGCGTCAAGGTCGTCCCCCGCGAGGAGATGATCGACATCGCGCTCGGCGCCCGTCGCGACTGACCGACGAGTGCCACGGACCCCCGTGCTCGCCCCGACAGGGAACGAGCGCGGGGGTCCTGTCGTTGAACCAGGTGGGCACGTGTCGTCCCAGGGTGCCGGTCCAGGGCGCCCCGGCGCGTGACGAGGAGTGATGCTCGTGGGCCACCGGCACTTCAACGGCCTGAAGACCGCTGCGCTGTTCGGCGTGATGTGGGCGGTCCTCCTCGGCCTCTGGGCCGCCGTGGGGCAGGGCAACGGCACGATGCTCGTGCTGTTCTGCGGGATCGGTCTCGCGGGGACCGCGTACACGTACTGGAACTCGGACAAGCTCGCCATCCGCGCCATGCGGGCGCGCCCCGTGAGCGAGATCGAGCAGCCGGAGATGTACCGCATCGTCCGCGAGCTCTCGATCGCCGCACGGCAGCCCGTGCCACGCCTCTACGTGTCGCCGACCATGGCGCCCAACGCCTTCGCGACGGGCCGCAACCCCCAGAACGCCGCCGTGTGCTGCACGGAGGGCATCCTGCAGCTCCTCGACGCGCGAGAGCTGCGCGGGGTCCTCGGCCACGAGCTCATGCACGTCTACAACCGGGACATCCTCACGTCCTCCGTCGCGGCAGCGTTCGCCGGTCTCATCACCGGCCTGGCCCAGTTCCTCATGTTCTTCGGCGGCAGCCGTGAGCGCGGCGGCAACCCGTTGGCGGCCCTCGCGATGGCGCTCCTCGCGCCGCTCGCAGCGACGCTCGTCCAGCTCGCCATCTCCCGGACCCGGGAGTTCGACGCCGACGAGGACGGCGCGACCCTCACCGGCGACCCGCTCGCTCTCGCGTCTGCGCTGCGCAAGCTCGACTCCGGGACCAAGCGCGCCCCGCTGCCCGAGAACCCCGACCTCGTGGACGTCTCCCACCTCATGATCGCCAACCCGTTCCGTGGGGCGGGCGTCGGTCGCCTCTTCGCGACGCACCCGCCGATGACCGAGCGGGTCGCCCGTCTGGAGCGGATGGCGGGCGCCCGCGGCCCGGTGGCCCGCTCCTGAGGCGCGTTCCTGCCCCGGGTGCCGAGCGCCAACCCGTGTGATCCTGACGGAGGTGGTGCGGGCTCAGCGGGCGAGGAGGGCCTCCAGGACGCGCGCGACGCCGTCCTCGTCGTTGCTCGAGGTGGTGTCGGTAGCGGCGGCGAGCACCTCGGGGTCGGCGTTCGCGACGGCGAACGAGCGGCCTGCCCACCGCAGCATCGGCAGGTCGTTGGGCATGTCCCCGAAGGCCCACACGTCCGCGGCGGGGACGTCGTGCGTGGTGCACCAGCGGGCGAGCGCCGCCGCCTTGGTGACGCCCGGTGCGGTCATCTCGGCGAGCCCGGCGGCACCGGAGTGCGCCAGCAGGGCGCGGTCGCCGACGGTCGCGAGGACGTCGGCGAGGAACGCGGCCCGGGGGAGCCCCGGGTGGCGGGCGAGGAGCTTCCCGACGGTGGGCGCGCCGGGCGCGTCCAGGGCGCTCTCGACGGGGGACACGAGGACGCCCTCGCTGCCGGGGATGTCATCGGCGTCGTCGACGTCGAGGAACCCCGGGTCCAGGACCGCGCCGTCGGGACCCTCGAGCCCGAGGGCGACACCGGGGGCTGCGCCCCGGAGGTCCGCCACGATGGCCCGCAGGCCGGACGGGTCGAACCCGTGGACAGCGCTCACGGCGCGCGTGGCGACCTCGTACACGCAGGCACCGTTGAGACAGATGATGTGCCCGTGCCCTCCGACGGCGTCCGCCAGCCCCGGGAGCCATCGTGGTGGGCGCGCGGTGACGAAGACGACCTCGATGCCCTCCCGCTCCACGTCGCGCAGGGCGCGGCGTGTGCACGGGGAGAGCGTGCCGGCCGACGTCAGGAGGGTCCCGTCGAGGTCCGTGGCGACCAGGCGCGGTCGTGTCACCGGTAGTTGGTGAACTGCACCGCGAAGTCGAGGTCGGCGCCCTTGAGGAGCGTCTGGACCGCCTGGAGGTCGTCGCGCGACTTGCTCGTCGCCCGGACCTCCTCACCGGTGATCTGGGTCTTCACGCCCTTGGGGCCCTCGTCACGGATGAGCTTCGTGATCTTCTTGGCGTTCTCGCCGGCCAGCCCTTCCTTGAGGACACCCTCGAGGCGGTACTCCTTGCCCGACGGGCGCGGCTCGTCGTCGCCGGTGTCGAAGGCCTTGAGCGAGATCCCGCGCTTGATGAGCTTCGTCTGGAAGACGTCGAGGACGGCGAGGACGCGCTCGGAGGAGTTGGCGACGAGCACGATCTTCTCGCCGCTCCAGCTGATCGACGCGCCGACGTTCTTGAAGTCGTACCGCTGCGCGATCTCCTTGGACGCCTGGTTCAGGGCGTTGTCGACCTCCTGGCGGTCGACCTTGCTGACGATGTCCATCGACGAGTCGGCCATGACGGGGCTCCTCACGGGTAGAGACGGTGGGCTGGTCCCACCGTATCGGATGCCGTGGCACGCGTCGGTGACCTCTCGGCACGCGGTGCCGTCCGCGACCTACGGCTCGCGGGCGAGGTCCCGCGCGGCCAGCCGCGAGGCGCGGACCGCGTGGAGCGCGTCGGTGCTGAGGACGACCAGCGCGAGCCACACGAGCCCGAAGCCCACCCAGCGGACGGCGGGCATCTCCTCACGGAAGACGAGCACCCCGATGAGGAACTGCAGGAGCGGGGCGACGTACTGGAGCATCCCCATGACGCGGAGGGGGAGCACGCGGGCGGCCGCCCCGAAGGTCAGGAGCGGCAGGGCGGTCACGACGCCGGTGGAGGCCAGCAGGAGGGCGTGCGGGACGCCGCCGCCGGTGAGCGAGCTCGACCCCTGGGCGGTGAGCCAGACCAGGTAGCCCAGGGCGACGGGGAAGAGGACCGTGGTCTCGACGGCGAGCCCGGGCAGCGCCGCGACGGACGGGCCCACGCGGTTCTTGATGAGCCCGTACACCCCGAAGGACCCGGCGAGGGCGAGGGAGATCCAGGGCACCCGACCGAGCCCGGCCGTGATGACCACGACGGCCACCGTGCCGACAGCCACCGCGACCCACTGCGCGGGCCGCAGCCGCTCCTTGAGGACGAGGACCGCGAGGAGGACGGTGACGAGCGGGTTGATGAAGTACCCGAGCGCGGCGTCCACCACCTGGTCCGTGGTGATGCCGTACACGTAGACGATCCAGTTGGTGGCGACGAGCACCGCGGCGAGGGCCAGCGTGAGCAGGAGGCGGCGGTCGCGCAGGACCGCCGTGTAGGCGCCGAACTGACGGACGACGGCGAGGAGCAGCGCGCACAGGACGAGGCTCCACACCACGCGGTGGGCGATGATCTCGAGGGCGCTCGCGGGCTGGAGCAGGGGGAAGTACAGGGGGAGGACGCCCCACATCGCGTAGGTGGTGACGCCGAGGAGCAGGCCCCAGCGCTCCGCGGGCGGTCTGACTCCGCCCTGCGGGAGGGGACGGCCGAGGGGTTCGCGCACGTGCTCACCCTACGGGTGGCGGCGCACAGCGCTCGGTGCTGCAGCCGATTTCCGCCTGGGGCCTCGCTCTTGTATTGTGGGCTCGCTCCCGAAGGTTCGTACCGGCTCGCCGGTGCGCTCTCGACGGAGTGCTGGAGAACTGGCCTGGCAGCTTGCCCGAGCGGCCAAAGGGAGCTGACTGTAAATCAGCCGCGTCATGCTACGGGGGTTCGAATCCCTCAGCTGCCACCCTTGAGAGGCGCCGTCCCCAGGGACGGCGCCTCTCAGCATCCGGGTTCACGTCCTAGGGCGTGCGTCTCACGAGCGGATTTCGCTCCGAGCGCCGTGTGCATGTACAGTTTTCCGCGCTGCCCCCGTAGCTCAGTGGTAGAGCGCAGTCTTGGTAAGACTGAGGTCATGGGTCCGATTCCCATCGGGGGCTCTGTTGGTGTGAAGGCGCTCGGCGTGGGAACATCTTTCCCTCGTCGAGCGTTGCGACATCGATGCGGCGGGGTAGCTCAGTTGGTCAGAGCGCACGGCTCATAATCGTGAGGTCGCGGGTTCGAGCCCCGCCCCCGCTACCAGTACTGAACACAACGCGTGCCGGCCGGCGGTGCGCGACAACGAAGCACGTTGCGCCCCGGCGGCGCGAGAGGTGGCAAGACCGTGGCAAGCAAGAGTGCAGACGTTCGCCCGAAGATCACGCTGGCATGCGTGGACTGCAAGGAGCGCAACTACATCACCAAGAAGAACCGTCGGAACAACCCCGACCGTCTCGAGCTGGCAAAGTTCTGCCCGCGCTGCGGCAAGCACACCGCTCACCGCGAGACCCGCTGATCCTCTCGGACAGGTTCACGCAGAAGCGATGACTTCCTCCACGGTCAACCTCGACTACGTCGGGCGCGAGTATCCGGCAGCCGCTCCGTACTCGGTCGGCCGTGAGAAGGTCAGGGAGTTCGCCTCCGCTGTCGGTTCGACCCACCCCGCGCACCACGACGTGGTCACTGCGCGGGGTTTGGGCTATCCGGACCTGGTCGCCCCGCCGACGTTCGCGGTGATCATCGCGCAGCGCGCGGAGGCCCAGTACATCGAGGACCCCGCGGCCCGCGTCGACTTCACGCGGGTGGTCCACGCGGACGAGCGGTTCACGCACCACCGGCCCATCCACGCCGGCGACGAGCTCGTCACGGTGCTCCACGTCGACTCGATCACGGAGCGGGCGGGCCTGGCCATGGTCACCACCCGCTGCGAGATCTCGGCGGTGGTTGCCGAGCAGGCCGCCACGGAGCCGGTCGCGACCGTGGTGTCCACCCTCGCGGTGCGAGGAGAGGGACTGTGACGGAGCAGGGGCCCGGCCGCCCCAGCCTCGCATCCCTGTCCGTCGGTGACGCGGTCGGCTCCCGCACGGTCGAGGTGGACCGCGCGCGGCTCGTCCGGTACGCCGGTGCGAGCGGGGACTTCAACCCCATCCACTGGAACGACGAGCTCGCCCGCGGAGTCGGTCTGCCCGGGGTCATCGCCCACGGGATGTTCACGATGGCCGCGGCGGTCGCGCTCGTCGAGGACTGGGCCGGGGACCCGGGGGCGGTCGTCGACTATCAGACCCGCTTCACGCGCCCCGTCCCCGTCCCGGCGACCGGTGTCACCACCATCGAGGTCTCGGCCGTCGTCGGCGCGCTCGACCCCGATGCCGGGACCGTCCGGGTCGACCTCACCGCCACGTGCGAGGGCGCCCGCGTGCTCGGCAAGTCGCAGGCCGTCGTCCGCCTCTGAGCTCCGCTGTCGGAGGTCCACCAGGGTCCGCCCGTGCAGCCGCGGGACCTCGGGTCCGATCGGGGACCCCCGAGGCCTTCCCCTCGTGGGAGCGTTCCCTCTACGGTGGGGTGCAGCAGACACCGCCGTCTGCCCGGCACACCTCAGGGAGCGCACCCATGAGCATCGGTGACGAACCACGCACAGGCCCGAGCACCACCCACCCGCGAGCGCTCAGCCGCCGAGGGTTCCTCACCCTCACCGCCGGCACGGCGGCGGCCATGGCCGTCGGCACGCAGGGAGCGCACGCCGCACCCGCCGCCGGCGACGTCGCCGGGCACGGACGTCCAGGCCGCAGGCGAGGGGCACTCGCGTTCCTCGATGCGGCATCCCGTGCCTACCCGGAGGCGAACACCGGGCCGCGGCTCGCCCAGAGCTACGCCGACCAGCTGGGCCTGTTCTCCACCGCCTTCGTCTACGACAACGCGCTGGCGGTCTGCGCGTACCTCGCCGACGGCCGGTCCCGGCTGGCCGACGCCCGGGCGCTCGGTGACGGCCTCGTCTACGCGATGGAGCACGACCCCGGGTACTCCGACGGACGTCTGCGGCAGGCCTACAACGTCGGGCCGTACGTCTTCTACGACGGCACCCCGCAGAATCACGGGCTCGTCCTGCCGGACGGGAGCGCGAACATCGGGTGGCAGTTCGGGTTCCTCGGGACCGCGGTCGGGGACATGGCATGGCCGGGCATCGCCCTCGTCCAGCTCTACGAGGCCACCCGGGATCGCACCTACCTGCACGCCGCCGTCCGCATCGGGGAGTGGATCACGGACCGCACCTGGTCCACCCAGCCGCTGGGTGGCTTCTCCCTGGGTGTGGACGGGCAGGACGTCTCGCTGCCCAACGGGTCCACGGAGCACAACATCGACTGCGTGAGCTTCTTCACGCAGCTGCGCAGCGCGACGCGTGACGACCGGTGGCGCCTCGCGTCCGACCACGCCTACGCGTTCCTCGGCCGCATGTGGAACGACGTCGAGGGCTACTTCTACACCGGGACCAACGACGGCGTGGTCATCAACCCCGAGCCCCTCCCTCTGGACCCGCAGACGTGGAGCTGGTTGACGCTCCGTGAGGACCGGTACGTGGAGAGCCTCGACTGGGCCGCTAGCGCACTGGCCGTGACGGACACGGCGGCCAGCCCGAACTCGCAGGTCCCCGAGGGCGTCTCGGTCTCGGGCGTGACGTTCAGCACGGGCAGCCTCACGTCGACGGCGTCCTACAACGACCTCCCCGTGAACCCGGACGGTGTGTGGATGGAGGGCACGGCGCAGCTGGCCACCGCCCTCGCTGACCGAGACCGGTGCGGCAAGGGCTGGGGACGGTCGCGCTCGCGGGGACGTGGCGGCCGTGCAGGCGGGCGGGCGCAGGTGCGTGCGCTCCTCGCCGAGGTCGAGGTCGCGCAGGCCCGCCTCGGGGCGGGCCAGACCATGGGAGGTGCGCCGCTCCCGGAGCGCAGCGGGATCGTCGCGGCCTCGAGCCTCATCGACTCCGGGTTCGGGTTCGGCTACTTCCAGGTGCAGCACGTCGGTGCGACGTCCTGGTACGTCATGGCGGACCGTCGGGTGAACCCGATGCGGCGCGGCGGCATCTGACCCGCGGGTCAGGTCCCGTCCCGCGGGTCAGGCGGGCGCCGGGCCCGTCGTGGTCCCGACCTCGAGGGTGACGGGGAGGTGCACGGCCTCGGGCGGGTCCCCCGCGAGGAGGCCCGCGACGGCTCGGCCGAGCGCCGCGCCCTTCTCGGCGAGGGGTTGGCGCACGGTGGTCAGGCGGTCGGTCCCGAGCCACGGCAGGTCGAGCCCGTCGAATCCTGCGACGGAGACGTCCTCGGGGACCCGCAGCCCGAGCTCCCGAGCGCCGAGGATCGCACCCGCGGCGAGGAGGTCGGACTGGGCGATGATCGCGGTGGGGCGCGTCGCCGGGCCGGGGTGCCGTGCGGGGGAGAGCAGCGCGAGGGCCGCCTCCTTGCCGTGCTCGACGAGCGAGGCCTCGGCCTCCCACACCGTGACGGGGTCGAGCCCGGCGTCGGCGAGTCCCTGGAGGCGGTGCCGTGTGGGTGTCCAGTCCACCTCGTCGGGGACGGCCCCGGTGACGTCCCCGGAGCGCCTGTGGGTCCCGAAGGGCAGGGTGACGACAGCCACCCGCTCGTGGCCGAGGCCGGTGATGTGCCGGGCGAGCTCGGCGGTGCCCGCGCGGTCGTCGATCCCCACGAGGGGGACGTCGGGGACGTGGCGTCCCTCGCCGATGACGACGGGGACCCCGCGGCGTCGGAGAGCCGTGAGCGTGGGGTCCTCGGCGTGCACGCCCCAGATGAGGATGGCGACGTCCATCGCGGCGCTCTCGACGAGGGGGTCGACGACGCGCTTGCCTTCCTCGGAAGGAGCGCCGGGGATGAGGAGGACGCCGAGGCCGAGCGACCCGAGGGTGCTCGCGAGCCCGTCGAGGACCTGCACGGAGACGGGGTCCCGGAAGCTGCGTCGCAGCTGGTCGCCGATGACGACGCCGACGATCCCGGAGCGGCCGGACCGCAGCTGGCGTCCGAGCGGGTTGGGGCCCCGGTACCCGAGGTCCTGCGCCGCGGCGAGGACCTTGGAACGGGTCTTCTCCGCGATGGGGCCGGACGCGGAGAACGCGAGGGACGCCGTCGAGAGCGACACCCCGGCGGCCTCGGCGACGTGGGCGAGGGTGGGTCGGTGTGCGGGCACTGGACCTCCTCACTCTTCATCCCGTCCGTGATTGACGGACGCCGCCAGCGTACCGGAGAATCGTCGTCGAACCTCGAATCGATTCGACGGAGCATCAGCGCGGGGTATCGAATCGATTCGAAGACTCTCGGAAGGAACCACCCATCACGGCCTCGACCACCCCCGAGCAGAAGGTCCACCGCGCGCGCGTCGGACTCCTCGGGCTCTTCCTCCTGCTCGGCATGAGCATCTCCAGCTGGCTCGCCCGGCTCCCGTCCGTCCGCGAGGCGCTCGGCCTCTCCTCCAGCGAGCTCGGCCTCGTCCTCCTCGCCGGGGCCGTCGGCTCCCTCATCGCCGTCACCCTCGCCGGCGGGCTCGTCCAACGGTTCGGCGGCCGCGCCGTCCTCACCGTCGGAGCCCTGGGCATCCTCGTCTCGTTCGTCCTCGAGGGCCTCGGCCCCGCCATCGGGTCAGTGCCCGTCCTCGCCGTCGGCATCTTCCTCAACGGCGCCTCGGTCGCCATCACCAACGTGCCCCAGAACGTCGAGACCGCCGCCGTCGAGCGACGCATGGGCCGCGCGGTGCTCTCGCAGTTCCACGCGGCGTTCTCCATCGGAGCCGTCCTCGGGTCCCTCGTCGGGGCCGCGTGCGCCGCAGCCGACGTCTCCCTCCTCGTCCAGTTCACCGTCACCGGCGTGGTCGCCACCGTGTGGCGCCTCCTGAGCATCCCGCACGTCATCCTCGACACCCACCTGTCCGACGAGGTCCGCTGGGACCGCGCCGTCGACGCACGCACCGCCCGCGTCCGCCGGGCCGAGATCCGCGCCGGCGTCGTCGTCCCCGAGCCCGGGACCACGGGCGCGCGCGCCGCCATGTCCGCCCGGACCGCCCGCCTCGGTGCCGCGCTCGGCGCGTGGCGCGAGCCGCGCACCCTCTACGTCGGCGTCGTCGTGCTCGCGGCCGCCCTCTCCGAGGGGTCCGCGAACAACTGGCTCAACCTCGCCGTCGTCAACGACTTCGGACGCACGGAGTCCGTCGGGGCGCTCGTCTTCGGCGGGTTCGTCACCGCGATGACGCTCGTACGGCTCCTCGGCACCCGTCTCATCGACAGCCTCGGACGGGTCGCCGTCCTGCGCCTCTCCGGCGCGGTGTCCATCGTCGGCCTCCTGCTCTTCGGGTTCGCACCCAGCTTCCCGCTCGCCTGCGCCGGGGTGCTCATGTGGGGAGCGGGTGCTGCGCTCGCCGTCCCCCTGGGGATCGCCGCCGCGTCCGACGACCCGCTCCGGGCGGCCGCCCGCGTGTCCGTCGTCTCGGCCTTCGCGTCCATGGCCTCGCTCGCCGCGCCGCCCCTCCTCGGCTTCGCCGCCGAGCACGTGGGCGAGCGGCTCGCCCTGACGTCGATCGTGGTCGCCATGGTCGCCAGCGTCCTGCTCTCCAGGCACGTCGCCAGGGAGACGCCGGAGCCCGCGGCCGCCTCGCACCCGTCGGAGCACGCACAGGCGGTCGACGAGGCCGAGGCCGTCCGCGACGTCGAGATCGCGGTCGCGACCACGACGGTCCCCACCGTTCCCACCGACCTCACCGACCCCACCGACCCGGAGAAGCCATGACCACGCCGAAGACGACCGCCGGGGATCCCGTGCTCCGTGCCGCGGTCCGCGCCGTCTACGCGATCTTCTTCCTCAGCGGGTTCAACTTCGCCAACTGGGCGTCCCGCATCCCCCTCGTGCGCGACCTCCTGGGGTTCTCGCCCGCGGAGATGGGGCGGCTCATGCTCGTCGCCGCCGTCGGGTCGCTCCTCTCGCTGCCCCTGTCCGGCTGGATCGTGCAGCGCTTCGGTGCCCGCCGGGCGATCGGCGGGTTCGCGGCGGTGAACGTCGTGGGCTTCGCGGGCGCGGCGTGGGGCGTCACCGAGGGGTCGCTCCCCGTGACCCTCGTCGCGCTCTTCCTCTCGGGGGTGGGGATCGGGGTGTGGGACGCCGCCATGAACCTCGAGGGCGCGGCCGTCGAGCAGCGGCTCGGTCGCTCGATCATGCCCCGCTTCCACGCGAGCTTCTCCTTCGGGACCATGGCCGGCGCCGGGCTCGGGGCCGTCGCCTCCGCGCTCGACGTCTCCCTCGTCGCGCACGTGGGCACCGCGGTCCTCGTCGCGCTCGTGCTCGTCCTCCTCGCCCTCCGGCACGTCCTGCCCGACGCGGAGGCGACCGCGGTCGAGACCGCGGCGGACGACGCGGGACCGTCCGCCGACCCGGCGCTGGCCGCCGGGGCCGCCGGCACTGGTGGCACCGTCGGAGCCGTCGGTGCCGCTGACGGCCGACCCAATCCGTTCGGGGCGTGGCTCGAGCCGCGCACCCTGCTCATCGGTCTCGTGGTCCTCGCCGCCGCGCTCACGGAGGGCGCTGCGAACGATTGGCTGAGCATCGCGGTCGTCGACGGCTTCGACGCCTCCCACACGGCCGGCGCCGTCGGCCTCGGCGTGTTCCTCACCGCCATGACCGGGATGCGGCTGCTCGGGACGGCCCTCCTCGACCGGTACGGCCGGGTCGCGGTCCTGCGCCTCTCCGCGGCGCTCGCACTCGTCGGTCTGGGCATCTTCGGGCTCGTGCCCTGGCTCCCGCTCGCGCTCGTGGGCGTCGTCCTCTGGGGCTGCGGGGCCGCTCTCGGGTTCCCCGTGGGGATGAGCGCCGCGAGCGACGACCCCCGGCACGCCGCCGCCCGGCTGAGCGTCGTCTCCACCATCGGGTACACGGCGTTCTTCGCCGGACCGCCCGTGCTCGGGGAGCTCGCCGACCACATCGGGTACCGGCACGCCCTCCTCGCCATCGCGGTCCCCGTCGTGCTCGGGCTGCTCTTCGCGCGCGCCGCGGCCGCCCCGCCCGCCGAGCGCTCGCTCGACGCGGTCGCCAACTAGGCTGGCGGCGTGACCGACGAGACGACCGCGCGCACCGCACCGCGACACGACCCCCTCACCGAGCCGACGTTCGCCGACCTCACGACGCTGCGCGTCGGCGGGGAGATCGACACCTACGTGGAGACCACCACCGAGGCCGAGCTCGTCGACGTTCTGCGCGCAGCGGACGACGCGGGCGATCCCGTGCTCGTCCTCGGCGGAGGGTCCAACCTCCTCGTCGCCGACGAGGGCTTCGGCGGTGTCGTGGTCCGCGACCTGCGTCGCGGCGTGGAGGTCTCGAGCGACGACGCCTGCGGGGGTGCGAACATCACCGTCCCGGCCGGGCACGTCATGGACGACCTCGTGGCGGAGGCCGTCGACAACGGGTGGGTCGGCATCGAGGCCCTCTCCGGCATCCCCGGGACGGTCGGCGCGGCACCCGTGCAGAACATCGGCGCGTACGGGCAGGAGATCTCCGGCACCGTCGCCACGGTGCGCGCCTGGGACCGTGGGGAGTCGCGGATCCGCACCCTGTCGCTCGTGGACCTCGCCTTCGGGTACCGGACGTCCATGCTCAAGCGCACCACCCAGCTCGTCGCGGACGACGGGCCGGGCCACACCGACGACCCGCGGGCGCCCTGGTACCCGACGCCCCGGTACGTCGTGCTCGAGGTGAGCCTGCAGATGCGCCTCGGGAGCCTCTCCGTCCCCGTCGCCTACCCGGAGCTCGCCCGTCGGCTCGGCGTCGAGGTCGGGGCGCGCGCGGACACGGCCGACGTCCGTGCGGCCGTCCTCGAGCTGCGCGGCGGGAAGGGGATGCTCCTCGACGACCCCGACCGTCCCGACCACGACCGGTGGAGCGCAGGGTCCTTCTTCACCAACCCCGTCGTGCCCGCGGACCTCGCCGGCGCACTGCCGGAGGGCGCCCCCCGGTTCCCCGTGCGCACCGCCTCACCCGTCACCACCACGGGGCCCAGCCTCGGCACGGTCGACGAAGGCCTCGTGAAGACGTCCGCGGCGTGGCTCATCGAGCACGCCGGGTTCACCAAGGGGTACGGGGTGGACGGCCCCGACAGCCCGGCGACGCTCTCGACCAAGCACACCCTCGCCCTGACGAACCGTGGCTCGGCGACGTCGAGCGACGTCGTGCGGCTCGCCAGGCAGGTCCGCGACGGGGTCCTGCAGGAGTTCGGGATCGAGCTGGTCCCCGAACCCGTGCTCGTCGGCACCGCTCTCTGAGAGTTCTCTCATCGTCGGCTCCTCGAGCCTTCATGAACGGGCGGCACGCTGTGGGCGCAGCACGCCCGACGCGGGCCCGGCGTTGTGCGCGACGTGCCCCGTGGCCCCGCCACCGGGCTGCGCTGCGGTGGTCGTGACCGGCCGCGACCGGGACCGTGGGGGAGAAGTCACGGTCCCGGTCGCGCCGGTGACGACGCGTCGCCCGTGACGAGCCGGTATCCCATGCCGCGCACCGTCATGAAGCGGTGCGCCCCGAGCTTGTTGCGCAGGTAGCGCACGTACACGTCCACGACGTTCGAGCCGGGATCGAAGTCGTAGCCCCACACCATGGACAGCAGCTGCTCCCTGCTGAGCACCTGCTCCGGGTTGCGCAGGAAGGCCTCCGCGAGCCCGAACTCCCGCGCCGAGAGCTCGACCTCCCGTCCTTCGTCGACGTGGGCCCGACGTGTGCGCAGGTCGAGGGAGAGGCCGCCGTGCGTGAGGACGGTCGGCTCGGCGGACGTGTCGGGCTCGGAGCGCAGGCGTAGGCGGATCCGGGCGAGGAGCTCCTCGAAGCGGAACGGCTTCGCCATGTAGTCGTCGGCGCCGCCCTCGAGGCCCGCGACGGTGTCGGCGACGGAGCTGCGGGCCGTGAGGATGATCACGGGGAGCGAGCTGCCGCCCTGGCGCAGGCGCCGGAGGACGGTGAAGCCGTCCTCGTCGGGGAGCCCCAGGTCGAGGACGAGGAGGTCGAACGTGCCGCTCGCGGCTCCGTCGAGAGCCTCACGACCGGTGCCGACGACGGACGGGACGTGCCCGGCGGCGCGGAGCCCCTTGCTGACGAACTCGCCGATCCGTCCTTCGTCCTCAGCGATCAGGATCCTGCTCATCGGTACCTCTCGTCCGTTCGGTGCCGACGGGCTGCGGTGCCCGCACGGTGATGGTGAAGGTGGACCCCTTGCCCTCCGTCGACCGCACGGAGGCGGCGCCCCCGTGGGCGGAGGCGATCGCGGCGACGATGGCGAGCCCGAGACCGGCCCCGCCCGTGCGACCCGCACCGGGCGCCGCCGTGCCCCGTGAGAACCGGTCGAAGATCCGTCCGACCTCGTCCTGCGGGACCCCGACTCCCTCGTCGCGCACCCAGAACCGTGCGGTGTCCCCGTCGAGGGACGACCCCAGCCCGATCCGCGACCCCTCGGACGAGTGGCGCACCGCGTTGGACGCGAGCTGGAGCCACGCCTGGGTGATGCGCTGCGGGTCGACGTCGAGGACGGCCTCGGCGCGCGCCTCGACGACCCAGCGTCGCGCCCCGAGGGCGCGGGCCTTGTCGAGGACGTCGTCGGTGAGGCGCCCCAGGTGGGTGCTCTCCCGTCGGACGAAGTCGGGTCGGTCGGCCGTGGCGAGCGTCATGAGGTCGTGGACCAGCCGGTCCATGCGGGCGATCTCGTCGAAGGCGATCTCCCGGGTGCTCACGACGTCCTCCGGGTCGCCCGGGTCCATGACCTCCAGGTGCCCGGCGACGATGGTCAGCGGGGTGCGGAGCTCGTGGCTCACGTCGTCGAGGAGGCGACGCTGGGACACGAAGGAGGCCTCGAGGCGTTCCACCATGTCGTTGAACGTCCGTGTCAGGTCGGAGAGGTCGTCGTTGCCCCGCACGGGGATCCGCGCGGTGAGGTCAGACTCGGACACGGTGCGTGCCGTGTCGCGCAGGCGCCGGATGGGTGCGAGGAAGCGGCCGGCGACGAGCCACCCGGCGATGCCGATGAGCACGAGGGACACGGCGGCCACGGCCGCGTACGTCCGGAAGGTGTCGCCCAGGGCGTCGAGCTCGGCACTGCGGTCGAACGCCAGGACGAGGGCACCCGAGTCGTCGGGCCCGAGGACCACCGGGACCGCGACGTAGCGGTACTCGGCCTTCGAGGTCCTCGCGGTGCGGATCATCACCGACGGGTCGGCCTGGACCGCGTCGATCTGCCGGACGAGCTCGGGGTCGTCCTCGAGACGGACCCGCACGGCGCTCGGCGCGTACCAGCGGACCGCACCCTGCGCGTAGCCGAGCATGCCCTCGGTGCGGGCGGGGATGCTGCGCTGGATGGCGACGTGGACGAGCGCCGCGGCGCTGGCGAAGGGCTCGCCGCTCTCCGGGTCGCGCCCGGCGGCGGCGAGGTCCCGGAAGGAGGTCACCGAGCGGGACAACGAGTCGTCGATGCGTGTGTCGACCTTGCGACGCTCGAGGGCGTAGGCGGTGATCCCTGCGATGAGGAGGCCGAGGGCGCACAGGACGAGCATGGCGGCGAGCACGCGTGCCCTGACGGTGCTCCTCACCGGGTGCTTCCGCCGGTGGTGTCGGTGTCGTCCTCGGACGGGCGGTCGTGGAGGTCCTCGACCGTCTCGGCGCCCTCCGTGTCCGGCTCGTCGGCGGTCCCGCCCGGTCCCTCGGGGGCGTCGTCCGGTTCGAGGGACGGGATCCACCGGCTGAACCACAGGGTGGGAGGTGGCTCGGTGGGGAGGGCCGCCGGGCGCGGTGGGGCGTCGGGCAGACCGTGGTCCGGTGCGGCCACCATGGTGGGCCGCAGGGGCACCGGAGGGTCGGTGGGTGTCGACGCCGGGGGCTGGGGCGTCGGGGTGCTCGTCGGCGGTGGCCCGGTGGGCGGGGCCGGGTCGCGGCCGGTGGTGCCGTCGACCGGGGGTGGCACCCTCGGTGGTGCCGCGGGTCGTGCGTGGACGGGCGGACCGGGGTCGGGCGCCGGACCGGGCGGGTTCCCGGCCGGGGGACGCGTCGAGGGTGTCGGGGTCGGTCGGGCTGCGGGTGGTCCCGGCGAGACCGTGCGGGGGCGGTCGACGGTCGGTCCCGGGCCGCCGGGGGTGCTCGGGCCGGTGCTGGGCCGGGCGGAGGCGGTCGGGTCCGGCGGCGGAGGGTCCAGCGAGACCGCGGCCCCGAGGTCGACCGGTCCCCGGTCGTGGGTCACCAGCTCCCAGGAGCCGGCCGCGGCGATCCACACGACGAGGACGGCGCAGGAGGCGCCGAGCACGCGGCGGGCTGTCGTCATCCGACAAGTATCCGACAGATCACCCGGACGATCCCGACAGAACGGTGGAGAGAGGCCGGACGTGACACGCCGGACGTGCGGGGAGCGACCTGGAGGGGGGAGACAAACCCGTCCCGCCCAGCCACACTTGACCCGTGACGACCCTCCGCGACGACGTCCGCGACCAGTCCTCCGTCCGTCCGGGCCGCCGAGCGGTGGCCGCCTGGGCCGCATGGGACTGGGGATCGGCGGCGTTCAACGCCGTGGTCACCACCTTCGTGTTCACCCGGTGGATCACCAGCAGCGACTTCGTGGACCCGGACGTCGTCCGGGCGGCCGAGGCCGGGGGCGACGGGTCCGCGGCGCAGGCCGTCCTCGACGGCGTCCTCGCCGACCACTCCGCATGGCTCGGCTGGGGGATCGCCGCCGCGGGTCTCCTCATCGCCCTCCTCGCCCCGGTCCTCGGGTCGCGTTCGGACGACACGGGCCGGCGCCGCCTGTGGCTCGGCATCAACACCGCCGTCGTGGTGGTCCTCACCGCCGCGATGTTCCTCGTCACCCCCGACCCCGCCGCGCTCGAGCAGAACCTCGTCCTCGGGATCGTCCTGCTGTCCCTCGGCAACATCTTCTTCGAGCTCGCCTCCGTGGGCTACAACGCGATGATCTCCCAGGTCTCCACCCCGGCGACGCTGGGCAAGGTGAGCGGGATCGGCTGGGGCGCCGGCTACCTCGGCGGGATCGTCCTCCTGCTCGTGCTCTTCGTGGGGTTCATCGACCCCGACGTGGGGTGGTTCGGGGTCACCGGCGAGAACGGTCTCGACGTGCGGGTGAGCGTGCTGCTCTCCGCGGTGTGGTTCGCGGTCTTCGCCGTCCCCGTGCTGCGGGCCGTCCCCGAGGTCCCCGCGAGCCGCGAGCGGGCGCGCCGCAGCATCGTCGAGTCCTACCGGGCGCTCGCGCGCGACGTCGCCGTGCTGTGGCGCACCGACCGCCGCACCGTCCGGTTCCTCCTCGCGAGCGCCGTGTTCCGCGACGGCCTCGCCGGGGTCTTCACGTTCGGCGGGATCATCGCGTCGGTGACGTTCGGCTTCTCCGCGAGCGGCGTCATCGTCTTCGCGATCGTGGCGAACGTCGTCGCCGGGCTCGCCACCGTCGTCACCGGGTACGTCGAGGACCGGGTGGGCGGCAAGCCCGTCATCGTCGCCTCCCTCTGCGGGATGATCGCGGCGGCGGTCGTCGTCCTCGTCCTCCACGACGGCGGACCGACGGTCTTCTGGGTCTTCGGGCTCGCCCTGTGCGTGTTCGTGGGGCCGGCCCAGTCCGCGAGCCGCGCCCTGCTCGCCCGGCTGACGCCCCCGGGGCGGGAGGGCGAGATGTTCGGCCTGTACGCCACGACCGGTCGGGCCGCGAGCTTCCTCGCACCGGGCGCCTTCTCCCTGAGCATCGCAGTGCTGGGGGAGCAGCACTGGGGGATCCTCGGGCTCGTCGTGGTCCTCGCCCTCGGGCTCGTGCTCCTCCTGCCGGTCCGGGTCGGGGACGTCCACCCCCGCGCCGACCGTCGACCGCCCGCGGACCTCCTGCCCTGACGAGCCCGCCGCAGCGCCTCCCGGCACCCCTCGAGCGGCCCGGCCCTCCACGCCGCGGCCCTTCTGCCAGACTCGATGGCATGAGTGCCACCCCCTGGTTCCCCGACGTCCTCGGCGACCCGTGGGTGGCCCGGACCCTCGAGCTCCGTCCCGACGAGCGCGGACCGGTCGTCGCGACCCTCGTCACGCGGCGACGCGGGGACGACGCAGCACCCGTCCCACCGGTCCCCGCCGGACGCACGGCCGTGCTCTACGTCCACGGCTTCGCCGACTACTTCTTCCAGGCCCACCTCGCCCAGGAGTGGGCGGACCACGGCGTCGACCTCTACGCGATCGACCTGCGCGCGTACGGGCGCTCGCTGCGGGACCACCAGACGCCCAACTACTGCGACGACCTCCGCGAGTACGGGGAGGACCTCGCGGCGGCGACGGCGGTCCTGCGCGACGAGCTCGGGTACTCGCGCCTCCTGCTCATGGGGCACTCGACCGGTGGCCTGCTCGTGTCCTTGTGGGCGCACAGCGCGACGGGCCGCGCGACGGTCGACGGCCTGGTCCTCAACAGCCCGTGGTTCGACCTCAACCGCCCCTGGTTCGACCGCGTCGTGAGCACCGCGGTGCTCGACGTCGTCGGCCGGCGCGCCAGGTACGTCGTCCTGCAGTCCGGGCCGTCGGAGTACTCGCGGACGCTGCACCGGGAGGGGGGAGGCGAGTGGGAGTACGACCTCGCCCTCAAACCTCCCGAGGGTTTCGGGGTGCTCGCCGGGTGGTTGCGGGCCATCCGTGCGGGGCACGCCCGGCTGGCCGCCGGGCTCGACCTCGACTGCCCGGTCCTCGTGTGCTGCTCGACGCGCAGCGGAGTCAACCGGCCCGACAACCCGGACCTGGGGCGGGTCGACGCCGTCCTCGACGTCCGGCACATCGTGGCCCGCGCGCCCGCCCTGGGGCGGGACGTCACGGTCGTCCAGGTGGAGGACGGCATCCATGACCTCGCGCTGTCCGCCGAGCCCGCACGCTCCGCGTACTTCCGGGCCGTGTCCGACTGGGTGGGTGAACGGTTCGGGCTCACGCGCTGACCGCCCGCACGGCGGACGGTCAGGCCTGCAGCGCGGTCCGGACGGCGTCGACGAGCTCCTCCTCCGGCAGGCCGGTGTCCCGCACCTGGTCGGCGAAGGCTCGTGCGGCCTGCTCCAGGCGCGCGCGGGCGGTGACGGCAGTCCCGGCGACCACGGTGCCCGCGCGCCCCCGGGTCTCGACGACGCCCGCGGCCTCGAGCTCCCGGTACGCGCGTGCCACGGTGCCCGCCGCCACGCCGAGCGCAGAGGCGAGCGCCCGGATGGGTGGCAGGCGGTCGCCCACCCGCAGCTCCTGCGACGCGACGAGGTCGACGACCCGGGTGCGGACCTGCTCGTACGGCGGCACGTCGGAGGCGGGGTCGACGGTGATCTGGGTGGGGTCCACCCGGCAAGCCTAGGTCCGGTGGTGTGCCGAGCGGCACACGTCCCGGGATGGGGAGGAGTCCCCACCTCGGCAGGTCCTGGTACGGGTGTCCCGGGCACGGGTCGTAGGGTCGACGACCATGAGCACGAACCGCACGCACCCACACCCGTCCGGACCGGCCCGCCCTGCCGCTCCGGCCCCGTCCGAGGTCTCCGAGGCCCTCGCTGCCACCGACCCGGCCGCCGCGCTCGTCGCCCCGGCCGAGACCGTGAGCACCGACGGCCCGGTCGACCCCGGTGTCCTCGTGCGTGCCGGAGAGGCGTTCGGACCCGTCCCGCTCCCCGCGGGCGTGGACCCGGTGACGGTGCGGACCCTGGCCGGTGAGCTCACCGCCCTGCACGCCGCACCGGTCGGCGCGCCCCGAGGCACGGTGCTCCTCGTGCCCGGCTTCACCGGGTCCAAGGAGGACTTCGCGCCCCTCGTCCCGCTCCTCGCCGCGTCCGGGTGGGACACGTGGGCGTACAGCCAGCGCGGCCAGGCGGACTCGGTCGCCCCGGAGGGGGTCGACGCGTACCGGCTCGAGGACTTCGCTGGCGACGTCCTCCAGGTCGCGGCCGTGGTGGGCGCGGGGGAACCCGTGCACCTCGTCGGCCACAGCTTCGGTGGTCTCGTGGCGCGCGCGGCGGCCCTGGCACGCCCCGACGCCTTCCTCGACGTCGTCCTCCTGTGCTCGGGACCGCGCGGGTGGGGGAGCGGCCGCGAGCAGATGCTCGCCCTCCTCGACGACCAGGGGTCGCTGGGGGTGTGGGCGCGGGACTTCCCGGACCACGTGGACACCGACCCCGCAGAGCTCGAGCCGTACGTCGCGTACCGCAGGCTCCGTGCCGAGAGGACGTCGACGGACTCCCTGAGGGGCATCGTCCACGTCCTGTGGGACGCCGACGACCGGACGGAGGACCTCCGGGCGACCGGTCTGCGGACCCTCGTCGCACACGGTGAGACCGACACCGCCTGGCCGCAGGAGTGGCAGGCGCAGATGGCCGAGGTCCTCGGTGGTGGCTACGAGATCATCGCCGGGGCAGGGCACTGCCCCGCCGAGGAGCAGCCTGCCGCGACGGCTGAGGTCCTCGACCGGTTCTGGGGCGCTCCGCGACCGCGCTGAGCACGCGCGCGAAGGGCCGCGGGGGACGGGACGGGAGGGGACACCCGAACCGTGAGGATCCCGTAACGGGTGAGCAACGTCACACGTCCTTCGGGGAAACACACCGCTGACAGTGTTCGGGGCACCGCGGGCCTGGAGGCCCGTCGGGCACACCGGTCGCACCGTCCCCAGGAGGGACGACGCCCAACGTCGGAGGTTCCCATGCGTCTCCCGTCCCACCGCGCCACGACAGGCGCGGCAGTCGCCCTCGCCGCGGCCCTCGCCCTCACCGGCTGCAGCCAGAAGACCGCCGGCGGCACCGCCGCCGACGCGAGCTCCGGCGGCACCGCCGACGAGCTCGCCATCGTCGCCGACGTGCAGATCGACACCACCGGCGCCGAGGTCGCCGCCGACGGTGCGGGGGAGCCGGCCGACCCCGCCGGGGACGGCAGCGCCGTGTGCGACCCGGTGACGATCGCGCTCGCGGGCGCCCTCACCGGGCCCAACGCCGCTCTCGGGCAGAACATCCTCTACGGGGCCCAGGTCGCCCTCGAGAAGCACAACGAGGCCAACGCCGACTGCCAGGTGGCGATCACGCCCTTCGACACCGAGGGAGACCCCCAGAAGGCGACCCAGGTGGCGCCGCAGATCGTCGGGGACGAGAGCGTCATCGGGCTCCTCGGTCCCGCGTTCTCCGGGGAGACCAAGGCCACCGGTGACGTGTTCCACCAGGCGGGCCTGCTGTCCCTGTCCGCGTCGGCCACCAACCCCGACCTCACCACCAACGGGTGGGACACCTTCTACCGCGGCCTCGCCAACGACGCCGTGCAGGGTCCCGCCGTGGCGCGGTACATGGTCGACACCCTCGGTTACGAGGCCGTGTGCGTCGTCTCCGACAACTCCGACTACGGCATCGGGCTCGCCGAGGAGATCGTCGGCGGTCTCGGGGACGCCGCCGACGAGTCGTGCAGCACCGAGGTGAAGACCGGGGACAAGGACTTCGCGGCGGGCGTCCAGCTCATCAGCGGCTCCGAGGCGGACGCCGTGTTCTTCGCGGGCTACTACGCGGAGGCCGCGCCGTTCGTCCAGCAGCTGCGCGACGCCGGTGTCGAGACGCCCTTAGTGTCTGCCGACGGCGTCAACGACCCGCAGTTCGTCTCCCAGGCGGGGTCCTCGTCCGAGGGCGCCGTCCTGTCCTGCCCGTGCGGCCCCGCACCCGAGGAGTTCGCCGCCGAGTACGAGGAGATGCACGGGCAGGCCCCGGGCGTGTACTCCACCGAGGGGTACGACCTCATGACCATCCTGCTCCGCGGTGTCGACTCCGGGGCCACCGACCGCGCGTCGCTCCTCGAGTTCGTCGCCGGCTACGAGGGTGAGGGGCTGGCACGCAGCTACATGTGGGACGACACGGGCGAGCTGAGCGACGCGCTCATCTGGATCTACTCCGTCAAGTGAGCCCGACCCCCAGTCGAAGGACATCCTCGTGACCGGAGAACACCTCCACGCCGCGCTCCTGGCGGCGGACGTCGTCGCCGAGCCGCTCATCGGGTTCGACACCGGCGCCCTGGCCCGCAACTTCTGGGCGCTCACCGTGGACGGGCTCACCTACGGGTCCGTGTACGCACTCGTGGCCGTCGGCTACACCCTCGTCTACGGGGTGCTGCGGCTCATCAACTTCGCGCACTCGGAGGTCTTCATGCTCGGCATGTTCGGCCAGTACGCGATGCTCATGCTCCTCGGCTTCGGGCCCAGCGGGAACGCCTACGACCTGGGTATCGCGATGACCGTCGTGTACCTCGGGGTGGCGATGGTGGGCGGGATGGCCGTCTCCGGCGGCGTGGCGGTGGGCCTCGAACGCGTGGCCTACCGCCCGCTCCGGGCGCGGGGGGCAGGCCCGCTCGTCTTCCTCATCACCGCCATCGGGGCGTCGTTCGTCCTCCAGGAGATCGTCCACTTCGTGCTCCCGAAGGTCACGGGCGGGTCGCTCGGCGGGGTCAACGCCCAGCAGCCCATCCGGCTCGTCGAGCCGGTGCCGCAGCTCACCATCGGCTCCGCGACGGTGACCAACGTGACGATCATCATCATCGTCTCCGCGCTCGTGCTCGCCCTCGCGACGGACACCTTCATCAACCGGACCAAGTTCGGTCGGGGGATCCGCGCCGTCGCGCAGGACCCGGTGACGGCGACGCTCATGGGTGTCTCCCGTGAACGGATCATCATGCTGACGTTCCTCGTCGGCGGGCTCCTCGCCGGTGCCGCCGCGCTGCTCTACACGCTGCGCGTCCCCAACGGCATCATCTACTCGGGCGGGTTCATCCTCGGCATCAAGGCCTTCTGCGCCGCGGTGCTCGGCGGCATCGGCAACCTGCGCGGCGCCCTCCTCGGTGGGCTCCTCCTCGGGGTCATGGAGAACTACGGGCAGGTGCTCCTCGGGACGGAGTGGCGCGACGTCGTCGCCTTCGCGCTCCTCATCGGCGTGCTCATGGTCCGCCCGACGGGGATCCTCGGCGAGTCGCTCGGGAGGGCCCGCGCATGAGCACCGACGCACCGACCGGCTCCCGGACCGGCACCCCGACGTCCACCCCCACCGGGCGGCGCCCGCACGGGGGTGTCGGTGACGCCCTCCGCCTCTGGTGGGACGCCCTGGCCCGGCCCACCCAGTGGGCCCTGGGGGTTCCCTTCATCCTCCTCGTCGCCCTCCTGCCCGTCCTGCAGATCCCCGTCCTCACCACCGTGGGGACGAGCTTCGGCGCCGTCCTGGCGCAGTTCGGGATGTACGCCCTCATCGCGATCGGTCTCAACGTCGTCGTGGGGCAGGCGGGTCTCCTCGACCTCGGGTATATCGGGTTCTACGCCATCGGCGCCTACACGGTGGCCATTCTCACGAGCCCAGCGAGCCCCTGGAACCAGATGGGGGTCGACGGGTGGTTGTCGCAGGACTGGGCGTGGCTCGCCGCGCTCCCGGTGGCGGTCGCCGTCACGGCGGTGTCGGGCCTGGTCCTCGGGTCCCCGACCCTGCGTCTGCGGGGCGACTACCTCGCTATCGTCACCCTGGGTTTCGGTGAGATCGTCCGTCTCCTCGCCGACAACCTCGACGAGGTCACCGGGGGCGGCCGAGGCCTGGCGCAGGTCGCCTACCCGCGCCTGGGCGAGTCCGACGCGAACCCCAACGGCGTGTTCTCCGCCGGGTCGGGGTCGGGCGTCCTCACGTCGGGCGTCTGGTGGTACTGGACGAGCCTCGTGCTCATCGTCGTGGTCCTCCTGCTCGTGGGGAACCTCGAGCGCTCCCGGGTGGGACGCTCGTGGGTGGCCATCCGTGAGGACGAGGACGCCGCCGAGATCATGGGCGTCCCGACGTTCCGCTTCAAGCTGTGGGCCTTCGTCATCGGTGCGTCGATCGGGGGTATGTCTGGCGCCCTCTACGCGGGGCAGGTGCAGTTCGTGAGCCCCACGAACTTCAACGTCATCAACTCCGTCCTCTTCCTCTGCGCGGTGGTCCTCGGCGGCCAGGGCAACAAGCTCGGCGTGATCCTCGGGGCGTTCCTCATCGTGTACCTGCCGAACTTCTTCCTCGGCCGCACCGAGATCCTCGGCCTGCCGATCGACGGGACACGGATCGCGGAGCTGCGCTACCTGTTCTTCGGGATCGCACTCATGGTGCTCATGATCTTCCGGCCGCAGGGCCTGCTGCCGGTGCGGCAGAAGCTCCTCGCGTACGGCAGGACGTTGTACCTGGCGGCTCGACGCGCGTCGACTCAGCCCGTCGTGAAGGAGGGGTCGTGAGCGACATCGAGCGCCGAGAGGCGGACCTGCCCGGTGGTGGCCTCGAGGAACCGGCGGTGGTCGACGTCGCGGACGTCGACCCGTCGCTCGCCGACCCGGACCTCGTCGCGGAGCGCGTCGCCGCCCGACGCGGCATCCGCGTCCCGGTCGGCGCCCCGCTGCTGCGCATGGAGGGGGTGACCGTCCGGTTCGGCGGTCTGACCGCCGTGGACGACGTGTCGTTCGACATCCGTCGCGGCGAGATCCTCGGGCTCATCGGCCCCAACGGGGCGGGCAAGACCACGTGCTTCAACGCCATGACGGGGGTCTACCGGCCGACGTCCGGTCGCGTCGTGCTCGATGGGCAGGCCCTCAGGCGGCACCGTCGTCACGAGATCACGCGGCTGGGCATCGCCCGGACGTTCCAGAACATCCGGCTCTTCGGCGAGATGACTGCGCTGGAGAACGTGGTGGTCGGCACGGACGCCCGGCACGCCACGTCGGTGCCTGGTGCCCTCCTGCGCTCACGGCGGCACCGCCGTGAGGAGCGCGAGGGGATCGAGCGGGCCATGGCGCTGCTCGAGCTGGTCGGGGTCGGTGCCATGGCCACGGAGAAGGCGCGGAACCTGTCGTACGGGCACCAGCGTCGGCTCGAGATCGCCCGGGCCCTCGCCACGGAGCCCAAGCTCCTGTGCCTCGACGAGCCGGCCGCGGGGTTCAACCCCGCGGAGAAGGAGGCCCTCATGGGTCTCATCCGGCAGATCCGCGACGACGGGTACACGGTGCTGCTCATCGAGCACGACATGAGGCTCGTGCGGGGCGTCACCGACCGGATCGTCGTGCTCGAGTTCGGGCGCGTCATCGCGGAGGGCACCCCCGAAGAGGTGACCGCCGACCCGGCGGTCGTCGCCGCCTACCTGGGAGTCCCTGACGATGCCACTGCTTGAGATCACGGACATGACGGTCGCCTACGGGCGCATCGAGGCCCTGCACGGCGTGACCCTGCACGTCGACGACGGGGAGCTCGTCACCCTCATCGGGGCCAACGGGGCGGGCAAGACCACCACGATGCGGGCCGTGTCGGGGATCCGCCCCCTGTCGTCCGGCAGCATCGTCTTCGACGGTCAGGACATCACTCGGATGAAGGCCCACGTGCGGGTCGCGGAAGGGATCGTCCAGGCACCCGAGGGGCGTGGCGTCTTCGCTGGGATGACCGTCATGGAGAACCTCGAGATGGGGTGCTACGCCCGGACGTTCGCGTCCCGGGCCGAGCACGACGCGACGGTGGACCGCGTCTTCGAGCTCTTCCCGCGGCTCGCGGAGAGACGCACCCAGCTGGGCGGGACGATGTCCGGCGGCGAGCAGCAGATGCTCGCGATCGGCCGCGCTCTCATGGCACGTCCCAGGGTGCTGCTCCTCGACGAGCCGTCCATGGGGCTCGCGCCGATGATCATCCAGCAGATCTTCCGGATCGTCTCGGAGATCAACGCCCAGGGCACCACGGTGCTCCTCGTGGAGCAGAATGCCCAGCAGGCGCTCTCGCGCTCCGACCGGGCGTACGTCCTGGAGACCGGGTCCGTGGTGCGCACCGGTCCGGGCAAGGAGCTCCTCGCCGACCCGGCCATCAAGGACGCCTACCTCGGCGTCGCCTGAGCGGTGACGCCCCACCGCCCGGTGACGCCCCGGGCACGCGTCGGGGCGTCACCGGGCGGTGGTTCAATGGCACGATGCTCACCCCGGCCGACGTCTCGGACCTCGTGGGACCCGAGGTCCTCGCACGGGGCGTCGCCTACGCGACGGCCGGGCACGTGCTGACGACGGCCCGCAACCGGGCGGGCACGAGCATCGTCGGGCACGTGAGGGGCTCCGGCGGCAAGGAGTACGTCGCGGTCGTCGAGATGTCGGGGCCGGGAGATGATGCCGCCCCCGTGGCCGGCCGGTGCTCGTGCCCGGTCCGCGTCGACTGCAAGCACGTCGCCGCGGTCCTGCTCGTCGCGAGCGGGGCGGTCACCCCGACCGGGACGGACGGTGGCGCACCCGGGCAGGGCGCCGCGGAGTGGGAGACGACCTTCGCGGGCTTTATCGGCCAGGGCCACCCGGTGCCCGGGTCGGACACGCGGCACGTTCCCGGCGGCGCCCGGCAGCGTGTGCCGGAGGAGATCGGCCTCCAGCTCGAGCTCCTGACCACCACCCCCCGCACCGGGACCCGGTGGACGGCCGGTGACCCGAACCGCGGCCCGCGGGTGCGTCTCGGCATGCGTCCTGTCGTCCGGGGCGCCCGCGGGCGCTGGGTCCGCACCGGCGTCTCCTGGGACGCGGTGCGGTACCTCAACTACCGCGGCGTCGACCACCCGGACGAGCACGTGGACGTCCTCAAGGCGCTGCGCGGGCTCGCCGGGGCGACGGACGACGCCGTCCCCGGCACACCGTCCCGGTGGGTGCACGCGGACGTGCTCCCGAGCGCCGCGCTCTGGGCGCTCCTCGACGAGGCCCGGCGCGTCGGGCTCCCGGTCGTGTGCGCCGACAAGGCCCAGACGCCCGTCGTCCTCCCGCACGCCCCACCGACCACCCGGCTGGTGGTGGTCCGCACCGCGACCGGGCTCGACGTCCACGTCGACGTCGTCCCCGCCGGCACCGACGAGCCGCTCGAACGCACCTCGATCGCGATGCTCGGCGACCCCGTCACCGGCATCGTCACCTGGTCGGGGACCGCAGCGCCCTCCAAGGAGAGCCGGATCGAGCTCGCGCGGTTCCGGACCCCGCCCCAGGACCCGGCCCGTTCACTCCTCGCACGTGCCGAGCCCCTCCACGTCCCGGTCGCCGACGAGCGCCGGTTCCTCGCCCACGTCGTCCCCGCCCTCGACGAGACCGTCGACGCCGTCCACCTCGACCCCCGTGTCCACCTCCCCGAACGACCCCGCCCGCACCTCTGGCTCGACGTGACCCACCTCCCCGGCGACCGGGCACGCCTCCGGTGGCGGTGGCGCTACGACAGCGACACCCCGGAGGAGCAGATCCCCGACTTCGCCGTCGGCTCCGTCCTCGCCCACCCCATGCGCGACCAGGCGGCCGAGACCGCGATCCTCGACCAGGTGAGCGCGTCCTCCCCACGCCTGCAGCGCCTGCGACGGGCGCACACCGGCCGCCGACCCCGTCCCGGGGCCCGCGGGCGGGAGATCTTCGCGCAGGCCGCCGAGGGCCTCGGGGACGAGGAGCTCCAGGGCATCGAGACCGCGGAGCTCTTCACCGAGGAGCTCCCCGTCCTGCACGCGCTCGCCGACACCGTGCCCGGCTTCGACGTCCTCGTCGACGGCGACGTGGCGGGTGCGACGTACCGGCTCGAGACGGACGTGGAGGTCTCCGTGCGGACCTCCACGCTGCCCGACACGCGCGACTGGTTCGACCTCGCCATCCTCGTCCGGGTCGCCGGCCAGGTGGTGCCGCTCGCCACCATCTTCACCGCGCTCGCGCTCGGGAGGACCAAGATCCTCCTCGTCGACAAGACGTACTTCTCCCTCGACGACGAGCGCTTCCTGCGGCTGCGCGACCTCATCGACGAGGCCAAGGGCCTGCAGGACACCATGGGTGCGACCCTCCGGGTGAACCGGTACCAGGCGGGACTCTTCGAGGAGCTTGAGTCCCTGGGGATCGTCGACGCCCAGGCGGACGCCTGGCGGGCGTCCCTCGGGGCGCTCGCCGACGGCGCGAGGCCCGTGCGGGTCGAGCCGCCGTCCGGTCTCCGCGCGGAGCTGCGCGCCTACCAGCAGGAGGGGTTCGAGTGGCTCGCGTTCCTCCACGGCAACCGCCTCGGTGGGGTGCTCGCGGACGACATGGGTCTCGGGAAGACCCTGCAGACGCTCGCCCTCGTGCAGCACGTGGTCGAGCAGCACGACCCGGGGGCCGGTCCGCGAACACCGTTCCTCGTCGTGGCGCCGACGAGCGTCGTCGAGAACTGGGCTGCGGAGGCCCGGCGATTCACGCCCGGTCTCGTGGTGCGGACCGTCACGGGCACGCGGGCGCGTCGCGGAGAACCCCTCGCCGCGTCGGTGGCCGGTGCCGACCTCGTCGTGACGTCCTACGCGCTCCTCCGGCTCGACGTCGCGGAGTACGAGGCGGTCGCGTGGGCCGGTCTGGTCCTCGACGAGGCGCAGTTCGTCAAGAACCACCGCTCCGTGGTCTACCGGTGCGCCCGCCGCCTGGACGTCCCGTTCAAGCTCGCGCTCACCGGGACGCCGCTGGAGAACACGCTCATGGAGCTGTGGTCCATCCTCTCGGTCGTCAGCCCGGGGCTCTTCCCCAGCCCGGTGCGGTTCGCCGAGTACTACGCACGCCCCGTGGAGAAGGAGCGCAGCAGCCCCCGGCTGGCCCAGCTGCGCCGCCGGGTGGCGCCGTTCGTCCTGCGGCGCACCAAGGAGGACGTCGCGCCGGAGCTGCCCGTCAAGCAGGAGCAGGTGCTCGAGGTGACCCTGAGCTCCCGGCACCGGGAGCTCTACGACCGGTACCTGCAGCGCGAGCGCACCAAGGTCCTCGGCCTCGTGGAGGAGTTCGGTGAGCACCGGTTCGAGGTCCTGCGGTCCCTCACCGTGCTCCGCCAGGCCGCCCTCGACGTGAGCCTCGTCGACGACGAGCACGTCTCGGTGCCGTCGTCGAAGCTCGAGGTGCTCTTCGAGATGCTCGACGACGTCCTCGCCGAGGGGCACACCGTGCTCGTGTTCAGCCAGTTCACGCGCTTCCTCGGTCGGGTGCGCGACCACCTCGAGGCGAGAGGCGTGGACCACTCATACCTGGACGGGCGGACCCGTCGGCGCGCCGAGGCCATCGAGCGGTTCACCTCGGGCGAGACGAAGGTGTTCCTCATCAGCCTCAAGGCCGGGGGCTTCGGTCTGAACCTCACTGCGGCCGACTACTGCTTCCTGCTCGACCCGTGGTGGAACCCCGCCGCTGAGGCCCAGGCCGTGGACCGTGCCCACCGCATCGGCCAGGACCGCACCGTCATGGTCTACCGGATGGTGGCGGCGGACACCGTCGAGGAGAAGGTCATGGCGCTCAAGGCCGCCAAGTCCGAGCTCGTCGGGAGCGTCCTCGACGGCTCCGGTGCGGCGGGCGGCGCGGGGCTCACCGCCGCCGACGTCCGGCTGCTCCTCGGCTGACCGTGCTCGGCCGGGACGTCGGCGGGCGGCGCCGCGCGTCAGTGCCCGCGCGCGATCCACTCCTGGAGGTGCGGGGCCTCGTCGTCGACCGTCGTCGACGGACCGTGCCCCGTGAGGACGCGCGTCCCGCTGGGGAGCGTGAGCACGCGGGTGCGGATCGAGACGACGATCGTCGGGAAGTCGCTGTAGCTGCGCCCCGTGGCGCCGGGGCCGCCGGCGAACAGGGTGTCACCGGTGAGGACCGTCTCGAGCTCCGGCGCGTAGAGGCACACGGACCCGGGCGTGTGGCCGGGCGTGTGCAGGACGTGGAGCGGGGTCCCGGCGACGGTGATCACCTGCCGGTCGGTGAGGTCCTCGGTGGGCGGTGCGTCGTCCCCGTGGGTGAGGCGCCACAACTCGGCGTCGTCGGGGTGGAGGAGGACCGGGGCGCCCAGGCGCTCGGCGAGCGCGGGGGCCTGGCGCACGTGGTCGTCGTGGGCGTGGGTGGCGAGGATGCCGACGACGCGTCGTCCGGCGACAGCGTCGACGATGGCGTCGACGTCGTGCGGGGCGTCGACGACGAGAACCTCCTCGTCGTCCCCGACGAGCCAGACGTTGTTGTCGACGTCGAAGGTCTCGCCGTCGAGGGAGAACGTGCCGCTCGTGACGAGGTGGTCGATGCGCGCGGTCACAGGACGACCACCGATCGCAGGACGGTTCCGGTGCTCATGGTCTCGAACGCCTCCTCGACGTCGGTCAGCGGGATGCGTTCGGTGACGAACGCGTCGAGCGGGAGCCTGCCCTGGCCGTACATCTCGAGCAGGGCGGGGAAGTCCCGCTCCGGCAGGCAGTCGCCGTACCACGACGACTTGAGGGCGCCGCCGCGCCCGAAGACGTCGGCGAGCGGGATGTCGAGCATCATCTCGGGGGTGGGCACCCCCACGAGGACGACGGTCCCGGCGAGGTCCCGTCCGTAGAACGCCTGCTTCCAGGTCTCGGGGCGCCCGACGGCGTCGATGACGACGTCGGCCCCGAACCCGTCGGTGAGCTCGGCGATCGCCGCGACGACGGCGTCCTGGTCGAGCCCGCGGGAGCTGATCGTGTGGGTGGCCCCGACCGTGCGGGCGTGCTCGAGCTTCGCGTCGTCGAGGTCGATCGCGATGATGCGGCGGGCCCCGGCGAGGTCGGCGCCCGCGACCGCGGCGCACCCGACGCCGCCGCAGCCGATGACGGCGACGGTGTCGCCGCGCTGCACGGGTGCGGTGTTCACCGCGGCGCCGATGCCGGCCATGACCCCGCAGCCGAGGAGGCCCGCGACGGCCGGGTCGACGCCCGGCTCGACCTTGGTGGCCTGGCCGGCGGCGACGAGCGTCTTCTCCGCGAAGGCCCCGATCCCGAGGGCGGGGGTGAGCGGGGTGCCGTCCGTGAGCGTCATGGGCTGGGCGGCGTTGTGCGTGTCGAAGCAGTACTGGGGTCGTCCGCGGCGGCATGCGCGGCACTCGCCGCACACGGCGCGCCAGTTGAGGACGACGGTGTCGCCCACGGCGACGTTCGTCACGTCGGGTCCGACGGCGGAGACCGTCCCGGCGGCCTCGTGGCCGAGGAGGAAGGGGTAGTCGTCGGTGATGCCGCCCTCCCGGTAGTGGAGGTCGGTGTGGCAGACGCCGCACGCCGCGACGTCGACGACCACCTCGCCCGGTCCGGGGTCGGGGACGACGATCTCGACGAGCTCGACGGGCGCCCCCTTCGTTCGTGCGACGACGCCGTTCACGGTCCAGGGCACTGGTTCTCCTTCGGTCGGGCGGTCTTCTTCCACAGGCTACGTCGGATCGGTGACGCTGTCCGCGCCCGCACCTACAGTGGAGGCGTGGCTCCTCCCTCGACCTCTCCGTCGTCCGCCTCGTCCGTGCTCCCACCAGCGCCTCCCGTCGGCGACGTCGCCGCGGCCGTCGCCGAGACCCGGGGCGGTGGCGCGTCCGCGGCCCCGGAGGCCCTGGAGGTCCTCGGTCGGGTGTTCGGGTACGACGCGTTCCGCGGCGACCAGGCGGAGATCATCGACACCGTGGTCGCGGGCGGGGACGCCCTCGTCCTCATGCCGACCGGTGGCGGCAAGTCCCTGTGCTACCAGGTGCCTGCGCTGGTGCGCCCCGGGGTGGGCGTGGTGGTGTCACCGCTCATCGCGCTCATGCAGGACCAGGTGGACGCCCTGTCCGCGCTCGGCGTGCGGGCCGGGTTCCTCAACTCGACCCAGTCCCCGCCGGAGCGTCGCGCGGTCGAGCAGGCGTTCGTCGACGGTGACCTCGACCTCCTGTACCTCGCACCCGAGCGGCTGCGCGTGCCGGAGACCCTGGCGCTGCTCGACCGGGGCACCGTGTCGCTGTTCGCCATCGACGAGGCGCACTGCGTGTCCCAGTGGGGGCACGACTTCCGGCCCGACTACCTGCGGCTGTCCGTCCTCCACGAGCGGTGGCCCGACGTCCCGCGGATCGCCCTCACCGCGACCGCGACCCGCACCACGCACGCCGAGATCGCGGAGCGCCTGGACCTCACCCGGGCCCGCCACTTCGTCGCGAGCTTCGACCGGCCCAACATCCGGTACCGCGTGGTGGCCAAGGCGAACCCGCGCGCCCAGCTCCTCGAGCTCCTGCGCACGGAGCACCCCGGCGACGCAGGCATCGTGTACTGCCTGTCCCGCAGCTCCGTGGAGCAGACGGCCGAGCACCTCGTCGCGCACGGGATCCCGGCGCTGCCGTACCACGCAGGCCTGGACGCCCGCGTGCGCGCCGCGAACCAGTCCCGCTTCCTCCGGGAGGACGGGATCGTCATGGTGGCGACCATCGCCTTCGGGATGGGCATCGACAAGCCCGACGTCCGGTTCGTCGCCCACCTCGACCTCCCCAAGTCCGTCGAGGGGTACTACCAGGAGACGGGGCGCGCCGGGCGTGACGGGCAGCCCTCGACGGCGTGGCTCGCCTACGGCCTGCAGGACGTCGTGCAGCAGCGACGCATGATCGACTCCTCCGAGGGCGACGCCGCCCACCGGCGGGCACTGTCCGCGCACCTCGACGCCATGCTCGCGCTGTGCGAGACCGTCGAGTGCCGCCGCGTGCAGCTCCTCGCGTACTTCGGGCAGGAGTCCGGGCCGTGCGGCAACTGCGACACGTGCCTCGCGCCACCCGAGACGTGGGACGGGACCGTGCCCGCCCAGAAGCTCCTCTCCACCGTCGTGCGCCTCGAGCGCGACCGCGGGCAGAGGTACGGGGCGGGGCACCTGGTCGACATCCTCCTCGGCAAGGAGACGCCCCGCGTGACCCAGCTGGGGCACACGTCGCTCACCACCTTCGGCATCGGGTCGGACCTCACCGACACGGAGTGGCGAGGTGTGGTCCGTCAGCTCCTCGCCCGCGGCCTCCTCGGGGTCGACGGCGACGGGTACGGCACGCTCTGCCTCACCCCGGCGAGCGCCGACGTCCTGGCGGGCGCCCGCACGGTCGCGCTGCGCCGGGAGGCGGCGCGCCCGTCGCGCGCCGCCAGGACCCGCGCCTCCCGGGGGGCCGCCGTCGTGGACCTCGCACCGGGTGCCGCTGCGATCTTCGAGCGGTTGCGTGCGTGGCGGGCGGCCACGGCCAAGGAGCAGGGCGTCCCCGCCTACGTCGTCTTCCACGACGCGACCCTGCGGGAGATCGCGACACGACAGCCGTCGACCCTCGACGAGCTCGGCACGGTGAGCGGCGTCGGTGCGGCCAAGCTGGAGAAGTTCGGCGCAGGTGTCCTCGCGGCGCTCACGGACGAGGGGTAGCGCCCGGTGCTCGGCGCCTCGTGGGGGTGTCGTGCACGTCGCACGAAACCCGTGCCCTGCCGTTCCGCGAGTGCGTAGGATCATCCTCACGTGAGCGAGTCGATCGCTCCGTGCGGGGGCGCACGAGCGACGATGCAGGGAGAACCGACATGGCCAAGCTGGAGATCACGGTGTGCGACGTGTGCAGCGCGCTCGACCGGTCCACCACGGCGGTCGTGCTCGGCGCCCACGGCCGCTCCGTCGCCCTCGACCTCTGCGACGAGCACGCGGAACCGGTGACCCGGCTCATGGTCCTCGCGCAGCCGTCCGGCGGGCCCGACGACGTCGCACCGCAGATCGTGACGCTCGCGACCGACCCGACCAGGCGCGGGCCGCGGCTGCGCAGCGTGGACGGGACCCCTCCCCAGCACCACTGACGACCGGGTAGGGTGCGACGCACCCTCGACACCCTGGAGCCACCGTGAGCCTCGCACGCATCGAACGTTTCGCCGTCCGTCAGAAGCTCACGATGATGGTCAACCGCTACGCCGTCCACGCGCTGGGACCGGACGACGAGCTCGGCCCGCTCCTCGCCGTCGCGCAGCAGAAGCGGCTCGCGTTCAAGGAGCAGGTGACGTTCTTCACCGACGACTCCCGGTCGACGCCCGTCTTCTCCTTCAAGGCGCGGCAGGCGATCGACCTGGCGGCCACGTACGACGTCATGGATGCCGCAGGGCAGCCCGTCGGTCTGTTCAAGAAGGACTTCGGCAGCTCGCTGCTGCGGTCCACGTGGAACCTCGAGGCCGCGGGCGTGACCGCCCGGGGTCAGGAGCGCAACGCGCTCGTCGCCGTCGTCCGGCGCGTCGTGAACCTCCCGTTCGCGTACCACTTCGACTTCCACGACCCGGCCGGGAACCTCGTCCTGTCCGTCGAGCGCCAGTTCTCGCTGCGCGACCGCTACACCGTGACGGTCCCTGGTGGACGCCTCGACGGGAGGGTCGCGGCCGCGATGGCGGTCGGGCTCGACGCGCTCCAGGGGCGGTAGGTCCTCGGCACGGGTGGCCGCCGCTGTTCCGACCTGTTCCGACCTCGTCCGACCTCGTCCGACGGTCCGCACCACCGGGCCCCGGTGACAGGACTTCCTACCCGCATACCGCAGGTAGGTGGCGCGCGTCACAGAGCCCTCGTTCGACATGCGGACCTCGGGTGAACCTGTCACGCTTTGGGGGTTGACATTCGAAGACGTCGTGATCTAAGCGACGCCACACTACGAGGAGGCCTCACATGGTTGAGCTCATCGGTCTGATCATCTTCGGTGCTGTCATCGGAGCCCTCGCACGGCTGTTCATGAAGGGCTCACAGCCCATCGGCATCCTCTGGACCATCCTGCTCGGCGCGCTCGGTGCGCTCGCAGGGTCCTTCCTCGCGGGCCTCATCGGCGTCGAGGACACCGCCGGCATCGACTGGATCCGCTGGATCATCTCCATCGTCATGGCGATCGTCTTCATCTCGATCTACATGGGCGCGACGAACAAGAGCTCGCGCCGCTGATCCTGCACCACCCCGCCGGGCTCGACGCCCGGTCCCGCACGAGGGCCGTCCGCACCACGCGGGCGGCCCTCGTCGTCGGTCCGGCCGGGGCGCCGCCCGCCCCGCTCACCGCAGGAGCGCGGCCACCGCGACGAGCACCGGGGCCGCGCCCAGCGTCGTGACGAAGATCGTGTCCCGCGCGAGGACCTCGCCGCGTCCGTAGCGCTGGGCGTAGACGAAGACGTTCTGGGCGGTGGGCAGCGAGGCGAGGGCGACCACCACGAAGAGATCGTGCGCGGACAGCCCCAGCGCATGTCCCCCAGCCCACGCGAGCACCGGCATGACGACGAGCTTGAGGGCCGACGCGAGGACGACGTCCTGTCGGCCCGACCCGGGCTGCAGGACGCGCTTCCCGTGGAGCGAGATCCCGTAGGCGATGAGCATGAGCGGCACGGCGGCCGCGCCGACGATGCGGAAGGGCTCCATCACCGGCGCGGGCACCACGACGCCCGTGAGCGCCACGAGGAGCCCGAGCGCCGACCCGACGATGATCGGGTTGCGCAGAGGTTGCGTCACGAGACGCCCCAGGGAGACCCGCCCCCGGGCCTGGGCGTCGAGCACGGCGAGCCCCAGCGGCGCGAAGACGAGCAGCTGCACGAGGACCACCGGGGCCGCGTAGGCGGGGTCGCCCAGCACGTAGACCGCCACCGGGATCCCGATGTTGTTCGCGTTGACGTAGCCCGCGGAGAGCGCGCCCACGACGGTCTCGGAGACCCCGCGGCGCCACGCCAGGCCCGCGACGAGCGCGTGGATCACGAAGGTGAGCACCGCCGCTCCCGCGGAGACGGCCAGGAGCGGGGAGAAGAGGTCCCCGACGGACGCGTCGGCGAGGACCGTGAAGAGCAGGCACGGGGCGAGCACGAAGAACACGAGCCGGGCGAGCACCGGGCGACCGTGGTCGCCGAGGAGGTCCGTGCGCCCGACGGCGTACCCGACACCGATCACCGTCGCGATGATCGCGAAACCTGTCAGGACCCCCAGCACCGGGTCATCCTCGCACCCGGGCGCGGCCTCGCCCGGGACGCCGGGCGGGTGCGGCGCTCAGGCCCACGTCTCCACGACGTCGACGTCCCACACGAAGCCGTCGAGGACCTCGCCCGCGTGCTGTGACGCGGCGACCGACGCCGTCGTCCCGTCCGGGGCCTCACCGGGCACGGTGAACACCACGCGGTCCGGGAGGACCTCCGGGTCACCCTGCGCCTGCAGGGCGTCGGCCATCCCCGCCACGGTGTCGTCGTCGAGGTCGTCGCGCACGGTGATCCGTGCGATGTAGGTCGCCACGCCACCATCCAACCACCGGGCCCGGCGGGGTGCGCACCACGTCCGCCGCTGCCACCTAGAGTGAGTCACGTGCAGCACTCCTTCGCCTCCGACAACTACGCCGGCACCCACCCCGAGGTCCTTGCGGCGCTCGTGGAGGCCAACACCGGCCACGCCCGCGCCTACGGTGCCGACCCGTGGACGGCACGCCTCCAGGACGTCGTCCGCGGGCACTTCGGTGACCAGGCCACCGCCTACCCGGTGTTCAACGGCACGGGCGCCAACGTCGTCGCCCTCACATCGATGCTGCCCCGCTGGGGCGCCGTCGTCACGAGCAGGCACGCCCACATCCACAACGACGAGAACGCTGCGCCCGAGCGCGTCGGCGGTCTCAAGCTCCTTCCCGTCGACGCGCCCGACGGGAAGCTCACCGTCGACGCCGTCGACGAGGAGGCGTGGGGCTGGGGCGACCAGCACCGCGCGCAGCCGCTCGCCGTCTCCCTCACGCAGTCCACCGAGCTCGGCACCGTCTACACCCCCGACGAGATCGCGGTGCTCACCGAGCACGCCCACGCCGCAGGTATGCGCGTCCACATGGACGGGGCGCGCGTCGCCAACGCGGCCGCGGCCCTCGGGCTCCCCCTGCGGGCCCTGACCACCGACGTGGGCGTCGACGTCCTGAGCCTGGGTGGCACCAAGAACGGGCTCCTCTTCGGGGAGGCCGTCGTCGTCCTCGACCCCGCCGCCGTCGACGGCGTCGACTACGTGCGCAAGATGACCATGCAGCTCACCTCGAAGATGCGCTTCGTCTCCGCACAGCTGCTCGCGGTCCTCGACGGCGACCTGTGGTCGCGCTCCGCTGGGCACGCCAACGCCATGGCCGCGCGGTTGCGCCGCGGTCTCGAGGAGCTCGTGACGGACGGTCGTGCGCCCGGTCTCGCCCTCACGCAGCCGACGCAGGCGAACGTCGTCTTCGCGACGGTCCCGGCAGGCGCCGCGGACCGGCTCCGGGAGCACGCCGCGTTCTACGACTGGGACGCACCTCGCCGCGAGGTGCGCTGGATGTGCTCCTTCGACACCACCGAGGAGCACGTGGACGACTTCGTGGCGGCCGTGGGCCGCGAGCTCGACCCGAGCCGCTGAGACCGTCCGGCGGGCGCTGACCGGCGCCCGCCGGACGAGGGACGGTCAGCTGCCGAGGACCCACCCCACGGGCTCTGCGAGCCGTCGGGCGTCTTCCGGCCCCCAGGACCCGGGAGCGTAGGGCAGGGGAGCGGGCCGCCGGTCCCCGAGGAGCGGCTCGAAGGCGTCCCAGGCGGCGGCGAGCCCCTCGGCCGTCGTGAACAGGGTGCGGTCCCCGGTCACCACGTCGTGCAGCAGGGACGCGTAGGGGGACAGCGGGTCGCCCGGAGTCACGTCGTCGAGCGCGAGCCGCGCCGTGCCGGTGCCCAGCGCGAGGTCGGGCCCGGGACGCTTCACGGTCGTCGTCACCTCGATGGCGCCGTCACCCTTGAGCGACAGGCTGATCCGCCCGGGCCCCACGGGCTCGCCGAACAGCTGTTCCGGGGTCCGCAGCACCAGGGTGACGCGCTGCGCGGACGCCGCCATGCGCTTGCCGGTGCGCAGCAGGAACGGGACGTCCCGCCACCGGTCGTTGTCGATCCACAGACGGGCCGCGACGAACGTGTCGGTCCCGGACTCGTCGTCGACCTCCTCGATGTCCCGGTAGCCGTCGAACTGGCCCAGGACGACGTCGTTCTCGGGGTCGAGCGGGCGGAAGCAACGCATCACGGCCTCGCGCGCGGGACCCACGTGGTCGGCGTCCAGGCCGTGCGGGGGCTCCATCGCGACCTCTGCCGCCACCTGGAACAGGTGGGTGACGATCATGTCGAGCGCGGCCCCGGTCGCGTCGTAGAACTCTGCGCGCTGGGCGACGTCGAGCTCCTCGGGGACGTCGATCTGCACCTGCTCGACGTGCGTCCTGTCCCACACCCCGCCGAACAGCTCGTTCGCGAACCGCAGGACGTGGAGGTTCTGCGTGGCCTCCTTCCCGAGGAAGTGGTCGATCCGGTAGATCTGGTCCTCCTCGAGCACGGACCGCACGAGCTCGTCGAGGTCGCGGAAGGACTCGGGCGACGTGCCGTACGGCTTCTCGTAGACCACGCGGGAACCGTCGAGGAGACCGTGGGCGTCGAGCGCCAGGGTCAGCGGCTCGAAGGCGGACGGCGGGACGGCGAGGTAGTGGACGACGAGGGCTTGCTGGTCGTCGTCGCCGAGCTCGTCCCGCAGTCGCAGGAGGATCTCCGTGAGGTCGCCCGGGTCGTCCTCCGTGACCTCCTTCGCGAAGGCGACGTGGGGCACGAGCTCCTCCGCCGGGGCGGTGCGCAGCCCCGCGTCACCGAACTCCTCGAGCGACTCCCGCACAAGGTCCGCGAACTCGTCGTCGCTGATGGGGTGACGGCCCGTACCCACGAGCGCCCAGTCGCGGGGCAGCAGGCCGTGCCCCGCGAGCTCCGCGAGGCCGGGGAGGACCATGCGGCGTGCCAGGTCGCCGCGTGCTCCGTGGAGGACGAGGAGGAGCGGCTGGTCGGTGGTGGTCTGCGGTGTGTCGGCAGGTGCAGGCATGGGGCTCCCTCGGGTCGGTCGACGGGTCCCCTCCACGCTACGGGCGACGACGAGGGCGTGCCCGGCGAGTGGTGCACGACGAGGGCCGTGCGCCGCTCGCCGGACCGACCGGCAGGGCTCCGCGGTTCCCGGGCGTCAGACCGTGTCGGCGAGCGCCAGCTCGAGGAGTCGCAGCGCACCGGCGCGGGACTCCGCTGCACCGATGAACCCGGCCTTGTGGCAGAAGACGGAGTCGGGCACACCGGTGACCGCGGCGAGCTCGCCCCCGGTCAGCCCGCGCCAGGCCTGCGGCAGCTCCTTGCGCGACCCGTACTGCGACCCCTCCGGACGGACGGTCTGGATGGTCCACCCGCCCGAGGCGCCGGGGAAGAGCGTGAAGAGGAGGTCGGGCTGCTTGGTGGCGATGCCGCCGTGCGGGACGAACCGCTCCAGGACGACGTAGCGCTTGTCGGGGCTCGCGGCGTACGCCGTGAGGAAGTCGCGCTCCGCGGCGATCGCCCCCGCGTAGCGGGCCCGCAGACGCAGGAGGAGCTGCGTCGCGAGACCGACTGCCACCTCGAACTGCGAGTCGAAGTCCTCGCCCTCGACGAGCGGGTTGAAGAGCCCGAGATACTCCGAGACGTCGAAGGGGTAGGTGCCGTAGTCGTTGACGGTGTAGAGGTCCTGGCCGTTGTCGACTGCGTCGACGGCTGTCACCAGGCGGGAGTCGATCTTCTGCCACACGGCCTCGTCGCCGTCGCAGAACTCCTTGCCGTACTGCTGCCAGAGCAGCCCGAACGCCGAGTAGAGGATGCCGCTCTCGCGCGCCCCGGAGCTCAGCTGGTGGTGGTCGAAGCGTCGGGTCGCAGGGTCGAACAGGCCGCCGACGTCGAGGACGACGTCCGCCTCCCCGAGCCGGTCCGCGTCGCGCGTGCGGACCACCTCTGCGTCCGGGTGCAGGTGCTTGAGGAGCGCGACGCCGAGCACGTCGTCCGCGTGGAACTTGCCGTTGTGGGTTGCGATGATCACGCCCGAAGCCTACGGGGCGGTACCCACGAGGCCCCCTCGGCCACGAGCGGCGCGCAGGGCGGTGCCGTGGTCGAGAGGGCCTCGTGGTCCGGGGTCAGGCGCGCCCGGCGGTCTCCGCGTGCTCGCGGTGGGCCCTCTCGAGCAGCTCGGGCAGGCCCTTCTCCTCGGCGAGGGACTCGCGGTGCCGTGACTCGGTGCCCTCGAGGACCTGCTCCTGGGCGAGGAGCTCGGTGTACACGCGCTGACGCTCCTCGGCGTCCACGGACGAGTCGAGCCCGACGTACGCGGTGGCGAGCGCGTGCGTCTTGTTGACGGTGTTCTGCATACGCCCCTTGGGGCTGAGCAGCGACGCGATCACGGTGACGGTGAGCACCCCGATGATGACGCTCAGCGAGAGGCTGGTGCTGATCTCGACGACCCCGACGTGCTCGCCACCGTTGATGAACGGGACGTTGTTCTCGTGGAGCGCGTGGAGGACGAGCTTGACGCCGATGAACCCGAGGATCGCGGCGAGCCCGTACGACAGGTAGATGAGCCGGTCGAGGAGGCCGTCGATGAGGAAGAACAGCTGGCGCAGACCCATGAGCGAGAAGGCGGTCGCGGTGAACACGATGAACACGTTCTGCGTGAGGCCGAAGATCGCCGGGATCGAGTCGAGCGCGAAGAGGATGTCGGTCCCGCCGATGGCGACCATGACGAGGAGCATCGGCGTGAGGGCCCGCTTGCCGTCGATCGTCGTGAAGAGCCTGTCGCCGTCGTAGTGCTCCGACGTGTGGAACACCTTCTTGGCGGTGCGGATGACGAAGTTGTCCGCCGCGCTGGCGTCCTCGTCCTCCGGCTTGAGCATGTTCACGGCGGTGACGAGGAGGATGAGGCCGAAGAGGTAGAAGACCCAGGAGAAGATCGAGATGAGCGCCGCCCCGGCGAAGATGAACCCGGTGCGGGCGATGAGGGCGAAGACGATCCCGAAGAGCAGGACCTTCTGCTGGTCCTCACGAGGCACCCGGAAGCTCGCCATGATGATGAGGAACACGAAGAGGTTGTCGACGGACAGCGCCTTCTCCGTGACGTACCCGGCGAAGTACTCGGAGCCCATCTGGGATCCACCGAGGACCAGCACGCCGATGCCGAACACGATGGCGATCCCGACGTAGAACGCCGACCACCTCGCCGCCTCGGCGAGGGTGGGCACGTGCGCCTTGCGCACGTGGAAGAAGAAGTCGAAGGCGAGAAGACCGACGATCCCGACGATCGTCAGTCCCCACACGAGACCTGATACCTCTGACACGTGAACCTCCGGGTCCGCAGCCGACGGGTGCCGGCTCTCCTCCACTCCTCAACGTCGATGGGGCGCGACCAGTTCCCGCGAGCGCGAGATCGTGCCGTCTCAGGCGTGGGCGAGGTCGCGGGCCTCCACGAGGACGGCGTCGAGCATCTCGGGGGTGAGGCGTCCGGTGAAGGTGTTCTGCTGGCTCACGTGGTAGCAGCCGAGGACGACGAGGGACCGTCCGTCGGTGTGGAGGAGCCGGACCGCTGCCCCGTGCCCGAAGGTCGGGCGGGGACGCGGGACCGCCCATCCCTGCTCGGTGAGGGTGGACATGAGCGCCTGCCACCCGAAGCCCCCGAGCACGACCGCGACCCGCACCGTGGGCGAGAGCAGCTCGAGCTCCCGCGCGAGGTACGGGGCGCAGCGGCGCCGCTCGTCGGGCGTCGGGCGGTTGTCCGGGGGAGCGCAGTGCACGGGCGCGACGAGGCGCACCCCGCGCAGCTCGAGCCCGTCGTCCGCACGGACGGACACGGGGCTCGAGGCGAACCCGGTCCGGTGGAGGGCCGCGAAGAGGACGTCACCGCTGCGGTCACCGGTGAACATCCGGCCGGTCCGGTTCCCGCCGTGCGCGGCGGGCGCGAGCCCGACGACGACGACCTGCGCGGCGGGGTCGCCGAAGCTCGGGACCGGTCGCGCCCAGTACTCCTCGTCCCGGAAGGCGGCGCGTCGCACCCGTCCGACCTCTTCGCGCCAGGCCACCAGGCGCGGGCAGGCGAAGCACCCGGTCACGAGCTCGTCGACGGCACGCAGGGTGGGGGCGCCGGCCGCGAGCAGGGGCCGCTCCGCCCGGGCGCGGTCGTCGGAGGAGGTGCGGAGGGGAGCGTCGGTCATCGGGGTGATCCGTCCGGTGCTGACCCGTGGTCCGGCGCCGCGAGCCACGCGTCGACGCCTGCGAGGAGACGGTCCGTCGTCGCGGATGTCGCACGGCTGGCCCTGATCGACGAGCGGGCGAGGTCCGCGAGCATCGTGTCGTCGAAGGCGTGGACGGTGCGCGCCGTCTCGTACTGTGCGACGAGCCGGGACCGGAACAGGAGCGGGTCGTCAGCACCGAGCGCGACCCGGGCGCCGGCGTCGACGAGGGTACGCAGCGGCACGCGGTGGTCGTCGGCGTAGATGCCGAGGGACACGTTCGACGCGGGGTTCACCTCGAGGGCGATGCCGGACGAGACGATGCGGTCCAGGAGGCGAGGGTCCTCGACGGCGCGGACGCCGTGACCCAGCCGGTCGGGACGGAGCTCGTCGAGGACCTCCGCCAGGTGCGCGGGGCCCAGGAGCTCCCCGCCGTGCGGGACCGCCGCGAGGCCGGCCCGCCGCGCGATGCGGAACGCGGCCGCGAACTCCCGGGTGTCGCCGCGGCGCTCGTCGTTGCTCAGCCCGAAGCCGACGACGTCGCCGGGCCCGTCGCCGGCGTACCCGGCCGCGAGTCGTGCGAGGGTCCTCGCCTCGAGAGGGTGCCGCATCCGGGACGACGCGACGACGACGGCGACCTCGGCGCCGGTGGCCGACGTGGCCTCGCGCGCCTCGTCGAGCACGATCTCGAGAGCGGGTGTGATCCCGCCGACGAACGGCGCGTACGAGGTGGGGTCCACCTGGATCTCCAACCGGCCGGACCCCTCCGTGGCGTCGTCCTCGGCGGCCTCCCGGACGATGCGGCGCATGTCGGCCTCCGAACGGACGCACGCCCGGGCGGCGTCGTAGAGGCGCTGGAAGCGGAACCAGCCCCGGGCGTCGGCAGGAACCCTCACGGCGTCGGTGTCGAGGAGTGCCGCGGGAAGGCGCACGCCGTGCGCGGCGGCCAGCTCGACGAGGGTCGACTGGCGCATCGAGCCGGTGAAGTGCAGGTGCAGGTGCGCCTTGGGGAGGGTGGTCAGGTCGCGCATCCGGCGATTGTGCCAGCCGTCACGGCGACCGGGGGACTTCCGGCCCACGAGCGCGAGCCGCGCCGGAGACACGATGGGGGGACATCACACAGGGAGGGCGGGTCCGCCGGCGACGGGCCGGGCCTGCCGAGGGAGGGGACCGACATGCGAGTTCTGGTGAGCGCGGCGTCGAGGCACGGGGCCACGAGGGAGATCGCGGCCGTCGTCGCGCAGACGCTGGACCGGGCGGGGTTCGACGTCGACCACATCGACCCGGGCGACATCTCCGACGCGTCGCACTACGACGCCGTCGTCCTCGGGTCTGCCGTGTACATCGGGCAGTGGTTGCCGGAGGGTCGTGACCTCCTGGAGCGGATCGAGTCGCAGATCGAGGGCAAGCAGGTCTGGCTGTTCTCGTCCGGTCTGTCCGACTCGCCGAGCAAGCGCTCCAACGCTGCTCCGACGACGACGTCGAGGATCTCGAGGCTGAACGCGCGGCACAGGCACTTCTCCGGCAAGCTCGACGTGCTCCAGCTGAGCCTGGCGGAGCGCGCGGCGATCCTCGCGGCACGCGGGAAGTACGGGGACGCACGCGACATGGACGCCGTCCGGGGGTGGGCCGAGGAGATCGCCGACGTGCTCGCCACGGCACCTTCCGCAGCGCGCTGAGGACCTCGCGCGCGGTGCTCCGCGCGCGCCGATGCTGACGCCCGACGAGCCCGGTTAGACCGTGGCACGGCTGTCGCGTACAGTATTCATTCGGTGGTTGACGTCTACCAGGCTCGGTCGCGCCCAGCGAGGCTGCGAGCAGGACCGGGAAGGCGTCCGTCACGAAGGGTAGTGGCGCAATTGGTAGCGCAGCGGTCTCCAAAACCGCAGGTTGCAGGTTCGAGTCCTGTCTACCCTGCTGAGTGCCATCGACGGTGTTCGTGCCGTTCGTGGTGCTGGCCCGGTCACCCGGGGCGAGTCATCGGCAGGTGATCACACGAGCCACGACGTTAGGGACGAACTAGTGAGCGATTCCGCATCCGGTGCCGCCAGCGCCGAGGGCGCCGGTGTCAGTGGTGCGAAGAAGAGCAGCACGAGTCCCGCGAAGAAGGGGAACATCTTCTCGCGGATCGCGCTCTTCGTGCGCCAGGTCGTCGGCGAGCTGAAGAAGGTCGTCACCCCGACCCGTTCCGAGCTCCTCAACTACACCCTCGTGGTCATCGTGTTCGTGCTCGTCGCCATGGCGTTCGTGATGCTCCTCGACTTCCTCATCGGCAAGGCCGTCTTCTGGGTGTTCGGCTAGCCGTCCAACGACCCCGTGACGTCGTCGCGGCACAGCATCGGTCGGCGCTCCCCAGGAGGAGACGTCTCCGGGACGGTCACCGCCCCGCAAGTCCATCGCAGCTAGTCCGAGCCGGTCTCGGTAGTCAGTAGAAAGCAGGTTGCCACGTGTCTCAGGACTCGATCGAGCCGACGGAGGAGATCGTCGACGCCGCCGTGCCCGACGCCGAGAGCGCGGACGCGACCGTGGCCGAGCCCGGGGAATCCCCCGAGGGTGGTGCAGCCGAGCCGGTCGACGTCGACCAGGCAGAGCCGGTGCAGGACGAGCCGCTCGACGCCGCCGGGACGGAAGGCCCTGACGAGCCGGGCGACGCGGCAGAGATGGCGGAGGACGCCGTCGAGTCCGAGGGCGACGAGGACCCCGTCGAGGTCTTCAAGCGCGAGCTGCGCTCGAAGCCCGGCGACTGGTTCGTCATCCACTCCTACGCGGGCTACGAGAACCGCGTCAAGGCGAACCTGGAGAACCGCATCCAGAGCCTCAACATGGAGGACTACATCTTCCAGATCGAGGTGCCGATGGAAGAGGTCACCGAGATCAAGAACGCGCAGAAGAAGGTCGTCCGCCGCGTCCGGATCCCGGGCTACGTCCTCGTGCGCATGGACCTCACCGACGAGTCGTGGGGTGCCGTGCGTCACACTCCGGGCGTCACCGGCTTCGTCGGTCACACCCACCAGCCCGTGCCGCTCACCCAGAACGAGGTGTTCGGCATGCTCGCACCGGTGCTCACCCCCAAGGCCGAGACGGCGACCAAGGGTGGTGCCTCGGCCCCGGCCATCCAGGTCGACTTCCAGGTCGGCGAGTCGGTCACCGTCACGGACGGCCCGTTCGACACGCTGCCTGCCACGATCTCCGAGATCAACGCCGAGGGCCAGAAGCTCAAGGTGCTGGTCTCGATCTTCGGCCGGGAGACCCCGGTCGAGCTGTCGTTCAGCCAGGTCGCCAAGATCTGACCTGATCGTCCCGACGGCGTCATACCGCGTCGTCACCTACTGAGTCAGAACACGAAGGACCCGATATGCCTCCCAAGAAGAAGGTATCTGGGCTGATCAAGCTCCAGATCCAGGCCGGTGCTGCCACGCCGGCGCCCCCGATCGGACCCGCGCTCGGACAGCACGGCGTCAACATCATGGAGTTCTGCAAGGCCTACAACGCCGCGACCGAGTCGCAGCGGGGCAACGTGGTTCCCGTGGAGATCACGGTCTACGAGGACCGTTCCTTCACGTTCATCACGAAGACGCCCCCGGCAGCGGAGCTCATCAAGAAGGCCGCCGGTGTGGACAAGGGCTCGCCCACCCCGCACACGGTGAAGGTCGCCACGCTCTCCGCGGACCAGGTCCGCGAGATCGCTCAGACCAAGCTCGAGGACCTCAACGCCAACGACATCGACGCAGCGTCGAAGATCATCGCGGGCACCGCCCGGTCGATGGGCATCAAGGTCGAGGGCTGACCCGCTCCATCCCCCAGTACGTTCATCGCTCCGGGAGGCTCGGCCTCCCGGACAGTGGCAGGGTCCGCGCGGACCCGTAGACCACGACTGCTCAAGGAGAACAAGCAGATGGCAACGCGCAGCAAGGCATATCGCACAGCGGCCGAGAAGATCGACCGCGACACCCTGTACACCCCTCTCGAGGCCGTGCGCCTCGCGAAGGAGACGTCGGTGACCAAGTGGGACGCGACCGTCGAGGTCGCCTTCCGCCTCGGCGTCGACCCCCGCAAGGCGGACCAGATGGTCCGTGGCACGGTCAACCTGCCCCACGGCACCGGCAAGACCGCCCGGGTCCTGGTCTTCGCCACCGGTGAGCGTGCCGAGCAGGCCCGCGCCGCAGGCGCCGACGTCGTCGGTGGCGACGAGCTCATCGAGCAGGTCGCCGCCGGGTTCACCGACTTCGACTCCGCCGTCGCGACGCCGGACCTCATGGGCAAGGTCGGACGCCTCGGAAAGGTCCTCGGTCCCCGTGGCCTCATGCCGAACCCGAAGACCGGCACGGTGACCATGGACGTGGCGAAGGCCGTCACGGAGATCAAGGGCGGGAAGATCGAGTTCCGCGTCGACAAGCACTCGAACCTGCACTTCATCATCGGCAAGACCTCGTTCTCCGAGGTCGCGCTGGTCGAGAACTATGCCGCCGCGATCGACGAGGTCCTCCGTCTGAAGCCCTCCTCCTCCAAGGGGCGCTACATCACCAAGGCGACGCTCACGACCTCGATGGGCCCGGGCATCCCCCTGGACCAGTCGAAGACGACGAAGCTCCTCGGAGACGACGAAGCCTGATCGGCTCGTCTGAGCAGCACTGCACGGAGGCCGGGTCCCTGGGAGGGGCCCGGCCTCCGTCGTCCGCCTGCAATACCCCGACCTGCGGGTTTGGCGCGGCCGTGGATGGGCTGTATTGTTTGTGCGTACCCAAGACCGCAGGTCGTCGGTGCTGCCCGGAGACGGGAAGCGTCGACCGAAGCTCCGCACGACGCGGGGGCCGGCGCAGGTGAGAGCAATCAGCTTCGGACCGTCGTGTTCGTGCACTGTGAGCCCCGCGCCTGCGCGGGGCTCTTTTCGTCGTTCGGGGTGGGAGCCGGGATCCCGGCGAGTCGTGCGGCACCACCATCGGAAGGATTGCCATGGCGAGGCCGGACAAGGCAGCCGCAGTCGCAGAGCTCACGGACCTGTTCCGCGAGTCCAACGCTGCCGTGCTGACCGAGTACCGCGGGCTCACCGTCGCGCAGCTCAAGCAGCTGCGTCGGTCGCTCAGCGGCAACGCAACCTACGCCGTGGTGAAGAACACGCTGACCTCGATCGCGGCCAAGGAAGCCGGTGTCGAAGGACTCGATGCCGACCTCTCCGGGCCGTCGGCGATCGCCTTCGTCTCCGGGGACCCGGTCGAGGCCGCCAAGGGACTGCGTGACTTCGCCAAGGCGAACCCCCAGCTGGTCATCAAGGCAGGTGTCCTCGACGGACGCCCGCTGACCGCTGAGGACATCACCAAGCTCGCGGACCTCGAGTCCCGTGAGGTGCTCCTGGCCAAGCTGGCCGGCGCACTCAAGGCGTCGCTCTACCAGGCGGCGTACCTCTTCACGGCACCCGCTTCGCAGGCCGTGCGCACCATCGACGCCCTGCGCGAGAAGCAGGCTTCGCAGGACAGCGCTGCCTGACCGATCCCTCACGGGACCGTTCGGTCAACGCCACCACCCCACTCTCTGCTTCACGCAGGACAACCAGGAAGGACGCCGACCATGGCGAAGCTCAGCACCGAAGAGCTCATCGAGGCTTTCAAGGAACTCACCCTCATCGAGCTCTCCGAGTTCGTGAAGGCGTTCGAGGACACCTTCGAGGTCACCGCAGCGGCCCCCGCCGCTGTTGCCGTCGCAGCGCCCGCCGCAGGCGGCGCCGCTGAGGCCGAGGAGGAGAAGGACGAGTTCGACGTCATCCTCGAGGCTGCCGGCGACAAGAAGATCCAGGTCATCAAGGAGGTGCGCGCCCTCACGAGCCTCGGCCTCAAGGAGGCGAAGGACCTCGTCGACGGCGCTCCGAAGCCGGTCCTCGAGGCCGCGAACAAGGAGACCGCCGAGAAGGCCAAGGCTGCCCTCGAGGGCGCCGGCGCAACGGTCACCCTCCAGGTTTGGGTGCCCTGCGGGCCACCTGCTTACCTCCCTGGGGCGCCCCCCCCCCCTGTGGGGGTGCGGGCCTCCGTGGCGTTCTCGCGCGAACCTACCGAGCCTGGTGGGGGAGGAGCGGGGGTTGCTACCCCGACGCTCCTGGGTTATGCTATCGCTTTGCGCTGGCCTGTGCCTGCGACCCCGTATAACCCGCGGCACCCGACATCGTACCTAAGCGATGGGCGGGCCCGCGAGGCCGGGGGGTCGTGATCGCCAGATCGGCTGCAGTCTTCACGAACCGCAGGGAAGGACCCCCTTTGGCTGCCTCGCGCATCCCTACTGCTCCGTCCGCCGATGCGATCGCCAACCGTACCGCGTCCAGGCGTGTCTCCTTCGCCAAGATCTTCGAGCCGCTGGAGGTCCCTGACCTCCTCGGGCTGCAGACCGAGAGCTTCGACTGGCTCCTCGGCAACGAGAAGTGGCGCGCCCGGGTGGCCGCGGCCAACGAGAACGGTCGCCAGGACGTCCCGGCGACGTCCGGCCTCGAGGAGATCTTCGAGGAGATCTCTCCCATCGAGGACTTCGGGTCCTCGATGTCCCTCTCCTTCTCGAACCACCGCTTCGAGCCCCCGAAGCACACGGCCGAGGAGTGCAAGGAGAAGGACTTCACCTACGCGGCCCCGCTCTTCGTGACCGCGGAGTTCTTCAACTACAACACCGGCGAGATCAAGAGCCAGACCGTCTTCATGGGTGACTTCCCCCTCATGACGGAGCGCGGCACCTTCATCATCAACGGCACCGAGCGCGTGGTCGTCTCCCAGCTCGTGCGTTCCCCGGGCGTCTACTTCGAGCGGACCGCCGACAAGACCAGCGACAAGGACATCTTCTCCGCGAAGATCATCCCGTCGCGCGGCGCGTGGCTCGAGTTCGAGATCGACAAGCGGGACGCCGTGGGCGTCCGCGTCGACCGCAAGCGCAAGCAGTCCGTCACCGTGCTGCTCAAGGCCCTCGGCCTGACGGAGTCCGAGATCCGCGAGGAGTTCGCCGCGTTCCCGGCCATCCTCGACACGCTCGAGAAGGACCACGTCACCACCGAGGAAGAGGCGCTCGTCGACCTCTACCGGAAGATCCGCCCGGGTGAGCCGCCCACCGTCGAGGCAGGCCGCTCGCTCCTCGAGAACTTCTACTTCAACCCCAAGCGCTACGACCTCGCCAAGGTCGGCCGCTACAAGGCGAACAAGAAGCTCGGCATCGATGCAGCACTGAGCGACTCCGTGCTCACGGTCACCGACATCGTCGCGACGATCAAGTACCTCGCCGCGCTGCACGCAGACGTCACGACGCTCCCCGGCACCAAGAACGGCGAGGCGGTCGAGGTCCGTGTCGAGACCGACGACATCGACCACTTCGGCAACCGTCGTATCCGCGCCGTCGGCGAGCTCATCCAGAACCAGGTCCGCACCGGCCTGTCCCGCATGGAGCGCGTCGTCCGTGAGCGCATGACCACGCAGGACGTCGAGGCCATCGCACCGCAGACCCTGATCAACATCCGCCCTGTCGTGGCGTCGATCAAGGAGTTCTTCGGGACGTCCCAGCTCTCGCAGTTCATGGACCAGAACAACCCGCTCGCGGGCCTGACGCACAAGCGGCGTCTCTCCGCCCTCGGCCCGGGTGGTCTGTCCCGCGACCGCGCCGGCATGGAGGTCCGTGACGTCCACCCGTCGCACTACGGACGCATGTGCCCCATCGAGACCCCTGAGGGCCCGAACATCGGCCTCATCGGCTCGCTCGCGTCGTTCGGACGGATCAACCCGTTCGGCTTCATCGAGACCCCGTACCGCACGGTGGAGAACGGCAAGGTCAGCGACGAGGTCGTCTACCTCACGGCCGACGACGAGGACCGTTTCGTCATCGCCCAGGCGAACACCGAGCTCAACGCCGACGGATCCTTCAAGCAGGAGCGCGTCCTCGTCCGGACCAAGGGAGGCGAGACGGACGACGTCCTCGGCTCCGCGGTCGACTACATGGACGTCTCGCCCCGCCAGATGGTGTCCGTCGCGACCGCGCTCATCCCGTTCCTCGAGCACGACGACGCGAACCGCGCGCTCATGGGTGCGAACATGCAGCGGCAGGCCGTGCCCCTGGTCCGGTCGGAGGCGCCCTTCGTCGGGACCGGCATGGAGCGTCGTGCCGCCATCGACGCGGGTGACGTGGTCGTGGCCACCAAGCCCGGTGTCGTCACCGAGGTCTCGGCCGACATGGTCGTCGTCGCCAACGACGACGCCACGACGACGAGCTACCGCATCGCGAAGTTCCGTCGCTCCAACCAGGGCACCTCGTACAACCAGCGCGTCCTCGTCGAGGACGGCGCACGCGTCGAGGTCGGCTCCGTGCTCGCCGACGGTCCGGCCACCGACGAGGGCGAGCTCGCGCTCGGCCGCAACCTCCTCGTGGCGTTCATGTCCTGGGAGGGCCACAACTACGAGGACGCGATCATCCTGTCGCAGCGCCTCGTCCAGGACGACGTCCTCTCCTCGATCCACATCGAGGAGCACGAGGTCGACGCCCGCGACACGAAGCTCGGCCCGGAGGAGATCACGCGGGACATCCCGAACGTCTCCGAGGACGTCCTCGCCGACCTCGACGAGCGCGGCATCATCCGCATCGGTGCCGAGGTCGGATCGGGCGACGTGCTCGTCGGCAAGGTCACGCCGAAGGGCGAGACCGAGCTGACCCCGGAGGAGCGTCTCCTGCGCGCCATCTTCGGCGAGAAGGCGCGTGAGGTCCGTGACACGTCCCTCAAGGTGCCTCACGGCGAGTCCGGCACCGTCATCGGTGTCAAGGAGTTCCGTCGCGAGGACGGCGACGAGCTGCCCGCAGGGGTCAACGAGCTCGTCCGCGTGTACATCGCGCAGCGACGCAAGATCACGGCGGGCGACAAGCTCGCCGGCCGCCACGGGAACAAGGGCGTCATCTCGACGATCCTCCCGGTCGAGGACATGCCGTTCCTCGAGGACGGCACCCCGGTCGACATCGTCCTCAACCCCATGGGTGTCCCGGGACGAATGAACGTCGGTCAGGTGCTCGAGGTCCACCTCGGGTGGATCGCGGCCCAGGGCTGGGACATCAAGCTCGCGACCGAGGGCGACCTGTCGTGGAAGGAGGACGTCCCGGAGATCGCGGCGTCCAACACGCCGCGCAGGCCCGTCGCGACCCCGGTGTTCGACGGTCTCCAGGAGAACGCGCTCAGCGGTCTGCTGCAGAGCACGCTGCCGAACCGTGACGGCGACCGCATGGTCCAGCCCGACGGCAAGGCCCGCCTCTTCGACGGGCGCTCCGGCGAGCCGTTCCCCGAGGCGGTCGCGGTGGGCTACATGTACATCCTCAAGCTCCACCACCTGGTCGACGACAAGATCCACGCGCGTTCGACCGGTCCGTACTCGATGATCACGCAGCAGCCTCTCGGTGGTAAGGCCCAGTTCGGCGGGCAGCGCTTCGGGGAGATGGAGGTGTGGGCTCTCGAGGCGTACGGCGCCGCGTACACCCTCCAGGAGCTCCTGACCATCAAGTCCGACGACGTCCCCGGGCGCGTCAAGGTCTACGAGGCCATCGTCAAGGGCGAGAACATCCCCGACTCGGGCATCCCGGAGTCGTTCAAGGTCCTCCTCAAGGAGATGCAGTCGCTGTGCCTGAACGTCGAGGTGCTCTCGAGCGACGGCGTCTCCATCGAGATGCGCGAGTCCGACGACGACGTGTACCGCGCCGCCGAAGAGCTCGGGATCGACCTGTCCCGCCGCCCCAACGCAGCCTCCAGCATCGACGAGATCTGATCTCGGGACTGACGGGGGTGCGCGGCTCCGAGAGAGCCCCGCACCCCCGTCACGAACCGACACCCTGTAGCACCTCCACCGCGCCGGCCGGGAAGAACCCCGACCAGGCCGGCAGACGAAGGAAGTAGGACCACCTTGCTCGACGTCAATGTCTTCGACGAGCTGCGTATCGGCCTGGCCACGGCTGACGACATCCGCACCTGGTCGCATGGCGAGGTCAAGAAGCCCGAGACCATCAACTACCGCACCCTCAAGCCCGAGAAGGACGGACTCTTCTGCGAGAAGATCTTCGGTCCGACGAGGGACTGGGAGTGCTACTGCGGCAAGTACAAGCGCGTCCGTTTCAAGGGCATCATCTGCGAGCGGTGCGGCGTCGAGGTCACCCGTTCGAAGGTCCGCCGTGAGCGGATGGGCCACATCGAGCTCGCCGCACCCGTCACGCACATCTGGTTCTTCAAGGGTGTGCCGTCGCGTCTGGGTTACCTGCTCGACCTCGCGCCGAAGGACCTCGAGAAGGTCATCTACTTCGCCGCGTACATGATCACGTCCGTCGACGTGGACGGTCGTCAGGAAGACCTCCCGAACCTCCAGAACGAGATCGACCTGGAGAAGAAGGAGATCACCGACCGTCGCGACAACGACATCGAGAACCGCGCCCAGAAGCTCGAGGCGGACCTCGCTGCCCTCGAGGCCGAGGGTGCTCGCGCCGACGCGCGCCGCAAGGTCCGTGACTCCGCGGAGCGCGAGATGGCGCAGCTGCGCAAGCGTGCCGACGCCGAGCTCGACCGCCTCGAGCAGGTCTGGGACAAGTTCAAGAACCTCAAGGTCGCGGACCTCGAGGGCGACGAGATGCTCTACCGTGCCCTCCAGGACCGGTACGGCAACTACTTCGAGGGGTCGATGGGCGCTGCGGCGATCCAGAAGCGTCTCCAGGACTTCGACCTTGTCGCCGAGGCCGACTCGCTCCGCGAGATCATCCGCAGCGGCAAGGGTCAGCGCAAGACGCGCGCGCTGAAGCGCCTGAAGGTCGTCAACGCGTTCCTCACGACGACCAACTCGCCCACCGGCATGGTTCTCGACGCCGTCCCGGTCATCCCGCCGGACCTCCGTCCGATGGTCCAGCTCGACGGTGGCCGCTTCGCGACGTCCGACCTCAACGACCTGTACCGACGTGTGATCAACCGCAACAACCGTCTCAAGCGTCTCCTCGACCTGGGCGCGCCCGAGATCATCGTCAACAACGAGAAGCGGATGCTCCAGGAGGCCGTCGACTCGCTGTTCGACAACGGTCGCCGTGGGCGTCCCGTGACGGGCCCGGGGAACCGGCCGCTGAAGTCGATCTCGGACATGCTCAAGGGCAAGCAGGGGCGTTTCCGCCAGAACCTCCTCGGCAAGCGCGTCGACTACTCCGGACGTTCCGTCATCGTCGTCGGCCCGCAGCTCAAGCTGCACCAGTGCGGCCTTCCGAAGCAGATGGCGCTCGAGCTCTTCAAGCCGTTCGTCATGAAGCGTCTGGTCGACCTCAACCACGCCCAGAACATCAAGAGCGCCAAGCGCATGGTGGAGCGCGCCAAGTCGGTCGTGTGGGACGTCCTCGAAGAGGTCATCACCGAGCACCCCGTGCTGCTCAACCGTGCACCCACGCTGCACCGCCTCGGGATCCAAGCCTTCGAGCCCCAGCTCGTCGAGGGCAAGGCCATCCACCTGCACCCGCTCGTCTGTGCCGCGTTCAACGCGGACTTCGACGGCGACCAGATGGCCGTGCACCTGCCGCTGTCGGCGGAGGCCCAGGCCGAGGCGCGCATCCTCATGCTCTCGAGCAACAACATCCTCAAGCCGTCGGACGGTCGTCCGGTGACCATGCCCTCTCAGGACATGATCATCGGCCTGTACCACCTGACCTCCGAGAAGGACGAGCCGCTCGGAGAGGGCCGCTCGTTCAGCTCCGTGGCCGAGGCGATCATGGCCTTCGACGGTGGGTCCCTCGACCTCAACGCCGAGGTGACCATCCGGATGGAGGACCTGGTCCCGCCGACGGCGGGCTTCGACGCCCCAGAGGGATGGGAGCCCGGGCAGCCGGTGCTCTTCCGGACGACGCTCGGACGGGCGCTGTTCAACGAGCTGCTTCCCGTGGACTACCCGTACGTGAACTCCGTCGTCGACAAGAAGCGTCTCTCGCAGATCGTCAACGAGCTCGCCGAGACCTACCCCAAGGTCGAGGTCGCGGAGTCTCTCGACGCGCTCAAGGCGGCTGGTTTCCGCTGGGCGACGCGCTCGGGCGTCACCATCGCCATCTCGGACGTCGCGACCCCGGACGCCAAGGCGGACATCCTCGCGGCTCACGAGGAGCGGGCGCTCAAGGTCCAGCAGCAGTTCGACAAGGGTCTGATCACCGACGACGAGCGTCGTCAGGAGCTCATCGAGATCTGGACGCAGGCCACCGACAAGGTCGCCAAGGCGATGCAGGAGAACTTCCCTGCGCGCAACACGGTGTACCGGATGGTCGGCTCGGGTGCTCGAGGTAACTGGATGCAGGTGCGTCAGATCGCCGGTATGCGTGGTCTGGTGGCCAACCCGAAGGGTGACATCATCCCGCGCCCGATCAAGTCGAACTACCGCGAAGGGCTCTCGGTCCTCGAGTACTTCATCGCTACGCACGGCGCCCGGAAGGGTCTCGCCGACACCGCGCTGCGTACGGCCGACTCGGGATACCTCACGCGTCGTCTCGTGGACGTCTCCCAGGACGTCATCGTCCGCGAGGAGGACTGCGGAACCGAGCGTGGTCTGACGCTCGCGGTCACCGAGGACGTCGGCAACGGTGTCTTCGTGCGGCACGACAAGGTCGAGCAGAGCATCTACTCACGGACGCTCGCCTCGTCCGTCGAGGTCGACGGCAAGGTCATCGGTCACGCCGGTGACGACGTCGGGGACGTGCTCATCGACGCCCTCGTCGCCGCCGGTGTCGCGACGCTCAAGGTGCGCTCCGTGCTCACCTGCGAGTCGCGCGTCGGTACGTGCGCCAAGTGCTACGGCCGTTCGCTCGCGACCGGCAAGCTCGTGGACATCGGAGAGGCCGTCGGGATCATCGCGGCACAGTCCATCGGCGAGCCGGGGACGCAGCTGACGATGCGTACCTTCCACACCGGTGGTGTGGCGTCCGCAGACGACATCACGCAGGGTCTGCCCCGTGTGACGGAGCTCTTCGAGGCACGCACGCCGAAGGGCGAGGCGCCCATCGCGGAGTACTCCGGTCGGATCGCCATCGACGACTCGGAGCGCACCCGCCGCCTCGTCCTCACCCCCGAGGACGGCTCGGAGGAGATCGCTTACCCCGTGACCAAGCGTTCGCGGCTGCTCGTCGAGGACGGCCAGGAGGTCGTCGTCGGCACACAGCTGGTGCAGGGTGCCGTCGACCCCAAGAAGGTGCTCCGCATCCTCGGCCCGCGGGCCACCCAGAAGCACCTGGTGGACGAGGTCCAGGAGGTCTACCGCTCGCAGGGCGTGGACATCCACGACAAGCACATCGAGGTCATCGTCCGGCAGATGCTCCGTCGTGTGACGGTGCTCGACTCCGGCGACTCGATCCTGCTGCCGGGCGAGCTCGCCGAGCGTGGCCGCTTCGAGGACGCCAACCGGCGGGCCGTGGCGGAGGGTGGTCAGCCGGCCTCCGGTCGCCCCGAGCTCATGGGGATCACGAAGGCGTCGCTCGCGACCGACTCGTGGCTCTCGGCAGCGTCCTTCCAGGAGACGACCCGCGTGCTCACGGAGGCTGCGATGAGCGGTCGGCGTGACCCGCTGCTCGGCCTCAAGGAGAACGTCATCCTCGGTAAGCTCATCCCTGCCGGGACCGGGCTGCCGCGGTACGGGAACGTCAAGGTGGAGCCCACCGAGGAGGCCAAGGCCGAGCTCTACCCGAGCTTCGGTTACGACGAGATCGACTTCCCGGCGCTCGGTATGGGCTCCGGAGAGGCGATCCCGCTCGAGGACATCGACTTCGGTCCTGACTTCCGCTGACCCGTCGACCTCTGATCGAACGCCGTGGGGCGGTCCCATCGAGGGACCGCCCCACGGCGTTCGCCGCTGACGGAGAGTGTTGCCGCCAGCCCCTTTGACGCCCACTCGGTAGCCGAGTAGGCTAGGAAACCGTGCCCGTGATATCGGGTCCTGCAAGTCGTCATCAATATCCGTACGTGTGGTCCGATCCCTGCCGCTCGCCGAGCTTCCGTAGCTCTGGCTGGAGGGGTGGGGGAGGGCGTGCGGCCTGTCCCGTCCGGGGCTGATGGCAGGGGACCTCGGAAGCCATGGGCATTCTCCGGCAGGACGCGCAGGCGTCAGGCTGGACCATCGAGCCGGTGGTACGTGGCGTGCAGCGAAGCTGCGGTGCCTCGTGCACCCAGCCCGCACAAGACCAGCAGCATTTGCCAGCAGTAGCCACCGCCGGGAAGACCCGGCGGGCTCGAGTAGACACGGAGACGCAGTGCCCACGATTCAGCAGCTCGTCCGCAAGGGGCGGACATCGAAGGCCGGAAAGTCCAAGACCCCGGCTCTCAAGGGCTCCCCTCAGCGGCGCGGTGTGTGCACCCGCGTCTACACCACCACCCCGAAGAAGCCGAACTCCGCGCTCCGCAAGGTCGCGCGTGTCAAGCTCTCGAGCGGCATCGAGGTGACCGCCTACATCCCGGGCGTCGGCCACAACCTGCAGGAGCACTCCATCGTGCTCGTCCGCGGTGGTCGAGTGAAGGACCTCCCTGGTGTCCGTTACAAGGTCATCCGTGGGGCTCTCGACACGCAGGGTGTCAAGAACCGCAAGCAGGCTCGCAGCCGCTACGGCGCGAAGAAGGAGAAGAGCTGATGCCCCGTAAGGGCCCGGCCCCGAAGCGGCCGCTCATCATCGACCCGGTCTACGGATCCCCGGTCGTCACCCAGCTGATCAACAAGGTTCTCCTGGACGGCAAGAAGTCGACCGCCGAGGCCATCGTCTACGGTGCCCTCGAGGGTGTTCGCGAGAAGACGGCCGGCGACCCCGTCGTCGTCCTCAAGCGGGCGCTCGAGAACGTCCGACCGGCCCTCGAGGTCCGGTCGCGCCGTGTCGGTGGAGCGACCTACCAGGTCCCCGTCGAGGTCCGCCCCGTGCGGTCCACGACCCTCGCGCTGCGCTGGCTCACCGACTACTCGCGGGCTCGCCGCGAGAAGACGATGACGGAGCGCCTGATGAACGAGATCCTCGACGCGAGCAACGGCCTCGGTGCCGCGGTGAAGCGTCGCGAGGACATGCACAAGATGGCTGAGTCGAACAAGGCCTTCGCGCACTACCGCTGGTGATGCGACGGTCACCTCGGGCTCTGTGCCCGAGGTGACCGCCCGTCCCACGACGCCCGCGGGTGTCACCGCAGTCCTCTGCCTTCGCTCCATCCCCCACCAGTAAGAGGTAAACCACCGTGGCACTTGACGTGCTGACCGACCTGAACAAGGTCCGCAACATCGGCATCATGGCCCACATCGATGCTGGAAAGACCACCACCACCGAGCGGATCCTGTTCTACACCGGGGTCAACTACAAGATCGGTGAGACGCACGACGGCGCGTCGACCATGGACTGGATGGAGCAGGAGCAGGAGCGCGGCATCACGATCACGTCGGCCGCGACGACCTGCTACTGGAAGAACAACCAGATCAACATCATCGACACCCCCGGGCACGTCGACTTCACCGTCGAGGTCGAGCGGTCGCTGCGCGTGCTCGACGGCGCCGTCGCGGTGTTCGACGGCAAGGAGGGCGTCGAGCCCCAGTCCGAGACCGTCTGGCGCCAGGCCGACAAGTACAACGTGCCCCGCATCTGCTTCGTCAACAAGATGGACAAGCTCGGCGCGGACTTCTACTTCACCGTCGACACGATCGTGAACCGCCTCAAGGCGAAGCCGCTCGTCATCCAGCTGCCCATCGGCTCGGAGAACGACTTCACCGGTGTCGTCGACCTCATCGAGGAGAAGGCCCTCGTCTGGCACGGCGAGACCAAGCTCGGCGAGGCCTACGACGTCGAGGACATCCCTGCCGATCTCGTCGAGAAGGCTGCGGACTACCGCGCCCAGCTCGTCGAGGCCGTCGCCGAGGCCGACGAGGAGCTCCTCGAGAAGTACCTCGGTGGCGAGGAGCTGACGATCGCGGAGATCAAGTCCGGCATCCGCAAGCTCGTCATCGCCGGCGAGGCGTTCCCGGTGCTGTGCGGCTCCGCGTTCAAGAACAAGGGCGTCCAGCCGATGCTCGACGCCGTCATCGACTACCTCCCGTCGCCGCTCGACGTCCCGTCGATCGAGGGTCTCGACGTCAAGGACGAGTCGGTCACCATCGAGCGTCACCCCGACTCCACGGAGCCGTTCTCGGCCCTGGCTTTCAAGGTCGCCACGCACCCGTTCTTCGGGAAGCTGACCTACGTCCGGGTGTACTCCGGCAAGGTCGCGCAGGGCGCCCAGGTGCTCAACTCGACGAAGGGCAAGAAGGAGCGCATCGGGAAGCTCTTCCAGATGCACTCCAACAAGGAGAACCCGGTCGAGGACGCCACGGCCGGTCACATCTACGCCTTCATCGGGCTCAAGGACGTCACCACCGGTGACACGCTCTGCGACCCGTCGAACCCGGTCGTCCTCGAGTCGATGAGCTTCCCGGAGCCCGTCATCGACGTGGCCATCGAGCCCAAGACGAAGGCCGACCAGGAGAAGCTCTCCACGGCCATCCAGAAGCTCGCCGAAGAGGACCCCACGTTCCGCGTCAAGCTCGACGACGAGACCGGCCAGACCGTCATCGGTGGGATGGGCGAGCTCCACCTCGACATCCTCGTGGACCGTATGCGTCGCGAGTTCAAGGTCGAGGCCAACGTCGGCAAGCCGCAGGTGGCCTACCGCGAGACGATCCGTCGTGCAGCCGAGAAGATCGACTACACGCACAAGAAGCAGACCGGTGGATCGGGTCAGTTCGCCAAGGTGCAGGTCACCTTCGAGCCCCTCGACACCGCGGACGGCGAGCTCTACGAGTTCGTCAACGCCGTGACCGGCGGTCGCATCCCGCGCGAGTACATCCCGAGCGTGGACGCGGGCATCCAGTCCGCGATGCAGGCTGGCGTCGTCGCGGGCTTCCCGCTGGTCGGCGTCAAGGCCACTCTCATCGACGGCGCCTACCACGACGTCGACTCCTCCGAGATGGCGTTCAAGATTGCCGGCTCGATGGTCCTCAAGGAGGGCATCAAGCGGGCTGACCCGGTTATCCTCGAGCCCGTCATGGCGGTCGAGGTGCGTACGCCCGAGGAGTACATGGGCGACGTCATCGGCGACATCAACTCGCGTCGTGGCATGATCCAGTCCATGGAGGATGCCACGGGCGTGAAGGTTGTTCGCGCTCAGGTACCGTTGTCCGAGATGTTCGGGTACATCGGCGATCTGCGGTCCAAGACCCAGGGCCGTGCCGTGTACTCGATGCAGTTCGACAGCTACTCCGAGGTTCCTCGGAACGTTGCCGAAGAGATCATCAAGAAGACCCGGGGCGAGTGAGTCCCCACAGGTCGAACCGTAGTATCAACACCATCAACCTGTAGCGACCCGCACGCCCCGCAGATACCCCGCTCACGAGCAGTATCTGCATCGTTCGGCACAACTACCCAAGTCCCAGGAGGACCCCAGTGGCGAAGGCCAAGTTCGAGCGGACCAAGCCGCACGTCAACATCGGTACCATCGGTCACGTTGACCACGGTAAGACGACGCTGACGGCAGCGATCTCGAAGGTGCTGCACGACAAGTACCCGGACCTGAACCCCGAGTTCAAGTTCGACGACATCGACAAGGCACCCGAAGAGAAGCAGCGCGGTATCACCATCAACATCGCGCACATCGAGTACGAGACGGAGAAGCGTCACTACGCTCACGTCGACGCTCCGGGTCACGCTGACTACATCAAGAACATGATCACCGGTGCCGCGCAGATGGACGGCGCGATCCTCGTGGTCGCCGCGACCGATGGTCCGATGGCCCAGACGCGCGAGCACGTCCTGCTCGCTCGCCAGGTCGGCGTGCCCTACCTGCTCGTGGCTCTGAACAAGTCCGACATGGTCGACGACGAGGAGATCCTCGAGCTCGTCGAGATGGAGGTCCGTGAGCTCCTCACCTCGCAGGAGTTCGACGGCGACAACGCTCCGGTCGTGCGCGTCTCGGGCCTCAAGGCTCTCGAGGGTGACCCGACCTGGGTGAAGTCCGTCGAGGACCTCCTCGAGGCTGTCGACGAGAACGTGCCCGACCCGGTGCGTGACCTCGACAAGCCCTTCCTCATGCCGATCGAGGACGTCTTCACGATCACCGGTCGTGGAACCGTCGTCACCGGCAAGGTCGACCGCGGAACCCTCTCGGTGAACTCCGACGTCGAGATCGTCGGCATCCGGACCGCTCAGAAGACGACGGTCACCGGTATCGAGACGTTCCACAAGTCGATGGACGAGGCGCAGGCCGGCGACAACACCGGTCTCCTCCTCCGAGGCATCAAGCGCGAGGACGTCGAGCGCGGCCAGGTCGTCGTGAAGCCGGGTTCGATCACCCCGCACACGAACTTCGAGGCTCGCGTCTACATCCTCGGCAAGGACGAGGGCGGGCGTCACAACCCGTTCTACTCGAACTACCGTCCGCAGTTCTACTTCCGTACGACGGACGTCACCGGCGTCATCACGCTGCCCGAGGGCACCGAGATGGTCATGCCCGGCGACAACACCGAGATGAGCGTCGAGCTCATCCAGCCGATCGCCATGGAAGAGGGCCTCGGCTTCGCCATCCGCGAGGGTGGCCGGACCGTCGGCTCGGGCCAGGTCACCAAGATCGTCAAGTGATCTAGGCGCCTCCTGCACCAGCCACGAGGGCCCGGTGACCGATAGCGGTCACCGGGCCCTCGTGCGTGTCGGGAAGGTGTGCGCGCTCGCGAGAGCCGTGAGCCACCGCACAACAGGCGTCTGGCAGAGCGGTTGGCTTTTTCGCCGATCGTCTGGCAGACTGTTCAGGTTGCCTGTTACGGGCGCGCTCATTCATATATCGAACAGTGTGTTGAACATCGGACCCCTCGGGTCGTTCCGCGTGTTGAGCTCTCTGTTCGGGACAGATCGAGGCGCCGCGGAGCACGTTCCACACAGGCGAGCAGACGTTGCGATCCATTCCTGCGTCGTCGGGCACTGAAGAGGGCCCACGAACAGCGGTGTGGTTCACATATCCAACGATCCCGCACCACAGAGTGGTGCAGCACAGAAGTGCGTCGCGCAGAGCGACACGCCCGAGTGCGGGGGTCGGACAGCTAGCGGTTCGAGAGAGAGAGTCAGACGACGCCATGGCGGGACAGAAGATCCGCATCCGGCTCAAGTCCTACGACCACGAGGTCATCGACAGTTCGGCGCGCAAGATCGTCGACACGGTGACACGCGCTGGTGCGACGGTCGTGGGCCCGGTGCCGTTGCCGACGGAGAAGAACGTGTTTGTCGTGATCCGTTCGCCTCACAAGTACAAGGACAGCCGCGAGCACTTTGAGATGCGCACGCACAAGCGGCTTATCGACATCATCGATCCCACGCCGAAGGCGGTGGACTCGCTCATGCGACTCGACCTGCCCGCCGACGTGAACATCGAGATCAAGCTCTGAGACTGGGAAGGACATACACATGACTACCCAGCAGAACGAACGGCCCGTGACGGCCGTCCTCGGAACCAAGCTCGGGATGACCCAGGTCTGGGACGAAGCAGGTCGCCTCGTCCCCGTGACCGTGGTCGAGGTCGGCACCAACGTGGTGACCCAGGTCCGTACCGCTGACGTCGACGGCTACGCCGCCGTCCAGCTCGCGTACGGCCAGATCGACCCGCGCAAGGTGACGCAGCCGCTGAAGGGTCACTTCGAGAAGGCAGGGGTCACCCCTCGCCGCCACGTGACCGAGATCCGTACGTCCGACGCTGGCGAGTACAACCTCGGCCAGGAGCTCACCGCCGAGGCCTTCGAGGCCGGGAGCGTCGTCGACGTCATCGGGACGACCAAGGGAAAGGGCACCGCGGGTGTCATGAAGCGCCACGGCTTCCACGGCGTCGGCGCCTCCCACGGTTCGCACCGTAACCACCGCAAGCCCGGATCGATCGGTGGGGCCTCGACCCCGTCGCGCGTGTTCAAGGGTGTGCGCATGGCTGGTCGGATGGGTGTTGACCGTCAGACCACGCAGAACCTGACCGTTCACGCGGTCGACGCCGAGAAGGGTCTACTGCTCGTCAAGGGCGCAGTACCCGGACCCAAGGGTGGCGTCGTCCTCGTGCGTAGTGCCGCGAAGGGTGCGTGACAGCATGTCTGAGACGCTCACCGTCGACGTCATCGACGCCAAGGGCAAGAAGGCCGGCACCGCCGAGCTTCCCCCCGAGGTGTTCGACGTCCAGACGAACATCCCGCTCATCCACCAGGTCGTCGTCGCGCAGCTCGCTGCAGCCCGCCAGGGCACCCACGACACCAAGAGCCGCGGCGAGGTCCGCGGTGGTGGCCGCAAGCCCTACAAGCAGAAGGGCACCGGCCGCGCACGTCAGGGGTCGACCCGTGCACCGCAGTTCGCTGGTGGTGGAGTCGTTCACGGCCCCACGCCTCGCGACTACTCGCAGCGCACGCCCAAGAAGATGAAGGCTGCCGCTCTCCGCGGTGCCCTCTCCGACCGGGCTCGCGCCGGCCGCGTGCACGTCGTCACCGGCTTTGGCATCGACGGCACGCCGTCGACCAAGCAGGCGATCACCACCCTCGCGAACCTCTCACCGCGTAAGAACGTGCTCGTGGTTCTCGAGCGCGGCGACGAGCTCACCGTGAAGTCGCTGCGCAACGCCGGGCGTGTCCACCTCCTCGTCGCGGACCAGCTCAACACCTACGACGTGCTCATCTCCGACGACGTGGTCTTCACGCAGGGCGCGCTCGACGCGTTCCTCGCAGGCCCCGCTGCGGGCGCCTCGGCCAAGGCCGTGGCGACCGAGTCCGAGTCGGCACAGCTCGCCAAGGAGGACGCCAAGTGAGCACGACCGTTCAGAAGGACCCCCGCGACATCGTGATCGCACCGGTCCTCTCGGAGAAGAGCTACGGCCTGCTCGACGAGGGCAAGTACACGTTCCTCGTCGACCCGCGGGCCAACAAGACGGAGATCAAGATCGCGGTCGAGAAGATCTTCGACGTCAAGGTCGCGTCCGTCAACACGATCAACCGCAAGGGCAAGTCCCGGCGGACCCGTTTCGGTATCGGCAAGCGCAAGGACACCAAGCGTGCAATCGTCTCCCTCCGTGAGGGATCGATTGACATGTTCGGTGGCCCTGTCGGCTGAGCCGGCCGAGAGCAGATTGAGGACAGATCCCCATGGGAATCCGCAAGTACAAGCCGACTACGCCCGGACGCCGCGGCTCCAGCGTTGCCGACTTCGTCGAGATCACGCGCTCGGAGCCGGAGAAGTCGCTGATCCGCCCGCTCCACAAGACCGGTGGGCGTAACAGCTCCGGTCGGATCACCACCCGGCACAAGGGTGGCGGCCACAAGCGCGCGTACCGCGTCATCGACTTCCGTCGCCACGACAAGGACGGTGTCCCGGCCAAGGTCGCGCACATCGAGTACGACCCGAACCGCACCGCCCGCATCGCCCTCCTGCACTACGCGGACGGCGAGAAGCGCTACATCATCGCCCCGAACAAGCTCAGCCAGGGCGACATGATCGAGAACGGTGCCGGGGCGGACATCAAGCCCGGCAACAACCTGCCTCTGCGCAACATCCCGACCGGTACCGTCATCCACGCCATCGAGCTCAAGCCCGGCGGCGGCGCGAAGATCGCCCGTTCGGCCGGTGCGTCGGTGCAGCTCGTCGCCAAGGACGGGCCCTACGCCCAGCTGCGTATGCCGTCCGGTGAGATCCGCAACGTCGACCTGCGCTGCCGCGCGACGATCGGCGAGGTCGGCAACGCCGAGCAGTCGAACATCAACTGGGGCAAGGCCGGCCGCATGCGATGGAAGGGCAAGCGCCCCACCGTCCGTGGTGTCGCCATGAACCCGATCGACCACCCGCACGGTGGTGGTGAGGGCAAGACGTCCGGTGGTCGCCACCCGGTCAGCCCCTGGGGCCAGGCCGAGGGTCGCACCCGGCGCCCCAACAAGGCGAGCGACAAGCTCATCGTCCGTCGCCGTCGTTCCGGCAAGAACAAGAAGCGTTGATAGGAGCCTGACTGATGCCACGCAGCCTGAAGAAGGGCCCCTTCGTCGACGGCCACCTCCAGAAGAAGGTGGACGTGCAGAACGAGAAGGGGACCAAGAACGTCATCAAGACCTGGTCCCGTCGGTCGATGATCACGCCCGACTTCCTCGGACACACCTTTGCCGTGCACGACGGTCGGAAGCACACCCCCGTGTTCGTCACGGAGTCGATGGTCGGCCACAAGCTCGGCGAGTTCGCACCCACACGCACCTTCCGCGGCCACGTGAAGGACGACAAGAAGGGCCGTCGCCGCTGACCCCCGGGGTCAGCAGCGGCAGGACCTCTCGGTCATGACGAGACAAGAAGGCAGGACAGCAATGGAAGCCAAGGCGCAGGCGCGGTTCGTCCGCGTCACGCCCCAGAAGGCCCGGCGCGTCGTGGATCTCATCCGTGGCAAGCAGGCTACTGAGGCCGTCGCGGTGCTGAAGTTCGCACCGCAAACGGCGAGCGAGCCGATTCTCAAGGTCGTGCAGAGCGCGATCGCCAACGCACGTGTGAAGGCAGACCGCGCGAGCGTCGCTTTCGACGAGCAGCAGCTCGTCATCTCGGAGGCGTTCATCGACGAGGGGCCGACCCTCAAGAGGTTCCGCCCCCGTGCGCAGGGACGTGCCAGCCAGATCCTCAAGCGGACGAGCCACATCACCGTGGTCGTCGCTCCGCGCGAAGACACGAAGGGAAGGGCCCGATAGTGGGACAGAAGGTTCACCCGCACGGGTACCGCCTCGGCATCACCACAGACCACCGTTCGCGGTGGTTCGCCGACAGCACCAAGCCCGGCCAGCGCTACCGCGACTACGTCCGTGAGGACGTGCAGATCCGCAAGCTCATGAGCACCGGCCTCGAGCGCGCAGGAATCTCGAAGGTCGAGATCGAGCGCACCCGCGACCGTGTCCGCGTCGATATCCACACCGCCCGCCCGGGCATCGTGATCGGTCGTCGTGGTGCGGAGGCCGACCGCATCCGCGGCGAGCTCGAGAAGCTCACCGGCAAGCAGGTCCAGCTGAACATCCTCGAGGTGAAAAACGCCGAGATCGACGCGCAGCTCGTCGCTCAGGGCATCGCTGAGCAGCTCGCCAGCCGTGTGTCGTTCCGTCGCGCCATGCGCAAGGGGATGCAGTCCGCTCAGCGTGCCGGCGCCAAGGGGATCCGCGTGCAGTGCGCCGGCCGTCTCGGCGGCGCCGAGATGAGCCGTAGCGAGTTCTACCGCGAAGGCCGTGTGCCGCTGCACACGCTCCGCGCGAACATCGACTACGGCTTCTACGAGGCCCGCACCACCTTCGGCCGCATCGGCGTGAAGGTGTGGATCTACAAGGGCGACATGACCGAGAAGGAGTTCGCTGCACAGCAGGCGACCCAGGCGCCCCGCGCGCCTCGTGGTGGTCCGCGCGGCGAGCGCCCCGCTCGCGGTGGCCGTCGTAACGAGCGTCCGGCTGCAGCCGAGACGCCCGCCCAGGCTGAGCAGGCTCCTGTCGGACAGGATGCCGCTCCGGCCGCCGAGACCGGAACGGAGGCCTGAGCGATGCTTATCCCGCGCAGGCTCAAGCACCGCAAGCAGCACCACCCCGGGCGCTCCGGCGCCGCGACGGGTGGCACCGCGATCGCGTTCGGTGAGTACGGCATCCAGGCCCTCGAGCCTGCATACGTGACGAACCGTCAGATCGAGGCTGCTCGTATCGCCATGACGCGTCACATCAAGCGAGGCGGGAAGGTGTGGATCAACATCTACCCCGACCGTCCGCTGACCAAGAAGCCGGCTGAGACCCGCATGGGTTCCGGTAAGGGTTCGCCCGAGTGGTGGATCGCCAACGTCAAGCCGGGTCGGATCGTCTTCGAGCTGGCCGGCGTCCCGGAGCCGCTGGCTCGCGAGGCCATGCGCCGTGCGATCCACAAGCTCCCGATGAAGTGCCGTTTCGTGGTGCGCGAGGGTGGTGGCAACTGATGGCTATCGGAACCAAGGACCTGGCTCCCAGCGAGCTGGACGGGTTCGACAACGAGAAGCTCGTTGCGGAGCTCGAGAAGGCGAAGAAGGAGCTCTTCAACCTCCGCTTCCAGTCGGCCACCGGCCAGCTGGAGAGCCACGGTCGGCTCAAGGCTGTTCGTCGTGACATCGCGAGGATCTACACGATCCTCCGCGAGCGCGAGCTCGGCATCCGTACCGCACCGAGCGTGAGTGAGTGAGGCTGATATGAGCGAGAAGGTTGCTGGAGCAGCTGCTTCAGAGCAGGAAGTCGCCGCACACCGGCCCCTCCGCAAGACGCGGCGTGGCTATGTCGTGAGCGACAAGATGGACAAGACCGTCGTCATCGAGGTCGAGGACCGGGTCAAGCACCCGCTCTACGGTAAGGTGATCCGGCGTACGAGCAAGGTCAAGGCGCACGACGAGCAGAACGCTGCTGGTATCGGTGACCTCGTCCTCATCATGGAGACCCGCCCGCTGTCCGCGACCAAGCGGTGGCGTCTGGTGGAGATCCTCGAGAAGGCCAAGTAGTTCAGCTCTGCCGGGTCGTCGGTCGTGTGTCCGCACACGAACCACGGCCCGGCAGCCCCGCCAGCTACTGCAGGCTTGACAGTTATCCGTTCGGCAAGGCTCGCAGCCTGCGAGAACCAGCTCGACGACAGGAGTTCATTACATGATCCAGCAGGAGTCGCGACTTCGTGTCGCCGACAACACGGGTGCCAAGGAGATCCTCTGCATCCGCGTTCTCGGTGGTTCGGGCCGTCGCTACGCCGGAATCGGCGACACCATCGTCGCAACCGTCAAGGACGCGATCCCGGGCGGCAACGTGAAGAAGGGCGATGTGGTCAAGGCCGTCATCGTCCGGACCGCCAAGGAGCGCCGTCGTCCCGACGGTTCCTACATCAAGTTCGACGAGAACGCAGCCGTCATCCTCAAGAACGACGGCGAGCCTCGTGGGACGCGCATCTTCGGCCCGGTGGGCCGCGAGCTGCGCGACAAGAAGTTCATGAAGATCATCTCGCTGGCGATGGAGGTGCTCTGACCATGGCGAAGATCAAGAAGGGCGACACGGTGATCGTGATCGCCGGTCGTGACAAGGGCAAGACAGGCCGCGTGCTCGAGGTCCTCACGGACTCCGACCGCGTGATCGTCGAGGGCGTGCAGCGGGTGACCAAGCACGTCAAGGTCGGCCAGACCCAGCGTGGCACGCGGACCGGGGGCATCGAGACTGTCGAGGCGCCCATCCACGTGAGCAACGTCCAGTACTACGACGCGGAGGCCAAGCGCGGCAAGCGCATCGGTGCCCGCACCGAGCAGGTCGAGCGTGACGGTCGCACCCGCACCGTCCGTGTCCGGGTCACTCGTGGCCACGGCGACGCGCAGAAGGACATCTGATGAGCACCGAGACGTACGCCAAGGCACAGCCGCGGCTCAAGGCGCGATACGCGGAGGAGATCCTCCCCGGGCTGCGTGAGGAGTTCGCGCACGAGAACGTCAACCAGGTCGCACGCCTGACCAAGATCGTGGTCAACATGGGTGTGGGCGACGCTGCGAAGGACTCGAAGCTCATCGAGGGCGCCATCCGCGACCTCACCGCGATCACGGGGCAGAAGCCTCAGGTCACCAAGGCCCGCAAGTCCATCGCTCAGTTCAAGCTGCGCGAGGGCATGCCGATCGGCGCCCACGTGACGCTGCGCGGCGACCGCATGTGGGAGTTCGCGGACCGGCTCCTGTCGATCGCGCTGCCGCGTATCCGCGACTTCCGTGGTCTCTCGCCCAAGCAGTTCGACGGGCACGGGAACTACACGTTCGGTCTGACCGAGCAGTCGATGTTCCACGAGATCGACCCCGACAAGGTGGACCGGGTGCGTGGTATGGACATCACCGTCGTGACCACCGCCACCACCGACGCCGAGGGCCGATCGCTCCTCAAGCGTCTCGGCTTCCCCTTCAAGGAGAACTGACATGGCGAAGAAGGCCCTGGTCAACAAGGCAGCCGCAAAGCCGAAGTTCGCGGTGCGCGCCTACACCCGGTGCCAGAAGTGCGGTCGCCCGCACTCTGTGTACCGCAAGTTCGGACTCTGCCGTATCTGCGTTCGCGAGATGGCACACCGTGGCGAGCTTCCCGGCGTCACGAAGAGCAGCTGGTAACAACTACGTCGTAGGTCCGGCACCAGTCGTTCGTACGACGGTGATCCGGATACCCCGGCGAGGAAGGGCAGAAGCCCAATGACGATGACCGACCCGATCGCAGACATGCTCACGCGTCTGCGTAACGCGAACTCGGCTTACCACGACACGGTCACCATGCCGTTCTCGAAGCTCAAGTCGCACATTGCTGAAATCCTTCAGGCGGAGGGCTACATCTCCGGCTGGAAGGTCGAGGACGCCCCGGTGGGCAAGTACCTCACCATCGAGCTGAAGTTCGGACCCAACCGCGAGCGGTCGCTCGCCGGGGTCCGTCGTGTGTCCAAGCCCGGACTGCGTGTCTACGCGAAGTCCACCAACCTGCCCAAGGTGCTCGGCGGCCTCGGCGTGGCGATCCTGTCCACGTCCTCTGGCCTCCTGACGGACCGTCAGGCTGCAAAGAAGGGCGTGGGTGGGGAAGTCCTCGCCTACGTCTGGTAATCGGAAGACGGAGAGGAGAACGCCATGTCCCGTATCGGCAAAGTCCCCGTCCCGGTTCCCTCCGGAGTGGACATCACCATCAGTGGCGCACTGGTGACGGTCAAGGGCCCCAAGGGGTCTCTTGAGCACGTCGTCCCCGCGCCCATCGAGGTTGCTCGCTCGGAGGACGGGGCGCTGGTCGTCACTCGTCCGAACGACGAGCGCGCCTCCCGTGCGCTGCACGGCCTCACCCGCACGCTCCTCGCGAACATCATCACCGGTGTGACCGAGGGCTACGAGAAGAAGCTCGAGATCGTCGGTACCGGTTACCGCGTCACGGCGAAGGGCTCCGACCTGGAGTTCGCGCTCGGCTTCAGCCACCCGGTCGTCATCTCGGCGCCCGAGGGCATCAGCTTCGCTGTCGAGGCGCCCACCAAGTTCTCGGTGAGCGGTATCAGCAAGCAGCAGGTGGGCGAGGTCGCCGCGAACATCCGCAAGATCCGCAAGCCCGAGCCATACAAGGGCAAGGGCGTGCGCTACGCCGGCGAAGTTGTCCGCCGCAAGGCCGGAAAGGCTGGTAAGTAACCATGGCTCTCAAGATCATGGGCAAGGGGAAGGCCGTCGCTCGTCAGCGCCGGCACCTGCGCCTGCGCAAGAAGGTCTCGGGCACGGCCGCACGGCCGCGTCTCGTGGTTACGCGCTCAGCCCGGCACATGACTGCCCAGGTCGTCGACGACACCGTCGGCAAGACTCTGGTGTCAGCATCCACGCTCGAGGCCGACCTCCGCGGCTCGGACGGCGACAAGAGCGCGAAGGCCCGCCGGATCGGCGAGCTCATCGCCGAGCGTGCGAAGGCCGCCGGTGTCGACGCGGTCGTGTTCGACCGCGGGGGCAACAAGTACCACGGCCGAGTGGCAGCAGTCGCCGACGGGGCCCGCGAAGGCGGTCTCTCCCTGTGATGACGCGAACCACTTCCGCATCGAAGCAAAGGACTCTCTGATGGCTGCAGGGCAGCGCAGCAACACCGGCGCCCCCACGGGCGGCGCCACCACTGAGCAGAACGACCGCCGCAACGACCGCCGCGGTGGCGGGCGTGGCGACGGCCGTCGTGGCGACGCCGCCGAGAAGAACGCCTTCGTCGAGCGCGTCGTGAGCATCAACCGCGTCGCCAAGGTCGTCAAGGGTGGACGTCGCTTCAGCTTCACCGCGCTTGTCGTGGTGGGCGACGGTGACGGCACCGTCGGCGTCGGCTACGGCAAGGCCAAGGAAGTTCCTGCGGCCATCGCCAAGGGCGTCGAGGAGGCCAAGAAGAACTTCTTCAAGGTTCCCCGCATCCAGGGCACGGTTCCTCACCCCATCACGGGCGAGGCGGCTGCCGGGGTCGTGTTCCTGCGCCCCGCGGCTCCCGGTACCGGTGTCATCGCCGGCGGACCGGTCCGCGCGGTGCTCGAGTGCGCCGGTATCCACGACGTCCTCTCGAAGTCGCTCGGTTCCTCGAACGCGATCAACATCGTCCACGCCACCGTCGCGGCGCTCCGCGGGCTCGAGCAGCCTGAGGCTGTCGCAGCACGCCGAGGTCTGCCGCTCGAGCACGTCGCACCCGCGGCGCTGCTGCGGGCGCAGGCCGCAGGCAAGGCAGCGGCTGCAGGGGTAGGTGCATGATGGCCCGTCTCAAGGTGACCCAGCTCAAGTCCGCCATCGGCGGCAAGCAGAACCAGCGCGACACGCTGCGCACTCTGGGCCTCAAGCGGATCGGCGACACCGCCGTGAAGGAGGACCGTCCGGAGATCCGCGGCATGGTCGCGACGGTGGCGCACCTCGTCACCGTTGAGGAGGTCGAGTGATCATGGCTGAGAAGTCAGCGAAGAAGGACGCAGCCGTCGAGGCGGCTGACGCTCCCAAGAAGAAGGCTCCGGCGAAGAAGGCCCCCGCGAAGAAGTCTGCGGAGACCACCGAGACCGAGTCGAGCGCTCCCAAGTCTGCCCCGAAGGCCAAGGCGGCCAAGGCTGCTGCCAAGCCCGTCGAGCTCGGCGCGGGTGGCACCCTCCGGGTCCACCACCTGCGTCCTGCTCCCGGCGCCAAGACCGCCAAGACCCGTGTGGGTCGTGGTGAGGCGTCCAAGGGTAAGACTGCCGGGCGTGGAACGAAGGGCCAGAAGGCCCGCTACCAGGTGCCCGAGCGGTTCGAGGGTGGGCAGATGCCCCTCCACATGCGGCTCCCGAAGCTGCGTGGGTTCAAGAACCCCTTCCGGACCGAGTACCAGGTTGTCAACCTCGACAAGCTCTCGGCGCTCTACCCCGAGGGTGGCTCGGTCACGGTCGACGATCTCGTGGCAAAGGGTGCGGTCCGCAAGGGCCAGCTCGTCAAGGTCCTCGGCACGGGCGAGATCACCGTCAAGCTCGAGGTCGCGGTCGACGCGCTCTCGGGCTCCGCGAAGGACAAGATCCTCGCAGCAGGCGGCTCCGTCTCGGAGGCCTGAGATCGAAACGGCAGGGCCGGTGCGCAACGCGCTCCGGCCCTGTCCTCGTCTACGGCACGACAGCGTTACCCGGGCAGATTCCGCGGTCGACGACGACAACGGATAGTGTTCGGTAGGCGTCGGCGAACCGACGCCTTCTCATCTGCCGGCCCACCGGTGCAGACCAAGCCGCCTCGGCGGAGCAGGAGGAATAGGTGCTCAGCGCATTCGTTCGGGCGTTCCGTACGCCTGACCTGCGGCGCAAGCTGCTGTTCACTATCGCGATCATGGCGCTGTTCCGCGTCGGGTCGTTCATCCCGTCCCCGGGCGTCGACTACGGCAACGTCCAGCAGTGCCTTGCGGCTGGAGGCCAGAGCGACCTCGTCGGTCTCATCAACCTCTTCAGCGGCGGCGCGCTCCTCCAGCTCTCGATCTTCGCGCTCGGGATCATGCCGTACATCACGGCGAGCATCATCGTGCAGCTGCTCCGGGTGGTCATCCCTCGGTTCGAGGCTCTCCACAAGGAGGGGCAGTCGGGGACCGCGAAACTCACCCAGTACACGCGTTACCTCACCGTCGGCCTCGCGGTGCTGCAGTCCACCACCTACGTGACGATGGCGCGGACGGGTCAGTTGCTGCCCAACTGCGACGTGATCCCGAACGACAGCTTCATGGCCTCGCTCCTCATCGTCATCACGATGACCGCCGGTGCCGGTCTGATCATGTGGCTGGGCGAGCTCATCAGCGAGCGCGGCGTCGGCAACGGCATGTCGCTCCTCATCTTCACGTCGATCGCCGCGAGCTTCCCGCCCGCGCTGTGGTCGGTGGCGGGCGGGAACAACGGCGTCCAGAAATTCGTCGTCGTCGTCCTCATCACGCTCCTCGTGATCGGGCTCGTCGTGTTCGTCGAGCAGTCGCAGCGACGGATCCCCGTCCAGTACGCCAAGCGCATGGTCGGGCGGAAGATGTACGGGGGATCGACCACCTACATCCCGATCAAGATCAACATGGCCGGCGTGATCCCCGTGATCTTCGCGTCCTCCCTGCTCGCCGTGCCGGGCCTCATCGCCCAGTTCGCGAGCCCCGAGTCAGGGTGGGTCCAGTGGGTGCAGCGGAACGTCGTCGACCCGGCATCGCCCCTGCACATCGCCATCTACGTCGTCATGATCATCTTCTTCTGCTTCTTCTACACGGCCATCACGTTCAACCCGGACGAGGTCGCCGACAACATGAAGAAGTACGGAGGCTTCGTGCCCGGTATCCGCGCCGGGCGACCGACGGCCGAGTACCTCGACTACGTCATCACCCGCATCACGTCAGCGGGCTCCATCTACCTCGCGCTCGTAGCACTCATCCCGACGATCGCGTTCCTGCTGCTCGGCATCAGCGCGAACGTCCCCTTCGGAGGGACGTCGATCCTCATCATCGTCGGCGTGGGTCTCGAGACGGTCAAGCAGATCGACTCGCAGCTGCAGCAGCGCCACTACGAAGGGTTCCTCCGATGAGCGCACGTCTCGTCCTTCTCGGTCCTCCCGGTGCAGGCAAGGGCACGCAGGCCGCCCGGCTCGCCACTCGTCTCGGTGTCGAGGCGATCTCCACCGGTGACATCTTCAGGACGAACATCAAGGGCGGTACCGAGCTCGGGAAGATCGCCCAGGGCTACAGCGACAAGGGAGAGCTCGTCCCCGACGAGGTCACCAACGCGATGGTCCGCGACAAGCTCACCTCCAAGCTCGCCGACGAGGGGTCGTCGATCGGGTTCATCCTCGACGGCTACCCCCGCAACGTCGCCCAGGTCACGGAGCTCGACGTCATCCTCAAAGAGCTCGACGTGGTTCTTGACGGAGCCGTCGAGCTCACCGCCGACGCCGACGTGGTGGCGGACCGGTTGCTCAAGCGCGCGCAGATCGAGGGCCGGGTCGACGACACCGAGGACGTCATCCGTCACCGCCTCGACGTCTACACCCAGCAGACCGCGCCGATCGCCGCTGTCTACGCGGAACGGAAGGCGCTCGTCCGCGTCGACGGTCTCGGCGAGATCGACGAGGTCACCGAGCGGCTGCTCGACGCCCTCGCCACCACTCTCGGCTGAGAGCCCGTGTTCGGGCGCGAGCGGGTCGAGTACAAGACCATCGAGCAGGTTCGTGCCATGCGTCGAGCGGGACTGGTCGTCTCTGCAGCCCTCTCCGAGGTGAGGGCGACCATCCAGCCCGGTGTCACCACACGAGCTCTCGACGACGTCGCCGCGCGTGCCATCGGGGATGCCGGTGCGCGTGCGTCCTTCCTCGGCTACGACGGCTTCCCGGCGACCATCTGCGTGTCCGTGAACGACGAGGTCGTCCACGGCATCCCCGGATCTCGTGTGCTCCACGCGGGCGACGTGGTGTCGGTCGACTGCGGCGCGATCGTCGACGGATGGCACGGTGACTCCGCGTTCACCGTGGTCGTCCCAGGCGGCTCAGCGGAGGACGGCGCTCTCGTCGACGTGACGGAGCGCGCGATGTGGGCGGGCATCGCCGCTCTGGCCGAGAGCCGCAGGATCAACGAGGTCGGGACGGTCATCGAGCGTGCGGTCCACCAGGAGGCGGGGCGGAGCGGTTCCTCCTTCGGGATCGTGGAGGACTTCGTCGGCCACGGGATCGGCACGGCGATGCATCAGTCGCCCGACGTCCCGAACTACCGGACCAACGGTCGCGGTGCGCGGGTGCGGCCAGGTCTATGCGTCGCGGTGGAGCCGATGCTCACGCGAGGCGACCAGGCGACCCGTGTCTGCGAGGACGACTGGACGGTCGTCACAGCCGACGGATCCCGAGCAGCCCACTGGGAGCACACCGTCGCCGTCCTCGAGGACGGGCTGTTCGTCCTCACCGCCGACGACGGTGGCGAGCGGCGCCTCGGCGAGCTCGGCGTCCGGATCGCGACCCTCTGACCGCCCGTCGGCGGTGCCTGCCGGAGGGCCACCTCGACCCCGGGTTTACCAGAAGTCGCTGGATGCCGTAGGATGCTTCGTTGGGTGTGTAGTGCGCAGTCGCTCGCTCCTATCACAACCGCGAAGGAACCGGCCGCACGGCGTCAGCCGTCGCGCCGGCGTCATCGTGGGCAGCAGTTCGTCACGAGAGTTAGCGGAGGATATGGCGAAGAAGGACGGTGTCATCGAGATCGAGGGCAGCGTGGTCGAGGCACTGCCGAACGCGATGTTCCGCGTGGAGCTGGCCAACGGTCACAAGGTGCTCGCTCACATCTCGGGCAAGATGCGGCAGCACTACATCCGGATCCTCCCCGAGGACCGGGTCGTGGTCGAGCTGAGCCCGTACGACTTGTCCCGTGGCCGGATCGTCTACCGCTACAAGTAACCACCACTCGATCAACTGCCGTCCTGCGCACCGCCCGGCCCATGTGTCGCGCGGTGTCGTCGCGCGGCGGCGGAGGAACCACGATGAAGGTCAAGCCCAGCGTCAAGAAGATCTGCGACAAGTGCAAGGTGATCCGCCGGCACGGTCGCGTCATGGTCATCTGCGAGAACCTGCGGCACAAGCAGCGCCAGGGCTGAGCCCTGACGATCTGCACGACAGGTTGGACAGATCGACCCGTGCCCGCCCGGTGAACTGACCGGACGAGCACCCCAGCGCACCATCACCGTCCAGCGGGCAACCGCAGGACGTGAACCCTCGGTCGGAGGCCGGGGCTCGCACACGCGGGAGATGGCGCGGCAGACCTCCGATGGCAGTACAGGAGCCGGAAGGCACATGGCACGTCTTATCGGCGTCGACCTCCCCCGCGACAAGCGGCTCGAGGTTGCGCTCACCTACATCTACGGCGTCGGCCGTACCCGTGCACAGCAGACCCTCGGCGCGACCGGCATCAGCCCGGACCTGCGCGTCAAGGACCTCGGCGACGCCGAGCTCGTCGCGCTGCGTGACTACCTCGAAGGCAACTTCAAGCTCGAGGGTGACCTCCGGCGTGAGGTCGCTGCGGACATCCGCCGCAAGGTTGAGATCGGCAGCTACGAGGGCCTTCGCCACCGCCGCGGCCTTCCCGTGCGCGGACAGCGCACGAAGACCAACGCCCGTACCCGCAAGGGTCCCAAGCGTACGGTCGCCGGCAAGAAGAAGGCTCGCTAGCAGCAGTAGTTCGCGGGGGAGCCGTGACCGGACCGCCACGCGGTCGGACGGCACCCCCAGCGATCCGAAGACCTCAATCCAGGAGAGAAAACGCACATGCCTCCCAAGACTCGCGGTGCCCAGGGCGCCCGCAAGCCTCGCCGCAAGGACAAGAAGAACATCGCCGTCGGCCAGGCGCACATCAAGAGCACGTTCAACAACACCATCGTCTCGATCACGGACCCTTCCGGTGCCGTGATCTCCTGGGCGTCGTCCGGCCAGGTCGGGTTCAAGGGGTCGCGCAAGTCGACGCCCTTCGCCGCGCAGCTCGCGGCGGAGTCCGCAGCGCGCCGTGCGCAGGAGCACGGCATGAAGAAGGTCGACGTCTTCGTCAAGGGTCCGGGTTCCGGCCGTGAGACCGCCATCCGCTCGCTCCAGGCCGCCGGCCTCGAGGTCGGATCGATCCAGGACGTGACGCCGCAGGCCCACAACGGCTGCCGTCCGCCGAAGCGCCGCCGCGTCTGACGCACCGGCGCGGGCACACCCACCTCGAGCGGGTGTGCCCGCGTCCGGCACGTACCACCTGCAGGTCCCGACCGGGAGAACACACCGGACGGGTTCGTGATGCGTCATATAGCGGACGCATGCTGAAAGGACACCATCAGTGCTCATTGCACAACGCCCCGCCCTGACCGAAGAGGTCATCTCGGAGAACCGTTCGCGCTTCTCCATCGAGCCGCTCGAGCCCGGTTTCGGTTACACGCTCGGCAACTCGCTGCGCCGCACCCTGCTGTCCTCCATCCCCGGAGCAGCGGTCACGTCCATCCGCATCGACGGTGTCCTCCACGAGTTCACGACGGTGCCGGGCGTCAAGGAAGACGTCACCGAGATCATCCTCAACATCAAGAACCTCGTCGTCTCCTCGGAGAACGACGAGCCCGTCGTGATGTACCTGCGCAAGCAGGGTTCCGGCGTGGTCACGGCAGCCGACATCGTGCCCCCGGCGGGCGTCGAGGTGCACAACCCCGATCTGCACATCGCGACCCTCAACGACAAGGGGAAGCTCGAGATCGAGCTCACCGTCGAGCGCGGTCGCGGGTACGTCTCCGCACAGCAGAACAAGGCCTTCGACGCGGAGATCGGTCGGGTTCCCGTCGACTCCATCTACTCGCCCGTGCTCAAGGTGACCTATAAGGTCGAGGCGACGCGAGTCGAGCAGCGCACCGACTTCGACAAGCTCATCGTCGACGTCGAGACGAAGCAGGCCATCAGCCCGCGCGACGCCCTCGCCTCGGCAGGAAAGACGCTCGTCGAGCTGTTCGGTCTCGCACGTGAGCTCAACGTCGAGGCCGAGGGCATCGAGATCGGCCCGTCACCGACGGACGCCGCTCTCGCGGCGGACCTGGCTCTCCCGATCGAGGAGCTCCAGCTGACGATCCGGTCCTACAACTGCCTCAAGCGTGAGGGCATCCACGCGGTCGGCGAGCTGGTCGCGCGCAGCGAGGCGGACCTCCTCGACATCCGTAACTTCGGCGCGAAGTCGATCAACGAGGTCAAGGACAAGCTTGCGGAGCTCGGCCTGTCGCTCAAGGACTCACCGCTCGACTTCGACCCGTCGACCGCCGACTACTACGACGGCGAAGACACGGACGACGAGCAGTACAACTGATCTTCAGGGGTCCCCGGACGTCCGGGGACCCCGCCCAATCCTCTAAGGAGCAAGAACAATGCCTACCCCTCCCAAGGGTGCGCGGCTCGGCGGCAGCCCGGCTCACGAGCGCCTGATCCTCGGCAACCTCGCCACGAGTCTTTTCGAGCACGGCCGAATCACCACCACGGTGACCAAGGCCAAGCGCCTCCAGCCCTTCGCCGAGCGTCTCGTCAGCAAGGCGAAGCGTGGCGACCTCCACTCGGTCCGTCAGATCGCCAAGGTCGTCCACAACAAGACGCCGCGTCGCCCCGACGAGCCCGGTGACGCCAACACCATCCTCCACCGCCTCGTCACGGAGATCGCCCCGGCGATGGCCGACCGTCAGGGTGGCTACACGCGTATCACGAAGGTCGGGAACCGCAAGGGTGACAACGCCCCCATGGCCGTCATCGAGCTCATCCTCGAGCCCGTGAGCCCCAAGCAGGCTGTTGTCCGCGAGGCGGAGAAGGCAGCGAAGAAGAGCGCACCGAAGGTTGAGAAGGCCGAGGCGAAGCCCGCCGACGAGACCGCCGCGGACGAGACGTCCGTGGACGAGACCTCGTCGGACGAGAAGTCGTCCTCCTCGGAGGACTGAGCACCTGCGGCTGATCGCTGCGCGACGCTCTCTCGAGGGCCCGGACCGTGGGACATCCCCGGTCCGGGCCCTCGCGTGTCTGGACCTGGACCGTGTCGGCTCGTCGGGATCCAGGTCCGTGACGAGACCCGGCCCTCGGTGACGATGGGGCGCGACCCGGCCTGCTAGCGTCGGTCCCGGTCATCTGGCGACAGCAGGGGAAGAGGTCCGGAGTGGTCTGGCTCGAGCTGGTGTGCGCGTGCGCCGTCCTCGCCGTCGTGCTGATCGTCCCGGGAGCCGTCATGCTGCGCGCAGCGGGGCTGCGGTGGCTCGTCGCGCTCGGTTCCGGACCGCCCCTGTCCGCCCTCGTCTACGCGGTGCTCGCGCCTGTCCTCGCTGCTTCGGGGGTCCCTTGGAACCTGGTGTCCGTCACGGCAGCGGTCGTGGTGATCGTCGCGATCGGCTCCCTGGTGTGTGTGACGCTGAGGCGCCGACCGGGAGGACGCGACCGCCTGCCGCAAACCGGCCTCACCTCGGATGCCGCCGCGGCCGCGGAAGGTCGCACCGGCGTGCAGGCTCGCGGGGAGCTGCATGTCCCGACACCGCAGGCCTTGACTCCGCACGCCGCGACGATCCTCGGTCGCACAGTGCCCTGGCGGACGGCGTTCGTCGCGACGGTGCTGGTCTCGACGACGGTCTTCGTGGTCCCCACCGTCCTCGGGATGGGGTCGCCCGACGCGCCCCTCCAGCAGTGGGACGGCGTCTTCCACCTGAACGGCGTGGCGCTCGTCCAGGAGACGGGCGTCGCGAGCTCGTTGGACGGTCTCTACGGCGAGGGGCGGTCGGTGTACTACCCGGCCGTGTGGCACTCGATGGTCGCCCTCGTCCCGCCGGTCGTCGCCCCCCCGGTGGTCGCCGCGAACGCGTCGACGCTCGTCATGGGCTCCGTGGGGTGGCTCCTCGGGCTCGGGGCGTTCGCGACGGCGGTCTTCCCCGGGAGGAGGGGTGTCGTCCTCGTCGCCGTCGCCCTGGGCTCGGCGTTCTCGATGTTCCCGACGGTCCAGCTGAGCACGCTGTCGCAGTGGCCCAACGGCCTGTCCGTGATGCTCGTGCCGGGGGCGGCGGCGCTGGTGGTCCTTTCTGTCCACGGATGGCAGAGGCTCGGGTCCGCTGCGCACCGCGCGCTGCTCACGTCCGCAGCGCTCGCGTCGGTGGCGGGCGTCGGTGCAGCGCACGGCTCCGGCGTGTTCGGGGGTCTGCTGGTCGTGGGCCCGCTGGTGCTGGCCGCGGTCGCTACCGGTGTGCGTTCTCTCTGGTCCTCGGGGAGGCGAGCCCGGGTCGTCGTGCCGGCGGCCGTCCTGGGAGCCGTGATGGTGGTGGCCGTCGTCGTCCTCTCGCGGTCGTCGGTGCTCCAGGTCCTGATGAACTTCGAGAGGCTGCCGCAGCGGACCTACGTGGTGTCGGTGCCTCGCACACTGCTCGACATGGTGCTGTGGCCTGCGCCGGGGAACGTCGTCCTCAGCGTCGCGGTGGTCGTCGGCGCCGTGGTCCTCCTCCGGAGGAGGCAGGAGCGGTGGCTCGTGGCGTCGGGCGTCCTCGTCGTGGCGTTCGTGGCGTTCGCGGCAGGTCCGGACAACCCGCTCCGTGCGCTCACGGGGATCTGGTACACGCAGGCGGCGAGGATCGAGGCCCTCTACCCGGTCGTCGCGAGCCTGGTCGGTGCGGTGGGCGTGGTGACGATCGCCGAGAGGGCGGCCGCACGCTGGGAGCGGCGGAGGCCGAGCGGCGGGTCCGCCCGGTCGTCGCCCGGGCCGGTGGGGAGCGCGGTCGTCGCGGTCCTCGCCGTCGCGTTCGTGACGTCGGCCGGCTTCCAGACGCCGCAGCGGGTGCACAGGTTCGCCGAGGCGTACGACCCGGAGGAGATCATGTGGGGCACGATGCTCAGCGCCGAGGAGCTCGCGCTCGTGCGCTCGGCGGGCGACCTGCTGCCCGAGGACGCGCTCGTCCTCGGTGACCCGCACAACGGTGCGGCGTTCTTCTACGGCGTGGGCGGGCGGGACGTCCTGCTGCCCCAGCTGGGCACGAGCGCCATGGACGCCACGCAGACGTACCTCCGGGAGAACTTCCGGGACGTCGACGTCGACCCTAAGGTGTGCGAGCTCGTCCGGGAGCGCGGGGTGACGCACTTCTACGAGGACACGGCGACGGTGGAGGACGGGGCGAAGGTGGACCCGGAGTCCCCGGGGTTGCACGACGTCGACACGAGCGACGGGTTCGAGGTGGTCGCCGTCGCGGGGACGGCGACGCTCTACGAGATCCAGGCGTGCGGATGATCCGGGCGGGTGACGCGTGGGAGACTCCCGGGGTGGTGCTCGTCCATGGTGTACGGACGTCACGGACGATGTGGCGGGCCCAGGAGGAGGTGCTGCGTGCGGCAGGGCACCGCGTCGTCGCGGTCGACCTGCCCGGGCACGGGCGGCGGCTCGACGAGCCGTTCACGGTCGACAGGTGCCTGGAGGTGGTCGACGAGGCGGTCGAGTCCCTCGGCGGGACCGCGGCCCTGGTGGGCCTCTCGCTCGGTGGGTACGTCTCGGTGGCGTATGCCGCGCGCCGCCCAGACCGGGTGGCGGTCCTCGTGGCCGCCGGGTGCTGCACGTCCCCGACCACGCCCCTGCGAGGCGTGTGGGGTCGGCTCGCGCGGTGGATCGAGTCGTGGGAGGACTCGGGGGAGCGACTCAACGCGGAGCTGGTGCGCAGGACGCTCGACGTGCAGGCGGCGCACGACGTCGCTGCGGGCGGGTTCGCGCTGACGGTCGTGTCCGGGATGCTCGAGGAGATCGGCACCGTGGACCCGATCGCGCTCCTGCCCCGCGTCCGGTGCCCGATCCACCTCGTGAACGGCAGGTTCGACCACTTCCGCACCCAGGAGCGGGCGTTCGTGCGCGCCGCCCGCGCGTCGGGGCGTCCGGTGCGGCTGGTCGTCGTGCCCGGGGCGAAGCACCTCGTCGCCCTCGACGCGCCGGTCACGTTCTCCCGGGTGGTGCTCGAGGCGCTCGAGGACGTGCAGGTCCCGGGCGCCGAGGCGTCGCCTCCCGAGCGTCGTCTCAGCTGAGGAGGTCCCAGGCGCGGACGCCGCCCACGAGTGCCGCGGAGTTCGGGACGACGACCACGTCGTCGCCGAGGCGGTCGAGGACCACCTGGCTGACGCGCCGTGAGTTCCCACCACCCAGGTAGAGCCGGTCCCAGAGGAAGACGGGCCGGAGTCCCTCCACGACGCGGCCTATGCGGCGTGACCACAGGCCGTCGCCGAGCCTGCGACGCTCGACCTCCCCGACGTACTCGTCGTACGTGGTGGATCGGCGCACGGGCGCGTGGGAGAGCTCGAGATGGGGTGCGACACGGCCGCCGTCGAAGTGCGCGGAGCCGAGCCCCGTCCCCAGGGTGAGGACGAGCTCGAGGCCGGAGCCGGCGATCACCCCGGCGCCGTGGACCTCGGCGTCGTTGAGGACGCGGGCGGGGATCCCCAGCCGCGTCGAGAGCGCCGCCTGCACGTCGAAGCCCGACCACGCGAGGCGCAGCGCAGGGTCGATGCGGCTGCGCGGCCCGGAACGGGTGATGTAGTGGGGGGTGTGGATGACGACGCCGTGGCGGATCATCCCGGGCATGCCGACGGTGACCCGGTCAGGACGGGGGAGACCGTCCCGGAGCGCGACGACGGTGTCGACGAGGAGCTCGGGCGGCAGCGGGTACGGGGTGGGCACGCGCACGGCAGGAGCGTGCGCGGTGCCGGCGGCGTCGAGCACGGACGCCTTGATGCCGCCGCCACCGCAGTCGACGGAGAGGGTGAGGGGGCCGTGACCTGTCGACTGCGCCATAGGGAGCACCCTAGGCGACGTCCCTGGGGTCCCTGGGGTCCGTGGGACCCGCGGGGACCGGTCGCCGTGGGGGATGATGGACCGGTGATCCGGATCCGCCTCGACCTGTCCTACCGCGGTACCGACTTCTCCGGGTGGGCCACCCAACCCGGTCTTCGCACGGTGCAGGAAGTTCTCGAGGACGGGCTCGCCACGGTCCTGCGGTGCGGTCCGGTGCGGGTGAGCGTCGCCGGCCGGACCGACGCCGGGGTGCACTCGCGGGGCCAGGTGGTCCACGTGGACGTCCCCGAGGACGCGTGGTCAGGTGTGTCCGGGCGGTCCGCACGGACCCCGGAGGACGCGCTCGTCGCACGCCTCGCGGGCATCCTGCCCGGCGACCTCGTCGTCCGCTCCGCGCGCGTCGCGCCTCCGGGGTTCGACGCGAGGTTCGGTGCGCTGCTTCGCCGGTACACGTACCGTGTCGCCGACGCTCCGGCGCTCCGCGACCCGCTGCGGCACGACTGGACGCTGTGGGTCAAGGACCGGCTCGACGTGGACGCCATGCATGCGGCGGCGCAGCCGCTGCTCGGGGTGCGGGACTTCGCGGCGTTCTGCCGCCCGCGCGAGGGGGCCACGACCATCCGGCACCTGCAGGAGCTCTCCTGGGAGCGTCCGGCGCACGGTCCGGACGCCGGCCTCGTCGTCGCCCGGGTCCAGGCCGACGCGTTCTGCCACAACATGGTGCGTGCGCTCGTCGGTGCGTCCCTCGCGGTGGGCCAGGGGCGCCGGGGCACGACGTGGCCCGCCGAGGTCCTGGCTCGTGGGGAGCGGGACCCTGCGGTGGGCGTCGTCGCGGCGCACGCCCTGGTCCTCGAGGAGGTCGTCTACCCGCCGGACGCCGAGCTCGCGGAGCGCGCGGAGCGCGTCCGGGCCCGGCGGACCGACGAGGACGTGTGGGAGCCTGCAGGCGCCCAGGAGGGTCAGGGCTCGTCGATGACGTGAACTGCGGCCTCCTCGGCGCTCGCCGCGGCGCCGTCGATGCCGACGTCCTCCGCGAACACGTCGTTGTCCTTGCCCTGGGTGGAGTCCGTGTCGGCGGTCAGGCGGCCCGCACGGTCGGGCTCGGTCCGGCCCTTCTCCGGCGCCTCCCAGACCTCGGGCTCCTCTTGCGCGAGCTTGAGGTCCATCGGCTCCCCGTGGCTCTCCTCCCACGGCGTCTCGCCGTAGTGGTTGGGCCGCGGGCGCTCCGGGGGTGAGTAGCCCTGGTCGAGGAGGTCGTCGACGTCCTCGCCGGACATCGAGTCCTCCCCGGGGATCTGGTTCGAGTCGCCCTCGCTGCCGAGGGCCGGGTCGGTGCTGGTGGCGGGTGTGTCTTCGCTCATCGTCCTACCGTCGCACCGCTGCCCGCGTCGCGCACCCGCACGGGTAAAGAGGTCGTCGATCAGGCGCGGAGCACGTCACACTGGTCCTGTGGGTCACATCGACGTCAACGACATCAGCTACTTCCTGCCCGACGGCAGGCCGCTCCTCGCGGGGGTGGACCTCCGGGTGGGGGAAGGCGCGAAGGTCGCCCTCGTGGGCCCGAACGGCGCCGGGAAGACGACCCTCGTGCGGATCGTCGCGGGCGAGCTGGCGCCGCACGGCGGGAAGGTCTCGCGGAGCGGGGGCCTGGGCGTCATGCCGCAGATGGTGGGGCGCATCGACGACGAGCGCACCGTCCGCGACCTCCTCGTCGACCTCGCGCCTTCCGCGGTCCGGGCAGCGGGGCGCGAGCTCGCGGCCGCCGAGCTCGCGATGATGACCACGGACGACGAGCCCACGCAGATGCGCTACGCCCAGGCGCTGGCCGACTGGGCGGACGCCCGCGGGTACGAGGCCGAGAACGACTGGGACCACGTCACCGACGAGGTCCTCTCGGTGCCGTTCGACTCCGCGCAGTGGCGTGAGGTGCGGACGTTGTCCGGGGGCGAGCAGAAGCGGCTCGTCCTCACGGCCCTGCTGCGCGGGCCGGAGGAGGTGCTCCTCCTGGACGAGCCGGACAACTACCTCGACGTCCCCACCAAGCGGTGGCTCGAGCAGCAGCTGGCGGCGTCGCCCAAGACGGTGCTCTTCATCAGCCACGACCGGGAGCTCCTGGCCCGCACGGCGACCCAGGTCGCGACGCTGGAGCCGGGTGCGGCGGGCGGCAGCATCTGGGTCCATGGCGGCGGGTTCGCGTCCTACGGCGCCGCGCGCGAGGACAGGATGAGCCGGCTCGAGGAGCTGCGGCGCAGGTGGGACGAGGAGCACGCCCAGCTCAAGGACCTCGTGAACACGCTGAAGAACAAGGCTGCGTTCAACGACGGGTTGGCCAGCCGGTACCAGGCGGCCCAGACGCGGCTCCGCAAGTTCGAGGACGTGGGCCCTCCCGAGGTCGTGGCCAGGGACCAGGACGTCCGGGTCCGGCTCACGGGCGGACGGACCGCCAAGCGTGCCGTCGTCGCCGAGCGGCTCGAGCTCACGGGCCTCATGAAGCCGTTCGACGCGGAGATCTGGTTCGGCGACCGGGTGGCGGTGCTCGGGTCCAACGGCTCGGGCAAGTCGCACTTCATGCGCCTGCTCGCCGCGGGCGGCTCCGACCCCGACCCCGCCCTCGCGGACGTCGTCGGGACGCCGGCGGCCGTCGCGCACTCCGGGCGTGTCACCCTCGGGTCGCGGGTGCGCCCGGGATGGTTCGCGCAGAACCATGCGCACCCGGAGTTCGAGGGCCGCACCCTCCTCGACATCCTCCACCGGGGCGAGGGGACGCGTGACGGGATGAGCCGGGAGCCGGCGAGCAAGGCGCTCGACCGGTACGAGCTCGCCGGACAGGCCGAGCAACGCTTCGAGACGTTGTCGGGCGGGCAGCAGGCGCGCTTCCAGATCCTCCTGCTCGAGCTCGGGGGAGCGACGCTGCTCCTCCTCGACGAGCCGACCGACAACCTCGACCTGCACTCGGCCGAGGCCCTCGAGGCGGGCCTGGCCCGGTTCGAGGGGACCGTCGTGGCGGTCACCCACGACCGCTGGTTCGCGCGCGGGTTCGACCGGTTCCTCGTGTTCCGTGCCGACGGGACGGTGGCCCGGACGGACGAGCCCGAGTGGGACCTCGGCCGGGTGGATCGCGTGCGCCAGGGGTAGCGCGGGCAGCCATATCCTGGTGGGCATGGCCGTGCACAAGATCGTCCTCTTCTACGCCTTCGCCCCGCTCGCCGACCCCGTGGCCGTGCGCCTGTGGCAGTCCGCGCTCGCGGAACGGTGGAACCTCACGGGCCGGGTGATCGTCTCCGAGCACGGGATCAACGCCACCCTGGGCGGCACCGTCGAGGACCTCAAGCAGTACGTGAAGACGACGCGCGGGTACCCGCCGTTCCGGTCGGTCGACGTGAAGTGGTCGGACGGCACGGGGCACGACTTCCCGAGGCTCAGCGTCAAGGTGCGGCCCGAGCTGGTGAGCTTCGGTGTGCCGGACGAGGTCCGCGTGGACGAGGGGGGTGTGGTCGGAGGAGGGGTGCGGCTGTCGCCTGAGGAGGTCGACGCGCTCGTCGCAGCACGGGGCGAGGAGGTCGTCCTCTTCGACGGACGGAACGCGTTCGAGGCGGAGATCGGCCGGTTTCGTGGTGCGATCGTCCCCGACGTGACGACCACGAGGGAGTTCGTCGCCGAGCTGGACTCGGGACGGTACGACGACCTGAAGAAGCGGCCCGTGGTCACGTACTGCACGGGTGGGGTGCGCTGCGAGGTGCTGTCCGCGCTCATGGTGGCCCGCGGGTTCGAGGAGGTGTACCAGCTCGACGGCGGGATCGTCCGGTACGGGGAGCGTTTCGGGTCGACGAGCCTGTGGGAGGGGTCGTTGTACGTCTTCGACGAGCGGATGCACGTCGAGTTCGACGAAGGCACCACGCCCCTCGGGCGGTGCACGGCGTGCGGGACCGTGACCGCCTCCTACGAGAACTGCGGCGACCCGGGGTGCACGACCCTCCGGCTCTTCTGCGAGGGCTGCGCACCTGCGGCACGGGTGTCGGTCTGCCCGGCGTGCGAGGGCTCGCGGGTGGCGGCGGGCGGTGTCGGGTAGGGTGGCCGGGCGGCTTGCGCACGACATCGTCAGGGCCGCACCCGGACGCCCGAGGACCACGCCGCCCACCAGCGGGCCGGTCGTGGAGCTTCACCTCACCCGGGTGCTGTGACGCACTCGCTTTGACCGAGTGGTACCTGAACGGATATCGTGGCGAGTCGTTGTGCTTCCACACGTGACCGGTGCGCCCACTCGCTAGGTCTAAGACGAAGCGCTCACCGACCTCGCCGGCCGCAGAATCCTGCGCCGGAGACGACACGATTACGAAACGAAGGCTAGGACCGTGCGCACGTATACCCCGAAGCCCGGCGACGTTCAGAACGACTGGTACGTCATCGACGCGACCGACGTCGTCCTGGGCCGCCTCGCCACCCACGTCGCTACCCTGCTCCGTGGAAAGCACAAGGCCACCTTCGCTCCGCACGTCGACGGCGGTGACTTCGTCATCGTCATCAACGCGGACAAGGTCGCCCTCACCGGCAACAAGCGTGAGCAGAAGCTGGCGTACACCCACTCCGGTTACCCGGGTGGTCTCCGTGCGGTCGCCTACTCCGAGCTGCTCGAGAAGCGCCCGGAGCGCGCAGTGGAGAAGGCCGTCCGCGGCATGCTCCCCAAGACCACCCTCGGTCGCAACCAGCTGGGAAAGCTCAAGGTCTACGCAGGCTCTGAGCACCCCCACGCTGCGCAGCAGCCGAAGCCGTTCGAGATCACCCAGGTCGCCCAGTAGGCCCCGCCTGCTGAGCCGACATACAAGGACGCGAGGACACAGTGGCCGAGACCACCGTCGACATCGACACGCTGGACGAAGAGACTCCCAGCAGCTACACCTCTGAGACCTCCGCCCCCACGGGGCAGGGTCAGAGCATCACCGCGCCGGGCCAGGCACTGGGCCGTCGCAAGGAGGCGATCGCGCGCGTGCGCCTCGTCCCCGGGACCGGGCAGTGGAAGATCAACGGGCGCACGCTCGAGGAGTACTTCCCCAACAAGGTCCACCAGCAGCTCGTGAACTCCCCGCTGAAGCTCGTGGACGTCGAGGGTCGCTTCGACGTTGTCGCGCGCATCAACGGCGGCGGTTCCTCGGGTCAGGCAGGCGCCCTGCGCCTCGGCATCGCCCGTGCCCTCAACGAGATCGACGAGGAGCACAACCGCGCGACGCTGAAGAAGGCAGGCTTCCTCACGCGTGACGCCCGCGTGGTGGAGCGCAAGAAGGCCGGTCTCAAGAAGGCTCGCAAGGCGCCTCAGTACTCGAAGCGCTGATCCCAGCCCTGTTCGACGGCTCCGATGGTTCGCCATCGGGGCCGTCGTTCGTTGGGTGCGGTGCGCGTTGTCCTCGGAGAAGTCCTCATCAGCACGGAGAGTTAGGCAGACCATGGGTCGACTGTTCGGAACCGACGGCGTCAGAGGGCTCGCGAACCGCGACGTCACCGCCGAGCTCGCCCTCGACCTCGCCGTCGCGGCCGCCCACGTCCTCGGGCAGCGCGGCGTGTTCTCTGGCCACCGGCCACGCGCCGTCGTCGGGCGCGACCCCCGCGCGTCGGGCGAGTTCCTCTCGGCCGCGGTCTGCGCGGGTCTCGCCAGCGCAGGCATCGACGTCATCGACGTCGGGGTGGTCCCCACCCCCGCGGTCGCCTATCTCACGGGCGACATGAACCTCGACCTCGGGGTGATGATCTCCGCGTCGCACAACCCGATGGCCGACAACGGCATCAAGTTCTTCAACCGCTCCGGCTTCAAGCTCGACGACGACGTCGAGGACCAGATCGAGGCCCGGCTCCGTGAGGACTGGGAGCGGCCCGTCGGCGCCGAGGTCGGCCGCATGTCCCAGGACTACGACGCCGTCTGGCGCTACGTCGAGCACATCGTCTCCACGGTGCCGCACCGGCTCGACGGCCTCAAGGTGGTCGTCGACAGCGCGAACGGCTCTGCCAGCGAGGTGGGCCCGGAGGCGCTCAGGCGCGCCGGCGCGGAGGTCGTCGTCATCGGCTCGTACCCGGACGGCGAGAACATCAACGAGGGCTACGGGGCAACGAGCCCGCGGCGCATGGCCGCAGCGACGGTGGGACACTGGGCGCACGCCGGCGTGTCGTTCGACGGTGACGCCGACCGCTGCATCGCCTCCGACGAGGACGGGCAGATCGTCGACGGGGACCAGATCATGGGGATCCTCGCCCTGGCGCACGCGGACCGCGGCACCCTGGCCAACGGCACCCTCGTCACGACCGTCATGTCCAACCTCGGCCTCAAGCTCGCGATGGAGAAGGCAGGCATCCGGACCGTTCAGACGAGCGTCGGTGACCGGTACGTGCTCGAGGAGATGCATCGCGGCGGGTACTCCGTGGGCGGCGAGCAGTCCGGCCACGTGCTCCTCACGGACTTCGCGACCACGGGCGACGGGGTCCTCACCGCGCTGCACCTCCTGAGCCGGCTCGCGGAGAGCAAGGTCGCGATGTCGCAGCTCGCCTCGGGGATCGTCCGTCTCCCACAGATCATGATCAACGTCAAGGGCGTCGACAAGGCCCGGGCGAGCACCGACGAGGGTGTCCTCGCTGCGGTCCGTGACGCCGAGGCGCTCCTTGGTGAGACCGGGCGCGTGCTCCTGCGCCCGTCCGGCACCGAGGCGCTCGTGCGGGTCATGGTCGAGGCGGTGACGCAGGAGCAGGCCGACAGCGTGGCCCGCTCGCTCGCGACGGTGGTCGAGGAGCGGCTCGCCCTGTGAGCGCCGGACAGTGAGCGCCGCCCTGTGAGCACCGATCCGGCCCTCCGCGACGCGGTCGAGGCGTTCCTCGGCGCGCACGACGACGGGATCCTGCCGATCGTCCGCGCCGGTCACCCGGTCCTCCGGCAGGTCGCCGCACCGTACGACGGGCAGCTGGGGGACCTGTTCCCTCGCCTCGTGGAAGCGATGCGCCTCACGATGATCGCTGCCCCAGGCGTAGGGCTCGCCGCCCCGCAGGTGGGCATCGGGATCGCCGTCGCCGTCCTCCAGGACGCAGGTTCGCCCGAGGGCGGCGCGGATCCGCGCGAGCGCTCCCCGCTCGACTTCCGGGTCCTCGTCAACCCCTCGTACGAGCGGCACGGAGACGCGTCGGTGTCGTTCTACGAGGGCTGCCTGAGCGTGCCCGGGTACCAGGCCGTCGTCCCACGGGCGCGCTCCGTGCGGCTCACGGGTGAGGACGAGACCGGACGCCCGCTCGACGAGGTGGTCACGGGATGGCCGGCCCGGATCGTCCAGCACGAGACCGACCACCTGCGGGGCGAGCTCTACGTCGACCACGCCCACACGCGCTCGCTGACCTCCGACGACACGCTCGCCCGACTGTGGGCCGCGGACCCGGTGCCCCGTGAGGCCGCGGCACGGCTGGGCTTCCCTCTGGACTGACGGGACGCACAGCACCCGTCGCCCGGACGGGCATCGTCGTCCTCGCCGTGCAGGCATCGTGCAGGGACGGTGCACACACCCCGGGCGATGGCCGTCCGGGGGAGTTGGTACGTAGGCTGTCGACGGGCCGCAGGAGCGTCCCACCACCGAGGAGAGGGACGGACGACGTGCTCGACGGGTTGGAGTTGTGGGCTGAGGGTTTCGCGGCGTCGCCCTGGGTCTTCGTCGTGCTGTTCGCCTTCGTGACGATCGACGCCTTCTTCCCACCGGTGCCCAGCGAGTCCCTGGTCATCGCGCTGGCGGCGATCTCCCTCTCCACCGGGTCTCCCGACCTCTGGCCGCTCGCCGTCGTCGCCGCGCTCGGGGCGTTCACGGGGGACCTCATCGCCTATGCCCTCGGTCGGAGGTTCGAGGTGCACCGCCTCCGCATCTTCCGGGCGCGCCGCGCGCAGGCGGCGTTCGTCTGGGCGGACCGTGCCCTGCGGTCGCGCCCCGCCCCGTTCATCATCGCCGCGCGCTACATCCCCGTGGGGCGCGTGGCCGTGAACATGACGGCCGGGTCCCTCGGCTACCCGTGGCGCAGGTTCGTCGGGCTCGCTGCCGTCGCGGCCGTCACGTGGTCCGCCTACTCGACGCTCATCGGCTACACCGCGGGGGCGTGGCTCGAGGGCCGGCCGGGCCTGGCGGTGGTCGTCGGCGTCGTCGGCGGGAGCGCCATCGGCTTCGTCATCGACTGGGCCCTCGGCCGGTTCGTCCGGGCGAGGGCCGCGCGTGACGACGCGCGGCGCGAGTCGGCGCCCCCGGCACTGCCGGAGCACTCCGTGGGGCTGACCGCCGGCTCCGCGGACGCGGCGCACGAGTCGGTGCGCGAGCGGACCTGACCGGTCTGCCGGGAGCGGCGCGGCGGGTCAGAGCTTGCGGAGCCGCACACGTTCGACGGAGTGGTCCGCGCCCTTGGTGAGGACGAGCGTGGCACGGCTGCGGGTCGGCAGGATGTTCGCCTCGAGGTTGGGGGCGTTGATGGCGTCCCAGATGCTCTCGGCGCGGGCGACGGCGTCGTCGTCTGAGTACGACGCGTACCGGTGGAAGAACGACTCCGGCTGGGCGAACGCCGTCTCCCGGAGCGACAGGAAGCGGTCGACGTACCACTGGCGGATGTCGGAGGTGCGCGCGTCGACGTAGATCGAGAAGTCGAAGAAGTCGCTCACCGCGAGGTTCGACGTCGTCGGGGACGTCCGGGCGGCCTCGGTGGCCCGAGCGGGCTGGAGGACGTTGAGACCTTCCACGATGAGCACGTCGGGGCGGCGGACCACGGCCTCGGCGCCCGCGACGATGTCGTAGGTCAGGTGGTCGTAGACGGGGGCGCGGACCTCGGGCCGCCCGGCCTTGATCTTCGTGAGGAAGCGGATGAGGGCCCGGCGGTCGTAGGACTCCGGGAAGCCCTTGCGCTCCATGAGCCCGCGCCGCTCGAGCTCGGCGTTGGGCAGGAGGAACCCGTCGGTCGTGATGAGCTCCACCCGGGGCGTGTCGGGCCAGCGGGCCATCATCTCGCGGAGGATGCGGGCGGTCGTCGACTTCCCGACGGCCACGGATCCGGCGACACCGATGACGTAGGGGGTCCGGCTGGAGTCCTCGCGGAGGAACGTCGACGTCGCCCTGTGCAGCTTGGTCGCGGCCGCGACGTAGAGGTTGAGGAGGCGGGAGAGCGGGCGGTAGACGGCGTCGACCTCGGCGAGGTCGATGGGGTCCCCGAGGCCGCGCAGCCGGGCGACGTCCGCGTCGGTGAGCGGCAGCGGTGTCGACTCCGAGAGCCGGTACCAGGCCGACCGGTCGAGGTCGACGTACGGCGAGGAGGGGACGATGTGCGAGGCGGCCACCGCCTGATTCTGCCTGATCTGCGCCCGGAGTTCGTCCACTAGACTCACGACCATGTGTGGAATCGTTGGCTATGTCGGCCCGCAGACCCCGTCAGCCCGTCCCGTGGACGTCGTCGTCGAGGGCCTGAGGCGCCTCGAGTACCGGGGGTACGACTCGGCGGGGGTGGCCCTCGTCTCGCCGGACCTGGACCACGTGACGGCCGCGAAGAAGTCGGGCAAGCTCGTCAACCTCGTCGACGAGCTCGAGGCGCACCCCCTGGCGGCCTCGACCGCCGCGATCGGGCACACGCGGTGGGCCACCCACGGGGCGCCCAACGACGTCAACGCGCACCCGCACCTCTCGGAGGACGGGCGCCTGGCGCTCATCCACAACGGCATCGTGGAGAACTTCGCGCTCCTCAAGGAGGAGCTCCTCGCCGCGGGCGTGACCTTCCTCTCCGAGACGGACACCGAGGTCGCCGCGCACCTGCTCGCCCGCGCCCACGACGCCACGGGCGACCTCACGGAGGCCATGCGGCAGGTCGCCCAGCGTCTCGACGGGACGTTCACGCTGCTCGCGGTCCACGCGGACTCTCCCGGGACCGTCGTCGGCGCCCGCCACGACTCGCCGCTCGTCGTGGGCCTCGGCGACGGGGAGAACTTCCTCGGCTCCGACGTCGCCGCGTTCATCGCGCACACCAAGGAGGCGCTCGAGCTCGGGCAGGACCAGATCGCCACGATCACCCCGCACGAGGTGACCGTGATGGACTTCGACGGGAACCCCGTCGAGCCCAAGCGGTTCACCGTCGACTGGGACGCCGCCGCCGCCGAGAAGGGCGGGTTCGGCTCCTTCATGGACAAGGAGATCCACGACCAGCCGCAGGCCGTCGGCGACACGCTGCTGGGCCGCACCGACCTCCAGGGCGACCTCGTCCTGGACGACCTGAGGATCGACGAGGCCGTCCTGCGCACGGTCGACAAGATCGTCGTCATCGCCTGCGGGACGGCGGCCTACGCCGGTCACGTCGCGAAGTACGCCATCGAGCACTGGTGCCGCATCCCCGTCGAGGTCGAGCTGGCGCACGAGTTCCGCTACCGGGACCCCGTGGTCAACGAGAAGACCCTCGTGGTGGCGATCACGCAGTCCGGCGAGACCATGGACACGCTCATGGCCGTGCGCCACGCGCGGGAGCAGGGTGCCAAGGTCATCTCCATCGTCAACACGCACGGCTCGACCATCCCGCGCGAGTCCGACGCCGTGCTCTACACGCACGCCGGCCCGGAGATCGCGGTGGCGTCCACCAAGGCGTTCCTCTCGCAGATCACCGCCGCCTACCTCCTCGGCCTCTACCTGGCGCAGCTGCGCGGGAACAAGTTCCCCGACGAGATCGCGGAGATCTACGAGGCCCTGCGGGCCATGCCGGCGAAGATCCAGGAGGTCATCGACCGGGGCGGGCGGGTCCGGGAGATCGCCCGCTGGATGGCGGACACGTCGTCGGTGCTGTTCCTCGGACGGCACGTCGGCTTCCCGGTCGCCATGGAGGGTGCGCTCAAGCTCAAGGAGCTCGCGTACATCCACGCCGAGGGGTTCGCGGCCGGCGAGCTCAAGCACGGGCCCATCGCCCTCATCGAGCCCGGGCAGCCGGTGTTCGTCGTCGTGCCGTCGCCGCGCGGGCGCGACTCCCTCCATTCCAAGGTCATCTCGAACATCCAGGAGATCCGTGCCCGTGGCGCGCGCACGCTCGTCATCGCGGAGGACGGCGACGACGCGGTGCTGCCGTTCGCCGACGAGGTGTTCTGGGTGCCGCAGTGCCCGACGCTGCTCTCGCCGCTCCTCACGGTGGTCCCGCTGCAGATCTTCGCGTGCGAGCTCGCGACGGCTCGCGGCCTGGACGTGGACCAGCCGCGCAACCTCGCGAAGTCCGTCACGGTCGAGTGACCCGCGCGCGCGGCGGCGTGCACGCGTGATCGTCGGCATCGGGGTCGACGTCGTCGAGATCGGTCGCTTCATGGCGGCGCTCGAGCGGACCCCGCGGCTGCGGGAGAAGCTCTTCACCGAGCCCGAGCGTGACCTGCCACCGTCGTCGCTCGCTGCCCGGTTCGCGGCGAAGGAGGCCGTCGCCAAGGCGCTCGGCGCCCCGGGAGACCTGCGGTGGCACGACGTGACGGTGCCGAGGGTCCCCGGGGCGCCACCCGTCCTCGAGGTGCGTGGGACCGTCGCGGCACGGGCCGCCGAGCTCGGTGTCGAGCGGTTCCACCTGTCCTTGTCCCACGACGGCGGCATGGCCACCGCGATGGTCGTCGCCGAGGGCTGACGGGTCAGCCGAAGGCGGGCGCCACCTGCGTCTCGAAGAGCTCGATCCCCGTGCGGTCGTAGGCGGCCTCCGCGAAGTACGTGATGGCGTACGTCATGCCGATGCCCTCGAGCTGCTCGAGCCTCTCGACGATCTGCTCGGGCGTCCCGACCAGGGGCCCGGTGCGGAGCTGCTCCGTCGCCTCCGCGGCCTTCGACGGGACGGTCCTCGAGTAGTGGTCCTCGATCCACGCGAGACGGTCGGCGACGTCCTTCTCCGTCTCGCCGACGACCACGTTGTAGTTCGCGGACCGGGTGATCGCGCCGACGTCGCGGCCGACCGCGGCGCAGTGCTCGGCGAGGATCGCCGACTTGTGGGCGAACGTCTCGGGCGTGCCGTCGAAGTTCGTGTACTGGGCGTGCTCCGCGGCGATGCGCAGCGTCTTCTTCTCACCGCCACCCGCGATCCACAGAGGCGGCCCCCCGTGCTGCAGGGGCAGCGGGTAGCAGAGGGCGCCGTCCACCTGGTAGTGCGTCCCGGCGAGGGTCGCGGAGCCCTCGGACCACATCTGCCGCATGATCTGCACGCCCTCGTCGAGCATCGCGAGGCGCTCGCCGGCGCGGGGGAACCCGTACCCGTAGGCGCGCCACTCGTGTTCGTACCACCCGGCGCCGATGCCCATCTGCACGCGTCCGCCGCTGATGATGTCGGTGGTCGCGGCGACCTTCGCGAGGTACGCGGGGTTGCGGTAGGACATGCAGGTGCACATCTGGCCGAGCTTGACGCGGTGGCTCGCGGCGGCGAACGCGGCCATGAGCGCCCACGCCTCGTGGGTCGCCTCCTGCGTGGGTTCGGGGACGGTGTGGAAGTGGTCGTAGACCCACACGGAGTCGAAGGTGGTGCCCTGGTCGGCGTGCTGGAGGAGGCCGTTCATGACGGACCAGTGGTCAGCGGCGTCGATGCCGGTGAGGTCCTGGCGCCAGCCCTGGGGGATGAAGAGTCCGAATCGCATGGTGCCACAGTACGTCCGCCCCGCGGGAGGGCGCAGAAGGTGCGGGCGGTGGCCCGCGCGGCATGATGGCCCCATGATCGACGCCTACGACGCCAGGTCCGTCCGTGCCGCCGAGGAGCCGTTGCTCGCCCGGGGCGAGCCCTTGATGGAGCGGGCGGCGTTCGCGCTCGCGGAGGTCGTCGCGCGCGAGCTGCGCGCCCGACGCGGGGCGGTCGCCGGAGGTCGTGTCGTGGTCCTCGCGGGCGCGGGGAACAACGGGGGCGACGCGCTCCTCGCGGGAGCCCGGCTGGCCGGGCGGGGAGTGGCTGTCGCGGTCGTCCGTGCGGCGGGCGCGGTCCACGAGGAGGGGCTGAGGGCGGTCCTCGCCGCAGGTGGGCGAGCGCTCGGGGACGCCGACGGACCGTGGGACCAGGGCCTGGTCCGTGCGGTCGCGGGAGCGGACGTCGTCCTCGACGGGATCCTCGGGAACGGCGCCTCGGGAGGCCTGCGGGAGCCGGCGCGGTCCCTCGTGACGGAGGTCGCGCGCGCGGCCGCGTCCGTCGACGGCGGGGGCCCGGTGGTCGTCGCCGTCGACCTGCCGAGCGGGATCGGCGTGGACGACGGCACGGTCTGCGGTCCGGTGCTGCGCGCGGACGTCACCGTGTCCTTCGGTGCGCTGAAGCCCGGACTGCTCCTGCCGCCCGCGGCAGACCTCGCCGGTCGCGTCGAGGTCGTGGACCTCGGGCTGGCGCTGCCGCTCTCGGAGGGGCGGCACGGGCGCGCGAGCGTGCAGCGCCTCACCCCGGCCGACGTCGTGGGCCTGGGGATCCTCCGGACGCCGGACGCCTCGGCGCACAAGTACACGCGCGGTGTCCTCGGGGTGGTGGCGGGGACCCGCCAGTACCCGGGGGCCGCGGTCCTCACGGTCTCGGCCGCCGTACGGACGGGGACCGGCATGGTGCGGTACCTGGGTGGGCGCGACGTGACGGCGTCGGTGCTGGCCGCGCGGCCGGAGGTCGTGCCCGCGTCGGGCAGGGTCCAGGCCTGGGCGGTGGGACCGGGCGTCGCGAGCGCCCCCACGGCGGACGACGACGCGACGCGCTCGCAGCAGGACCGGGTGCGGCACGCGCTGGCGCAGGCCGTCGGAGAGGCGGTGTCCGACGTCGCGGGAGGGCCTGTGCCCGCGGTCGTCGACGCGGGTGCGTTGGCGCTCCTGCCGGAGCGGTGCCCGCCGTGGGTGGTCCTCACGCCCCACGCCGGCGAGCTCGCCGAGCTCCTGCGGTCGAGAGGCGAGCGTGTGGAGCGGGCCGACGTCGAGGCGGAGCCTGTCCGCTGGGTGCGTCGCGCCCGTGACCTCACCGGCGCGACCGTGCTGCTCAAGGGGGGTGTCACGCTCGTGGCAGGCCCGGACACCGTCCTGTCCCAGGCGGACGGGCCCGCGTGGTTGTCGACGGCAGGTGCAGGTGACGTGCTCACGGGGATCCTCGGTGCGCTCCTGGCCGCGCACTCCGAGGCCGCCCTCAAGGACCCGGCGGTGCCTTCTCTCGTGGCGGCTGCCGCGGCTCTCGTCCACGGTCGGGCGGCGCACCGGGCGAACCCCGGGGGGCCGGTCTCGGCCCTCGACGTCGCCGAGGCGGTGCCGGGAGTCGTGGCCGACCTCCTCGCAGGGCGCGCGTGACCCGCGGGCCGGCCCCCGTGGGTGGCGCGCCCCGCACCGTCGACGTCGACCCCGGAGCACTTGCCCGCCGCGCGGCGGACCTGGTGCGCGACGGCCGCGCCCTCGTGGGCCTCGCGGGCGCACCGGGTGCGGGGAAGTCGACGCTCGCCGGCGAGGTCCTCGTCGCGCTGGAGGGCCTCGGGGTGCGGGCCGCGCTCGTCCCGATGGACGGGTTCCACCTGGCGGGCCGTGAGCTCGTGCGGCTCGGCCGGGCAGACCGCAAGGGGGCGCCGGACACGTTCGACGCGGACGGGTTCGTGGCGCTGCTCGGGCGGCTCCGCGCCCCGGGGCAGCGCACCGTCTACGCGCCGGAGTTCCGCCGCGAGGTCGAGGAGCCCGTCGCCGGGGCGGTGCCCGTCGGACCGGACGTCGAGGTGGTCGTCACCGAGGGCAACTACCTTCTCCTCGACCACGGTCCCTGGGCCGGGGTCCGGGCCCTGCTCGACGAGACGTGGTTCCTCGAGGTCGACGACGCGCTCCGGGTCGAGCGGCTCGTGGCCCGGCACGTCGCCCACGGTCGTCCGCGCGACGAGGCGCGGGCGTGGGTCGCGCGGTCCGACGAGGCGAACGCCCGCGTGGTCGCCGGGACGCGGGGACGCGCCGACCTCGTGGTCCGTGGGCGGTGAGAGAATCTCACCCGTGAACAGCTACTACCCCGCCCGGGCCGTGGTCGACCTCGGTGCCGTCCGGTCGAACGTGCGTGCGTTGCGGGAGCACGCGAGCGGCGGCGCGGAGGTCATGGCCGTGGTCAAGGCCGACGCCTACGGCCACGGGCTCGTGCCCTGCGCCCGGGCGGCCGTCGAGGGCGGTGCGACGTGGTTGGGCGCCGCACAGGTCGCCGAGGCGCTCGCTCTGCGTGCGGCGGGCATCGGTGGGCGCGTCCTCACCTGGCTCTACGCGCCCGGGGCGCCCCTGGCGGAGGCGGTCGCCGCCGACGTCGACGTGTCCGTCGCCGCCGGGTGGGCGCTCGACGAGGTCGTCGTCGCCGCGCGCGCCACCGGACGCACCGCACGTGTCCACGTGAAGGTCGACACCGGCCTCGGGCGCAACGGCGTCATGCCGGACGACCTCCCGGAGCTCCTCGCCCGCGCGGTCGAGGCGCAGGCGTCGGGCGCGGTCGAGGTCGTGGGCGTCTGGTCGCACCTGGCGCTCGCCGACCAGCCGGACCATCCCACGGTCGTCGGGCAGGCCGACGTGTTCGCGCACGCGGTGCGTCTCGTCGAGGAGGCCGGTGCGCACCTCGAGGTGCGCCACCTCGCCAACTCGGCCGCGACCCTCACGTCCCCGGGCGTGCACCACGACCTCGTGCGCCCGGGACTTGCGGTCTACGGGCTCTCACCCGTCCCGCACCTCGGCGCCCCCGCCGACTACGGGCTCGTGCCCGCCATGACCCTCGAGGCGTCGTTGGCGACCGTCAAGCGCGTGCCGGCGGACCACGGTGTGTCGTACGCGCACGCCTACCGCACGCCCACCTCGACGGTGCTCGGCGTGGTGCCGATCGGCTACTCCGACGGCCTGCCGCGGCACGCCTCCGGCGACCTGCCCGAGCGCCCCGGAGGGCCGGTCCAGGTGGGGAGCGGCGCGTCGGCCCGGACGCTCGCCGTCGCGGGGCGCGTCTGCATGGACCAGGTGATGGTCGACCTCGGCCCGGACGCGCGCGAGGCCGCGGGCGACCGCGTGGTGCTCTTCGGGTCGGGGGAGGACGGCGGGCCGACGGCCGAGGACTGGGCCCGGGCCGCCGGGACCATCAGCTACGAGATCACCACGCGGCTCGGGGCCAGGGTGCCCAGGGCGTACGTGGACGGGGAGGACTGACATGGAGGACGACGTGCAGGGTGCGGTGACGGTCGAGCTCGTCGACGCGGACGCGACACGGGCCTTCGGGCGCGCCCTCGCCGCCCGCCTCCGGGCGGGCGACCTCGTCATGCTCACCGGTGACCTCGGTGCGGGGAAGACCACCCTCACCCAGGGCATCGGTGCGGGCCTGGGGGTCCGGGGGCAGGTCGCGTCGCCGACCTTCGTCATCGCCCGTGTCCACCCGTCCCTGTCGGACGGGCCGGCCCTCGTCCACGTCGACGCCTACCGCCTCGGGACGCTCGACGAGGTGGACGCCCTCGACCTCGACGCGAGCCTCGAGGAGTCCGTGACGGTCGTCGAGTGGGGGCAGGGACTCGTGGAGTCCATCGCGGGCGCACGCCTCGAGATCACCCTGGAACGCCCCCGGGGTGCGTCGGAGAGTGGTGGCAGCGACTTCCTCGAGAACGCCGAGGTGGGCGTCCGCTCCGTCACGGTGACCGCCCACGGCGAGCGCTGGGCCGGGCTCGACGTCGTCGCGCTCGCGTCCGGCGGTGCCGCAGCCGGACCGGGTTCAGTAGGCTGACGCGGTGGCAGTCCTCGCGATCGATACGTCAGCGGCGGTCGCCGTCGCCCTCCTCGACGACCTCGGCACGCTCCTCGCGTCGCGCCGCGTCGTCGAGCAGCGGCGGCACGCCGAGCTCCTCGCACCCATGGTCGAGGAGGTGCTCGCCGAGGCGGGCCTCGCGCCCCAGGACCTGGGGGCCGTCGTGGTGGGCACCGGTCCGGCCCCGTTCACCGGGCTGCGCGTGGGACTCGTCACGGGGCGCACGCTGGCCTTCGCGCTCGGCGTCCCCCTCCACGGGGTGGCGAGCCTCGACGCGGTGGCGTCCGAGGCAGCTGACCGTCTCGACCTGCCCCCCGGGTCGAGCGTCCTCGTCGTCACCGACGCGCGGCGCCGCGAGGTCTACCACGCGCGCTACGCCGTGGGGGAGACGGGCGCCTTCGGCGCCACGGCCGTGACGACGACGTCCGGGCCCGACGTGGGTGCAGCGCTGGACGTGGTGGCCGCCGGCCACGCGGTGGAGGCGGTCGTCGTCGGCCAGGGGACCGCGCTCTACCCGGACGCCTTCCGGGACGACCAGGTGCCCGACGACGCCCCGACCCTGCCCGACCCTGCCGTCCTCGCGCGCCTCGCGCTCGCCCGCGCGGCCACGGGCGAGGTGCTCCCCAGCGAGCCGCTGTACCTGCGGCGCCCGGACGCCCAGGTCCCCGCCGGCGCCAAGCGGGCCTCGGGATGACCGCACCCACCACGGGTGGACGGGCGCCGGCCCTCCTCAGGCCGCTCAGCACGGAGGACCTCGACGTCGTCGCACGCCTCGAGGTGGAGCTCTTCGGTCGGGGAGCGTGGTCGCCGGCGATGCTCGAGGAGGAGCTCCGCGCGCCGGGTCGCTGGTACGTCGCGGCCGTGGACGACGCGTCGGACCCGCCTGTCCTCGTGGGGTACGCCGGTCTGTGGTTCGACGGCGACGACGCCCAGGTGATGACCCTCGGCGTCGCTCCGGGCGCGCGCCGTCGCGGGGTGGGTGCGCTGATGCTCCGGGCGCTCGTCGGCAGGGCGCTGGCGCTCGGCGCACGGTCGGTCCTCCTCGAGGTGGCCGTCGACAACGACGCCGCCGTGGCGCTCTACGAGCGGTCCGGGTTCGTGCGGTTCGGGCTCCGGCGCCGCTACTACCAGCCCGAGGGGACGGACGCGCACACCATGCGGCTGGACCTGGCCCACGCCTCCGCGCCGGAGGCCGTGCCCACCGACGGACCGGAGACCGCATGAACGACCACGACCTCGACCTGGGTGAGCGCAGGGGCCGCGTGCTCGCGGGCCCCGCGGAGCTGCAGGGCATCCTCGACGCGGGCAAGGGCGTCACGCTCCTCGACGTGCGCTGGGCGCTCGGCAGGACGGACGGCCGGGCCCGGTACGAGGAGGGCCACCTCCCCGGTGCCGTATACGTCGACCTCGAGACCGAGCTCTCCGGCCTGGCGACCTCGGCCACCGGTCGACACCCGCTGCCGTCCGTCGTCGCTCTCCAGGACGCCGCCCGCAGCTGGGGGGTGCGCCGGGGCGTCCCCGTGGTGGTCTACGACACCCTCGGTGGTCTGTCGGCGGCACGCGCCTGGTGGCTCCTGCGGTGGGGCGGTCACGAGGACGTGCGGATCCTCGACGGCGGGCTCGACGGATGGGTCCGTCGCGGCGGGTCCCTCGACCGGGGCGACGTCGTCGCCCCGGAGGGTGACGTCGTCCTGCGTGGCGGCTGCCTCCCGGTGGTCGACGCGGACGGCGCCGCGGCGCTGGCGGAGGACGGTGTCCTCCTCGACGCCCGTGCGGGCGAGCGGTACCGCGGGGAGGTCGAGCCGGTCGACCCCCGCGCCGGGCACGTGCCGGGTGCCCGGAGCGTCCCGGCCGCGGACACCCTCGGCCCCGACGGTCGGCTGCGTCCGGCCGCCGAGCTCGTCGAGGTGCTCCGTGCCGCCGGGGTGGACGTGGTCGCCGCCCGCGCGTCCCGCGCCGCTCCGCGCACGGGCGTCTACTGCGGGTCGGGCGTCACCGCGTCGCTCGGGGTGGCGGTCCTCGCGAGCCTCGGGATCGATGCCGCCCTGTACCCCGGGTCCTGGTCGCAGTGGTCCGCCGACCCCGACCGCCCGGTGGTCGTCGGTCCCTGAGCGGGATCCCCGGACCGTCGAGGGCGGCCTTGGGCGGGGCACCCGGGCGGCTCCACGACGCCCGCCCGGTGCCCTAGGGTTGGGGCCATGTCTGCTCCACTCGTCCTCGGCATCGAGAGCTCCTGCGACGAGACGGGCGTCGCGCTCGTCCGGGGCGACGAGCTCCTCGTCGACGCGGTCGCGAGCTCCGTCGACGAGCACGCCCGGTTCGGCGGGATCATCCCCGAGGTGGCGTCCCGCGCCCACCTCGAGGCGATGATCCCCACCCTCGAGCGGGCCCTCGGCGAGGCGGACGTCGACCTCTCGGAGATCGACGCCGTCGCGGTCACCGCAGGCCCCGGCCTCGTCGGCCCCCTCACCGTCGGCGCGTCGGCCGCGAAGGCGCTCGCGGTCGCCCTGCGCAAGCCGCTCCACGGCGTCAACCACGTGGTGGGCCACGCCGCCGTCGACCAGCTGGTCCACGGGCCGTTCCCCGAGCGGCTCCTGGCGCTCGTCGTGTCGGGCGGGCACTCGTCGCTGCTCCTCGTCGACGACATCGCCACCGACGTCACCGAGCTCGGGTCGACCCTCGACGACGCCGCCGGAGAGGCCTTCGACAAGGTCGGGCGGCTCCTCGGGCTGCCGTACCCCGGCGGCCCGCACGTGGACCGCCTCGCACGCGAGGGCGACCCGGGGGCCATCCGATTCCCCCGAGGGCTCACCGCCGCCAAGGACCAGGCCGCGCACAAGGACGACTTCTCGTTCTCCGGCCTGAAGACCGCCGTGGCGCGATGGATCGAGGCCCGGCGTGACGCGGGCGAGCCCGTGCCCGTGGCGGACGTCGCCGCGTCGTTCGCGGCGGCGGTCGCCGACGTGCTCACCGCCAAGACCATCGCCGCCTGCGAGCGCCACGGCATCGACACCCTCGTCGTCGGCGGCGGCTTCTCGGCGAACTCCCAGCTGCGCGAGCTGGCCGCCCAGCGGTGCGCGGAGGCGGGGATCACGCTCCGCATCCCACCGATCCGATACTGCACGGACAACGGTGCGATGATCGCGGCGCTCGGCTCGGCCGTCGTCGCGGCAGGCGTCCAGCCCTCCCGCCTCGACATCCCGGTGGACTCGTCCATGCCGCTGACCACCGTGACCGTCTGAGCGGAGGGCGAGCAGCGGTGGTGGCACGAGCAGGACGCGGGAGGTTGGCAGCGGGGCTCGTCGTCGTGGCGCTCCTCGTGGTGACGGGCGTGGTGCTGGTTCGCTCCGCCGTGCTGCCGGTCGGGGGAGCGACGTCGTCGACGGACCAGGGGACGCCGGAGACCTCGCAGGACGCGTCGGGCACGGCGACGTCCGGGGCCGCACAGGACCCGGACGTCGTGGCTCTCGCCTGGGGGCCGACGGTGGCCGACCTCCGGGAGGCGACGGCCGAGGCGGCCGCTCTCCCGCTCGAGAGGGCGGCCGGCGGCGTCCTCGTGTCGCGCTACCAGGGCTCCGACGCGACGGCGGCCGCCGCCCAGGTCGCCGAGCTCGGTCTCGCCGGCGTGCTCCTCTTCGGGGACAACGTCGTCTCGCCCGAGCAGGTCCGGGCGTCCACGGACCTCGTCAAGGAGGCGGGGGCGTCCGACGGGCGGTCGTGGCCCGTCGTGGTCGGCGTGGACCAGGAGGGCGGCGTGGTGCAGCGGCTCGGCGAGCCGTGGACGCAGATGCCGTCGTTCCTCGCCGCGGGTGCGGCGGTCACCGACGATCCCGCGGCGGGCGCCGCCGTCGTGCGGGACGCCGCCCGGGCGGGTGCTGCCGAGCTGAGGGGCAGCGGCTTCACGGTGAACTTCGCGCCGGTCGCCGACGTCACCGTCGGGCCCGCCGACGTCACCGTGGGCACGCGCTCCGCCGGGTCCGACCCGCAGACCGTCGCGACGGCGGCGACCGCGGCCGCCGAGGGGCTCCTCGAAGGAGGTGTGCTGCCCGGCGTCAAGCACTTCCCGGGCCACGGGTCCGTGACCACGGACTCCCACGTCGCGCTGCCCGTCCAGGGGGCGACGGCCGCGGAGCTCGCGGCGCGCGACCTCGTCCCGTTCGTCGAGGCCGTGAACTCGGGCGCCCCGATGATCATGGTCTCCCACGTGTCCGTGACGGCGTGGGACCCGGGCGTGCCGGCGTCGCTGTCCGCAGCCGCGTACGACCGCCTCCGCACGGACCTCGGCTTCACCGGGGTCGCTGTCACCGACAGCCTCGACATGGGCGGGGTGGCCGACGGGAGGACGCCCGAGCAGGTCGCGGTCCAGGCCCTCGGGGCGGGCGCGGACCTGCTGCTCACCCCCACGGACGTCGTCGCCGCGCGCGACGGCATCGTCGCGGCCGTCCAGGACGGGACGCTGCCACGCGAGCGCCTCGACGAGGCCCTCGGTCGTGTCGTCGCGATGATGCGCTGGCAGCAGAAGCTCGCCGACCGTGCGGACATGACCCTGGCCGCGGGGCCGGACGCGGTCGGGACGGCGTCCGACAGCGCCCGGGCGCTCGGGGATGCCTCGGTGACGGTGGTGGCCGGTCGGTGCGCGGCTCCGCTCGTGGGTCAGCGGCTCCACGTCCGGGGCGGGAACCAGGAGGACTGGGACGCGTTCGCGGCTGCGGCAGGGCGGGCCGGGCTCGCCGTCGTGCCGCTCACCGAGCCGGCCGACACGACGGTCCGCCTCCTGCCGGGGGAGTCGACCGTGCGCGCCGACGTCGACGTGGCCCTGGGATGGCCCACGGTCCTCGCCTCGTCGACGGCACCCGTGCAGGTCGCGACCTACGGCAGGACGCGGCAGACGTTCGACGCGACGCTCGCCGTCCTCACCGGACGGCAGTCCGCGCAGGGGAGCCTGCCGGTCGCGGTCGGCAGGCACCCCGTCGGCACCGGGTGCTGACCCGACACCAGGCGGTCGCGGGACCGATGAAGCCCCCCGCGGTCAGACGATGAACCCGAAGAAGCTCCGGACCGCCGTCTCGTCGCCCAGGGGGTACCCGTCCCACGGTCGCGTGGGGGCGTCGGGTGCCTCCACGGTGACGGGCCCGTAGGTGAGCTCCCACTGCTTGGACCACGAGGTGCCGTCGTACGACGTGTACGGCTCCTCGAACTCGCTCTCCCCGCCGGGCTCGAGGCTCGTCTCGTAGTCGACGACCTCGTACCCGTAGGACGAGACGCGCCCCTCGGGGTCGATGCGCACGGTGATGGTCGCCTCCGACTCCGGGTCGCTGCCGAAGGGCGTCAACCGGGACGCCTCGCTCGTGGCGAGCGAGATCCTCGTGCCCGGTGCGGTGATCTCGATGGTGGTGGCGTCCACGGCCCGGACCTCCGTCGCGACGTCGAGCACCGACCGCAGGATGCCCATCTGGTGGTAGTAGCCGATCGCCTGGTCGACGTCCTCCTGCGCGGCGTGCGCCACGAGGTAGACGCCGTCCTGGAGCGTGCGGACCTCGGTGCCGAGGGCGACGGCGTCCGCGACGACCGTGCCGCCGGTGCAGGCCGAGGGGGCGGCGGTACCACCGTCGTGCCCCGTCGACCGGCCCCGGTGGTCCGGCCCGTCGACGCGTGTGACCCGGCACCACCCGGTGCCGGTGAAGTCGGAGCCGCCGTCGGGAAGGGTCTCGTCGAGGCGGACCAGCGTGACGGTCGGGGCGGCCTCCGACGCGGCCATGGCGTCGGTGAGGACCGCGACCGGGTCGGGCGCCGGGGCGGACGCCGTCGGCTCCGGTTCGGGTGCGGGATCTGCGGTCTCGGTGGGCGGGGCCGACGTCGCGGGCACCGTCGGGTCGGTCGTCGCGGCAGCAGGCTCGTCGTCGGCGGTGCTCGCGCACCCCGCGAGCACGAGGGTGCCGGCGAGGACCCCCGAGACGACGCGGCCCGGCACGGTCCGGCCTCGGGGTGCGGTCGGCGTCGCGCGGCGGTGGTCATGGTCACGGAAAGGGAAAGCGGCCGTCATGTCCATGTATGCCACCGTATGCCCTGAGGTACCCAGGCGCTCAGCAGGCACGCGACCGCGGTCGTGTCGCCGGGCGGTGCAGGTCAGAGCGGCTTGCCGGCGCGCATCTCCGCGACGAGCGACGCGACCACCGCGTCCAGCTCACCGCCGTTGCGCCTCGCCACGGCACGCTGCCGCTGGTAGCCGGCGCCACGCCGCAGGATCGTCCGCACCCCGTCGAGCTCCTCGAGGCACCCCAGCCGGTCGGCGACCGGCTCGAGCTCGACCAGGAGGCGGGACAGGCCGTCCGTGACGAGCTCCTCGTTGCCCTCCTTGTCGAGGATGAGGATCGCGTCCATGCCGTACCGGGCCGAGCGCCACTTGTTCTCCTGGGCGAACCACGGCGGCACGGTGGGCAGCTCGGCGCCCTGGTCGAGGAGGGTCGAGAAGTGCTCCACGAGGCAGTGGTTGAGCGCCGCGAACGCCATGACCTCGGTGAGGTTCGACGCACCGTCGCAGATCCGGGTCTCCAGGGTGCCGAACCGGGGGGAGGGGCGCAGGTCCCAGCGGACCTCGTCGAACTGGTCGATGACCCCCGTGTGCAGCATGTCCGCGACGTACGCCTCGAGCTGCTCCCACTGCTCGAACTGGAACCCCAGCCCCGCCGTGGGCAGCTGCTGGAACATCAGCGCACGGTTCGACGCGTACCCGGTGTCCTTGCCGCCCCAGAACGGGGACGACGCGCTGAGCGACTGGAGGTGCCCGAAGTACGCCAGCATGGCCCGCGAGATCGGCAGGACCTTGTCCCGGTCCTCGATCCCCACGTGCACGTGGACGCCGTAGATGAGCATCTGCCGGCCCCACCACTGCGTCCGGTCGATGAGCGTCGCGTACCGCTCCTTGTCCGTGACCTTCTGCTGCGCCCACCGGGCGAACGGGTGCGTCCCGGCGCACATGAGCTCCACCCGCAACGGGTCGGTGAGCTCACGGATCTGCTCGATGCTCCGCTCGAGGTCCGCACCGGCGTCCCGCACCGTCCGCCGCACGTCGGAGACGATCTCCACCGTGTTGAGCAGCAGCTCCTGCCGCACGTTCGGGTGCTGCGACCCGTCCGCGGGGGCGAGGCCGTCGAGGACCGTCTGCGCGACCTGCCGCAGGTCACCGGAGTCCTTGTCGACGAGCGCCAGCTCCCACTCGATCCCGATGGTCGAGCGCTCCGACGTGGCGAAGGGCAGGTGCATGGTCACTCCGTGACGTCAGGTGCTGGGGGGTGGGACCGTGCCGTGCGGTCCAGCGGCTCCACGACGAGGATCTGCTGCGAGCCCGCCACCCTCGTGAGGACGATGGTCGCCTCGGCCGACCCGCGCAGCGCGAGCTGCGAGCGCAGGTGCTCGGGGGTGACGGCGGTGCCACGCTTCTTGATGGTCACCCTCCCCACGTCGCGCTCGCGGAGGTACCCGCGGAGCTTCTTCAGGCCGAACGGCATGGAGTCCAGGATGCGGTAGCCGGTGGCGATCGGCACGGTGGACGTCTCGGCATGTGGTGTGTCAGTCGTCACGTACGCGATGGTGCGGTCGAGGAGCCGGCCGTCGAGGAGCCGTGACGCGTCGGCGACGAGACCCGCGCGGATGACGGCGCCGTCGGGCTCGTAGAGGTAGGAACCGATGTCGGCGACCCTCTCGACCGCTCGCGGCGGCGCCTCGGTGTGCTCGTCGGCGCGGAACGTCCTCGCGTCGGTGCGCTCGTCGACGGTCCGCAGGAGGAGGGCGGTGCGCCCGTGGCCGTCGGGGGCGAGGGGTCCGAACCACAGTCCCGCCTCGACGACGTCGCCGTCGACGGAGACCCACTGCGCCTCGCAGTCGTCGGGCAGGCCGTTGTGGGAGATCCCGGGTCCCACCTTGATGCCGACCGCGGGGACCTGGGACCGCAGGTCCCACACGTCGTCGAGCGCAGGTGCGTACGCCTTCGGGTCGACGATCCGCTTGCCAGAGCGGGTGCGGCGGGCCGGGTCGGCGTAGATCCCGGCGCCGGGCCCGGTGAACCCCTCGGCGGCGAGGTCGAGGGCGAGGCCGTCGGCGTGCCGGACGGTCGCCTCGGGGAACGCCCGGAGGTTGACGGTCGCGACGGCCGCGGTGACCTCGTCGATCTCGGTGGCCAGGACGCGCAGGTCGACGCCGGCGAAGGCCATGGCGTCGGCCCCGACGCCGCACGTGAGGTCGACGACGCGGTCCACCCCGGCCGCGAGGTAGCGCTGGGCGTGCCGCGCTCCCACGACGAGGCGGGTGGCCTGCTCGAGGCCGGCCTGCGTGAAGAGCATGCCCTCGACGAACGGGCCGAACTTCGCGGCCGCCTTGCCGCGCAGGCGCGACTGGGTGAGGGCGGCCGCGACCATGTCCTGCTCGAAGCCCTTGGCCCGCAGGCGTTCCGAGACGGCCATCGCGAGCTTCTCGTCGTAGGGCGGCAGGGCGTTGAGCAGCGCCCAGCCGTCAGGGGTGAGGAGCTTGGCGAGCGAGGCGTGGTCCATGCCGCGATCCTTTCACGCGGACCGCCGGGCGGGCGGTCGCGCGTGGGGTGGGTGGCAGCACGGACCTGCCTCCTCGCCGGGTCACTCGGGGTGGAACGCCGAGCGCAGGCGGATCTTGCGGATGGGGCCGGTCTCGTCGACCTCCACGAAGGAGCCGCGCGACTTCACGAACTCCGTGAAAGTCCGGTACCCGAGGGCCTTCTCGTTGAAGGTGGGGTCCATGCGCAGCATGTGGTTCTTCACCGCGGCGCTGTGCAACCACTCGGCGTCGTCCTTCGCATGGCCGAGGCGCAGGGCCCGGACGAGGAGCCCGCTGGGTCCCTTCTTGGGGGCGACGACGGTGGGCTCGTCCGGTGCGGTGGCGTCGTCGGTGTCCGCCGCGGTCGCCCCCTGTGCGGTGGTGGGGGAGTCGTCGGCGGTGCTGCTCTGGTCGGCTCCGGCGGTGGTGCCGGCGGTGACCGGCGCCGGGGCGGGCTCGGGTGCGCGCGGTGGCGCGACCGCGCGGCGCGAGGTGCGCGGCGCCTCGGTGGGCTCCTCGGTGATGGGGTCGTCGGTCATGACGCCGGGGAGGGCGTCGTAGTCGACGAACTCGTCGCACGCGGAGGCGAGCGAGGCGCTCGTCGCCCCGGCGACACCGATGCCGACGACGTAGCGGCCGAGGCGCTTGCTGCGTTGGGCGAGCGCGATGTAGTCGGAGTCGCCGGCGACGATGACCACGTGCGTGAGGTCCGGGACGCTGAAGAGGTCCTCGACGACGTCGATGGCGAGCCGGATGTCCGCACCGTTCTTCATGGACGCCACGGTCGGGAACATCTGCGTGAGGTCGACGGCGCGGTCGACGAGCTGCCCGCGGTAGCTCGCGTTCACGGGCACCGACCAGTCGGCGTAGGCACGGCTGATGGCGACGGTCCCGAGGGACGAGGCGAAGTCGAGGACGGCGTCGAGGTCGACCGTGGCGTCGACGAGCCGCTGGCGTGTCTCCCGGTCGGCGTCGGGACCGGTGACCTCGGCCTTGCGGACGCGGTGCTTGTGGAAGGACCCCCGGCCGTGGAGCTGGTCGTAGCGGGAGATGATGATGTTGTCGAAGTCGATGTAGACGGCGACGCGCGGGTCGGACGGGCCGGGCATGTGCGGTCTCTTCTCACGGGAGCGACGGGGAGCGGTGCGCTCCCTAGTGTGCCGCAGGCCTCGACCCGCCCGCCGTCTGGCACTCACCTTGACCGAGTGCTAACTACGGCATAGATTTGGCGGTGGTTCCGCACCGCACTCGATCGACCCCCGCGACGGCGATCGTGCGACGCGAGACCACTGAACTGTCCTTCATCTCTCTGCGAAAGGGGAGGTCCGCGTGTCGGTCTCCATCAAGCCGCTCGAGGACCGGATCGTCGTGAAGACTCTCGATGCTGAGCTCACGACGCCGTCCGGTCTTGTCATTCCTGACACCGCCAAGGAGAAGCCCCAGGAGGGCGAGGTCCTGGCTGTCGGCCCGGGTCGCATCGACGACAAGGGCAACCGCGTCCCCGTCGACGTCGCTGTCGGTGACAAGGTCATCTACAGCAAGTACGGCGGCACCGAGATCAAGTACGACGGCGAGGAGTACCTCATCCTCTCCGCCCGCGACGTCCTCGCGGTGATCGGCTGATCCAGCCGATCACGTTCGACGAAGGCCCCGCACCCGGAAGGGTGCGGGGCCTTCGTCGTCCTTCCGGGCGGGCAGCTCCGTGGCGCTACCTCCCGAGGCCGGTCGCCCCGCTCGGGAGCCCGGTGCCCCGCACCTCGCTGCTCCCTCTCCACGACTCGGGACCCGCCCCCTTTGTCGAGTTCGGTACTTCCAGTCGAGTTCGGCTGCTCGAAGTACCGAACTCGACTGGAAGTACCGAACTCGAGGCTTGTCGGAGACCTCCCAAGACGTCGGCAGGGCCGGCCTCGTCGGCCCCGCGGAGCCGGGCCGGACGTGCGACGAGGCCCCGCGCTCGCAGCGCGGGGCCTCGTCGGCGGTTCGGGTGCTCGGGTGTCAGCCGACCTTGCGGGTCGTGGACCGGGCGCTGTTCGCGAGGATCGCGGAGCGCTCGTCCTCGCTCAGTCCACCCCACACGCCGTAGGGCTCGCGGACGGCGAGGGACTGCTCGCGGCACTCCATCATCACGGGGCAGGACTGGCAGATGGCCTTGGCGGCCTCCGCGCGGCGCCGACGCGCTGCGCCACGCTCGCCCTCGGGGTGGAAGAAGAGGGTGTCGTCGATGTCGCGGCACGCACCCTGGTACTGCCACTCCCAGAGGTCCATGACGGGGCCGGGGAGTCGGGAGAGTTCAGTCATCGTCGTTCCATCCTTCGGTCGGAGCGGGGAGCGCCGCTGATCTTCACGTAGGTACTTCCAAGACTGTGAGGCCGCAGGTGAGACCCGATTTCCGGGACCGCGTCCGTCGCTGTGGCTAACCTACAACCGTTTCAGCAGTTGTTCAACCCTCGTCCTGCACCGGTTGCCCTGGAGCGATTCACTGGACGGCAGTCGTCAAATGGTCAAGCAATCCGCGGCTCTTCGCGGAAGCCGCCGATCGCTTCGCTCCAGCTCGTACGGTGCGATCTCCCGATCCGGCACGTACCGCGATTATCTGAACAACCGTCGAACTGCTCGCGGCACGGAGAAGGAGCCCTCCCGACGGGGGGCCAGGTGGCACTCCGTCCGCCGGGTCGGCACAATCAAGGCATGACGAATGTGCGCCCAGTCGACGAGCCCGCCGACGGCTCCGAAATCGGGTCGACGTCTCCCGGTCTCGCCGTAGCCGTCGTCGCGCGCCGCCTCGGCGTCGCGCCGGCCACCCTGCGGACCTGGGACCGCCGCTACGGACTCGGTCCCTCGGACCACTCGGCAGGGGCCCACCGCAGATACTCCGACGACGACGTCGCCCGCCTCATGGTCATGCGCAGGCTCGCGCTCGAGGGCGTCGCGCCCGCGGACGCCGCACGGTCCGCGCTGGCCCTCGACCTCGAGTCCACGGACCGGGAGCAGCTCGAGTCCGAGCTGCGCGCCTCGCTCGCGCAGGCGGACACCGACCCCGCGGCACCACCCGACGACGACGCGGACCAGGCAGAGGACGGAAGCGGTGCGACGCTCCGACCGTTGCGGTCCGCCGACGCGGCCGCCGGTGCCGAGACCGCCCCTGTGCGGCCTGCCCTGCGCCTGGCCGCACCCGTCGACGCCGCCGGGGTGACGTCGTCGGACATCGTCGACGCGGTGCTCCGCGGGAACGTCGAGGCGTGCGACCGGCTCCTCGCGCTGGACGCCGACCAGGACCCCACCTCGTGGTGGACCGACCTCGTCGAGCCGACGGTCCACAAGCTGGCGGCCCGCACGGTCCTCGCCAAGCCCGGCGAGGCCCCTGAGGCCCTCCTGGCGTCCGCGACGCTGCGTGCGGTGGCCGAGTTCATCCGCGAGCGCGAGGAGCAGTCGGTCCAGGACACCGGCGTGCGCTCCCCGCACCCCAGCCAGATGAAGCGCATCGTGCTGCTCTTCACGGCCGTCGACGACGCCCAGCCGCTCGCGATGCACGCGCTCGCCGCGGCGCTCGTCGCGCAGGGCGTCACGGCGCGCATCGTCACCGGGCCGGCCAACGCGCACCGGTCCATGGAGCTCGTGACGATGGTCCGGCCCGTCGCGACCGTCCTCGTGACGTCGCTCACCCGGCCTGGGCTGGGGATCGTCCACGCGCTCCACGAGGCGCAGCCCGAGCTCCCGATCTTCGTGGGGCTGAGCAGCGACGACGCGGCCGCCGACCTCCCGCTGTCGTCGAACGTCAGCCGGGTGCGCAGCTTCCAGGGGCTCCTCCACGAGGTCCTCGCCGTCGCTCGGTGAGCGCCGGCCCGCGCCCGGACGGATCTGCCGTCCGGGTGCGGCCCTGCGGTGCGTAGACTTCCTCCATGAGTGAGTCGAGCACCTCGCAGCCCCACGACCCCTTCGGATTCACCGGCCTCACGTACGACGACGTCCTCCTCCTGCCCAACGAGACCGACGTCATCCCGAGCGAGGTGGACACGACCGCCCGCCTCACCCGCGAGATCTCCGTCGCGGTGCCCCTGCTGTCCGCCGCGATGGACACGGTGACCGAGTCCCGCATGGCCGTCGCGATGGCGCGGCAGGGCGGGATCGGGATCCTCCACCGGAACCTCTCCATCGAGGCCCAGGCGAAGCAGGTCGACCTCGTCAAGCGGTCCGAGTCGGGCATGATCACCGATCCGGTGACCGTCGGTCCGGACGCGACGCTCGCCGAGCTCGACGCCCTGTGCGGCCAGTACCGGGTCTCCGGTCTGCCGGTCGTCGACGACGCAGGCATCCTCCTGGGCATCATCACCAACCGTGACCTGCGCTTCGTGGCACCCGCGGACTTCGCCGCACGGCGGGTGCGCGACGTCATGACGCCGATGCCTCTGATCACCGGGCCGGTCGGCATCACCCGGGACGACGCGGCCGCGCTCCTCGGGAAGAACAAGATCGAGAAGCTGCCCCTGGTCGACGACGGGGGCAGGCTCCGCGGGCTCATCACCGTGAAGGACTTCGTGAAGTCCGAGCAGTACCCGGACGCCACGAAGGACGCCGAGGGGCGCCTCATGGTCGGAGCGGCCATCGGGTTCTTCGGTGACGCGTGGGAGCGGGCCACCGCGCTCGCCGAGGCCGGTGTGGACGTGCTGGTCGCGGACACGGCCAACGGTCACGCCCGTCTGCTGCTCGACATGATCCGTCGGCTCAAGGCGGACCCGGCGTTCTCCGCCGTGCAGATCATCGGCGGCAACGTCGCCACGCGAGCGGGCGCTCAGGCGCTCGTCGACGCCGGTGCGGACGCCGTGAAGGTCGGCGTGGGCCCGGGGTCCATCTGCACCACGCGCGTGGTCGCCGGGGTCGGCGTCCCGCAGGTCACCGCCATCTACGAGGCGTCGCTCGCGTGCCGCCCCGCCGGCGTCCCGGTCATCGGTGACGGAGGTCTCCAGCACTCCGGGGACATCGCCAAGGCGCTGGTCGCGGGCGCGGACACCGTCATGCTCGGGTCGCTCCTCGCCGGGTGCGACGAGAGCCCTGGGGACCTCGTGTTCGTCAACGGCAAGCAGTTCAAGCACTACCGGGGCATGGGGTCCATCGGAGCTATGGCGTCCCGCGGGAAGAAGGCCTCCTACTCGAAGGACCGGTACTTCCAGGCCGACGTGTCCAGCGACGACAAGATCGTCCCCGAGGGCATCGAGGGTCAGGTGCCCTACCGCGGACCTCTGGGCGCTGTCGCCCACCAGCTCGTGGGTGGGCTGCACCAGTCGATGTTCTACGTCGGGGCGCACACCGTCCCGCAGCTCCAGGAGCGTGGACGGTTCGTCCGCATCACCCCGGCAGGGCTCAAGGAGTCGCACCCGCACGACATCCAGATGACCGTCGAGGCGCCCAACTACAGCGGGCGCTGAGCCGGGCGGTGGCTCGCTCCGCGCCGCTGCCCGTGCGGGACGGGCTCAACCCCGTCCGGCTCCAGATGCCCCTGGTCCCGGCGGCCGCACCAGCGGGAGCCGGGGGGTGGGCGGCGGTGGGCGACTAACTAGGGGCGCGCTTCCCCCACGACGAGACCCGCCTGCGGGAGAAGGTCGCGGCCAGGGAGGTGGTCGACGAGATCGGGCGCCCCTTCCACGAGGGATCGGTCTTCGTGCCCGGTGCCCTCGTCTACCTGTACCGGGACGCCCCTGACGAACCGCGCGTCCCGTTCGAGATCGACGTCCTGCACCACGACGACGACCTCCTCGTCGTCGACAAGCCGCACTTCCTCGCGAGCACGCCCCGCGGGGCGTACGTCGTGGAGTCCGTCGTGGTCCGCCTGCGTCGGGAGCTCGGGCTCCCCGAGATCAGCCCTGCGCACCGGCTCGACCGGATCACCGCGGGTGTCCTCGTGCTCACGACGCGCCGCGAGCGACGGGGCGCCTACCAGCGGCTCTTCGCGGAGCGACGCGTCACCAAGACGTACGAGGCCGTGGCTCCGCTGCGCGAGGACCTCGAGCTTCCGTGCACGGTCCGCAGCCGGATCGTCAAACGTCACGGGACGCTCCCCGCCGAGGAGGTGCCCGGGGAGCCCAACAGCGAGAGTCTCGTCGAGCTCGTCGGTCCGGTGCCGCGTGGTGGGCGGGCGGGGGCCGACCGGTCGGGCGAAGCCCCGCGGGGGCTCTACCGGCTCCGCCCCCGCACCGGGAAGACCCATCAGCTGAGGCTGCACATGGCGTCGCTCGGGGTGCCGATCGTCAACGACAACTTCTACCCGACGTTCTACGACGTCGCACCCGACGACTACTCGGCGCCGCTCCAGCTGCTCGCGAGGTCGGTCGAGCTCGACGACCCGATCACGGGAGAGCGGCGGCGGTTCGTCAGTCGACGGACGCTGGCTGAGGCACCTGGTGGTGCTCGCGCAGCCACGTGAGCCCCGCACCGGGTCCGGCAAGGCCCTGGCGCTCGCGCCACGAGTTGAAGCTCTCGGCCCACCGGCGGTGCTCCGCGACCTGGTAGGCGTGGAGGGCCGTGAGCTCGAGCTCGGCGAGGTCGGGGTGGCGCCGCGCCATGGCGTCGAGGACGTCGAGCGTCGCCACGACGTCGACGTCCGCTGTGTGGAGGTTGTCGGTGTCCGCGACCCCGTAGACGCCGCAGAGGTCCACGAGCTTGCGCTTGCCCCGTCGGTACCGGTCCACGGCCCGGTCGAGGACGAGGGGGTCGATCACGGGGCTCACGTCGCGGCCCAGCCTGTCCGCCATCGAGCTCAGGCCGTGGCGGGCGAGCTCGGCGTCGAGGATGCACAGGTCGAACGTCGCGTTGAACGCGACGACGGGCACGCCGTCGTTCAGCGCCTGTGCGAGCTGGTCCGCGATCGCGTCGAGAGCTGTCCCGGGGGACTCACCGTGGGTACGCGCGTGCTCGGTCGTGATGCCGTGGATCGCTGCCGCCTCCTCGGGGATGTCGACCCCGGGGTCGATCAGCCAGGACCGCACCTGGGTCCCTCCCGCGTCACGGCGCACCAGCGCGGCGGTGACGATCCGGTCGTTCCGGACGTCGACACCGGTGGTCTCGGTGTCGAACCCGAGGAGGGGTCCTGCGGTCCACGTCATCTGGCTCTCCCTGTGCGTGCTCGTCTGCGTGACGGTCTGCGTGCTCGTCGGTCCGTGCGAGGTTCTTCCTGGCCAGAGCATCGCAGCCGCCACCGACACGCACGGGCGGGGGAGGCGGCGCCGGACGGTAACCTTGTCCGGTGAGCAACGAGATCGAGATCGGCCGGGGCAAGCGCGGACGGCGCGCCTATTCCTTCGACGACATCGCGGTGGTGCCGTCGCGCCGCACCCGTGACCCGGAGGACGTCTCCGTCGACTGGCAGATCGACGCGTACCACTTCGGTCTGCCGATCCTCGCCGCCCCCATGGACTCCGTGATGAGCCCGGCGACGGCCGTGGCGCTGGGCAGGCACGGGGGCCTCGGGGTCCTCGACCTCGAGGGTCTGTGGACCCGGTACGAGGACCCGACGCCCATGCTCGAGGAGATCGCCGGCCTGGACGCGGAGCACGCGACGCGGCGCATGCAGGAGATCTACTCCGCGCCCGTGCGGGCGGAGCTCATCACCGAGCGCCTGAAGGAGATCCGTGCCGCGGGCGTCACGGTCGCCGGTGCGCTCTCCCCCCAGCGCACCCAGGAGTTCTACCGGACCGTCGTCGACGCCGGGGTCGACCTCTTCGTCATCCGGGGGACCACCGTCTCCGCCGAGCACGTGTCGGGGAACGCGGAGCCGCTCAACCTCAAGCGCTTCATCTACGAGCTCGACGTGCCCGTCGTCGTCGGTGGTGCGTCCACGTACACGGCCGCGCTGCACCTCATGCGGACGGGAGCCGCCGGCGTGCTCGTCGGCTTCGGCGGGGGAGCGGCGCACACGACGCGCGTCTCCCTCGGCATCCACGCACCCATGGCGACGGCCGTCGCGGACGTCGCCGCCGCGCGGCGGGACTACCTCGACGAGTCGGGCGGTCGGTACGTCCACGTCATCGCCGACGGTGGTGTGGGCCGAGCGGGTGACCTCGTCAAGGCCGTGGCGTGCGGGGCCGACGCGGTCATGGTGGGCGCGGCGCTCGCCCGTGCCGCCGAGGCGCCCGGCAACGGGTGGCACTGGGGCTCGGAGGCCCACCACCCGCAGCTGCCCCGCGGCGAGCGCGTGCACGTCGGGACGGCCGGGTCGCTCGAGGAGATCCTCTTCGGCCCGGGCCGCCAGGCGGACGGCACCCTCAACCTCGTCGGGGCGCTGCGCCGTGCGATGGCGACCACGGGGTACTCCGACCTCAAGGAGTTCCAGCGGGTCGAGGTCGTGATCTCGCCCTACCAGCCACGATGACCGTGCGGATCGCCGAGATCGAGGACGCGGACGTCGAGCAGGTCCTCGACCTCTGGGACTCCTGCGGTCTCACGCGACCGTGGAACGACGCGCGCGCGGACCTCGCCGCAGCCCGCACGACGGAGACGGCGACGGTCCTCGTCGCGCGCGAGGAGGCGGGCGCCGCGGCGGACGGCGGCCGAGGGCCCGCCGTCGGCACGGTGATGGCCGGGTACGACGGGCACCGGGGCTGGCTCTACTACGTCGCCGTCGACCCCTCGCGTCAGGGGACCGGGATCGGCAGGAGCCTGGTCGTCGCCGCGGAGGCATGGCTCGTCGCGCAGGGCGCGGTGAAGATCCAGCTCATGGTCCGGTCGACGAACGAGGGCGTCGCGGGCTTCTACGCCGCGCTCGGCTACACGGATGCCGGATGCGCCGTGCTGGGACGGCGGGTCGACCAGCCGTCCTGAGGCGCCCACCCGCCTGCGATCTTCCGCCCTCGTCCCACCCGGGACGGGGGCGCAGTCGTCTCCAGGCATGCCCGATCCTGCCCGACCTGCCCCGGGTCGGTGGGTCCTACGTTCTGAACTTCGGTGCATACCACTCTAAACCGGGCTCTTTTGTTCCTCATTCGCTCGTCCGCGCTTGAAAACACAGAGAAACGGGCGTAGACAAGTCCACACAGACATCCGCGTGACAGGGCGCGGATCGACGATGGGGTTGATGTGTACGCACCAGAACGCCACCAGGAGATCCTCGGGCTCGCGCGTGCCGCGGGCCGGGTCGACGTCTCCACCCTCGCCCAGACGCTCGACGTCACTCCGGAGACCGTCCGCCGCGATCTCTCCGTCCTCGAGCGCCAGGGCCTCGTGCGCCGCGTCCACGGCGGGGCCATCCCCGTCGAGCGGCTCGGGTTCGAGCCCGGGGTCGCCGACCGGGAGTCCCACCTCGCGGCCGAGAAGACCCTCATCGCGAAGGCCGCCCTCGCGGAGGTGCCCGACGCCGGGACCGTCGTCCTCGACGCCGGCACCACCACGGTGCGGCTCGCGGAGCAGCTCCCCACCGACCGCGAGCTCACCGTCGTCACGAACTCCCTGCCCGTCGCGGCCGTCCTCGCCGCGCGACCCAACATCACCCTCCACCTGGTGGGCGGCACCATCCGCGGACGCACCCTCGCGGCCGTCGGCCCCTGGGCCGAGCGCGCTCTCGCGGACATCCAGGCCGACGTCGTGTTCCTCGGCGCCAACGGGCTCACCCCGGACCGTGGGCTGACGACCCCCGACCTCGGTGAGGCCGCCGTGAAGCGGGCGCTCGCCCACGCGGCGCGACGTGTCGTGGTCCTCGCCGACCACACGAAGATCGGCCGGTCGGACTTCGCCCGCGTCGTCGGCATCGACGAGGTCGACGTGCTCGTCACCGACCCCGGGACCGACGGTGGGCTCGTCGCCGAGCTCGAGGACGCCGGCGTGGCGGTGGTACGCGCATGATCATCACCCTCACTCCCAACCCCAGTCTCGACCGCACCTACGAGGTCCCCACGCTCGTCGCGGGCGAGGTCAACCGCGCGGTGACCACGCACGTCGACGCCGGTGGCAAGGGCATCAACGTCACGCGGGCCTTGGCTGCCGGCGGGGCACGCTCCGTCGCGATCTTCCCGGCGGGCGGCACCGACGGGGTGCGCCTCGTCTCCGACCTCGAGGCCGTCGGGGTCGCGGTGCGACCCGTCCCCGCGGGCACGGCGACCCGCAGCAACATCGCGGTCGTCGACGCGCTCGGCGCCACCACCAAGATCAACGCCCCCGGCGAGCCCCTCGACCCCGCTGTCGTCACCGCGCTCCTCGACGCGCTCGCCGCAGAGATCGTCGCTGCGCGCAGCGCCGGCGACCGCCCCGTCGTGGTGGCGGCCGGGAGCCTTCCCACCGGTGCGGGTGACGACCTCTACGTCCGTGTCGCGCGCGTCGCCGCGGAGCACGGGGCGCGGACCGTCGTCGACTCGTCCGGCGCACCCTTCCGGGAGGCCGTCGAGGCCGGAGGGCTCGCTCTCGTGAAGCCCAACGACGACGAGCTCGCCGAGCTCGTCGGCAGGGAGCTCAGGACCGTGGGCGACGTGACCGACGCCGCACGCGAGATCATCTCGGCCGGCACCGACGCGGTGCTCGTCTCGCTCGGCGCACACGGCGCGCTCCTCGTCACTGCCGACAGCGTGCTCTGGGCGGGCGGGACGCCCCTCGTGCCGCTGTCCACCGTGGGCGCAGGCGACACGACGCTCGCCGGCTTCCTCAGCGTCCTCGACCAGGACGCCTCCTCCTCCCAGGAGGACATCACCGCACGGCTCCCGGACGCACTCCGGGTCGCCGTCGCCTGGGGCAGGGCTGCCGTCCTGCTCCCCGGCTCCGCAGTACCCACGCCCGACGACGTCGACGTCACGGACGTGCAGCTCGTCCCCGACCCATCCCGCCGCCTCGCACTGAAGGAGCTGTGACGTGAGCAACCCCGCACCCAGCGCACCCCTGATCACCCCGGGTCTCGTGGCCCTCGACCTCGCCGGGGGAGACCGTGACGCGGTCACCCGCAGCCTCATCGACCTCCTCCTCGCCGAGGGGCGGATCACCGACGCCGACGGCTTCCACGCCGACGTCCGTGCCCGAGAGGCTCAGATGGCCACGGGCATGCCCGGCGGCGTGGGGCTCCCGCACGCCCGTTCCGCGCACGTCACCGTGCCGTCCCTCGCGGTCGGTCGTGTCCCCGCAGGCGTCGACTTCGGCGCTCCCGACGGTGACGCGACCCTCGTCTTCCTCATCGCCGCGCCCACCGAGGGCGACAGCGACCACCTGAAGATCCTCGCGTCGCTCGCGCGGCGCCTCGTGCACGAGTCGTTCCGTGACTCGCTGCGCACCGCACCCGACGCGACCACCGTCGCCGAGATCGTCACCAGGGAGGTGGCTCCACGATGAAGTTCGTCGCCGTCACGTCGTGCCCCACGGGCATCGCGCACACGTACATGGCCGCCGAGGCCCTCGAGCAGGCAGGTCGCGCCGCCGGGCACGAGGTCACCGTCGAGACCCAGGGCTCCGCAGGGGCGGACACCATCGACCCCCAGGCCATCGCCGACGCGGACGGCGTGATCTTCGCCGCGGACCTCGAGGTCAAGGACAAGTCCCGCTTCAGCGGCAAGCCCACCGTCGACGTCGGCGTGAAGAAGGCCGTGCACGACGCGCCGGGCGTCATCGCCCAGGCCGTCGCTGCGGTGGAGGCGGGCGTCCCCGCAGGTGCCGCGGCCACGGCCGCGGCCACGGCGTCGCAGGCGCCCGCCGGGCCCGCCACGAAGGTCGACGCGAACGCGAGCGTCGGGAACCGCGTGCGGCAGTGGCTCATGACCGGGATCTCCTACATGATCCCGTTCGTCGCCGCCGGCGGGATCCTCATCGCCCTGAGCTTCATGCTCGCCCAGGTCGCCTGGGACGAGGAGGGCGCCGTCGAGGTCACGAAGGTCCCGGTCGAGACCATCATCGAGGGCTTCGACCTCACGTCCCTCCAGCACTGGTCGGTCCTCCTCCTCGCCATCGGCGGGGTCGCCTTCGGCTTCCTCGTCGCCGTGCTCGCCGGGTTCATCGCCTACGCGATCGCCGACCGCCCCGGCCTCGTGCCCGGCTTCGTCGGCGGTGCCATCGCGGTGACCGTGGGCGCCGGGTTCCTCGGCGGTCTCGTCGCCGGGTTCATCGGTGGTCTGCTGGCCCTGTGGATCAGCCGGTGGAAGGTGCCGCGCGGCGTGCGCGGCATCATGCCGGTGGTCGTCATCCCCCTCCTGTCGACGTTCGTCACCGGGCTCCTCATGTTCGTGGTGCTCGGCCGGCCGCTCGCGGCCCTCATGGACGGGCTCACCGACTGGCTGAGCTCGCTCTCCGGTTCCAACCTCGTCCTGCTCGGAGCGCTCCTCGGCCTCATGATGGGCTTCGACCTCGGTGGGCCCGTGAACAAGGTCGCCTACACCTTCGCGGTGACCGGACTCGCGACCGAGGGCCTGGCGTCCGACGCGACGCAGTACCGCATCATGGCGGCCGTCATGGCGGCCGGCATGGTCGCGCCGCTCGCGATGGCCCTCGCCACCGTGGTCCGCAGCAAGCTCTTCACGCGCGCCGAGCGGGAGAACGGCAAGGCCGCCTGGCTCCTCGGGGCGTCCTTCATCTCCGAGGGTGCCATCCCGTTCGCCGCCGTCGACCCGCTGCGGGTGCTGCCCGCCTCCATGGTCGGCTCAGCGGTCACCGGCGGTCTCGTCATGGCCTTCGACTCGACGCTCCGTGCCCCCCACGGCGGGATCTGGGTGGCACCGTTGATCGGGAACCCCGTCCTCTTCGTCCTCGCCGTGATCATCGGCACGGTCGTCACCGCCGCCGTCGTCATCGGCCTCAAGAGCATCGGCTCCAACTCCGCGGTCGACGCGGAGCGCGCCGCGGACGCGGCAGCCGCCGACCAGACCCCCACCACCACCACCACCGCCGTCGCGGGCTGACCGCGACCCTGGAAGGACCGAACATGCCCACACGCACCGTGGCCGTGGCCTCCCGCTCCGGCCTCCACGCCCGCCCCGCCTCCATCTTCACGCAGGCCGCCGCAGACAGCGGCGTCGACGTGACCATCGCGACGGACGGGGACGATGCCGTGGACGCGGCGAGCATCCTGCTCGTCATGTCCCTGGGCGTCCCGCACGGCCAGGAGGTCACGCTCTCCGCCGACGGGCCCGACGCGGACCGCGTCCTCGACGAGCTCGCGGCGCTCCTCGCCACGGACCTCGACGAGGAGCCGTGATGCTCCACGGTTCCGGCGTCGGCCGCGGCGCCGCCATCGGCCCCGTCGTCCGGGTCGCCCCGGCGCCCGTCGCGCCCGAGCGCGAGGAGGCCCCGGCGGACCCCGCCGAGGCCGCCGAGCGGACCGTCGCCGCGTTCGACGCGGTGGCGGCCGGCCTCCGGCGCCAGGCCGAGACGTCCGAAGGGCCCGCGGTCGCCGTCCTGCAGGCGACCGCGCAGATGGCCCAGGACCGGGCCCTGCGCAAGCAGACCGTCGCCCGGATCGAGGGCGGAGAACCGCCCGTCGCTGCGCTCGACGCCGTCGTCGGCGGCTTCGTCGACATGTTCACCAAGGCCGGGGGGATGCTCGCCGAGCGCGTCACCGACCTGCGCAGCGTCCGCGACCGGGTGGCCGCCGAGCTCCTCGGCGTCCCCGCCCCAGGGGTCCCGGAGCTCACCGGCCCGTCCGTGATCGTCGCCGAGGACCTCGCACCCGCCGACACGGCCGCGCTCGACCTCCGCCACGTCGTGGCCATCGTCACCGAGCTCGGGGGCACCACCAGCCACACGGCGATCATCGCCGCGCAGCGCGCCATCCCGTGCGTCGTCGGCGTGGCCGGTGCGCTCGACCTCGCCGAGGGCACCGTCGTGGCCGTCGACGCCGCGGCAGGGACCGTCGAGGTCGACCCGTCGGAGGACGTCGCCCACGGCTTCGCCGAGCGCGACCGTGTGGCCCGGACGCTCGCCGAGGACACCTCTCCCGGCCGGACGGCCGACGGTGTGCCCGTCGCGCTGCTCGCCAACATCGGCACCGCGGCCGACGCCGCTCGCGCCGGTGCCGGGAGCGCGGTCGAGGGCGTCGGGCTCTTCCGCACGGAGGTGCTCTTCCTCGATCGTGCCACCGCCCCGACCCGCGAGGAGCAGGCCGAGGTCTACGCCGAGGTGCTGCGCAGCTTCGCCGGCCGGAAGGTCGTGGTCCGCACGCTCGACGCCGGTGCGGACAAGCCCCTCGCGTTCGCGACGCAGCCCGACGAGGAGAACCCCGCGCTCGGCGTGCGCGGCTACCGGCTCGTGCGGACCGTCCCCGAGCTCCTCGACACGCAGCTCGCCGCACTCGCGGACGCGCAGGCCGCGACGGGGGAGCACCCGTGGGTCATGGCCCCCATGGTCTCGACGCCGGTCGAGGCCCGGGACTTCGCCGCCGCCGCACGCCGGCACGGTCTCACCACCGTGGGCGTCATGGTCGAGGTCCCCGCAGCCGCTCTGCGCGCCGAGGCGATCCTCGCCGAGGTCGACTTCGTCTCCATGGGCACCAACGACCTCGCCCAGTACGTCATGGCGACCGACCGCCTCCGGGGCGAGCTGTCCGACCTCCTCGACCGCTGGCAGCCCGCCGTCCTCGACCTCGTCGCCGCCACGGCGCGCGCAGGGGCCGCAGCCGGCAAGCCGGCGGGCGTGTGCGGCGAGTCCGCCGCGGACCCCGTCATGGCGGTCGTTCTCGCAGGGCTCGGCGTCACCTCGCTGTCGATGTCCGCAGGTGCGGTGCCGCTCGTCCGGTATGCGCTCGCGCAGCACACCGCTGCGCAGGCGGCGGACGTAGCGCTCGCCGCGCTCGCCGCGTCGTCCGCGCCCGAGGCCTACGCGGCGGCCTGCCGCGCGCTGCGACCCGAGGTCGCGACGGTCCTCGGCCTCTGACGGGGCGCGCCCGGGGGAGGGCGCCCGTGGGAACGGAGAAGGGGGGGGGGGGGGTGGGGCCGGGCCGGCGCCCGGGTGCCCCGGGTAGGGGGCCCCCCCCCGCGGGTGGGACGGGCGCGGGGCGGGGCGGGGGTCGCCCCGCCCCTTCTCCGTTCTCCCTGTTCTCGTGCGCCGCCCTCGTCGCCTCCGTGGAGCAGACGCCCGCGGACGCAGGTAGGTCAGCTCGCGACCGCGCCACCCGCGACGAGGTCGACGCACTGCCGGGCGATGGCGAGCTCCTCGTTGGTCGGCACCACCATGACGAGCGTCGAGGTCCACCCCGGGGAGATGACCCGCGCCTCGCGGGAGCGCTCGTCGTTGAGGGCGGCGTCCACCGCGATGCCCATGCTCTCGAGGTCGGCCGTCGTGAGCGCGCGCACGATCTCGTCGTTCTCCCCGACGCCCGCCGTGAAGGTGATGACGTCCACGCGCCCGAGGACGGCGTGGTAGGCGCCGATGTACTTCCGCAGGCGGTGGACGTAGACGTCCAGCGCCAGGCGGGCGCCCTCGTGGCCCTGGGCGACCAGGTCGTGGAGGACGCGGAAGTCGTTGTCCCCCGCGAGCCCCTTGATTCCGGACCGCTTGTTGAGGAGGTCGTCGATCTCGTCGATCGACATGCCGGCGTTGCGGTGCAGGTGGAACACGATCGCCGGGTCGATGTCCCCGGAGCGCGTCCCCATGACCAGGCCCTCGAGGGGGGTGAGGCCCATCGAGGTCTCGACGGCCACGCCACCGCGGACCGCGGAGACCGACGCCCCGTTCCCGAGGTGCAGGACGATCTGGTTGAGGTCCTCGACGCGGCGTCCGAGGACGCGGGCGACCTCCTGCGACACGAACTGGTGGCTCGTGCCGTGGAACCCGTAGCGCCGGATCCCGTGCTCCCGCGCGACGTCCGCGTCGATCGCGTACGTGTGCGCGGCGGCGGGCAGCGACTGGAAGAACGCCGTGTCGAAGATCGCGACGTGCGGGACGTCCGGCAGGAGCGCGCGGGCGACCTCGATGCCCCGGACGTGCCCGGGGTTGTGGAGCGGCGCCAGCGGGACGAGGTCCGTGATGTCCTGCACCACGGTGTCGTCGATGACGACGGGACCGGAGAACTTGCTGCCGCCCTGGACCACGCGGTGACCCACGGCCACCACGCCCGCCTCGTCGAGGTTCGGGCCGAGCTCCTCGAAGAGGTCGAGGGCCAGGCGCAGCGCGGCACCGTGGTCGGCGACCACCGTCGTGCGCTGGGTCTTCTCTCCGGCGACGGTGTGGGTCACGCGGCCCTCGGACTCGCCGATGCGCTCGACGAGGCCCGAGGCGATCGCCTCGCCCCCCACCGGGTCGACCAGCTGGTACTTCACGGAGGACGACCCCGAGTTGATGACGAGGACGCTGCCGTGCGCGGACGGGGTGGCCGCACCGGTCGTGGGGTTCATGCAGAGGCTCCTGCCTGGGTGGTGGTGGACGGGTCGGTCTGCTCGACGAGGGCCTGCTGCCCCTGCGCCTGGATGGCGGTGATGGCCACGGTGTTGACGATGTCCTGGACGAGGGCACCGCGCGAGAGGTCGTTCACGGGCATCCGCAGGCCCTGGAGGACGGGCCCCACGGCGACCGCTCCCGCGGAGCGCTGGACGGCCTTGTACGTGTTGTTGCCGGTGTTGAGGTCCGGGAAGATGAACACCGTCGCGCGTCCGGCGACGAGGGAGTCGGGCATCTTCGAGGCGGCGACGGAGGCGTCCACGGCGGCGTCGTACTGGATGGGCCCCTCGACGGAGAGGTCGGGTCGACGCTCGCGGACGAGCGCGGTGGCCTCGCGGACCTTGTCCACGTCCGCGCCCGTCCCCGAAGCGCCCGTGGAGTAGGAGAGCATCGCGATGCGCGGCTCCACCCCGAACTGGGCGGCGGTGGCCGCGGAGGAGATCGCGATGTCGGCGAGCTGCTCCGCGGTGGGGTCGGGGTTGACGGCGCAGTCGCCGTAGACGAGCACACGGTCCTCGAGGCACATGAGGAACACCGAGGAGACGACCGAGACGCCCGGGACCGTCTTGATGATCTCGAACGACGGCTTGATGGTGTGCGCTGTCGTGTGCGCGGCGCCGGACACCATGCCGTCCGCGAGCCCGAGGCGCACCATCATGGTGCCGAAGTACGACACCGAGGAGACGATCTCCCGCGCTCGGTCCACGGTCATGCCCTTGTGGGCCCGGAGCTTCGTGTACTCCTCCGCGAAGCGCTCGTGGAGCTCCCCGCTGTGGGGGTCGACGACCTTCGCGTCCGAGATGTCGAGGCCGAGCTCGACGGAACGGGCTCGGATCGACTCCTCGTCGCCGAGGATGGTCAGGTCGGCGACCTGGCGCTGGAGGAGGGTCGACGCGGCGCGCAGGATGCGGTCGTCCGTCCCCTCCGGGAGGACGATGTGCTTGCGGTCCGCGCGGGCGCGCCCGAGCAGCTCGTACTCGAACATGAGCGGGGTGACGACCTCGGGACGTTCGACGTCGAGGCTCGCGAGGAGCGCCGTGCCGTCGACGTTCTGCTCGAACAGGGCGAGGGCGGTGTCGACCTTGCGCTGGGAGTCCTTGGTCACCCGCCCCCGGGCGGACGCCGCGGCGCTGGCCGAGCGGAACGTCCCGAGGTCGGTGCGGATCACGGGGACGCTCGGTGCGAGGTCGGCGATGAGCCGGGCCACGGACTCGGGCGGGTAGAAGCCGCCGTTGAGGATGATGGCCGCGAGCGACGGGAAGTTCTTCGCGGTCTGCGAGGTGAGCAGGCCGAGGAGGATGTCTGTGCGGTCGCCGGGCGTGATGACGACGGCGCCGTCGGTGAGCCGGTCGAGGAGGTGCTCGAAGGTCATGGCGCCGACGAGGACGTCGAGGACCTCGCGGCCCAGGAGCTCCTCGTCGCCGACCTCCAGGCGCCCCTCGACCGCGGCCATGAGCTGGCTCACCGTGGGCGTCATGAGGAACGGGTCCTCGGGGACGGTCCACACCGGCAGCGAGTCCGCGGCGGCGAACTCGGAGCGGATCGCGTCGAGGTCCGTCGGCAGGCACCGGTTCGCGACGACACCGATGACCTGTGCGTGGTTCGCCTCGAGCTCGGAGACCGCGACCTCGCACATCTGACGGATGCCCGCGGGGGAGCGGCGGTTGCCGGACAGGACGAGCAGCACGGGGGCGCCGAGGTTCGCCGCGATGCGCGCATTGTACGCGAGCTCGGTCGGTCCGGCGACATCCGTGTAGTCCGTCCCGACGATGACCACGACGTCGCACTGCTGCTCGACCTCGTGGTACTTCGCGACGATCTTGCCGAGCGCCGCCTCGGGGTCCTCGTGCACGTCGTCGTAGGTCACGCCCACGCACTGCTCGTACGTGAGGTCGACGCCGTCGTGGGCGAGGAGGAGCTCGACGACGTAGTCCCGGGCGTCCGCCCCCTCGGCGGTCGTCGAGCTGGGGGTGTGCCCCGTCCGGGTGACCGGACGGAACACACCCACGCGCTGGACGCGCCGGGCGAGGAGGTCGAGCACGCCGAGCGCGATCGTCGACTTGCCGGTCTCCCCCTCCGGGGACGTGATGTAGATGCTGCGAGCGGGGCTCACTCGTTGTCTCCTCCGGTGAATTGCGTGTTGGCCTGCGGACCGCCGACCTCGGTCGCGGTCTCGCCCGCGTCCGGCCACACCCAGTCGCGCACCTCGAGGATGTCCTCCCCGTGGTCCCGCGTGTACTGGCGGGCCCGGAGCCGGGCGTCCTCCATCTCCTGGCGCAGACCCGCAGCCCTGCTGCGCAGGTGGGGCACCTGGTCGATGACGTCGATGACCAGGTGGTACCGGTCGAGGTCGTTGAGCATCACCATGTCGAAGGGCGTCGTCGTGGTGCCCTCCTCCTTGTAGCCGCGCACGTGGATGTTCGAGTGCCCCGCACGGCGGTAGGTGAGGCGGTGGATGAGCCACGGGTACCCGTGGTAGGCGAACACCACGGGCTTGTCCGTGGTGAAGAGCGTGTCGAAGTCGCGGTCGCTCAGCCCGTGCGGGTGCTCCTTGGCGTCCTGGAGCCGCATGAGGTCGACGACGTTCACCACGCGGACCTTGAGGTCCGGGAGGTGCTTGCGCAGCAGGTCTGCCGCGGCGAGGACCTCGAGCGTGGGGACGTCCCCCGCGCAGCCCAGGACCACGTCCGGGTCCTCCCCGCGGACCTCGGTGCCGGCCCACTCCCAGATGCCCAGCCCGCGCGTGCAGTGCGCCACGGCCTCGTCCATCGTGAGGAAGTTCGGGGCGGGCTGCTTGCCGGACACCACGACGTTCACGTAGTTGCGGCTGCGCAGGCAGTGGTCGTAGGTGCTCAGGAGGGTGTTGGCGTCCGGCGGCAGGTACACCCGCACGACCTCGGCCTTCTTGTTCACCACGTGGTCGATGAACCCCGGGTCCTGGTGGGAGAACCCGTTATGGTCCTGGCGCCACACGTGGCTGGAGAGGAGGTAGTTCAGCGACGGGACGGGCCGGCGCCACGGGATCTCCTGCGTCACCTTGAGCCACTTGGCGTGCTGGTTGAACATCGAGTCGATGATGTGGATGAACGCCTCGTAGCAGTTGAACATGCCGTGGCGCCCCGTGAGGAGGTACCCCTCGAGCCAGCCCTGGCACTGGTGCTCCGAGAGCATCTCGACGACGCGCCCGGCGCGAGCGAGGTGCTCGTTCATGTCGGACTCCTCGAAGTCCGCGTTCCACATCTTGTCCGTCGCGTCGTACACGGACTGCAGGCGGTTCGACGCGGTCTCGTCCGGGCCGAAGATCCGGAAGTTGTCCGGGTTGAGGCGCACGACGTCGGTGAGCCACTCTCCGAGCACCCGGGTGGCCTCGCTGATGGACCCGGCCGGCGTGGGCACGTCGACCGCGTAGTCGCGGAAGTTCGGCAGCCGCAGGTCCTTCATGAGCAGACCGCCGTTGGTGTGCGGGTTGCCGCTCATCCGCAGCTCGCCCTCGGGGGCGAGTGCCGCGACGTCGTCGACGAGACGCCCGGTCTCGTCGAAGAGCTCGTCGGCGTGGTACGACTCGAGCCACCCCTTGAGGACCTCGAGGTGCTCGGGGGTGTCACGCGCGCTCGCGAGGGGGACCTGGTGCGCGCGCCACGAGTCCTCGGTCTTCTTCCCGTCGATCTCCGGCGGGCAGGTCCAGCCCTTGGGGGTGCGGAACACGATCATCGGCCACATGGGGCGCGTCTCGTCGCCCTCGGCGGCACGGGCCTTGATGGCCGCGATCTCGTCCATGACGTCGTCGAGGAGCGCCGCGAACCGGGCGTGGACCTCGTGGTGGTCCTCGCCGTCGAAGCCCCCCTCGAAGACGAACGGCTTGTGCCCGTAGCCGACCATGAGCGACTCGAGCTCGTCGTCCGAGATGCGGGCGAGGACGGTCGGGTTGGCGATCTTGTACCCGTTGAGGTGGAGGATCGGCAGGACCACGCCGTCCTTGGCGGGGTTGACGAACTTGTTCGAGTGCCAGCTCGTGGCCAGGGGGCCGGTCTCGGCCTCGCCGTCACCGACGACGGCCGCGACGAGGAGGTCCGGGTTGTCGAAGGCCGCGCCGTAGGCGTGGGAGAGCGCGTAACCGAGCTCGCCGCCCTCGTGGATGGACCCCGGCGTCTCCGGCGCGACGTGGCTCGGGATGCCCCCGGGGAAGGAGAACTGGCGGAAGAGGCGGCGCATGCCCTCCTCGTCCTGCGTGATGTCCGGGTACGTCTCGGTGTACGTGCCCTCGAGGTAGGAGTTCGCCACGAGGCCCGGGCCACCGTGGCCGGGGCCCGTGATGTACATGCTCGACACGGAGCGCTCGCGGATGACCCGGTTGAGGTGGGCGTAGAGGAAGTTCAGCCCGGGCGTGGTGCCCCAGTGGCCGAGGAGGCGGGGCTTGACGTCGTCGCGCGTGAGCTCCGTGCGCAGGAGCGGGTTGGCCAGGAGGTAGATCTGCCCGACGGACAGGTAGTTCGCGGCCCTCCACCAGGCGTCCACCCTCCGCAGGGTGTCGTCGCTCACGGTCTCGGAGGCGCGTGCGGCCCAGGCGGTCGTAGCGTCAGCTGCTGCGGTGGTGCTCATGGAGATCTCCCTACCGGCGAGGTTGTTGACGCTTTCATGTAACCGTATCCGGTGGCTCTGCGCACTAGGTCTTTGGTGCCGGGTGACGCCCGCCACGGGTGCTACGCGCGGCCGTGCGGATCCGTGCCTCGGGAGGGCGTGCGTGATCAAACTCACCGGTCTCCGCGTACGGGAGAGCGGGGCGCGGCAGCGCAGGGTGCGGGTCGACGGGACGGCACGGTCGGGACGCGGCCCGGAGGTAGCCTGGGCGGGTGCCAGAGGACCCTGCCGAGCCATCCCCGACCGTCACGAGGACCTCGGTCCTCTCCGTCGCCCGGCAACCCCGGATGATCGGCCTGCTGCTGCTCTTCCTCCTCGCGGCGGCGGTCTGCGCCCGCCTCGGGGTGTGGCAGCTCGACCGGGCGCACGAGCGGGGGGAGCTGCAGGAGCGGCAGGCAGCCGCGGAGAGGCTCGCGGCCGGGCCGGAGGGCCTGGGTGTGCTGCTCCCGCCGCAGTCGACGTTCCCCGGGGACCTCGTCGGTCGGCTGGCCTGGGTCGAGGGGGAGTACGACGGGTCGCAGCAGCTCCTCGTCGCGGGGCGTGCGCTCGACGGCGAGACCGGGTACCTCGTCCTCACACCGCTGCGGGTGAGCGACGACGGCACGCGCGGTGCGTCGTGGGCGGGCCTGTCGGGTCCACCGGTCGTGCCGGTGGTGCGCGGCTGGGTGGACGACGCGACGGGCGACGCGCTCCTGGTCGACGGTGGGGCCGGGGGCGTCGGGACCCTGGCGCCCCCGGACGGGACGGTCCGTGTCACGGGGTACGTCCAGGCGTCGGAGGCGGCCGGCGGCGACGACCCCGCCGGGGGGAGCACGGACGCCATCAGCTCCGCGGTCCTCGCCAACGCGTGGGGCGGACCCATCTACGGCGGCTACCTCGTCGTCTCGACGTCGGACCCGGCGCAGGACGGTGTGGCGCTCCTGCCCCGGCCCACCATCGAGGGTGGGGAGGGCATCGGCCTCCGGAACCTCTTCTACGCCCTGCAGTGGTGGATCTTCGGTGCGTTCGCCGTCCTGCTCTGGGCGCGCCTCGTGCGCGACGAGGCGCGGGGCGGGGTGGCCACGGTGGACGAGGACCCGTTCGCCGCGGTGGGCGACGTGGCCCACCGCGGCTGACGGGTCGTGCGGGGACCTACTTCGAGAGGGTGAGCAGCATCTCGACGGTCCCGGTGTCCTCGACCTTGACGAAGCCGAGGTCGGGGGCGTCGATCCCGTAGTCGGAGAAGGCGACGGGCAGGGTGCCGCTGACCTCGACCCCGTCCGCCGTGGCCTGCGCCTGGAGGTCGACCACGACCTCCTGGGTCTGGCCCGCGATGGTCATCTCGCCGGCGGCCTGGACGGAGACCGTGCCGTCGACGACGTCCGCGACGTCCACGGGCTCGGTGAGGGTGAAGGTGGCGGTGGGGTGCTCCTCGGTGCGGAGGATGTCGAGGAACTGGCCGTCGCGGTTGCCCGAGTCGGAGGTGATGGTGGTCATGCTCACCTCGACGTCCGCCGCCGTGAGCTCGGTGCCCTCCACCGTGAACGTACCGTCGACGTCGGATGTGCGTCCCACGACGGTGACGTCCTGGCCGTTGAGGACCTCCTCGACGCGGTACCCGGCCTCGGAGCCGTCGGACACCTGCCACTCGCCGGCGAGGTCGTCCTCGGTGAGGGTCGCAGTGCCGTCCGTGGCGTCCTCGGTGTCCGAGAGCGCGAGCTCCTCGGGGGCCTTGTCGTTCTGCACGGAGACGTACACGGCGGTGCCGACCACGACGAGGAGCACGACGGTGACGACGCCGGCGACGGCGATCAGGAGCTTTCTGGGCATGTCTTCCTCCGGGGCTGCTGGGACGTGAGCAGCCCATTAGGACAGGCGACCCTGGGAAGCACCTGAAGGTTCAAGCTTGTTGCCAGGAGTGCCACAGCCGCGCGTAGTCGCCCTCGGCAGCGACGAGCTCGTCGTGCGACCCGATCTCGGCGATGCGCCCGCCGTCGACGACGGCGACGCGGTCCGCGTCGTGCGCCGTGTGGAGGCGGTGGGCGATGGCGACGACGGTGCGACCGGTGAGGACCGCGTTGAGCGACCGCTCGAGGTGCCGTGCGGCCCGGGGGTCGAGCAGCGAGGTGGCCTCGTCGAGCACGAGCGTGTGCGGGTCGAGGAGCACCAGGCGCGCGAGCGCGACCTGCTGCGCCTGGGCGGGGCTGAGGACGTGCCCGCCCGAGCCGACCTCGGTGAGCAGGCCGTCCGGGAGGTCCTCCACCCACCCGCGCGCGTCGACGGCCTCGAGGGCGTCGAGGAGGGCGGCGTCGTCGGCCGTGACGTCGGCGAGCCGGAGGTTCTCGGCGATGGTGCCCACGAACACGTGGTGCTCCTGGGTGACGAGGGCGACGTGACGGCGCAGGTCCTCGAGGGGGAGCTCGACGAGCGGCACCCCGCCGACCTTCACGGACCCGCCGGTGGGCGGGTGGATGCCCGCGAGCATCCGTCCGAGCGTCGACTTCCCGGCCCCGGAGGGTCCGACGACGGCGAGGCGTTCGCCGACCACGAGGTCGAGGTCGATGCCGTGGAGGACGTCGTGGCCCGGACGGTAGGCGTAGCGGACCTCGGAGGCGACGACGTGCTCGTCGTCGGGAGAGCGGTCACCCGCCTCGCGGTCGCGGGCGACGAGGCCGACGCCGATGATGCGCGCCAGGGACGTGGCGGCGACCTGGGCCTCGTCGAGCCAGAAGATCAGCTCCCACACGGGGCCGATGAGCTGCATGGCGTAGAGCACCACGGTGGTCACGGCGCCGATGGTGACGGACCCGTTGGAGATGAGGAACGCCCCCCACAGGAGGACCGCGATGGGCGCGATGACGAAGGCGCTGTCCATGCCGGGGATGAGGACGGTCCGGAGGTTCAGGGTGCGTCTCTCGGCGGCGAACGCCTCACTGAGGTCGGCCCGCACCCGCTCGCGGCGCCGTGCCCCGAGGCTCAGGGCGTCGACGGTGCGGGTGCCCTCGACGGACTCGGTGATGGTGCCGTTGAGGGTCGCGTACGCCGCGGACTCCCGCTGGTAGGCGGGCGCCGCACGCTTGAGGTACCAGCGGCCGATGACGAGGAAGATCGGGACCCCGACGAGCATCGCGAAGGCGACGAGCGGCGCGGTGACGAACGCCGCGGCGACCGTGAGGACGATCGTCACGGTCGACACGAGGATGCGTGGCACCCCGAACCGCACCGAGTGCTGGATGCGGTCGACGTCGTTGGTGGTGCGGCCCACGAGGTCACCGGTCCCGGAGCGTTCGACCGTGGAGAGGGGGAGCTCGGTGACGGTCGCGAGGAAGTCCTCGCGGAGGTCCGCGAAGACGGTCTCGCCGAAGACCATGGCGTTGCGCTGGGCGAACCGGATGAGCACGGTCTGGGCGAGCACGGCGAGGACGAACACGAGGACGACCGTGTCCACCCTCTCGCGTGTGGTGCCCTGGGCGACGGCGTCGACGAGCCCGCCGAGGAGGAGCGGCCCGGCGAGCCCGGCCACGGCGGCGAGCGTGTGGAGGACGACGACGATCGTGAGTGGCCGGGCGTTGGCCCGCAGGAGCGCTGCGGAGTGCCTGCCGACGGTCGCGATGTCTGCGACCGGGAGTCTCGTCTCGTTCATCGGGTCACCTCCTCGGTGTGGTCGTGCGTGGGTCCTGCCGGGACGGGGTCCTCGGTGAGGGTGCGGCCGACGACGGCGCGGTAGTGGTCGTGGTCCTCGCCGGTGCCGGCGAGGAGCTCCCGGTGCGTCCCGTGGAGGACCACCTGGTCGTCGCGGAGGACGACGACCTCGTCGACGTGGTCGAGGACGAGAGGGCTGGCCGTGACGACGAGGGTGGAGCGGCCGCGGCGCGCGGCGGTGAGCCGCTCGGCGATGCGGGCCTCGGTGTGCGCGTCGACGGCGCTCGTCGGCTCGACGAGCACGAGGTGCTCGGCCTCGGTGAGGAGCGCCCGGGCGAGGGCGACACGCTGGCGCTGTCCGCCCGACAGGGACCGCCCCTTCTCGGGGAGGTCGCCGTCGAGGCCGCCGGGGGTGGAGTCGAGCACGTCCTGCGCGTCGGCGACGTGCAGCGCGGCGAGGATCTCCTCGTCGGTCGCGCGGTCCCGGACGTCGAGCTCGCCGCGGAGCACCCCGGAGAACAGGTGCGGCGTCGCCTCGGCGACCACGACGCGGTGGCGGAGCTCGTCCTTGTCGATGTCGTGGACGAGGACGCCGCCGAGGCGCACGGGCGTCTCGCGGTCGGCGACGTCGTCGAACCGTCCGAGACGCGTGGCCACGCGCGCGGAGTCGTCGGGGTGGGCGCTCACGAGCGCCACGACGCGGTCCCCGGGCAGCGTGAGGCCGCTCGCCTCGTCGACGAGCGCGGCGCCCGGGGCGGGCGCGTCGGCGGTGCCGGGCGTCGCGCCGGTCGCGGGGACCACCTGCAGGACGCGGATGATCTTGCGCACCGAGACCACCGCGCGCGTGGTGATCTGCAGGGTCTGCGTGAGGTTCTGCATGGGCCACGTGAGGAAGGCCGCGTAGCCGTAGAACGTCACCAGCTGACCCGGGGTGATGGACCCGTCCACTGCACGGACGGCGCCGAGCCACAGGACGAGGGCGACGAAGAGGCCGGGCAGCAGCACCTGGAGGGCGTCGAGGTAGGACTGCGTGGTGGCGACGCGCACCCCGGCCTCGCGCACGGCCTGCGACTGGCGGCGGTAGCGGTCGGTGAAGACGCCCTCGCCGCCGATGCCGCGCAGGATGCGCAGCCCGGAGACGGTGTCGGCACCCAGCGTGGTGAGGCGCCCGGAGGCCTCGCGCTGGGCTGACTGGCGCCGGTGCAGGGGCCGGACGAGCAGACCGAGGATCGCTGCGACGGCGGGCAGGCCGACGACGACGACCAGCCCGAGCGTGACGGACGTGCGGAGCATGAGGACGGCGACGGCCGCGTACGCCACGAGGCTCCCGATGAGGCGTGCGGCGTTGAAGAAGAACTCGCCGACGCGCATCGCGTCGGTCGCGACGGTGGCGACCACCTCACCGGTGGGGATGTCCTCGGTGACCCGGTCGCCGCTGCGGCTCACCTTGTCGCCGACCAGCTGGGACGTCCCGAACGCGGCACGCAACCAGTTCTGCACGTCGAACCGGTGCCCGAAGGCGCTCGCGACCACCTGGACGACGCCCGCCGCGAGCATGATGCCCGCCCACCGCAGGAGCTCCGGGCCCAGGCCCTTCTCCAGCCCCTCGTCGAGCGCGTGCCCCAGGACGTACGGCATGAGGGCCTGCGCGAGGAAGGTGAGGATCCCGCAGGTCACGGCCGCCGCGAGGACACCGCGCTGCCGCCGGGCCTGCCACGCGAGGTAGGCGGCGGGCGACGTCAGCGGAGGCCGACCGGGATCTGGGAGAGGGAGGGAGCGCACGTTGCCTAACATTAGGTGCTGGTCCCGACACCGGGCCACGGTTTATAGGAAGGGTCGCCCGCTCATGACCACACCCACGCAGGCACGCTCGTCGATCATCGCGGCGGGGGTGGGCGCTCTCCGGCGGTACCGCGCCATGGCGTACGTCACGGGCGTGATGCTCCTCCTCCTGGTCGTCGAGATGGTCCTCGTCTACGGCGTGCGCATCGACGACGACGCCAAGCGGTGGATCGCGTGGATCCCCTTCGCCCACGGGTGGATCTACGTCCTGTACCTGGTCACCGTCGTCGACCTGTGGAGCAAGATGCGGTGGCGGCTGGGACGCCTCGTCGTCATGGTCCTCGGCGGCGTGGTGCCCGTCATGTCCTTCGTCGTGGAGAAGCGCGTCCACGCCGACGCCGACGCCAAGATCGCCGCCGCCCGGGCGCTGTGACCGTCCGACCGGTGGCCGTCGCGCTCACGCTGGTGCTCGGCCTGGGGCAGGGGCTCGCGGCCGCGCCGGTCGACCACGGCGACGGTCCCTACGCGGACCGCCTGTGCGGTGATACCGGGATCGAGGCCTCCCTGTGCGCGATCGACCGGCAGGTCCTCGTCGCGCAGCAGGGCCAGGAGCACCGCGACCGTGCGATCGCGGACGGCGCGACGTGCGAGCTGCGATCGTCGCTCTGGGTGTGCGCCGGGGTCCGGTCCGTCCTCGCGCAGCGCGGCGGGACCACGTACGGCGACACGTTCCTCACACCCGTGGAGCCTGGCCCTGTGGACCCCGACCTCGTCGCGCACGAGCTCGAGCACGTCCGTCAGTGGCGGCTCTTCGGTCCGGACCTCGCCGTCCTCTACCTCCGCGAGGGGATCGACCCCTGCACCAACTACTTCGAGGAGTCCGCGGACCTCGACGCCGGAGGCTACACCTGTGGCTGAACCGCCGTCGGTAGAGTCGTGCACGTCCGCCCACGACGCACGCAGAGGACCGCGATGACCCCCGCCCCCGCCTTCCCGCCGCTCGTCGCAGAGTCCGGTCCGCTGTCCCCGACGGAGGCCGCCCGCTACGCCCGGCACATGACGCTCCCGCAGGTCGGCGCGGCAGGCCAGCGTCGTCTGAAGAACGCCCGCGTCCTCGTGGTGGGGGCCGGCGGGCTCGGCAGCCCCGCCCTCCTCTACCTCGCCGCTGCGGGGATCGGCACGCTCGGCGTGGTCGACGACGACGTCGTCGACGAGTCGAACCTCCAGCGGCAGGTCGTCCACCGCACCCGGGACGTCGGGCGGCCGAAGGTCGAGTCGGCCCGCGACGCGGTCCTCGAGCTCAACCCGCACGTCGACGTCCGCGTCCACCCGGTCCGGCTCACCGCGGACAACGCCCTCGACGTGCTGCGCGGCTACGACCTCGTCCTCGACGGCGCGGACAACTTCTCCACCCGGTACCTCGTGAGCGACGCGTGCACCATCCTCGGGATCCCCGAGGTGTGGGGGTCCATCTTCCGCTTCCAGGGCCAGACGAGCGTCTTCTGGTCCTCGCCGCCCGAGGGCTTCCCGGCCGTCACGTACCGGGACCTGTTCCCCGACCCGCCGCCGCCCGGTTCCGTCCCGAGCTGCGCCGAGGGTGGCGTCCTCGGTGCGCTCTGCGCGACCGTCGGGTCGGTCATGGTCACCGAGGCCCTCAAGATCGTCACCGGTGCGGGCACGCCGCTCCTGGGTCGGCTCGCGGTCTACGACGCCCTCGACCTCACGTGGCGCCAGCTCGAGATCGAGCCCGACCCGGGCCTCGAGCGCGTGACGACGCTCGCCGCCGTCGACGCGTCCTGCGCGCTCCCCGTCCAGGAGAGCGCGCCTGCGTCGACCGCGCCTGACGAGATCACCCCCGCCCGCCTCGCCGCGGACCTCGACCGCGGGACGCTCCTCCTCGTCGACGTCCGCGAGGACTTCGAGCGCGACATCGTCTCGGTCCCCGGATCCACCCACGTCCCCCTCGGCACCCTCCTCGACGGGGGCCTCGCGGACCTCCCGCGCGACCGGCCCGTCGCGTTCCTCTGCAAGTCGGGGGCGCGCTCGCGGACCGCGGTCGACGCGGCACGGGCCGCCGGACTCACGGACGCGGTGACGGTCACCGGGGGAGTGCTCGCCTGGGTGCGGGACGTCGACCCCACGCAGCCCACCTACTGACGACGGGACCCCCCGGGGTCGTGACGAGGTGCGGGCGGGCCGGGTCGGGTTCCTCGAAGGTCAGAGCGACGCGACCGCGATCCCGCACGCGACGGCGGCGACCGTGAGGACCACGGTCCCGAGCGAGGAGAGCACCGCGAGGGCGAACCGGCGGTCCTGCACGAGACGGACGGTGTCGATCATCGCGGTCGAGAAGGTCGTGAATCCGCCGCAGAAACCCGTCGTGGCCGCGAGGACGAGGAGCACCGGGAGCTCCGTCCGCAACGCCGCTCCGGCGACCAGCCCGAGGAGCAGCGATCCCGTGACGTTGACGACGAGGGTGGGGACGGGCGTGGACCAGCGGCGGCGCACCTCGCCGTCCACGACGAACCGGGTCGCGGCACCGAGTCCGCCGAGGAGCATGACGACGAGGAGCGTCACGAGACCCTCCCGGACCGTCGCGTCGCACGACGGGACGCGATTCGCACCCCGGCCAGGCAGACGACCACGCCGAGCACCACCGATGTGATCGCGTACGCCGCGGCCGTGCCGACCGACCCGGCGGCGAGGAGCCGCTCGACCTCGAGCGCCAGGCCGGAGAACGTCGTGAGACCGCCGAGCGCACCGGTCCCGGCGGCGAGCCGCACGTCGCGCGCCCGACGGGTCTCCGGGCCCCGGTGCACGAGCGTCTCGAGGAGGAGCCCGAGGAGGAACGCCCCGAGGACGTTCGCACCGAGGGTGGCGTACGGCCACCCGTCCCGGACGGGCACGGCCTGCGCGAGGAGGTACCGCGCTCCCGACCCGACGGCCCCTCCGGCGGCGACGAGCAGCACGAGACGGGGCTCGAGGTGGGGCTGACGCACGGGACTCCTTCCGGACGCCGTCAGCATAGTGGCGGCGTCAGAGGGCGAGGTCGAGCATCCCCCCCGTCGGTGACGACGCGAGCGCCTCCTCACGCCGGGGGATGCGTCCCGCCCCCGCGGCGAGGTGCCCCGCCTCGACCGCGAGCCGCATGGCACGGGCCATGCGTGCCGGGTCCGCGGCCCGGGTGACGGCCGACGCGAGCAGCACGCCGTCGCACCCGAGCTCCATCGCCAGCGCAGCGTCGGACGCGGTCCCCACCCCGGCGTCGAGGATCACGGGGACCCCGGCCCGGCCGACGATCGCCGCGATGTTCCTCGGGTTGAGGATGCCGAGGCCGGAGCCGATGGGGGAGCCCAGCGGCATGACGGCGGCGCAGCCCACGTCCTCGAGGCGCAGGGCGAGCACCGGGTCGTCGTTCGTGTACGGCAGGACCACGAAGCCCGCGCGGACCAGCTGGTCGGCGGCGCGGACCAGCTCGAGCGGGTCGGGCAGCAGCGTGACGTCGTCGGCGAGGACCTCGAGCTTGACCCAGTCGGTGCCGCACGCCTCGCGGGCGAGCTCTGCGGTGAGGACGGCCTCGCGGGTGCTGAAGCACCCGGCGGTGTTGGGCAGGGGGCGGATGTCGTGGCGTGCGAGGAGGTCCCACACGCTCGTGGCCCCGGCTCCGTGGTTCTCGCGGGACGCGTCGCGCGAGACCCGCCGCATGGCGACGGTGGTGAGGTCGGTCCCCGAGGCGACGAGCGCCTCCTCGAGGTGGAGGAGGTTGGGGGCTCCGCCGGTGCCCATGACGAGACGCGAGCGGAGGGGTACCCCGGCGACGACGAGCTGGTCGGTGGTCATCCGCCCTGCACCGCCGTGACGATCTCGACACGGTCGCCGAGGACGACGTGCGTGCTCCGCCACCGGGAGCGGGGGACGACGCGGTCGTTCACCGCGACGGCTACCCCCGCCGGGAGCGGGGGCGACGCCTCCTCGTCCTCCGTGCGCGGGCCGGCGTCGGCGACGCCCGGCACGAACCGTGCGACGAGCGACGCGACGTCCGGTGCGGTGCTCTGCAGGTCGTGGGCGACGCCGTTCACGTGGACGGTGGTCATGCGGGCACCCCCTGCCGGGAGAAGCGCCGGGCGTCGGTGCGCGCGACGGCGTCGGGCAGCGGGGGAGCCGTCCCGTCGGCCACGCCGGCGAGGGTCGCCTCGAGGACCGCGGCGGTGAGCGGTGCGAGGAGGATGCCGTTGCGGTGGTGGCCCGTGGCGACGACGAGCCCGGGCACGTCGGTGGCCCCCAGCAGCGGCAGGTTGTCCGGCATGGCCGGACGGGCGCGGGCGGTGACCTCGAGGAACGCGAGCTCGTCGATGCCGGGGACGAGGACCCGGGCGTCCCTCAGGAGGGCGTGGACGCCCCCGGCGGACGGGGCGTCGTGGTCCGAGCGCTCCTCGCTCGTGGCACCGACGACGACCTCCCCGCCTGGGCGGGGCACGACGTAGACGGGGCGCATCTGCACGGTCCCGCGGACCACGTGGCGCAGACCGAAGGACGGCTGGTCCGACGCGTCGAGGCGGATGCTCTGCCCCTTGACGCCCCGGACGGGGACGTCGACCCCCGGGACGGTGCGCAGGAGGTCGCCCGACGCGACGCCCGCCGCGACCACCGTCGTGCCCGCGACGTGCCGCTCGCCGACGACGTCCACGGCGCCGAGGACGTCGCCGGACGGCGACCTGAGGATCTCGGCGGCCGCGACGTGGCGCAGCTCCACGTGGGGCATGCGGTCGAGCGCCGCGAGCAGCGCCCGGTGCGTGGCTCGCGGGTCCACCTGGTGGTCGCCCGAGACCCGGTAGGCGGCGCTCAGGCGGGGGCCGAGGAACGGCTCGAGCTCCCGGGCCTCGGCGACGGTGATCTCCTCGGCGGAGAGCCCGAGGCGCTGGTGGAGGCCACGCATGCGTCGTGCCTGCTCCGCGTCGCCCTGGTCGTAGGACACGGCGAGCGTCCCGCACGTGCGCAGGCCGGTGGAGAGGCCGGAGGCCTCCTCGAGCTCTGCCGCGAAGGCCGGCCATCGTGCCGCGGAGTCGACGCACAGCGCCGTGAGCGCCTCCTCCCCGAAGGTCGCCTCCGTGACGGGGGCGAGCATCCCGGCGGCCGCGTGCGTGGCGCCGCTCCCCGGGTCCGGGTCGAGGCACACGACGGACAGCCCGAGGAGGGCGGCGCGCCACGCGGCGACGAGGCCGACGATGCCGCCGCCGACGACGAGCACGTCGGACGTGCGCCCCGTCGCCGGTGCGGCGGGGGTGGGAGGAGTGGTGTGGTGCGCGACCATGCGCGTGCTCCCTTCGCTGGAATGACCCAGAGCAGGTTCGACGGTCGGCGGAGTCGCCCTCTCAGCCCCACCCTGTGCGGGGCTCCCGTGCAGACGTCACAGTACACTCACGGCCCATGACCTCGAAGGAGCCGGCCGACGCCCGACGGGAGCGGCTCGCCGACGCGCGCCTCTACCTGTGCACCGACGCCCGCACGGGCCGCGGTGACCTGCGGGCCTTCACGGAGTTCCTCCACGAGGTGCTCTCCGGTGGGGTCGACGTCGTGCAGCTGCGCGACCGGGGCCTCGACGTCCTCACCGAGCTCGAGTACCTCGCCGCGGCGCGCGTGGTGGCCCACGAGCACGGAGCGCTGCTCGCCGTGAACGACCGGGCGGACGTCGCCCGCGCCGTCGGTGCCGACGTCCTCCACCTGGGCCAGCGGGACCTGCCCGTGGCGCACGCACGGGCGATCGTCGGCCCGGACGTGATCGTCGGCCGGTCCTCGCAGGGCGGTGCAGAGGCTCTCGTCGCCGGCTCCGACCCCGACGTCGACTACTTCTGCGTGGGCCCCGTGCACGCGACCCCCACCAAGCCCGGACGCGGCGCCGTCGGGGTCTCGGCGGTGCGCGACGTCGCAGCGACGGCACCCTCGACCCCGTGGTTCGCGATCGGTGGCATCGACCTCTCGACCGTCGGCGACGTCCTCGAGCAGGGCGCCACGCGCGTCGTCGTCGTGCGCGCCATCACCGACGCCGTCGACCCCGGCGAGGCGGCACGCTCCCTCGCGGCGACCGTCCGGGCCGCGCACGCGCGGACCGTCGACGGCCCGCCGTCGGACTGACTTCCCGTCCCGTCCTGCCGACCCCCTATCCTGGTCCGGTGACGCAGACCCCCTCCTTGCCTCGTCCTGTCCTCGTCGTCGACTTCGGTGCGCAGTACGCGCAGCTCATCGCGCGCCGCGTCCGGGAGGCCAAGGTCTACTCCGAGATCGTGCCGCACACCGCGACGGTCGAGCAGATGCTCGCGAAGAACCCGGTCGCGATCATCCTCTCCGGCGGCCCGTCGTCCGTGTACGCCACCGGTGCCCCGTTCGTGGACCCGGCGCTCTTCGAGACCGGCGTGCCCGTCCTCGGCATCTGCTACGGCTTCCAGGCGATGGCGAAGGCGCTCGGCGGCGAGGTCGCCCAGACCGGGCTGTCGGAGTACGGCGGCACGCACGTCGAGGTCTCCCGCACAGGAGCGCTGCTCCAGGGGTCGCCCACCCAGCAGACCACGTGGATGAGCCACGGCGACGCCGTGCACGCCGCTCCCGAGGGCTTCGAGGTCCTCGCCACGTCCGCCGGCTCGCCGGTCGCCGCGTTCGAGGACAACGCCCGACGCCTCTACGGCGTCCAGTGGCACCCCGAGGTCCGGCACTCGCCGCTCGGCCAGAAGGCGCTCGAGAACTTCCTCTACGAGGGTGCCGGGCTGTCGCCCGAGTGGACTGCCGACAACGTCATCTCCGACCAGGTGGACATCATCCGCGCCCAGGTGGGCGACGCACGCGTCATCTGCGGGCTGTCCGGCGGTGTCGACTCCTCCGTGGCGGCGGCCCTCGTCCAGAAGGCCGTCGGCGACCAGCTCACCTGCGTGTTCGTCGACCACGGCCTCCTGCGGGCCGGCGAGGCCGAGCAGGTCGAGAAGGACTTCGTCGACGCGACCGGCGTCCAGCTCAAGGTCGTCGACGCCCGCGAGAGGTTCCTCGCCGCGCTCGCCGGGGTGAGCGACCCCGAGACCAAGCGCAAGATCATCGGGCGCGAGTTCATCCGCGTCTTCGAGGACGCGGCACGCGAGGTCGTCGAGGACGCCGGGGCGCACGGCGAGGAGGTGAAGTTCCTCGTCCAGGGCACCCTCTACCCGGACGTCGTCGAGTCCGGCGGTGGCGAGGGCGCCGCGAACATCAAGAGCCACCACAACGTGGGTGGCCTGCCCGACGACCTCCAGTTCTCCCTCGTGGAGCCCCTGCGCACCCTGTTCAAGGACGAGGTGCGGGCGGTGGGCCTCGAGCTCGGCGTGCCCGAGGTCATCGTGTGGCGCCAGCCGTTCCCGGGTCCCGGGCTGGGCATCCGGATCGTGGGCGAGGTCACCGCGGAGCGCCTCGAGATCCTCCGGGCGGCCGACGCGATCGCCCGCGAGGAGCTCACCCGCGCGGGCCTCGACCGGGAGATCTGGCAGTGCCCCGTCGTGCTCCTCGCCGACGTCCGCTCCGTCGGGGTCCAGGGCGACGGTCGCACCTACGGCCACCCGATCGTGCTGCGCCCCGTCTCGTCCGAGGACGCCATGACCGCCGACTGGACGCGCCTGCCCTACGACGTGCTGTCGGTGATCTCCACACGCATCACCAACGAGGTCAAGGACGTGAACCGCGTGGTCCTCGACGTGACGAGCAAGCCGCCGGGCACCATCGAGTGGGAGTGACCGGGGCGGGCTCGGCCCGCGGCTGAACTGGTGGTTCGCTACCGTGGGGTCGGACAGGTCGACCCGTCACGGCAAGGAGAACTCGATGTCCAGCAAGGTCACGATCAGGCAGAGCAAGGGTGCGGGGGTCGTGGGACTGCTCACCCTGATCGCCGGGATCGTCCTCGTCCTCGCAGGTGGGGCCACCTGGTGGGTGGTCGCCGACAAGCTCGCGGACGAGGACATCACCGTCGCCGAGGACGCGTCCTTCCTCGCCGGGCGTCAGGTGATGGACCCCTTCACGGCGTACGCGCAGGCGGACGTCATCGACCGGCACGCCCGCGAGATGGCCGAGGGCCAGACGTACGCCCAGCTCGACCGCGAGGACCCTCGCCGCGACGCCGTGATGAACGCGTCGTTCCTCCGTGCCTCGCTGTTCACGTCCGTGGTGAGCTTCGGGATCGCCGCGCTCGTCATCGGGCTCGGGGTGCTGTTCATCATCGTCGGTTGGGCGCTGCGTCGCCTCGCCGGGGGCCCGCCCGTCATCGTCGAGTCGACCGACGACCCGGCACCGACCGGTGCGACCGCGGCGCGCACGCCGGACGACGGGTCCTCGGCCAAGGACGCGCCCACCAAGGACGAGGCTGCCCGCCGCACCGTGCCGGCGCCGGCCACGAGCGCCACCCCCGTCGTCGCGGCGGCGGCTGCCGCGCCGAGCGCGACGGCCCCCACGTCGGTACCGGCCGCACCGCAGCGCACGAGCCGCGCGGAGCGCGCGGCCTCACCCGCTCCTGCGGGGGTCCGCCCCGACGCGGCACCGACGACCGTGAGCGCGCCGTCCTCGTCCACGAGCGCCGAGGAGCCGGGCGCAGGGACCCCGGACACGACGACGACGCCGCCGTCGTCGTCCGCGAGCACGTCTGTCCACGGCTCCGGGAGCGACCTCCCGGCAGGTCCCAAGGGAGACGCGCGCCTCGAGGAGATCGACGGACAGCGCAGCGGTTGGGCGTCGCCCGCCGACCGCGTGCCCCCCGTGGACGGTGGCGCGCGGTCCGACGGGTCGAAGCAGCCCGGCGGTGACAAGCCCTCCGCGGAGGGCTGAGCGCCGCACGCGTCGCGACGGAGGCCGGGACCCACGGGTCCCGGCCTCCGTCGTGCGTGCGCCCGGCGTACCGACGGTCTTCAGCGACGGCGGACCGCGGAGACGATCGACGCCCCCACGAGGGCGACCCCCGCGGACACGAGGAGCACGATGAGCGCGAGCTCCGTGTCGAAGTCCGCCCCGAGGGCCCGTGCGAGCACCCCACCCCCGAGGACCGTCACCACCATGCCCCACACGATGGTGCCGTTGCGTGCTGGGCGCCGCTGCGGGCCCGTGCCCGTCCCGAGGTCCGGGGTGCCTGCTGCGGGCTGGGTGTTCGTCGTGTCCGTCATGACTGCTCCTCGATGGTGACCTGGCCCATGCCCGAACGGATCTCGAGCCGGATGTGCTCCGTCGTGCCCTCCTCGACGTCCTGCGTCGCGAGCTCGACGTCGTTGGTGCCCACGCCGCCCCGTCGGACGGACTCCCCGTCGACGTCCCAGAGGACGTCCCCCATGCCGAGGTCGACGGACGCCGCGATCGGGACCCCTGCCGGGACGAGGACGGTGATCTCGCCCATCCCGAGCCCCACCGGGACGACCACAGGCGCCGCGTCCTCGAGCTCCTCGAGGTCGAGGGCCGTGAGGTCGATGGTGAGGTCGCCCAGCCCGAAGCCGTACCCGGACTCCGCGGCCTCGATCGTGGTGGGTTCGTAGGACCCCTCACCCATGAAGCCACCCGTGACCTGGTCCCCGAACTCGAGGTCCAGGTGCGTGCCCGAGAGCAGGGCCGCCGGGGCTCCGACCAGGAGACCCAGGACCGCGACGAACCCGAGGCTGCCGCTCGACCTGCCGCGGAACCCGGCGACGACGATCCCGACGCCGGCGAGGACGACGGTCGCGCCGATGGCGGTGGCCCAGGGCGAGACGCGGAGGTCGGACGAACGGTCGGCGAGGAGGAGGACCCCGAGGACGAGGAGGCCGAGCCCCAGGACGATGCCGAGCGACACGGCACCCGCACCCCGGGTCGGGGGCTTCTGGGCCGCTGCGGCGTCTGCGGACCACGCCGTCCCGCCCGACCACCCTGTCTCCGACGACCACCCGACCACCGTCGGCTGCTCGTCCTGCACGGGACCCGTCCCGGGCTCGGCGACCCGGACCGTCGGGGCGTCCGCCTTGGTGAACGACACGGGTCCTGCCGACGAGGCCGAGGAGGTGGCGGCCGGGGCCGCCGGTCCCGCCGGTCCGCCCGGCGCACCTGGGGTGCGGCGTTGGTTGTAGGTCACCGCGAGGTAGACGAGGAAGCCCACGAGAGCGAGCCAGAACAGGCCCTCGAACCAGCCGTCGCCCCACGTCCCCCACCACCCGAACCAGCCGGGACCCCAGCCGAGCCCGACGACGAGGACGAGGACCGCCCCCGCGAGCGCGGCGTCGACGCGGCCCCGCAGCGCCTCCTCGAGGTGGATGCGTCCGTCACGCTGCTCGGGGAGCAGCACCCACGCGATGGCGTAGAGGACGAACCCGGCACCGGAGGTGAGCATGAGGAGCACGAGGCCGGCGCGGACGAGGAGCGCGTCGACCCCGAGGCGCAGGGCGACGCCCGATGCGACTCCGGCGACCCAGCGGTCCTCGGCGCGCACCACGCCGAGTCGCCGGACCGACGTGAAGAAGTCGTCGATGCCGTCCCGGCCGGAGCGGCCGTCCGGGGGTGGTTCGTGGGTGGCGTCCGGGGTGGGGGATCCTGTCGTGTCCATGGCTCGATCCTCCCGCGCCCAGGCGGCGCGCGACCATCGGGTGACCCCCTGAGCCGACCCTGATGTTCTGAGCCCACCCTCCCTGATCCTGGGCCGCCCGGACCCTGGTCGCCCGTGGACGTGCCCCCACGGGGCCCTCGCGCGTGTGACGATCGTGTCGTGACCCCCGCGTACAGCACCGACGGCCCCCGGGCCGCTCCGGCCCCCTGGTGGTCGGGCCCGTCCGGTCCGCCCCGCCTGCCCCTGCGACGCCCCCAGGGCGGTCGTGTCGTGGGTGGGGTGTGCCTCGGTGTCTCCGTGCACCTCGACCTGCCGGTGCGCACGGTCCGCCTCCTCGCCGTCGTCCTCGCCCTCGCCGGGGGGCTGGGTCTCGTGGCGTACCTCTTCCTGTGGACCCTCGTCCCCACCGGGGACCCTGCGCGTGCGGCCGCCGAGGCACGCGACCCGTCGCTCTCCCGCCTCGCGCCGCGCACCCCGGCCGCAGGACCGGACCTCTCGGGGCGTCTCGCTGCGCTCCCCGTCCGCGACATCCTCGTCGGCCTGCTCCTCCTCGTCGGCGGGGCCGCCCTCATCGGGTCCCGTGTCGGTGTGCAGATCGAGTGGTCGTGGGTGCTGCCGGTGCTCATCGCGCTCGCCGGGATCGGCATCGCGTGGAGCCAGCTCGACGAGACGCAGCGTGGCCGGTGGCTCAGCCGCGCCGGGGGGCGCACGCCCAGCGGCGTGCTGCGGCTCGCGGGCGGACTGGTCCTCGCCCTCGTCGGGGTGCTGCTCCTGGTGAGCCAGGACATGCCGGGCACGGTGATCGTGCCGTCGGTCGTGGCTGCGCTCGCCGTGCTCGCGGGTGCGGCGCTGGTCCTGGCACCGTGGTGGTTGCGGCTGGGCCGGGAGCTGGGGGAGGAGCGTGCGGCGCGCGAGCGGGCCAACGAGCGGGCGGACATCGCGGCGCACCTCCACGACAGCGTCCTGCAGACCCTGGCGCTCATCCAGCGGTCCGCGGAACGGCCGGGGGAGGTGACGCGCCTGGCGCGCAACCAGGAGCGTGAGCTCCGGGAGTGGTTGTACGACGACCGCCCGGCAGCGGGCACGTCCCTCGCGGCCGACCTGCGGGCGCTCGTCGCGGAGGTGGAGAACACGCTGGCCGAGCGGGCAGGTGGGGACGAGCCGGTGTCCATCGACCTCGTCGTGGTCGGCGACTGCATGCCGTCGGAGACCACGGCGGCGCTCCTGCAGGCCACCCGGGAGGCGCTCGTGAACGCCGTGGTGCACGGTCGTCCGCCGGTGTCGGTGTACCTCGAGGTGGGTGCGGCGTCCGCCGAGGTGTTCGTCCGGGACCGCGGGGACGGCTTCGACGTCGACGCCGTCCCACGCGATAGGTTCGGGGTGCGCGAGTCCATCCTGGGTCGCGTCCAGCGACGAGGTGGTGAGGCGTCCGTGCGCTCAGGCGACGGGCGTGGCACCGAGGTGCGGCTGTGCGTCCCGCTGGCGACCGCCGCACGGGCAGAGCACGGGGAGGATGCACGATGAGCGAGACCGGGACCCTCCGGGTGGTGCTCGTGGACGACCACGACATGTTCCGGGCGGGAGTGCGGGCCAGCCTCGCGCCGCACCTGGAGGTGGTCGGCGAGGCGGCCGACGTCGACGCGGCCGTCGCCGTGGTGCGTGACACGCTCCCGCACGTGGTCCTCCTCGACGTGCACCTGCCGGGGGGCGGGGGAGGAGGTGGCGCAGAGGTGCTCACCCGCTGCGCGGACCTCCTCGCGGGGACCCGGTTCCTCGCGCTGTCCGTCTCGGACGCTGCGGAGGACGTCGTCGCGGTGATCCGTGCCGGGGCGCGCGGGTACGTGACCAAGGCGATCTCCGGCGACGAGCTCACGGCGGCCGTCGAGCGCGTGGGCGGCGGCGACGCAGTATTCTCGCCACGACTGGCAGGGTTCGTCCTCGACTCCTTCGGCACGCAGGCCGCCGACGTGGCGGTCGCCGACGACGAGCTCGACCGGTTGTCCGCCCGCGAGCAGGAGGTCATGCGCCTCATCGCCCGCGGCTACTCCTACCGAGAGGTGGCGACCGAGCTGTTCATCTCCATCAAGACCGTCGAGACCCACGTCTCCGCCGTGCTCCGCAAGCTCCAGCTGTCCTCGCGTCACGAGCTGACGCGCTGGGCCGCCGCGAGGAGGCTCCTGTGAACGCCGCCCGTCCCGTACTCGTGGCGTGCTCCCACGGCACCGACAACGCGCAGGGCCGTGCGGTGGTGAGCAGCATCGTCGACCAGGTCCGCGGGCTGCTGCCCGACGTCGAGGTCCTCGAGACGTACGTCGACGTGCAGCACCCCCAGGTGGGGGAGGTCCTCGCCGGCATCGCCCCGGACCGTCCTGCCGTCGTGGTGCCGCTCCTGCTGTCGGGCGGCTTCCACGTGAACGTCGACATCGCCGAGGCCGTGGCGGAGCGTGCCGCGACGGGCGCCCCCACGGTGGCCTCGTCGGCCCTGGGACCCGACGAGCGGCTCGCCCGGGTCCTCCTCGACCGGCTCGCGGAGGCCGGTGCGCACCCCGGCGACTCCGTGGTCGTGGCGGCGGCGGGGTCGAGCGACGCGAACGCCGCCGGTGACGTCGAGAAGGTCGTCGAGCACGTCGCGGCGGCGTGGGGCGGGCCCGTGAGCGTCGGGTACGCGACGTTCGCCACCCCGCGCGTCGGGGTGGCCGCGGACCTCGCCCGTGCGTCGCTGGGCGGCGGGTCCCACGGCCGCGTGGTCCTCGCGTCCTACCTCCTGGCGCCCGGGTTCTTCCAGGACAACCTCGGCAAGGTGGGCGCCGACGTCCTCGCGGAGCCGCTGGGCACGCACCCGCTCCTCGCGCACGTCGTGGTCGACCGGTACCGGACGGCCGCTGCGGCCTTCGACGACGCCTGACGCGTGGTCGACGTCGACCGGCCCGTGCACGTCACGGACGCGCTGAGCATCCCGGCGGGCGAGCTCGTGTGGCGCTTCTCCCGGTCGTCGGGCCCCGGGGGGCAGGGCGTGAACACCGCGGACAGCCGGGTCGAGCTCCTGTGGGAGCCCGGGACGTCCGCGGCGCTGGCGGGACTGCCGGAGCCGCTCCGGGACCGCGTCGCGGCGCGGTTGGCATCCCGCCTCGTCGCGGGCGCCGTCGTGATCGTCGTGGCCGAGCACCGTGCGCAGCTGCGCAACCGGGCCACGGCACGCGAGCGCCTCGCGCAGACGGTGCGCGAGGCGCTCGCACCGCCGCCCCCGCGGCGTCGCGCGACGAGGCCTACGCGGGGCTCCGTGGAGCGGCGGCTCGTCGCCAAGCGGACCCGGTCGGGTCTCAAGGCCGGCCGGACGCGCGGCCGTCGGGACGACGACGGGTGATCTGACGCCCGGGGTCAGAGATCCGTCGCGGCCGACCACGCGGGCGCCCGACGGACGACCTCGCCGACGACGGTGACGGCCGGCGGGCGCACGCCCGCCGCGACGGCCCGCTCGGCGATCGTCGCGAGCGTCCCGACCGTGACGCGCTGGCGCGCACCGAACCCGTCCTCGACGACCGCGGCGGGCGTGCCGGGGTCCCTGCCGTTCGCGACGAGGCCCTCGGCCGTGGCGGCGAGGCGGGAGACGCCCATGAGGAGCACGACGGTGTGGTCGGACGCGGCCGGGACCTTGCCGATGTCCTCGTGCCCGGTGAGCACCGTGAACCCTCGGGACAGCCCTCGGTGGGTCACGGGGATGCCGACGGCCGCGGGTACGGAGATCGAGCTCGTCACCCCGGGGACCACCTCGACGGGCACCCCGGCGGCCGCGCACTCGTCGAGCTCCTCGCCGCCGCGGCCGAACACGTAGGGATCGCCGCCCTTGAGGCGGACGACGCCCTTGCCCTGGAGGGCGTGCTCCACGAGGAGGGCGTTGATCTGCTCCTGGGCGATGGGGTGGAACCCGGACGTCTTGCCGACGTCGATCACCTCGACGTCCGGGGCGAGCTCGTCGAGGACGGCCCGCGGCGCGAGCCGGTCGACGACGACGACGTCGGCTGCCGCGAGGAGGGTGCGTCCGCGCACGGTGAGGAGGTCCGCACGCCCCGGCCCACCACCGACGAGCGCCACCCACCCGACGGGCCGCTCCGCCGTGGCGGGGTCCGTGGTGACCACCGCGCGCGGGCGGGGGCGGGTTCCACGGACGGGCAGGGTCCCGGTGCGCAGGCCGTCGGCGATCGCGTCGCGCACGTGCGCCGAGCGGCGCGGGTTGCGGTCCTCGCCCGCCGACGACGTCACGGACACCACGACGTCGTCGAGACGTGCGACGGCGGGCACCCAGGCGGTGCCGCTCGTCGCGTCGCCCGCGGCGACGCAGAACGTGTGCCGGGCGTCGGCGTCCGCGACCACCTGGCGGTCCACGGTGGGGTCTCCCGTGGCCGTGTGCACGAGCCACGCACCGTCGACGTCCTCCGGGCGGTAGCCGCGCGCGGTCCACGTGAGGGTGCCGTCCGCGGCGAGGGCCGCGAGGTCGTCGCACACCTCGGGGGAGACGACCTCGACGACCGCCCCCGCCCCGACGAAGGACGCCGCCCGGCGGGCGGTGACGCTCCCGCCGCCGACGAGCACGATGCGACGCCCGGCGAGCCGCAGGCCGAGGGGGAAGATCTCCGAGATGTGGTCCGTCATGGCACCAGACCCTATGCCGTCGCCAGCCCGCGCCTGCGCATGACGGCGCGCTCCACGGGGGCGAACACGAGCAGCTCGACCGCGATGCCGACCACGAGCACGAGGATGATCCCCACGAAGATGCGGGACATGTCGCCGAGGTCGCGTCCCTGCTGGAGCAGCTGCCCCAGCCCGAAGCCGATGTCGCCGCCGACGGTGATGAGCTCCGCAGCCATGAGGGAGCGCCACGAGAACGCCCAGCCCTGCTTGAGCCCGGCGAGGTAGCCGGGGAGCGCGGCGGGGAGGATCACGTGCCGCACGAGCTCCACGGGGTTGGCCCCGAGGACCAGCCCGACCCGCCGGAACAGGGGCGGGACCTGGTCCACGCCGGCGACGATCCCGTTGATGATCGACGGCACCGCACCGAGGAGGATGACGGCGTACACGGTGGCGTCGCTCAGCCCGAACCAGATGACGGCGGCGGGCACCCACGCCACGGACGGCAGCACCTGCAGGCCGGTGATGAGCGGACCGAACGACGCGCGGACCCAGCGGACCCGCGCCACGACGATGCCGAGGGGCGTCCCGATGAGCGCCGCCAGGAGGAACCCCACGACACCGCGCTCCACGCTCGTGGTGAGCGCCGTGACGACGGTCTGGTCGTCCCAGAGCCTGAGGAACGTCAGGCCGACGAGGGCAGGGGGCGGGAAGCGGGTGACGTCCTGCGGTCCCAGACGGAACGCGACCTCCCACACGAGGAGCAGCAGGCTCACGGAGATCGTCAGGGGGAGCAGAGCGCGCAGCGCGCGACGGCCCCGGCCCGTCCGGGCGTGGACGTCGGTCTGCAGGGCGTCGAGCCCGGCCTCGAGCGACGTGAGGGACTCGTCCCGTGTCCGACGGTCCGTGTCCGGCGCGGCGCTCGCGGGACGCGTGTGCGTGGTGGTGTCGTCAGACGGCATGGCGGCGGATCTCCTCGCGCAGCTGGTCGGTGATCTCGAGGGCGAGGCTGGCGACCTGGGGCGCGGAGATGCTGCGCTCGCCCGTGACGTCCACGTCCCACTCGCGCACGATCCGTCCCGGGCGGCTCGACATGAGCAGGACGCGCTGACCGAGGCGGACGGCCTCGCGCACGTTGTGGGTGATGAACACGACGGTGCGGCCGGTCGCGGTCCAGACCCGCTCGAGCTCGTCGTGCAGGAGGTCGCGGGTGATGGCGTCGAGCGCGGCGAACGGCTCGTCCATGAGGAGGACGTCGCGCTCCTGGGCGAGCGCGCGCGCCAGGGCGACCCGGGAGCGCATCCCGCCCGAGAGCTCGTGGACACGCTTCCCGGCGGCACCGCCGAGGTGGACCATCTCGAGGAGCTCGGCGACGCGCTCTCGCCGCTCGGCGCGGGGGACGCGACGCAGCCTCAGGGCGAGGTCCACGTTCTGACCGGCGGTGAGCCACGGGAAGAGCGCGGCCTCCTGGAACATGAGCGCGGCACCGTCGCCGGCGACCTCGACCGTCCCCGCGGTGGGACGGTCGAGTCCGGCCATGATGTTCAGGAGCGTCGACTTGCCGCAGCCCGACGCCCCGAGGAGGCACACGAACTCCCCGGGCCGGATGGTGAGGTCGATGCCCTGGAGGACCGCCGGTCCGGTGGGCGCGAAGCGCTTGTGGACCCCGGTCACGCGGACGGCGTGGGGCGCGGTCGTCATGGCTGGTCCTTGCCGAGCCCGGCCGCGTCGACGGGGCTGTCCCCGTGGGCGGCGAGCACTGTGTTGAGGAGTCTCAGGTCGTAGATGCCGTCGAGTGCGCCGTCCTCGGGGATCCCGAGGGGCAGCTGTGTGGTGCCTGCGGCGAGTCCGTCGTCGAACACCGTGGCGAGGGTCTCGGCGAGGGGGTCCGGGGTGAAGGTGAGGTTGCCGAGCGCCCGGTCGAGGACGTCGTCGCGCAGCGGTTTCCCGGCGGTCTCGGCGAGGGTCTCGTTGAGGAGCCCTGCGGCCTCGTCCGGATGGGTCCGCAGCCACTCGAGCGCCTGGACGTGAGCCTCGAGGACGGCCTGGACGCTCTCCGGGTGCTCCCCGAGGAACTCCTGGCTGGCGACGACGTTCGTCGAGACGAAGTGGCCGCCCGGCCACAGGTCCCGCTCGTCGACGAGGACCTCCGCGCCCGCCTCGAGGACCAGCCGGGAGGCCCACGGCTCGGGGAGCCAGCCCCCGTCGAGCCGGCCGTCCGTGAAGAGCTGGAGGGTCTGGGCGTTGGCGGTGGGGACGAGCGAGACGTCCCCGCCCCCGGTGAGGTCCGTCGTGAGGCCGTGCTCCGCGAGGTACGCCCGTGCGGCGACGTCCTGGGTGCCGCCCCGCTGCGGCGTCGCGATCGTCGCGCCCGCGAGGTCGCCGACCACGCGGACCGCCGGGTCGACGACGAGCTGGGCTCCGCCGGACGTGCTCCCGGCGACGATCCGCAGGAGGGCGCCGTTGGTGGTGACGTACCCGGTGATGGCGGGGTTGGGGCCGACGTACGCGATGTCGACGGACCCGCCGCGCAGCGCCTCCACGGCCGCGGGGCCCGCGTTGAAGACGGAGACGGTGACCTTGACGTCCTCGCCCAGGGCGTCCTCGAACAGTCCGCGCGCGTCCGCGACGAGCGCGGGTGCGTGGGTGACGTTCGCGAAGTACCCGATACGGACCTCGGTGGCCGGGCCCTGGTCCTCGTGGACGGCGTTCGCGGGCTTCCCGGTGGTCGCGCAGCCGGTGAGGCCGATCGCGGTCGCGGTGAGCGCTGCGAGCAGGCGTCGGGTGCGGGTCATGGTCGCTCTCTTCTCGTGCGGGTCGGTGGCGGGGTCGGGCTGGGCGGCCCCGCCACCGGTCGCGCCGGTCAGATGGCGTACTGGGCGGGCCGCTCCTGAGGACATCGGACGGCGGCCAGGGCGTCGCCGACCATGCCGGCGGCGAGGGTTCCGCCGCTCGAGGGGTCGATGAGGAGGAACGCGCCCGTGCGTCGGGACACGAGGTACTCCTCGGCGGCGATCGGGGACGCGAGACGCAGGGTGACGCGGCCGATGTCGTTGAGCTCGAGCCGTTCCGCGGGCTCGAGGGACGCGCTGTCGAGGTCGAGGCGTCCCACGACGTCGCGGACCACGGCCTGCACGGTGCGGGTCGTGTGCTTGAGGAGCACGCGGCTGCCGGGGAGGAGCGGTCGCTCGGCGAGCCAGGCGACGGTGCCCTCCACGTCCTGCGTGGGGGTGGGCGCGTCGGACGCGCTCGCCACGAGGTCGCCGCGGGTGATGTCGATCTCGTCGGCGAGCCGCAGCGTCACCGACTGGGGGGCGAACGCCTCGTCGAGGGGGCCGTCGGCGGTGTCGATGCCCTCGACCGTCGATCGGCGCCCCGAGGGGAGGACCACGACCGGGTCGCCGACGCGGACGACGCCCGCGGCGATCTGCCCCGCGTAGCCGCGGTAGTCGCGGTAGCGCTCCTCGCGTGCCGCCCTCTGCGGGCGGATGACCGTCTGCACGGGGAAGCGGAACGACTCGTCGCTCGGCTCGTCGGCCTGCGGGAGCTCCTCGAGGAGCTCAAGGAGGCTCGGACCGTCGTACCAGGGCGTCCTCTCGGACCGGTCGACGACGTTGGCCCCCTCGAGCGCCGACACGGGGATGGTGCGCAGGTCGGCGACCCCGAGGTCCGCGCCGGCGGTGCTGATCTGCTCCGCGAGCTCGAGGTACCGGTCCTCCGAGTAGTCGACGAGGTCGATCTTGTTCACCGCGACCACGACGTGCGCGACGCGAAGGAGGCTCGCGACCGCGAGGTGGCGGCGGGTCTGCTCGAGGAGGCCCTTGCGGGCGTCGATGAGGAGGACCACGACGTCGGCGGTCGAGGCACCCGTGACCGTGTTCCGGGTGTACTGCACGTGGCCGGGGCAGTCGGCGAGGATGAAGGACCGGCGCGCCGTGGCGAAGTACCGGTACGCCACGTCGATGGTGATGCCCTGCTCACGCTCGGCGCGCAGCCCGTCGGTGAGGAGCGCGAGGTCCGTGGTGGTCAGGCCCCGGTCGCGGCTGACCCGCTCGACTGCGTCGAGCTGGTCGGCGAGGACCGACTTCGAGTCGAACAGCAGGCGCCCGACGAGGGTGGACTTCCCGTCGTCGACGGAGCCCGCCGTGGCGAGGCGCAGGAGCGTGCTCTCGGTGCCTGTCGTCTGGGTGCCCATCAGAAGTAGCCCTCTTTCTTGCGGTCTTCCATCGCGGCCTCGGAGATGCGGTCGTCGGCGCGGGTGGCGCCCCGCTCCGTGACCCGGGTCGCGGCGACCTCGGTGATGACTGCGGCGACGTCGGTGGCGTCGGACTCGACGGCACCGGTGCAGGACATGTCGCCGACGGTGCGGTAGCGCACCTGGCGGGTCTCGACGGTCTCGGTGTCCCGGGGGGTCGAGTACGGGCCGACGGCGAGGAGCATGCCGTCACGCTCGAAGACCTCGCGCTCGTGGGCGTAGTAGAGCTCGGGGAGCTCGATGCCCTCGCGCTCCACGTAGCGCCAGATGTCGAGCTCGGTCCAGTTGGACAGCGGGAACGCGCGGACGTGCTCGCCGGCACGGTGGCGACCGTTGTACAGGTTCCACAGCTCGGGGCGCTGGTTGCGCGGGTCCCACTGCCCGAACTCGTCGCGCAGGGACAGGACGCGTTCCTTGGCGCGGGCCTTCTCCTCGTCGCGTCGGCCGCCGCCGAAGACGGCGTCGAACCTGTTCTGCACGATGCCGTCGAGCAGCGGCTGCGTCTGCAGGGGGTTGCGGGTGCCGTCCGGGCGCTCGGAGAGGCGCCCGTCGTCGAGGTAGTCCTGGACGCGCACGACGACGAGCCGCAGCCCGAGGCGCTCGACGGTCGCGTCGCGGTAGGCGAGGACCTCGGGGAAGTTGTGCCCGGTGTCGACGTGCATGACGGGGAAGGGCACCGGCGCGGGCCAGAAGGCCTTCGCGGCGAGGTGGAGCATCACCACGGAGTCCTTGCCCCCGCTGAACAGCAGGACGGGGCGCTCGAACTCCGCGACGACCTCGCGGATGATGTGCACGGCCTCGCTCTCGAGGGACTCGAGCTGGCTGAGCCGTCGCACGTGGGCGACAGCCGCGGTGGCCTCGGTGGGCGGGGTGGCAGGAGGTGTCGTGGCGTCCACGGTGGTCCCGGGTCCGTCGGTGTCGGTGATCGTCATACGTGCAACCCGCATTCGGTCTTGTCGAGTCCGGCCCAGCGGCCGGAACGGGGGTCTTCTCCAGGGGCGACGCGCCGGGTGCAGGGCGCGCAGCCGATGGACGGGTAGCCGTCCGTGAGCAGGGGGTTGAGGATCACCTGGTGCTCCGTGGCGTAGGCGAGGAGGTCGTCGAACGTCCACGCCGCGAAGGGGTTGATCTTCACGAGGCCGTTCTTCTCGTCCCACGTCACGAGCGGGGTCTGCGCGCGGGTGGGGGCCTCGTCGCGGCGGACGCCGGTGACCCACACCTCGTACCCCTGAAGGGTGCGGTGGAGGGGCTCGACCTTGCGCACGGCGCAGCACGCCCCGGGGTCGCGCGCCCAGAGGTCCTTGCCGTGGGCCGCGTCCTGCTCGGGGACGGTGAGCCGCGGCAGCACGTCGACGACGGTCACGTCCATCTGCTGCTCGACGGCGTCGCGGGTGCCCACGGTCTCGGCGAAGTGGTACCCGGTCTCGAGGAAGAGGACGTCCACCCAGGGGGAGTGGCGTGCGACGAGGTGGGGGAGCACCGCGTCGGCCATGGAGCAGGCGACGGCCATGGAGTCGCCGAACTCCCGTGCGGCCCAGGCGACGACCTCGTCGGCGGTCGCCTCGTCGGGTGCGCCGATCCCCGACCCGGCGAGCTCGGCGACACCCCGGGCGACGACCTCGCGGAGCTCGTCGGGCGTGCGGTGGGGCCGTGCGCGCTCCGCCCGGGCGGTGGCGTGCGCGGCCCGGGCCGAGGTGCGCTCGAGGGTGCGGGCGCGGGCGGCGTCGCGCAGGGCGGACAGGGGGTCGGTCACGAGAGCGCCTCCTCGTCGGCCCGGTGGGACCACTCCGCGAAGGTCTCCTCGTCGGTGCGGTCCGCCTCGTAGCGGCGCACGACGCGCTCCACGTAGTCGGTGAGGTCCGCAGCCGTGACCTTGAGGCCGCGGACGGTGCGGCCCATGCCCGCGAGCTCGCGGTCCTGGTTGGCGAGCCCGCCTCCGAGGTGCACCTGGAACCCGGGCTCCTGCTCGCCGGCGTCGTTCGTCACGAGCTGACCCTTGAGGCCGATGTCCGCCGTCTGGATGCGGGCGCACGAGTTGGGGCAGCCGTTGACGTGCAGCGTGATCGGCTTGAGGCCGGACATGTCGCCGAGCCGCTCCTCGAGGGAGTCGATCGTCGCGGTCGCCGTGTCCTTGGTGTCCACGATGGCGAGCTTGCAGAACTCGATGCCGGTGCACGCGATGGTGTTCCGGCGGAAGGCGCTGGGCTCCGCCTCGAGGCTCAGCGCGCGCAGCCCCGTGACGACGGTCGGGACGTCGGCCGGCGGGACGTCCAGCACGAGGAGCTTCTGGTGCGGGGTGAGGCGTACCCGCTGGGACCCCACCGACTCGGCGAGGTCCGCGACGCCCGAGAGGATCGTCCCGGAGACGCGGCCGACGTACGGCGCCGCGCCGACGTAGAACTTGCCGTCACGCTGCTCGTGCACGCCGACGTGGTCGCCGGGGGACGGCGGCTTGGGAGCGGGAGGGCCGTCAGGGAGCTTGTAGCCGAGGTACTCGTCCTCGAGGATCTGCCGGAACTTCTCGGTGCCCCAGTCGGCGAGGAGGAACTTCAGGCGGGCCTTGTTGCGCAGTCGGCGGTAGCCGTAGTCGCGGAAGATCTGGACCACGCCGTGCCACACGTCGGGCGCCTGCTCCTCGGTGACGAAGGCGCCGAGACGCTCTCCGAGGCGCGGGTTCGCGCTCAGACCACCGGCGACCCAGAGGTCGTAGCCGATGCCGAGCTCGGGGTGCTCGAGCGCGACGAACGCGACGTCGTTGATCTCGTGGACGACGTCCTGGCTGGGGTGGCCGGTGATGGCCGTCTTGAACTTGCGGGGGAGGTTCGCGAGCTCGGGGATGCCGATGTACCGGCGCGTGATCTCCTCGATGACCGGGCGGGGGTCGATGAGCTCGTCCTTGGCGATCCCGGCGACCGGGCTCCCGAGGACCACGCGGGGCACGTCGCCGCACGCCTCGGTCGTCTGCAGCCCGACGGCCTCGAGCCGGCGCCAGATCTCGGGGACGGCCTCCACCTCGATCCAGTGGAGCTGGATGTTCTGGCGGTCCGTGATGTCGGCCGTGTCACGGCCGAACTCCGTGGAGATCTCGGCGATGACGCGCAGCTGCTCGGTGGTGAGCCCACCGCCGTCGATGCGCACGCGGAGCATGAAGTACCGGTCCTCGAGCTCGTGCGGCTCGAGCGTCGCGGTCTTGCCGCCGTCGATCCCCGGCTTGCGCTGCGTGTAGAGGCCCCACCAGCGGAACCGGCCGTGGAGGTCGTCCCCGGTGATCGAGTCGAAACCCTCCTTGGAGTAGATCGTCTCGATGCGCTCGCGGACGCTGAGGCCGCCGTCCTCCTGCTTCCAGGTCTCGTTGGCGTTCAGGGGAGCGGTGCCGTCGACCTTCCACTGTCCGTTGGGCCGGGCGGCTCGTGCCGGGCGGGCGGTTCGGGGAGCGGGTCCGGAGGTGGGGGCCGTAGCGGTGGGCGCGTCCGAGGGAGCGCTGGAGGGAGTCATGGTGTGGCTTGTCCTCGCGGTGCGGTGGTGTGCGCGGGACCAGCGCGGCAGGGGTGACCCAGGGCCGTGCGGCTGGTCGTCCGCGCGCTGGTCTGGTGGGTGTGGCCGGGCGTCCTCGCCCTGGCCGCGTCAGGCGCGGGTCAACAACAGCGACAGGTGCTGCTGGGAGCGCACGCCGTCGCGATGTGACGCATCGTCACATCGGGGGCGCTCCAAACCGTGGTCATGGTGACGAAGGTACGTCGTCCGAGGAGCGCTGTCGATACCGTCCGAGGAGCGAGACGGCATTCCAGCATCCGGTATCCCGCGACGATCTGGGTGTGATGTCCCGATCTCGAGGGTCACCTTTGTGCCCCGTACCCTCGAAACCTACGATCACCCCATGGATCTCCTCTACGACGTCGTCCTCGTCCTGCACCTCGTCGGCTGGGCGATCGTCCTCGGCGGGTACGTCGCCAGCCTCCGCGAACCGACCCTCTACCGAGGGACCTTCCACGGTGCGCTCACCGCGCTCGTCACCGGGCTGCTCATGGTCGGCCTCGCCGAGGGGCCCCTCGGCTGGGACCTCGACCACGTGAAGATCGCCGTGAAGCTCGTCGTCGCCCTCGCCGTGGCCGTCCTCACCTACCTGGCCACCGCACGCGACGTCCGCGCGCCCGCGGTCCGCCACGGTGTCGGGGCCCTCGTGCTCGCGAACGTCGTCGTCGCGGTCGTGGTCTAGGTGCCCGCCGCAGGAGAGGTCCTCGTCGGCCTCGCGATCCTCGTCGGTCTCTTCGGGGCCGTCACCCAGATCATCCCCGGGAGCATCATCGTCCTCGCCGCCGTCGGCGTCTGGGCCGTGATGACCGGCGGGGCCGTCGCCTGGACCGTCCTCGTCGTGTCCGTGGTCGCCGTCGTCGTCGCGGCCGTCGTCAAGTACGTCCTCGCCGGTCGGCACCTCAAGCGGGCCGACGTCCCCAACCGCACCCTCCTCGTCGGTGGCGTCCTCGGCGTCGTCGGGTTCTTCGCCATCCCGGTCGTCGGCCTGCCGATCGGCTTCGTGGCCGGCGTCTACCTCGCCGAGTACCTGCGCCGCCGGGACCAGCGCCTCGCGTGGGTCTCCACGAAGGTCGCCCTCGCGGCGACGGGCATCACCATCCTCGTCGAGCTCGCCGGGGCCCTCGTCGCCACCGGCGCCTGGGTGATCGGCCTGTTCTTCACCTAGGGCGGACGGCGCAGTCTCCTCACGTTCACCTACCGTCGGTCGATGAATGGGTCAAAGGTCCCTTCGATCGTCTGTGAGTGCCGATGTCGTCACGCCTGAGCTCCACGTCCGTCACGAGCAGGCTCGTGGTCATGCTCGTCCTGTCCGCCATCGGCATGGGGGTCCTCGCGCTCGTCGGCTCCCTCGTGGTGCGCGAACGCATCATGTCCGAGCGCAAGGACGCCACCCGGACCGTCGTCGAGACCGCATCGGGCGTCATCGCCCACTTCGGGGCGGAGGCCGAGGCCGGGCGCCTCACCGAGGACGAGGCGAAGGCCGCGGCCGTCGCCGCCGTCAAGGAGCTCCGCTACTCGGGTGACGAGTACTTCTGGATCAACGACATGACCCCCACCATGGTCATGCACCCCATGAAGCCCGAGCTCGACGGCACCGACCTGTCGAAGAACGCCGACCCCGACGGCAAGCTCCTCTTCGTCGAGATGGTCGACGTCGTCAAGGCCGACGGTGCAGGCTTCGTCGAGTACCAGTGGCCCAAGCCGGGGGCTGATGCGCCGCAGCCCAAGGTCTCCTACGTCACCGGCTACGAGCCGTGGGGCTGGGTCCTCGGGTCCGGCGTGTACGTCGACGACGTGCGGTCCGCGGCGCTGGCCGACGCCGGCCGCCTCCTCCTCGCGGCAGGTGCCGTCCTCGCGGTGAGCACGGTCGCGTGCGTCCTCGTCGCACGGTCCATCGTCACGCCCATCCGCCGGGCGGCCGAGGTCCTCGCCTCCGGCGACATCACCGTCCGCCTCGACGAGGGGCGTGGTCGCTCCGAGCTCGAGCACCTCGCGGTCTCGCTCAACGCGACGCTCGACCGCTCGTCCGCCGTCGCCGCCGAGGTGCAGGGGATCGCGCGACAGCTCGACACCGCCGCGGCGCGCCTCATCGACAGCGGGGACGGCATCGCCCGCACCACGAGCGCCGCCGCGAGCCGCACCGTCGAGGTCGCGGGCGCCGCGGCCGAGGTGAGCACCGGGATCGACGCGGTCGCCGCGGGTGCCCACGAGATGGGGGCGTCCATCTCGGAGATCGCCCAGAACACGACGGCCGTCGCCCGGATCGCTGCCGACGCCGTCCGGGCCGCAGACACGACCAACCGGACCGTGCGGACGCTCGGCGAGTCGTCCGCGGAGATCGGCAGCGTCGTCAAGGTCATCACGTCCATCGCGGAGCAGACGAACCTCCTCGCCCTGAACGCCACCATCGAGGCCGCGCGTGCGGGTGACGCCGGGAAGGGCTTCGCCGTCGTCGCGAGCGAGGTCAAGGACCTCGCCCAGGAGACCGCCCGGGCCACGGGGGGCATCTCGGAGCAGGTCGCCTCGATCCAGGCGGCCGTCGAGCAGGCCGCCGGGGAGATCTCGCAGATCGCGAGCATCATCGGACAGATCAACGACTACCAGGTGACCATCGCCGGTGCGGTCGAGGAGCAGACGGCGACCACGAGCGCCATGGCGCGCACCGTGGGGACCGTGGCCGACGGTGGCCGGAGCATCGCGTCGACGCTCGCCGACGTCGAGGGTTCGACCCGTGCGGCCTCCGCGGAGATCGACACGGTGCGCGCCGCGGCCCGCGACCTCGCCGAGTCGTCGCGGTCGCTGCAGACCGCGGTGAGCGCCTTCTCCGGCTGACCGGTGGCGCCCGCCCCTCCGTGCCGTGGCCGGTCGGGGCGGGCGCCCGGGGCCCGTCCTGTCGGTGACGGGACTTAGGCTTGTCGCGCTATGACTTCCCTCTTCGACCACCTCCCCGGCTTCGACGGACCCGCCGCGTCCTCGTCCGGTGCGCCCGCACCCTCCGACCACAGCCGGGCGGACGACGCCCCCGCGTCCGCCCGGCTGTCCGCCGAGCGAACCGCGGCGTGGGAGGCCGACGCGACCCACCGCGGCGAGGAGTCCCGGAAGCGCGCCGACGCGCTCCTCGACGGGCTCAACACGGAGCAGCGCGCGGCCGTCGTCCACGGCGGCGGGCCGCTCCTCATCGTCGCCGGTGCCGGGTCCGGCAAGACCAGGGTCCTCACCCACCGCATCGCGCACCTCCTCGCGACGGGCCGCGCCCGGCCCGGCGAGATCCTCGCCATCACCTTCACGAACAAGGCGGCGGCCGAGATGCGCGAGCGCGTCGCGGCGCTCGTGGGTCCTTCTGCGGGCCGCATGTGGGTGTCGACGTTCCACTCCGCGTGCGTGCGCATCCTGCGCCGCGAGGCCGCGGCCCTGGGACTTCGCCAGAGCTTCTCGATCTACGACTCGGCGGACTCCCAGCGCCTGCTGACGATGGTCCTGCGGGAGCTCGACCTCGACCCCAAGAAGTACCCGGCCAAGCAGCTGAGCCACAAGATCTCCGCGCTCAAGGACGAGCTCGTCGACCCGGCGCGGTACGCCCAGGAGTCCGGGGCGTCCGACGCCGCCGGGTCCACCGCGGCGGAGTTCGACCAGGTGCTCTCCGACGTGTACTCGCGGTACCAGGCGCGCCTGCAGCAGGCGCACGCCCTGGACTTCGACGACCTCATCATGACGACCGTCCGGCTCCTCCAGGAGCACCCCGCGGTCTCGGAGCACTACCGGCGGCGCTTCCGCCACGTGCTCGTGGACGAGTACCAGGACACCAACCACGCCCAGTACGTCCTCGTCCGTGAGCTCGCAGGAGTCGTGCCCGCCTCGACCGGCGAGTCCGGTGCGACGGGCGACGCGCCGCAGGCGGTCGCCCCGATCGCCCCGGGGGAGCTCACCGTCGTCGGTGACGCCGACCAGTCGATCTACGCCTTCCGCGGCGCGACGATCCGCAACATCCTCGAGTTCGAGGCCGACTACCCGGACGCGCGCACCATCCTCCTCGAGCAGAACTACCGTTCCACCCAGAACATCCTCTCCGCGGCCAACGCCGTGATCTCGCGGAACACCGACCGCAAGCCCAAGCGTCTGTGGACGGACTCGGGGGCCGGTGCGCAGATCGTCGGGTACGTCGCCGACAACGAGCACGAGGAGGCCCGGTTCATCGCCCAGGAGATCGACCGCCTCGGCGACACGGAGAAGGTGCGTCCGGGGGACGTCGCCATCTTCTACCGGACCAACGCCCAGTCGCGTGCTCTCGAGGAGGTCCTCATCCGCGTGGGCCTGCCCTACAAGGTGGTCGGCGGGACGCGCTTCTACGAGCGCCGCGAGGTCAAGGACGTCATCGCGTACCTGCGTGCCGTCGACAACCCCGACGACGACGTGAACCTCCGACGCATCCTCAACGTCCCCAAGCGCGGACTCGGGGACCGGGCCGAGTCGATGGTCGTCGCCCAGGCCGAGCGCGACCGCACCTCCTTCGGGGAGGCCCTCACCCGCGTGGACGACATCCCTGGGCTCACCGCGCGAGCCCTCAACCCTCTGCGGGCGTTCCGGGACCTCATGGCGGGGCTGCGCGAGCTCGCGGCGAAGGGTGCAGGGCCGGCCGAGGTCATCGGGGAGGTCCTCGACCGGACGGGCTACCTCGCCGAGCTCCGCGCCAGCGACGACCCGCAGGACGGCTCGCGCGTGGAGAACCTCGCCGAGCTGCACGCCGTCGCGAGCGAGTTCGAGGAGAGCGACCCCGAGGGCACGCTCGCCGACTTCCTCGAGCGCGTGTCCCTCGTCGCCGACGCCGACCAGATCCCCTCGAGCGACGACGCGGGCCACGAGGGGACGCCCGTGGTGGACCCGGGGGTCGTGACGCTCATGACCCTGCACACCGCCAAGGGCCTGGAGTTCCCCGTGGTGTTCCTCTCCGGTATGGAGGACGGCACCTTCCCGCACATGCGCTCCATGCACGACGAGGTGGAGCTCGCCGAGGAGCGGCGCCTCGCGTACGTGGGGATCACCCGCGCCCGGGAACGCCTGTACGTGTCCCGATCGGCCGTCCGGTCCGCGTGGGGCACCCCCAACGAGTTCCCGCCCAGCCGGTTCCTCGACGAGATCCCCGAGGAGCTCTGGGACTGGCGCCGCCGCGAGTCGAGCATGTCCACCCTGCGGGGCCCCGGCGGGTACACGGGAGGGTACGGGTCGGGCGGCTACGGGTCCTCCGCACGTCGCCGCTCCGACGACGACGACTTCGGCACCCCCATCGGCAGCGGCCGGGCCGGCGGGCGCAGCAGCGTCCCGGCGTGGAAGAAGCAGCCCGAGCCCCCCGCGCCCAGCTTCGGGTCCGGCTCGGCGCAGGCCGGAGCGGACGTCCCCTCGCTCGCCGTGGGGGACCGTGTCACCCACGACTCCTTCGGCCTCGGGACCGTCGTCGGCGTCGAGGGCGTCGGGGCCAAGGCCGTCGCGAAGATCGACTTCGGCGGGGACGGCACCAAGCGCCTGCTCCTGCGCTTCGCGCCCGTGACCAAGCTGTGAGCAGCGCCTGACCCCGTGACGCGGCGCGGAGGTCCATACTCGACCCCATGCGAAGCGAGCTCTTCAACCAGGCCCACAACGCCGTCCACACGGGCGAGCGCTACACCCTCCAGAGCAGCAAGATGCTCAAGGTCGCGCTCGGCCCCGACGTCCTCGCCGCGAAGGGCGTCATGGTCGCCTACACGGGCAGCATCACGTTCAACCACGAGAGCGCCGGCAGCATGGCCAAGCTCGTCAAGAGGGTCGTCACCTCCGAGGACCAGCCCCTCATGCGGGTCGCCGGGCAGGGTGAGGTCTACTTCGCGCGGGCCGCGAGCACCGTCTTCACGATCCTCCTCGAGGGCGAGGGCATCAGCGTGGGGGGCGGGTCCGTCCTCGCGTTCGACGCCGCCCTCTCCTGGGACGTCCACCGCACCAAGGGGGCGGGGATCCTCGGCGGCGGGCTCTTCAACACGGTGATCGGCGGGCACGGCACCGTCGCCCTGACCTCCGACGGGCCGCCCCTCATCCTCGACTGCTCGCAGCAGCCCGTGTACGTCGACACCGACGCGGCCGTGTGCTGGTCCGCGAACCTCGCCCCGGGGATCGTCAACAGCATGAACGTCCGGTCCATGCTGCGCGGGGGCTCCGGCGAGGCCGTCCAGTACGCGTTCCACGGCCCGGGCTTCGTCGTCGTCCAGCCGTCCGAGGGGCAGGCGATGCCGGCGGCGGCAGGGAGGGCCTGAGGCGCGCCACGCACCACACGTCACACGACGCGTGCCGCGGGTGGCGCCGTCGAGTCCCGCACCACCAGGGTGGGCGGGAGCACCTCGTGCCGGTCGGTCGTGCGACCGGCGAGTCGCTCGGCGAGCATCTCGGCCGCCAGCGTGCCCATGAGCGGGCGCGGCTGGTCGACGCTCGTGAGCCTGGGGCGCACGATGCGCGAGATCGTCGAGTTGTCGTAGCCCACGACGGACAGGTCGCCCGGCAGGGACCGGCCGGCGGCGCTCGCGGCGTCCAGGACGGCGAGCGCGGCGACGTCGTTGGACGCGAAGACCGCGGTGGTGCGGGGGTCGGCGACCGCTCGGCGGGCGACCTCGTCGAGGTCCTCCTCGGTCCCGTCCAGACGGTCGCGGGCGTGGACGACGGCGCGGTCCCCGAGGCCGAGGTCGTCCATCGTGGCGAGGTACGCCCGTCGACGGGAGAGCGCGGCAGGTCGCGTCGAGCTGCTCACGTGGGCGACGTGCTCGTGCCCGAGCGCCGCGAGGTGGTGGACGGCGCTGCGTGCCCCGGCCTCGTCGTCGTTGGCGATGGTGTCGACGCCCGGGACCGGCGCCTCGAGGCGGCCGACGACGATGGTCGGGAGCGTGCGGCCCAGGCGCTCGAGCGCGTCGACGGGGACGCGTGAGCCGACGAGCACGAGTCCCTCGACGTTGAGCCCGAGGAGCATCTCGACCTGAAGTACGGTCCGGTGCGGGTCGCGCTGTCCGTGCGTGAGCAGGGTGGTGGCCCCCATGGCGGTGGCGCCGTCCTCGATGCCCGCCACGATCTCCGTGTGGTACGGGTTCGACAGGTCGTTGAGGACCACCCCGACGAGGGCGCTGCGACCTTCGACGAGCGCGCGGGCGAGGCGGTTGCCCCGGTAGCCGAGGTCCTCCGCGCAGGTGAGGATCCGCGCCCTGGTGGCGTCCGAGATCCCGGGGCTCCCGCGCAGCGCGAGGGACACGGCCGACTTGGAGACCCCGGCCCGGGCGGCGACGTCGAGGATGGTGGGTCTGCGTGCTGCGGCCGGGGTCACTGCTCAAGGATGCCCCACGGAGAGGGACTCCGGGAGGTTGCCGCGACCCGCGTCGGCTCACTGCTGGAACGTTCCAGTCCTGTTCACCTTCCCGTCGCCCGCCGCCGGCCCGACCTGCCTAGCGTCGGTGGTGAACCCGACGTGAGGACCCCCTGTGACCCTTCAGACCCCCCCGATCGTGCCCGGCTCCCGCCCGGCACCCGACCACCGGCCCGCGGTGCTCCGGCGAGCGCCCGCCGCGCTCCTCCTCGACTTCGGCGGCGTGGTCTTCGAGACCCGCCGGCGCACGGACGCCGCGGAGGCCGTCGTCGGGCGGTGGACAGCGCGTCTCGCCGCAGCCGGCCACACCTGCCCGTCCGAGCGCCTGCTCGCCGCGCTGCTCGCCGGACGGGCCGCCCTCAAGGACTGGAAGAACGCCGCAGGGCGGCGGCTGGAGCCCCGCGAGATGACCCACCGCGAGATCGTCCGGGACTTCCTCGCCTCCGACCTCCCCGCCACCGTGCGGCAGGTCCTCGAGTGCGACGCCACGGAGGTCCTCGCCGAGATGTCGGTCCTCCTCTCCGACCACGTCGTCCGCCCCGGGGTCCGCGAGCTGCTCGCCCACGCCCAGGACCGCGGCATCCCCGTCGGGATCGTCAGCAACGCGCACGCGGGGCTCGCGCACCGGCGCCTCCTCGCGCAGCACGGTCTCGACGCCCTCGTCGCCGTCCAGGCCTACTCCGACGAGATCGGGATCCGCAAGCCCCACCCTGGGACCATCCACCGCACGGCGACCGCCCTGGGCACGACGGCCGACCGCTGCTGGTACGTCGGGGACACCCAGGACCGGGACGTCGTCGCGGGGCGTCGGGCCGGCGTCGGCGCCGTCCTCGTCACCCGGCACCGGCACACGGACACCCCGCCGTACCCCGTGTCCGTCGTCGCGGACGCCGTCCTCGAGACGCCCGAGGGGGTCCTCGACCTCCTCCGACGGACCCTCGACGAGCAGCCCCCGGAACCGTCCGCCGCAGCCGTCGGGGCGCTCCCGGCGCGGTCCGCAGGACCGTCCCGGGGTCGGCCCCCCGCCGCCCTGCTCCTCGACCACGGCGGCGTCGTCGTCACCAGCACCCCTGACCCGGAGGCCGCGGACGCCTTCGCCCGTGCCCTCTCCGACACCCTCGCGCGGGCCGGTCACGTGGTCCCCGCGGACCGGGTGGCGCGGTCGATCGCCCACGCCCGGCGCACGTACCACGCGTGGAAGGCCGACCTCTCCGACGGTGACGTGGTCCCCGAGACCACGCCGCAGGAGTTCTGGGCCGCAGCTACCACCGGCTGGCCGGCCGGCGCGCAGGAGCTCGTCCGCCTCGAGGCCGTCGACCTCATGGCCCGCCACGCCCGGACCAAGAGCCGTGCGCGCCTGCGCGACGGCGTCGACGACCTCCTCACCGAGGCCGCACGGCTCGGGGTCCCCGTGGCCGTCGTCTCCAACACCGTGAGCGGCCGGGTCGTCCGCGAGCGCCTGCACCACCACGGCCTCCTCGAGCGGCTCGCGGTCGTCGTCTGCTCGGACGAGGTCGGTCGGCGCAAGCCGGACCCCGAGCTGCCCCGCACGGCGCTGCGAGCGCTCGGCGTCGACCCCCTGGACGCCTGGTTCGTCGGCGACAAGCCCCACCGGGACGCCCTCGCGGCCCGACGCGCGGACGTCGGCACCGTCGTCCTCGTCCGCGGCGGGAGCACCACGGACGCACCGCTCGACGAGGCCCTGGACGCCCGGGCGTCGGGCGGGACGGCGCTCGCCGACCACGTCGTCGACGACATCCACGGGCTCCTCGCGCTCCTGACCCGCGCCTCCAAGCCCGCCACCCCGACGCACACCCCCCACGAGAGGTAGACATGTCGCTCCCACGCACCGACGCCCCCACGACCCCGTCCGGTCCGCGTCCCGGGGACGAGACCCACCGAGGCCTCCTGTCCCGACGCCCCGACGACCTCACCCAGGCCCAGAAGCTCATGGTGTTCGTCCTGTCCATGTCGCTCTTCGGGCTGGCCAACATCGTCACCGAGGTGTTCCCGGAGGTGACGATCGGCCCGATCGACCTGTCCGTGTCCTACTTCGTCTTCGTGCCGCTCGTCATGGTGTGCCTGTTCAACCCGCTCTACGCGGCCCTCGGCGCGCCGCTCGGCGAGATCGTCTTCACCGACCTCCTCATGGGCGACTTCTCCGGGCTCGCCGAGATCGAGGGCTACCTCCAGATGTTCCTCGCCCTCTACCTCGCCGGGTCGATCGTGCGCGACCCCCGCCGGCGCGGCCAGGTAGCGCTCGCGGCCGTCGTCGTCGTGGTCGTCGACAAGCTGCTCTCCGCGCTCGTCGACATCGGCAAGGTGTGGGTCGGGATCGAGGACGCCGAGCTGGTCGAGGGGCTGCCCGAGTCGATCGTCGCCATCGAGGCCGTGGGCCTCGTCGTCGACGTCGCCATCAGCGGGGTGCTCTTCGGAGTCGTGCCGGCGCTGTGGCTCGTGCCCCGCCTCTACGGGAAGATCGAGCCGCTCATGGGCATGTCCCCACGCGACCCCGTCGAGAACCCGGTGCCCGTCCTGCGCGTGACCGCCCCGACGGTGCTCACCGGCCTCGTGCTCGTCGCCGCAGGCACGGGCTTCGCCTTCCTCGAGGGCATCGACGCGAACGTCGGCGTCTGGGAGCCCGGGTTCCTCGACCGGTTCGGCACCCAGTTCCTCTGGGTCGGGGTCGGGATGGCCTGCACCGCGATCCTCGCCGTGGTCCTCGTCGCACGGTCCGTGCGGGAGCGGCGTCGCGGACGATGACGGCCGTCATCGAGGTCGACGGGTTCCGCTTCCGTTACCCCGGCGCGGGCGTCGAGTCGCTGCGCGGGGTGGACCTCACCGTCGAGCAGGGCGACTTCGTGGCCGTCGTCGGGGGCAACGGGTCCGGGAAGACGACCCTGTGCAAGGCGTTCAACGGCCTGGTGCCCCACTACTGGAGCGGTCGGACCGAGGGGTCCGTCACGGTCTCGGGCGTGCCCACGGCCACCTCGACGGTCGCCGAGCTGTCCACCGTCGTCGGGTACGTCTACCAGGACTTCTCCAACCAGCTGGTCCGGCCCACCGTCCGCGACGAGGTGTCCTTCGCCGCGGTGAACTTCGGGCTCCCCGACCATGCCGCGCGCACCCAGGAGGCGCTCGAGATGCTGCAGATCACGCATCTCGCCGACAGGTTCGTGTGGCAGCTGTCCGGCGGGCAGCAGCACCTCGTCGCGATCGCCGCCGTCATGGTGCTGCGGCCCCAGGTCCTCGTCGTCGACGAGCCGGTCGCCGAGCTCGACCCCGGTCGCGCGGCGCAGATCTACGAGTGCCTCGCCCGCCTCAACGCGTCGTACGGGACGACGATCGTGGTCATCGAGCACCACACGGACCTCGTCGCGCGGTACGCGCGCAGTGTGGTGCTCATGGCGGACGGCGCGGTCGTGTGGCACCTGCCCGTCGCCGAGGCGATGGCGCGCTCCGCCGAGCTCGACGCGCACGGGGTGCCTGCACCGCAGGTCGTCCAGGTCGCCCGCGCCTTCGAGCGGACCGGCCCCGTGCCGCTCACCCCGGCGGACGCCGCACGCTGGCTCGCCGACCGGGGGATCGAGGCACGGCCGGCGGCCCCCACCGGTCCCACAGGTCCCGCCGGCGGGACCGCTCGCCCGGTCGTCGCCCGGCTCGACGACGTGCGCCACGGCTACCGGGGTGTCGACGGGCGCCTCGAGACCGTCCTCGCCGGGGTCGACCTCGACCTCCACGAGGGGGAGCGCGTCGCCCTCGTCGGGAGCAACGGCGCGGGCAAGTCGACCATGCTCCGCCTCCTCACGGGTCTGCGCGTCCCCCGCGCGGGCACGGTGACGGTCGAAGGGGTGAGCACCCGCGACGTCAGCCCGTCCGTCATGGCCGACCGCGTCTGCTACCTCTACCAGAGGCCCGAGGAGATGTTCCTCACCGACTCCGTGCGCGGGGACGTCGCCCTCTACCCGAAGGGCCGCGACGTCCCCGACGCCGACGGGCTCGTCGACGAGGTCCTCGCCCTCGTCGATCTCCAGCACCTCGCCGACCGGGACGGCCGCACCCTCTCCGGGGGCCAGCAGCGCCGGGCGACGCTCGCCGTCGGCCTCGCGATGCGCCCGTCGCTCCTCCTCCTCGACGAACCCACGTCGAGCCTCGACATCGGCAGCCGGGACGGCGTCATCGCGATGCTCGCCCGACTCGCCGACCACATCCGCTGCGTCGTCGTCGCCACCCACGACATGCACCTCGTCGCCGAGTGGGCGACGCGCGTGATCGTCCTCGACCACGGCGACCTGGTCGCCGACACGACGCCGTCCCGGCTCTTCGGCGATGCCACGCTCACGAACCGCGTCGGGCTCGTCCCGCCCCAGGTCGCCCAGCTCGGGCGCGCGCTCGGGATGGACCCCCCGCCCCTGTCGGTCACCGAGCTGGTCGCCCGCACGGGAGCACGCCCGCACGCCCACGCGTCCGCGTCGGGCCCGCACGCAGGGACGGAGGTGCCCGGTGGCACGCACGACGCATGACGTCCTGTCGGTCGAGTGGATCAAGCTCGAGCTGCTCCGCACCGCCTACGCCACGCGTGGCGGGCTGCTCGCGACGATGGACCCGCGGGCCGTCCTCGCCTGGTACGTGCTCCTCGCCCTCGCGCCGTGGTTCACGCACGACGCCACGGTCCTGGGGCTGCTCTTCGCCTTCTCCGTCGTCATGGTCGTCGTCTCCCGGGTCGGTCCGCTCGTGCTCGGCCTCTTCGTGGTGGGGCTCCTCACCGAGGGTGTCTACCTCGCGGTCGCGGCGTGGCTGTTCGGCGGGGACGTCGACACGCTCATGGCCCTCGCGGAGCTCACCCTCAAGCTCGGCGTGGTCTCGCTCGCGAGCATGGCCGCCTTCGTCTCCCTCGACCCGGAGAAGCTCTCCGACGCCCTGCTCGCCCTGCGCGCCCCGACACTCGTGGCCTTCGGCGTGAGCTACGGATACCGCATGCTCCCGATCTTCATGGAGGAGTTCCACACGATCGTCGACGGCCACCGGCTGCGGGCGCGGCCCGTGCCGTCCCGCGGGTTGTTCGCGTGGCGCACGGTGGTGAACGTGGGTGTCGTCTTCGTGCACGCCTTCTACCCGATGATGCTCAACACCGCGAAGCGCACCCGGACCACCGTGGAGGCGCTCGAGACCCGCGGGTTCACGGTCGCCGCGCACGACCCGCGGAGCCGACAGGTCCGCCTCGCGCACCTGCGCGTGACCCGTCGGGACGTGGTCGTGCTCTCCATGACCCTGGCCGTCGTCCTCGCGTCCTACGGGGCGGGCGCCGTCCACCCGACGTCGTTCCGGTGAGGCACCGGGTGGGGTGCCGGGTGTCCTGTGGGCGAACCGACAGCGCCCCGGGTCCCGCGGCGGGCCCGGGCAGACTACGCTGAGGGAAAGTGTCTCGATGTCGAGACACCTGTGTACCGGTCGACGAAAGGACGCAGCAGGGTGGACCTGTTCGAATACCAGGCGCGCGACATCTTCGAGAAGCACGGCGTGCCCGTGCTGGGGGGAGTGGTCGCAACCACCCCTGAAGAGGCTCGCTCAGGCGCGGAAGAGCTCGGCGGAGGAACTGTCGTCGTCAAGGCGCAGGTCAAGACCGGAGGCCGCGGCAAGGCGGGCGGCGTCAAGCTCGCCCACTCGCCCGACGAGGCCGCCGAGAAGGCGGCCGACATCCTCGGCATGGACATCAAGGGCCACACGGTCCACCGCGTCATGATCGCGGCGGGCGCGAAGATCGCGGAGGAGTACTACTTCTCCGTCCTCCTCGACCGGGCCAACCGCACGTACCTCGCGATGGCGAGCGTCGAGGGTGGCGTGGAGATCGAGCAGCTCGCCGTCGAGCGGCCCGAGGCCCTCGCCCGCGTCGCCGTCGACCCCCTCGTGGGCATCGACGAGGCCAAGGCCGTCGAGATCGCCGAGGCGGCAGGCTTCGCCGAGGACGTCAAGGCGCAGGTCGTCGACGCGTTCCAGAAGCTGTGGACCGTGTACAAGGAGGAGGACGCGACCCTCGTCGAGGTCAACCCCCTGGTGCGCACCGAGGACGGCACGATCGTCGCCCTCGACGGCAAGGTCACCCTCGACGAGAACGCCGGGTTCCGCCACGCGGACCACGCCGGGCTCGAGGACGCGGCCGCAGCCGACCCGCTCGAGGCCAAGGCCAAGGAGAACGACCTCAACTACGTCAAGCTCGACGGTGAGGTCGGCATCATCGGCAACGGTGCGGGGCTCGTCATGAGCACCCTCGACGTCGTCGCCTACGCCGGCGAGGCGCACGGCGGGGTCAAGCCCGCCAACTTCCTCGACATCGGCGGCGGCGCCTCCGCCGAGGTCATGGCTGCCGGGCTCGACGTCATCCTCGGCGACGCGCAGGTCAAGAGCGTGTTCGTCAACGTCTTCGGCGGGATCACCGCGTGCGACGCCGTCGCGAACGGCATCGTCAGCGCCCTCGCCATCCTCGGCGACGCCGCGACCAAGCCGCTCGTCGTGCGTCTCGACGGCAACAACGTCGAGGAGGGGCGCCGCATCCTCCGCGAGGCGGCCCACCCCCTCGTCACACTCGCCGAGACGATGGACGGCGGCGCCGACAAGGCGGCCGAGCTGGCCCACGCCTCCGCGAACGCCTGATCCGGACCCGAACGAGAGTAGAAGCAGACAACAATGGCAATCTTCATCACTGAGGACTCCAAGGTCATCGTTCAGGGCATGACCGGCTCCGAGGGGCAGAAGCACACGACGCGCATGCTCGCGTCGGGCACGAACGTCGTCGGTGGCGTCAACCCGCGCAAGGCCGGCACGTCCGTGACCTTCCCGCAGGGCGAGGGCACCGTCGACGTCCCCGTCTTCGGGTCCGTCTCCGACGCCATGGCCGCCACGGGTGCCGACGTCTCCGTGATCTTCGTGCCCCCGGCCTTCACCAAGGCCGCGGTCGTCGAGGCCATCGAGGCGCAGATCCCGCTCGTCGTGATCATCACCGAGGGCGTCCCCGTCAAGGACACCGCGGAGTTCTTCACGCTGGCGCAGGAGAAGGGCGTGCGGCTCATCGGCCCCAACTGCCCCGGTCTCATCAGCCCTGGGCTGTCCAACGTCGGGATCATCCCGGCCGACATCACGGGCCCCGGCAAGATCGGGCTCGTCTCCAAGTCCGGGACGCTCACCTACCAGATGATGTACGAGCTCCGGGACTTCGGGTTCTCCACCGCCATCGGCATCGGCGGCGACCCGGTCATCGGGACCACGCACATCGACGCCCTCGAGGCGTTCGAGGCCGACCCCGACACCGCGGCGATCGTCATGATCGGCGAGATCGGCGGCGACGCCGAGGAGCGCGCGGCAGCCTACATCCAGGCCAACGTCACCAAGCCCGTCGTGGGCTACGTCGCGGGCTTCACGGCCCCCGAGGGCAAGACGATGGGCCACGCGGGCGCGATCGTGTCCGGCTCGTCCGGCACCGCGCAGGCGAAGAAGGAGGCCCTCGAGGCCGCGGGCGTCAAGGTCGGCAAGACGCCGTCCGAGACGGCCGAGCTCATGCGGCAGATCCTCTCCGCGTGACCTGACCTGACCTGACGCAGCACGACGACGGGCCGCCCCTGGGGAACCGGGGGCGGCCCGTCGTCGTGCTGCAGGTGCCCGGCTCGCCGCGGCACGTCCCGCCACCGCGGTGCGCCGCGCGAGACGATGGACCGGTGACTCCAGGCACCTCGACCGCGGCCTCCGCACGACGTCTCGGCCGCCTGCGCCGTGCCCTCGGCGAGCAGGTCGCCCGCGCGGGCGGACGGCCCACCACCGACGGGTCCCCGTGGATCTCGGGCCTCCTGGGCGGCGTCCAGGCTCTGCTGCTGTCGCTCGCCGCCGTCGTCGTCCCCGCGGTCGTCATGGGACTGGTCGCGACCGCGGGAACCACCGGCGAGGTGACTCCGTGGCGGACCGCCGCCGGCGTCGGGACCTGGGCGTGGTTGCTCGGCCACGGGGTGCCCCTCGGGACGGACCCCGACCTCCCGACGGTCTCCCTCGTGCCGCTGGGCGTCACGGCGATCGCCGTCGCCTCGGCCTACGTCTCCGCGAGGCGCACGGTCCGCGGCGCCTGGTCCGCCCTGAGCACCGGCGTGCTGGTGCACACGGTCGGGACGCTCGTCGTCGCCGTGGCCGTCGGGGCGGTCGGGACTGCCCAGATGCTGTCCGCAGCCCTCGGAGGGTTCTGCGTCGGGGCGGTGGGCCTCGGTCTCGGGGTCGTCGCCCGCCCGGACGACGACCGGGTCGGTCCCTCGCTGGCGCGGCTCGCAGCCAGGCTGCCGGTGGTCGTCCGGGCGGGGGTGCGGGGCGGAGCGGTCGCCGCGGCCCTCACCGTCGCCGTGGCCTCGGCCGCGGTCCTCGGGTGGGCGTTCGCGGGGCGCACCGCCACGCGGGACGTCCTCACCGCACTGTCCCTCGACGCCCCGGGCGGCGTCTCGCTGGCGGTCGCCCAGCTGGTGCTCCTGCCCACGCTCGTCGTGTGGGGGATCGCGTGGGTGTCCGGTCCGGGCTTCTCGGTCGGGTCCGGGACGCACTTCGGGACGGATGCGGTGACGTCCGGCCCGCTGCCCGCGCTGCCCCTCCTCGGTGGGCTGCCCGGCTCGTCGAGCGTCGACGGCCTGGGCTGGGTCCCGCTCCTCGTGGTGCTCGGCGGGGTCGTCGCGGGGTGGTGCGTGCACCGTCACCTGTCCGCAGGGCCGTGGTGGCGGGTCCCGCTCACCGCCGGGATCGCCGCCCTCACGGCGGGGGTCGTCGCAGGCGCGCTCGTCGGTCTGGCGTCGGGGGCCGGCGGCCCCGGGGTCCTTCAGGACGTCGGTGCGTCGGGGGTGTTCGTGGGGCTGGGGGTCGCGGCCGAGGTCGGGCTCGGCGCGCTCGTGCTGCTCCTGCTCGTGCGGGACGAGGTCCGCGGGCCGGTCGTCCGCACCGTCCGGCGTGCGCTGGGCCGCGGGGACCGGCGTGCCGACGAGGACGTCAGCGGCTGAGGGAGTCCAGCCAGGCGGTGATCGCGTCGTCGTACGCCTTCTGGCACGACGAGCGAGCCGTGAGGGTGATCGCCCTGTCCATGCAGTCCTGCCGTTCCGTCTCGACGTCCCACACGGGGATCACGGCGAGGATCGTCGCCCCGAGGCCGAGCGTGGCCACCAGACCGGCGGACAGCGCGAACGTCATGGTGCCGCGGACGCCGGCGCGCCAGGTGCGCCGCAGCGCCCGGACACCGAGCACCACGGCCGCCCCGACGACGGCCAGGCCGCCCAGCCGCCACGGCAGCGGCAACGCCGTCGCGAGCAGCGACGCGAGCATGAGGAGCCCGAACCACAGGACGAGGCGGGTGCCCTGCCGTGCCGCCTCCGGGTCCACGGGGCGGCGGGGCGGGCGTCCCGGGCGGCCTCCGGTGGCCGGGTCGGGCCCGTCGCCGTGCTCTCTCGCCGCCACGGAGGCGCGGTGCGCCTCCACCTCGTCGGGGTCCGGTCCGGGAGCCCCGGAGGGGCGGGGGGCGTACGGGTTCGGCATGCGCCCATCATCCCGCACGGCCGCGTCCCACGGCGCCGCGCTACAGTTCCGGGCATGACGACGCCTCCCGCTCCCGGACCCGGTCACCGTCCCAGCCCGGAGGGCCGCGGCGCCCCGCGCACCCCGTCGGGCCACGAGGTGCCCGTGCTGGGCGACGCGCAGGCCGCCCGGGTCGTCGTGCTGGCGTCCGGTGGTGGGAGCACCCTCGCGGCGCTGCTCGACGCCCACCTCGACCCGGCCTTCGGGGCCCGGGTCGTGGCCGTCGTGAGCGACGTGCCCGACGCGGGCGCCCTCGAGCGCGCCCGGGACGCCGGGGTGGCGTGCGCCGTCGTGGAACCCAAGGACTTCGGGTCGAGGGCGGAGTGGGACGCCGCCCTCGCCGAGACCGTCGCCGTCTTCCACGCGGACTGGGTGGTGAGCGCCGGCTTCATGCGCATCCTCGGTGCGGCGTTCCTCGACCGCTTCGGCGGGCGGACCCTGAACACCCACCCCGCCCTGCTGCCCGCGTTCCCCGGGGCGCACGGCGTCCGGGACGCGCTCGCGTACGGGGTGCGGGTCACCGGGTGCACGCTGCACGTCGTCGACGCGGGCACGGACACCGGGCCCGTCGTCGCCCAGGTGGCGGTGCCCGTGGAGGACGGGGACGACGAGTCCACGCTCCATGAACGGATCAAGGTCGCCGAGCGCGACCTCCTCGTGGAGTGGGTGGGCCGTGTCGCCCGGGGTGGTCTCACGGTGGACGGCCGGCACGTCGTCGTCGGGGGTGGCGGGCCCACCGGCCCTACCGGATAGGATCGACCACGGTCGCGACTGGCGAGGGTGGGGTTCACCACCGGGGAGCGGCTGAACGTCCCTGTGCAGCGCCGTCCGCCTGGGCGCCTGGGCATTCGTGATGACCCGTCGAGGACTCCGTCCCCGTCGAGTCACCGTCGACCACCCCACGACAGGAGTCCGCAGATGTCCTCTGCCGCCAGCCCCGCCCACCGGTCCTCCGCACCGCCCCTCGCCGACGATGCCCGTCGGCCCGTCCGCCGTGCGCTCGTGAGCGTCTACGACAAGACCGGCCTGCCGGAGCTCGCCCAGGCGCTCCACGCCGCGGGCGTGGAGATCGTGTCCACCGGCTCGACGGCGTCGACCATCGCCGCCGCCGGGGTGCCCGTCACCGGTGTGGAGACCCTCACCGGCTTCCCCGAGTGCCTCGAGGGCCGGGTCAAGACGCTCCACCCCCGCGTCCACGCCGGGATCCTCGCGGACACCCGCAAGGAGGACCACCTCCGTCAGCTCGCAGACCTCGACGTCGCCCCGTTCGAGCTCGTCGTCGTCAACCTCTACCCGTTCACGGCGACGGTCGCGTCCGGGGCGAGCCCCGACGAGTGCGTCGAGCAGATCGACATCGGTGGGCCGTCCATGGTGCGCGCCGCCGCCAAGAACCACCCGAGCGTCGCCGTCGTCGTCGACCCGGCCGCCTACCCGGCCGTCGTCGAGGCGGTGCAGGGCGGGGGCTTCACCTACGCCCAGCGCAAGGGTCTCGCCGCCCAGGCGTTCGCCCACACCGCGTCCTACGACGTCGCCGTCGCGAGCTGGATGGCCGACGTCGTCGCGCCCGCCGAGGACTCGGCCGCCCTCCCCGCGTGGGTGGGGGCCACCTGGACCCGGTCGGACGTCCTGCGGTACGGGGAGAACCCACACCAGCGCGCCGCCCTGTACGCCTCCGCCGACGGGGCGCCCGGGCTCGCCCGCGCCACGCAGCTGCACGGCAAGGCGATGAGCTACAACAACTACGTGGACGCCGACGCTGCGTGGCGTGCCGCCCACGACCACGCGCGCCCCGCCGTCGCGATCATCAAGCACGCCAACCCGTGCGGCATCGCGGTGGGCGACGACGTCGCCGACGCGCACGCCAAGGCGCACGCGTGCGACCCGCTGTCGGCCTTCGGTGGCGTCATCGCGTCCAACGGCGTCGTGACGCGCGCCGCCGCGGAGCAGATCGCGCCCGTCTTCACCGAGGTGGTCGTCGCACCCGGCTTCGAGCCCGAGGCCCTCGAGATCCTCACCGCGAAGAAGAACGTCCGGCTCCTCCAGGTCGACGGGGCGCCCGGCGCGGACGTCGAGATTCGGCCCGTCAGCGGCGGGCTCCTCGTCCAGGCCGTGGACCGGGTCGACGCGGCAGGCCCCGACGGCGGGGACGCGCCGTCGTCGTGGACGCTCGCCGCCGGCGAGCCGGCCGACGACGCCACCCTCGCGGACCTCGAGTTCGCGTGGCGTGCCGTCCGTGCCGTGAAGTCCAACGCGATCCTCCTCGCCACCGGGGGAGCGTCCGTCGGGGTCGGCATGGGACAGGTCAACCGCGTCGACTCGTGCCGCCTCGCGGTCGAGCGCGCGAACGCCGGCGACAGCGAGCGCGCCCGGGGCGCCGTCGCGGCGTCCGACGCGTTCTTCCCCTTCGCCGACGGGCTCCAGGTGCTCCTCGACGCCGGGGTGCGCGCAGTCGTCCAGCCGGGTGGGTCCGTGCGCGACGCGGAGGTCGTCGCGGCCGCCGAGGCGGCGGGCGTCACGCTCTACCTCACCGGGACCCGGCACTTCGCGCACTGACCGGGTGACGCCGGGCCGTCCTCGGCCCGGCGTCCCACGGTCCCGCCCCGTGCACGGCATCCTGTGGGCATGACGACGCAGACGACCGTACGCCGGGCCACCGAGGACGACTGGGCCCTCGTCCAGGACGCCCGGCTCCGTGCCCTCATCGAGGAGGACAGCCCCTTCGTGGCGTCACGCCAGCGGGAGGAGGGGTTCAAGGAGCTCCACTGGCGGTTGCGGCTGCGCAGCACCCCCACGTGGCTCGCGGTGAGCAGCGGCGGCGCCCCCCGGGGGATGGTGTGCCTCATCGAGGAGCCGGGATCGCCCGCCGACGACCGGCACGTGACGTCCCTGTGGGTGGATCCCGCCCACCGGCGCCAGGGGATCGCCTGGAGCCTCCTCGACACCGTCCGTCGCGCAGCCCTCGCCGACGGTGCGCGCACCCTCTCGGCGTGGGTGGTCGACGACGACGTGGCCGCCGGTGACCTCGCGGTGCGGGCCGGGTTCGCCCGCACCGACGAGCGGCACCCCCTGCCGCGCGACCCGTCGCGCGCCGAGGAGAGGCTCCTGCTCACTCTCGCCTGACCCGCTGCGGCGCGGACCCGGGTTGTGGGTCGTCCACGGTGCGGGGTGCGCACGGCGCGGTTAGCGTGTCCCGATGACGACAGCATCCCGTCTCGAGGACGCGGTCCGCCAGGTGCTCGGCGAGGAAGCACGGTTGCGGGACGCCCAGCGCGAGGCGCTCACCGAGCTCCAGGACCGCGACACCCTCCTCGTCGCCCGGTCGGGCGCGGGGAAGACGGCGGTCTTCGCGGTCGCGACCCTCCTCGCCCGCCGGCTGACCCTCGTCGTGTCCCCGACGCTGTCGCTGCAGCGCGACCACGTCGAGTCGCTCGCCGAGGCGGGGCTGCGCGCCGCCTCGGTGAGCTCGGCCCGCACGGCCCGGCAGCAGCGCGACGCACTCGAGGCGGCCGCGTCCGGCGGGCTCGACGTCCTCCTCCTCGCCCCGGAGCAGCTCGTCCGCCCGGAGGTCGTCGACACCCTCGCCGGCGCAGGCGTCGGCCTCCTCGTCGTCGACGAGGCGCACTGCGTGAGCGAGTGGGGTCACGACTTCCGTCCCGACTACCTCCACGTCCCCGCCGCGGCCGCACGCCTCGGCGCCCCGCGCGTCCTCGCGACGACCGCCACGGCGTCCGCGTCCGTCCGGCAGGACGTCGTGGAACGCCTCGCCCTCACCGACCCCGCCGTGGTGGTGCACGACGTGGACCGCCCGAACATCCACCTCGCCGCGCGCGACGTCGCCGACGACGCGTCCCGCGACGCCGCCGTCGTCCAGCAGGCCGTCGACGCCGAGGGTGCCGTCATCGTGTACGCGCAGACCCGTGCCCACGTCGACGCCCTCGCCGAGGCGATCACCGCGGCCGGCCGACCGGCGCTCAGGTACCACGCGGGGATGCGCGCGCGGGACAGGGACGAGGCGCAGGACGCCTTCATGGGCGGGACCGCCGACCTCGTCGTCGCGACGAGCGCGTTCGGCATGGGGGTGGACCGCGCCGACGTCCGCCTGGTGCTGCACGCGGGGCCGTCGCCGTCGCTCGACGCGTACTACCAGGAGGTCGGCCGTGCCGGCCGGGACGGCGAGCCCGCCGCCGCGGTCCTGTTCCACCGTGCCGAGGACTTCGCCGTGAGCCGGTACCTCCGTGGGGGAGGAGCGCCCAAGGAGACGGTGCTGCGCACCGTCGCCGCGGCCGTCCGCAAGGCACCGGCGGACCGTGCCGAGGTGGTGCGGCGCACGGGCCTCGGCGCCCGCACCGTGTCGCGTGCGCTCGGAGCCCTCGTCCAGGCCGGGGCCGTCGACGAGCAGGACGGGCCCCGGTGGGTGCGCGGGCAGCGCCTCGACGCCGTGCTGCGCCGGGTGCGGGAGAACCACGAGACCCGCCGACGCGTCGACCTGTCGCGCGTCGAGATGGTGCGGACCTACGCGGACACCCTCGACTGCCGTCGGCGGGTGCTCCTCGAGCTCCTCGGCGAGGTGCAGCCCGACCCCTGCGGTCGCTGCGACCGGTGCGACGAGGGCACGAGCCGGAGCGCCGGCGACGGCCCGTACCGCCTGGGGCAGGCGGTCGTCCATCCCGAGTGGGGGGCGGGCACCGTGACGCTCGTCGAGGACGGCCGCGTGACGGTCCTCTTCGAGGAGCACGGGTACCGGACCCTCGCCGTCGACCTCGTGGCGGAGAGCGGGATCCTCGCCGTGGCGGCCGCCTGAGGTCAGCCCGCGTCGACGCGGACCGTCGAGCGCAGGGCGACCGTCGGGTCCGCGGCGCGCCCCACGTCGAGCTCCACGGGGCCGTGGGCGAGGAGCCGCCGTGCCCCTCCGACGTCGCGTGGCGAGTCGACGGCGAGGATCCCTGTCACCCGACCGGTGCGGTCGACGTACAAGGCGCCCCACCCCGTCCCCGGGGTGCCTGGGTCGCCCCGGAGCACCACGTCGTCCGACGCGACGTCGGGGAGCCCGAGGAGCGCGAGGTCGTGGCCCAGCTGGGTGGAGAAGACGTAGGGCGCGGGGCGTGCGGGCGCGTCGAGCCCGAGGACGGACCGTGCGACCGCGTCGGGGTCGAGCAGCGCGGCCGACCAGTGACCGCCGGGGACGGTGCCCCAGGCGCCGTCGGCCCGGACCGCGCAGTCGCCCACGGCGCGCACGCTGCCGGGCGGCGCCCCGGGGAGGTCGGCCCGCCCGGAGGCGTCGACGACGACCGCCCCCCGCGCGTCGGTCCGGACGGCACCGTCGAGCCAGCCCGTCGCAGGGCGCGCCCCCACCGCGACGAGCACCACGTCGGCAGCGAGCTCGTGGTGCCTCCCGGACGCGTCGGTGGCGTGGACCGCGCGGGAGGTCACGCCGGTGACGGTCGCCGAGGTGAGCAGGCGGACGCCCGCCGACGCGTACCAGGCCCCGAGGTGCTCGCCCACGACGGTCCCGAGCTGGCGGTGGAGCGGGACGCCGGCGGCCTCCACGACCGTGACGTCGCAGCCCGCCCGCGCCGCGGCACCCGCGACCTCCGCGCCGATCCACCCCGCCCCTACGCACACCAGCCGGACCCCGGGGCGCAGGCGGGACCGCAGGGCTGCGGCGTCGTCCGCGGTGTGCAGGACGACGGCGCCGTCCCACCCGGCCGGGCGGACCGGCCGTGACCCGCACGCGAGGACGACGACGTCGGCGTCGAGGGTCCGCCCTGACGCGGTGACGACGCGGGCGCCGTCCGACGAGGGGAGGAGCACGCGGGCCGCGTCGCCGAGGAGGACCTCGTCGGCCAGGGCGGTGAGGTCCGCCCCGAGCTCCGCGGACAGCCACGCCGGCTCGGTGCGGGACATCAGCTCCTTGGACAACGGCGGTCGGTCGTACGGCGGGAGATCCTCGTCACCGACGACGGTGAGTGTCCCCGTGTGCCCGTGGGCCCGGAGCGCGGCCGCCGTCTGCGTCCCGGCGAGACCGGCCCCGACGACGACGACCCGGGCCGCGCGCGGGTCGGTGGCCCCGCGCGGGGGTACGGATGGTTCGAGTGGCATGGGGCAACGGTAGTCTCACGGGGTGATGTGCTGGATGACGTGCCCGGGCGGACGACCCAGGACGGTCTCGTGAACCCGACCGAGGGCCCTGCGACGGTCGTGGAGCAGCCGCCGGACGGGCCGCCCACCGGGGCCGCGTCCGCCCCGCAGCGCAGGAGCACCGCGATGTGGATCGTCATGGTGGCGCTCCTGGCGTCCCTCGCGGTGACGTTCGACGTCGGGGCGAGGGCGGGGGCCATGAGCATCTCCGCGCTCCTCGTCGCGGCGGCGGTGACCCGCGGGCTGGTGCCCGGCCCGGGGCCCATCGGCATCACCGTCCGGTCTCGGGGGGTCGACGTCCTCATGTTCGTCGGGCTCGCCGCGGTCATCGCCGCCCTGGCGCAGACCGCCCCCAACATCTGAGCACCACCCGGGTCCGGGTGCCGGGACGCCGCAGGCCGGCGCCGGGCGCTGAGCGCTCCGGCCACCGGCCTGCCGCGGGGCTGGGGGACGTCAGTCCGTGGCGCCCGTGCCCTTCGGCTTCTTCGTGCCCTTCGGGGCCGTGGTGCCCGTGGGCGCCTCGGGGTCCTCGGTCCGCTCGGCCGGCGTCGTGCTCGCGGTCTCGGGCGGAGTGGTCGGGGCGGACGGGGCGGCCGTCTCGCGGGCCGTCGTCGGGACCTCGGGGGACGTCGCGGTCGTGTCCTTCTCGAGCGAGGGCGACGCGTCCGTCGTCGACGGGGCTGCCGCCTCCGGCGTGGTGTCCGTGACGACGACCTCGGTGACCTCCTCCACCTCTTCGACGACCACGTCGTCCGCGACGACGACGGCCTGGTCGTCGGGCACGAACCCGCGGTAGAAGAGGGCGCCGAGCGCGGCGCCGACGAGCGGGGCGACGAGGAACACCCAGACCTGGCCGAGGGCCCAGCCCTCGGAGAACAGAGCGGTCGCGAGGGACCGGGCGGGGTTGAGCGAGCCGCCCGACAGCGGGGTCGCGAGCAGGACGAGGAACCCGAACGTCAGGCCGACCACGACGGGTGCGAACCGGTTGCGGGTGCGGCGGTCCGTGACCGCGAGGGCGACGCCCACGAGGAGCGCCGTGGCGAGGACCTCCATGATGCCCACGGCGACGAGGCTGAACTCGGGGAAGGACGGCATCACGAGCTGCCCGGAGGCGACCGCGTCGTCGATCTGCTGCGGGGTGATGCCCTGCGCGAAGTAGGGGGCGAAGAAGGCCTCGGACGCCGAGCGGAACGCGCCGGAGTGCTCCTCGAAGCCGTTCGCGGTCGTCGAGAAGAAGTCGTTGAGGCCGTCGAACGTGGCGCTCTGCCCCTCGACGAGGTTCTTGGGGATCGTCGTGAAGAGCGCGGCGGCCGCGGCGACGGCACCGACGACCTGCGCCAGCCAGTACGCGGGGACATGGGCCCACGGGGTGCGGCCGGCGATGGCCGAGCCGAGGGTCAGGGCGGGCGTGAGGTGACCACCGGACACCGAGCCGATCGCCGCGGCGGCGGCCATGAAAGCGACGCCCGAGCCGAGGGCGACGCCGAGCGCGCCGGCGCCGTGCAGCGATGCGTACAGGGCGATCCCGACGCCGACGAAGACGAGGAGGAACGACCCGAAGAGCTCGGCGCCGACGACCGCGAAGAGGTTCCGGGAGGGAGCGGCGTCACGGTGGTCGGCCGTGAGGGTCTGCTGCGCAGACGCGTCCTGAGACATGTTGGTCCTGTCGTGTTGAGGGAACGGTCGTGCCCGTGCCGCGACGCCCGGCTGGCGTCCGCGCAGGGCCGTGACCGGGGCGAACAGGAGCCACGTCGGGGCGGCTCCGCAGTGCATCGTTCCACCTCCACCTGTGAGGCGCATGAAGAGGAGGACCGGCGGGGCCCCGGGGAAGGTCGGGAAGAGGGCCGTCAGAGATATCTTGACGTCGAGAAGTCGAGTAGCCTGAGGTGTCGCAACCGATCAACACAGGAGTGTTCCTCGCATGGGCAAGATCAAGGTCGTAGGGCCGGTCGTCGAACTCGACGGCGACGAGATGACGCGCATCATCTGGCAGTTCATCAAGGACCGCCTCATCCACCCGTACCTCGACGTCGACCTGCGGTACTTCGACCTCTCGATCAAGAACCGTGACGCCACCGACGACCAGGTGACGATCGACGCCGCGAACGCCATCAAGGAGCACAACGTCGGCGTCAAGTGCGCCACGATCACGCCCGACGAGGCCCGCGTCGAGGAGTTCGGCCTGAAGAAGATGTGGGTCTCCCCGAACGGGACCATCCGCAACATCCTCGGCGGCGTCGTCTTCCGCGAGCCCATCATCATCTCGAACATCCCGCGCCTGGTGCCGGGCTGGAACAAGCCGATCATCATCGGGCGCCACGCCCACGGCGACCAGTACAAGTCGACCAACTTCAAGGTCCCCGGGCCCGGCAAGGTCACCATGACCTTCGAGCCGTCCGACGGCGGGGAGCCCATGCAGTTCGACGTCGTGACGATGCCCGAGGAGGGCGGTGTCGCGATGGGGATGTACAACTTCAACGAGTCCATCAAGGACTTCGCGCGCGCGTCCTTCGCGTACGGCCTGCAGCGCAGCTACCCGGTGTACCTGTCGACCAAGAACACGATCCTCAAGGCCTACGACGGCCAGTTCAAGGACCTGTTTCAGGAGGTCTTCGACGCCGAGTTCGCCGAGAAGTTCGAGGCGGCCGGCCTCACCTACGAGCACCGCCTCATCGACGACATGGTCGCGTCGGCCATGAAGTGGGAGGGCGGCTACGTCTGGGCCTGCAAGAACTACGACGGTGACGTCCAGTCGGACACCGTGGCGCAGGGCTTCGGTTCGCTCGGCCTCATGACGAGCGTCCTCATGACGCCCGACGGCAAGACCGTCGAGGCGGAGGCCGCGCACGGCACCGTGACCCGTCACTACCGTCAGCACCAGCAGGGCAAGCCGACGTCGACGAACCCCATCGCGTCGATCTTCGCGTGGACGCGCGGCCTCATGCACCGTGGGAAGCTCGACGGGACCCCCGAGGTCGTCACCTTCGCCGAGACGCTCGAGGACGTCGTGATCACGACGGTCGAGTCCGGGAAGATGACCAAGGACCTGGCGCTGCTCATCAGCAAGGACCAGGAGTGGCTCACCACCGAGGAGTTCCTCGCGGCCCTCGACGAGAACCTCGCCGCGCGCCTCGCCTGAGGTCGCGGTCCGACGCCGGGTGCGTGATCGTTGGTCGGAGAGCCTCGGGCTCCCGGCCGACGGTCGCGCACCCGGCGTCTCTCGTGCGGCTCCAGCCGCACCGGGCGCCGAGCGTGACCCGACCGACCCGCGTGTCCTCAACGACGAAGGAGCTGTGACATGACCGCCACCCCCGTGACCGTGACCGTGACCGGAGCGGCAGGCCAGATCGGCTATGCCCTGCTCTTCCGGATCGCCTCCGGCCAGATGCTCGGTCCGGACACGCCGGTCCGGCTCCGCCTCCTGGAGATCCCGCAGGGCGTCAAGGCGGCCGAGGGCACGGCCATGGAGCTCGACGACTGCGCGTTCCCGCTGCTGGCGGGCATCGACATCACCGACGACGCCCGCGCGGGCTTCGACGGCACCAACGTGGCGCTCCTCGTCGGTGCGCGTCCGCGGACCAAGGGCATGGAGCGGGCGGACCTCCTCGAGGCCAACGGTGGCATCTTCAAGCCGCAGGGTGAGGCCATCAACGCGGTGGCCGCGGACGACGTGCGCGTGCTCGTCGTCGGCAACCCCGCGAACACGAACGCCCTCATCACGTCCGCGAACGCCCCCGACGTCCCCGCGGACCGGTTCACCGCGATGACGCGCCTCGACCACAACCGTGCGCTCACGCAGGTGGCGCGGCGTGCCGGGGTGCCCGTCGACGAGGTGCGGCGCCTGACCATCTGGGGGAACCACTCGGCGACGCAGTACCCGGACCTCTTCCACGTCGAGGTCGGCGGGGCTCCCGCCCCGGCGCTCGTCGAGGACGAGTCGTGGCTGCTCGACGACTTCGTGCCCACCGTCGCGACGCGCGGGGCGGCGATCATCGAGGCTCGCGGGGCCTCGTCGGCCGCGTCCGCGGCGAACGCGGCGGTCGACCACGTGCGTGACTGGGTGCAGGGCACGCGGGAGGGCGACTGGACGTCGGCAGGCATCGTGTCGGACGGGTCCTACGGGGTCCCCGAGGGGCTCGTGTCCTCGTTCCCGGTGACATCGCGTGGTGGTGCGTGGGAGATCGTCCAGGGGCTCGAGATCGGCGACCTCTCGAGGGAGCGCATCGACCGGTCCGTGGCCGAGCTCGTCGAGGAGCGCGACGCCGTGCGGGAGCTCGGTCTCGTCTGATCTCCCCGGACGTCCTGAGGCTCCTCCGCGCACCGCGCGGGGGAGCCTCCGTGCGTCGGGTGATGAGTCACCCAGGCCGGCTGCAAGAAGTGTGTCCGTTTGATACCGTTTAGTCACGGTTCTGGCGGGTGAACGCATGGTCCGTTGCAACAGGATTCGAGCCTATTGCTGCAAGTTTCTGCAATGGGTACAGTTCCGTCCCGACACGTGTCTTTCGACGAAGGAGTCGGGATGAGAACAAGCGCAGGGTCGCGCTCGCGCGCAGCGGCGTCCGCACTCACAGCACTGGCGGTGGTCGCCGTGGGGCTGACCGCCGTCGACCAGCAGGCCGTCGCCCAGGAGCGCACGGCGACCCTGGTCGGTGACCTCCAGGACGAGCTCGGGTGCGCCGAGGACTGGCTGCCGGACTGCGCCGAGAGCGCGCTCCTGCCCGCCGGCGACGGGACGTACACGGCGGACGTCACCCTGCCCGCCGGCACCTACGAGTACAAGGTCGCCATCGACGGCTCGTGGGACGAGGCCTACGGGCTCGACGGCGGCGACGCGAACGTCCCGCTCACGGTCGCGGGGGAGACCACCCTCCGCATCACCTACGACGACTCGACCCACCGGACCGGGGTCGTGCCTCTCGGCCTCGAGGGTGCCTACGGTCCGGCCGACGACGCACTCGTCGCGGAGCCTGCCCGTCAGCCCGGTTCCGACGAGCAGATGTACTTCGTGCTCACCGACCGCTTCACCGACGGGGACCCCACGAACAACGACGCCGGCCTCGGTGACGACCGGATGGTCTCCGGCTACGACCCCACCGACAAGGGCTTCTACCACGGTGGTGACCTCGCCGGGCTGCGCGCGGACCTCGACTACATCGAGGGTCTGGGCACCACGGCCATCTGGCTCACACCGTCGTTCGCCAACAAGCCCGTCCAGGGGAGCGGAGCCGACGCGTCGGCCGGGTACCACGGGTACTGGATCACCGACTTCACGCGGATCGACCCGCACCTGGGGACCAACGCCGAGCTCGAGGCGCTCATCGACGACGCCCACGCGCGCGGCATGAAGGTCTACTTCGACATCATCACCAACCACACGGCCGACGTCATCGACTACGAGGAGCAGCAGTACTCCTACGTCGACCAGGCCACCGCGCCCTATCTCGACGCCGCGGGGACGCCCTTCGACCCGGCCGACCACGCGGGCACCGGGAGCTTCCCCGAGCTCGACGCCGCGACGTCCTTCCCGTACACCCCCGTGGTGCCCGCCGACGAGGCCGACGTCAAGGTCCCGGCCTGGCTCAACGACCCGACCCTCTACCACAACCGCGGAAACTCCACGTGGGAGGGCGAGTCGACCACGTTCGGGGACTTCGACGGTCTCGACGACCTCATGACGGAGCACCCCACCGTCGTCGACGGTTTCGTCGAGGTCTACGAGACCTGGGTCGACCTCGGGATCGACGGCTTCCGCATCGACACCGTCAAGCACGTGAACATGGAGTTCTGGGAGGAGTGGACCACCGAGGTCCTCGACCACGCCCACGCCCAGGGGCACGACGAGTTCTTCATGTTCGGCGAGGTGTACGACGCCGACGCGGCCAAGCTCAGCCCCTACGTGCGGGACACGGACATGAGCGCGACCCTCGACTTCGCGTTCCAGGCGAGCGCCGCGAGCTACGCCAAGGGGTTCACGGCTGCCGGCCTGAGCTCCTTCTTCGCCACCGACGACCTCTACACGACTCCCACGACGAGCGCCCACGCGCTCCCGACGTTCCTCGGCAACCACGACATGGGTCGCATCGGCACGATGGTCGCCGGGTCGGGCGACGGGCAGCGCCGCAGCGCCCTCGCCCACTCCCTCATGTACCTCACGCGGGGGCAGCCGGTCGTCTACTACGGCGACGAGCAGGGCTTCGTCGGGGTCGGCGACGGCAAGGACAAGAACGCCCGCCAGTCGCTCTTCCCCAGCCAGGTCACCGAGTACACGGAGCAGCCCCTCCTCGACGGCACACCGCTCGGGTCCCAGGACCGTCACGACACAGGAGCGCCGCTCTACACGCACATCGCCGCGCTCGCCGGGCTCCGCGCGGGCCACCGCGCCCTCGAGAGCGGTGCGCAGATCGAGCGGCTCGCGTCCGACGGGCCCGGTGTCTACGCCTTCTCCCGCGTGCACCGCGACGAGCGGGTCGAGCACCTCGTGGCGCTCAACAACTCCACCACCGACCGCACCGTGGACGTCCCCACCCTCACCCCGGGCGCGACGTTCAGCGGTCTCCTCGGCACCGACGGCACGGTCGTCGCGGGTCCCGACGGCGTCGTCAGCCTCACGGTCCCGGCGCTCGACGCCCTCGTCCTCGTCGCCGACCGCGAGGTCGCCCCCGGGACGCCCGAGGTGACCGTCGAGGTCCCGACGCCCGGGGGAGCGGTCGACGGCGTCACGCCCGTCGCAGCGACCCTCGGCGCGGACCGGTGGGCCGAGACGAGCTTCGCGGTCCGCGCCGTCGGCGACACGGCCTGGACACCCCTCGGCACCGCCGACGACACCACGCCCCGCGTCTACCACGCCACCTCCGGTCTGCCTGACGGCACCCTCCTCGAGTACCGCGCCGTGACGACCGACACCTCCGGGGAGCGCGCCGCGGCATCGACCTTCGCGAGCGTCGGGCACGCCGTCGACGGCACCGTCCCCGCGGAACCCGACCCGGGCGACCTGCTCGTCACCGTCCCCGGTGACCACAACGCCGCCATGGGCTGCTCCGGCGACTGGGTGCCCGCCTGCGAGGCGGCCCGCCTCGACCTCCGGGACGACGGCGCCTACTCCGCGACGTTCGACCTGCCCGCCGGGCAGACCTTCGAGTACAAGGTCGCCGAGGGCGGCACGTGGGACGTGAACTACGGCACCGGCGGGGTCCCGGGCGGCGCCAACGCGACCTACACCGTCCCCGACAGCGGGACCGTGACCTTCTACTACGACCCCGTGACCCACTACTTCACCACGAGCGCCGACGGCCCGGTCCTCACGGCGCCCGGTTCCTACCAGGACCAGGTCGGCTGCCCGGGCGCCTGGCAGCCCGGATGCCTGGCAACCTGGTTGCAGGACCTCGACGGCGACGGCCTCTACACGTACTCGACGGACGCCCTGGCCGCCGGGACCTACGAGGTGAAGGTCGCCGAGAACGGGAGCTGGGATGTCAACTACGGTGTCGACGGTGTGCCCGACGGCGAGAACTACACGTTCTCCACGTCCGAGGGCGAGAACGTCGTGCTCACCTACGACCCCACCACCCACGTGCTGACCGTCGACGTCGCCGACCCGCCCCTCGCGGGCACCGGGCAGGCGCGCGCCCACTGGCTCGACCAGGGCGTCCTCGCGTGGCCGCGCGACCTCCTGCCCGCCGGGACCGACGCGGCGGACCTCTCCTGGTCCCTGCACCACGCACCCACCGGCGGCATCGGAGCCACCGACGGCGTCGTCGAGGTGCCGTCCGACGGCGGATCCCTCACCCTCACGGTCGACCCGGGCGGGATCCCCGCGGGCGTCGCGGAGACGTTCCCCGCGCTCGCCGAGCACGTCGCGCTCCGGCTTGACGCCGACCGCGCGACGGTCGAGGACCTCCTCACCGGCCAGATCCAGGTGTCGCAGACCACCGCCGACGGCACCCTCACCGCGCTCACCGGTGTCCAGGTGCCCGGGGTTCTCGACGCCCTCTACGCCGAGCCCGCCGCCGAGCGGTCCTTCGGCGTCACGTGGGACGCCGGGAACCCGACGTTCACCCTGTGGGCACCGACGGCACGGTCCGTCGAGCTCCTCACCTGGACCCCTGACGCGTCAGGAGAGGTCGAGGACGCGCAGCGGTCCGCGATGACGCGCGGTACGGACGGGGCATGGACGCTCACCGGCACCGACGACCTCGCGGGGGCCCGCTACCTGTTCGACGTCGAGGTCTTCGTGCCCACGACGGGAACCGTCGAGCACAACCTCGTCACGGACCCCTACTCCGTCGCGCTGACGAGGAACTCGACACGGTCCGTGGCCGTCGACCTCGACGACCCGGTCTTCCGGCCGGACCTCTGGGAGCAGACTCCGGCTCCCGCCGTCGAGCGCCCCGTGGACCGCAGCATCTACGAGCTGCACGTGCGCGACTTCTCGATCGGCGACCCGACCGTCCCCGCGGAGGAACGGGGGACGTACAAGGCGTTCACCCGTGACTCCACCGGCATGCAGCACCTGCGCGAGCTCGCGGCGGCCGGTCTGAACACGGTGCACCTGCTGCCCACCTTCGACATCGCGACCATCGAGGAGGACCGGGCCGCCCAGGCCACGACCGGTGACCTGTCCGGCTTCGCCCCCGACTCGCCCGAGCAGCAGGAGGCGGTGAGCGCGATCGCCGCCGAGGACGGCTACAACTGGGGGTACGACCCGTACCACTTCCTCGCCCCCGAGGGGTCGTACGCGACGACGGGCGCCCAGGACGGCGGTGCGCGCACCGCCGAGTTCCGGTCCATGGTCGGGGCGCTCCACGGGTCGGGCCTGCAGGTGGTCCTCGACCAGGTGTACAACCACACGGCCGCCAGCGGTCAGGCCGACACCTCCGTGCTCGACAAGGTGGTGCCCGGGTACTACCACCGGCTCAGCGCCAGCGGGACGGTCGAGACCTCGACGTGCTGCGAGAACGTCGCCACCGAGCACCGGATGGCCGAGCGTCTCATGGTCGACTCGGTGGTCCACTGGGCGCGGGAGTACCGGGTCGACGGATTCCGCTTCGACCTCATGGGGCACCACTCGAAGGAGAACATGCTCGCGGTCCGGGCCGCCCTCGACGGACTGACGCTCGAGGAGGACGGCGTCGACGGCGCTGCCGTGTACCTGTACGGGGAGGGGTGGAACTTCGGGGAGGTGGCCGACAACGCGCTCTTCACCCAGGCCACCCAGGGGCAGCTCGGCGGGACCGGCATCGGGACGTTCTCGGACCGCCTCCGTGACGCCGTGCACGGGGGCAGCCCCGTCGACGGGGCGTCGCTCTTCGAGCAGGGGTTCGGCACGGGCCTCGGGACCGACCCGAACGGTCGCACCGCGCGGCTCGGCGACGCCGCCACCGTCAACGACGGGTCGCCCGACGAGATCGCCGGCCTCGCACACCAGAGCGACCTCGTGCGGCTCGGGATGGCCGGCAACCTCCGCGCCTTCTCGTTCCTCACCTCGACGGGGGAGGTCCGCCGGGGCGACGAGATCGACTACCGCGGCTCGCCCGCCGGGTACGCGGACTCGCCGGAGGAGGTCGTCACCTACGTCGACGCCCACGACAACGAGACCCTCTTCGACATCCTCACCCTCAAGCTGCCTGTCGGGACCCCGATGGAGGACCGGGTGCGGATGAACACGCTGTCGCTCGCGACAACGACCCTGGCGCAGACCCCGACGTTCTGGCACGCGGGCACCGACCTCCTGCGCAGCAAGTCGCTCGACCGGGACAGCTACGACTCGGGCGACCACTTCAACGCCGTCGACTGGACGGGGACGACGAACAACTTCGGGGTGGGCCTCCCGCCCGAGGGGAAGAACGGCGAGTCGTGGCCCTACCTGGGGCCCCTGCTCGCCGACCCGACGCTCAAGCCGTCCGCCGAGCACATCGCGGCCGCGACGGCCGGGGCGCAGGACCTCCTGCGGCTGCGGTACTCCACGCCGCTCTTCCGGCTCGGCGACCCTGGGCTCATCGGGGAGAAGGTCACCTTCCCCGGTTCCGGGCCCGACGCCGCACCGGGCGTGATCCTCATGAGGGTCGACGACACGGTCGGCACCGACGTGGACCCGGCGCTCGACGGGATGCTCGTGGTCGTCAACGCGACGCCCGAGGCGGTGAGCCGTCCGGTCGACGGGATGGCGGGCCGGGCGCTCACCCTCTCGCAGGTCCAGCAGGACGGTGCGGACGCCGTCGTGCGGTCCACTGCGTGGGACGTCGCGTCGGGCACGGTCACGGTGCCCGCCCGCACGGTCGCGGTCCTCGTCGAGACCCAGGCAGGGACGCCTGGTGGACCTGGTGGACCTGGTGAGCCGGGTGGACCCGGTCAGCCTGGTGGACCCGGTCAGCCTGGTGGACCCGGTCAGCCCGGCCGGCCCGGTGGACCCGGTCAGCCCGGTGAGCCGGGAGGTGCGGGGGAGCCCACCGCGGACGTCTCGATCACCCTGTCCGAGACGCGGGTCCGTGCGGGCGACCCCGTGACGGTCGCCGGGGAGGGGTTCGCTCCGGGGGAGACGGTCCAGGTCTGGTTCCGGTCGGACGCGCAGCTGCTGGCCGCCCCCACGGCCGACACGGAGGGGCGGTTCACGGTACGCACCACCGTCCCGGCCGACGCGTCTCCCGGGCGGCACACGGTCGAGGCCGTCGGTCTGGCGTCTGCGTCGACGGCGTCGGCGGAGCTCACGGTCGTGGCCGTCGCCGGTGGCGGGTTCCTCGGGTTCACCGGGTTCAGCCCCGCCCTCGTCGGGGTGGCGCTGGCGCTCGTGCTCCTCGGTGCCGGGGCGGTTGCCGTCGGCCGTTACCGGGCTCGGGGGAGGGTTGACGGGACCTGACGCGTCGCAGCGGTCGGGTCCCGGGAGCCCCGGGACCCGACCGGGACGCTCAGCGGAAGATCACGGTCCGGTGGCCGTTGAGCAGCACCCGGTGCTCCGCGTGCCACCGGACGGCGCGCGAGAGCACACGCCGCTCCACGTCCTGCCCGAGGGCGACGAGCTCCTGGACGTGGCGGGTGTGGTCCACGCGTTCGACGTCCTGCTCGATGATCGGGCCCTCGTCGAGATCTCCCGTGACGTAGTGGGACGTCGCGCCGATGAGCTTGACGCCGCGGTCGTGCGCCTGGTGGTACGGCCGGGCGCCCTTGAAGCTGGGCAGGAAGGAGTGATGGATGTTGATGACCCGTCCCGCGAGCTCGCGGCACAGGTCGTCGGACAGCACCTGCATGTACCGGGCGAGGACCACGAGCTCGACGTCGAGCTCCTTCACCAGCGCGAGGAGGGCCGCCTCGGCCTCGGCCTTGGTCTCCTTGGTCACGGGGATGTGGTGGAACGTCTTGCCGTAGAAGGCCGTGAGCGGGCGGAGGTCGAGGTGGTTGCCTGCGACGGCCACCACCTCGATGGGCAGGCCCTCGGAGCGCTGGCGGAAGAGGAGGTCGTTGAGGCAGTGCGCCGCTGTGCTCACCATGACGAGGGTGCGCACGGGCCGTCCGACGACGTCGAGGTGCCACGTCATCCCGAACTCCTCCGCGAGCACGGTCATCGCCCCGGCGAGCTCGTCGTGCGACGCCGACGACTCCACCTGCACGCGCATGAAGAACAGGTGGGTGTCCGGGTCTCCGAACTGCTGCGACTCGGTGATGTTGCCCCCGTGCTCGGCAATCGCCCCGGCGACGGCGCGGACGATGCCCGGCCGGTCCGGACAGGAGAGGGTGAGGACCCGGTGGGTGAGGGCGTCGGGTGCAGGAGCTGTGGAGGTCACCGCCCCAGGGTAGTGCTGGGGTGGGTGCGGGGGGCGGAGCGGCACGGAAGTCTGAGACGATGAGCGCATGAGTGAGCCAGAGATCACCATCGGACTCGTGACCGACGACGCAGCGGGGGAGCTCCTCACGCTGCGCCGTGCCGCGTTCGTCACGGAGGCGCAGGTCTACGGTGACCCCAACATCCCGCCGCTGACCCAGACGCTGGGCGAGCTCAAGGCCGACCTCGCCGCGGAGGGCGTCGTCACGCTCGGCGCCTGGGCCGGCACCCGGCTCGTGGGATCGGTGCGCGTCGAGATCGAGGACGACAAGGCGACCCTCGGGAGGCTGGCCGTCGCGCCGGACCTCCAGGGGAAGGGCATCGGGACGCAGATGATGTTCGCCGTGCTGCCGCACCTCCCCGAGGAGACCACCGAGATCTGGGTCTTCACCGGCAAGGACTCGAAGCAGAACCTCGCGATGTACCAGAAGCAGGGCTACGAGCACCAGCACGACCAGGTCGCCGGTGACCTCACCTATGCCTATCTCCGACGCATCCTCGGCGAGGGTGTCGCGGACGACGACGCGAGCGTCAGCGCCGGCGAGGCCTGAGAGGCTGCTCGAGGTGGCCCGCGCCTCCTAGCGGTGGGGTGTGGAGAAGTCCACGGCTCCGGTGATCGCGGCGATGATCTCCTCGTAGCTCGTCGAGTGTCCCGGGAAGCTGCCGTTGTTCCTGCCGTGCCGCAGCACCTCGATGCGGTCGGCGACGGAGCGCACGTCGGTCATGTTGTGACTGATGAGCACGACAGCGTGCCCGAGCTCTCGGAGCCTCTCGATGTGCGTGAGCACCTCGGCGGTCTGGGCGACGGACAACGACGCGGTGGGCTCGTCGAGCACCACGATCCGAGGGTTGCCCAGCAGCGTCCGTGCGATCGCGACGCTCTGACGCTGCCCTCCGGAGAGGGACGAGAGCAGGGTCCGGACGGACGGGATCCGCGACGTGAGGTCGCGCAGGATCTTCCGCGCGATCTCCTCCATCGCCGCCTCGTCCATGTGCCGACCGCGGCGCAGCTCTCGGCCGAGGAAGAGGTTGGAGACGACGTCGAGGTTGTCGCAGAGGGCGAGCTCCTGGAAGACGGTCGCGATCCCGAGGGCGTGCGCGCTCGCCGGGGTCGGGATCGTCACCGGGACGCCCTCGGACTCGATGATCCCGGCGTCGGGGGTGATGACCCCGGCGATGATCTTGGCGAGCGTCGACTTCCCGGCGGCGTTGTCGCCGACGATCGCGACGACCTCGCTCGACCGGATCGTGAAGTTGACCTCGGAGAGTGCTCGGACTGCTCCGAAGGACTTGTCGATCCCGCGGAGCTCCAGCGCTGGGGTCGGGGTGGGGTCGTTCACGTCAGTCCTCTGTTCGGGAGGGCCCCGAGGGGGGCGGCAGGACAGCCACGTCGTCGTGGTGTCGGGCGGAGGGACGTCATGGTGCGGGGGGGCGATCGGGTCGGCCGGCCGACGACTCGTCGGTCAGGGTGCTGATGGTCCGGTGGTCCGTGGCCACCTCGGCGGACTGTAGCGCGAGGGTGAGCGCGCCCATGACCTCGGCCTCTGCTCCCAGCTCGCCCGCGACCACCTCGACGGGAGCGATCATGTTCGGTGCCGTGTGCCTGAGGACGGCTTCGCGGAGCGGACCGATGAGGACCTCGCCGGCAGCTGCGAGCTCCCCGCCGACCACGACGCGCCGAGGGTTGAGGGTGTTGACCACCTGGGCGACGACGGAGCCGATCCGGTCTCCTGCGTCGGCGATCACGCGGCGGCACCCGGGGTCACCCTCGATCGCCCTGGCGATGAGGTCGCGCAGCGTGAGGTCCCCGTGGCTCGAGCGCACGAGGTCGAGCAGCGCGGTGGAGCTGACGACGGTGTCGAGGCACCCGCGGTTCCCGCACCGGCAGATGTCTCCTGTGGGGTCGACCTGGATGTGGCCGATCTCGCCGGCGGCCCCGGCGTAGCCGCGGTGCACGTGTCCTCCGAGCATGATCCCGGCACCGGTCGTGTAGGACGCGCGGACGAAGATCGTGTCCCGGTACCCGCGTCCCGCGCCCAGCTCGTGCTCGGCGAGGACGCCGAGGTTGGCGTCGTTGTCGACGACCACGGTGCGTCCGAGGCGCTTGGACATGGTCTGTCCGATGTGCAGGTCGTCCCAGCCTCGCATCACGCCGCGCACCGAGATCATCCCGGTGGACGTGTCGACCGGGGCCGGGAGCGCGAGGCCCACGGTGAGCAGCTCGTCCATGGACGCGCCGACCTGGTCCAGGAGGTCCACGACGAGCAGCGCCGCGCGGTCGAGCCCCGTGTCGACCCGGTGGTCGAGGGGTAGCGGCATGTGCTGCTCGGCGACGATCGTCCGTCCGAGGTCCCCGAGGACGACCTTGAGGTGGCGGTGGCCGAACTGGATGCCGGCGACGAGACCGAGCCGACGGGCGAGGGTGACCTTGAGGGCGCGGCGCCCGGAGCGCGACGTGGGACGGGTGTCGACGACACCGGCGCCGAGGAGCTCCTTGACGATCGTCGAGATCGTCGCGGTGGACAGGCCGGTGGCCTCGGCGAGCTCGATCTGGGTGAGTCCGCCGAACCGCTTGACCGCATCGACGATCCGCGCTCTGTTCGCCTCTCGGAGCGACGTCTGCGATCCGGGGGTGGATCGGTCGATGGTCACACGCGGCAGCCTACCGCAGCGCTACTCCTGTGAGGTGGATCACTGTCTTGAGTTCGAGCCTCGAACACAAAATGGTTACGAAGTGGGGGATGCGCTTGACGGTCGAACTCAACAGCCATAGTTTTCTCGACAGCGGCCACGTCTGGGACACAGACACCTCGGCCCTGGGCGGCGCTGCCGCCGCCCACCCTTGTTCAACGGTGAAAGGGACACGACGATGACGTCAATGCGTAAGACGATTGCTGCCCTCGCGGGCACGACCATGCTCTTCGGAGCACTCGTAGGGTGCAGCTCCGAGCGCTCGGGCGACAGCGGGGACTCCGGGTCCGACACGCCGCTCATCGGCATCGCGATGCCGACGAAGAGCCTCGAGCGATGGAACAACGACGGTGCCCACCTCGAGGGTCTCCTCGAGGACAAGGGCTACGACACGACGCTGCAGTACGCCAACAACAAGGTGGACGAGCAGATCACCCAGCTGCAGAACATGATCAACGAGGGCGCGGACGTCCTCGTCATCGCCTCGATCGACGGCACCGCGCTCGGTCCGGTCCTCGAGACCGCCGCTGCGCAGGACATCCCCGTCATCGCCTACGACCGCCTCATCAACGACTCCGAGAACGTCGACTACTACGCGACCTTCGACAACGAGCTCGTCGGGACGCTCCAGGGCCAGTTCATCGAGGAGCAGCTCGACCTCGCGAGCGGCGCGGGGCCGTTCAACCTCGAGCCCTTCGCAGGCTCCCCGGACGACAACAACGCCAGGTTCTTCTTCAAGGGTGCGTGGGACGTCCTGTCGCCCTACGTCGAGTCCGGTCAGCTCGTCGTGCCGTCGGGGAAGGCGCCCGCCTCGATCGACGAGTGGACGACGATCGGGATCCAGGGCTGGGAGTCCGCCAAGGCCCAGTCCGAGATGGAGAACCGCCTCAACTCCTTCTACACCGACAAGAAGGTCGACGTCGTCCTCTCCCCGAACGACTCGCTCGCCCTCGGTATCGAGCAGGCTCTCGACGGCGCGGGCTACACCGAGGCCGACTGGCCCCTCATCACCGGTCAGGACGCCGACGAGGCGAACGTCAAGAACATGATCGCCGGCATGCAGTCGATGACCGTCTGGAAGGACACCCGAACCCTCGGCGACCAGGTCGCGACGATGGTCGGCCAGATCATCGACGAGGAAGAGGTCACGGTCAACGACGAGACGACGTACGACAACGGCGTCAAGGTCGTCCCCGCGTTCCTCCTCCCGCCGGAGGTCGTCGTGCCCGACACCATCGAGTCCCTGCTCGTGGACTCCGAGTTCTACTCGGCCGACCAGCTCGGTCTCTGACCCGACCGGTGGTGGGGCCAGTCCGGCGCGGGCCGGGCGGGGGCACCCCACAACCGGGAGGGCCG
>NZ_JAEINH010000002.1:348455-370029 GCF_016342785.1 Sanguibacter suaedae
TTATCTCCCCCTCGGGGGGGGGTCCGGGGGGGGCGGGGGGGGGGGGGCCCCCACCACCGAACGGATCGGCCGTCGCACAGGAACGAATGAGGAGCACGGATGGGTGACAACGACTACATCCTCGAGATGCGCAAGATCACCAAGGAGTTCCCGGGGGTCAAGGCGCTCAGCGACGTCACGTTGAACGTCCGACGCGGTGAGGTCCACGCGATCTGCGGGGAGAACGGGGCCGGGAAGTCGACCCTCATGAACGTGCTGTCCGGGGTCTACCCCCACGGCAGCTATGGCGGCGACATCCTGCTCGGCGGCACGCCGTGCGAGTTCCGGAACATCCGGGACAGCGAGGCCCGTGGGGTGGTCATCATCCACCAGGAGCTCGCCCTCGTGCCGCACCTGTCGATCGCGGAGAACATCTTCCTCGGCAACGAGAAGGCCTCCGCCGGGATCGTCGACTGGAACGAGACCGCTCGGGAGGCCGCAGAGCTGCTCCGACGGGTCGGGCTCGGCGACAGCCCCCAGGTCCGGGCGATGGACATCGGTGTCGGCAAGCAGCAGCTCGTGGAGATCGCGAAGGCGCTCTCCAAGAAGGTCGACCTGCTCATCCTCGACGAGCCCACCGCGGCGCTCAACGACGAGGACAGTGCGCACCTGCTCGGTCTCATCGCCCAGTTCCGGGACAACGGCATCACGTGCATCATCATCTCGCACAAGCTCAACGAGATCTCGGCGATCGCCGACCGGGTGACGATCATCCGCGACGGTGCCACGATCGAGACGCTCGACCTCCACGGTGACGAACCGGTGACCGAGGACCGCATCATCCGGTCGATGGTCGGCCGTGCGATGGACAGCCGCTTCCCCGAGCACACCCCGAACATCGGTGACGAGGTCCTGCGGGTGGAGCACTGGAACGTGCACCACCCGATCGACGTGGACCGACTCGTCGTCGAGGACGCGAACATCTTCGTCCGTGCCGGCGAGATCGTGGGGCTCGCCGGTCTCATGGGGGCCGGACGCACGGAGCTGGCCATGAGCGTCTTCGGGCGCTCCTACGGATCGCGGATCGCGGGAACCGTCTACAAGAACGGCAAGCCGATCCGTATGCGCACCGTCTCCGAGGCGATCGACCACGGGTTGGCGTACGCCACCGAGGACCGCAAGCGCTACGGCCTGAACCTGATCCAGACGATCCGGGAGAACGTCTCCGCGTCCGCTCTCGGCAAGGTCGCCCGATGGGGGGTCGTCGAGTCGGAGGCCGAGATCAAGGTCGCCGAGAGGTACCGCACCGACTTCCGGATCAAGGCGCCCACCATCGAGGCGGTCGTCGGGAAGCTCTCCGGCGGCAACCAGCAGAAGGTCGTGCTGAGCAAGTGGGTCTACTCCGACCCCGACGTGCTCATCCTCGACGAACCGACGCGCGGGATCGACGTCGGGGCCAAGTACGAGATCTACGGGATCATCAACGCCCTCGCCGATCTCGGCAAGGCCGTCATCATCATCTCGTCCGAGCTCCCCGAGCTCATCGGGATGTGCGACCGCACCTACGCCATGAGCCAGGGACGGATCACCGGCGAGGTGGCGCGAGCCGACGCCACCCAGGAATCACTCATGCAGTACATGACCATGGACAAGGGAGCAGCAGTCCGATGAACGCCGTCAGGGAATACCTCGGTCGTAACCTCCGCCAGTACGGGATCGTCGCAGCACTGGTCGTGATCGTGCTGCTCTTCCAGGTGCTGACGGACGGGCGCCTGCTGTACCCGAACAACGTCGCAAGCCTCATCCAGCAGAACGCCTACGTGATGATCCTCGCGATCGGCATGGTCATGGTGATCGTCGCCGGGCACATCGACCTCTCGGTCGGGTCCGTCGTCGCGTTCACCGGCGGACTGTGCGCCATTATGCTCACCCGATGGGACATGCCGTGGCTGGTCGCGGTCCTCCTGACCCTGGTCGTCGGTGCCCTGGTGGGTATGTGGCAGGGGTTCTGGGTGGCCTACGTGGGCATCCCGGCGTTCATCGTGACGCTCGCGGGGATGCTCATCTTCCGCGGGCTGGCGATCGTCCTCGTCGGGACGAGCGTCGCCGGGCTGCCCAAGCCCTTCAACGCCATCTCGAACGGCTCCCTGCCCAACTGGTTCGGCTTCGTCGGCAACCTGGACGTCGTCACGCTCTGCATCGGCGGTCTCGGGATCGCGGCCTTCGCCGTCAGCCAGTGGCGGGCGAGGACGTCGCTGCGCAAGCACGACCTCACCGTCGAGCCGATGCCCGCATTCGTCGCGAAGCTGGGCGTCACCGCAGCGATCATCGGCATCTTCACCTACTGGCTCTCCCTGAGCTCGGGTGGCACCCCGATGGTGCTGCTCATCGTCGGGCTTCTCGTCATCGTGTACTCCTTCCTGCTCAACCGCAGCGTGTTCGGCCGTCACATCTACGCGATCGGTGGGAACCGTCACGCGGCGGTGCTGTCCGGCGTGAACGCCCGCCGGGTCGACTTCGGCATCTTCGTCAACATGGGTGTGCTCGCAGCGGTCGCCGCCGTGATCACGACCTCGCGAGCGGGGGCCGGTGTGGCGCAGGCCGGGACGAACTACGAGCTCGACGCGATCGCAGCGTGCTTCATCGGTGGTGCCGCGGTGGCCGGTGGTGTCGGCAGGGTCTCGGGGGCGATGATCGGTGCCCTCATCATGGGCGTGCTCAACATGGGTCTGTCGATCATGGCCGTGGACTCCGCCTGGCAGCAGACCATCAAGGGCCTGGTGCTCCTGGCCGCCGTCGCCTTCGACATGTTCAGCAAGCGACGGGCCTCTCTCCGCTGATCGACGATGGTCCACCGGAGCCGCCGAGGGCGGGACGCAGCCCGATCGCGTCCCGCCCTCTGCGGACCTGGCGGGGCGCAGGCCTCATGGGCTAGGGTTTTCACGTCGCGACTGGCGCAGCCGAGCCGCGGGACCGACCTGGTGACAGGGCGGATCCTGAGGATCGCATGGTGGAACACCACCGGGGAGCGGCACGTTCTTCCGACTTCGGGTCGTTCGCCTGGGCCCCGGTCACCCCACATGCGTGTGTGCGGTGCCCGGATGAGCACATCCGGGCACCTTCAGACACGGTAGGTCACTCGACCGAGCAGTCCCCGCACGGGGCTGCCTGCCGCCTCCCGCTGCAAGGAGAACCATGACCGCCCAGAGCGAGACCGTCATGAACCAGGGCCTGGCCCAGGTCGACCCCGAGATCGCCGCCGTCCTCGACGGGGAGCTTGCCCGCCAGCGGGACACCCTCGAGATGATCGCGTCCGAGAACTTCGTGCCGCGCGCCGTCCTCGAGGCGCAGGGCTCCGTCCTGACCAACAAGTACGCGGAGGGCTACCCGGGCCGCCGCTACTACGGTGGCTGCGAGCAGGTCGACGTCGCCGAGACCCTCGCCATCACCCGTGCCAAGGAGCTCTTCGGAGCCGAGCACGCGAACGTCCAGCCGCACTCGGGCGCCACGGCCAACGCCGCGGTCCTCCACGCGCTCATCAACAAGGGCGACAAGATCCTCGGTCTCGAGCTGGCCCACGGCGGTCACCTCACCCACGGCATGAAGATCAACTTCTCCGGCAAGCTCTACGAGGTGTCCGCGTACGGGGTGGACCCCGACACGCACCTCGTCGACATGGACAAGGTGCGCGAGACGGCGCTCGAGCAGCGTCCCGACGTGATCATCGGTGGCTGGTCCGCGTACCCTCGCCACCTCGACTTCGCGGCCTTCCGGTCCATCGCGGACGAGGTCGGCGCCAAGCTCTGGGTCGACATGGCGCACTTCGCCGGGCTCGTCGCGGCCGACCTCCACCCGAGCCCCGTGCCCCACGCCGACGTCGTGTCCTCCACCGTCCACAAGACGATCGGCGGGCCGCGCTCCGGGTTCATCCTGTCCCGCGAGGAGCACGCCAAGAAGATCGACTCCGCGGTCTTCCCCGGGCAGCAGGGCGGTCCCCTCATGCACGTGGTCGCGGCCAAGGCGGTGTCCTTCAAGATCGCCGGCTCCGCCGAGTTCGCCGAGCGCCAGGGTCGTGTCCTGCGTGGTGCGAGCATCATCGCGGAGCGCCTCACCGCACCCGACGTCACCGGTGCGGGCGTCTCCGTCCTCACGGGTGGCACCGACGTCCACCTCGTCCTCGTCGACCTGCGCCGCTCCGAGCTCGACGGTCAGCAGGCCGAGGACCTCCTGCACTCCGTGGGCATCACCGTGAACCGCAACGCGGTGCCCTTCGACCCGCGTCCGCCCCGCGTCACCTCGGGCCTGCGCATCGGGACGCCCGCCCTCGCGTCACGGGGCTTCGGCGACGCCGAGTTCACCGAGGTCGCCGACATCATCGCGACCGCGCTCAAGGACGGCGCCTCGGCGGACGTCACCACGCTCCGGGCGCGCGTCGAGAAGCTCACGGCCGGCTTCCCGCTGTACCCGGACCTCCGCCAGTACTGAGAAGACCCGTCGGGGCGCGCACGGGTCCCGTGCGCGCCCCGACGTCGTGAAGGAGCGCCCCATGACTGCACAGACCCTCGACGGCAAGGCCGTCTCAGCCCAGATCAAGTCCGAGCTCACCGTGCGGGTCCGCGCGCTGGCCGAGCAGGGGACGGTACCCGGCCTCGGGACCCTCCTCGTCGGTGACGACCCCGGCTCCACGTGGTACGTCGCCGGCAAGCACCGCGACTGCGCGGAGGTGGGCATCGCGTCCATCCGTGAGGACCTGCCCGCGGACGCCACCCAGGAGGACATCGAGGCCGCCGTGCGCCGTCTCAACGACGACCCCGCGTGCACCGGGTACATCGTCCAGCTGCCGCTGCCGCGCGGCATCGACACCAACCGTGTCCTCGAGCTCGTCGACCCGGAGAAGGACGCCGACGGCCTCCACCCGACCAACCTCGGCCGCCTCGTGCTGCGCACGAACGAGCCTGTGACGTCCTCCCTGCCGTGCACGCCCGCGGGGATCATCGACCTCCTCGAGCGGCACGGCATCGACCTCGAGGGCGCGCACGTCGTGGTCGTCGGCCGTGGGACCACCGTCGGGCGGTCGATCGGGCTGCTGCTCACCCGCAAGGCGGTCAACGCGACCGTGACGCTCACCCACACCGGCACGCGTGACCTGTCGACGCACCTGCGCTCGGCCGACGTCATCGTGGCCGCCGCCGGCGTCCCCGGCATCGTCCGGGCTGAGGACGTCAAGCCGGGCGCCGTGGTGGTCGACGTCGGCGTGAGCCGCGTCACGGACCCGGAGACCGGGACGTCCCGCGTGGTCGGCGACGTCGACCCCGGGGTCCTCGACGTGGCCGGCTGGGTGTCGCCCAACCCCGGGGGCGTCGGCCCCATGACGCGGGCCATGCTCCTCGCCAACGTCGTGGGCACCGCCGAGCGTCAGGCCGCCGCCGGAGCCTGAGGTCCGGCGGTGGTGCGGGCGATGTCGGCGGGATGCGGTTGGATGGGCGCATGCTCACCATCGCCACCGCGAACGTCAACGGGATCCGCGCAGCCTTCCGCAAGGGGATGGGGGAGTGGATCGCCGACCGCTCCCCGGACGTCCTCCTCCTCCAGGAGGTCCGCGCCACGGACGAGATCGTCGTGGACCTCCTGGGCGAGGGGTGGCACTGCGTCCACCAGGCGTGCGACATCAAGGGACGCGCCGGCGTCGCGATCGCCACGCGCCTGCCGTTCCACGCCGTGCGGGTGGGGCTGGGGAACGGCGAGCCGGAGGTCCCGGTGGACACCGGGCGGTGGGTCGAGGCCGACCTCGAGCTCGCCGACGGGAGCCTCCTCACGGTGGTCTCCACGTACATCCACTCCGGCACCGCGGGCACGCCCAAGATGGACCAGAAGTACGCGCACCTGGAGAAGGTCAGCACCCGTCTGCGGGAGCTCGCCGCCCAGGACCAGCACGCCGTCGTGGCGGGCGACCTGAACATCGCCCACACCAACGACGACATCAAGAACTGGAAGGGCAACCTGCGCTCCGCCGGGTTCCTCCCCGAGGAGCGCGCCTACCTCGACGCGTGGTTCGGGATGGGCTGGGTGGACCTCGGCCGCCGGCTGGCCGGCGCGGGCCCCGGACCGTACACGTGGTGGTCCAACCGGGGCCAGGCCTTCGACAACGACTCCGGGTGGCGCATCGACTACCAGCTGGCGACCCCCGGGCTGGCCGAGCGCGCGAGCAACGCGCGTGTCGACCGTGCGCCCTCGCACGACACGCGGTGGAGCGACCACGCGCCGCTGCTCGTCGACTACGACGTCTAGTCGAGCGCCGATCCGTCACCCAGCGAGGACGACGGGACGACGCTGAGCGTCCCGTCGCTCTCGAGGACGACCGCCGCGATCGTGTCCAGGCCGCCGTTGCCGCTCGAGCGGACGGCCTGGCGCACGTCCGCCTCGGTGAGACGCTGGTCCCGCATCGCGTCGTGGAGGATCCGGCCGTCGCGCAGCACCGTCGTCGGACGCGCCGTCACCACGGAGCGCCCCCCGGGGAGGTGGGCCGAGGACCACGACACGACGATCTGCAGGACGGCGAGGAGCACGAGCGCCACGGCGCCCTCCGCCCACGAGACGTCCGCGCTCAGCAGGATCGTGGCGAGCGTCGAGCCGAGGGCCACCGTGACGACGAGGTCGAACGCGTTGAGCTTGGCGAGCGTCCTCTTGCCGGACACGCGGAGCACCAGGACGAGCGTGACGTAGGCGGCGGCGCCCACCGCGAGGACACGGACGATGTCGGACCAGGTGTCGAACCACATGTCTCGGTCCTACCACGCGGCGCGTTCAGATGCCCCCTCGGAGGGCGGTGATCGGTTCGATGGCCGCCGCCTTGAGCGCCGGGTACGTGCCCGCGACGAGGCCGATGACGCCGCCGAGGAGGGCGGACCCGAGCGCGATGCGCAGGTCGAGGATCGCCGTCCAGTCCTTGGCCGCGGAGACCCCGACCACGACGAAGACGCCGATCGCCGCCCCGATGAGACCACCGAGGAGCCCGATGACCACGGACTCCACGACGAACTGCCCGGCGATGTCGCGCCGGGTGGCGCCGAGCGCCCGGCGCAGCCCGATCTCCCCGCGCCGTTCCATGACGGACAGCAGGGTGACGTTCGCGATGCCCAGGCCACCCACGAGGAGCGCGACGCCACCGAGCGCCAGGAAGATCGCGTTGACGTCCGCCTGGACGTTCTGACGCAGCTCGGACCTGTTGGGCGGGGCCTTCACCGTGAAGTTCTCCGGGGCGTTCGGGTCCAGCGCCACGGGCGCCTGCTGCTTGACGAGAGGACCCGCACCGGTGGCGATCCTGATCTGGAGCTCGTCGGCCCGTGCCAGGTCGAAGTCGGCGCGCGCGGTGCCCATCGGCATGATCACCGCGTCGAGCATGTCGGCCCTGCGGGCCATCCCCGACACGATCCCGATCACCGTGTAGCTGTCCTCACCGATGAAGATCGACGGCTGGCTCTCGACGCGGGTCACCCCGAGCTTCTCCGCCGCCCGTTCCCCGAGGACCACGACGCGGTCGCCCCGCTCCCCATGACCGTCGTCGAAGTACCGGCCTGCGGTGACCTCACCCCGGACGGCCTCGAGCAGGTGGCCGGAGGTGGCGAGGACCTGCGGGCTCGTGGGGCGTGCCGCGGAGGGGTCGTTGACCGGCACCGCGGTGATGTCCACGTCGCCGATGGCGACGGACGCGACGAGCCCCGCCTCCTCGACACCGTTGAGGCGCAGCACCCGCTCGGGGGCGTCCCACGGCAGCCGGGTGAGCGCCCGGGTGGTCCCGCCCATCGACCCGCCCGACGTCTTGGGTGCCACGGAGACCTGGGTGGCGGACACGGCGTCGAACTGGGCCCCGATCTGCCCCGCCGCCGTCTGCGCCAGGCCGACCGTGACGACCACGGAGCCGATGCCGAGGACGGTCCCGAGGATGGTGAGGACGAGGCGCCCGGGCCGGGCCCCGATGCCGTGCGCGGCCTCCGCGACGAGGTCCCGTGCCGAGAAGCGGTCGCGGCGCGCGCCACGCTCCAGGCCCGGGAGCCCTGCGGTGCCTCGACGCCGGAACCGCTGCGGCACCAGCCTGCGCAGCCGACGGCCAGCGAGGTCCCGGCGCGTCGTCGGGACGTCCGTCAGCCCCAGCTCGTCGAGCGTCGTGTCCGGCCGGTCGACGACGGCCTGCGGTCGGCCGCTCACGAGACCTCCTGGAGGTCGCCGTCGGTGATGCGTACACGGCGTCCCGCACGCGCGGACACCGCCGCGTCGTGGGTGATGACCACGAGCGTGAGGCCGTCGGCATGGAGCTCGTCGAAGAGGTCCATGATGCCCGCCGAGTTCTTCGTGTCGAGGTTCCCCGTGGGTTCGTCGGCGAGGAGCAGCTTGGGGCTGGCCACGACGGCCCGGGCCACCGCCACGCGTTGGCGCTCACCGCCGGACATCGTCGCCGGCGTGAAGGACAGGCGGTGCCCCAGGTGGACGCGGTCCAGGGCAGCCCGGGCGCGCTCCTCCCGCTCCGCACGGGGCACCCCGCTGTAGAGGGTCGCGAGCAGCACGTTGTCGAGCACCGTGCGCTGGGGGAGCAGGTGGAACGACTGGAAGACGAAGCCGATCCGCCCCCCGCGGAGCGCGGCGCGGTCCCCCTCGGACGCCTTCCCCGTCGGGTGCCCGTCGAGGAGGTACTCACCGGACGTCGGGCGGTCGAGGAGACCGAGGATGTGCAGCAGGGTGGACTTGCCGGACCCGGACGGGCCGATGATCGACACGTAGTCGCCGGACTCCACGGAGAGGTTCACGCCGCGGAGCGCGTCCACGGGACCGGGGAACGTGCGGGTGAGGTCCCGCAGCTCGACCACCGGGTGCGCCGCGACGGGGCGAACGATCTCCTCGGTCTCCGGCCCGTCCTGCGGACGCGCCCCGGCCTCGGTGACGGTCACTTCCCGACCACGACGAGGTCGCCCGCGTCGAGGGGCGTCTCCGACGAGGTGATCTCCACGAAGCCGTCCGCGGCGAGTCCGGTCGCCACGGTCACGAGCTCCGTCGCCTTCCCGTCCCTCGTCACCTCGACCCGGGACTCGCCGCCGCTGCCTGCGGTGAGGGCGGCCGACGGGACGGCGAGGACCTCGCCGCCCGTGGAGTCCACGGGCACCGTCATGCGCACGTTCTCGCCCTGGAGCGCCCCGATCTGCTCGGGGCTGAGATCGACGGGTGCGAACGTCACCGTGTAGCGGCTGCCCGAGCTCGCGCCCTCCTCGCCGCCCTCGGCGTCGCCCTCACCCTCGCCGCCGGCGTCCGAGGTGGCGGCGACGACCTCGGTGATGGTCGCCGTCGCGGTCGTGTCGTCGGGCAGGGTGAACTGGCCCGTGAGGCCGGCGCTGAGGAGCTTCGCGTCGGCCTCGGCGACGGTGCCCTCGATGATGACGTCCGCACCCGAGACGCGCATCACCGGCGACGCCGCCGTCACGGTCTCGCCCCGTGCAATGAGGACCTCGTCGACGCGCCGCGGGAGGTTCGTGAAGTAGGCGACCTCGCTGGCGGGCAGGCCGGTGAGGGTGTCCTCGAGGGCCTCGGCGAGGGCCGTCTCGGCGTCGCGCACGGACTGGGCGGCGGCGTCGCGTGACTGGGTCTCGAGGGTGGCCGCCTTCGGGGCGAGGAGCGCGTTGAGCTCGGCCTGCGCGAGGGTGAGCGCATCCTGCAGGCTCGCGACGTCCACCGGCGGCGCCTCGGGATCCGCGGGCCCGTTCGTCGCCTTGTCCAACTCGCGTTGAGCCGCGTTGACGGCGTTCTCCGCACCGATGCGGTCGACGTCGGGTGGCCCGGCCGTCGCGGCGACCAGCTCGGACTGGGCGCTCGCGAGCATGTCCTTGGCGCTGCTCACGGTGTCCCGCGCGGCGTCCACGGCGGCCTGTGCGTCCTCGTCGACCGGAGGGGACGGGTACCCGGCCGCGACGTAGAGCTTGTCGACAGCCGCCGCCGTCGCGGCGTCGTACATGTCGGACTCGGCGTTCCCCGGGTCGATCCCGACGGCGGCGAGAGCCTGCTTGAGCTGGACGACGTCCGGCCCTGAGACCCCGACGCGCAGCGTGCGGTACGTCGGCAGCTCACCCGGGAGGGCGATGACGGGGCGCCCGGCGATCTCCAGGATGACCGAGGCCGGGGTGAGCGTCGCGCCGGCCTCGGGGACGGCCCCGGTGACCACGGCCGCCCCGGAGATCTCCCCCGTCTCGATGGTCAGCGCGACGGACTCGTCGTACTTGATGTCCGCCCGGAGGGTGACGTCGTTCTCCAGCAGCTTCTTCTCGACCGGGACCGTGATGAGACCGGCCTGCGGAGGGGTGGTGCTCGCCGCCGCGTCCCCCGGGGAGATGACGAACCTGCTCAGGACGATCCCCGCCGTGAGGGACACGACCGCGACGGCGGCGACGATCCAGATGACGCGGTGCCCGCGCAGACCCGCGAGCGACTCCTTGAGGGTCACTCGGAGCTCCCGGCCTCGGCGTCTGCCACGAGGGCGTCGAGCTGCGGCTTGTAGTCCTGGACGAACTGCTTCTCGAGCTCGAACTGGACCTTGAGGCTCTCCTGCTCCCAGTCGACCTCCTCCTTGCACCCGAAGTCCGCGACGGCGATGGCGATCTCCATCTCGCGCGCCTCCGCGAGGGCCTCGTCGGACGGCCCCGTGAAGTCCTCCGGGAACTCGCCGGTCTCCTCGTCCACGGCACCCGTGGACGCCTCCTCCCAGAGGGCGTTGTGGGCGTTCATCGCGGCTTCCATGGCCTCGTCGGGGGTCGCGTACTCGGGGTAGCCCGCGTCCGCCATGCACTCGGCCCACTCGTCGTTGAGCGCCGTCATGCGCGGGTCGTTGCTCATCTCCGTGTAGAGGGCGTCCATCGCCTCGGTGACCTCGGCGTGCTCCTCGTCGGAGTAGGCGTCCGTCTCGCCGTTGACCTCGTGCTGGGCGGCGCCGTAGCAGCCGCCCTCCTTCCAGTCGTAGACGTACTCCTCCATCTCCTCCTCGGTCATGTCGGACCAGATGTCCGGACCGTTGAGGGCCTCGTAGTACTCGGCTGCCGCGGACTCGGACAACGACTCGACGTAGGGGGCGTTCGGGTCGACGTACTCCTCCTCGACCTCCTCGCCCTCGAGGTCCTCGGGCTCCTCGTTCATGGAGAACCCGTACCCGTTCTCCGCGACCCACTCCTCGGTGCCGTACTCGTCCATGTCGTCCTCGGTGACGACGGTCGTGCTCGACGCCGGGGCGGGGATGTACTCGAAGCCCTTGTCGGTCATGCACTGGGCCACGAGGTTCTCGATCTCGGCCTCCTGCGCCGCCCAGTCCACGTCCTCGTAGGAACCCCACAGGGGCTCGAGGATCTTGGACAGCGGGCCTTCGTCGGCCTTGAGCTCACCGCCCGACGACGTGTCATCGGAGGAGCAGCCCGACATGAGGACGAGGGAGAGTGCTCCGAGCACGGAGGCGGTGCGGAGCGCGGGTCGGCGGTTCATGAGGTGGTCCCCCTGGGTCAGCGTGGCAACGGTGCCACGGCGACGGTGTCGCCTTTGTGGCAGTTGGAACCCTAGCTGTTGACCGCGGGTCAGAGTATCCCCCTGCGGGACGACTTTCGCGAGACCTGGGGATGAGGAGGTGAGCCCCGGGGATGACAGGCGGCGGTCCCCGGCGCCGGCTCAGACGGGGGAGAGTCCCAGACGGCGTCCAGCCAGCCCCCGGGACCGTGCCGCGAGGTGCCTCGCCGCGTCCCGGAGGGCGACCGCCGCGGGGGAGTCGGGCGCCGAGAGCACGACGGGGGTGCCGTCGTCGCCGGCCTCGCGAAGGGCCACGTCGAGCGGGACGTGGCCGAGGAGCGGGACGTCCGTCCCCGTGAGGGTGCTGAGGTTCTCCGCGACGCGCGCCCCTCCACCGGACCCGAAGATCTCCAGGCGGGTGCCGTCGGGCTGCTCGAGCCACGCCATGTTCTCGAGGACGCCGACGAGGCCCTGGTTCGTCTGGGTGGCGACGGACCCGGCGCGCTCGGCGACCTCGGCGGCGGCGAGCTGCGGGGTGGTGACCACGAGGATCTCGCTCGACGGCAGGAGCTGCGCGACCGAGATGGCGATGTCGCCGGTGCCGGGCGGGAGGTCGAGGAGGAGGACGTCGAGGTCGCCCCAGAAGACGTCCGCGAGGAACTGCTCGAGCGCGCGGTGGAGCATCGGGCCCCGCCACACGACGGGCTGCCCGGCAGGGACGAACATACCGATGGACACGACCTTCACCTCGTGGGCGATGGGCGGCAGGAGCATCGTGTCGACCTTGGTGGGCTGCTGCGTGACCCCGAGGAGGCGTGGGATGGAGAAGCCGTAGATGTCCGCGTCGATGACACCGACCTTGAGTCCGTCGGCGGCCATCGCGGCGGCCAGGTTGGCGGTGACGGTGGACTTTCCCACGCCGCCCTTGCCTGAGGCGACGGCATAGATCTTGGTGAGGGACCCTGGCTTCGAGAAGGGGATCTCGGGTGCCCCGGCGCCGCGGAGCATGGTGCGCAGCGCGGCCCGCTGCTCGGTCGTCATGGTGCCGAGCGCGACGCGCGCGTCGTCGATGCCGTCCACGCTCAGCGCGGCCGCGGTCACCGCCTCCGTGAGGGTGCTCTTCATGGGGCAGCCCTCGGTGGTGAGGTCCAGCCCGACGACGGCCCGCGCCGACCTCGGCGCACCCTCGACGGGCTCGACGGTCACGGACCGCACCATGCCCAGCTCGGTGACCGGTCTGCGGATCTCCGGGTCGATGACGCCGGTGAGGGCGTCCCGGACGGCGATCTCGAGGGCGGCAGGATCGAGCGGTCGGGGGGAGTCAGGCATGCCACCGATCCTACGCGCCGGTCGTCCCGCTCCCGGAGGACCGTCGGGTCAGGCGCCCGCGCGGCCAGGGCCCGCCGCGTCGCGTGCCGGACCGTCGTGGTCCCGTCCCGGCTCCCGCTCGGCGTCCCTCTCCGCGTCCCGTTCTGCGTCCCGTTCTGCGTCCTTGGTCTCGAGCTCCTCGAGGAGGTTCCGCATCTCGGAGCGCACGAAGTCGCGGGTGGCGACCTCGCTCAGGGCGATCCGCAGCGCCGCCATCTCCCGGGCGAGGTACTCGGTGTCGGCGAGGTTCCGCTCCCCGAGCTGCCGGTCCTGCTCCGCGCTCACCCGGTCGCGGTCGGTCTGACGGTTCTGGGCGAGGAGGATGAGCGGGGCCGAGTAGGACGCCTGGAGCGACAGCATGAGGGTGAGGGCCGTGAAGCCGAGGGCGGCGGAGTCGAACTGGTAGCCCTCGGGCCCCCAGACGTTCCACACGAGCCAGGCCGCGCAGAACGCCGTCATGTAGACGAGGAACCGCGGCGTACCCATGAACCGGGCGATGCCCTCGGCGATGCGCCCGAACGCGTCCTGCTTGACGCGGATGGTGGGCAGCAGGGTCCGGCGGGACTCCTTCGGGGTGTCGAGGCGGTCAGCCACGGATCCCTCCCGCCCTGCCCGTGCGGCCCGCGCGCGGCGGGGTCGAGGTCTGGACGCGGTCCTGCCCGTCGGCCCCGTCGGTCTCCCGCCAGTCCGCGGGGAGCATGTGGTCGAGGGCGTCGTCGACGCTCACCACCCCGAGGAGGCGCCTCTCGGTGTCGAGCACCGGCAGGGCGAGGAGGTTGTACGCCGCGAGGAGGCGCGCCACCTGCCCCAGGGGGGCGTCGGTGGTCACGTGCTCGATGTCGGTGTCCAGGACGTTCCCGACGGGTTCGAAGGGTGGTTCCCGGAGCATCTTCTGGAAGTGCACGACGCCGAGGAAGCGTCCCGTGGGGGTCTCGAGCGGGGGGCGCGCGACGAAGACCATCGACGCGAGAGCGGGGGACAGGTCCGCGCGGCGCACGTGCGCCATCGCGGCTGCGACGGACGTCTCGGGGGCGAGGATCACCGGTTCGGTGGTCATCATGCCGCCGGCCGTGTTCTCGTCGTACGCGAGGAGGCGGCGGACGTCCTTCGCCTCGTCGGGCTCCATGAGCTCGAGGAGCTCGGCGGCCTGGTCGTCGGACAGCTCGTGGAGGAGGTCGGCGGCGTCGTCGGGCTGCATCGCCTCGAGGACGTCCGCGGCCCGGTCGGTGTCGAGGGAGGAGAGGATGAGGACCTGGTCGTCCCCGGGGAGCTCCTCGAGGACGTCCGCGAGCCGCTCGTTGTCGAGAGCGGTCGCGACCTCCAGCCGTCGGACGTCGCTCAGCTCGTGGAGCACGTCCGCGAGGGCCGCGGGCTTGAGGTCGTCGTACGCGGCGAGGAGCAGGGCCGCGCCCTGCGTCGTCGCGGAGCTGGCGAGACCGGTCACCGCCGAGACGTCGACGACCACGGTGTGGCCGCGCCGCCGGATGCCCAGGGCGCTCTTGCCCGTGGGGGAGCGCCGCACGAAGAGCTTCTGCACGAGCCAGTCGCCCGTGCGCTGCTGCTCGACGGCGAGGTCCTCGATCGTGGCGCTGCCGGACCCGTCGAGGAAGTCGACGGTGCGGTCCAGGAGCTCGCCGAGCGCGAGGGTCTCCATGGCGCGCTGCTCGAAGCGCCGCATGTTGAGGAGGCCCGTGCTGATGACCTGTCCCGCGTCGATGCTCGTCACGCGGGTCAGCGGCAGGAAGACGCGTCGCCGGCCGGGGACCTCGACGACGAGGCCCACCGCGCGAGGAGCGCCCTTGGAGCGCACGAGCACGACGACGTCCCGCACGCGACCGACCTGGTCCCCGATCGGGTCGAAGACCGGGGTTCCGGCGAGGCGTGCGACGAATACCTGGGTCCCGGCGCTGCTCACGCGGCAAGCCTACGCACTGCGCGCGTCCCCGCCAGCCGCCGCGCGTGGCATCGCCCCTGCGTGTGCGCGAGAATCGGGGCATGACCTCCCCCCGACCGACCCCCCGTTCCTCCCGCGCCACCGCCGCGCCCAAGCTCCCGACGATGCCCCGCGGGGACGAGGTCGCGGCGTTCTCCACGTACCTCGACGCGCAGAAGGCCGTCGACACCCTGTCCGACGAGGGCTTCCCGGTCCAGCACGTGACGATCGTCGGCACCGACCTGCGGATGGTCGAGCGGGTCACGGGGCGGCTCACCTACTCGCGGGTGGCCGCCGCGGGCCTGGCGTCGGGGGCGTGGTTCGGGTTGTTCGTCGGTCTCGTCCTCTCCCTCTTCGGGGGGCAGGGGTCGATGCCCGTCCTCGCCGCGATCGGCATCGGGGCCGGGTTCGGCCTGCTGTTCTCGGTCCTGTCGTTCTCGCTCACCCGGGGGAAGCGGGACTTCACGTCGTCGAGCCAGATCGTGGCCGCGTCGTACTCCGTGCTGTGCGAGGGGGACCGCGCCGGGGAGGCCGCACGGATCCTCAGGGAGCACCACGTCCAGGGCGTCGGGCACCGCGGCGCGAGCCCCGCTCCGGCGGTGCCGTCCACGCCCCAGGGCTCCGCTGCCCCGGCGCCCGCGAGGGCCGGCGAGAAGGCCGCCCCGGTGCGGGACGTGCCGCCCGCGGGCGAGCCGCGCTACGGCGTGCGCACCACCGACGGGCTCCCGCCGTCGGGCACGAACTCGCCCCGCCGTGGCGAGCCCTTCGACGCGCAGCCCTCCGGCGGGGAGCCCGACCAGCGGTGACCGGGTGCACCGACCGGACCGGTCGGTGCACCCCCGGTCTCAGCCGAGGAGGCCGGCCATCCACGCCTCGACGTCCTCCGGCCGGCGCGGCAGCGCCGCCGAGAGGTTCTCGTTGCCGTCGGCGGTGACGAGGACGTCGTCCTCGATGCGCACACCGATGCCCCGCAGCTCCTCGGGGACGGTCATGTCGTCGCTCTTGAAGTAGAGCCCCGGCTCGATGGTGAACACCATGCCGGGCACGAGGAGCGCGTCGAGGTACATCTCACGGCGGGCCAGGGCGCAGTCGTGGACGTCGAGCCCCAGGTGGTGGCTCGTGCCGTGGACCATCCAGCGACGGTGGAACTGACCCTCGGGGCTGAGCGACTCCTCGGCGGTCCCGGGCAGCAGCCCCCAGTCCGCGAGGCGTTCCGCGATGACCCGCATCGCGGCGTCGTGGACGTCGCCGAACCGGGCGCCGGGCACCGCGGCCGCGAAGGCTGCGTCGGCGGCGTCGAGCACCGCCTGGTAGACGCGACGCTGCGGGTCGGTGTACGTCCCGTCGACCGGGAGGGTGCGGGTCACGTCGGCCGTGTACAGGGACTCGATCTCCACGCCTGCGTCGAGGAGCAGGAGCTGTCCGGGCCGCACCGGGCCGTCGTTGCGGATCCAGTGGAGCGTCGTGGCGTGCTCGCCGGCCGCCGCGATGGTCTCGTACCCCACGGTGTTGCCCTCGAGGCGCGCGTGCGCGTCGAACGTCGTCTCGACGACCCGCTCGCCGCGCCGGTGCTCGGAAGCGCGCGGGAGGGCGCGGACGACGTCGGCGAAGCCGTCGAGCGTCGCGTCGACGGCGAGCCGCATCTGCTCGATCTCGTGCGCGTCCTTGACGAGGCGCAGCTCCGAGAGCGCCTCGGCGAGCTCGGCGTCGACGTCGACGGTCCCTTCCGCGGCGGCGTCGACCACCACCTGCGCACCTCCGAGGGCGCGCAGGGACTCGACGAGGATCTCCGTCGCTGGGTCCGCGCCGGGCACCACGCGCAGCGTGATGCCCCCGGCGCCCGCGTCCTTGGCGAGGGCGTCGGGGAGGTCGTCGACGTGCGCGGCACGGATCCCCGTGATCGTCGTGACGTCGTCGAGGGACGGACGAGCACCCACCCAGAACTCGCCGTACCGCGAGTCCGCGTAGAACTCCTCCGTGTCGCGGTCCGCGAGGGGACGCACGTACAGCACGGACTCGTGACCGTGCGTGCCGTCCTCCCCGGTGACCGGGTGCAGGACGAGGACCGCGTCGGGCTCCTGGTCCGTCCCCAGCCCGGTGAGGTGCGCGAAGGCCGAGTGCGGCCGGAACCGGTAGTCCGTGTCGTTCGACCGGGTCTTCAGCGGACCGGCGGGGACCACGAGGCGATCACCCGGGAACAGCGCGGAGAGCGCGCTGCGGCGCGCCTCGGTGAAGGGCGCTGCAGGGCAGGGCGTCGCGTCCCCCGCAGGCCGGTCGGCCCAGCCGCTCGTGATGAACTCCCGGAAGCGGGCTGACGACGGTCGCTGCGACCGGTTGGTCGACCGTTCCTCGAGGGACTGGGTGCTGTCGGTGTCGGTGTCGGTGGCGGTGCTCTGCGAACTCATGCATCCATCTTCACACCCGCCTGCCCCCGGGCCCAGCGCGGGCCGATCGCAGGCCCGGTGCCGTGGCGCCGCGCCGATACAGTGTGGCCTGTGCCCCACGAACTCGTCGTCGACCTCCACACGCACTCGACCGTGTCGGACGGCACGGACACGCCGAGCGCCCTCGTCGAGGCCGCGGCTGTGGCCGGTCTCGACGTCGTCGCGCTCACGGATCACGACTCGACGGGCGGGTGGGCCGAGGCCGCCGACGCGGCCCGCCGGACGGGCGTCGCGCTCGTGCGAGGCACGGAGATCTCGGCCCGCGCGGACGGCGTGAGCGTCCACCTGCTCAGCTACCTCCACGACCCCGAGCACCCGGACCTCGTCCGGCAGAACGAGCGGGTCCGCACCGCGCGCACCACCCGGGCGCGCCGCATGGTCGAGCTCCTCGGCGAGGACTACCGCCTGACGTGGGACGACGTCCTCGAGCAGACGTCCCCCGGGACCACCATCGGTCGGCCGCACATCGCGGACGCGCTCGTCGCCGCCGGGTACCTCCCCGACCGGTCCGCGGCCTTCGCCTCGATCCTCCACCCCGGCACCCGGTACTACGTCCCGCACTACGCCCCGGACGCCCTCGACGCGGTGCGGGCCGTGCGGGCCGCCGGAGGGGTGCCGGTCCTCGCGCACCCCGGTGCGGCAGCACGGGGCAAGGTCGTCACCGCGCGGACCATCGAGAGCCTCGCGGGGGCGGGGCTCGTGGGCCTCGAGGTCCACCACCGGGACAACGGCGAGGACCAACGGCGACGCCTGCTCGGGCTTGCACGATCCCTGGGTCTGTGTGTGACAGGATCTAGCGACTATCACGGAGCCGGCAAACCCAACCGGCTGGGCGAGAACACCACCGACCCCGAGGTGTTCGCGCTGATCGAGCAGCAAGGACGAAGCACAGTGATCCGGCAGTGAACGAGTTCTTCGACGTGCGCCTCTTCACCGAGGTGTTCATCACCCTCTTCGTCATCATGGACCCTCCGGGGACCGTCCCGATCTTCCTCGGGCTCACGAGCGCCATGACCCACAAGCAGCGGGCCAAGGCCGCGCGCACGGCGATCTTCGTCGCTGCGGGCGTCATCCTCGCCTTCGCGCTCTTCGGTCAGCAGCTCCTGTCGTACATGCACATCTCGCTCCCCGCCCTCCAGGCGTCGGGCGGTCTGCTGCTGCTGCTCATCGCGATGGAGCTGCTCACGGGCAAGATGGAGGAGCCGCAGGCCGGGACCAAGGGCGTCAACGTCGCGCTGGTGCCCCTCGGGACGCCGCTCCTCGCCGGTCCGGGTGCGATCGTCGCGTCGATGCTGTTCGTGCAGCGGTCCGACGGGTCGGCCCGGGACTGGGTGTCGATCGCGATCGGCTTCCTCGTCGTCTGCGTCTGCCTGTGGATCGCGATGCGCTTCGCGAACGTCGTCCACCGCATCCTCGGGGAGAGCGGCACCATCCTCGTCACCCGGATCGCAGGTCTGCTGCTCGCCGCGATCGCTGTCCAGCTCATCGCCGACGCCGTCATCGCGTTCGTCCAGACCGCCTGAGCACCGGGGACGACGCAGGGGCCGACCGCACGTGCGGTCGGCCCCTGCGTCGTCGGTGCGAGGCGGTCAGGCGGTGGGCTGCTGCTCCCCGGCGCTGGTTCCGCCCTGCTCGGTCCGTGCGGTCCTCGTGCGGCGACGGGTCCGCGACCGCCTGGGGCGCGTGGGCTCCCCGGCGTCGCTCGCACCCTCGACGGCGGCCTGCGGCTCACGCGCCGTGCGGGCCTCCTGCGGCTCCGTGCGCTCGGCGGGCACCTCGGACCGCGTGCCACGGCCTCGTGAGCGGCGCTCGCCCGCGGGACGCCCGGCCGACGAGCGGCTCTCGTCGTCGCGCGCCTCACCACCGCGCCGCGCCTCACCACCGCGCCGGGCCTCGCCACCGCGCCGCGAGCCTCCGCGCCCGGTGCCGCCCTCGCGGTCCTGACCCCGGGCAGGTCGGCCGGCGTCGGGACGCCCTCCGCGCTTCCCGGTCTCCCCGAGGTCCTCGAGGACCTCGGCCCCGAGGCCCTCACGGGTCTGCGCGGAGCGGGGGAGGCGCCCCTTGGTCCCCTCGGGGATGTCGAGGTCGGTGAACAGGTGCGGGGACGTCGAGTACGTCTCCTGCGGCTCGGGGATGCCGAGGTCGAGGGCCTTGTTGATGAGGGACCAGCGGGGCAGGTCGTCCCAGTCGACGAAGGTCACCGCGGTGCCCTTGTGGCCGGCGCGGCCCGTCCGGCCCGTGCGGTGGAGGTACGTCTTCTCGTCCTCGGGGCACTGGTAGTTGACGACGTGCGTGACGTCGTCCACGTCGATGCCGCGCGCGGCCACGTCGGTCGCGACGAGGATGTCGACCTTCCCGTTGCGGAACGCGCGCAGCGCCTGCTCGCGGGCGCCCTGCCCGAGGTCCCCGTGGATGGCACCGGCGGCGAAGCCCCGGTCCGTGAGCTCGTCGGCGACCTTCGCGGCGGTGCGCTTGGTGCGCGCGAACACGATGGACAGCCCACGGCCGTTGGCCTGGAGGAGGCGGGCGAGGACCTCGATCTTGTCGAGGGCGTGGGCGCGGTACACGACCTGCTTGATGTTCTTCACCGTGTGCCCGCCGTCGTCCGGGTCGTTGGCCCGGATGTGCGTCGGCTGCGTCATGTACTTGCGGGCCATGGACACCACGGCACCCGGCATCGTCGCCGAGAAGAGCATCGTGTGGCGCACGGCCGGGGTGCGTGACAGGAGGCGCTCGACGTCCGGGAGGAACCCCAGGTCGAGCATCTCGTCGGCCTCGTCGAGGACCACGCACTGCGCGCGGGTGAGGTTGAGGTGACCCTGGTTGAGGAGGTCGATCATGCGCCCGGGAGTACCCACGACGACCTCGACGCCGCGGGCGAGCGCCGTGACCTGGGGCTCGTAGGCCCGCCCGCCGTAGAGCTGGACGATGCGGACGGACCGCTTGGTGGACGCCGCCTCGAGGTCCTTGGCCACCTGCACGGCGAGCTCACGGGTGGGGACGATGACGAGGGCCTGCGGCTTGCCCGGGGCGGGCAGCTCGTCGAAGCCCGGCTCGCCGGGGGCGACGACGCGGTGCAGGAGGGGCACCCCGAAGCCCAGGGTCTTGCCGGTCCCGGTCTTCGCCTGCCCGATGATGTCGTGGCCCGACATCGCGACGGGCAGCGTCATGGCCTGGATGGGGAAGGGGGAGACGATGCCTGCCTCGGCGAGAGCCTCGACGATCTCGGGGCGCACCTCGAAGTCGGCGAAGGTCGCGTCGGCAGTCTGGATGCTGCTCGATGTGGTTGTCACGTTGCCTCATGTGTGTCTGGGCGGCGCCACACGTCACGGTCTCCGGCACGAGGCGTCTCGTGACGGTCGTGCTCCGGACGGGCATGCTCGCCTGTGGCCGGCAGCCGATCGTGAGTGTGCGGCGTCGCGGCCGGAGCGTGGTCCGGCGACGACCATGGTCGGGACGACCGGGCAACCGTTGTACCGGGCCACTGTATCGGACGGTGGTCGCCGCCGCGGCTGCGCCTATCCTGGTCCGATGAGCGACCCCAGCACGGCGACGCACCTCGACCCCACGTCCACGCAGGACGCCGTCGAGCTGCTCGGCCTCATCGCCTACACCGAGCTCGCGAGCTTCACCCGGCTCGCCGCCGACGCGGCGTCGGCCCCCGACCCCGCGCGGCAGCTGCGTCTGGTCCGTCTCGCGGGTGCGGCGCTCGCGCGCCAGGAGCGCATCCTGGGCAGGATCGCTGAGCTCGGGGGGGACCCGGACGCGGCGATGCTCGCCTTCGCCGGCACCTTCGACGACTACGAGATGCGCACCGAGCCCGCCTCCTGGTGGGAGAGCGTCCTCAAGGGGTACGTCGGCAACGGCGTCGCCGACGACTTCTGCCGTCTCGCGGTGGACGGCCTCGACGCCGAGACCCGGCGGATCGTCACGGAGGTGCTCGACGCGAACCAGAACGCGGAGCTGTCCGTGGCCGTGCTCGACGAGGCCGCCACGGGGGACCCGGTGCTCGCGTCGCGCCTCGCCCTGTGGGGGCGCAGGCTCGTCGGGGAGGCCCTCGGACTCGTGCAGACCCTCATGGGCGAGCGGCCCGCACTGGGACGTCTGGTCGCGACGGGCGCCACCGCGCGCGCGGACGACGTGGACGGCGACCAGGCGTGGGTCTTCTCGCAGCTCACCGCGGAGCACACCCGACGGATGGGGCGGCTCGGCCTGGCTGCCTGAAGCCGCCTGAAGCCGCCTGAACCCGGAGAACGACGAGGGGCGCCCCCCCCCCGGGGGGGGGGGCCCCCGCGGGGGGCGGGGGGGGGGGGGGGGGGGGGCG
>NZ_JAEINH010000002.1:370039-376902 GCF_016342785.1 Sanguibacter suaedae
GCCCCACCGCCGGTGGGGCGCCCCTCGTCGTTCTCCGGTGGCGGGGTCAGAGCGAGCCGAAGCCCACCCGCCGCTGCGCCTCGGAGCCGATCTCGACGTACCCGATCGTCGCTGCGGGCACGAGGACACGGCGCCCGCGCGTGTCGGTGAGCTCCAGGAGCGGACCGCCGCTCAGCGCGTCGCTCACGGCCTTGGTGACGTCGTCGGCCGACGCGTCGGTCTCGACGACGAGCTCGCGTGCCAGGTTCTGAACACCGATCGTGATCTCCACGGGTCCCACTTTCCATCGCTTGTCGCTGACGTCGTCAGCCGGGCTGCTCCGATCCTAGGCCGACGACGGGTCCTCGGCCGCTCCGCCGCGACGCAACATCCCGTGGATTCCGCGCCAAGCGAACTGGGCGACGAGGTCGACCGTCTCCTCGCTCGTCGGGGAGCACTCCCACGGCTCGTCGAGCTGCTGCTTGAGCAGCGCGTCGGTCGCCGCGACGCGCGCCATCGCCGTCGCCGTCCACGCCACCGTGAGCGCCTGGCTCGGGGTGAGGTCCGTGAGGCGCCCGAGGACCCGCGCGAACGCCTCGGCGTTGCGCCGGTCCGGCCCCTCGACCCGTGATCGGACCGCGGTGTCCCTCGTGACGTCCGACTCGAAGAGGAGGGACGCGGCCACGCCGGACCCCTCGGCGAAGTCGACGTAGGCGCGGACCACCGCGTGGACCACGGCGTGGCCGTCCGCGCTGCCCTCGACGCGGTCCGGGTCCTCGAGCGTGGCCAGGGCCGCCGAGACGGCGTCGACGAGAGCCTGGCCACGCTCGTCGACCACGGCGAGGTACAGGTCGAGCTTGGACGGGAAGTGGCGGTAGAGGATCGGTTTCGAGACGTCGGCCCGCTCCGCGATGTCGTCCATGGAGATGTGGTGGAAGCCGTGGGCGGCGAAGAGGTCCTGGGCTATGGACAGCAGCTGGGCGTGGCGCTCGAGCCGGGGCATGCGGGGGCGAGGATGCCTGTGCCCGTCGGGCTGCCCGTCGGGCTCTGCGGTGCTGGCCACCACTTCAGCGTAGATGCACGCCGCGCGAAGTCTGGCACGATGGACGTGTGCCCACCTCCTCCTCCCGTCCGGGCGACGGCCCGCGCGTCCCATCGGACGACTCCCCGCCGACCCGCGCGGCGCTCCGCGCGAGGGGCGGGGCCTCCCGCGCCGCCCGGAGAGGGGCCCGCGGTCGTCGGTCATCGCACATCGGCCTCCGGTGGACCCCTGCCGCCGCGCTGTCCCTCGTGGGCGTCCTCGGGGGCGTGGGCGCCGGCGCCGCGGTGTCTGGCGACGTCCTCACCACCGTCCTCCCGTCCGCGTCGCACCTCGCGCAGGCCTCCGTGCAGCAGCTCGTCGAGCGCGTGCCCGAGGCGAGCCGCGGCGGTGGCCGCACCCCGGTGGGGGAGCGCGTCGCGGCCGCGACCGACGAGACCGGCGACCCCGTGGCGACCGCCGGCCCCACGGAGGAGGCCGTCGAGCCGACGACCGAGCCCGTCGAGGCGTCGACCGTCCCCGAGCCTGCCCCGGTCGACGTCGTCGAGCCCCTCGTCGTCCTGCCCGAGGGGGTGGACGAGGCGGGCTTCGCGGCCGGTCTGCTGTCGCCGGACGTCCCGCCCGCCGCCACCGGTGTCCTCGACGTCGTCCCCGGAGAGGTGCCCGCGCCGGGTGCCGGGGAGGTGAAGACCGTCCGCGTCCAGGTCGAGCGCGGGCTCGAGGTGGACGCGGAGAAGTTCGCGACGCTCGTCATGGACACGCTCAACGACCCCCGCAGCTGGGGAGGCGACGGCTCGCAGACGTTCGCACGGACCGAGGGCGAGGCGACGTTCGCGGTGACGCTCGCCAGCCCCGCGACCACGGACGCCCTGTGCGCCCCCCTCGAGACCGAGGGGCTGTGGTCCTGCGGTCAGTACCGGCACGCCGTCCTCAACCACATGCGCTGGGTCGAGGGGTCGGGGATCTTCGGTGACGACCTCGCCGGGTACCGCCAGTACCTCGTCAACCACGAGGTGGGGCACGTCCTCGGCCACAAGCACGTGAGCTGCGGAGCTCCGGACGAGCCGGCACCCGTCATGGTCCAGCAGAGCGGCGACGTCCTGTCCTGCAGGCCCAACGGCTGGCCCTTCCCGTAGGCCCCCGGACCACTGGTGTGTCGGTGGTCCGTGATGACATGTGCGCATGGAGCTGCGCCCACCTCGTGACGACACCACGGAGCCCTCGGGTTCGTCGGCGGTTCGTGTCGTCCTCGACGACTCGCAGAGGCGCGCTCTCGAGGTGGCCTCGCACGCCCCGACGTCGCTGATCCTCGGGGCGCCGGGCACGGGGAAGACGGTCCTGGCGATCGAGCTGGTCGTCGCCGCGGTGCGTGGCGGCGTGTCCCCCGACGAGGTCCTCGTCCTCAGCGCCACCCGGCGCGGCGCGGGGGAGCTCCGCGACCGGATCGCGGCTCGGCTCGGTCTCACGGTGCGCGGTGCCATGGTCCGCACCGCGGCGTCCGCGGCGTTCAGCGTCCTCGCGCGCAGCGCCCAGGCGCACGGCGAGCCTCCACCCACCCTCATCACGGGCCCCGAGCAGGACCTCGCGCTCGCCGAGCTCCTCGAGGGGCACGCCCGTGGTGAGGGGACGTCCGTCCGCTGGCCCGCCCACGTGCCCGAGGAGACCCTCGCGCTGCGCGGGTTCCGGGAGGAGCTGCGGGACCTCCTCATGCGCGCCGCCGAGCGGGGCCTCGCGCCCGACGAGCTCGCTGACCTCGGCGACCGCCACGGGCGGCCCGAATGGGTCGCCGCGGCAGCCGTCTACGACGAGTACCTGTCCGTCATGTCCTTGCGGCAGCTCACGCCGGACGCCGGAGCCCGGTACGACCCTGCCGTCGTGGTCGACGAGGCGGCCCGGGTGCTCGCAGAGGCCGACCCGGAGGACCGGCCGGGGTGGCGCGTCGTCGTCGTCGACGACTACCAGGAGGCGACGGCCGCGACCGCACGGCTGTGCCACGTCCTCGCGTCCCACGGGGCCCGCCTGGTCCTGCTCGCCGACCCCGACTCCTCCGTGCAGGCGTTCCGCGGTGCCAGCCCGTCGCTCGTCGGGCGTGCCGCCGCCGGAGCGCCGCCGCGCGAGGGCGACCTCGGGCCAGGGGACGTGGTCGGCGAGCTCGGTGCCACGACGGCCGTCCTCGAGCGGGCGTGGCGGCACGGGCCCCGGGTCCGCGCCGCGACCCGCACGGTGTCCCAGGAGGTCGGGACCGTGGGAGCCGTCGAGCACCGTCGTGCCCGGCCTGCCTCCGAGGTCGAGGACGTGGTGGAGACGACGGTCCTGCCGGGCCGCCCGCTCGAGGAGGCGTACGTGGCGCGCGTGCTCAGGGCCGAGCACCTCCTGAGGGGCACACCGTGGTCGCGCATGGCCGTCGTCGCACGCTCCGGCGGCGAGCTGGTGCGGCTGCGCCGTGCCCTCGCGAGCGCGAGCGTCCCGGTCGCGATCGTCGGCGCCGACGTCGCCCTGCGCGACGAGCCCGCCGTCCGGCCCCTGCTCCGGGCCCTGCGAGCCGTGAGCACCGACGACCCGCCCGACGTCGACCTCGTGGTGGACCTCCTCACGTCGCCGCTCGGGGGGATCGACGCGGTCGCCCTGCGGCGCCTGCGCAGGGCGCTCCGCACGGAGGAGCTCGCCGCAGGCGGGACGAGGACCTCCGACGACCTGCTGGTCGAGGTCGTGGAGGACACCGCACGGAGCGCGACCCTCCCGCACGACGTCGCGCGAGCGCCCGGACGGGTCGCACGCGTCCTCGCCGCCGGCCGCGACGCGGTGGCCGCTCCCGGAGCGACCGCCCAGACGGTCCTCTGGGCGCTGTGGGCCGCAGCCGACCTGGCCGAGACGTGGCGGAGCATCGCGGTCCACGGCGGCCCGGGCTCCGCGCGGGCCGACCACGACCTCGACTCCGTGATGGCGCTCTTCCGGTCCGCGGAGCAGTTCGTGGACCGCGTCCCGCAGGCCACCGCGCTCGCCTTCGCCGACCTCGTGGAGTCGCAGGACATCCCGGCGGACAACCTCGCCGTCGGCGGCGCCGGCGAGGAGACGGTCCCGCTCCTCACCCCGGCCGGTGCGGCCGGGGGGGAGTGGGAGGTGGTCGTCGTGGCGGGCGTCCAGGACGGGTCGTGGCCCGACCTGCGCCTGCGCGACTCGCTCCTCGGGGCCCAGTCCCTCGTCGACCTGCTCGACGGGCGGTCCGACGGCTCGCCGATGGGCCGCGAGGCGCGGCGTGCCGTGCTGGCCGACGAGCTCCGGGCCTTCGTCGTCGCCGTCTCGCGGGCCACACGCAGGCTCGTCGTCACGGCCTCCCGGGACCTCGAGGACGAGCCGTCCGTGCTCCTCGACCTCCTCGGTCTCCCGGACGTCGGCGGACCCGAGGACGCGACGGACCTGCCCGCGGGCGACGCAGGGCCCGGCGGGGAACCGCTCGGTGCCGCGCCGCTCGACCTGCGCGGCCTGGTCGCCGTGGTCCGGGGAGAGCTCGTCGACGAGCTCTCCTCCGTCGACGGGTCCGAGCGTGCCGAGCGGCTCGCGGGGCTCCTCGTGGACCTCGCGCGGCACGGGGTCGCCGAGGCCGACCCACGGACCTGGTACGGGGCCGCGGAGCTCTCGACCGACGCACCCCTGTGGGCCCCTGGCGCGAGCGTGCCCGTGTCCCCGTCCAAGGTGGAGCAGGTGCACCGCTGCGCGCTGCGGTGGGCGCTCGAGAGCGCGGGCGGCACCACGCCTGCGGCGCTCGCGCAGTCGGTGGGGACCCTCGTCCACGACATCGCCAGGACGATGCCCCGGGGCCGGCACTCCGAGCTCGCTGCCGAGCTCGACCGGCGCTGGCCGGAGCTCGGGATGCCCGACGGGTGGCCCGCGACGCAGGCACGACGCAGGGCCGACGACATGGTGCGCCGACTCGCGGACTACGTCGCCGAGGTCGAGGGCGACGTGGTCGTCGAGGAGGAGTTCGAGCTCGAGGTGGGCAGGGCGGTGCTGCGCGGCGCGGTGGACCGGATCGAGCAGGTCGACGACGGGGTGCGCATCACCGACCTGAAGACGGGCAAGGGAATCCCGACGGCCGCTGACGCCGAGACGAACGCCCAGCTCGGCGCCTACCAGCTCGCCGTCGAGTCGGGGGCGTTCCCGTCGCTGCCCGAGGGGACGCGCAGCGTCGGAGCCCAGCTCGTCTTCCTCGCCGAGGGAGCACGCGGGGCGACGCGACGCACGCAGCCCGCGCTCGGCGACCCCGGCTCGAGCTGGGCGAGGTCGCTCGTCGAGGAGGCCGCCGAGACGATGGCAGCCGCCCGCTTCGCCGCCGTGGAGAACTCCCTCTGCGGCGTGTGCACGGTCCGCCGCGCCTGCCCGCTGCAACCCGAGGGGCGGCACGTCGTGGGCCCTGCCCCTGCCCCCGACGGCGACGGCGACGGCGCCGGTGCCGGCGCCCACGCGCCGTCCACGAGCGGGACGCCCATGGACGCCCCCCAGCCCCAGGAGCGCACCCCATGACCGCCACCACGCCCCCGATGAGCGCGGAGCGCATCGCCGACCTCCTCGGTCGGCCTCGCCCCACCCCGGAGCAGACGGAGGTCATCGAGGCCCCGCTCGAGCCCATGCTCGTCGTCGCCGGAGCGGGCTCCGGGAAGACCGAGACCATGTCCGCGCGCGTCGTGTGGCTCATCGCCAACGGCCTCGTCGAACCGCACGCCGTCCTCGGTCTCACGTTCACCCGGAAGGCCGCGGGAGAGCTGAGCGAGCGCGTCACCCGGCGTCTGCGCCAGCTGCGACGTGCCGTGCCGGGACGCGTCGACGGGGTGCTCGACGCCCTCGACCGCCCCACGATCTCCACGTACAACTCCTACGCCGCGTCGCTCGTCTCCGACCACGGGCTCCGCATCGGCCGCGAACCGGGCGCCCGTCTCCTCTCCGAGGCCACCCAGTGGCAGGTGGCGAGCGAGGTCGTCGAGCGCTGGCACGGTGACCTCGAGACGGACGCCGCCGTCTCCACCGTCGTGGGCGCCGTCCTCGACCTGTCCGGAGCGCTCGACGAGCACCTCCTGTCCGTCGCCGACGCCCGTGCGGGCATCGCACGGCTCGTCGACGACATCGCCGCCACGCCGCCCGGCGGCAGGCGCACCACGCTCCACGCCGACGTCGTGAAGCTCGTCCGCTCGCTGGGCGAGCGGCACCGCCTCCTCGACGTCGTCGAGGCGTACCAGGAGCGCAAGCGGACCATGGACGCCCTCGACTTCGGCGACCAGGTCTCCCTCGCCGCGCAGCTCGCGGAGGGTGTGGAGGCCGTCGGGCAGGGTGAGCGCGACCGGTTCCGGGTGGTCCTCCTCGACGAGTACCAGGACACCTCCTACGCGCAGATCCGCCTCCTCAGCGCCCTCTTCGGCTCCGGGCACCCGGTCACCGCTGTCGGGGACCCCAACCAGTCGATCTACGGGTGGCGGGGCGCCAGTGCCTCGGGACCCGCACGCTTCCCCGACCAGTTCCGGACCGCTGGCGGCGCACCGGCGCACGTCCACCGGCTGTCGACGTCCTGGCGCAACGACCTCGCCGTCCTCGACGTCGCCAACACGACGTCCGCGCCCCTCTTCGCCGCGGACCCCGGCAACTCGCTCCCCGCCCTCGTCGCGCGACCCGACGCCGGGATCGGCTCAGTGCACGGCGTCTACGCCGCGACCGTCGAGGAGGAGGCGGCCGCGGTCGCGGAGCTCGTCGCCAAGCGGTGGGAACCGGGCACCACGACCGCAGCCGTCCTGTGCCGTGCCCGCAGCCAGTTCCCCCTGATCGAGGCCGCGCTGCGCGTGCGCGGCCTCCCCGTCGA
>NZ_JAEINH010000020.1 GCF_016342785.1 Sanguibacter suaedae
TCCGCGTAATGTTCTGGATGTCAGCCCGACAGGGAGGCACAGACACCACTGCGAGGCCCGTGAGGGCTGGCGCGAAGTGGCTGGTCCCGGGGTTGGTTTCCTCACTTGAGAGCGTGGCTGGGTTCTGCCTGGTTGCGGTGTAGTGTGGGGGTCTGGTTTTTCTCCTGGGGTTCGGTTCGTTCGGTTGAGCGGGTTGGACTTCGGGGTGGGGATCGGATAAGTTGGAGAGGTTGCCCCGGATGCGGGCCTGCGAGAGTGGGTCTGGTGATGGTGAGCGTCTGTTCCTTGAGAACTCAACAGTGTGCTTGATAGTCAATGCCAAGATCCCTTGTCTGGCATGTTGGCTGCGCCGTTCGGTGTGGTTGGTGTGTTGGGGAAGGTTAATTTGGTATGAATCAGAAAACGCAAGTTTTCGGTTTGTAGCCTTGATTAATCGGGTCTGCCTTAGCTGGTGGGTCCGCCGTATGGTTGTTGATCGCCGCTTTTGGGTGGTGGTTGATGTTGAACATTTACGGAGAGTTTGATCCTGGCTCAGGACGAACGCTGGCGGCGTGCTTAACACATGCAAGTCGAACGGTGATCTCAGAGCTTGCTCTGGGTGATCAGTGGCGAACGGGTGAGTAACACGTGAGTAACCTGCCCTTGACTCTGGGATAACTCCGGGAAACCGGGGCTAATACTGGATACGAGATGCGACCGCATGGTCTGTGTCTGGAAAGTTTTTCGGTCAAGGATGGACTCGCGGCCTATCAGCTTGTTGGTGGGGTAACGGCCCACCAAGGCGTCGACGGGTAGCCGGCCTGAGAGGGCGACCGGCCACACTGGGACTGAGACACGGCCCAGACTCCTACGGGAGGCAGCAGTGGGGAATATTGCACAATGGGCGAAAGCCTGATGCAGCGACGCCGCGTGAGGGATGAAGGCCTTCGGGTTGTAAACCTCTTTCAGTAGGGAAGAAGCGAAAGTGACGGTACCTGCAGAAGAAGCGCCGGCTAACTACGTGCCAGCAGCCGCGGTAATACGTAGGGCGCAAGCGTTGTCCGGAATTATTGGGCGTAAAGAGCTCGTAGGCGGTTTGTCGCGTCTGGTGTGAAATCTCAAGGCTCAACCTTGAGCTTGCATCGGGTACGGGCAGACTAGAGTGCGGTAGGGGTGACTGGAATTCCTGGTGTAGCGGTGGAATGCGCAGATATCAGGAGGAACACCGATGGCGAAGGCAGGTCACTGGGCCGCAACTGACGCTGAGGAGCGAAAGCATGGGTAGCGAACAGGATTAGATACCCTGGTAGTCCATGCCGTAAACGTTGGGCACTAGGTGTGGGGCTCATTCCACGAGTTCCGTGCCGCAGCAAACGCATTAAGTGCCCCGCCTGGGGAGTACGGCCGCAAGGCTAAAACTCAAAGGAATTGACGGGGGCCCGCACAAGCGGCGGAGCATGCGGATTAATTCGATGCAACGCGAAGAACCTTACCAAGGCTTGACATACACCGGAATCGGCCAGAGATGGTCGCGTCTTCGGACTGGTGTACAGGTGGTGCATGGTTGTCGTCAGCTCGTGTCGTGAGATGTTGGGTTAAGTCCCGCAACGAGCGCAACCCTCGTCCTATGTTGCCAGCACGTTATGGTGGGGACTCATAGGAGACTGCCGGGGTCAACTCGGAGGAAGGTGGGGATGACGTCAAATCATCATGCCCCTTATGTCTTGGGCTTCACGCATGCTACAATGGCCGGTACAAAGGGCTGCGATACCGTAAGGTGGAGCGAATCCCAAAAAGCCGGTCTCAGTTCGGATTGGGGTCTGCAACTCGACCCCATGAAGTCGGAGTCGCTAGTAATCGCAGATCAGCAACGCTGCGGTGAATACGTTCCCGGGCCTTGTACACACCGCCCGTCAAGTCACGAAAGTCGGTAACACCCGAAGCCGGTGGCCTAACCCCTTGTGGGACGGAGCCGTCGAAGGTGGGATTGGCGATTGGGACTAAGTCGTAACAAGGTAGCCGTACCGGAAGGTGCGGCTGGATCACCTCCTTTCTAAGGAGCTACATGCTGGCATCGCTGCTTTGGTGGTGGTGTTCAGGTGGCCACGTCTGCGCTCCGAATGTGGGCGCGGGTGGTTGCTCATGGGTGGAACATTGACTATGTGATGGCCGGCTGGTGCTGGTGGGAGTACGTCTGCGGGTTGCCTTTTGGGGTGGTCGTGGGTGGGAAACTGCTGGTGGTGGGGGGTTGTCCGTTGAGCACACTGTTGGGTCCTGAGGGCTCAGGCGCGAGTTTGCGACTGGTCTTCGGGTTCGTCTTCTCCCCGGGTGGGGGGTGGATGGGCTTCGACAACGGGTCACCGTGATCTGGTTGAACCGCTCACCGTTTGGTGTGGGTAGGCGCTGGTGTTCGGTGGGATCGTCCGTAGCTTGAGAACTGCACAGTGGACGCGAGCATCTTTGTAAGATCAAAGATTTATTCTTTGTTCTCTGCAATTTTTGTTGATATCAAGTTTTTAAGGGCACAGGGTGGATGCCTTGGCACTAGGAGCCGATGAAGGACGTTGTAGCCTGCGATAAGCCTCGGGGAGTTGGCAAACGAACCGTGATCCGAGGATGTCCGAATGGGGAAACCCCGCTGGAGTCATGTCCAGTGACCCGCACCTGAATATATAGGGTGTGTGGAGGGAACGTCGGGAAGTGAAACATCTCAGTACCGACAGGAAGAGATATTCCGTGAGTAGTGGCGAGCGAAAGCGGAAAAGGCCAAACCGTTCATGTGTGATACCCGGCAGGGGTTGCATGGGCGGGGTTGTGGGACCTTTCAGATCGTTCTGCCGGACGGTCAGGGAGTCAGAAAGTCGCGTTATAGTCGAAGGGCATTGAGAGGCCCGGCACAGAGGGTGAGACCCCCGTAGACGAAATGGCGTGGCCTCCCGAAGGGGATCCCAAGTAGCACGGGGCCCGAGAAATCCCGTGTGAATCCGGCAAGACCACTTGCTAAGCCTAAATACTACCTAGTGACCGATAGCGGACAAGTACCGTGAGGGAAAGGTGAAAAGTACCCCGGGAGGGGAGTGAAATAGTACCTGAAACCGTGTGCCTACAATCCGTTGGAGCCTCCATAGCAGGGGTGACAGCGTGCCTTTTGAAGAATGAGCCTGCGAGTTAGTGCTCAGTGGCGAGGTTAACCCGTGTGGGGAAGCCGTAGCGAAAGCGAGTCCGAATAGGGCGACCATAGTCGCTGGGTCTAGACCCGAAGCGAAGTGATCTACCCATGGGCAGGTTGAAGCGCGGGTAAGACCGCGTGGAGGACCGAACCCACCAGGGTTGAAAACCTGGGGGATGACCTGTGGGTAGGGGTGAAAGGCCAATCAAACTTCGTGATAGCTGGTTCTCCCCGAAATGCATTTAGGTGCAGCGTCACGTGTTTCTTGCCGGAGGTAGAGCTACTGGATGGCCGATGGGCCCTACAAGGTTACTGACGTCAGCCAAACTCCGAATGCCGGTAAGTGAGAGCGTGGCAGTGAGACTGCGGGGGATAAGCTCCGTAGTCGAGAGGGAAACAGCCCAGACCACCAGCTAAGGCCCCTAAGCGTGTGCTAAGTGGGAAAGGATGTGGAGTTGCACAGACAACCAGGAGGTTGGCTTAGAAGCAGCCACCCTTGAAAGAGTGCGTAATAGCTCACTGGTCAAGTGATTCCGCGCCGACAATGTAGCGGGGCTCAAGTACACCGCCGAAGCTGTGGCATTCACACAAGTGCTAGGTCTTCGTGATCCAGGCGTGTGGATGGGTAGGGGAGCGTCGTGTGGGCAGTGAAGTCGCGGAGTGATCCAGCGGTGGAGCCTACACGAGTGAGAATGCAGGCATGAGTAGCGAAAGACGGGTGAGAAACCCGTCCGCCGAATGACCAAGGGTTCCAGGGCCAGGCTAATCCGCCCTGGGTAAGTCGGGACCTAAGGCGAGGCCGACAGGCGTAGTCGATGGACAAGGAGTTGATATTCTCCTACCGGCGAAGAACCGCCCATACCGAGCCCGGTGATGCTAACCGCCCAAACCTGGTCCACAGGCCCTTCGGGGCTGAGGACTCAGGGGAGCGCGGGACCCGAACCGGTAGTAGGTAAGCGTATTAACAGGGGTGACGCAGGAAGGTAGCCAAGCCGAGCGATGGTTGTCTCGGTCTAAGGATGTAGGGCGAACAGTAGGCAAATCCGCTGTTCATGTGCCTGAGATCTGACGGGACCCCCGAACGGGGGAATTTGGTGATCCTATGCTGCCAAGAAAAGCCTCGGCGCGAGGTTCTAGCCGCCCGTACCCTAAACCGACTCAGGTGGTCAGGTAGAGAATACTAAGGCGATCGAGAGAATCGTGGTTAAGGAACTCGGCAAAATGCCCCCGTAACTTCGGGAGAAGGGGGGCCCGGAGCGTGAACCCACTTGCTGGGGAAGCGTGCAAGGGCCGCAGAGACCAGGGAGAAGCGACTGTTTACTAAAAACACAGGTCCGTGCGAAGTCGCAAGACGATGTATACGGACTGACGCCTGCCCGGTGCTGGAAGGTTAAGAGGACCGGTTAGCTCTTCGGAGCGAAGCTGAGAATTTAAGCCCCAGTAAACGGCGGTGGTAACTATAACCATCCTAAGGTAGCGAAATTCCTTGTCGGGTAAGTTCCGACCTGCACGAATGGCGTAACGACTTCTCCGCTGTCTCAACCGCGAACTCGGCGAAATTGCACTACGAGTAAAGATGCTCGTTACGCGCAGCAGGACGGAAAGACCCCGGGACCTTTACTATAGCTTGGTATTGGTGTTCGGTGCGGCTTGTGTAGGATAGGTGGGAGACTGTGAAGCATGCACGCCAGTGTGTGTGGAGTCAACGTTGAAATACCACTCTGGTCGCTCTGGATATCTAACCTCGGTCCGTAATCCGGATCAGGGACAGTGCCTGGTGGGTAGTTTAACTGGGGCGGTTGCCTCCTAAAATGTAACGGAGGCGCTCAAAGGTTCCCTCAGCCTGGTTGGCAATCAGGTGGCGAGTGCAAGTGCACAAGGGAGCTTGACTGTGAGACTGACAGGTCGAGCAGGGACGAAAGTCGGAACTAGTGATCCGGCGGTGGCTTGTGGAAGCGCCGTCGCTCAACGGATAAAAGGTACCCCGGGGATAACAGGCTGATCTTGCCCAAGAGTCCATATCGACGGCATGGTTTGGCACCTCGATGTCGGCTCGTCGCATCCTGGGGCTGGAGTAGGTCCCAAGGGTTGGGCTGTTCGCCCATTAAAGCGGTACGCGAGCTGGGTTTAGAACGTCGTGAGACAGTTCGGTCCCTATCCGCTGCGCGCGCAGGAAACTTGAGAAGGGCTGTCCCTAGTACGAGAGGACCGGGACGGACGAACCTCTGGTGTGCCAGTTGTTCCGCCAGGAGCACGGCTGGTTGGCTACGTTCGGAAGGGATAACCGCTGAAAGCATCTAAGCGGGAAGCCTGCTTCAAGATGAGGTTTCCACGGGGCTAGTCCCCGAGAGGCTCCCAGCAGACCACTGGGTAGATAGGCCGGACGTGGAAGAGGGGACGAAAGACCCTCGCAGCTGACCGGTACTAATAAGCCGACAACTTGATAACAACACAACACTCTTGTGCTACGCGTCCACTGTGCGGTTCTCGGGAAACGGCCGAGAACCCGGCTGAACAACCCAATAGAGTTACGGCGGTCATAGCGAAGGGGAAACGCCCGGTCCCATTCCGAACCCGGAAGCTAAGCCCTTCAGCGCCGATGGTACTGCACGGGAGACTGTGTGGGAGAGTAGGACGCCGCCGGACAACCATTCACGAAGGCCCACCCCGCAAGGGGTGGGCCTTCGTCATTCCACCACCCGATCAGAGCTGCACCGACGGATGCCCAGCTCACGCCGCGAAGCCGCGACCGCGGCAGTCGTGTGTGCAGTTGAGCCGCCTCCATGCTGCCTCACCTGCGAAGACGTCGGTCTCGTCCCGTGTGGTGGAAGTCCCGGAGCGCCGCCGGCTGCGGTGGGACAATGGTCCACGTGACCAGCCCCGTGGACGTCGAGATCACCGGAAGCGCCGACGCGCGCCGCCCCACGCACGACCCCGCCGCGCAGGCGGCTCTCGTCGCCGCGCTCCGCACCGCCGTCGACGGAGACGTCTCCGACTCCACCCTCGACCGCGCCCTCTACTCCACCGACGCCTCCAACTACCGCGTCGTGCCACGGGTCGTCGTCCGACCCCGCGACGTCGACGACGCCCTCGCCGCCATCACCACCACCCGGGACGCAGGCTTCCCCCTCACGACACGCGGCGCCGGCACTTCCTGCGCCGGGAACTCCGTCGGACCAGGGGTTGTCATCGACTTCTCCCGGCACGTGAACACCATCCACGACATCGACGTCGAAGCACGCACCGCACGCGTCGACCCCGGCGTCATCATGTCCTCGCTGCAGAAGGCAGCCGCGCCCCACGGCCTACGTTTCGGACCCGACCCCTCCACGCAGAACCGCGCGACCCTCGGCGGGATGATCGGCAACAACGCCTGCGGACCGCACGCCGTCGCCTACGGACGGACCGCCGACAACGTCACCTCGCTCGACATCGTCGACGGTCACGGCCGTCGGTACACCGCAGGAGCGGACGGACAGGGCGTCGACCGCGTCGACGGGCTCGCCGAGCTCGTCACCGCCAACCTCTCCACCCTCCGCACCGAGCTGGGCCGCTTCGGCAGGCAGGTCTCCGGGTACTCCCTCGAGCACCTCCTCCCGGAGAACGGCGCGCACCTCGCCAAGGCCCTCGTCGGGACCGAGGGCACCGTCATGTCGATCCTCGGCGCCACCGTCGACCTCGTCCCCATCGCCGGCGCACCCACCCTCGTCGTCCTCGGCTACCCCGACATGCCCTCGGCCGCGGACGCCGTCCCCGCGCTCCTCGCGCACGAGCCCCTCGCCGTCGAAGGGCTCGACGCCCGGCTCGTCGACGTCGTCCGCAAGGCCAAGGGCGCAGGATCGGTGCCTGCGCTGCCGGCGGGAGGCGGATGGCTCATGGTCGAGGTGGGCGGCGCCACCGCGAAGGAAGCCATGGCGCGCGCCAAGGCCATCGTCCGGGACTCCGGGACCACCGCCACGCGCATCCTCCCCGCAGGCCCGGAAGCGACCGCCATGTGGCAGATCCGCGCCGACGGAGCAGGCCTCGCAGGCCGCACCCCCTCAGGGGCGCAGGCGTGGCCCGGGTGGGAGGACTCCGCCGTCCCGCCCGCCAGCCTCGGGGCGTACCTGCGCGACCTCGACGCCCTCATGGCGCAGTACGGCGTCGACGGTCTGCCCTACGGACACTTCGGCGACGGGTGCGTCCACCTGCGCATCGACATCCCCCTCGAGAGCTCGGGCTCCGTGCTGCGGACCTTCATGACCGACGCCGCCATGCTCGTCGGGAAGTACGGCGGCTCGCTGTCCGGCGAGCACGGCGACGGGCGCGCCCGCTCCGAGCTGCTCCCCGCCATGTACACCCCCGAGGCCATCGCGCTCTTCGGGCACTTCAAGGGACTGTTCGACCCGCACGACCTCCTCAACCCCGGCGTCCTCGTCCGACCCGACCCCGTCGACGCGAACCTCCGCCGGCCCCACGCGTCCGCGCTCCCCGCGGCCAAGGGCTTCTCCTTCGCGCACGACGGCGGCGACATGAGCACGGCCGTCCACCGCTGCGTAGGGGTCGGGAAGTGCCGTGCGGACAGCACCGCCGCCGGAGGGTTCATGTGCCCGTCGTACCTGGCCACCAAGGAGGAGAAGGACTCGACCCGAGGACGCGCCCGCGTCCTCCAGGAGATGGCCAACGGGACCCTCGTCACCGGCGGCTGGAGGTCGCCGGAGGTCCACCAGGCCCTCGACCTCTGCCTGTCCTGCAAGGCCTGCTCGAGCGACTGCCCGGCCGGCGTCGACATGGCGCAGTACAAGGCCGAGGTGCTGCACCGCACCTACAAGGGTCGCCTGCGCCCCATGAACCACTACGCGCTGGGCTGGTTGCCGCGCTGGGCGCGCCTCGCCTCCCGCATGCCCCGCCTCGTCAACGGGCTCCTCGGCGTCCCCGCCGTCGCCAAGGTCGCGCTCACCCTCGGAGGCATGGACACCCGACGGTCGATCCCCGCGTTCGCGGACGTCCCCTTCCGGGCGTGGTGGAAGCGCGAGGGGGCCGCGCAGGTCGCCTCGACCACGCGCGCACCCGGCGCGGTCGTGCCCGGGCCCGTCGCACCCGTGCGGCCCAAGGTTGTCCTGTGGACCGACTCGTTCAGCGACGCCCTCGCTCCCTCGGTGCCCGAGGCCGCGGTGACCGTCCTCCTCGCCGCCGGGTACGACGTCGTCGTCCCCGAGGACGAGGCCTGCTGCGGGCTCACGTGGATCAGCACGGGGCAGCTCGACGGCGCGAGGAGGAAGCTGTCCGGCCTGCTCGACACGCTCGGGCCGTTCGCCGTGAACGGGATCCCCGTCGTCGGCCTCGAGCCGTCGTGCACCGCCGTCCTGCGCTCCGACCTCGTCGACCTCTTCCCCGACGACCCCCGGGCGCACGCGGTCGCGAAGGCCACCCGCACGCTCGCCGAGCTCCTCACCGATCCGGAGACGGCACCCGACGCCGACTCCGGGTGGACCATGCCCGACCTCTCGGACGTCACCGCCGTCGTCCAGCCCCACTGCCACCACCACTCCGTCATGGGGTACTCGACCGACGAGGACCTCCTGCGCGGGGCCGGGGCCACCATCCGCACCCTCGCAGGGTGCTGCGGGCTCGCCGGGAACTTCGGGATGGAGAAGGGGCACTACGACGTGTCCGTCGCGGTCGCTGAGAATGCGCTCCTGCCCGCCCTACGAGAGGCTGAGGAGGGGGACGTCTTCCTCGCCGACGGGTTCTCCTGCCGCACGCAGGCCGAGGACCTCGCCGGAGTCCGGGGCAAGGCGCTCGTGGAGCTCATCGCCGAGAGGCTCCCCACCCCGCCGGAGCAGTGATCGAGAGGAGCGGCATGTCATCCATCGCCATCGTCGGAGGCCACGGGAAGGTCGCGCTGCGGCTCACCCCCCTGCTCACCGGAGCAGGGCACGACGTCACGTCGATCATCAGGAAGCCCGAGCAGGCCCCCGACGTCGAGGCCCTCGGTGCGCGTGCGGCCATCGCGGACGTCGCCGCCATGTCGACCGAGGAGATCGCCGGGATCCTCAGCGGGCACACCGCCGTCGTGTGGGCAGCCGGAGCCGGCGGAGGGTCCGAGGAGCGCACGTACGCCATCGACCGCGACGCCGCGATCCGCAGCATCGACGCGGCCGTCGCCGCCGGGGTCCCCCGCTACGTCATGCTGTCGTACAAGGGTGCCGGTCCCGATCACGGCGTCCCGTCCGACAACTCGTTCCACGCCTACGCCGAGTCCAAGGCCGCCGCCGACGAGCACCTGCGGGGCTCGCAGCTCGCGTGGACGATCGTCGGGCCGAGCGCCCTCACCGACGACGACGGTACCGGCCGTATCGAGGTGGGCGGCGACCTCGAGTCCACCGAGGTGTCGCGCGACGACGTCGCCCAGGTCATCGCCTCCGTCGTCGGACGCCCCTCCACCGTGGGGCGCTTCATCGAGTTCAACAACGGCGACACCCCCGTCGCGGAGGCGCTCGACAGCCTCTGACAGCACCCGGCGGGCACCGTGACAGGATGGGACCATGCTCATCGCCTTCTCCGTCGCCCCCCTCGGGGCCGGCGAGTCCGTCACGGGGCCCGTCGCCGAGGCCGTCCGCATCGTCCGCGAGTCGGGCCTGCCCAACCGGACCGACGCCATGTTCACCACCATCGAGGGGGAGTGGGACGAGTGCATGGACGTCGTGCGGCGAGCCACCGAGGCCGCCGGCAGCGGCGGCCACCGCGTGTCCCTCGTCCTCAAGGCGGACATCCGACCCGGGCGCACCGGTGAGCTCGACGGGAAGGTCGAGCGCGTCGAGGCCCACCTCTCCGCGGAGTGATCCGCACCACGGCCCTGCCCGCCAGGGGCGGCCCGGGCTCCCCGGACGCGCCACCCGCGGCTACCCTGGGCACCATGGCCTTGTTCGCGGTAGGTGACGGACGGTCGGCGCTCGTGACGCCGACCCGTCCGGCGGAGCAGTCGTTCGCCGCGGAAGCACGCGCCGTCGTCCACGAGCACCTCGCCGCTCTTCTCGGCGAGAAGGTCTTCGTCGTGACGACCGAGCCCGGCGGGCAGGCACCCCTCGCGATCCACCGCGGTGCACCCCCGGACATCCTCGGGCTCGACACGGCAGGGCGACCCGTGGTCGTCGAGATCGCCACCACGCTCACCGGTGACGGCCTCCTCGAGGCGTTCCGTGTCGCCGGGAAGGCCTCGCGGCTCACGCGCTCGGACATGGCCGCCCTGTACGCGCCGGGCCCGGACCGCTTCCACAAGGACCTGTCCGACTTCCTCGAGGCGCTTCCCGTCTCGGCCGGCACGAGCCAGCACAGGGGCCCCCGGCTCGTGGTCGTGTGCGCCGAGGTGGCGCCCGACCTCCTGGACGCCCTGCGGTTCTTCCGCGACTCCGGAGCCCGCGTCGACGTCCTCCACGTGGGGATGGTCCAGGGCCCGCACGACCAACGGTTCATGGACGTCTCCCCGCTGGGCCCGGAGAGCGACGCGGCACGCCGCGCCGTCGAGCAGGCGCTCACCGGGGCCACGCCCGTGGTCGCGCGCACGTCGGCGTTCGGGACGGTCGCCGGACCGACGTTCCCGACGCCCGTCGTGCCCACGGCCGGCGGCGCTGCGCAGGACACCGGCGTGCACGACGCAGGCCCCGCGTGGCTCGCACCAGGATCGCCCGACCTGCTCGACGGGCTCGACCTCCCGCAGGCCCCCGAGGACCCGGACGACGTCTGGTGGGCGCAGACCCCGGACCCGGTGGGCGGGGTCGATGCCTCCGACGCTGCGGCCCTCGGCGAGGCCGCGCTGCACGACGCGACGAGCACGCCGCACCTCGCGTCACGGACGCCCTACACACCCGTGTTCCTCGACCTCCCCGACGAGCTCGCGCAGCTGCCCGAGCGGCCCTCGGGCGTGCCCCTCATGGACTTCGGCCCCCTCCCCGGCCTCGACCTCACGGTCCCCCCGTCACCCGAGAGCGGCTACGCACCCGGACCCGGGTCCGGGTCGGACGGGCTGCCGACGAGCACCGGCTACCCCGCGAGCCGGGCCTTCCGCTCGAGCGGCCTCGCCGCCGCACGCAAGTACATCCCGGAGCGCGTCGACGAGACCGGCGGCGGGCTCGCGCCGGTGCCGTCGGCCCCCGTCGCCCGCACGTCCGTCCTGGGCGTCGGCCGCGACAGGCCGGACGCCCTGGAGCCCGACGTCGAGTCGGGTGCGCTCCTCACCCGCCCGTACACCGCGGACGTCCCCGTCCGGGACGTGCCCACGCTCCACGGTCCCGTCGACCAGGACCTCGTGCGGCTCGCCGCCGACCTCACCGAACCCCTCGAGGTCGTGTGGCTCCGGCTGCGTCGTGGGGAGCGGTTCGTCGCGGTCCTCCACCCCGACGGCACGCTCGTGCTCGACGACGGGACACGGTGCGCCGACCCGAGCTGGGCGGCGAGCTCCGTCTCCGGGGGGTCCGTCGTCGACGGGTGGCGGGTGTGGCGCGCCGGGGACGACGGGCCGACGCTCGGCGAGCTCCGCGCCTGACCGTCAGGCGTCGGACCACCCGTAGACCGTCGCCCACCGGCGGATCTCCGCGTAGTAGGCGTCGCGCACCGGGCGGCGGGAGAGCGCGAGGTCGTGCACGCCACCCTCGATGCGACGCACGGTGACCGTCGGCCCCAGCTGCACGGCACGGCGGGCGAGGAGGTCGACGTCGAGCACCACGTCGCTCGACCGCATCTCGTCGGTCCACCGCGCGGAGACGAGCGTGCGGGTGGAGGCGAGCGTGAGGACGGGCTGCACCACGCGCAGGCCGCGTGCGACCTCCGCGTGCCCCGTGATGATCGCCTTGAGCCACCCGGCGCGCACCGGGAACGACGGGCTCGGGCGCCACGCGTCGTCGATGTCCCACTCGCCGCCCTCGCTGCGCCGGATGGACCGCGAGTAGAACCCCGGGTCGATGTTCGGCAGCGGCGCCTTGGGCTGGAAACGTGCGAGCTGGCTGATGGCCGGCGTGGACACGGTGCGGACCACGGACGACCCCTGGAGCTCCAGCCAGGGACTGTTGAGCACCAGTCCCTGGGTGACGCCCGGGTTCCGGTTCGCCCAGAGCGCCGTGACGAGCGCCCCCGTCGAGTGGGCCATGAGCATGACCGCGGTGTGCTGCCCGAGGTCGGCCCGCACGACCGCCAGGGCCGCCTCGAGGTCCTCGTCGTACGTGGCGAGGTGCGCGACGTATCCGGGGGTGGTGCCGGGGCGCAGGCTGCGCCCGTACTTGCGCAGGTCGAGCGCGTAGAACGCGACGCCCTGCGCGTGCCAGAACTCCGCGGTCTCCGTCTGGAAGAAGTAGTCGCACCAGCCGTGGACGTACAGGACGGCGCGGGGGACGCGGCGCCACCCGGACGGGCGGTACCGCACGACCGTCGCGACGACGGGCCCCTCGTCGTCGGGCTCGAGCTCGAGGGTTCGCGCCTCGTACCCCGCGCCGAGGACGTCGGGGACCCACGGGGCGTCGCCGCTCGTCACGGGGTGAGGACGATCTTGCCGACGTGCTCGCCGGAGCGCAGCCGCGCGAAGGCGTCGCGGGCGCGGTCGAGGGGGAGCACGGTGTCGACCCGCGGGCGGACCCCGGTGCGGGCCATGAACGCGAGGAGCTGGACGAGCTCGTCCCGGGAGCCCATGGTGGCTCCGCGGACCGTGATCTCGGTGAAGAAGATGCGCGTGAGCTCGGCGGCGGTCGGGTCCCCGGACGTCGCGCCGGCGACGACGATCGTCCCACCCGGTCGGACGGACCGCACCGAGTGGCTCCAGGTCGCGGCACCCACCGACTCGATCACGGCGTCCACCCGCGACGGCACCCGGGCGCCCGGCTCGAGGACGTGCGCGGCACCGAGGCCGAGCGCGGCCTCCCGCTTGGCCGCCGACCGGCTCGTGGCCACGACCTCGATGCCCGCCGCGGCCGCGAGGGTGATCGCCGCCGTCGCGAGCCCACCGCTGGCGCCCTGGACGAGGACGCGCTGGCCCGGGGTGAGCCCCGCGGAGCGGAACAGCATGCGGTAGGCGGTGAGCCACGCCGTCGGGAGGCACGCCGCGTCCGTGACGTCGAGGCCGTCCGGGAGGTCGACGAGGTTCCGCGTGGGGACCGTGACCCGCTCCGCGAGCGTCCCCTGGTGCTTCTCCGAGAGCAGGGAGCGGGGCTCCGCCGGGAAGGAGCCGTCGCCGCCGATGACGCCGTGGACGACGACGGCCCGCCCGTCGTCGGTGGTGCCGACGGCGTCGGTGCCCAGGATCATGGGGAGCTGCTCGGCGCGCAGGCCCACACCGCGCAGCGACCACAGGTCGTGGTGGTTGAGGCTCGCGGCGCGCACGGTCACCGTGCTCCAGCCGTCCCGCGGCTCGGGGTCGGGGCGGTCACCCACCACGAGTCCGGTGAGCGGGTCCTCGGCATCGAGGTGGGCGGCGTAGGCGGCGAGCATGGGTCAAACCTATGCCTTGGTGGGACCGACGAGTAGCGGTGGTGCCGTCGTCAGAGGAGGGGGAGCAGGCGACCGAGGTCGGGGACGCCACCGGCCGTGTAGCGCGGGGAGATCGCTGCCGCGAGCTCGTCGACGTCGTAGCGGGTGCGGCCGGCCGCGAGACGCACCCAGCGGCGGGCGTCGACGAGCTCGATCGACCAGCCACCACGACGCACCACGATGTCGAGGAGCTCCTCGGCGACGAGCGTCAGTGCGCCGCGGTCGATCGGGTCCGAGGGGCCGGTCGAGGCGGCGACGCCTTCGAGGGACGCCGTGAGGTCGAGGGTGTGGACCACGAGCTCGACGAGCCGCGAGGTGGTCATGTCGCGCAGCGACACCGGACCGCGGGGCGCCTGGACGACGAGCGCGCCGTCGTCGCCGAGCTCGGTGAGCCGTCGCAGCGCGGCCGCCGCGCGCCTCTCGACCTCGGCGTGGGGCGACGCCGAGATCTCGGAGGCGAGGTCACGCGTGGTCGAGGCGATCTCGTCCACCCGGCCCGGGGAGGTGCCGAGGTACTCGGCGAGGGTCATGGGAACGGTCCCGGCCGGTGCGGGCTCGCACACGGCGAGTGCGTCCATCGCCCGGGCGAGGTGCGCGACGAGCTCGCCGGTCGTCCAGCCGTCGAGGACGCTGGGTCGGTCGCGCGCGCCGAGGAGGTCGTCCCCGAGCGGTTCGAGCCAGGAGCGGGTCCGGGTCCACTGGGTGTGGAGAGCAGTGGAGATCTGGGCGAGATCGGCCGTCATGCACCCATGGTGCCCCATCCGCGGCGCAGGCTCAGGTCCAGGTCGAGACCCGGACCGTGGTGCCGCGGGCGCCGGAGCGGATCTGCATGAGGTCGCAGAGCTGGTTGACGAGCCACAGGCCACGCCCTCGCGGCTGCGCCGTGGACGGTGTGGAGCGGCCCACGAGCGGGTCGTCGAGGGTTCCTGCGTCCATGACCTCGAAGACGAACGCGCCGGGCTCCGTCCACACGCGGAGGGTGCCGCCGCCCCCGCCGTGGTCGAGGCTGTTCGCCGCGACCTCGGTGACGGCGAGGCGGAGGTCCTCGGCACGGGCGTGGTCGAGGCCTGCGCCGCGAGCCCGCGCGACGACCAGCCGCCGGGCCGCGGCGAGCGAGCCGCGCGTCACGGTGAGCTCCACGGGTGTGCTCGCGGGCGAGGGCAGCGGGTGGGACCAGAGGGTCCGCGCGTGCCGGTCGCCGGCGTAGGCGCCGTTGGTCCGCGGACCGCTGTGGTGGGTGAGCGTGGGGTGGGTGCGGTGGACCTCGTCGAGGACCCCGGCGCCCAGGGTGTCGCGCTCGTAGGGGCACAGGAGGACCAGCGGTGCGTCGTGCGGGATGGCGACGTTGAGGAGCGCCTCGTGGATGTGGCACTCGGCGATCTCGGGTGCCCGTCGGCCCGCCCAGACCGGTTCCCCGACCCCGCGGAGGCGGACGGCGGTGCCGCGGTGCGCGGCGAGATGGTCCAGCCATGCCGGGATGAGGCGTGCCGGGTTGTGCCCGAACTCCGTCATGTCGTGGAAGACGACCGTGGAGGCGGCCGTGCCGAGCGCGTCCCGGAGCGCGGCCTCCCGGGGCGCGGTGAGCGCCACCACGACGGGCGCACCCTCGGCGAGGCCCTCCTCGACGAACGGGACCGTGCGACCGAGGAACTCCTCGATCCCGGTCCAGAAGAACGCCTCGTGGTGGTAACCGGACCGGCGGGAGGCGGGTGGGTCGAGGAGGGTGGTCACGCTGGTCCTCACCTGACGTCGTCTGGGCGACGCCCAGTGGTGGTGCGATGCCGCCTCGCGGGCGAGGTGCGGCTGTGCTGTGTGCTCCTCGGATTGTCGCATACCGCGGGTGGGCGAAGCGGGAGCGTCGCTCAGGTGGAGCGCGGCCGCGCTCGCGACAGGAAGTCGCCGACGACCGGCCCGAGCTGGCCGAACTCGACGAGGAAGCCGTCGTGCCCGAAGTCGGAGCGCAGCATGGTGGCAGGCTCCGCGCGGGGCACGTGCTCCGCGATCCGGACCGACTCGTCAGGGAGGAACAGCCGGTCCGTGTCCACGGCCACCACGAGCGTGCGGGCCGTCACGGCACGCAGCGCAGTGACCGCGCCCCCGCGGTCACGGCCGAGGTCGTGGGTGAGCATCGACTCCGTGAGGACCACGTAGCTGTTCGCGTCGAACCGCCGGGCGAGCTTCGCCGCGTGGTGGTCGAGGTACGACTGCACCGCGAACCGACCCCCGCGCATCGGGTCCTCCCCGCCCTGCGGGATGCGACCGAACCTGGCGTCGAGCTCCACGGCGCTGCGGTACGTGGTGTGGGCGATCTGCCGCGCGATGCCCAGCCCGACGTGCGGCCCGTCGCCCGGGGCCGCGTCGTAGTAGTCGCCGTCCCGGAAGCGCGGGTCCGAGCGGATCGCGGTGAGCTGCGGGTGCGCCCACGCGATCTGGTCCCCGGTCGACTGCGCCGTGGCGGCGATGACGGTGAGGCACTCGACCGCGATTCCGGCCTCCGGGCCGAGCACGGCCCACTCGAGCGCTCGCAGACCGCCCATCGACGCACCGACGACGAGGTGCCAGCCGTCGAGTCCCAGGGCCCTGGTGAGCTCGATCTCCGCGGCGACCTGGTCGCGGACCGTGAGCATCGGGAACCGACCGCCCCACGGCGCACCGTCGGGCGCCGGGCTCGCGGGGCCGGTGGACCCCTGGCACCCGCCGAACACGTTGGGGGCGACCACGAAGTAGCGGTCCGTGTCGATCGGCGCGCCGGGGCCCACCATGTCCTGCCACCAGCCCGCGGAGAGGTGGCCCTCCTCGGCGGGGCCGGTGACGTGGCTGTCGCCGGTGAGGGCGTGGAGGACGAGGACGGCGTTGTCGCGCCGCTCGTTGAGGGTGCCCCAGGTCTCGTAGGCCAGGGTGACGTCGGGGAGGACCCCGCCCGCCTCGAGCTCGACCGCACCGACCTCCACGAACTGCCTGCGGCCCACCGGGTCGCCCGGGCGCCACGCCGCCGAGACGGGGAACGGCTGCGAGTCGGAGGCGCGCGAGCCGCCGCGCGGGTCGAGGGCGCCGCGCTGCCGCACCCCGGACGTGCGGCGCGTGTCAGGCACCGGCGCGGACACGGGCCGCTGCGGCGAAGCCGGCCTCGAGGTCGGCGAGGATGTCGTCGACGTGCTCGATGCCCACGCTGAGCCGCACGAGCCCCGGGGTCACACCCGAACGACGCTGGGCGTCGGGGTCGAGCTGGCTGTGCGTCGTGGAGGCCGGGTGGATGACGAGGGAACGCACGTCCCCGATGTTCGCGACGTTCGAGTGGAGCGTCAGGGCCGAGACGAACGCCTGGCCGGCGTCGGCCCCGCCGTCGAGCTCGAAGGCGACGATGGCCCCTGCGCCGCGGGGCGCGTACCTCTGGGCGTTCGCGTACCAGGGGCTCGAGGGGAGGCCCGCGTAGTGGACGGTGAGCACGTCGTCCCGGGCGTCGAGCCAGGCCGCGACGGTGCGGGCGTTGCTCACGTGCCGTTCCATGCGCAGCGAGAGCGTCTCGATCCCCTGGGCGATGAGGAACGCGTTGAACGGGGAGATCGCCGAGCCGAGGTCCCGGAGGAGCTGGACGCGGGCCTTGAGCACGTAGGCGAGGTTGGCGCCGAGGGCGCTGCCGACGCCGAGGTCGCGGGCGTACACGATGCCGTCGTAGCTGGGGTCCGGGGTGTTGAAGCCGGGGAACCGCTCGGGGGAGCGCGCGTAGTCGAACGTCCCGGCGTCGACGATCACGCCGCCGATGGCCGAGCCGTGGCCGCCGAGGTACTTGGTGGCGGAGTGGACGACGACGTCGGCACCGTGCTCGATGGGCCGCACGAGGTACGGGGTGGCCACGGTGTTGTCGACGACGAGCGGGACGCCGACCTCGTGGGCGACGTCGGCGACGGCCGCGATGTCGAGGACGTCGGCCTGCGGGTTGGGGATGGTCTCCGCGTAGAACAGGCGCGTCTCGGGCCGGGCGGCGTCGCGCCACGCCTGGGGGTCGTGCGGGTCGGTGACGAACGTCGTCTCGATGCCGAGCCGGGCGAGGGTGTGCTGGAGGAGGTTGGTGGTCCCTCCGTAGAGGCTCGGGCTGGCGACGACGTGGTCGCCGGCCTCGGCGACGTTGAGGATCGCGAAGGTCGTCGCGGCCTGCCCGGACGCGAGGAGCAGCGCACCGACCCCGCCCTCGAGGTCCGCGATGCGGGCCTCGACGACGTCCTGGGTGGGGTTGCCGATGCGCGTGTAGATGGGGCCGAGGTCCTTGAGCGCGAAGCGGTCGGCCGCCACGGAGGCGTCGGGGAAGACGAAGGAGGTCGTCTGGTAGATCGGGAGGGCGCGGGCGCCGGTGGTGGGGTCGGGGCTCTGCCCGGCGTGGATCTGGCGGGTCTCGAAGGACCAGTCTGCGGTGGTCATGGGGTGCTCCGGGTCGGTGGGTGCACGTGGACGCGGCCGGGACGGTGATCGGGGTTCCGGGACGGCTGCGCGGCGCTGCGGGCCGTGCGTGGTCCGGACCCGGTGCCGACGGTGCGCTGGTGCTGGGGACGTGGGCGTCGGGTGGGTCAGCAGCACATTCGCGTCGTCATGAGGGAAGCGTAAGCACGGGGAGGGGCTGGCGACGAGGAGGAAGCGGGAAGTTCTCATTCCTCGGGACAACAGGTGAGCACTTTCCGTCCGCATCGCGAGATATCCGGGTCTGGAGTGACCCGGCGGCCCTGCGGCACCTCGCGCGACCGGGTGATACTGCTGTGAACGATGGGGCGGTTGTTCACTCCTGGGACCGCGCTGGGTACGCTCGGCACCAGACCCACCCACCCCCTCGAGAGGACCGCAGCATGGCGCCGACCAGGCGACCGCACCGGTGGAGGACCGCCACGGCCGTGGCCCTCGCCGCCACGGTGCTCGCGGGAACGATCCCCACCGCAGCCGCCGACCCGGCCCCGTCCGACGACGACGTCGAGACCGCGCACCAGGCCGTCGTCGACGCCGCGGCCTCCGTCGCCGCCATGGACGTCCGGCTCGCGGAGCTCGCCGCCGCCCAGGACGTCGCCTACGCCGCCCTCGAGACGGCGGCCGAGGCCTACAACCAGGCCGTCGTCGACCACGACGCCGCGGTCCTCGCGGCGGACGACGCCACCGAGCGCAGCACGACCGCGAACGAGCGCGCCGAGGAGTCGCGGACCCTCCTCGTGGGCCTCGCCCGCGACTCGTCCCGCAGCGGCAGCGGCCTCGACCGGATCGGCATGTACCTCACCGCCGACGGTCTCGAGGACGCGGTGAGCGCGTCCGACGCGATGGCACTCGTCGGGACCAAGGCCGACAAGGCCGTCCAGCAGTACCAGGCCGACTCCACCGTCGCCGAGACGCTGCAGGGACTCGCAGACCAGGCTGTCGCCGACCAGGCCGACGCGAAGGCCGCGGCGGACGCGGCCCTCCAGGCCGCCGCCGACGCCCAGGCCGACGCCGATCAGGCCGTCGCGCACGCCGACGCCGAGCGGGCCGTGCTCCTGGGTCAGCTCGCCGAGGCCCGCAGCACCAGCGTCGCCGTCGAGGCCGCACGGCAGGACGCGCTCGCAGCAGAGCGTGCCGCGCGTGACGAGGCCGCGGCCCGCGACCGTATCGAGGCGCAGGTCCCCGCACATCCCGCAGCAGGCACGGCGCCCTCGCCGGGGGCGAGCCCCGCCGCAGGGGCTGCGCCGACGTCGCCCACCGCACCGGCGCCGACGGTGCCTGCACCCACGAGGCCCGCGCCGGCGGCGCCCGCCCCGGCACGACCGGCGGTGACCCCCGCGCCCCCTGCCGTCGCACCCGCGCCCGCGAGGCCCGCGCCCGCCGAGCCCGCGGCGGCACCTGCGGCGCCCGCCCCTCCGGCACCTGCACCGGCGGCCCCGCCCGCGCCCACGGTGCCCGTCGGAGGGGGCCTCGGCTCGGGGTCGAGCCGGGGGAGCGCCGGCCAGGGCCAGGCGGCCGTCGACTGGGCACGGAGCCAGGTGGGCGTGCCCTACGGCTGGGGAGGGACAGGGCCCGGGTCCTACGACTGCTCGGGTCTCACGAGCAAGGCCTGGGCGGCCGCGGGCCTGAGCATCAACCGCACCTCGCGCGATCAGTACAGGCAGGCGCAGAAGATCAGCCTCAGCTCGATGCGGCCCGGCGACCTCGTGTTCTGGGCCAACAACACCAACGACCCGTCGACCATCACCCACGTCGCCATGTACGCGGGGAACGGCCAGATCGTCGAGGCCTCGCGGCCCGGGGTCCCCGTCCGCGTCACCGCCATGCGGTGGGACAGCCGTCTCATGCCCTTCGCGGGCAGGCCCTAGCAGGCGGGCGGGCGGGCAGACGCCGACGCCCTCGTGGCGCGAGCGGTCCTGCCGCCCGCGCCACGAGGGCGTCGGTCCCTGCTCAGTGGCTGTAGTAGCCGGCGTCCTTGGCGCGCTGGAAGGAGCGCTCGATCTCGGCCTCGGCCTCGGCCTTGCCCACCCAGTGCGCGCCCTCGACGGACTTGCCGGGCTCGAGGTCCTTGTACACCTCGAAGAAGTGCTGCACCTCGAGGCGGTGGAAGTCGGACACGTCGTCGATGTCCTGACGCCACGCGGCACGCTGGTCACCCGTCGGCACGCACAGCACCTTGTCGTCGCCGCCGGCCTCGTCGCGCATGCGGAACATGCCCAGCGCGCGGCAACGGATCAGGCACCCGGGGAACGTCGGCTCCTCGAGGAGCACCAGTGCGTCCAGCGGGTCGCCGTCCTCGCCCAGGGTGCCCTCGATGAACCCGTAGTCGTCCGGGTAGCGGGTCGACGTGAACAGCATGCGGTCGAGGCGGATCCGGCCGGTGCTGTGATCGACCTCGTACTTGTTCCGCTGTCCCTTGGGGATCTCGATCGTGACGTCGAACTCCACAGTTGTCCTCCAGTTGCAGCCCTCCGCGGCGTGCCCGCCCCCTGGAGGTGTCGTGATTCAGGCTCTCGGTCGGTCCGACCACTCGCCAGGGTAGACGACAACGTGTCGGGATGCGGGAGACGCTCGCTGTGATCCGCGTCGTGACCTAGGGTTGCGCAGGGGTGCGCGCGACGTCGTGGGCACCCGACGTCTGGAGGCGCGCGGGTGGTTGAGTCATGGGTCTGATGGCCCGGGTGGTAGGAGTCACCGTCGCGTCCGCGCTGGTCGTGGCCGGTGGGTACGTGTGGGCCGACGCCCACGACATCGTCCCCGGGGTGCTCACCCTCGGACCGGAGCCAGCGCCCCCCGCCCCGTTCCCCACCGCTCCCGGTGCGGCCACCGGGCCGGACCCCGCGGACACGCTGTCCGTCCTCGACCCGGAGGCCCTGGCTCCCACCCCCGCAGTGCTCCAGCAGCGCGTCGACGCCCTCGTCGCCGACCCGCGCCTCGGTCCGTCCGTCGGCGTCGTCGTCGCGGACGCGCTCACCGGGGACGTCCTCGCGAGCGCCGACCCGGACCGCCCACGAACGCCGGCGTCCATCCAGAAGATGCTCACCGCCACCGCAGCCCTGAGCGCCCTCGGTCCGGACCACGTGCTCGAGACCACGGTGGTCCAGACCGGTGAGGGGAAGATCGCGCTCGTCGGCGGGGGAGACATGATGCTCGCCGCCGGCGCGGGCGACGCGAACGCCGTGAACGGGCACGCCGGGATGGCCGACCTCGCCGCCCAGGTGGCCAAGGAGCTCGCGCTCGCCGGCCGCACCACCGTGACGCTCACCCTCGACGACACGCTGTTCACCGGCGACCCCATGGGGCCGTGGTCACCCGACCAGCCGACCCTCGGCTACGCCGCGCCCGTCGCGGCCGTCGCCGTCGACACCGGACGGACCGGGCCCGGGATCTACGCCCAGCGCCACGCCGACCCCGCGATGGTCGCCGCCCAGGAGCTCGCGCGTGCGCTCGCCGCCGAGGGCATCACCGTCGAGGGCGAGCCCACGCGGGCAGCCGCCGCCGCGGACGCGCGCGTCATCGGCACCGTCGCGTCCGCGCCCCTCGGGGAGATCGTCGAGTACCTCCTCCAGACGTCGGACAACACCATCACCGAGGTGGTCGCGCGCGCCGTCGCCGTCGACGCCGACCTGCCCGCCTCGTTCGCCGGGTCCACCAAGGCCGTCCTCGCCGAGCTGGGCACCCTCGGGCTCGACGTCTCCGACGCCGTGCTCGTCGACGCCAGCGGGCTCGGGGCCGGGTCGTCCGTACCCGCGTCGCTCTTCGCCGAGGTCCTCGAGCTCGTGAGCGACCCCGCGAACGTCGAGCTCCGGGCCGCAGCCACGGACCTCCCCGTGTCCGGTCTCCAGGGCACCCTCGCGGAGCGCTTCCTCTCCTCGCCCGCCCGAGGGCTCGTCCGCGCCAAGACCGGGTCCCTGCCACAGGTGACGTCGCTGGCCGGGACCGTCGTCACCGCCGACGGTCGCCTCCTCACGTTCGTCGTCATGGCCGACCAGACGCCGGAGGGCGGTCAGTGGGCGCCCCGCCAGGCGATCGACGGGTTCGTCACGGACCTCGCGCTCTGCGGGTGCCGGTGACCTCGACGCCTCGAGGCGCCGTGGACTGGGACGACGCGGCAGCGCTCGCCGGCCGCCTCGCGCCCCCGGGACCGGTCCTGGGGAGGGCCGAGATGGCCGACCTCGTCGGATCCCTCCGCGCCGCCGCCCACCGTGCGGTCGAGCCCGTCGCGGACATCACCGGCCTGCGACCTCCGGACGACGCGCCGCCCGGCGGGACGGCGACCGTGCTCGTCGTCGACCGGCCCGGGTGGGCCCGGTCCATGGCAGGGCTCACCGAGGACGCGCTCGCCCTGCCCGACGGGAGGTCCGTCCCCCTCGCTGCCGAGCTCGTCGGCAGCGCCGAGGTGGGCGGCGCGCTCGCCGCCCTCGCCACGAAGGTCCTCGGACAGCTCGACCCGTACGCCCCCGAGGCGGGACGCGGGTCTCCCGGGCGCCTCCTCCTCGTCGCCCCCAACGTCCTGCGGACGGAACGGGACCTGCGCGTCCGCCCGGCGGACTTCCGGCTCTGGGTCTGCCTCCACGAGCAGACGCACGCCCTCCAGCTCACCGCCGCGCCCTGGCTCTCCGGGCACCTCCGCGACCGCACCCGTGGCGTGCTCGCCGACCTCTCCGGTGCACCCGGAGGAGTCCGGGCGCTCGCCGGCCGGGTCCGCGCCGCGGCGACCGGGACCTGGGGCGCGGTCCGCGGACGGGACGGGGCCTCGGTCCTCGACGGGATGCTCGACGGCGACCAGCGGTCACGGCTCGACGAGGTCACGGCCGTCATGGCGCTCCTCGAGGGCCACGCGGACGTCGCGATGGACGCCGTCGGGCCCGCCGTGGTCCCGACGGTGCGGACGATCCGCCGTCGCTTCGAGCAGCGCAGGGCCGAGCCCGGGACACGGGACGGGCTCGTCCGTCGGCTCCTCGGCATGGACGCCAAGCTGGCCCAGTACCGGGACGGCGCACGGTTCGTGCGGGCAGTGACGAGGCAGGTCGGCACCGACGGGTTCAACGCCGTCTGGACAGGCCCGGGTGCGCTCCCGTCGGCCCGGGAGATCGCCGATCCCGACGCATGGGTCCGGCGGGTCCATGGCTGACGGCCCCGCGTGAGCGGCCCGCCGCCCGACGTCGCCGCCGGGCGTCTCGCGGTCCGACGCGCCCTCACGGCGCTCCTCGCCGACCCGAGCACCTCGCCGGGAGAGGGCGCGCCGCTCGTCCTCGTCGCGTGCTCGGGGGGCGCGGACTCCCTCGCGCTCGCGGCGTGCACCGCTCACGCCGCCCGGGGCCTCGGGGTCCGCGCCGGAGCGGTCGTGGTCGACCACGACCTGGCGGACGGCAGCGCGGCCGTCGCGGGCACGGCAGCCCAGCGGTGCCGTGACCTCGGTCTGGG
>NZ_JAEINH010000021.1 GCF_016342785.1 Sanguibacter suaedae
CTGGTTGGCGACGGCCTGGATGGCTGCTGCCGCGGCGTCCGCGTCGAGGTAACGGCCCCCGGGGACGACGGGCTTGAGGTCCTCGTCGAGCTCGTAGACGAGCGGGATGCCCGTGGGGACGTTGAGGCCCGCGATGGTCTCGTCGTCGATGCCGTCGAGGTGCTTGATGATGGCACGCAGCGAGTTGCCGTGAGCCGCCACGAGGACCGTCCTGCCCGCCTTGAGGTCGGGGACGACCTCACCCTCCCAGTAGGGCAGGGCGCGGACGAGGACGTCCTTGAGGCACTCGGACTCGACGACGGGTGCGTCCGCGTAGCGGGGGTCCGTGTCCTGCGAGAACTCGGAGCCCAGCTCGATGGCGGGCGGCGGCACGTCGTAGGAGCGGCGCCACAGCATGAACTGCTCCTCGCCGAACTCGGCGAGGGTCTGCTTCTTGTCCTTGCCCTGGAGAGCGCCGTAGTGGCGCTCGTTGAGGCGCCAGCTGCGCTTCACGGGGATCCAGTGACGGTCGGCCGAGTCGAGGGCCAGGCTCGCGGTGGTGATGGCGCGGCGCAGGAGCGACGTGTGGACGACGTCGGGGAGGATCCCCGCGTCGGTGAGGAGCGTCCCACCGCGCTTCGCCTCGGCGACGCCCTTCTCGGAGAGGGGCACGTCGACCCAGCCGGTGAACAGGTTCTTCGCGTTCCACTCGCTCTCGCCGTGACGGAGCAGCACAAGGGTGTATGTCATGGTCCCATCCTGCCCCACGCGGGAGATCCGTGCGTGGGTCCTTCGGCCGGTGGACGCCCGCCCCGGTCCCGTCAGCCGCGACGCGCGAGATCGTAGACCTCGAGGGTCTGCTCGGCCGCCGTGTCCCAGCTGAAACGCCCTGCCGCGGCGAGGGCGCCCCGCGCGAGCCCCGCCCTGCGGACGTCGTCGCGCACCAGGTCGTGGAGGGTCCGCGCCCACGCGTGCGGGTCGTGCCCCGGGACCAGGACACCGGACACGCCGTCGCTCACCGCGGTGCGCAGACCACCGACGTCGGCGGCCACCACGGGTGTCCCGCAGGCCTGGGCCTCGACGGCGACGAGGCCGAAGGACTCGCTGCGGGAGGGCACCGCGACGACGTCGACCGCGCGGAACCAGCGCGCGAGCTCGGGGCGGGGCACGGGGTCTCGGAACACGACGTCCGCCTCGACGCCCACCTGGTAGGCGAGCGCCTGCAGCTCACGCAGCGCCGTCGGCCGCCCGCTCGGGCCCCCGAGGACCACGAGCAGGGGCACCGCGTCCCCACGGTCCGCGAGGACGCCCAGCGCCCGGACGAGCACGTCCGGGGCCTTGAGCAGCTGGACCCGGCCCGCGAAGAGCACGACGGGACGGTCGAGCGGCAGCCCGAGCGCGGCACGCTCGACGTCCCTGCCCGGCCCGTCGGGGGTGAACGTCCCCAGGTCGACACCCGGCGTCACGACGTGCACCCGCGCGGGGTCCGCGTGGTACTCGGCGACGAGGTCGTCGGCCTCCTGAGGCGTGTTCGCGATGAGGGCGTGCGCCTCCTGGACCACCTGCTCCTCACCGATGACGCGGCCCATCGGCTCCGGGGCGTCGCCCGGCGCGAGGCTCGCGTTCTTCACGCGGGCCGTCGTGTGCATGGCGTGGACCAGTGGCACGCCCCAGCGGTCCGCGGCGAGCCACCCGGCTTGGCCGGACAACCAGTAGTGGGAGTGCACGACGTCGTACCACCCCGCCTGCCGAGCGGCCTCCGTGCGCAGCACCCCGGCGGAGAAGTAGCAGAGCTGGCCCGGGAGGTCGTTCTTGTCGAGACCCTCGAACGGCCCAGCGGTCACGTGACGGACCACCACGCCGTCGGACACCTCGACGACGTCCGGCTGCGTGGACGCCGTGCGTCGCGTGAAGATCTCGACGTCCGCACCGCGCCGGGCGAGCGCAGCCGACAGCTCCGTGACGTAGACGTTCATGCCCCCCGCGTCACCCGTCCCGGGCTGCTCGAGGGGCGAGGTGTGCACGGACAGCATCGCCACCCGTGGTGAGACGTGCGTCATGCGCACCTGCGGTCGTCGTGCATCCACCCAGTCTCGCACCTGGACGGGGGTCCGGCCGCACGGTCACGACCAGGGGGTCGACCGCCGCGGACCGCGCCCGCGACGGGTCCGGGCCGAAGGTCCCAGCCGACCTGACGAGGCGTCACGGAGCATTGACGCATGGAACAGCACGGTGCACCCCTAGGCACGGCGGACCCGCTCGCCGCCCTGCGCCTCCTGCTCGACGACTCGCCCGAGGACGCCACCACCGTGGTGCCCCTCGACGCGGAGTCCTGCGAGGCCCTCGCGGACGACCACCTCGTGTGCCAGTGCAACAACGTCAGCGCCGGCGAGATCCGCCGGGTGCTCGCAGACGGCTCCTGCGGCTCCCTCGACGACGTCCAGGTCCTCACCCGGGCCGGTGGGGGCTGCGGGCACTGCCTGCCGACCGTCGCCGGCATCGTCGACGTCGAGCTCCTCAAGGTCCGACCGCTCTGACCCCCTGAACCCTTCCGCGAGCCCGCCGCGACCCGGCGGGCGGGCGGAAGATCCACCTCCTGCTCAGGCAGGCAGCACGCAGGACGGGACCGGCACCGCGACGGACGCCACGACGCGTCCCCTCCCGCGGGCGTCCACGTGCACCGCCGTCACGTCGGACGAGCCCTGGTTGGCGACGACCACGACGTCACCGTCGCGCCCGTCGTCCAGGACCGCGAAGTGCCGGGGCCAGGCACCCCCGACCGACGCGTCGCCGAGGTGCTCGAGCCGCGCCCCGTCGTGCACGGCGAACGTCGACAGCACGTCCGGCCCACGGACGGCGACGTACAGCCGCGTCCCGTCCGCGCTCAGCGCCACGTGCGACGGGAAGCCGGCGGAGCCGTCCGGGCCCGGCGTCGCACAGGCCGGGGAGGACGCGACGACGACGCCGGAGCCCGACGAGCGGTCCGTACTGAGGACGTGGACGCGCGAGTCCAGCTCCCCGGCCACGAACACCGTCCCGCTCTCGTGCACCGCGGCGTGCCGAGGCCCTGCGCCGGCCGGGAGGACGGCCGCCGTACCGTCCGGGACGAGCCGCGCGGCCGACCCGTCGGACCGCCGGTAGCGACGCACCTCGTCGGTCCCGAGGTCCATCACCCACACGAACCGGCCGCACGGGGTGGCGAGCGCGGAGTGGGCGTGGGGGCCCTCCTGCCGCTCCTCGACAGGCCCCGACCCGTCGTGGTCGAACGCCACGACCTCGTCCCGGAGGTCACCGTGCTCGTCGAGCGGGAGGGCGCTGAACGTCCCCGACGAATAGCTGCACACCCACAGGGCGTCCCGCAGCGCCACGACGTGGCACGGGTCCGCGCCGCGGACGTCCACGCTCCCCCGGGGGTCGAGACCGTCCGGGGTCACCGCGAACGCAGAGACGGTGCCGGGGGACGTCTCGCTCACCGCGTAGACGCGCGGTTGCGTGGGGTGCTGTGCCACGAACGTCGGAGCCGGCGTCGCGACGAGCAGGCGGGGTTCGGTGAACACCCGCGCCTCCTGGTCGAACCCGAGGGACCAGATCCCCTCGCCCGAGCCCGCCGGGCCGCCGTCGGGGTACGTGCCGAGGTACAGGTGCCGCATCGTGTCCTCCTCGAGGTGCCGTGCCGTGCGTGCCGTGCGTGCCGTGCGTGCCGTGCGTGCCGTGCCCGGTCCGGGCACGGCACATGTCCGGACACACCTGCGGGTGGCGGGTCAATGACCCACCACCCGCAGGTGCATCGAGCGTCTCGTCGTGGCCGTCGGGCCGACGACTCAGTGTGCGGCGGTGTACGCCGCCTTGATCTCCGCGGAGATGCGCCCGCGCTCGTTCACGGTGTACCCGTTGGACCGGGCCCACTCGCGGATGGCGTTCGCCGAGCTGCCGGACGTCGTCCCCGACCCGCGGGTGCTGCGCTTCGCAGAGGGACGGGCGGTGGAACGGCCGACCTTGCGTGCGTGACCGACCCACGAGGCGAGCGACTCGCGCAGCTGTGCCGCATTGTCCGTAGAGAGGTCGATCTCGTACGACACACCGTCGAGGGAGAACGAGACGGTCTCGTCCGCGCTCCCACCATCGAGGTCGTCCACGAGAATGACCTGAACCTTCTGAGCCACTATGGGCACCTCACCAATCTGTCGCTTCGGGCCTGATAAACATGCCCCCTGCGGACATTCTGCGTCAGATGCTCGAGATTAGCAATGTCTAACGATCCGGGTCGCTGCCGGCCTGCCCCGATTTCTCGTTCTCGCCGCGAGGCGACAGCCGGTCCAATTCCGCGAGGTTCTCGCGTTCGTTCCGGTCCGCTCGGACGATGAATCGCATCGCGAGGTAGAACAGGACGCCCACGCCGACCGAGGGGACGAGTGCCGCGACGCCGGCCCAGAATGTACTCACGGGACCACTGTACGACGGGCCGACGGCGCGCCCGTCATCCCTGGGAGAGAGGCTTCACCAGGGGGAAGAGGATGGTCTCACGGATCCCGAGGCCGGTGAGCGCCATGAGGAGCCGGTCGATCCCCATGCCCATGCCTCCGCTGGGCGGCATGGCGTGCTCCATGGCGGTGAGGAAGTCCTCGTCGAGGACCATGGCCTCCACGTCACCGGCAGCGGCCAAGCGGGCCTGGGCCTCGAACCGCTGCCGCTGGATCACGGGGTCCACGAGCTCCGAGTACGCCGTCGCGAGCTCGAACCCGCGGACGTAGAGGTCCCACTTCTCGACCTGCCCGGGCTCGCTCCGGTGGTCGCGCGTGAGCGGCGACGTCTCGACGGGGAAGTCCCGCACGAAGGTCGGCGCGTACAGGCCGTCACCGACGTGGTGCTCCCAGAGCTCTTCGACGAGCTTGCCGTGATTGACCTTCTTCGGGTCGATCGAGATCTCTACACTTTCTGCACGTCTGGTGAGTTCTTCGACGCTCGTCCGCGGCGTGATCTCCTCACCGAGCGCTTCGGACAGCGACCCGTACATGGTGATCTGCGCCCATTCGCCGCCGAGGTCGTATTCCTCTCCGTCAGGGAGCGTCACGACGGTCCCGCCCATCACTTCCTGCGCGGCCGACTGGACGAGGTTTCGCGTGAGCTCGGCCATCGTGTCGTAATCGCCGTACGCCTCGTAGGCCTCGAGCATCGCGAACTCCGGGGAGTGCGAGGAGTCAGCGCCCTCGTTGCGGAAGTTGCGGTTGATCTCGAAGACCCGCTCGATACCACCGACCACAGCGCGCTTGAGGAACAGCTCCGGCGCGACGCGCAGGAAAAGATCCATGTCGAAGGCATTCATGTGGGTCTGGAAAGGACGCGCCGACGCACCACCGTGGATGGGCTGGAGCATCGGCGTCTCGATCTCCATGAAGTCACGCCCGTGGAGGTTGTCGCGCAACGACCGCACGACGCCGGCACGCAGCCGGGCCGCGTCGCGCGCGGCGGGCCGCGCGATGAGGTCGACGTAGCGCTGGCGCACCCGACCCTCCTCGGACAGCTCCTTGTGGAGCACCGGCAGGGGCCGCAGGGACTTCGAGGCGATCTGCCACGAGTCGGCGAAGATGCTCAGCTCGCCACGGCGCGAGCTGATGACCCTCCCGTGCGCGAAGAGGTGGTCACCGAGGTCGACGTCCGCCTTGAAGGCGGCGAGGGACTCCTCCCCCACGACGGCCTGGCTGAGCATGACCTGCAGGCGTGCCCCCGCCCCGTCCTGGAGCGTGACGAAGCACAGCTTGCCGGTGTTGCGCAGGAACACGACGCGACCGGCGACACCCGCGGTGTCGTCCGTCTCCTGACCCTGCTCGAGGTGCGCGTACGCGGACCGCACCTCGGCGATCGTGTGCGTGCGCGGCACCGAGACCGGGTACGCCTCCCCGCCGGCCTGCACGATGCGGTCGCGCTTCTCACGGCGCACGCGCAGCTGCTCGGGAAGGTCGTCCTCGCCGGTGGCGGGGTCCAGAGGGGCGTCGACAGGGGCGGGGCGGTCGGCAGGAGTCACCCCCCGATCCTAGTCGCCCGGGAGCAGGTCGAGAGCGAGGTCGAGGATGGGCGCCGAGTGGGTCAGCGCGCCCACGGACATGTAGTCGACGCCCGCTGCCGCGACCTGCGCCGCGACGTCGAGCGTGAGGTTCCCCGTGGCCTCGAGCTCCACCCTCCCTACCGTCGGCTCGAGCGCACGGACCGCGACGACCGCCGCGGCGAGCGCAGCGGGCCCCATGTTGTCGAGCAGGAGGAACCGCGCCCCCGCGCCGACCGCCTCGACCGCCTGGTCCACGGTGTCCGCCTCGACCTGGACGAGGACGTCGGGGTACCCGGCACGGACCGCCGCGACGGCGGCGGTCACGGAGCCCGCGGCGACCACGTGGTTGTCCTTGACCATCGCGACGTCGTGCAGGCCCATGCGCTTGTTGGTCCCGCCGCCGCAGCGGACGGCGTACTTCTCGAGGACGCGCAGGCCGGGCGTGGTCTTGCGGGTGTCGAGGACCGTGGTGCCCGTGCCCTCGAGGGCGTCGGCCCACCGGCGGGTCGCCGTCGCGACGCCCGACGCGCGGCTGGCGAGGTTGAGCAGCGAGCGTTCCGCGACGAGGAGCACCCGGGTGGGCCCGCGGAGCTCAGCGAGCACGCTGCCTGCCGCGACCCGGTCCCCGTCACGGGCCACGAGACGGACGTCGACGGGCGGGAGCCCGAACCGGTCGGCGACCTGCGCGACGGCCTCCGGGACAACGGCGAGGCCCGCGACGACCCCGTCGGCGCGGGCCACCAGGTGCGCGGTGGCGACGGCGTCGGGGGCGATCGTCGGGAAGGTCGTGACGTCCCGGCCGGGGAAACCCCCGAGGTCCTCGTCGAGCGTGCGCCGCACGACGTCGGCGACCCACGACGGGTCGAGGTCTGCAGCGTCACTGTTCAGGGTGTCGTCGATCACGGCGCCCAACCTACCCCGCGGGGACGGCCTCCACGGCCGGCCGGTCGAGCCCACGCCACACGGGGAGGACGAAGGGCCCGGTGACGATCACGAGGTACAGCGCACCCATGATCGCGAGGGACGCCGCCACCCCGGCGCCGTCGATGAGCAGACCTGCGCCGAGCGCACCGACGGGCATCGCGGACCATGCCCCTGCGCTCACCGCGCCGTTGACCCGCGCACGCATGCGGGCGGGCACCTGCTCGAGGAGGACCGTCCCGAGGACGGGGTTGATGGAGCCTGCGGCGATGCCGCCCACGACGAGCGCCGTCGCGCAGGCGACCACGCCGGGTGTGGCCGCGAGGACCAGGCACATGGGCGGCCCCGTGAGCGCGAACCCCACGGCGAAGACCCAGCGTCGTGGGAGCCGGTGCCCCACGGCGCCGTACAGGAGCGCACCGGCGAGCGCACCGGCTCCGAACAGCCCGACGAGCAGGCCGTAGGCCCGGGCGCCGCCGAGGTGGACCTCCGCGTACACGGGCAGCGCGACGCTGAGGAGGCCGATGTCGAGCGCGTTGGTGAGCAGCACCATGGCGACCACCGCCCGCAGGAGGGGCGAGGCCCACAGCACCCGCAGGCCCGCGAGGAGCTCGTGGCGGTAGGTGAGGACCGGCTCGGGCTCGGCCGGGGCCGTCTCGAGGGACGCGGGCACCGCCCACCGGACGAGGGCGGCGGACACGAGGAACGTCGCCGCGTTGACGACGAGCACGACGACCGGTCCCCACCAGGCGACGAGGAGCCCTGCGAGCGGGGCTCCCACCATGGTGGCCGCCCGTTGCCCCGCGCCCCACCAACCCATCGCCCTCTCGAGCGGCACCCCGCCCCTCCCGGCGGCCTCCGGGACGAGCGCCGTGCGGGCGCCCTGGCCCGGGGCGTCCAGCAGCCCGGTGGCGAAGACGAGCACGAGGAGGAGCCACATCGGCAGTCCCACCGTGACGTGGAGCAGCGGGACCGCCCCGATGGTCGCGGCACCGACGAGGTCGGAGACCATCGAGGAGCGGCGGTACCCGAACCGGTCGACGAGGACACCCCCGAGCGCGCCACCGAGGACGACGGGCAGGGAGGTGGCGACGGCGAGCACACCCGTGAGGGCGGCGCTGCCCGTCTCGCCGTAGACGTACAGCGGGAGGGCGACGAGGGTGACCGCGTTGCCGAGGACCGCGAGGACGTGGGCCGTGAGGAGACCGTGCACGGCGGTCAGCCGAGGAGGTCGGGGTAGGACTGGACGACGAGCATGACCGGGCGGGTCTCCGCGGGTGCGACCGGGGCCGGGCGGGCGGACCACCGCTCGAGCAGCTCCTCGAGCTCTCCGCGCAGCTGCTCGGCCTCGGCGAGGGTGAGGGTCAGGCGGTCGTCCCCGAGGTAGGCGACGTCCTGCCAGGGCGCGGGGAGGTCGGGGCGGAGGTCGAGCGCGGCGAGGGCGCGCTCCCGGTAACCGTCGATGATGGTGGCTTCGAGGTCCCGGCTCGCGGCGGCGGCCTCGGGGTCGTGGCGGTGGTCGCCGGGCTCCCAGGTCGTGGTGCGGTGGGCGGCGTCCCACCACCGGGTGCGCCGGTCCTGGGAGTGCCCGTCGGGCGGGGTGGTGAGCTCGACGACGAGGCCGTGCTCGGCGAGGGTCCGCAGGTGGTAGCTCGCCGAGCCCGCGGCGAGACCGAGGCGCTCGGCGAGGCGCCCGACGGTCGCGGGCCCGTGGGAGCGGAGCTCCGCGAGCATCTTCAGCCGGACCGGGTGCGCGAGGGCGCGGAGGGAGGCGGTGTCCATGAGGGAACCCTAGTTCCACAACGAACCTTGTACAAGATCTGTTGTGGAACGCTCAGGGCTCCTCGTCAGGTCCCCGCGTCCACCTCGAGCACACCGTCGTCCCCGAGCCGCACCACCACCCGGCGCTCCCAGCCCGGGTCCGTCAGCGGGTGGTCCGCACGGAAGTGCCCACCCCTGCTCTCCGTCCGCGCGGCCGCCGCCGCGGTGAGCACGGTCGCCACCTGGTGGACGTTGCTCGTCTCCCACTCGGCAGCCTGCGGCTGCGCCGACGGACCCACGTCGTCCGCCGTCGCGAGGTGGGCGTCCGTCCGCACGCCGGCGAGCCCTCGGGCCGCCTCCGCCAGGCTCTCCCGGGTGCGCAGGACACCCGAGCCGCGCGTCGAGACCCGTTGGATCCGGGACCGTGTCGCCGACATCACCAGGCCCGTGGGCCCACTGCGCGGCACCGCCTGCTGCAACGGCAGCTCACCGGCAGCCATGCGTGCGGCGATGTCCGCGGCCGCCCGGTGCGCGAACACCAGACCCTCGAGCAACGAGTTCGACGCGAGCCGGTTCGCGCCGTGCACGCCCGTGCACGCCACCTCACCCACCGCGTACAGACCCCGCACCGTCGTGCGCCCGTCGAGGTTCGTCACCACACCACCCGAGTGGTAGTGCTGGGCAGGAGCGACCGGCACCGGTTCCTCCGTGATGTCGAAGCCCTGCTCGCGGAGCCGCTCCGTGATCGTCGGGAACCGACGGCGCAGGAAGTCCGCCCCCAGGTGACGGGCGTCGAGGAGGACGTGGTCGGACCCCGTCGCCTCCATCTGCCGCACGATCGCGTGCGCCACGACGTCCCGCGGTGCGAGCTCCGCCATGGGGTGCACGGCCGGCATGAACCGCTGCCCGTCCGTGTCCACGAGGTACGCCCCCTCTCCCCGGACGGCCTCCGAGACGAGCGTCAGCTGACCCCGGGCGGCCGAACCCAGCCACAGGACCGTCGGGTGGAACTGCACGAACTCGAGGTCCCCCAGGTCCGCCCCGGCGCGCAACGCGGCCGCGATGCCGTCCCCCGTGGCCTGCGGAGGATTGGTCGACGACAGGTAGACCTGGCCCACGCCCCCCGTGGCGAGGACGACCGCCCGGGCACGGACCGCGCCCACACCGTCGCGGCTACCCTCCCCGCGGACATGGAGCGTCACGCCGCACACGGCCCGACGCTCACCCCCGGGGGTCGCCGGGGCCACCGGCCCCGCGGACGTCAGGAGGTCGATGACGAGCGCGTGCTCGATCACCTCGATGCCCGGGTCGTTGCGCACCGCCTCGAGCTGGGCGACCAGCGCACGGGAGATCTCGGCGCCCGTCGCGTCGCCACCCGCGTGGGCGATCCGGTCCGCGTGGTGCCCGCCCTCACGGGTCAGCGCCATCTCACCACCGTCACCGGTGTCGAAGAGGGTGCCCAGCCCCACGAGCTGGCGCACGCGCGCCGGCCCCTCGGTCACGAGGACCTCCACGGCCGCCCGGTCGCACACCCCTGCTCCGGCGACGAGCGTGTCCTCGAGGTGCGCGGCCGGCGAGTCGCTCGGGTGCAGAGCGGCCGCGATCCCGCCCTGGGCCCACACCGTCGACCCGGACGACAGCTCGCCCTTGGTGACGAGCAGGACCCGCGGGACGCGCGTCCGCAGCTCGAGCGCCGCGGTCAGGCCCGCGATCCCCGACCCGACGACGACCACGTCGGCCTCCGCCACCCACCCCGGCTCGGGTGCCGCCAGCGTCGTCGCCAGCACCGTGGGGGCGTCAGCGACCTCCTGCGCCGACGCCTCGGCGTCGACCGTCGGTGTCACGCCTGTGCGCCGAGGGACACCTGGAACGGGGCGATGTCGAGGCCGCTCGGCTCGAGACCGAACCCGTCGGGGACCTGCCCGGGCTCCCCCGAGACCTCCACGATCCGGTTGTCGCCGTCGACGAACACGACGTGCGGCATGAACGTCCGCGCCTCCGCGTCGGCGAGCATGCCGTACGCGATGAGGATCACCGTGTCGCCGGGGTGGACCAGGTGCGCGGCAGCGCCGTTGATGCACACCTGACCGGAGCCGCGCTCCCCCGGGATCGCGTAGGTGGTCAGGCGCGAGCCGTTCGTCACGTCGACCACGTCCACCTGCTGACCCGGCAGGATGTCCGCCGCCTCGAGCAGGTCGACGTCGACGGTGATGGACCCGACGTAGTGCAGGTCGGCCTGCGTCACGGTCGCGCGGTGGATCTTCGCGATCATCATGGGACGTTGCAAGGACGTCACTGGGAGCCTCCTGGGCCGGGCGGTCGCTGCGCGGGGACGGTCCCGCGGGGAGACAGCTCCACCGCCGTGTTGTCGATCAGTCGTGTGGACCCGGACCACGCCGCGACGAGCAGCAGGGCCGGACCTGCGTAGGTTACCGGTACGTCCTCCACGGTGGACGGGTCCACCAGAGCCACGTAGTCCAGCACAACGTCCGGGGAGCCCGCGAACTTCCCGAGGGCTGCCGCCCGGACGTCGTCCGGCGTCCCGCCCTGCGCCGCCGCGTCCGTCCCGGCCCGCAGCGCACCGGGCAGGACGAGCGCGCGGCGGCGCTCGTCCGCCGAGAGGTACGCGTTGCGGGACGAGAGGGCCAGGCCGTCCGTGTCCCGCACGATCGGCACGCCGTGGACGACGACGGGCACCGCGAGGTCCGCCACCATCCGCCGCACGAGGAGCAGCTGCTGGGCGTCCTTCTCCCCGAAGACCGCGACATCCGGGCGCACGAGGTTGAGCAGGCGGAGCACGACCGTGAGCACCCCGTCGAAGTGGCCTGGCCGGGTGCGCCCCTCGAGGAGCGTCCCGAGACGGCCCGACGCGACACGCACCAACGGCTCGCCCCCCGGGTACATGTCCTCGACGGAGGGGGCGAACACGACGTCGACGCCCTCGCCCGTCAGGATGTCGACGTCCACCTCGAGCCGGCGCGGGTACGCGTCGAGGTCCTCGCCCGGCCCGAACTGCAGGGGGTTCACGAAGATGGTGACGACCACCTCGTCCGCCTGCGCCCGTGCCGCGCGGACCAGCTCGAGGTGCCCCTCGTGGAGGGCGCCCATCGTCATGACGACGGCGCGTCTGCCTGCCGGCCGTCCCGCGAGGGTCTCGGCGAGGGCTGCGCGGGTCGGGACGACGAGAGGGCGGGTCATGCCTCCACCTCCGGTTCCACCAGGGCGTCGAGAAGGTCCCGCGCCGCCGCCTCCCCGAGCCGTCCGGCGGACAGCGCCCGCGCGGTCGCGGCGCGGCTCAGCGCGCGGTACGACGCCGGGGTGTCGGCGGCATCCCGGTGCGAGGCGAGGTCGACGAGGACGTCGAGGTGCGCACGGACCGTCCCCACGTCGCCGCGGACGACCGGTCCGGTGAGCGTCGACACCGGGTCCGCGACCCCGTCGGCGGCCCGCAGCGCACCGTCGAGGGCGGCGTGGAGCAGCGGGCCCAGCGCACGGCCGGGGTTCTCCACCCCGGCCACCTGGAGGGCCTGCGCCGCCTGGGCGACGAGGACCACCAGGTGGTTCGCGCCGTGCGCCAGCGCCGCGTGGTAGAGGCCGCGGTCCGCCTCGGGCACCACGACGGGCTCGCCACCGATCTCGACGACGAGGGCCTGCCCGATGGGGAGCACCGGTCCCGGTGCGGTCACCGCGAACGTCGCACCCTCGAGACGCGACAGATCCAGCGAGGTCCCGGTGAACGTCATGGCCGGGTGGATCGCCACAGGGATCGCGCCGCGCGCACGGGCCGGGGCGAGGACCTCGGCACCGAACCTGCCCGACGTGTGGACGACGATCTGCCCCGGCTGCCACCGCCCGGTCTCCGCGAGACCGGCGACCAGCCCCTCGAGGGCGTCGTCGGGCACGGCGACGAGCACCAGCTCGGCGCGCTCCACGACGTCCTGCACGTCGAGCACCGGGACCCCCGGGAGGAGCGTGTCGATGCGCTCCCGGGACGCCTCGGAGATCCCCGACGCACCGACCACCGCGTGGCCCACGGAACGCAGGGCGCTGCCGAGCACCGCACCCACCCGGCCCGCGCCGACCACCCCGACGCCCAACCGGCCGGGTCGGGACGCTCCCGGGCCGTCCGCCCGCGCGTCACGCGCAGGGCCGGCGCTCACCGGGGGGCCTCGCCGACGGGCCCGGGTGCCGGGGGAACCGGGCTCTCGTCCGGCTGCGGGGCAGCGACCCGCGCAAGGGGCTCGGCCTCGGGAACTCCGGCCTCGGGGATCGCCTCGCCGACGGCGAGGGCCTCCATCCACCGTTCGGGTCCCGCGTGCTTGCGGGCGTCGCGGGCGCGCTCCGCCTGGTCGCGGACCAGGACGCCGGCGTCGTGCACGGCGAGGTGGACCACCTGAGGGATCACGGGCCCCGTCGTCGAGTGGAGGACGACCGTCCCGACGTCGAGCCGGCGCTGCAGCGGTCCCTGCGTCACACCGATCGACTGGGTCCGCTCGTGCGGCACCATGACGACGCTGCGCACGAGGCGCCCGCGCCTGATGAGCAGACCGCGACCGAGCACGGCGAAGCCGTTGCGCGACCACGACAGGGGGTCGAGCCAGCGGGCGCTGCGGGGGCTCGTCGTGAAGCCGTGATCCTCACCGGAGCCCGACATGGCCGCGTGGAGGACGCTGGTCGGGTCCTCGGTGCCGAGGTCGGGGAGCACGAGCCACAGGGCGCGCAGGGCGTCGTCGCGCGTGCCCACCGGGAGCAGGACCGTGCTCGCCTGCGTCGTGGACCCCATGTCCAGGCCGTAGCCCGCGACGTTGACCTCCACGCGCCACCAGTCGAAGCGCCGCCACAGGACCCCTTGCCGGAGGCGGATGGCCTGGACGCGGCCCGGGGGGATCGTCTGCGAGCGCGTCTCGAGGAGACCACGGCGCAGCCGGATCCCGTCGGGCGAGATCGCCCCCGTGAAGCCGAAGTCCCCGGTGAAACGTCCGCCGAGGAACGCCCCCACGCCGATGATGCCGGGCACGAGGGGCGCGAGGACCCCCACGTTGCCCGAGACGACGGTGGCGACGACGGCACCCACGGCGGCGAGGAGCAGGAGGATCGCGGCGACGGACAGCAGGAGCGACCCGACGAGGCGCCCCACGGGCAGGTCGAGGACCTGTCGTTCCGGGGCCTCGACGACCGGTGCGCTGCCGTCCTCCTCGACGGCTCCTGCGGCGCGGGCGAGGAGCGCGTTGCGCAGGCGTGCCGCGTCGGCGTCCCGGAGGAAACCGAGCTTCACGCCGGAGTCGAGGCCGCCGGCGACCTCGAGCTTGAGCTCGGCGAGCCCGAAGAACCGGGCGAGGAGCGGCTTGACCACGTCGATCGCCTGGAGGCGGTCGAGCCGGACCTTGCGCTGCTGCCGGAAGAGGATCCCGGAGTGCACGTGGACGGCGTCCGCGTCGTACGCGTACCGCATCATGCGCCACGACAACCAGGAGAACAGCCCCACGACGAGGCCCACTGCGAGGAGCCCGCCGACGACGAGGAGCCAGCTGTCCGTGGGCAGCCCGGCTCCCTCGCCTGCCGCCATGCCCTCGACCGACTGCTGCCCGAAGAAGAAGATGGCGACGGCGATGACGGCCCACCCGCGCACGAGCGGTGTCACGGGGTGCAGACGGCGCCACTCGAGGTCGGCCTGCGCGTCGGGGGCGGTGTCCTTGCCGTCCGGGAGGCCGGCGGTGACGGGCGCCCCGGGCGAGGGCTCCGGAGGGAGGGGGGCCCCGGTGCTCACAGTCCCGCCAGCCGGGCTTCGCCCCTCGAGGCGAGCCGGTCGCGGACGCGCGCCGCCTCCGCGGGCGGGAGACCGTCGATGTTCGCGTCGGTCGACGGCGAGGCCGTGTGGAGCTGGACGGACGCGATGCCGAGCTTGCGTGCGAGGGGGCCGGCCGAGACGTCGACGAACTGCATGCGCCCGTACGGGACGACGACGAGCGAACGGAAGAGGACCCCCTTGCGGACGAGCAGGTCCTCGTCACGCTCGGCGTAGCCGATGGACCGCACCTGGCGCCCCACGACCAGGGCGACGAGGACCCCGAGGACGGCGAGGGCCCCGGCGACGATCCACGGCCACGTGGTCGAGAGGACGGCGCCCAGGACGGCGAAGACGACGAGCGGTCCGCCGACGAACACCGCGAGGAGGATGAACCGGGCGGTCGCGAGCCTCGGCGACACGGGTTGCCACTCGATGCCGGCCGGGTCGAAGAGCTCGGAGTCGGTCGTGTCAGTCATGGGCACCATCCTGTCGCATGTCGAGGGCGTCGCCCTCATCCGGAGGGGGGAGGCGGCAGTGGCCTTCCCCGACGAGCCCGGCCGCGGTGAGCACGACGGCCGCCACGCAGGCTGCACCGGCCGCGAGCGCACGGTCCTGCTGGGGCTCGAACGCGATCTCCTGGAGCGCGAGGAGGACCTGCGCCCCGTACCACCCGACGAGCAGCGCGCCCGCCACGGCCGCGGCCTTCGCGAGCGCCGCGGTCCGCGCGGCCCGCAACGGGTCGAGGTTCGGTCGGTCGCCGCGCAGGTAGGCCCGGACAGCGCGCGCGGCCCACAGGACGACGGCCGCGAGGAGCAGGAGCAGGATCGTCACGGCCCACGGGACGGGGGCGAGGTAGTTGCCTCGACGGGACAGGAGCGCGAGGCCGCCCCAGCCGACGACGAGCACGCCCCCGGCGATCAGCGCGAGGGTCGAGACCCTGGTGCGGCCCATCATGGTGCGGACGGCTGCGCGGGCGGGTCGTCGTCCGTGGTCCGCGTGGGCCCGGTGTGCGCCTGTCCCGTCGGGGTCGGGCCCGTGTGCGACGCGCCGCGCCGCACACCCGGGGCGTCGTCGCTCTCCTGCAGCCAGTCGAGCGCGAGCCAGCGGATACCGTCCCTGTCCGGGGCGGTCGCCGCGAGGGCGGCGACGGGCCCGCCGCCGAGGCCCGGCAGCACCGCGTCGGGGTCGACGTGGGCCCACGGGGCGAGGACGAACGCCCGTTCGTGGGCCCGCGGGTGCGGGAGCTCGAGGTCGTCCGCGGAGTCGAGGAGGGCGCCGTACAGGACGATGTCGATGTCGAGGGTCCGTGGTCCCCACCGCTCGGCGCGGGTGCGGCCGTGGTCCTGCTCGACGGCCTGGCAGGCGTGGAGGAGGTCGCGCGCCGAGAGCGTGGTGCGGGCGAGGACGACGGTGTTGAGGTAGTCCGGCTGCTCCGGGCCCCCCACGGCCTCGGTCCGGGCGAGCGGCCCGACGGACACGACGTCGACCGTGGGCAGCGCGGAGAGCTCGGCGACCGCGCGACGCAGGGTCTCCTGGGCCTCGCCGAGGTTGGCGCCGAGAGCGAGGACGACGTCCACCGGCGCGGACGGCAGGGAGTCCATGCGGTCCATCGTGAGGTTGAGCACCGTGGTCGCGTCGGGTCCGTCGTCGCGGTCGTCGAGCGTCACGTCGTCCCGTCCGGCGGCCACGGGGACGGCCGGCGGCGTAGCAGGCGCAGCGGTCGTCGCCCGCGGTTCCCCGGCCGGGGGCGTCGCGGCCCGGGGGCTCTGCGCAGGTGACCCGATACCGGGGAGGGGCGGCATGATGCTCGTCTCGCCCACGTCCGCGCTGCGAGCGGGCGCCGTGCGTGCCTGGGCCGGTGTGTCACCGGTCTGCGCCGCCGGCCGGCGGACGACACCGAAGACCTCGGGGCGGCGGGGTCGCTCGCCGTCCGGGGCGGAGGCCTCGCTCCGGCCGATCTCCTCGGCCGACGGAGCGGGAGCGACACGCCTGCCGATGACTGTCGGGCCCGACGTCGGACGCCGCTCGGAAGCGCTGACGGAACCGACCGGCACGACGGGACCGGTGGGGACGACGGGCCCCGGGGCTCCTGCCGTCGACGGCTCCGCCGCCCGCGTGCCGTCGAGCACGCGGGGAAGGATCGACGTCGACCCGAACCGGTCCGGCTCGGGGAGGGAGCGGACGGGATCGCTGTGCACGGGGTCACCGTGGACGGGCTCGGTGCGGCTCGGCTGGTCGGGGCCGGCATCGAGGTTCGGGCCGTCGCCCGGTGACGCCGGCTCCTCGACGGGATCCGCTGTGCTCGGCGGTGGTGGGGGCGGCACGGGGGGCAGCGCCGGCGCCTCGACGGGTTCAGGGACGGCCTCGCGGGCCTGCACGGGCTCGGGCTCGACGACGTGGTGCACGGGGTCATGGGCGAGGCCGGAGGGTGCGGTCTCCTCGAGGACCGGTGGCACCACGGGAACGTTGACGCGGTCCCGGTGGATGGTCACGGTCACGTCCGCGAAGGGCACCGGGATGGGCGCCTGGGGCTTGTGCACGGTGACGTCGACGGCGAGGACGAGGCGGTGGGACAGCGCCGAGGCGGCGATGGCCTCGGCGACCGTCTCGACGAGGTTCACGGGCGCACCCGCGAGGATGTCCGCGACGTCCTGCGCGACGACCGCGTAGCTCACCGTGGCGTCGAGGTCGTCCCCGCGCGCGGCGGCGCGGGTGTCCAGGTACAGGGTGACGTCAGCGCTGAAGTCCTGGCCGGTGCGCCGCTCGCTGTCGAGGACGCCGTGGAAACCGCGCGCGGCGACGCCTCGCAAGGTGATCTGGTCGAGCGGGTACCCGCTGTCGCCCACGACCGACCGTTGTGCCACCGTGCTCATGGGGTGTCCCCGTCCGTCTCTCGTCCGCTGCGCCGTCGCGCGCCCAACCATGCCTGAGCGACGTGGACCGCGTCCACCGACCCGGGCACGTCGTGCACCCGGACGCACCACGCCCCCGCCGCAGCAGCCAGCGTACTCACGGCTGCCGTCGCCCCGTCACGCTCGAGCGGCGGTGCGGGCGTCCCGTCGGCGTCGGCGAGGAGGTGCCCGAGGAACCGCTTGCGCGACGCCCCGACGAGCACGGGCAGGTCGAGCGCGGCGAGCTCGTCGAGACGGGCGAGCAGCGGCCAGTTCGCCGAGCCTGCCTTGGAGAACCCCAGCCCGGGGTCGAGGACGAGCTGCTCGCGCCGCACCCCTGCCCCGGTGAGGGCCTCCACGCGCTGCTGCAGCTCGTCGCGCACGTCGACGACGACGTCACCGTAGTCGTCGAGCCGGTCCATGACGTCCGCAGGGCCCCGCCAGTGCATGACGACGAGCACGACCCCGGTGTCGGCGACGACATCCGCCATCCCCGGGTCCGCCAGTCCCCCGGAGACGTCGTTCACGACGAGCGCGCCCGCGTCGACGGCACGGCGTGCCACCTCGGCCCGCGTCGTGTCCACCGACACGGCCGCACCGCGCGCGGCGAGCTCGCGTACCACCGGGAGCACGCGCTCGAGCTCGTCCTCGAGCGCGACCCGCGCGGCGCCCGGCCGGGTCGACTCCCCACCCACGTCGAGGAGGTCCGCGCCCTGCTCGACGAGCGCCAGGCCGTGCGCGACGGCAGCGGCGGGCTCGAACCACCGGCCCCCGTCGGAGAAGGAGTCGGGCGTGACGTTGACGACCCCCATGACGAGGGTGCGGTCGACCGCGAGGTGCGCGGGCAGCGGCGCAGGGTGACGCACGGGTCGGTCCCTCAGCGCCCGATGATGAGGCTCATGGCCTCCGCACGGGTGGCGCTGTCGCGCATCTGGCCGCGGACCGCGGACGTCACCGTCCGGGAACCGGGCTTGCGCACCCCGCGCATGGACATGCAGAGGTGCTCGCACTCGACGACGACGATCGCACCGCGCGGTGCGAGGGCGGCCACGAGGGCGTCGGCGACCTGCGCGGTGAGGCGCTCCTGCACCTGGGGGCGGCGGGCGTAGACGTCGACGAGGCGCGCGAGCTTGCTCAGCCCGGTGACCCGCCCGTCGGGGCCGGGGATGTACCCGACGTGGGCGACACCGTGGAAGGGCACGAGGTGGTGCTCGCAGGTGGAGTACACCTCGATGTCCTTCACGAGGACCATCTCCTCGTGACCGATGTCGAACGACGCGCTGAGCACCTGCGTCGGGTCCTGACGGAGCCCGGCGAAGGTCTCCGCGTAGGCGCGCGCCACGCGGTCCGGGGTGTCACGGAGCCCTTCGCGGTCGGGGTCCTCGCCGACGGCGAGGAGCAGCTCGCGGACCGCGGCGCGCGCCCGCGGCACGTCGACGCCGTCCACGCTGCGCGCCACCGTGGTCGGCCCCGAGGGGTCGGTCGCCCCGACGAGGTCGTCGGGGCCGCCCGTCACCACGTCAGACCGTCCCGTCGGCGGGCGGCTCGGTCTTGTCGAGCTCGACCGTCCCGCCGGGCGGGACCTCGGAGACGGGTGCGGCCGGCTTCTCCTCGCGGGCAGCGGCTGCCTCGTCCTCGGGGATCACGGGACCGTCGCCGTGGGCGGCGCGCTCCGCCGCCGTGAGGACGGGCGGGCGCTCGGACACGGCGCGCTGCTCGCTGGAGAGCCACACGTCGCGCGGCGGGCGCTTGACCACGGGGGCGAAGATCTCGGCCAGCTCCTGCTGGTTGAGGGTCTCCTTCTCCAGGAGCTGCAGGACGAGGTCGTCCAGGACGTCCCGGTACTCGACGAGCACCTCCCAGGCCTCGTCGTGGGCGGACTCGACGAGCTTGCGGACCTCGTGGTCCACGGTGCCGGCGACCGACTCGGAGTAGTCGCGCTGGTGCCCCATGTCGCGCCCCATGAACGGCTCGCTCGAGCCCTGGCCGAGCTTGATCGCCCCGACCCGCTCGCTCATGCCGTACTCCGTGACCATCTTCCGGGCCGTCGCGCTGGCCTTCTCGATGTCGTTCGAGGCGCCCGTCGTGGGGTCGTGGAAGACGATCTCCTCGGCGACGCGGCCACCCATGGCGTACGCGAGCTGATCGAGCAGCTCGTTGCGGGTGGTCGAGTACTTGTCCTCGGTGGGCATGACCATCGTGTAGCCGAGCGCACGGCCGCGGGGCAGGATCGTCACCTTCGTCACGGGGTCGGTGTACCGCATGGCGGCCGCCACCAGGGCGTGCCCGCCCTCGTGGTACGCCGTGATCTTCTGCTCCTTGATGTTCATCACCCGGGTGCGCTTCTGCGGACCGGCGATGACACGGTCGATCGCCTCGTCGAGCGCGCGGTCGTCGATGAGCTGGGCGCCGCTGCGCGCCGTGAGGAGCGCGGCCTCGTTGAGGACGTTCGCGAGGTCGGCACCGGAGAATCCCGGGGTGCGGCGGGCGACCGCGCGCAGGTCGACGTCGTCGACGAGCGGCTTGCCCTTGGCGTGCACCGTGAGGATGTCGGTGCGGCCCTGGAGGTCGGGCGGCTCGACGGCGATCTGCCGGTCGAAGCGTCCCGGGCGCAGGAGCGCCGGGTCGAGGATGTCGGGACGGTTCGTGGCCGCGATGAGGATGACGTTCGTCTTGACGTCGAACCCGTCCATCTCGACGAGGAGCTGGTTGAGCGTCTGCTCGCGCTCGTCGTGACCGCCCCCCATGCCCGCGCCACGGTGGCGCCCCACGGCGTCGATCTCGTCGACGAAGATGATCGCCGGGGAGTTCTCCTTGGCCTGCTGGAACAGGTCCCGGACGCGGGACGCACCGACGCCCACGAACATCTCGACGAAGTCCGAGCCGGAGATCGTGTAGAAGGGGACCCCGGCCTCGCCGGCGACCGCGCGGGCGAGGAGGGTCTTCCCGGTTCCCGGGGACCCGTAGAGCAGGACGCCCTTGGGGATCTTGGCGCCGACGGCCTGGAACTTCGCGGGCTCGGAGAGGAACTCCTTGATCTCGCGGAGCTCCTCGACGGCCTCGTCCGCACCGGCGACGTCCGAGAAGGTCACCTGCGGGGTGTCCTTGCTCACGAGCTTCGCCTTGGACTTGCCGAAGCCCATGACGCGCGAGCCGCCACCCTGCATCCGGCTGAGGATGAAGTAGAAGATCACGCCGATGATGAGGAACGGCACGAGCACGGACAGCATGGACGCGAAGAAGCCTGCTCGGGCGATCTCCGAGTTGTAGCCCTTGTCGGGGTCGGCGGCCACGACGGCCGCCACGACCTGCTCGCCCTGGGGCTCGACGTAGAGGAACTCGACGTCCCGCCCGAGGTTCTCGCCGTCGACCGTGAGGTCCTCGGTGAGGGTGAGCCGCACCCGCTGGTCACCGTCGACGACGAGGGCCTGCTCGACCGTGTCACCGGCGAGGAGCTCCAGGCCCTTCGACGTGTCGATCTTGGAGACCTTGTCACCGAGGACGGCCGACAGGGCGAAACCGAGGATGACGAGACCGAGGACGATCCACAGGAACGGCCCACTGAAAAGACGCTTGATGTTCATCGGCGACGGGGCGATCCCCGCATCCTTCCGCTCGCGCACTGGGTAGGACGTCGAAACTACACGCGCTACCTGAGGTTTTGCTGGTCGGTCGCGCCCTGTTCGCCCAGGGCGCTAAGTCGTGCGGCAGCGCGGCCGGGCCGCGCCGCCGGGGGTTCAGCTCGAGTAGACGTGCGGCGCGAGGGTCCCCACGTACGGGAGTGTCCGGAACTTCTCGGCGTAGTCGAGGCCGTACCCCACGACGAACTCGTTGGGGATGTCGAAGCCGACGTACCGGACGTCGACCTCGACCTTGGCCGCAGTGGGCTTGCGGAGCAGCGACGCGACCTCGACGGAGGCGGGACCTCGGCTGCGGAGGTTCGAGACGAGCCACGACAGGGTCAGGCCCGAGTCGATGATGTCCTCGACCACGAGGACGTGCCGGCCGCTGAGGTCGGCGTCGAGGTCCTTGAGGATGCGGACCACACCCGACGACTTGGTGCCGGACCCGTACGACGAGACCGCCATCCAGTCCATCTCGACGTCGCGGTGGGTGATCCGCCGGGACAGGTCGGCCATGACCATGATCGCGCCCTTGAGCACTCCCACGAGGAGGAGGTCCTTGCCCTCGTAGTCGGCGTCGATGCGGGCGGCCATCTCGTCGAGCTTGGCCCCGATCTCCGTCTCGCTGAGCAGGACGCTCTCGATGTCGCCGTTGTCAGCTGGTCCCACGGGAAGACTCCTCGGTCGGTCGGGTGGTGGATGGTTCCGTCGCGGGCCGTCCGGCCGTCGCGCGCTCGAGGACAAGCCTGCCACAGTCACGACGTGCCAGGACCGCGCCCGGCAGGTGCACGGGGCCCTGCCCGTGCCACTCCGTGACGAGCCTGTCGATCTCGAGGACGTGCCGACGCGCGAGGGCCCCGGGCGCGCTCCCGGCGGCGACGGCCGCGCGCCGTAGCGCGCGCGTGCGGACGGCGGCCGGGGCTCCGAGGAGGACCTCCGGGTCGAGCCCACCGCCCTGTGGCTGCGCACGGCTCAGCAGGTCCTCGGCCGCCGACGACAGCGCGACGTCGTCGTCGTGGAGCTGGTCGGCGGTGCGGGCGAGCGCCTCGGTGACACCGGGACCGAGGACGTCCTCGAGCACCGGCAGGACGGACGTGCGGACCCGGGACCGCAGCGGCGCCCTGTCGACGGTGCCGTCGTTCGTCGGGTCGTCCCACCAGGTGAGGCCGAGGTCACGGCAGACCCGCTCCGTCCCGGAGCGCCGGAGGCCGAGGAAGGGACGCAGCAGCAGGCCGTTCCGTGCGCGCATCCCGGCGAGCGACCGGGCACCCGACCCGCGGGCGAGCCCGAGGAGGACTGTCTCCGCCTGGTCGTCCAGCGTGTGACCGAGGAGGATCGCGACGGCCCCGTGCCTGTCGGCGGCGGCGTCGAGCGCCGCGTAGCGGGCGTCCCGGGCGGCCGCCTCGAGCCCCCCGGCCCCGGGCCCCGTCGGGACGTCGACCCGGACGACGTCGACGGGTCCCAGACCGAGGTCACGGCACCGCTGGGCTGCCGTGCCCGCGACGGCCGCGCTGCCGTCCGCCAGGTCGTGGTCGACCA
>NZ_JAEINH010000022.1 GCF_016342785.1 Sanguibacter suaedae
GGGGGGCGCCACCTCCGCGGGTCGCGCGGTCGTGGCTGCTTCCGCCGGTTGGGGCGACTGGTCCGACATGGTGCTCCTGCCCCCTGGACCGGGCGTCGCCGGTCCCTCGCCGGCGCCCGGCGTCGTGCCGCGCGCGATGGATCTGCGTGCTGGTGGTGCTCCTGCTAGAGGGCCTGGGCGCCGTGCTCGCCGGTGCGGACGCGGGCGACGTCGTCGACCGCGACGGTCCACACCTTGCCGTCGCCGATCTTCCCGGTCTGGGCGGCCTGGACGATGACACCGGTGACGACGCTCGCGTCGTCGTCCTCGACGAGGACCTCGATGCGGACCTTCGGGACGAGGTCGACGGTGTACTCGGCGCCGCGGTAGACCTCCGTGTGCCCCTTCTGGCGCCCGTACCCGCTCGCCTCGCTCACGGTCATCCCGCGGACCCCTGCTGCCTCCAGGGCGGACTTCACGTCGTCGAGACGGTGCGGCTGGATGATTCCGGTGACGAGCTTCATGACCTGACCTCCGTAATGACCCGGCCTCCGCCGAGGGTCTCGTAACCCGACTCGCCGTGGACGGCGAGGTCGATCCCGCCGACCTCGGCCTCCTCGGTCACACGCCATCCGAGCGTGCTCTTGATGATCAGCCCGACGACGAGCGTCACGACGCCGGAGAAGAGGACGGCGACGAGGGCGATGACGATCTGGACGACCAGGAGCCTGGCACCGTCACCGTAGAGCAGGCCGCCGTCGGTGGCGAGGAAGCCGATGAGGATCGTGCCGACGAGCCCACCGACGAGGTGGACGCCGACGACGTCGAGGGAGTCGTCGAACCCGAGCCTGTACTTGAGGCCGACCGCGAGGGCGCACAGTGCGCCGGCGACGGCACCGAGGGCGAGGGAGCCGATGGGGCTCACCGACCCGGCTGCGGGGGTGATGGCGACGAGGCCCGCGACGACTCCGGAGGCCGCTCCGAGGGAGGTGGCGTGCCCGTCGCGGATCTTCTCGGTGACGAGCCAGGCGAGGATCGCGGCGGCCGTGGCGACGGTGGTGTTGAGCCATGCCAGACCGGCGGCGCCGTCCGCGGTGAACGCCGACCCGGCGTTGAAACCGAACCAGCCGAACCACAGGAGCGCGGCACCGAGCATGACGAACGGGAGGTTGTGCGGCCGCATGGGCTCCTTGCCGAAGCCCTTGCGTGCCCCGACGAGGAGCGCGAGGACGAGCCCTGCGACACCGGCGTTGATGTGGACGACGGTTCCGCCGGCGAAGTCGATGGGAGCGACCGTGGCGGCGCCGTCCGTGGTCCCGAAGATCATGGCCGCGAGGCCGTCCTCGGAGCCCGAGAGGAGCCCTCCGCCCCAGACCATGTGGGCGATCGGGAAGTAGGAGAGGGTGACCCAGATCCCCGTGAAGACGAGCCAGCTGCCGTACTTCACGCGGTCGGCGATGGCACCGCTGATGAGGGCGGTGGTGATGATGGCGAAGGTCACCTGGAAGCCGATGCCGACGACGGCGGGGACGCCGTAGTCGTCGATGAGGAACTCACCGGCGTCGTCGTAGATGGCTCCCTGGAGTCCGAACTGGTCGACCGGGTTGCCGACGATCCCGGCGATGTCGCTGCCGTAGGACATCGACCAGCCCCACAGGACGTACACGACGACGACGACGGCGATCGCACCGAAGGACATCATCATCATGTTGAGGACGCTCTTGCTCCGGACCATGCCGCCGTAGAAGAAGGCCAGACCTGGTGTCATGAGCAGCACGAGCGATGCTGACATCAGCATCCACGCGGTCGCTCCTGTATCCAACATATCGATCACATCTCCCATCGCCGGCCCGGCGGCCGGTCGGGTACAACCCTCGGGGAGGCGCGTTACGGCGGGAGCGCGCAGGTGTTACGCCCTGGTGACGAGGAGGCGGGCCGCGTAAACGTTGTGTTTCGCGGCAGGGCTGCGGTGGGAGGTCAGCCCTGGAGCAGGGCGTCGACGAAGCCCTCGGCGTCGAAGGGTGCGAGGTCGTCGGGTCCCTCGCCGAGGCCGACGAGCTTCACGGGGACGCCGAGCTCCCGCTGGACGGCGACGACGATGCCGCCCTTGGCGGTGCCGTCGAGCTTGGTGAGGACGATGCCCGTGACGCCGGCGACCTCCGCGAAGACGCGTGCCTGGTTGAGCCCGTTCTGGCCGGTGGTCGCGTCGAGGACGAGGAGCACCTCCGTCAGGGGTGCGTCCTTGGTGATGACCCGGGTGATCTTGCCGAGCTCGTCCATGAGGCCGGCCTTGTTCTGCAGGCGGCCCGCGGTGTCGACGAGGACGACGTCCGCGTCCCTCGCCCTGCCGGTGCGCACGGCGTCGAAGGCGACGGAGGCCGGGTCGGCGCCGTCCTTGGCGGAGCGGACGGTCTCGACGCCTACGCGTGCACCCCAGGTGGTCAGCTGGTCGGCGGCGGCCGCGCGGAAGGTGTCGGCGGCCCCCAGGACGACGGTGCTGCCCTCGGCGACGAGGACGCGCGTGAGCTTGCCCACGGTCGTCGTCTTGCCGGTGCCGTTGACCCCGACGACGAGCACGACGGCCGGCGTCTTGGTCCCGTCCTCGGCCAGGGTGGGCGTCGTGCCGAGCGACCTGTCGAGCGTCGGGTCGACGAGGGCGACGAGCTCCTGACGGAGCATCGAGCGCACGCCGACCGGGTCCTTGACACCCTCCACGCGCACGCGCGTCCGGAGCGCGTCGATGAGCTCTCCCGCGGGTCCTGCGCCGACGTCGGCGAGCAGGAGGGTCTCCTCGAGCTCGTCCCAGTCGTCCTCGCTGAGGTGGTCACGGGACAGGACGGACAGCAGCCGTGTCCCCAGGGGCGAGCCGGACCGCGCGAGCCTGTCCCGCAAGCGCGCGAGCCTGCCCGCGGGGGCCTCGGGAACCTCGACGTCGGGGACGAGCAGGGGCTCGACGACGTCCGTGATCGAACCCGCCGGCCCCGTCGTGGTGTCCGGGGCGGGCTCGGTCACGTCGGTCGTCGTCGGATCGTCGACGTCGGTGTCCGTGCCCGGAGGGAGCTCGCCCCGGTGGGAACGACCACGGGTCGAGGAGTAGCCGACGAAGCCGAGCGTCCCGAGGACGAGGACGGCGAGGGAGATCCACAGGGGCAGCTGATCAGTCACGGGGGAAGTCTCTCAGGATCGTCGGGGTCCGCACCACGTGGGCGTCAGCGTCGGCGGTGCAGGGCGTCGGCCAGCTCGGCGGAGTCGAGGTAGGCGGGGCCGTCCGTGCGGGTGGCCTCGAAGAAGTCGTCGATGGTGGTGGTCTGCGTGTCCTCGTCGAGCGCCCATGTCCCGCCGACAGGTCCACGGCTCGTGGGCAGGGCGGGGACGCGGCGCGGTGCGGACGTCCCGGGAGCCGTCCCGTCCGGTGCCGCGCCGCGGCGACGGACCGTGGCGACGAGGGACCGCACGCCGTCGAGGAGGGGCCGGACGCCGGCACGGAAGTCCGAGACGAGGCTGCGCCCGGTCCTGCCCTCCGCGGGGTCGCGGGGAGCGAGCCACGCGGCGAGCGCGAGGACGGCTCCGGCGACGAGGAGGGCGACGAGGGACCAGAGGTAGAGCGAGACCATGAGCCATGGTTAGCACCTCGACCCTCCTGTCGCAGGGACGCACAGGCGTGATCCTCATCTCCTCGTGCTCCCCTCACCAAACCTCTACAGGTCGGCGGTGGCCACCGCGTCGGCGGCGTCGGAGGCGGGCCGGACCCGCTGGCTGATGACCGTGGTCACCCCGTCGCCCCGCATCGTCACGCCGTAGAGCGCGTCGGCGATCTCCATGGTCCGCTTCTGGTGCGTGACGACGATGAGCTGGGAGTCCTGCTGGAGCTCGGTGAAGATGCTCAGGAGCCGGCCGAGGTTCGTGTCGTCGAGCGCGGCCTCGACCTCGTCCATGACGTAGAACGGGCTGGGCCGGGCCTTGAAGATCGCGACGAGGAGCGCGACGGCGGTGAGCGACCGTTCTCCCCCGGACAGCAGCGAGAGCCGCTTCACCTTCTTGCCCGCGGGCCGCGCCTCGACCTCGATGCCCGTGGTGAGCATGTCGGTGGGGTCGGTGAGCACGAGGCGGCCCTCCCCTCCGGGGAAGAGCGTGGCGAAGACCCGTTCGAACTGCGCCGCGGTGTCGCGGTAGGCCTCGGTGAAGACCTGCTCCACCCGGTCGTCGATCTCCCGCACGATCTCGAGGAGGTCGGTGCGCGACGTCTTGAGGTCCGTCAGCTGGTCGGACAGGAACTTGTGGCGTTCCTCGAGCGCCGCGAACTCCTCGAGCGCGAGCGGGTTCACCCGACCGAGCTGTGCCATGGCCCGCTCGGCAGCGCGGAGGCGCTTCTCCTGCTCCGACCGCACGAAGGGACGACCTACGGGCGCGACGGATGCTCCGGGAGGGCCGTCGCCGCCGTCCGTGTCCTCTCCGGTCCTGCTGTCTCCGCCGTCCCCGGCGGACGGCACCGGCCGGTGCGGGCCGAACTCGTCGACGAGGACCACGGGGTCGATCCCGAGGTCGTCGACGGAGCGGGCCTGCAGCTGCTCGACGCGCAGCTGCCGCTGGGTGCGGGCGACCTCGTCGCGGTGCGCCGCGTCGGTGATCTCCCGGAGGGACGCGGTGAGCGCGTCCGCCTCGCTGCGAGCCGCCACGAGGTCCGCGTCGACGGCGCGGCGGTCCGCGTCGGCCCGGTCGCGCTCGGTCGCGGCGAGCACCAGCGACGCGTCGATCGCCGCGAGGACGTGCTCCGTCGCGGCGTGCACCCCCGCCGCGGTCGCCGCTCCCCTGGCCCGCTCGGCCTCGCGCGCCGCCGCGGCCTCCCGCGCGGCGCGGGCGGCCACCGCCGCCCGCTCGAGCCCCTGGGCGCGCCCGGCGAGCGCCCTCTCCCGCTCCTCCGCGGTGCGCAGCGTGAGCCTCGCCTCCGTCTCCCGGGCACGGGAGTCGACCGCCTCCTGCGCCCTGCGGTCGCGATCCTCGGTCGCGGTCTCGAGCGCGGTCCGTGCGTCGGCGGGCTCCTCCTGGGCGGCGTCGAGGCGCTCCTCGAGCTCGGCGAGACCCTCCCGGTCCTCGGCCGCCGTGGTCTGCACGAGGGTGATCTGCCGGGCGATGCGCTCGGCCTCGGCGACCGCGCCGCGCACGGTGGCCCCGAGGTGCCCCAGCCGTTCGCCGACCGCCGCGATCTGCGCGTCGGACTCGTCGAGCCGCCCGAGCGTCACGTCGTACCTCTCCTGCGCGGCCCGTCTGGCCTCGAGGAGGGCACCCCGCTCCTGCGCGTCCTCGACGAGCCGCGCACGTGCGGCGTCGATCTCCACCTGAGCCTCGTCGCGCGCGGCCTGGAGGTGCAGGACGCTCGGGGCCGACCGCGAGCCGCCGCTCGCCCTGTGCTCCGCGAGGAGGTCCCCGTCGCGGGTGACGACGACGAGGTCGGGCCGCCGGGCGAGGACGGCCCGCGCCTCAGCGAGGTCGTCGACGACGACCACCCCCTCGAGGAGGATCTCGAGGGTCCCGCGCACCGCGGGTGCGCACCGGACCACGGACAGCACCTCGACGGCCCCGCCCGGAAGAACGGCCCGACGGCCGTCGTCCGGCGTCCCGGCGGGCTCTCCTGCGACCACGAGCGTGGCGCGACCGGCGTCCTCGGTGCGGAGCATCCGCAGCGCGTCCACCGCATCCGCGACGGACCCCACGGCGACGGCCTCCGCGTGGAGGCCGAGGGCCGCGGCGACGGCGTCCTCGAATCCTGCGTCGACGGTGAGCATCGTCGCCATGGACCCGACGACGCCCGTCGAGGCCTCGTCCGCGAGGAGGACGCCCGCGGCGTCCTTGCGCTCGAGGCTCAGGTCGAGCGCCTCCGCACGGGCCGTCCACGCCGCCAGGTCCTGCTCGGCGCGCTGCCGGGCGGTGTCGAGGGCCGTGACGCGGGCGTCGAGCCCCGTGAGGAGGGCCGCGGCGTCCTCGTGGTCGGCGTCGAGGTCCTCCTCACCCTCCTGGGCCGCGCCCACCTGCTCCTCGAGGGTCGCGAGCTCGGCGGCGGCCGCCTCCCGGCGGCTCTCGGCCTCCGCGAGTGACGCGCGGAGGCGCCCGAGCTCGGCCTCGCCGGCCTCGATGCGTGAGCGTCGGGCGGCGACCTGCCCGGCGAGACGCGCCACGCCCTCGCGGCGGTCGGCGGCAGCCCGGACGAGAGCAGTCAGAGCACGGTCGGCAGTGGTCGCGTCGGCCTCCGCGCCGGTGCGCGCGGCGACGGCCTGCTCGAGCGCGCCGCGGTGCCGCCCGACCTCCTCGGAGAGCTCGGCCTCCGCGGCACGCACACGACGGGCCTGCGCCTCGAGGTCGCGCGGGTCCTGGTCGCCGGGTGGCGGTGCGGGTGTCCCGAGGAGCCGCACGCGTTCCGCGGCGAGCGCGCGCAGACCGGCGACGCGTTCTCGCACGGAGGTCAACCGGTACCAGGAGTCGTTCGCCGCGACGAGGGCGGGGCCCACGACGGCGGCCCGGGCCTCGAGCGCCACCAGGCGGTCCCGGGCACTGCCGAGGTCCGACTCCGCGCGGGTGCGCCGCTCGACGAGGGCGGCCTCGTCGGCGGCCTCCTGCTCGAGGGTCGCCAGCGCCTGCGCTAGGTCGTCGGCGAGCAGTCGCGCGCGGGCGTCCCGGAGGTCGGACTGGACGGTGGCGGCACGGCGGGCCACCTCGGCCTGACGGCCCAGGGGCCCCAGCTGGCGTCGCACCTCCGCGGTGAGATCCCCCAGCCGGGCGAGGTTCCCCTGCATGGAGTCGAGCTTGCGGAGAGCCTTCTCCTTGCGCTTGCGGTGCTTGAGGACGCCTGCGGCCTCCTCGACGAAGCCGCGGCGGTCCTCCGGCGTCGCGCGCAGGACGGCGTCGAGCTGCCCCTGGCCGACGATGACGTGCATCTCGCGGCCGAGGCCGGAGTCGGACAGGAGGTCCTGGATGTCGAGCAGGCGGCACGACGACCCGTTGATCGCGTACTCGGAGCCGCCGTTGCGGAAGAGCGTCCGGGTGATGGTCACCTCGGCGTACTCGATGGGCAGGGCACCGTCGGTGTTGTCGATGGTCAACGAGACCTCGGCACGTCCGAGCGGTGGCCGCCCGGACGTGCCGGCGAAGATCACGTCCTCCATCTTGCCGCCGCGCAGGGTCTTGGCGCCCTGCTCCCCCATGACCCACGCGAGGGCGTCGACGACGTTCGACTTGCCGGAGCCGTTGGGTCCGACGACGCAGGTCACCCCGGGCTCGAAGCGCAGGGTGGTCGCCGACGCGAACGACTTGAACCCGCGCAGAGTCAGTGTCTTGAGGTGCACGGGGTCGAGCGTAGTGGGGCGGTGCTCAGAGGTTGGGGAACCACAGGCCGATCTCGCGGGCGGCCGACTCCTCGGAGTCGGAGCCGTGGACGAGGTTCTGCTGGACCTTGAGGCCCCAGTCGCGACCGAGGTCGCCGCGGATGGTCCCCGGGGCGGCGGCCGTCGGATCCGTGGCCCCGGCGAGCGACCGGAAGCCCGGGATGACGCCCTGCCCCTCGGCGACGACCGCGAGGACCGGGCCGGACCTCATGAACTCGACGAGCGGCGCGTAGAACGGCTTGCCCTCGTGCTCGGCGTAGTGCTGGGCGAGGAGCTCGTCCGTGGCGTGCGTGAGCTCGACGGCCACGAGGGTGTAGCCCTTGGCCTCGATGCGTCGCAGGATCTCACCGGAGAGACCGCGCCGGACACCGTCCGGCTTGACGAGGACGAGCGTGCGGGAGACAGCGGTGGTGCCTGTGGTTGTCATGCGTCAAACCCTAGCGGCTGAGCTGCCGCGCCCTCGCGGTGACCGCGATCAGGGGACGTTGGGGGCCTCGTCGGGGTGCGCGGCGTCGTACTCGGCACGTTCACGGTCGATCTTGGCACCGAGCCACAGGGAGACCACCCACAGCCCGACGAAGACGACGGCGACCGGGATCATGAGCGGCACGACGAGGCCGATGGCGACGAACGGCACCTGCACCGCTGAGCCCGCGACATACCCGCCTGGCACCTTGACCGTCCGGCTGAGGACGACGAGGACGACGGCGAGGACGCCACCGGTCCCCCACACGAGCTCGGGCGGGGCGTCCACCAGACGGTAGGCGACGAGCGTGGCGAAGAACACGACGAAGGCCTGCAGCAGGAGCATGGTCGACGCGAACTGCGCCTTCGCCGACGGCTTGCGGACGATCCGCGGACCGCCCTCCGGCGAGGAGGACGGTCCGCTGTCGTCGTGGGAGGAGGGTGAGGTCACGTCCTCGAGGATACCGACGCGTCCCGCTCCTCGGCGTCGTCCGTCGGGTCGACGGCCAACGCCTCGTCGCCGGAGGCGACCGCCTGCGCACCGGGCGCCGACGCGCCACCGGCGACGGCCTCGCCACGGGCGACCATCCCCGCCTCGTTCGACAGGGCGATCTCCCGGAGGAAGAGCGTGAGGACGAACCCGACGGCGAGGAGCGGGACGAGGTACCAGAATGCCGGTGCGAGGGCCTCGGCGAAGCCGTCGATGACGCCCGACTGCAGTGGCTCCGGGAACGACTGGACCGCGCCGGGGGTCACGCCCTCGGGGTTGAGGAGCGCGGCCTGCTCCGGCGGGACCGAGACGGCGACCGCCCCGAGGTTCTCCGACAGGCGGCGGGTGAAGATCGTGGAGAAGAGGGCGATGCCGACGGCGGCGCCGATCTCGCGGAAGAAGTTGTTGGAGCTCGTGGCCGTCCCGATCTCCTTGGGGTCCACGGCGTTCTGCACGGCGAGCACGATCGTCTGCATGACGAGACCGAGGCCGGCCCCGAGGACCACGAGGATGGCCGAGAAGGCGATGAGGGACGTGTCGCCGGAGATCTGCGTGAGCGCCACGAGACCCAGGGTCGCGACGGCCATGCCCACGATCGGGTACCGCCGGTAGCGTCCCGTGCGGGAGATGAGCAGACCGGAGCCGATCGCCGTGGTCATCATCCCCACCATCATCGGGAGCATGAGGAACCCGGACTCGGTGACCCCGGCGCCGGAGGACATCTGCAGGAAGGTGGGAAGGAAGCTCAGGGCGGCGAACATGCCCATGCCGATGACGAAGCCGACCGACGTCGAGATCGCGAACGTCCGGTTCTTGAACAGGTGGAGGGGGATGAGCGGTTCCTCGGCACGACGCTCCACGAGGACGAAGGCGATGATCGCGAGGACCGTCACGGCGGTGAGCGCCTGGAGGCCCCGGTCCGAGAAGTCGAGCTCGTCCTGGCCGCTCCAGCTCTCGTAGCTCGTGGCGAGGACCAGGCCGGACGTCGCGACGACCATGAAGAAGATCCCCGCCCAGTCGATCTTGCGACCCGAGCGGTGCGTGGGCAGCTTGAGCGTGCGCCAGGCGACGACGAACGCCGCGATCCCGATGGGGATGTTGATCCAGAAGCACCAGCGCCAGTCGGCGTGGTCGGTGAACAGCCCACCGAGCAGCGGGCCGATCACGGCCGAGATCCCGAAGAGAGCACCCATGGGCCCCATGTACTTGCCACGGTCCTTGGCGGGGACGATGTCGGCGATGATCGCCTGCGACAGGATCATCAGCCCGCCTCCCCCGAGACCCTGGACACCGCGCCATGCGACGAGCTCGCCGAAGCTCTGCGCCATGCCCGCGCCGGCGGAGGCGACGGTGAACAGGCCGATGGCGACGAGGAACGGCCACCGGCGACCCCAGAGGTCGCCGAACTTGCCGTAGAGGGGCATGACGATCGCGATCGCCAGGATGTAGGCGGTCATGAGCCAGCCCTGGTGCTCGACACCGCTGAGCTCGCCGACGATCGTCGGCATAGCCGTGCCGAGGATGGACTGGTCGAGGGAGGACAGGAACATCGACGCGAGGAGCGCGCCGAAGATCAGCCAGACGGTGCGCTGGTCGAGGACGACGAGCGGCTTGTCGGCGGTCGCGCCGGTGGCGACGGGAGTGGCGGATGCCATGGGTGGACCTTCTCTGGGGATATGAGGGCGGAGCGATGTCGGCGCCTGCGCTCCGGGCGCGGGCGTCGTCAGGCGTCGTTGACGAGCCCGGTGAGCTCCTCGACGACGGCGGGCAGGTGGTCGAGCGGGACGGAGCCGCACCCGGCGGCGTCCCAGTGGACGAATGCGGCCCGGGTCATGAGCATGACGACGGCGGCCAGTGTGGCCTCGCGCGGGCCGGGTGCGGCTGCCCCGGTGCGGCGGGCGACGAGGGCCTCGATGTGGAGGCGGTGCTCCTCGAACGCGGCCATCTGCCGGACGACGAGCGCCGGCTCACGACCGGCGAGCTCGAGCACCACGGCGAGCCGCGCGTGGTCCACGGGCGGGTCCGTGAGGATGCCTTCGACAAGGGTGCCGCAGTCGGGCAGGAGCCTGCCGGTGGGCCCGCCTGCAGCGAAGGCGTCCGCGACGTCGGCGGGCAGCGCCCACGGCTTGATGCCGAGGACCGCGTCCGCCTTGGAGTCGAAGTAGTTGAAGAAGGTCCTCGACGAGACGCCGACGGCGTCGCAGATCATCTCGACGGTCACGTGGTCGAGCCCGTGCTCCCGCACGAGCTCGTGGCTGGCGTCGATGAGCGCGTCGCGACGGGCTGCCTTCTTGCGCTCGCGCAGGCCGGAGCTCGCCGGGGGTTCGGGTGTGGTGGGCACGGAAGAGAACTTACGTCCCGTGCACATTTACAGTCAATGCAATTTTACTGCGTGTGCAAGATCACTGCAGCCGGGCGTCCAGCGGCGGAGCCTCGCCGAACCCTCCCTCGATCGCCGCCACGACCATGTCCAGGGCCTCCTCCGCCTGCGGTCCCTCCGCCCGGATCTCCACCTCGTGGCCACCGACCACGCCGAGCTTCATGAGCTCGAGGACGCTCGCCGCGTTCGCCCCGTCGATCGCCACCCGGGCGTCGAACGCCGCGACCGACCGTGCGAGCACCGCGGCGGGCCGTGCGTGCAGGCCGAGCGGGTTGCGGAGCCGGGCCCGCCGAGCGCCCCGCTCGTGGCCGGCCCCCGTCGACCCGCTGCCGTCCGCCGGTGCACCGCTCCCGGCCGGCGCACCGTCGGCGGCGCGCCCGCGCCCCGCCCGGGCGAACGTCCCGCCCGCCGCCTCCGCGGACGCGAGGACCTCGACCAGCCCGGCGCCGCCGTGGGCGGTGACGGCTGCGGCCACCGTGCCCTCGACGAACGGCGCGTCCGCGAGCCGGACGCGCGCCGCCCGGTCCTCCCCGAGCGCGTCGAGGACGCTCTCGGCCATGAGGACCGCCGACCCGAGGTCCGCGAGGACCAGCACCTCCTCGCACTCCCCGAGCGCACGCTCCACACCGGCGAGCACGCGGTCGAAGCCCGTGCCGAGCCCGCCGTCGTCGGTCCCCGCCGCAGGGACGATGAGGACGTCCGGCGCCATCTGGGCGGCGAGGTCCACGACGCCGGCAGCGAGGGCCTGCGAGTGCGACACGAGGACGATGCCCACGGGGGCGGTCACGAGGCGCCCTCCTCGTCGGCCGTCGACACGTCGGGACGGTCTCCCGTGGGCGGGTCGTGCTCCGGCGCCGTCGCCGCGAGCACCGCCGCCCGGAGGATGATCGCGCTCGACGTGGCGCCCGGGTCCTCGTGGCCGGCGCTCCGCTCCCCGAGGTAGCTGGCCCGCCCCTTCGTGGCGACGAGCGGCCCGGTCGAGCGCGCTCCCTCGGCCGCGGCGTCGGCCGCCGCGACGAGCACCTCGACCGGGCTCGCGCCACGTCCGGCGGCCCCGACCGCGGCGTCGACGGCGGGTGACCACGCGTCGACCATGGTCTTCTCGCCCGGGACGGCCCTGCCCCGTGCGGCGATGCCCTCGAGCGCACCCTCGAGGAGGGCGACGACCCCGTGGGCGTCGAGCTCGGCCAGGCCGGTGACCTTCGCGGCTCTCAGGTATGCCGTGCCGTACAGCGGCCCCGAGGCACCGCCCACGGAGGACATGAGCGTCGTGGCGACGAGCCGCAGGACGTCGCTGATGTGTTCCGGCGACGCCTCGAGCGCGTCGAGCTTGGTGACGACGGCCTGGAACCCACGGTCGAGGTTCTCCCCGTGGTCGCCGTCCCCGATCTCCCGGTCGAGGTCGATCAGCGTGCTCTTGGCCTCCGAGATCGACTCGGCGGTCTGCCGAGCCCATCGCTGCGCCCATGCCACGTCCAACGCCATGCCTGCCCCAGCCTCCCACTCGACATCTCGTGCCGGACCCCCGGGGCGCAGCTCGCTGCGCACCCGTCTCACCACCGGAGCGCAGCCGTGTGCACGGGTGCGTCCCAGAGCGAGAGGAGCTCGTCATCGAGCCGTAGCACGGTCACCGACGCACCCTGCATGTCGAGGGACGTCACGTAGCTTCCCACCAGTGACCGAGCGACGCGGACACCCCTGTCCTCGAGGCGCCGGCGAGCCCGACGATAGACCACCGCGAGCTCCGACAGCGGCGTCCCGCCCATTCCGTTAACGAACAGCAACACATCGTCGCCGGTCACGAGGTCGAGGTCGTCGACGACCGGCTCGAGGAGCATGTCCGTCACGGCGTCCGCCGGGGCCATCGCGACCCGCCTGCGGCCCGGCTCGCCGTGGATCCCGACGCCCAGCTCGATCTCGTCGTCCCCGAGGTCGAAACCGGGGCGCCCGACGTGCGGGACGGTCCCCGCGACGAGCGCCACGCCCATGGAGCGCACCTGGGACACCACGCGCCGCGCGACCGCCGCGACGGACGCGAGGTCGTCGCCGCGCTCGGCCGCCGCACCGGCGATCTTCTCCACCGCGAGCGTCCCGGCGACGCCCCGGCGGCCCGCCGTGAACGTCGATCCCTCGACGGCGACGTCGTCGTCCACGAGGACGCTCGCGACCTCGGCCCCCTCGGCCTCGGCGAGCTCGACGGCGGTCTCGAAGTTCATCACGTCGCCCGTGTAGTTCTTGACGATCACGAGGACGCCCGATCCCCCGTCGGCTGCGGCGAGCCCGGGCTGCACCTGGTCGGGAGTGGGAGACGTGAACATCGCCCCGGGGACCGCGACGTCGAGCATGCCCGTGCCGACGAGACCCGCGTGGAGGGGCTCGTGTCCTGCCCCACCCCCGGAGACGAGGCCGACCTTCCCGGGGCGAGCACCACCGCGGCGCACGACGAGCAGCGGATCGGTGCGCAGCTCGAGGATGTCCTCGTGCGCGAGGACCAGGCCCTCGACGGACTCGCTGACGACGTCACGGGGGTCGTTGATGAGCTTCTTCACGGCGCGTCTCCTCGGGTCTCGCCGGCGGACCACCGGTCGATGGGGCGCTCCTGCCATTCAAGCACCCGTCGGCGACACCCGTCGGTCGAGGCCGACCCCCGCCTCAGCCCCGGCCGAGGAGGATCCTCGCCTCGGCCGCGAGCACGACCGACCCCGTGACGAGGACCCCGGTCCCCGTGCCGACGCCCACCAGGTCCTCGCTCTCCGCGCGGGCGGCGGCGACGTCGAGCGCCACGTCCAGCCGTGCGACGTTGTGGACGCGCTCCTCGCCGAAGATCTCGCGCGCGATCTCCTCGAGGTCGTCGACGTCGTGGGACCGCACCGAGCCGGACTGCGTGACGACCACCTCGGCGAGCACCGGCTCGAGGAGAGACAGGATGGTCTCGGCGTCCTTGTCCGCGAGGATGCCGACGACGCCCACGAGCCGCGTGAAGTCGAACGACTCCTCGAGGGCGCCGACGAGGGCCTGCGCACCGGCGGGGTTGTGCGCCGCGTCGACGAGGATCGTCGGGCTGCGCCGGACGACCTCGAGGCGACCGGGGCTGTCCATCGCGTCGAACGCCGCCCCCACGACGTCCCCGTCGAGCGCCCCGCCGCCGGACACGAGCGCCTCGGTCGCCGCGAGGGCGAGGAGCGCGTTGTGCGCCTGGTGCGCCCCGTGGACGGGCATGAAGATCTCGGTGTACAGACCGGCCGGGGTGCGCAGGCTCATGAGCTGCCCGCCGACCGCCGGGAAGCGCTCGGCGACCTCGAGGTCCGTGCCCTCGCGCAGGACGTGCGCACCACGGGCCGACGCGGCCTCGACGACGACGTCCTCGACGAGCGGCGTCTGCTGGGCGAGGACGAGGGTGGCCCCGTCCTTGACGATGCCCGCCTTCTGGGCGGCGATCTCCTCGACGGTGTCCCCGAGCCACTTCTGGTGGTCGAGGGCGACGGGGGTGATGATCGCGATCTCGGCGTCGACGACGTTGGTCGAGTCCCACAGACCGCCGAGCCCCACCTCGACGACGGCGACGTCGACGGGAGCGTCCGCGAAGGCGGCGAAGGCCATCACGGTGAGCACCTCGAAGAAGGACAGGCGCGGCCCCCCGGCGGCCTCCGAGGACTCGTCGACCATCTCGACGTAGGGCGCGACGTCCTTCCAGACCTCGATGAAGCGCTCGGCGCTCAGCGGTTCGCCGTCGATGGCGATCCGTTCCGTCACGGAGGTCAGGTGCGGGCTGGTGAACCGCCCGGTCCGCAGCCCGTGCTCGCGCACGAGGCGCTCGGTCATCCGGGCGGTGGACGTCTTCCCGTTGGTGCCGGTCACGTGGATCGTCCGGAACGCCTTCTGCGGGTCCCCGAGGAGCTCGCAGACCTGCCGCACCCGGTCGAGGGTGGGGTCGATGTCGTGCTCGGGCGCCCGGGCGATGATGCTCCGGTAGACGTCGTCGAGCTCGGCCTTCACCTCCGGCGGGACCTCGGGGCCCTGGTCGCGGCGTCGTCCGTTCGTGCGGCTGCTCATGCGTCGGCCCTCGAGACGGCGACGGTGCGCTCCGACGTGGTGCTCGACGTGACGTCGACCCGCACGGCGAGGGTCTCGGTGGCGACGAGGGACCGGTGCTCCTCGACCGCCGCGACCCACTCCTCGGGGACGGCGAGCTCGAGCACGATGCGGTCCCCGACGTTGAGACCCGCGGCCTTGCGGGCGTCCTGGACGTCGCGGACGACGTCGCGGGCGTACCCCTCGGCGCGGAGGGCGTCGGTGAGCGCGAGGTCGAGGACGACGAACCCGCCGCCGGCGAGGACGGCTGCGGCGGCGTCGGCCTGCGCGTCCGCATCACCACCGACGACGGTCTCGAGCTCGTACTCGGGCTCGAGCAGGGCGACGTCCCCGGCGTCGGTCGTCACGACGACGGTGCCGTCGTCGGCCTGCGACCAGGCGCCGGCCTTGGCGGCCTTGATGGCCGCCTGGACGCCGCGCCCCAGGCGTGGTCCGGCGGCCCGGGCGTTGACGCTCAGACGCTGGGAGATGCCGAACCGCGCTGCCGCGCCGTCGCCGAGGGTGACGAGGTCGACCTCCTTGACGTTGAGCTCCGCCGCGAGGAGCGCCGCGTAGGGCGCGAGGGCCTCCGGGTCGGCCAGCGCGACGGTGAGCCGCGCCAGGGGCTGACGCACGCGCTGCCGGTGGGCCTTGCGCAGCCCGAGGCTCACGGAGACGACGGACCGGACGCGGTCCATGGCGGTGACGAGGTCCGGGGCTGGGGCGAGGACGTCGTCGTCGGTGGACGGCCAGTCCGTGAGGTGCACGGACCGTTCTCCGGTGAGGCCGCGCCAGACCTCCTCGGAGAGCAGCGGTGCGAGCGGGGCCATGACACGGGTCAGCGTCTCGAGGCCCGTCCACAACGTGTTGAAGGCGTCCTCGTCCTCCTGCCAGAACCGGTCGCGCTGGGTGCGCACGTACCAGTTGGTGAGGACGTCGAGGTGGTCGCGCACGCTCTCGCACGCGCCGGCGATGTCGAACGCGTCCATCTGGGCCTCGACGACCCGGACGAGGTCGCCCGTGCGAGCGAGGAGGTAGCGGTCCATGTCGGCGAGCCCGTCGACCTCGGCCGCGGTGACGCGTCGGGCACGGTACCCGGCGCCACCGTTCGCGCTCCCGGCGTACAGCGTGAAGAAGTAGTACGTGCTCCACACGGGGAGGAGGACCTGACGGACGGAGTCGCGGATGCCCTCCTCCGTGACGACGAGGTTGCCGCCGCGCAGGATCGGCGAGCTCATGAGGAACCAGCGCATCGCGTCGGACCCGTCGCGGTCGAGCACCTCGGAGACGTCCGGGTAGTTGCGCAGCGACTTGCTCATCTTCCGGCCGTCGGACCCGAGGACGATGCCGTGCGAGACGGCGTTGCGGAACGCGGGCCGGTCAAAGAGCGCCGTCGCGAGGACGTGCAGCGTGTAGAACCAGCCGCGCGTCTGACCGATGTACTCGACGATGAAGTCGCCCGGGTAGTGGTGCTCGAACCAGTCGGCGTTCTCGAAGGGGTAGTGGACCTGGGCGAACGGCATGGACCCCGAGTCGAACCAGACGTCGAGGACGTCGGGGATGCGGCGCATGGTCGACCGGCCCGTGGGGTCGTCCGGGTTGGGCCGGGTGAGCTCGTCGATGAACGGCCGGTGGAGGTCGGTGACCTCGACCCCGAAGTCGGCCTCGAGCTCGGCGATGGAGCCGTACACGTCGGTGCGCGGGTAGGCGTCGTCGTCGCTCACCCACACGGGGATGGGCGTGCCCCAGTACCGGTTGCGCGAGATGGACCAGTCGCGGGCGCCGGCGAGCCACTTGCCGAACTGCCCGTCCTTGATGTGCTCGGGCGTCCAGGTGATGTCCTGGTTGAGCTCGACCATGCGGTCACGGATCTCGGTGACGCGCACGAACCAGCTGGAGACCGCCTTGTAGATGAGGGGGTTCCGGCAGCGCCAGCAGTGCGGGTAGGAGTGCTGGTACGTCTCGTGGCGCACGACGACCGCACGACGCGCGGCGTCGGTCCGTGCGAGCGGACCGGTGCCCTCCTTGAGGTCCTTGATGACGTGCGGGTTGGCGTCGAACACCTGCTGGCCCACGTAGTCGGGCACGAGCGGCGTGAAGCGGCCGCGGGCGTCGACGGTGACGACGGTGGAGATCCCGGCCTCCTGGCACACCGCCATGTCGTCCTCACCGAAGGCGGGCGCGAGGTGCACGAGGCCCGTGCCGTCCTCGGTGGTCACGAAGTCGGCGGTGAGGACGTGGTGGGCGGCCGCGTTGTCCGCGTCGTCGGCGAAGTAGTCGAAGGGCGGCGTGTAGCGGCGTCCGGCGAGCTCGGCCCCGGTCACGGTGCGCAGCACCGTCGCGTCCTCCCCGAGCTCCTTGGCATAGGCGGCCAGGCGGGCGGCACCGAGCACGACCTCCTGCCCGGCGAGGGCCGACCCGCTGCCGGGCGCGACGACGACGTACTCGACGTCCGGTCCCACGGCGATGGCGAGGTTGGACGGCAGCGTCCACGGCGTCGTCGTCCACACGAGCGCCAGCTCGCCGGTCTCGAGACGGACGCCGACGGTGAGGGCCGGGTCCTGCCGGGACTGGTAGACGTCGTCGTCCATGCGGAGCTCGTGGTTGGACAGGGGCGTCTCGTCGCGCCAGCAGTACGGCAGGACGCGGTACCCCTCGTACGCGAGGCCCTTGTCGTACAGCTGCTTGAACGCCCACACGACGGACTCCATGAACGTCACGTCGAGCGTCTTGTAGTCGTTCTCGAAGTCCACCCAGCGCGCCTGGCGCGTGACGTACTGCTGCCACTCCCCCGTGTACCGCAGGACCGACTCGCGGCACGCCGCGTTGAAGGCGTCGATGCCCATGGCCTCGATCTGCGCCTTGTCGGTGATGCCGAGGACCCGCTCGGCCTCGAGCTCGGCCGGCAGACCGTGGGTGTCCCACCCGAAGCGCCGCTCGACGTGCTGCCCGCGCATGGTCCGGTAGCGCGGGACGACGTCCTTGGCGTACCCGGTGAGCAGGTGCCCGTAGTGCGGGAGCCCGTTGGCGAAGGGGGGCCCGTCGTAGAAGACGAACTCGTTGGAGCCGTCGTCGCCCGCGGGGCGCGCCTCGACGGACGCCGCGAAGGTGCCGTCCTGCGCCCAGTGCGCGAGGACGTCCTCCTCGATGGAGGGCAGGTGCGGGGAGGCGGGCACGCCGGACTCCGTCGGGCGGTGCAGCGGGTAGGCGGACTCGGCGGTCGGTGACATGGTGCGGCTCCTCGTGCGGGTGGTCCGGGCGGTGCTCGATCCGTGCGAGGACGACGTCGACGCCTTCGCGTCGTGCCGCGGTACCACCCCGCTTGCCGCCGGCGCCGCCGGTGACCACTCGTGCCGGCTGTGACGGGCCACCCGTCCGGTTCTACTGGGGGTGCGACGCCCGCCGTGCGGCGAGGTCGCGCATCCCGTTCTTCCGGAGGCTCGCCGGTGATGGCCGGGTCGACGCCTGTGCGTCCATGCTAGCGCGCTGCCGGGCCTGGAGTCGCTCGGTGTAGGCGGAGATGTCTCGTGCGACGAGCATCTCGACGGTGAGGGGGGCGGAGGTGAGGACGTCGAGCGTGACCATGGTGGGTCCTTGGGGCTGGAGGGGCCCGCTCGGGACGGCACGTCGGACGGGGGTCCGGAGGGTCGTGCCCGTGGAGCGGCGCTGGCGGGTCGGAGGCAGGGGCCTCAACAACACGCGGCGCGGGTGACCACGACGACGGCGTGCGCGCGACGGGCGCGGGCGGCGGTCGGCAGGGTGGTGGTCACGGGAGAACTCTGCCACCGCGCGGTGCCGGAGCGCAAGATCCCGGGCGGTGGTGACCGCGCGTCAGCCGCGCGCCACGACCGTGTTGGACGCCTGCGCCCGTGGCCGGACGATCATCGAGTCGATGTTCACGTGGTGCGGCCTGGTGAGCGTCCACACGACGGCGTCGGCGACGTCGTCCGCGACGAGCGGCTCGTCGACCCCGGCGTAGACGGCGTCGGCCCGCGCGGCGTCCCCGGCGAAGCGGTTCAGGGAGAACTCCTCGGTCCGCACCATGCCGGGGGCGATCTCGATGACGCGCAGCGGCTCGCCGACGAGCTCGAGGCGCAGGGTCGAGGCGATGACGCGCTCCGCGTGCTTCGCGGCGACGTAGCCCCCGCCCCCGGGATACGTGTCGTGCGCCGCGGTCGAGGTGAGCACCACGACGTCGCCGCGCCCCGAGTCGCGCAGCGCGGGCAGGAACGCCTGGGTGACCGCGAGGGTCCCGAGGACGTTCGTCTCGTACATGGCGCGCCAGCCGGCGACGTCGCCGTGCTCGACCGGGTCGGCCCCGAGAGCGCCGCCGGCGTTGTTCACCAGGGCGTGGACCGGGCCGCCCGCGACGACGGTGGCGGCGAGGCGCGACACGTCGTCCGCGTCGGTGACGTCCGCGACGACCACCTCGGCACCCGTCTCGTCCGCGAGCGCCGCGAGCCGCTCGCCGCGCCGTGCGACGGCGACGACGGCCCACCCCTCGGACCGCAGGCGTCGGACGGTGGCTGCACCGATGCCGGAGGAGGCGCCTGTGACGACGGCTCGCAGGGTCGGTCCGTCGGTCGTGCTCGTGGTCGTCATGGGCCCTTACGGTAGACCCCGACCCCTGCACCCCACGAGAGACGAGCTGAGATGACCGTCGGATTCATCGGCACCGGGAACATGGCGACCGCGATCGTGCGGGGGGTGGTGGCCGACGGTTCGCTCCCCGCGTCGGAGATCGTCGTGCACGACCGCAACGCGCACAAGTGCGAGGCGCTGGCCGAGGAGCTGGGCGTGCGCACGGCGGCGTCGCCGGAGGAGCTCGTCGACGTCGCCGACGTCGTGGTGCTGGCCCTCAAGCCGCAGGTGCTCCCCTCGGTGGTGCCCGGGCTGGCCGAGCGGATCGCGGACCGCCGCAGGGTCGTCGTGTCGGTGGCGGCGGGCACGTCCATCGAGCGCCTCGAGGGGCTCCTGGCGACGACGGGCGGCCCGGGTCCGGTGGTGCGCGTCATGCCGAACGTCAACGCGACCGTCGGTGAGGGGTGCGCGGCCGTGGCGGGCAACACCGCGGCGTCGCGCGAGGACGTGGAGCTCGTGCTCGGGATGTTCCGGGCCGTGGGCGAGGCGTGGGAGCTCGACGAGTCGCAGTTCTCGGCGTTCACGGCGATCGCCGGGAGCGCACCGGCGTTCGCCTATCTCTTCGTCGACTCCCTCGCCCGGGGCGCGGTCAAGGCCGGGATGCCCAAGGCCCTGGCGACGAGCATCGCGGCGCAGGCCGTCCTGGGGAGCGCCCGCATGGTCCTCGAGTCGGAGAGCTCGCCGTGGGACCTCATCGACACCGTGTGCTCCCCCGGCGGGACGACGGTGGCCGGGCTCCTCGCGCTCGAGGACCGCGGGTTCCTCTCCACGGTGGTCCACGGGGTGAGCTCGACGATCGCGCGCGACAAGGAGATCGGAGCGGCCTCGAACGGCTGACCGGGGCGGGACCGGGCGGTCTGGCGCAGCTCGGAGCGGGCTGGGGCGGGCTGCGCCGCCCGGTGCGGCGAGGGTATCGTTCGTCGTGATCCCGGGCCCGATCTGGTCCGGTGGCGCGGGCTCCGCTCTGGCCCGCTGGTCTCCTGGTGCGCTGATGCCGCACCCCCGTCGCCGTCCCGCTGACCTCCGGAGATCCTTCGTGCCCCTCGCTCCATCGACCGCTCGCGCCCTCCCTGTCCTCGGTCTCGTCGTGACGCTGGGCGTCGCGCTGGCCGCCTGCTCGCCCGACGGGTCGGCGTCGGACGAGCCGTCGCCGTCCGCGACGACCGCGGGTGGCGCAGCGACCACGGGCTACCCGCTGACCCTCGACAACTGCGGCGTGGAGGTGACGGTCGACGCCGCCCCGGAGCGCGTCGTGACGATCAAGTCGAGCACCACGGAGATGCTCCTCGCGCTGGGGCTCGGCGACCGCGTCGTGGGCACCGCCTACCCGGACGGGCCCGTCGCGGAGTGGCTCGCGGACGCCGCCGAGGGCAACGAGGCGATCGCGTCGCCGCTCTCGGACAAGGTGCCGGGCTCGGAGGCCGTCCTCGAGCTCGAGCCCGACCTCGTGTACGCGGGCTGGGAGTCCAACCTCACGGCCGAGGGTGCCGGCGACCGCGAGACCCTCGGGACGATGGGCGTGGCGACGTACGTCTCGCCGTCCGCGTGCAAGGACCCCGCCTACCAGCCAGCCCCCCTGACCTACGAGGACGTGTTCGCGGAGATCCTCGAGGTGGGTGGGGTCTTCGACGTCCAGGGCGCGGCGCAGGAGCTCGTGGACGCGCAGCGTGCCGAGCTCGCCGACGTCGAGGCGGACACGCGGGGGCTCACCGCCCTGTGGTACTCGTCCGGGTCGGACATCCCGTACGTCGGCGGCGGGATCGGGTCGCCGCAGATGGTCATGGAGGCCGTGGGCCTGGAGAACGTCGCCGCCGGGATCGACGACACGTGGGGACCGTACTCGTGGGAGAACGCCATCGAGACCGACCCGGACGTCCTCGTCCTCGTCGACTCGGCATGGAACTCCGCAGAGAACAAGATCGAGGTGCTCGAGGAGAACCCCGCGACGGCCAACCTCACGGCCGTCCGCGAGGGCCGGTACCTCGTGGTCCCGTTCCCGGCGACGGAGGCAGGCGTGCGCTCGGTGTCCGCGGCGGCCGACCTCGCGGACCAGCTCGGGTCGC
>NZ_JAEINH010000023.1 GCF_016342785.1 Sanguibacter suaedae
GCCGTAGAGCTCGGCGTCGTTGTCGGCCGCGAACTGCGCGACCTCGTCCGCCCCGCCCCACGTGAACGTCCCGCGGTTGGGCTCGGTGGAGTCCCACTTCATCGCGTTCTCGGCGACGACGAGGGAGAACTCGCGCTCTGCGACGGACCGGTAGGCGGGGTCGTCGAGGAGGTGCGGGGCGAGGGCCACCCCGACGGTGCGGCCCGTGCGCTCCGCAGCGTCGCGGAGCGGTTCGCGGTCGGCCGCCGAGGCCGGTGCGGTGAGGACGGGAGCGAGGAGGCTCCCTGCGACGAGCGCGCTGCCGAGGACCGCGGCCACCCGCGACCATCGTCGTGGTGCTGTTCCGTTCATGACGTCCGTCCTGTCTCGTGCTGTGGGCGTCGTGCGCCCCGATGGGAAGGAGCCGTGGTCCCTGGGTGGGACCACGGCTCCTGTGGTGGGCGGGGCGGTGCCTCGCCGGTGGTGGTGCTAGTCGCAGGTGGTGCCGTTGACCGTGAAGGTCGTGGGTGCGGTGTTGGTGCCGCCGTGGGTGCCGTTGAACCCGAGGGTGGTGCTGGCCCCAGGTGCGAGGGTCCCGTTCCAGCCGGCGTTGGTCAGGGTGACCTGGTCACCGCTCTGGGTGGCCTGGCTGGACCAGGCCTGGGTGATCTGCTGGCCGGCGGGGAACTGGAAGGCGAGGTTCCAGCCGGTCAGCGCGGTGGTGCCGGTGTTGGTGATGGTCACCGACGCGGTGAACCCGGTGTTCCAGTCGTTCGTCGTGTACGCGACGTCGCACGTGGCACCCGGCGCCGGGTCGGTCGGCTCGTCCGTGGGCTCATCGGTGGGCTCCTCAGTCGGTTCCTCGGTCGGCTCGTCCGTGGGGTCCGGCGTCGGGTCCGGCGTGGGGTCCGGGTCAGGCTCGCCGGACGACTCGCCGAAGAGACGGTCGTAGTCGGCCAGAGCCGTCGCCACGGCCGTCTGCGCCCAGAACCGGTGGTAGTTGAACTCGGGCGCCGGTCCCCCGTCGAGGTACGCCTGGACCTTGGGCCAGTCGGGGTCGTCGAGGTACCAGCTGCGGATGTCGAGGAAGCTCACACCGGGCTCGATGACGTCACCGTTGGGCATGGTGCCGCTCCACCCCTCGGGCACGTACACGCCGTCGCCCGTGGTCGTGTCGGTGAGGACGTCGTCGAACCGTGCGAAGTCCTCGCGGGTCTCCGTCGTGGACACGCCCTTGTCGTCGCGGTTGTTCTCCCAGATCCCGTCGAGGAGGGCCTTCGCGACGGCCTGCGCCTCGGCGTCGTCGGCGCCGGCCGCGTAGTACATGAGGGTGCGGGCGAGCGCGCCGGCGACGCCGACGTCCTGGCCCTGGCTCTTCACTGCCACGTGGAGGCCGTCGTTCTCCCCGGGGTTCGCGGGGTCCCAGGTGTCGGGTGCACCGGTCCACTCGAGTGTGGACGGCACGGACCAGTCCGCGTCACCGGTGGCCTCGGTGTTGGCGATGGCCCACGGGACCCACCGGTCGAGGATCTCCTTGGCACGGGCGTCACCGGACGCGTAGTAGAGCTGGGCGACGCGCTCCATCGACCACACCTGCATCCCGAACCACTCGTTCGAGGGCGGGTCGTGGTAGACGGGAGCCTCGGTGTAGCCCATGCCGTAGAAGGTCGGGGTACCGGCGGGCGGCGTGCCGTACGCACCGTCCCAGCTGTTCGTCGCGCCGCCGGCGATGCCGCCCTCGGCGGACTGGAGCCACTGGTAGAACTCGAGCTGACGGTCGAGGCTCGTCTCCCAGTCCCCCACGGCGGTCGGGGACTCCGGCTGGAGCGCCGGTTGCGTGGAGAGCGCCCAGGCAGCCATCGGGTTCTGGTAGCCGAAGTGGCTGGGGCTCGAGCCGATGCGCCACGCCCATCCGGCGGACCCGTCGAGAGCGCCGCCCCACGCGTAGTACCAGGACATGAGGTAGTGGGCGCTGTCCTTGCCGGACCCCGCCGGGCAGCTGGGGCTCGTGCACCCGATCTTCTTGAAGTACTTGTCGTACATGGCGTACCGGAGATAGTCACCCATCTTCGCCGCCTTGCTGACGGTGGGCGCGATCTCGTCGGCCTTGCCCTGCTCGCTCGCCCACGTGTGCGCCCAGTAGGCGGCGTCGATCGCGCGGGCGTCCGCGTCGGGCGCGTTCGTGTACTTCCACTGCTTGGCGTAGGTCGCGTCGTCGGTGAAGAGGTCGAGGAAGCCGTTGGGGCCGCCGAACTCGAACTCGTCGCACGAGGGCTGCGGGATCGTCTCCCAGACGGACTCCTGCGGACCGCGCTGGAAGGTGTTGATGTAGGACGTGCCGCTCGAGGACGGACCGTTGGTGCAGCCCTCCCCCGGCGAGGCTCCGAAGCCGTAGATGTTGTCGACGTCCGCGAGCCAGTGCATGCCGTACACGTCGGACGTGCCGTAGGTGTTCCGGAGCTCGGCACCGATGGGGTCGACCCCCGACGTGACACCGGGGTTGAGCGCCGACGGGTAGGAGCTGGGGTGACCGTGCTCGGCCGCGTAGGTCGCCGGGCTCTGCGGGTTGTAGAAGGAGCTCGTGGGCTGATCCGCGGACTGCGGGATCATGTACGTCTCCATGGTCTCCCAGGCGGCGTTGAACGGTTCCCAGTCCCCCGTGGCCTGACCGTAGGCCGCCTCGAGCCAGATCCAGAAGCTGTACGCCTCGGACGTGGTCTCGTGCCCGTAGTCGGGGGCCTCGACGATGAGGGTCTCCACCGAGTGGTATGGGATGCCCTGAGGGCTGAAGTAGCCGTTCGCGGGGTCGTGGAGCTCTTCGTAGAGCTCGAGGAAACGCTCGGTGTACTCCCCGGATGGTTCGGCGGCGGTCGCGAGCGCCGCGGGGTCGACGGGGGTCGTCACGTCGCGCGGCGTGCTCGAGGCGACGGCGGGCTGGATCCCCGCCAGCGCGACGAGCGACGTTGCTCCCAGCGCGGCGATCCCCGCCCAGGCCGGGCGGCGTCGGGTTGGTCCTGGCATCAGGATTCCTCTCTCGATGGACGATCGGTCGTCCGCCCGCACCGCGCGTCGTTGCGTGGTGGGAGCGCTCCCAGAGAGGTTGCTCCTCCAGGTGTCGACCGGTGGAGGGGCCCTCCAGCCGACGCTGGCTGAAGGTGCGACCCTGCACGAGTGACACAGTGGCACCCCGCCGAGCCGACGGGGAGCCACTTAAGCGTTTCGGGTCGGAAAGGTCAGCCCCGGCGCTCCGGCCACGGTGTGTCCGCGGGCCGCAGGGTCGCCCAACCGGTCGAGCGCGACGCGACAGCGGCGAGTATCCCGACGACCGCGGAGGGGTTGTGGAGATCCCCGCGCAGGACCGCCGCGACGGCGTCGTCGAGCGGCACCCACCGGGCCTCCATGTCCCGCTCCTCGTCCTTGCGGGTGTGCCGCTCGGCCTCCGGGACCTCGGAGACGCCTCTGGCGAGGAAGACGCGGAGGGCCTCGTTGTTGCCGCCCGGGGTGGTGAAGTAGTCCACGAGGACGTCCCAGGACTCGGCGACGAGGTCGGCCTCCTCCGCGAGCTCCCTCGCGGCAGCCTCGACGGCCGGCTCGCCCGCGACGTCGAGCAGGCCGGCCGGCGGCTCCCAGAGCTCACGCCGGACGGGGTGCCGGTACTGCTTGAGCAGGAGCACACGGTCCTCGTCGTCGAGGACGAGGACCGCGACGGCGCCCGGATGGTCCACGAACTCCCGGCGTACCGTGCCGTGGCCGAGGTCAGCCGTCTCCGACACGAGATCGAAGACGAAACCCTCGTGGACCGTCGCCCGCTCCAGGACCGGGCGGGGCGACAGGACGTCCGCGATGCCCGTCCCCTCGGGTGCGGTCCCACCGGCGGCCGCGGTCCCGGTGGCCATGTCAGCCGTCCTGGCGGACGAGCGCTGCGCGGACGAGGCCTGAGAACAGCGGGTGAGCGCGCGTGGGGCGCGACTTGAACTCCGGGTGGGCCTGGGTCGAGATGTAGTACGGGTGGACGTCCTTGGGCAGCTCGACGAACTCGACCAACGAGGAGTCCGGTGACGTCCCGCTCACCACGAGACCTGCCTCCTCGAGCTGCTGGCGGTAGAGGTTGTTCACCTCGTAGCGGTGACGGTGTCGCTCCGTGACGAGCTCGCTGCCGTAGACCTCCGACGCGAGGCTCCCCGGGGCGAGGACGGCCTCGTAGGAGCCGAGGCGCATGGTCCCGCCGAGGTCGCCGGCCCCCCCGACGATCGCCAGCTGCTCCTCCATGGTGGCCACCACCGGGTGCGGCGTGGCGGGGTCGAACTCGGACGACGACGCGCCCTCGAGGCCCACGACGGTCCGCGCGTACTCCATGACCATCGACTGCAGGCCGAGGCAGATCCCCAGCGTCGGGACCTTGCCCTCCCGCGCCCAGCGCAGCGCACCGAGCTTGCCCTCGATGCCGCGCACCCCGAACCCGCCGGGGACGAGCACCGCGTCCACGCCGCCGAGCGCCGCCTCGGCACCCTCCGGAGTCTGGCAGTCGTCGGAGGGCACCCACCGGATGGTGACCTTGGTGTCGTTCGCGAATCCGCCGGCCCGGAGCGCCTCGGTCACCGACAGGTAGGCGTCGGGGAGGTCGATGTACTTCCCGACGAGTGCCACCTCCACGCGGCGCTTCGGCTGGTGGACGCGCTCGAGGAGCTGCGACCACCCGTCCCAGTCGACGTCGTGGAACGGCAGGCCGAGGCGGCGCACCACGTACGCGTCGAGCCCTTCGGAGTGGATCACGCGCGGGATGTCGTAGATGCTCGGGGCGTCCTTGCAGGTGATGACGGCCTCGTTGTCGACGTCGCACATGTTGGCGATCTTCAGCTTGGTGCCCTCCGGCACGTCGCGGTCGGCGCGCAGGACGATGGCGTCGGGCTGGATGCCGATGCTGCGCAGGGCCGCGACGGAGTGCTGGGTGGGCTTCGTCTTGAGCTCGCCGCTGGGGCCGATGTACGGGACGAGGGACACGTGGAGGAAGAAGACGTCGTCGCGACCGACGTCGTGCCGCACCTGACGGGCGGCCTCGAGGAACGGCTGCGACTCGATGTCGCCCACCGTCCCGCCGATCTCGGTGATGATCACGTCGACGTCAGGGCCCGCCTGCGCGCGCATGCGGACCTTGATCTCGTCGGTGATGTGCGGGATGACCTGCACCGTGTCGCCGAGGTACTCGCCGCGTCGCTCCTTCGCGATGACCTGCGAGTACACCTGGCCGGTGGTCACGTTGGCGGCGGCCGCGAGGTCCACGTCGAGGAACCGCTCGTAGTGCCCGATGTCGAGGTCCGTCTCGGCGCCGTCCTCGGTGACGAAGACCTCACCGTGCTGGAACGGGTTCATCGTCCCCGGGTCCACGTTGAGATACGGGTCGAGCTTCTGCATCGTCACCCGCAGGCCGCGCGAGCGGAGGAGGCGACCGAGGCTGGACGCCGTCAATCCCTTGCCGAGCGAGGAGGCCACACCCCCCGTCACGAAGATGTGCCGGGTCGTCATCTCCGACCGGACGCGGTTGCTGGACTGAAGCCTGTTCCCATGGTCTGCCACGGGGTTCCACTCTATCAGGCGACCTGCGCCCCGTGCGGTGACGCAGGGCACGTCACGTCGACCGCGGGACGGCCTGCCTACGCCCTGGTGACCCGTCCTGCCCGACGTACACGGACCTCAGGCTCGCCACGACGTCCTTCTCCGTGGGGAGCTCCGCCGCCCTCGCCGCGGCCGCGACGACCAACCGGCGCCGTGCCGCGTCGTCCTCCATCAACGCCGTGACCGCCTCGACCAGCGCCTCGACGTCACCGGGCGGGACGAGGCGTGCCGCCCCCCCGGTGACCTCCCCGGTGCCACCCGCGTCGGTCGCGACGATCGCCGCGGGCGCGGCGAGGGCCTCCTGGAGCCAGATGGGTTGCCCCTCCCACACGGCCGTGCTCACCACGACATCGGCGGCGGCGAGGAGGTCGGGGGCGTCGTCCCGGAAGCCGAGCAGCCGGACGGGCAGGTCACGCCGAGCCACCTCGGCCTGCAGCCACGCGTCGAGCGGCCCACCGCCCGCGACCGCCCAGACGAAGCGTCCTGCCCGCCCCCGCAGGCCCTCGGCCACGGCGCACAGCACGTCCAGGCCCTTCTGCGGAGCGAGCCGGGCCACGGTCACGAGGAGCTTCTCGTCCGGACCCACGCCGAGATCGTCGCGGACGTCCCCGACCGTGCGGGACACGGCCGGTCGTCCCGGCGCCGGGACGAGCGCCCGGGTCGCGGACCGGGCGCCCCGCGCCAGGGCGCGAGTGACGAGGTCCCCGCTCACCCCGAGGACCACGTCGCTGCCCCTGGCCACCACGAGCTCCAGGGCGCCGGAGACCGCGCGGACGTGCCACGGGCCCACGGGGAGGTTGTGGAGCGTCACGACGACCCTGGGGCGCTCACGCATCGCCCTCGTGGCGAGCACCGCGAGAGCACCGGCACGCAACCCGTGGGCGTGCACGACGTCCGTCGACCCCGCGAGGCCACGCAGCGCACGGACCGTGGCGACGTCCCGCGGACCTGGCCGGTCGGCGATCTCCACCCGGTGGAACGTCACGTCCTGACGTCGGCCCTCGACGGTCGGGCGCACCGAGGTGGGGCCTGCCACGGACACCGACCAGCCGCCGGCACCGTCGGTGAAGAGGGAAACGAGCTGCGAGACGTGCCGCGCGACTCCGCCGGCGCTGGACCCGAGCACATGGAGGACCTTCCGGTCAGGACCGGTCACGGGCACCTCCACGGACGACGGTGACGATGGACCGGTCGAGCGCCCACACGGCCCCGACCACGACGCACGTGGCGACGACCGCCCCGAGCGCACCGGCGAGGACGGAGTCGATCATCCCGCCCCGCGCCGGGAGGACGACGTCGACCACCGCCCGCCCCAGCGCTCCTCCGGCGATCCCGGCGACCACGACGACGGCCGTCGTGCGGGCCACGCCGCGGGTGGCGTCGGCACCCGCGTGCCTGTGCAGACCGACCACCAGGAGCACCCCCGCCAGCAGCATCCCAGCAGAGCTCGCGAGACCCAGCGCGACGAGCGTAGCGCCGAGGTCCTGCCCTCCGGACGTCGCGACGTGGGGTGCGACCACGGAGAGGACCGCGACGAGCAGCCAGCCGGAGGCCGCACCGAGGACGGCGGTGCGTCCACGGTCCAGGGCGTAGAGCGCCCGGGAGAGGAGGAACACGAGGCCGAAGCCGAGGAGTCCCGGCGCCGCCCACGTCACCGACTGCGCCATCCCCTCCGCACCACCCCCGGTCGTGAACGTCCCGAACGCGCTCTCCACCGCGGTCCCCGCAGCGACGAGGGCTGCCGCACCGACGGCGCCGACGACGAGGACGACGCGCGTGCTCCCCGCGGCGAGGCGCGCGAAGCCGGCGGGGTCGCCCGCCTCGGCGCGGTCGGCGAGGCGCGGAAAAGCGCTCGTGGCCAGGGGCACGGCGAGGATCGCGTAGGGGAGCACGTAGACGGCCTGCGAGTACTGGTAGACGTTGAAGGCCTGATCACCGCCCGAGCGCCCCGCCCCCACGAGCACCGCGACGACCGCCACCTGCTGCGCGGTGAGCGCTCCGATCCCGGCGAGCGCCAGGTCTCGTGCCCGTCGCCCCACGCCCGGCGGGAACCGGAGGGTCGGCCTGAGGCGGACGCCCGCACGGTGGACCGGGACGAGGAGCGGCAGGCTCATCGCGACGACGCCGGCCGTCGTCCCCCAGGCGAGCACTGCCACCGCAGCGGACGGCACGTCGGACGTCCCCGTCCCCTGACCCCGGACCAGGTGCCCGAAGAGGAGGTACGTGCCGATGACCACGACGCTCGAGAGCATGGGGGCCGCGGCGGGCCAGAAGAACCGCCGGTGGGCCTGGAGCACGCCGGACAGGACGACGCCCACCCCGTAGAGCGGGACCTGGACGGCGAACACGACGAGGAAGTACGCGGCCGCTCGTTCGCTCGACACGTCGTCGAGACCGGGCAGTGCGCGGGCGACGAGCGGCGCGGTCGCCGCCGCGAGGACCGCGAGGGGCACGAGGACGAGCAGGGTCCAGGTGAGCAGTGCCGACGCGATGCGCGACGCCTCGTCCCTGGCGGCGCGGACCAGCGGCGCGACGAGCAGCGGGACGACCACCCCAGCCAGGGCGCCACCGGCCGCGACCTCGAAGACGACGTTGGGGAGGACGTTGGCCGCGGCGTAGGGCGCGGCGATCCCGCCGCTGCCGACCTCGCCGGCCTGCGCCACCCACCGCCCGAAGCCCAGGAGCCTGCTCGCGACGGTGACGAGGGTGATCATCGCTGCCGCGCCCGCGAGCGTCTGGGTGGCGCTCGAGAGGCGCCCTCTCACCGCGCGGTGCCCTCCGGGCTGGGTCGACGGCCCCAGCGGTCGGCGCGGTCGAGCCAGGGCGTCGACGCGATGACCGCGGAGAAGCTCGTCCGTTCGCTCGCCACGGTGAGAGCGACGAGGCCGGCGAGCGCCCCGAGCCGCACGGCGCGTGGCGTCGTGAGGACGAGCGTGGTGCCCAGGAAAGCACCGAGTGCGTTCGCCCCGCCGTCGCCGAGCATGTCCCGCTCCCCCAGGTCGCCCGGGGCGGCGGCCGCGACACCACCGAGCACGGCGGCAGGGGCCGGTGCCCCCGTCGCGAGCGTGAGCGTCGCGGCGACGGCGCCCGAGACCTTGAGGGCGCGGCCGGGACGGAGGTCGAAGAGGTTGACGAGGTTCGCGGCCGCGGCGATGGTGGCGCCGTCGGCCAGGACCCCGAGGGCGCGTCCTGTGGAACCCGTCCCGTCCTCGTCGGCCGCGACGTGCGCAGCGAGCACAGCGCCTGCTCCGATCCCGAGGACCTTGAGCACCCCTGTCGTCAGGCGACCGTCGCGTGCCGCGCGCAGGTGGCCCTTGAGCCCCTTGGCCTGCCCTCCGCGCTCCGCGAGGTCGTCGACGATGCCGAAGACGCCGGCGGTCGACGTCGCGAGGAGGAGAGCCGAGCGGTGTGGTCCCGGTGGCACCGCGACCGAGCCGCCGGCGAGGATCCCGGCGAGCACCGCGGGGCCTTCGAGGAGGCTCACGTCCTCACCACGGTGGTTCGTCCGTGTCCACCGCCGCCGACCGCCCGGAGGGCGAGCCCCCAGGGCCCACCTCGCCCCGTGCGTGGTCGCGGCGGCGACCGCGGCAGCGACGAGAGCACGCCGTGGGCGGCTCATCCGTCGGCCTCGGTTCCCTCGCCGCCCGCCGGCGCGTCCGCGGCGTCCTCCGTGCCGACGGTGCGGTCGACGGGCTCCAGGGTCACCACCGGCGGAATGGCCGCCGTGGCATCGGAACCTGTCCCGAAGTGACCGACCGAGCCGGCGACCCGGACGGCCAGCGCGAGCGGGACGTTGACCTGCCCGGTGATGGTCCCCATCCCGGTGACCGTCGCGATGGACGCCGCGAGGTCCTCGTCGGACCGGACGCGGCTCACGAGGTCCCCGGGGCCGGGTGCACCGCCGACGACCACGACGGCCTCCGTACCCTCCTGCGCGGCAGTCGCGAGGTCCTGCCCCACGAGCGCCACCTGCTCGAGCGCTTCCTGGGTGGGGGTCTCGTCGCCGTCCACCGACTCGGCCCGCGGTGCGAGGACGACGACGACGTCGGCGGGGACGCTGCCTGCTGTGAGCACCTCGACCAGCTCCCCTCCGACGAGGAGGTCTCGGAGCACCGCGGCGTCGTCCGTGAGGGCGTCGGGGTCGGCGGGGTCCGCGTCGGACAGGGAGGCGACGAGCCCGCGCGCGAGGGTGAGGTCGTACCTCCCTGCGGAGGCCTCGGCAGGGAGGTAGTCGGCGAGGCTGGCGGCGTACGACTGCCGGGCGTCCGCCTGGTCCTGCGCGCTCCATGCCTCGGTCGTCCGGACGCGGGTCGTGACCGATCCCCCGGCCGCGGCGATCTGGGCGTCGATGTTCGCGGCGACGTCCTCGTCGACGGGGCCGAGCTCGACCACGGCGACCCTCCGGTCTGCGAGGACGTCGTCGAGGATCCGGGGCGCTGCGCCGGCGACGAACGCGTCGGTCCCCTCGAGGCGGGCCCGCGCGGCGTCGAGCTCGGCGCGGAGCTGGTCCTTCTCCGTGCGCAGGCCCTCGACCTGGCCGGTCAGCTGGTCACCGATCGACTCCTTGAGGGGACCCGCGCCGAGGATGATCCCGACGGCGAGCGCCAGGAACACGGAGATCAGCGAGACGATGTGGTAGCGGAAGTCGATCACGGGTGGGAGACCTTCTGGGGTGACGTGGGACGCAGCGGGCGGGGGGTCACGAGGTCCACCACGCGAGGTGGTAGATCCACGACCACAGGTCGTCGACGCGTGCGCCCACGAGGGCGATCGACGCCTGCCCGAGGGACGTCGAGACGAGGGCGGCGACGACGGCGATGAGGCCCGCTGCCGCGAGGAGGATGAGCTGGCCGTTGGAGATGCGGTGCCGGTAGAGCCTCGAGACGCCCTTGGCGTCGACGAGCTTCCCGCCGACGCGGAGGCGTGTGAGGAAGGTGCTCGCCATTCCGGCGCGCCCCTTGTCGAGGAACTCCACGAGGGTGGCGTGGGTGCCGACGGCGACGATGATCTCGGCCCCCATGTCGTCCGCGAGGAGCATCGCGATGTCCTCGCTCGTCCCTGCGGCGGGGAAGACGACGTGCGGCACACCGAGGGCGTTGACGCGTTCCATCCCGGGGGCACGGCCGTCACGGTAGGCGTGGACGACGACCTCCGCACCGGAGCGCAGGGCCTTGTCCGACACGGAGTCCATGTCGCCGACGATGAGGTCGGGTGACCACCCGGCCTCGATGATGGCGTCGGCACCGCCGTCCACCCCGATGAGGATCGGGCGGTACTCCTTGATGTAGGGACGGAGGGTCTGGAGATCTTCCTTGTAGTGGTACCCGCGGACGACGATGAGGACCTGGCGGCCGTCGATCTTCGTGGAGATCTCCGGGACGCCCACCCCGTCGAGCAGCAGGTCCCGTTCCCGACGCAGGTAGTCCATGGTGTTCGCGGCGAAGGACTCGAGCTGCGCGGACAGCCCTTCGCGTGCGAGCTCGAGGGCGGCCGAGACGGTCTCGACGGTCTGGAGCTCTCCTTCGGCGATGAGCTGGTCACCGACGTGGACGTCGCTCCCGTCGACGCGGACCGCTCGCCCCTCCCTGATGCTCAGGACGTCGGGGCCGAGGTCGTCGAGGAGCGGGATCCCTGCCTCGACGATGATGCTGGGCCCGAGGTTCGGGTACCGCCCGGAGATGGAGCGTGACGCGTTGAGGATCGCCGCTGGTGCAGCGGCCACGAGCGCCTCGGCGGCGATGCGGTCGACGTCGAGGTGGTCGATGACGGCGATGTCCCCGGGCTGGAGGCGCTTGGTCAGGTCCTTCGTGCGCCGGTCGACCTTCGCCGGCCCGTGGACGCCCGGCCCGGTCTGCGCCGTGCCCTCACGGGTCTGCGTGCTGCGGAAGATCTTCATCGGGCTCATAATCTCACAGCCGACAGCTCGAGAAGCTCGCTGGCGTGCTGACGTGCCGCCTCCGAGTCCTCCTGCCCGGAGAGCATCCGGGCGAGCTCCTGGACGCGGCTCGCGTCGTCCACGAGGCGGATCCCCGACTGGGTGATGGAGTCGACGCCGTCGTCGGTGGTGCCCTTCGTCACGACGAGGTGCGCGTCCGCGAAGGCGGCCACCTGCGGCAGGTGCGTCACGACGATCACCTGGGTGGTGCGGGCGAGGCGAGCGAGCCTGCGCCCGATCTCCACGGCGGCCTTCCCACCGACTCCGGCGTCGACCTCGTCGAAGATCATGGTGGGTGTGCGACGGGCGCCCGAGGCCTCCGAGGTGGCGAGCGCCACCTCGATCGCGAGCATGACGCGCGAGAGCTCACCACCGGACGCCCCCTTCCCCAGCGGTCGTGCGGTCCCGCCGCGATGGGCGGTGAGCAGCATCTGGACGGAGTCCGCCCCCCAGGGGCCGGGTTCGGGGAGCGGGGAGACCTCGATGTCGAGCGTGGCGCCCGACATGGCGAGACCGGCGAGCTCCGCGCTCACGGCGTCGCCCAGGGCTGCCGCGGCCTCCGTGCGCAGGGTGGTGAGGACCGACGCACGCTCCACGAGCTCGTGGTCGAGCGCGGCGACGCGCTCGGAGAGCGCGGAGATCCGCTCGTCGTCGTCCTCGAGCTCGAGGAGCCGGAGACCCGCGGTGCTCGCCCAGGCCAGCACCTCGTCGACGCTGCTGCCGTAGGTCCGCGTCAGGTGACCGAGCTCGGCCCGGCGCGCCTCGACGGCCTCCAGGCGGGCGGGGTCCGCGTCGAGCTCCGCGAGGTACGCGGAGAGCTCCGTCCCGATGTCGGCGACGGCGTACGCGACGTCGGCGAGACGGCGGGAGATCTCGGCGAGGCGCGCGTCGTGGAGCCCACCGCTCTCGGTGAGGCGTCGAGCACGGTCCACCAGCGCGACGACGTCGCTCTCCGCGTCGACGACGACGTCACCGAGGTCGTCGCCAGCGAGGGCGACGAGGGCGCCGCGGGCGTCGGTCCGCAGCTCCTCGGCGTTGGCGAGCCGCTCGGCGTCCTGGGCGAGCCGGACGTCCTCCCCGGGTGCGGGCTCGATCCTCTCGATCTCGGCGAGGCCGAGCCGCAGGAGCTCCGCCTCGCGCGCTCGTTCCTGGGCGAGGGTGGTGAGCTCGGTGAGCTCCGTGCGCGCGGTGGCGCGCTCGTTCCAGAGGGCCCGGTACTCGTCCAGCCGAGCCGCAAGGTTCTGGCCGGCGAAGTCGTCGAGGGCCTCACGCTGCCTCTGCGGGGCACGCAGACGCATCTGGTCCGACTGCCCGTGGATGGTCACGACGTCCTCGGCGAGCTCGCCGAGGACCGTGCGCGGAACCGCCCGCCCACCCACGTGGGTACGGGAACGTCCCTGTGCCGCCACCGTCCGGGCGATGAGCAGGCTGCCGTCCTCGTCGAGGGCGGCCCCTGCGTCGTCGACCCGCGCCACGAACCCCGGGTCGTCGACCGTCACCCGCCCCTCGACGAGGGCGCTGTCGGCCCCGGCCCGCACCGCGTGGACGTCGGACTTGCCACCCATGAGGAGGGTGAGCCCCGTGAGGACCATGGTCTTCCCGGCCCCGGTCTCCCCGGTGATGGCCGTGAGGCCCGGGGAGAACTCCACGCGCGCGCTGGTGATCACTCCGAGGTTCTCGATGCTCATCTCGTGCAGCATTGCCTACCTCTTCCCGGTGTCGACGTCTGGACGGTCCAGGGCTCCCCGCCACCCCACGACGGGGAGCGAGAACTTGCTCACCAGCCGGTCCGTGAACGGCGCCTGGTTGAGCCGCGCGAAGCGCAGCGGCACTGCCCCGGTGCGCACCTCGACGCGCGAGCCGACGGGGAGCTCGGTCCTGCGGCGGCCGTCGGTGATGAGGACGCCCTCCGCCCCCGAGCGGGTGGCGACCTCCACGGCGAACTGAGAGCGTGGCCCCACGACGAGGGGGCGCGCGAAGAGGGCGTGCGCGGACAGCGGGACGAGCAGCTTGGCGTCGACGTCGGGCCACATGACGGGCCCACCTGCCGAGAAGGCGTGCGCCGTGGAGCCGGTGGCGGTCGCCATGACGACCCCGTCGCACCCGAAGGACGACAACGGGCGGCCGTCCACCTCGATGGCGACCTCGATCATGCGTGTGCGCTCGTTCTTCTCGATGGTCGCCTCGTTGAGCGCCCAGTCCCGCACGGGTTCGTCCGTCCCCGGTCGGTGCACGGTGACGTCGAGAACCCCTCGTTCCTCCACGACGTAGTCGTGGGCGGCGACCCGCCGCACCGCCTCACGGAGGTCCTCCCGCTCGCTCTCCGCGAGGAAGCCCACGTGACCGAGGTTGACCCCGAGGAGCGGCACCGGGGTCCCGTGGGTGATCTCCGCGGCGCGCAGGATCGTCCCGTCGCCGCCGAGCACCATGACGAGCTCCGTGCCGCGGAGCGAGCTCCGGGCGTGGTCGAGCTCGAAGGTCGGGGTCCCGAGGTCGTCGGCGAGGGCGTGGTCGTCGAGGAGCACCTCGAAGCCTGCTGACCGCAGCTCCGGCACGGCTTCCCGCAACCCCACGACGGCCTCGTGGCGGCCACCGTGGGTCACGACGAGGATCTTGCGGCTCATGGTCGTCCTCCGGTCCTGTGCTCGTCCTGCACCGCGTCACGCGATGGCGCGGGGGCGGGCTCCTCGACCCAGAAGACCTGGGGCGTCCGCACCAGCGGCGCGCTCGACGCGCGACCCCTGGAGGTCCCCTTGGGGACAGTACCCTCGGCGCCCTCGGGTGGCGCGACGGCTCGCTCGATCATCGCACCCGGGTCGGACACGGGCGCGCTCGGTGAGAACCACACGAAGAACTCCCGGTTGCCGTTGGGGCCTGGCAAGGGGCTCGGGACCACGGCCCTGAGCCCCATGCCGACGACGCCGGCGGCGCGCACGACCGTGCGGACGGCAGCGGCGTGGAGCCCGCTCTCGCGGACCACTCCCCCGGTGCCCAGCCGGTCACGCCCCACCTCGAACTGGGGCTTGACCATGAGCAGCAGGTCGGCGTCCCGCGGGACGGTGGCCGCGAGCGCCGGCAGCAGGAGCGTGAGGGAGATGAAGGACACGTCGGCGACGACGAGCGACGGGGACCACGGCAGGTCCCGCGCCGTGAGCTCGCGAGCGTTGTACCCCTCGACGGCGTGCACCCGCGGGTCGTCACGCAGGTCGGGCACGAGCTGGTCGTGGCCGACGTCGAGAGCGATCACCCGACGGGCGCCGTGCCGCAGGAGCACGTCGGTGAAGCCGCCGGTCGACGCGCCCACGTCGAGGCATGAGGCCCCGTCGACGCGAGGTCCGAGAGCGTCGAGCGCGGTCAGCACGCCCTCGAGCTTGAACGCGCCCCGTGACGCGTAGCCGGAGTCGAGAGCGTCGGGGGCGACGACGACGGCGGCGTCGGGCGCGACGGAGGCGGAGGGTTTCTTGACCGGGCGACCGTCGAGGGTCACGGCTCCCTCTGCGACGAGACGTGCGGCGTCGCGCCGGGAGCGTGCGAACCCGCGCCGGACGAGCTCGACGTCCACGCGTGACGGGTGAGAGGACGCAACCTCGTCGCGGTCCTGATTTCGGTGCACCGGATCAGGCACCGGTGTCGTCGAGACGAGCTCGCAGGCTGTCGTGCACGGCCTCGAACACCGCGACGTGCTCGCCGACTGGCAGGTCGGCGAGCCGTCCCAGCTCCTCGACGGCCTCGGCGACAGGCGCCGCCGGTGCTGGGGCAGCGTCGGGCGTCGGTCGCGCGACGGTACCGGGCATCGGGGTCGGGGTGGCGTGATCCACTGCTCTCGCTCTCGGGTCCGGGCTGGTAGGGCACACCTACGCTACCCGCCCGGGTTCGTCAGGAGGCGCCACCCACAGGCAGGTCGGGGACGGAGCCTGCGTCGAGCGACCCTCCCGCGTCGACATGGTCCCAGGCGGCAGCGCACGCAGCGCGCACCGCGTCGACCCCGCCGTTCGCGCCGCGGCCGGACAGCTCGAGGGCGCCGTCGCGCACGCGCGCCGCCGCGTCCCCGCTGGTCCACCATCCGTCCTCCGCCTGGGTCGGCGCCGTGTGCGGCTCGAGGAGGCTCCTGAGGTCGGCACCGATGAAGTCGGGCCGTAGGCCCGGGGCGGCGAGGACATCGTCGCGTCCGTCGTTGACGCCGGTGAGGACGTGCAGGCCGGGATACCCTCCGGCTCGCGCGCCGGCGAGGTCCGTGTCGAGGCGGTCCCCGATGACGAGGGGTCGTCGGGCGCCTGCGCGTTCGACAGCCATCGCGTACATGGCGGGCGAGGGCTTACCGGCGCTGACCGGTTCGACGCCCGTGGCGTTCGTGACGGCTCCGACGAGCGCTCCGTTGCCCGGGGCGAAACCGCGGGCGGTGGGCAGCGACAGGTCGAGGTTGCTCGCGACGTGGACCGCGCCGGAGGCGACCGCGTACGCGGCCTCCGCCAGCTGCTCCCACGCGAGTGTCGGGGCGAAGCCCTGTGCGACAGCGGCGGGCTCGTCCTCCGCACTGTCCACGACGACGTACCCGGCAGCGGCGACTGCGGTACGGAGCCCCGCACCACCGACCACGAGGACACGCGAGCCCTGGGGCACGTGGTCGCCGAGGAGCCGAGCACAGGCCTGGGCTGCAGTCATCACGTCGGCAGGTGCGGCAGGGATGTCGAGCGACGTGAGCTGCTCCGCGACCGACTCCGGTTCGCGCGACGCATTGTTGGTGACGAACACGAGCCGCATCCCGGCAGCACGAGCTCCTGCAAGGCCGTCGGCAGCATGATCGATGGGTTCGTGACCCTTGTACGTCACTCCGTCGAGGTCGACGAGCGCGAGGTCGAAGGCCTGTGCGAGGGGGACGTCGCAGGACCCGAGGACGGCCCTCATGCGTCGGCCGTCTCGTCGGAGGCGGACGAGGAGCCCTCAGCGGCGCTCGAGGCGTCCTCCCCCGAGCCCGCGCCCTCGTCCGCGCTGGGCGAGCCGTCGGCCGTCACATCGCCCAGGTCGAACACGACGACGTCGCCCTCGGGCTCGTCACCCTGGACCTCAGCCCGTTCGTGGGGTGCCAGGCCGGCGAGGAGGGCGTCGGCCTCTGCAGTCCGACCAGCAGCCTCGAGGACAGCATGCCGCGCAGCGAGCACCCTGAGTGCCAGCTCGCGCTGTCCTGGAGGCACGGCGACACGGGAGAGGACAGCCTCTGCTGCGTCGGTCTCCCCGAGGTCGAGCCGGGCCCCGCTGGCGACGATGGCAAGCTCGACCTTCTGCTCGCCGTCCAACGTCTGGGCCTCGTCGGAGGCGACGAGCGCGAGGGCCCGCTCGGGGCGGCCCAGGCCTCGCTCGCAGTCGGCCATGACGGCCAGGTGCTCGGAGGACCCGTTCAGGCGGCGAACGGTTCGAAGCTCGCGAAGGGCCTCCGCGTACCGTTCGGTACGGTACGCGGTCAGACCGGCGGCCTCGCGAACGATGTCGACCCGCCCGGCCCTTCGCACCGCTTCTTGTGCGTGCTCGTAGGCCAGCTCGGGCTCGGTGTCGATGAGACGTCCCGCCATGATGAGGTGCTGTCCGACGACCTCCGCGTTGTCCTTGCTCAACGTGCGGAGGCGACCTCGTGCATCCTTGTCCATCTGCGAGTAGTGCACGCCCTCGGGGATCTCAGGCGCAGGATGGCGCGAAGAGGACCCCGCTGGGCGGTCGTCGCCACCGCGCCGCTCCTGGGTCCCGTTATCGGGTCGCGAACCACGGTCCGAGCGAGGACCCCGCGCGGGACGCCCGTTCTGCGGGGCACCGGAGCGGGAAGGAGCGCCGAAACGGGAGGGGGCACCGGAGCCCGTCCGGTCGCGCCCCCCTCGGGGATCGGGACGTTCCGAGCGTGCGGCACCGTCGGTGGTTCCGCGGTTCCAACGCTGACCGGTCGAGCCTTCCTCGCGTGACCTCGTGGGAACTCCGCTGTCTCGGCGAGGACCGCCACGCTCGTCACGTCGTGGTGCGCCTCCGCGATCAGGGCGCCCGGCGCCGCGATCGGCACGTCCTGCGGAGCCGGGCGCACCGCTCCGGTCAGCCCGAGGATCCGGGCGCTGCCGGTGCTCGTCCCGTCCTGGACGGTCGCTCGTGGTCCGCGAATCCGTACCCTCCCATCGGCGAGGTCGCGAGGCACGGTCTGTCTCCGCCCGACCGGCATAGGGGCGGTCATTCCGCGGTGCACGGGTCCCTCTGTCGTCCGTGGCCTCGCGACCTGGCGCGTCCTGACGGTTGCGGGTGCCGTACGGAGCATCGGTCCGACGGGGCCCGTGACCCCCCGCACCGTCTCGTGAGCCGACTCCCTGCTGTGCCGGACGTCCGTCACGGCCCCTCCCGTCGGAGTCTCGGCGGCGCCCGTCGTCGGGTGCCGCGTTGCGCGAGGAGGGAGCACCGGAGCCGTAGGCCTGGCCCGACCGGGTGCGCGGCTGATCACCGTCGCCGCGGGCAGGACGTCGGCCTTCGCCGGACCGGTCAGCGCGAGGGGTCCGGGGACCTCGATCGTCGGTGTGCTTCCGGGGTGCGGAACCGTCGCGCTTGTCGTCGCGTCGGGGCCGGCCTGCGGAGCGTGCCTGGTCGTCGCTCACGTGAACTCCCTCTTCATGTTGAACATGCGTGTCTATCTTCCCACCTCGAGACAGCTGGTTCGAGGGCAAGGGCCCGACCCGGCGCGCGGTGCGTCGCGGGTGTCTGGGTGTTGCGGGTGGGTGGTGGGGTGGAATGACGAAGGCCCACCCCTTGCGGGGTGGGCCTTCGTGAATGGTTGTCCGGCGGCGTCCTACTCTCCCACACAGTCTCCCGTGCAGTACCATCGGCGCTGAAGGGCTTAGCTTCCGGGTTC
>NZ_JAEINH010000003.1:0-157931 GCF_016342785.1 Sanguibacter suaedae
GGCGCGGGGTACGTCCCCGCCCCCCCGGGGGTGCCGCAGGTCGGCCCCGCTCGACGCACCGAAGTACGTCGCCCGGACGCGCGGGCCCGTCCGGGCGAACGCCCGGGCGACGGCGTCCCTCCCCGCGAACGGTCGGGACGGTCCCATGGTCCGGGCGAGCACCGCCTCCGGACCCCGACGGGTCCTGAGGACCACGTCGAGGAGAGGGCTGCCGAGGACGTTCAGCTCCGCCCGGGACACCGGTGCGCCGTGCGCGGCGCTCGCGGCCAGCACGAGACCCTGCGCGCCGACGTCGTCGCGGACAGCCGCGGACAGCGCGACGAGTCCCCCGCCCGAGTGGCCGACGAGCACGACGTCCCCGACACCGGCCCCGTCGAGGACGGTGACGAGGTCGCGCGTGAGGAGGTCGATCGTCACGGGGGTGCCGCCGAGGGGCGTGGCGCCGTGCCCCCGGAGCTCGACGCGCAGGACGGGGACGCCCTCCGCGACGAGGGCGTCGGCCACGTCGTCCCACGCCTCGGGACCGGACGCCCAGCCGTGGACGAGGACCACGTGGACGTCCGTCGAGCGGCGGAGCGGCTCGGTGACCAGCGCGCGCAGCTCGAGGCCGTCGTCCGCGGTGACGGTCGTCGTGGTGGCACGTGCCACGTCGGCGACCGAGGGCCGCTCCCCCGCACCGTCGACGGTCAGGCGGGCCGCGAGGGCGTCGAACGCGGTGCGCACGCCGATCGAGTGCTGCGCGCCCACGTCCACGACGCGCGCGAGGCCCCGGACCCATCCCTGGGGGACCGCGTCGAACGTCACCGAGAGGCGCGAGGCCGCCCCGTCCGCGAGCGCCTCGACGTCGAACCGCCAGGAGCCGCGGAAGCACCCGTCGACGAAGTCCATCGCGAGGCGGCGGTGCGGCTCGACGGTGCGCGTGGTGGCGACGAACGTCAGGACGGGGCCGCGCGAGTCGCGCCCGCCCGGCCGGACCTCGACGCGCAGGCTCGCGCCCACGCGGTCGACGGGTCCCGACAGCGGGACGAAGGTGTTGTTGGGCAACCACCACCGGGAGCCGCCCGCGAGCTCGGCGAGGAGCTCGCGCCACACGTCCGCGGGTGGCGCCGGGAGCTCCACCTCGTCGCGGAGATGGTACCGGGGCGCGGTCATCCGAAGAAGCCCTGTCCGGGAGTGAGGATCGACCGCGGGTCGTACGCCCTCTTGAGCCTCTTGAACGCGGCGTAGGTGGAGCGGCCCCAGTGGCGTTCCCAGTCGCGGGCCGTCATCCGCGGGATGGCACCGATGATGTACCGCTTCCCACCGAGGGCGACGAGCGCGTCGTAGAGCCTGCGGTTGCGCTCGAGCATGGCGTCGATGGCAGCGGGATCGGTCGTCGGGTGGGGGAACGCGAGGAGGTCGAAGAAGAACGCGGTGCCGTCCGCGCCTCCCTGGAGCGCGAAGAGCGGGGCCCGGACCCGCGCCGGGTCGATCGGGGACAGCAGGCAGAACCCGGCGCCGAGGTCGTCGGCCGTGAGGTCGGGCAGGACGGTCGCGAGGAAGCTCTCGACCTTGTCGCTGGGGACGAGGAGGCTCAACCACGGCTTGCGCTGCGTCCAGTAGCCCCCGGCGAGGAGGCCGGGCATGAGCGGCGCGAGCCGGAAGGCCCAGTCGCGGTAGGGCAGGGAGAACTCCTGGCGCTCGGCGGCGACGTCGCCCAGCCGGGCGAGGACGTCGTCGACGGCGGGCGCATGCTCGGTCGAGTGGTAGCTGCCGACCTCCATCTTGAAGCGCCAGGACGTCCCGTCGGCCGACCGGACGATCTCCCCGGCCTGGTAGTCGAAGCGCTGGGTGCCCATGACGAGGGTCTGGTCCGCGAGGAACCGCCGGATGTCGTCGTAGTAGAAGGACCGCATGGTCGCGGTGGTCTCGGCGGGGACGAGGGCGAGCTCGACCTTGGTGATGACGCCCACCTGGCCGCCGCCTGCGAGGACGGCGTCGAAGAGCGCGGAGTTCCGCCGGGCGGTCGCGGTGACGAGCCGCCCTGCCCCGGTGACCACCTCGACGGACCGGACCATGTCGGCCTGGAGGCCGGCCCGCTGCACGTTCCCGCCGATCCCCCCGACGGAGATGGTGCCGCCGACGGAGAGGTTGAGGTAGTCCGGCAGGGAGGCGACCGTCGACCCGACGGCCAGGGCGGCGTCGACGACCTCGCCCCAGGTGGCTCCCGCGCCGACGACCGCGCACGTCGCGTCGACCTTCTCGATGGTCCGGAACGAGCGGGCGTCGATCTGGATACCGCCGGGGGTGAGCGCCTGCCCGTAGTTCGAGTGGGACTCGAGGACCCCGGGTTCTCCGCTCTGCCCGTTGACTGCCACGGAGATGCAGTGGCGGCGCGCGAAGGTGATCATCGCGACGATGTCGGCCGTCGACCCGGGCCGCAGGACGGCCCAGGGCTCGGCGCGCACGAAGCCCCCGAAGTCGCTGTCGAACCCGGCGGGGACGCCGACCTCGAGGGTGCCGTCGAGGCGGGGGACGTCGGCGCGGCTCGACGAGGCGTGCGCCGTGTCGGCGGTGAGCCACCCGGAGCCGACGAGGCTCCAGGCGACGACGGTCGCGCCGGCCGCGAGGAAGGCGCGCCGCGACGTGCCCTCCCCCGTCGGCCCCACCTCCTGGGTGGTCATGGGGTCGACGGGTCCTGCTGCATCGGTTGCGTACATGGGGATCACCTCTCGGTCACGAGGTCCCGCGCGCGCGCGGAGACCGTCGTCAGCTGGTAGTCGGACGGGACGAAACTCTTGGTCATGCGTGCGAACCGCGCGGTCGTCATGGGCCACACGGACGGGTTGCGGCCGGAGGCGTCGGCGTACCAGCTGCGGCACCCGCCGTCCTCCCAGACGGTGCCGGTGAACCGACGGCGCAGCATCGCGTCGAACCGGTCCTGCACCTCGGTGCGGACCTCGAAGGCGGCGACGGACCGGTCGTCCATGCACCGCAGCGCGGAGAGGAGGTAGCCGACCTGGGCCTCGATCATCACGGTCTGCGAGGAGTGCCCGAGGGCCGTGTTGGGGCCGAGGACGAGGAAGAGGTTCGGGAAGCCGGCGACCGTGGACCCCAGGTAGGCGGACGCCCCGCCGGCCCAGTGCTCGGCGAGCGTGCGGCCGTCGGCGCCCTCGACGAGCCGCGCCACCGGGCGCTCCACGGAGCGGAACCCGGTGGCGAAGACGAGCACGTCGACGTCCCGGACGTCGTCCCCGGCGAGGACGGACGACCCGTGCACCGAGTCCACCCCGGCCGCGACGACGTCGACGCCGGGGCTCGTGAGCGCCTGGTAGTACGTGTTGGAGAACAGCACCCGCTTGCACCCGGCCACGTAGTCCGGGGTGAGCGCGTCACGCAGCGGGCCCTCCGGGACCGTGGCGTGCAGGTGCGCGAGGGCGGACGACTGGAGCGTCTTGCGCATGAGGTCGGGCCGGGCCATGAGGCCGACGACGATCTCGCGGCCCCGCTTGTTGAACTCCCGGCGGAAGCGCTGGTAGCCGGGGACGTTGCGGCGCAGCCACAGCTGACCCGGGCCGATCGCCTTGTCGGGCTTGGGTGCCACCCATGCCGGGGTCCGCTGGTAGACGGTGAGGCTCGCGACGTCCGGCTGGATGCTCGGGATGATCTGGATGGCGGAGGCACCGGTACCGACCACCGCGACGCGCTTGCCCCGGACGTCGAGCGTCGGGTCCCAGCGGGACGAGTGCACGACGGTCCCCTCGAAGCCCTCGAGGCCGGGCAGGTCCGGGACGGCGGGCTCGCTGAGGTACCCCGTCCCCAGGACGAGGACGTCCGCCGTCCAGGCACCCCGGGACGTCGTGACGTGCCAGAGCTTGCGGTCGTCGTCCCAGCGCGCCCGCTCGAGGGCGTGGCCGAAGCGGATGTGCGGGCGCAGACCGAAGGCGTCCGTCGTGCGCCTCAGGTACTCGAGGATCTCCGAGCGTGTGCCGAAGGTCCTGCGCCACTCCGTGGACGGCGCGAACGAGTACGAGTAGAGCAACGACATGACGTCGCACGCCGCTCCCGGGTAGTCGTTCTCGCGCCACGTGCCGCCGACGTCCTCGGCGCGCTCGAGGACGACGAAGTCGTCCCGCCCCGCGGCGAGGAGCCGGATGGCGGTCCCGAGGCCGGAGAACCCGGCCCCGACGATCGCCACGCGGGTGTGCGGCACGTCGCCCGGCCGCCCGGGGGCGTGCCCGCTCGGGGCACCGCCTGAGTTGGTCCGCCGGGCTTCGTCGGCGCTGGGCTCGTCCACGTCGTGTCCTCTCCTCCGGAGCGGACGGGCTTCGTCCCGTCCGGCTGCCAGGCCGATCGTGTCCTCGGACCGCAAGACGACCGTAAGGAGCGCGGCGGCGGCGGGCGGTGCGGGCTCTTGCGGTCCCGTTGCACGCACCGGGTTGCATGACGGTTGCCGCGGCACCGCGGCCGCGGACCCGACCAGGGGCCGACCGAGAGCACGACAGCAGAGGAAGAGCGCAATGATCCCCACCCTCGAAGTACTCGTCGAGCAGATGCAGGCCGTCTCGGGCGCACCGTCGATCGATCCCGACGCCCCGCTCGTCGAGCTGTCCGAGATCGACTCCATGGACCTCATGGAGTGGCTGTTCAGCTTCCAGTCGTCGCACCCCGACGCGGGCGTCGACGCCGCCGTCTTCGACAACGAGGACGGCTCCCTGACCATCCGGACGGTGCACGAGCGTCTCGAGCGCGCCGTCTCGGCGGACGCGGTCAGCGAGCGATGACGACGTTCGGGATCACCGGGTGGGGCACCGCCCTGCCGGAACGCACCCTCACCAGCGCCGAGCTGGGCGAGCGGTTCGGTGTGGACGAGCAGTGGATCGTCAGCCGGTGCGGCATCCGTGAGCGTCGGTGGGTCGAGGACGGGCAGACGACCGCGTCGCTCGCCGTCGACGCCGGTCGCGCCGCCATGGACCGGGCCGGCCTCACGGGCGAGGACATCGCGCACCTCATCGTCGCGACGGCCACCCCGGAGCAGCCGTCGCCCGCGACGTCGGCGTTCGTCCACCACGAGCTGGGCATCTCCGGCAGCGCGCACGACGTCAACGCCGAGTGCTCCGGGTTCGTGTACGCGCTCATCATGGCCACGGCTCTCATGCGCATCGACCCTCGCCCGATCCTCATCATCGGCAGCGACACGCACTCCCTGACGACCGCGCCGGACGACCGCGACCTGGGGATCCTCGTCGGGGACGGTGCGGGGGCCGTGGTCCTCACCCCCGGCGACGGTGAGTGGCTCCTGGGCTGGGACATGGGCGCGGACGGGAGCCGGACGAACAGCCTCAAGGTCCTGGCCGGCGGCAGCAGGATGCCGACCACCCCGCAGACCGTCGAGGACGGCCTGCACTTCGCCACCATCAACGGGAACGAGATCTACCTCAACGCGGTCCGGCTGACCATCGGGACCGTGCGCAGGACGCTCGCGTCCGCCGGGGTCGACGTCTCCGACGTGGACGTCGTCATCCCTCACCAGGCGAACATCCGCATCATCAACTCGATCGCCTCGCACACGGGGATCGTCGACGAGCAGGTGTTCACGAACCTCGAGCGGTACGGGAACACGGCGTCCGCGTCGATCCCGATCGCGCTGAGCGAGGCGCTCGACGCCGAGCGCGTCTCGGCAGGCGACCTCGTGCTCCTCGCCGGGTTCGGCGCCGGGATGACGTGGGCGTCGGTGCTGCTGCGCTGGGGCGGCGCGGAGGTGGCCGCATGAGCGCGCAGCCGGCAGGCCGTCCCGAGCGCCCCGTCGCGCTCGTCACCGGGGCGTCGAGCGGCTTCGGCCGGTCGATCGCCGTGGAGCTCGACGGCCTGGGCTTTCGGGTGGGCGTGCACTACAGGTCGTCGGAGACCGGTGCGAAGGAGACGGCGACGTCGTTGTCCAACGACTCGGCCGTCGTCGGGGGCGACGTCTCGTCGTGGGACGACGCGTTCCGGGTGCACGCCGAGGTCGTGGAGCAGCTCGGGCCCGTCGACGTCCTCGTGAACAACGGCGGGGTGCGCCACGACTCGCTCATGGCGATGCAGAACCCCGAGGAGTGGCGGTCGGTCATCGACACGAACCTCGTGGGCGCGTTCCACCTGAGCAGGTTGTGCCTGCCGTCGATGCTCACGCGGCGGTGGGGGCGGATCGTCAACGTCGTCTCACCGTCGGCCATCGTCGCCACGCCCGGCCAGACCGCCTACGCTGCCTCGAAGGCGGGACTCGTCGGGATGACCCGCACGCTCGCCGCGGAGTGCGCGGCCCGGGGCGTGACGGTCAACGCCCTGTCCCCGGGCTTCATGATCACGGGGATGACGGAGTCGCTGCCGGACAAGGTGAAGGAGGGCATCCGCACCAAGTGCCCGATGCGACGGTTCGGCACGACGGAGGAGATCGCCCGGTCCATCGGGTTCTTCGTCGACACGGACTACATGACCGGCCAGGTCGTGAGCATCGACGGCGGCGTCTCCATCACGTGAGACGGGCGACCGGGCCGCGCGCCCGGTCGCCCGTCCCACGGGCCTCACCCGCCCGTGCTCCCTCCCCGACGACCCGACCACGAGAGGCATCCCGTGCCCGACGCCCTCCACCTGCCCCTGCTCCTCCTCGCGACCGTGACCACCGGTCTCATGGCGGGGTTCTACTACGCGTTCGCGTGCGCCGTCATGCCCGGCCTCGCCCGCACCCGGGACGACGTCGTCGTCCCGGCGATGGTCGCCGTGAACACCGCCGTGCAGAACCTGCTCTTCGCGGTCGGGTTCTTCGGGTCCTTCCTCCTCGTCGCGGGGGCGCTCCTCACCGGTGTCCTCGCCGGGGGTGCGACCGTCCTGCCGACTGCTGCGGCGCTCGCCCTCTACGTCCTCTCGCTCGTCGTGACGTTCCGGGTGAACATCCCCCTCAACGTGGGGCTCGAGGTGGCCGCGACTCGCGGCGACGCCCGGGCCCGCCGCGACTTCGAGCGCCCGTGGGTCCGTGCCAACGCGGTGCGGGGCCTCTGCGCGACCGCCTCGCTCGCCTGCCTCGCCTGGGCTCTCGTCGTCCACGAGGCATGAGGTCCGTGCAGGACCTGCTCGCCGGGCTGATCCCTCCTGGTGCGGCGGCGTGCGCGTCCGCGGCCACCGTCGCGCACGAGCAGGGCGGGCCCGCGGCCCTGCCCGAGGAGGCCGGGCTCGTCGGGCCCGAGCTCTCACCACGACGGTTCCAGTCCCTCCTCGCGCGCGACTGCGCCAGGACCGCGCTCGCCCGCATCGGGGTGCGGCCCGTCGCCATCCCCCGGGGCCCGACCGGCGCCCCGGTGTGGCCGGACGGGGTGGTCGGCAGCCTCACGCACACCACAGGGCTCCAGGCCGCTGTCGTCGGGCCGCGCAGCGTCTACGCCGGGCTCGGGATCGACGTCGAACCCTGCCACCGCCTGCGGCCCGGCGTGGCGAGGACGTTCGCCGCGCCGGTCGAGCTCGCTGGAGCGGCGGAGGTCCTCGGCGACGCGGGGCCGCTGGCCGTCTTCTGCGCCAAGGAGGCGGCGTTCAAGGCCTGGTTCCCCTCGACCGGTGCGTGGATGTCCATGACGGACGTCACGGTGGCCTTCACGCCGGACGGCACGTTCGACGTCCGGGTGAGGGCACGGGGCGCGAGCCCCGACCGGGCGACCGTGCTGGTCGGAGGGCGTGCCGCGGTGCGGGACGGGTTCGTCGTGGCCGTGGCGGAGCGTGTGTCGCGTGTTCTCGATTCGTCGTCGCTTGGCACAGTATTTCATCCCGCGAGTGCGGCGGGACCGTCGCAGGACCTCCGGGGTGCCGACGTCCCGGCATCCGCTTCGTAGAATCGGACCATGCGCTTCCTCGAGGGCCACCGGCCCACCCACGACCTCACCTACGGCGACGTGTTCCTCGTCCCGTCCCGCTCGGAGGTCGCCTCCCGCTTCGACGTCGACCTCGCGACCACCGACGGGACGGGCACCACCATCCCCCTCGTCGTCGCGAACATGACCGCCGTCGCCGGACGCCGCATGGCGGAGACGGTCGCCCGGCGCGGCGGCATCGCCGTCATCCCCCAGGACATCCCCACGGACGTCGTCGCCGACGTCGTGGCCACCGTCAAGGCCAAGGACCCGGTCGTCGAGACCCCCGTCACGGTCTCCCCCACCGACACCGTCCACTCCGCCCTCACGCTCATCGGCAAGCGCTCCCACGGCGCCGCCGTCGTCGCCGACGGCGGACGCCCCGTGGGCATCATCACCGCCTCCGACTGCCAGGGCGTCGACCGCTTCACCCAGGTCCACCAGGTCATGACGAGCGACCCCACGCTCATCGACGCCGCGGTCCTCGAGGCCGGCGGAGCCGACGGGCTCCAGGCAGCCTTCGCGTCGCTCCACGAGTCGCGGCGGCGGCTCGCCCCCGTCGTGCGTGACGGACAGCTCGTCGGCGTCCTCACCCGCACGGGCGCCCTGCGCTCCAGCATCTACCAGCCCGCCCTCGACGCCCAGGGCCGCCTGCGGATCGCCGGTGCCGTCGGCATCAACGGGGACGTCGCCGGACGGGCCGCCGAGCTCCTCGAGGCCGGCGTCGACACCCTCGTCGTCGACACCGCGCACGGCCACCAGGAGAAGATGCTCGCCGCCCTGCGTGCCGTGCGCGCGCTGTCCCCCGACGTCCCCGTCGTCGCCGGCAACGTCGTCACCGCCCAGGGCGTCACCGACCTCGTCGAGGCCGGTGCGGACATCGTCAAGGTCGGGGTCGGCCCCGGCGCCATGTGCACCACCCGCATGATGACGGCCGTCGGCCGCCCCCAGCTGTCGGCCGTCCTCGAGTGCGCCGCCCGCGCCCGCGAGCTCGGCGCGCACGTGTGGGCCGACGGTGGTGTCCGCCACCCGCGCGACGTCGCCCTCGCGCTGGCCGCCGGGGCCTCGCAGGTCATGATCGGATCGTGGTTCGCCGGCACCCACGAGAGCCCCGGGGACCTCCACGACGACGGCTCCGGCCGCCTGTACAAGGAGAGCTTCGGGATGGCCTCGGCACGCGCCGTGGCCGCACGCACCGCGAGCGGCACGCCCTTCGACCGCGCCCGCAAGGCCCTGTACGAGGAGGGCATCTCCTCGTCGCGCATGTACATCGACCCGGCGCGCCCGGGCGTCGAGGACCTCATCGACCAGATCACGTCGGGCCTGCGCAGCGCCTGCACGTACGCAGGGGCCACGTCGCTCGAGGAGCTCGCCGAGCGGGCCGTCGTCGGCATCCAGTCGGCCGCCGGGTACGACGAGGGCCGGCCGCTGCCCGCGGGCTGGTGACGACACCACCGGGGTCGGTGCGGGACGCGCTCGACGCGCTGTGCCGGACCGGTGTCGTGTGGGGGCCGCCGGGAACCCGCCCCGCCCCGGACCTCCCGTCCACGGACGGACCAGGGCGCGGGGCGCCCGGCGTGCCCGTACGGCCCGCGGCGGTCCTCGTGCTCCTCGGCGCGCTCGGCGGCCGGACCTCGCCCCGCGGCGCCGAGGACGTCGAGGTGCTCCTCGTCGAGCGGGCCGCGTCGCTCAGCCACCACCCGGGGCAGGTCGCCTTCCCCGGGGGGAGGCTCGACCCCGACGACGCCGGACCGGTCGCGGCCGCCCTGCGGGAGGCGACGGAGGAGACGGGCATCGACACCGCTGGGGTCGACGTCGTCGGCACCCTCGCGCCGCTCCCCCTCCCCGTGAGCAACCACGTCGTCACGCCCGTCCTCGCCTGGTGGGCGGCTCCCTCCGCCGTCCGGGCCGTCGACGCGGGCGAGTCGGCCGCCGTGCTCAGCGTCCCGGTCTCGGGGCTCGTGGACCCGGACAACCGCCGGGTCGCCCGCATCGACCGGGGCGGGCGCCCCTTCGACACCCCCGCCTTCGTGGTGGGGACGCGCATCGTGTGGGGATTCACGGGGATCGTCCTCGACCGGGTCCTCGACGGTCTCGGATGGACGGTGCCCTGGGAACCCCGTCCGATCACGATGCCGCGCTGAGGCTCCGACGGCACGGAGCGCTCGTCCCCGGCACTCCCTGCCCGGACCCGCCGACCTCTACGCTGGTGCCATGCAGATCACACCAGACCGGTTCTTCGCACTCCAGAACGGACAGCCCGCCGGCTGCGCACACCCCCTGACCGTCCACGACCTCGGAGAGCTCCGCGTGCCGAGCGGACAGGTCGAGGCGTGCGATCCCTTCGTCACCCTGGGCGAGTCGGGATCCTTCCCCGTGCCGCCCGGCACGTACCCGGTCCGCGTCACCGTGGCCGACGTGTCCGACGCGGGCGAGGAGAACCACCTGCGCGAGGCGTATCTCAGCCTCGTCGTGGCGGACGGGGACGTCGCCGAGGTGCGACCTGCGGAGCTCGCCGGGGCCGACCTCCCGGCGGAGGACCGCTACTACGGTGTGGGGGTCGACGCAGGGACCGTCGCGTTCGTGGACGCCACCGCGGCCCGCACCCTCATGCCCGAGGGGACCGACTGGTTCGAGGAGCTCTTCGACACGGGAGCCGAGTCGAGCTGGTTCGCCCGCATGGACGACCCCGACCACCTCCGCCGCGGGGCCGCGAACATCGTCCTGCCCCGGGCGACCGACGGGGAGAACGTCGTCCTGTGCCACTCCGGGTGGGGCGACGGCTTCTACCCCGTCGTCACCACGCACGACGCGACCGGCGCGCTGCTCGGGCTGCATGTGGACCTCCTCGTCGCGGGCGATCTCGACGAGGCCGGGACGGACGAGGACGAGGACCCCCAGGTCGCCGGATGAGGACCTCCCAGCGCCCCGTCCTCGTCGTGCAGCACGTCCCGTGGGAGGGTCCGGGGCTCGTGGGGCGGGCGCTCGACGCCCGAGGCGTCCCGTGGCGCACCGTGACCGTCCTCGACGACGACGCCCCCGACCTGCCTGGCGTCGACGAGCTCGCCGGGCTGATCGTCATGGGGGGCGGCATGGGGGCTCTCGACGACGTGGTGCACCCGGGGCTGGCCACCGAGCGCGCGCTTCTCGCCGACGCGACCGCCGCGGACGTCCCCGTCCTCGGGATCTGCCTCGGAATGCAGCTGCTCTCCGTCGCCCTCGGCGGCGAGCTGTTACCCGCTCACGGCGAGGAGATCGGCGTCGGCCCGGTGTCCATCACCGGGGACGGGCTGCGCGACCCGTACCTCTACCCGCTGACGGTCGACGCCACACCCGAGCCGGAGGTGGTCCACTGGCACGCTGACGCCGCCACCCTCCCTCCGGGCGGGACGGTCCTCGCGTCGACGCCGACGACGCCGGTCCAGGCGTTCCGCCACGGGAGCGCGGTCGGGCTGCAGTTCCACCTCGAGCTCGATGGTCCGATGCTCGACGTGTGGCTGTCGACCCGCGCGATGGTCGCCGACCTCACACCGGAGACGGTCGGGACGTTGCGCTCCGACGCGGCCGCGCGTTTCTCGACCCTCGTCCCTCGCGCTCTCGTGGCGTTCGGTGCGTTCGCGGACGACGCAGCACGTCGTGGCTGACCGGCCGCCCGCCGAGGTCGAGGTGGGCCCGGGGCTCGTCCGGGCGCTGCTCGCCGAGCAGTGCCCGGTCGTCGACGGCATCGGTCCGGTGTCCGCGATGCCCGTGGAGCTCGTGGCGCAGGGCTGGGACAACTCGATGTTCCGGCTCGGCGAGGACCTGGCCGTCCGCCTGCCCCGTCGCCAGCTCGGCGCGGCCCTGCTCCGGAACGAGCAGGCGTGGCTCGGACAGGTCGCGGACCGGGTGGACGTCCCGGTCCCGGTCCCGGTCTTCGCCGGACGTCCGGGGGCCGGGTACCCGTGGCACTGGAGCGTCGTCCCGTGGATCGGCGGGCGGGCGGCGGGGACCGTCGACCGGACGGACCGACGTCGTCTCGCGGAGCCCCTCGGGCGGTTCGTCACGCAGCTCGCCGTTCCTGCACCCCCGGACGCGCCGGTGAACAGGTTCCGCGGCGTCCCCCTCGCAGCACGCGACGCCGTCGTCGACGAGCGGCTGGACCTGATCCGTCATCCACGGACCGACGACCTGCGCTCCGTGTGGGACGAGGCGCGGTCGGCACCGGCCTGGGACGGACCTCCGCTGTGGCTGCACGGCGACCTCCACCCGTTCAACATTATCGTCGACGACAGCCCGCTCCCCCGTCTCCGCGCAGTGGTCGACTTCGGCGACATGACCTCGGGCGACCCCGCGTGCGACCTCGCCGCCGCATGGCTCGTCCTCGACCCGGAGGGCCGCGAGACGTTCCGGCACACCGTGGATGCCGCTCGCGGTCCGGGCGAGGACGCGTGGCGTCGTGCGCGGGGGTGGGCCCTCGTCATGTCGACGTCGATGCTCGCCGACTCCGACGACGACCCGGTCTTCGCGCGACTGGGGGCCGACATCGTCGACGAGGTCCTCGTGGACCGTTGAACCCGCGACCGGCAACGACGACGGGCGCCCACCGTGGTGGGCGCCCGTCGTCGGTCGTGCGTCGTGCGGTCAGCTCGTGACGAGCGACCGGAGCACGTACTGGAGGATCCCGCCGTTGCGGTAGTAGTCCGCCTCGCCCGGGGTGTCGATGCGCACGACGGCGTCGAAGGTGACGACCGATCCGTCGGCCTTCGTCGCGGTGACGGCGAGCGTCGACGGCGTGGTGCCGTCGTTGAGCGCGGTCACGCCGGCGATGTCGAACGTCTCCGTGCCGTCGAGACCGAGCGAGGCCGCCGACTCCCCTGCCGGGAACTGCAGCGGGAGGACACCCATGCCGATGAGGTTCGAGCGGTGGATCCGCTCGAAGCTCTCGGTGATGACGGCCTTGACCCCGAGGAGCGCCGTGCCCTTCGCGGCCCAGTCACGGGACGAGCCGGAGCCGTACTCCTTGCCGCCGAGGATCACGAGGGGCGTGCCCTGGGCCGCGTAGTCCTGCGCAGCGTCGTAGATGAACGACTGCTCACCGGTGACGAAGTTGTACGTGTACCCGCCCTCGACGTCCTGGAGGAGCTGGTTGCGCAGGCGGATGTTCGCGAAGGTCCCGCGGATCATCACCTCGTGGTTCCCACGGCGCGAGCCGTACGAGTTGAAGTCCTTGCGCTCGATCCCGTTCTCCGCGAGGTACTCGGCCGCCGGGGTCCCGGGCTTGATCGCCCCAGCCGGGCTGATGTGGTCCGTCGTCACCGAGTCGCCGAGCTTCGCGAGCACGCGGGCGCCCGAGATGTCGGTGACCGGGTCGGGCGTCATCGTCATGCCCTCGAAGTACGGGGGCTTGCGCACGTAGGTGGACTCGGAGTCCCACGCGAAGGTGTTGCCCTCCGGGGTGGGCAGCGCGCGCCACTTGTCGTCACCGGCGAAGACGTCGGCGTAGTCCTTGGTGAACATGCCGCGGTTGATCGAGGTGTCGATGGTCGACTGGACCTCGTCGGCCGTCGGCCAGATGTCCGCGAGGAACACGTCGGTGCCGTCCTCGGCCTGCCCGAGCGGCTCGTTCTCGAAGTCGAAGTCCATGGTGCCCGCGAGGGCGTACGCGATGACGAGGGGCGGCGACGCGAGGTAGTTCATCTTCACGTCGGGGTTGATGCGCCCCTCGAAGTTGCGGTTGCCGGAGAGGACCGACACGACGGAGAGGTCGTGCTCGTTCACGGTGGCCGAGACCTCCTCCGGGAGCGGCCCGGAGTTCCCGATGCACGTCGCGCAGCCGTAGCCGACGAGGTGGAAGCCGAGCTTCTCGAGGTACGGCCAGAGCTCGGCCTTCTCGTAGTAGTCGGTGACGACCTTGGACCCGGGGGCCATGGAGGTCTTGACCCACGGCTTGGCGACGAGACCCTTGTCGACGGCCTTCTTGGCCAGGAGGCCGGCCGCGAGCATCACGGACGGGTTCGACGTGTTGGTGCACGACGTGATCGACGCGATGACCACGTGACCGTGGTCGAGCTCCGTCCGCGTGCCGTCGGCGAGCGTCAGCGGAGTGCGCTTGTGCGGACGCGTCTCCGAGTTGCCCGCGGGGACGTCGGCAGGTGCGGCGCTGCTGTCGGCGTGCGCACCGGCGGCGATCGGGTCCGATGCGGGGAAGGTCTCCGAGACGGACTCGTCGAGCCCTCGGAAGGCGGCGGCCGAGTCGGAGTCCACGTAGTCGAGGATGGACGTCGCGAACGACTCCTTGGCCGCGGTGAGCTCGATGCGGTCCTGCGGGCGCTTGGGCCCGGCGATCGACGGGACGACGGTGGAGAGGTCGAGCTCGAGGTACTCGGAGAAGACGGGCTCGGTGTACCCCTCGGCCTGCGGGTCGTGCCAGAGACCCTGCTCCTTCGTGTACGCCTCGACGAGCGCGAGCTGCTCCTCGCTGCGTCCCGTGAGACGCAGGTAGTCCATGGTGACCTCGTCGATCGGGAAGATCGCGGCGGTCGAGCCGAACTCGGGGCTCATGTTCCCGATCGTCGCACGGTTGGCGAGCGGCACTGCCGCGACGCCCTCGCCGTAGAACTCGACGAACTTGCCGACCACGCCGTGCTGGCGCAGCTGCTGCGTGATGGTGAGGACGACGTCGGTGGCGGTCACGCCGGACGGGATCTGTCCGGTGAGCTTGAAGCCGACGACGCGCGGGATGAGCATCGACACGGGCTGTCCGAGCATCGCGGCCTCGGCCTCGATGCCGCCGACCCCCCAGCCGAGGACTCCGAGCCCGTTGACCATGGTGGTGTGGGAGTCGGTCCCGACGCAGGTGTCAGGGTACGCGCGGACGACACCGTCGACCTCGCGGGTCATGACGGTCCGGGCGAGGTACTCGATGTTCACCTGGTGGACGATGCCGGTACCCGGGGGGACGACCTTGAAGTCGTCGAACGCCGTCTGGCCCCACCGCAGGAACTGGTAACGCTCGAAGTTGCGCTCGTACTCGAGGTCGACGTTGCGCTGGAACGCGTCCGCGCGACCGGCGACGTCGATCTGCACGGAGTGGTCGATGACCAGCTCGGCGGGAGCGAGGGGGTTGATCCGTGCGGGGTCACCGCCGAGGTCGGCGACGGCCTCGCGCATCGTGGCGAGGTCGACGACGCACGGCACGCCGGTGAAGTCCTGCATGATCACGCGGGCGGGCGTGAACTGGATCTCGGTGTCGGGCTGGGCCGACGGGTCCCAGGCGGCGATGGCCCGGACGTGGTCGGCGGTGATGTTCGCACCGTCCTCGGTGCGGAGAAGGTTCTCGGCGAGGACCTTGAGGCTGAACGGGAGACGGTCCGTCCCCTGCACTGCGGAGAGCCGGTAGATCTCGTACGAGGCGTCTGCGACCTCGAGAGTTCCCTTCGACCTGAACGTGTCGACGCTGCTCACGAACGCTCCTTCTTCTGTTGCGGGTGACATGCTCCGCTCCCGAGCCACGGCGTCGGCCGTCGTCAGGGTCCGGGACATCTGGTTCTGGGGCTGCTGTCCAGCCTACGCCGGACGCGTGCCGTGGCGACCTGCGCGGTCCCCCCACGGCCGTGGCCAGCATACCCCATGTATCTTGACGTCAAGATAGTTAGGGCAGGCTCACGTCGCACGACGGTTCACCGCGGTCGCGTGCGCGAGGACCAGGACGGCCGTCATCACGAGCAGCTCTCCCGCCGTCTCCGTGAGCGTCATGAGCGCGACGAGCCCTCGACCGGGTGATGGGTCGAGGGCTCGTCGGCCGCGGAAGACGGTCTTCCTGCCCGGGCACGGCAACCGTCACCCAGGCAGGCCTGTGGTCGTCACTTGTAGACGACGGCCTCGCGCGTGTAGATGCACTGCGAGCTGGGCCCGTTGCCGAGCTTCTTGGCGTCGCCACCCTGGCTCTTGAGGATGCCCCTGTACCACTCGCACACGGGGATCTTCTTGGAGGGGTCGCCGACGACGGTGAGGTTGGAGATGGTCGCCGTGTCGCCGTAGTTCGTGTTGAGACCCACGATCGACCCTGCCGGGGCGATGACGCGGACGTTGTCGACGATCACGTGGCGCTTGTGCTGCGTGGCGCAGTTGCCGCAGGACCGGTAGAGCTTCCCGATGTCCTCGACCTCGAAGTTCTTGATCACGAAGGTCCCCGGGCCGTTGTGCTGGAAGACCTTGTCGTGGGCCTTGCGAGCGCCACCGCCGTTGATGGTGAACGTCTGGGTCGCCTTGGTGCCCTTGAACGTGGCGGCGTCCTCGCCGACGTCCTCCCACCAGACGTTCTCGAGCGTGCAGGTGCCGAGGCAGTGCACGCCGTCGCCGGCGCCGGTGCCGATGATGACGTTCTTGAGGGTCGCGCCGTCGGCCAGCTGGAACATGGCGGGCTGCGACTCGCTCTGGTCACCGGCGGAGATCCCGTAGTAACGCCTGAGCTTGCCGTCGAACGACGTCGGGACCTTCTGGGTGGACGACACCTTGACGTCCGAGGTCGCCTTGGGCCACGCGCCCACGGCGGGGGTCGAGGGCGCGGTCACGGGCGCTCCGCCGGAGACCTTCACGAGCTGCCACTGCTGGTTGTACTGGTTGTTGTCCTTGGACTGCGTGATCGTGGCGCTGTTCTTGGTCGACCGGTCGGTGACCCCGATGGCCATGCCCGAGTTCTGGTTGACGAGGCGGACTCGGCCCCCCTCGGCGTCGACGAGCCGGAAGCGCTGGTTGGCTCCACCGAGGTCGGTGAACTGGCGGACCTCGGCACCGGAGGTCGTGCTCCACTCCCAGACGTCGAGGACCTTGCCGGAGCTGCGGCTCTTGACACGGTAGGTCCCGTCACCGTTCGCGATGAGCTGGAACTGCTGGTTGGCCGCATCGGTGCGGGTCCACTGGATGATCTTGGAGCCGTCGGCGCTGGACTTGCCCGAGACGTCCATGGCCTTGCCGCTCTGGCGGTTGACGAGCACGTACCACGCGCCCGAGTCGACCGTCGCGGCGCTGGCGGCCGTCGGGAGCGCGAGGGTGCCGACGACGGCGAGGGCTGCGGTGAGCACCGCGGCGAGCGCGGCGCGGAGCGGACGGCGGCTCGCTCCGCGGGGACTGGTTGCGCTGTGTGTTCGGCGCATAGGGGTTCCTCTCGACCTGCTGGAGGCCCGTGCCAGGACCAGATCGCCTGGCCACGGGGGTAGTACAACGTTGTACCGTAGCCATGTGGGGCATCCCCGTCAAAGGTGGACAGACTTGACGGATCGCGCGAGGCGACCCGCACCGGCCCGCAGCCGCCGGACACAGCACGAGGCGCCGGGGACCAGTGGTCCCCGGCGCCTCGGACGCCTCGGCTCAGAGCCGGACGCGCTTCGGGTTGCTCACCGAGCGCAGCTCGTCACGCCCCGTCTCGATCCCTCGGCCCTGGTCGTCGGTCTCGTTCATAACCATCTCCCCCCGGATGTGGTGCCAGTGCATCCAGTGTGCCGCAGCACTCGTTTCGCGCACGTCCTACGGAGGTGAAATCGGTGTGACGCAGGCCTCTCCTAGCGGGTGAGGACCGCCACGCACTCCACGTGGTGCGTCATGGGGAACAGGTCGAAGGCCCGCAGGTCGGAGAGGTTGTAGCCTGCCTCCGCGAAGTAGGCGACGTCGCGAGCCAGCGCCGCCGGGTCGCAGGCCACGTACACGACCCGTGACGGGGAGAGCGCCACGACCTCTCTCACCGTCTTCGCCCCGGCGCCCGTGCGCGGGGGGTCGAGGACCACGACGTCCGCGCCACCCACGGCACCGTGCCCGGACGTCCGCAGGACGGTCGCGACCTGGCCGTGGTGGATCTCCACCTGCTCGTAGGCGTGGGCGTTGCGCCGGGCGTCCTTGGCGGCGCGCTCGTCCCCCTCGACCGCGACCACGCGGCCCACCGGGCCGACGGCGCGCGCGAGGGGGACCGTGAAAAGGCCGGCGCCGGAGAAGAGGTCGAGCACCGTCGCGTCCGTGAGGTCTCCGTCGGCACCGCCCCTGGCCGCGTCGAGCACGACCTGCGCGAGGAGCGAGGGCGCCTCCCGGTGGACCTGCCAGAACCCGTCGGCCGCGACCCGGAAGTCGAGGTCCGTGCCGTCGACCCGCACCGACTCGGTGACGGTGCGCCGCGCGTTGGGGCGCTTGTCCACGTGCCCGCTGCGCCACACGAGACCGTCGACGAGCACCAGGGGGTCGGCGCCCGAGGCAGGTGCCACGACCTCGATGCGGGACCCGGCACGCCAGCGCCGCGAGAACACGCGCTCCGCCTCGGCCGCCTCGAGGACCTGCTCGGTCGCGAGCGGCATGGTGTGCAGCGGCAGGACGTCGTGCGAGCGTGGGCGGCGCATGCCGGCCCGGCCCTCGTCGTCGGCGACGAGCTCGATCCTCGTGCGCCACCCGAGGCCGCCGCGAGCGTCGTCCCCCGGCGCGCCCTCGACGACGACGTCACGCTCCAGCTTCGCCAGCCGGCTCATCTGCTCGGCGACGACGGAGGCCTTCCAGGTGCGCTGCGCGTCGAGCGACACGTGCGCGAGCTCGCCTCCGCCGACCCCTCCGGGGCCCGCCTGGGGCCAGGCGGACCGTACTCGGTCCGGGGACGCCTCGAGGACCTTCACCGCGTCGGCGCGCCAGAAGCTCGCCGCCTCCCCCGTGTCCGTGAGCCGCGCGAGGACCTTCTCCCCCGGCAGCGCGTGCCGCACGAACACGACCCGGCCCTCGTGCCGCGCCACGCAGTGGCCGCCGTGCGCGACGGGGCCCACCTCAAGCTCGACGGGTTCGGCCGGGGTCTCCGGGAGGGCGGCGGAAGTCGGGTCGGTGGGAACGGTCACGTCGGACGGGTCGGTAGGCACGCCCCCAGTATCCCCCGACGCCCCGGCGACGCGGGACGACCGCGACCGCGACCGCGACCGCGACCGCGCGAACCTGCTAGTAGCCGCGCTTGCGGCCGCTCGCGCCGTACCCCGTGCCCTCGAGCCCTGTCTGGCCGCGGATGGACTCGAGCTGCCACGGCACGGAGGCGACGACCACGCCCGGGGTGAAGAGCAGGCGCCCCTTGAGGCGCAACGCGCTCTGGTTGTGCAGCAGCTGCTCCCACCAGTGCCCCACCACGTACTCGGGGATGTACACGACCACGAGGTCGCGCGGGCTCTCCCGTCGCACGGAGCGCACGTACCCGAGGATCGGGCGTGTGATCTCCCGGAACGGGGAGTCGAGGACCCGCAGCGGCACCGGGAGGTCCAGACCCTCCCACTCGGCCGTGAGCCGGGCGATCGACTCCGGGTCCACCCCGACGGTGACGGCCTCGAGCGTGTTGGGGCGCGACGCCCGCGCGTACGCCACCGCGCGCATCGTCGGCTTGTGGAGGCGCGACACGAGCACGATGGCGTGGACCCTGCTCGGGAGCGCGCGGAGGGCCGCCGGGTCGTCCCCGAGCGCGAGCTCCTCCGACACCCGGTCGTAGTGCCTGTGGATCGCCTTCATGAGCGCGTAGCCGAGCCCCATGGCGAGGAGGGCCACCCATGCGCCGTGGGTGAACTTCGTGACGAGCACGATGACGAGGACGCTGGCCGTCATGGTGAGGCCGATGCCGTTGATGACGCGAGAGCGCTGCATGCGCGCCCGCTCCCGCGGCTCGGCCTCGGTCCGCAGGTGCGACGTCCAGTGCTTGACCATCCCCAGCTGGGAGAGCGTGAACGAGACGAACACCCCGACGATGTACAGCTGGATGAGCCTGGTGACCTGGGCGTCGAACACCACGATGAGGAACATGGCCGACGCAGCGAGCGTGATGATGCCGTTCGAGAAGGCGAGGCGGTCCCCGCGGGTGTGGAGCTGGCGGGGCAGGTAGCCGTCCTTCGCGAGGATCGACCCGAGCACCGGGAAGCCGTTGAACGCGGTGTTCGCCGCGAGCACGAGGATGAGCCCCGTGACGGCCGACACCAGGTAGAAGGCCGGCGGCAGCCCGCTGAAGACGGACTCGGCGAGCTGGCTGATCACAGGGTGCTGCACGTGGTCCGACGGCAAGGGTGCACCATCGAGCGTCAGCTGGGTGTGCGGGTCCTCGGCGTACCGCACCCCGGTCACCCGTGCGAGGTAGAGGATCGACATGATCATCGCCGCCGAGATCAGCCCGAGGAGGGCGAGCGTCGTGGCCGCGTTCCTCGACTTGGGCTTCTTGAACGCCGGCACCCCGTTGCTGATGGCCTCGACGCCCGTGAGGGCCGAGCACCCGGACGCGAAGGCGCGGGCCACGAGGAAGGCGCCGGCGATCCCGACGAGCCCCTCGTCGACCCCCGGCTGCGCCACCAGCTCGAAGGACGCGCTCTCCGCGGGGGGCAGACCACCGGCCAGGTGCCGGACGAAACCCACCACGGCCGTCGACCCGATGGCCGCCATGAAGAGGTACACCGGGAGCGCGAAGAGCCGCCCGGACTCCCGGACGCCGCGGAGGTTCGCGACGGTGAGGACCACCACGAGCCCCACCGCGACGGCGGTCTCGTGGTCGCGCAGGACGGGGATCGCGCTGGAGGCGTACTGGGCGCCCGCGGAGATGGAGACGGCGACCGTGAGGACGTAGTCGACGAGGAGCGCGCTCGCGACGCCGACCCCGGCGTTCGCGCCGAGGTTCACGGTCGCGACCTCGTAGTCCCCACCTCCCGACGGGTAGGCGCGCACGTTCTGCCGGTAGGAGGCGACGACCGTGAGCAGGACGACGACCACCACCAGCCCCACCCACGGGGAGACGGCCGTGGCGGTGAACCCGGCGACCGCGAGGGTGAGGAGGATCTCGTCCGGCGCGTAGGCGACCGACGAGAGCGCGTCCGAGGAGAACACCGGCAGGGCGATGCGCTTCGGGAGGAGTGTGTGCCCCAGGCGATCGCTGCGGACAGGGCGTCCGAGCAGCAGGCGTTTGGCGGCATCGACGATGTCCGACACGTTGAGCAATGCTAGGCCTCTGCCGGGGAAAGTCCACCGGCGCGCGCACGGGTCACCCGCGGATGTCCCCTCGGCTGAACCTGGTATAGCGTTCCCAGTTGTGCACTTCGTCATCATGGGCTGCGGGCGCGTCGGCGCCACGCTCGCCCACTCCCTCGAGAGCTACGGGCACTCCGTGGCCGTCATCGACCAGAACGCCGAGTCCTTCCGGCGCCTGCCGTCGGACTTCGGCGGCAAGAAGGTCACAGGCCTAGGGTTCGACCGGGACACCCTCCACCAGGCGGGCATCGACGACACGTTCGCGTTCGCCGCGGTCTCCGACGGCGACAACTCGAACATCCTCGCCGCCCGGGTGGTCCGGGAGACGTACGGGATCGAGAACGTGGTCGCCCGGATCTACGACCCGCACCGCGCGGAGATCTACCAGCGCCTGGGCATCTCCACCGTCGCCACCGTCCGCTGGACCGCCGACCAGGTGCTCCGCCGCATGCTCCCCCTCGGGGCGACGGACGAGTACCGCGACCCGTCGGGCCGTGTCCGTCTCTGCCAGGTGGACGTCCACCCCGGGTGGTTCGGGCGGTCCGTCCGGACGATCGACGAGGCGAGCGGTGCACGGTCCGCCTTCGTCACCCGGTACGGCGACGGCGTCGTCGTGGCACCGGACACCGTCCTCCAGGAGAACGACATCCTCCACATGCTCGTCGACGCCGACCACGCGGCCACGATGGAACGTGTCCTCACCCACGCACCGAACCTGGAGGACTGATGCGCGTCGTCATCGCCGGAGCCGGGTCGGTCGGCCGGTCCATCGCCCGTGAGCTGCTCCTCAACGACCACGACGTGACGATCATCGACAGGCAGCCGACGTCGATGCGCGTCGCCCAGGTGCCCGACGCTGACTGGCTCCTGGCCGACGCCTGCGAGCTCCCCACCCTCCGCGAGGCCAAGGTCGACGAGTGCGACGTCATCGTCGCCGCCACGGGTGACGACAAGGCGAACCTCGTCGTGTCACTGCTCGCCAAGACGGAGTTCGGGGTGCCGCGCACCGTGGCCCGGGTGAACAACCCCAAGAACGAGTGGATGTTCGACGAGTCCTGGGGGGTGGACGTCGCGGTGTCGACGCCGCGGATCATGACGGCGATGGTCGAGGAGGCCGTGGCCGTCGGCGACCTGGTGAAGATCTTCACGTTCCACCAGTCCGGGGCGGACATCCTCGAGATCACCCTCCCGGAGGAGTCCCCCGTGACGGGGCTGCGCGTGGGTCAGATCGTGTGGCCCACGGACACCGTGCTCGCGGCGATCGTCCGTGGCGAGCAGCCGATCGCCCCGAGCATCGACGACACCTTGGAGGTCGGGGACGAGCTCCTCATCGTCACGGGCCGTGACGCGTCGGAGTCGGAGCTCCACGACCTCCTGGTCGGCGGACGAGGATCCAGGTTCCCCACAGCACCAGCGCCCACAGAGGGATCCCCATCACCAGACGCGCCGTCCCCAGCCACCCAGCCTGGCCCGTGACCCACAGGGGGTACTGCACGGCCAGTCGGACCGCGAAGAGCCCGATCCACAACCACGTGGCGAGCAGGTAGCGGCGCATCAGGAACGGGTCCCTGCGCCACTCGGTGGGCCAGACAAGCGCCGTGGCCGGTCCCGGGTCGCTGGGCGTCTGCTCCGCGGCGTCGTGCTCGGCGGCAGCAGGACCTGTCACCGGGTCGGTCTTCCCGGGCGCGGCGCCGAACCCCGCGCGTAGCGCCTCGACCACAACGCCCACGGCGGGCCACCGGATGAGCACGGTCAGGAGGAGCGCCACGAGGTAGCCCAGGTTCGTCCACAGCCCGACGAGGTAGTAGTCGCTCGCGTCACCGGAGCGCCACGCCCAGAAGACGCCCACGGCGACCCCGAGGAGGCCGCCGAAGGCCTGGGTCATCGGCGTCCGCTGCAGGAGCCTAGCCGCAACGGCCAGCAGGGCGACCCCGAGCGAGGACACGAGAGCCGGGGTGAGCTCCTTCGTGATGACGTACACGACGACGAAGACGAGCCCCGGCGCCATCGCCTCGACGACTCCCCGAACACCCCCCACCGAGTCCGCGATGGAGAACTCGTCAGCGGTGAGCGACCGGACGCCTGGCCCCCCGGTCGTGACCTCGTCGGGAGCGTCGTCGCTCGGCGCTGGGACCGTCATGGGTGTGCTCTCACTCTCCCGGTCGCGCACGGAGCTCGTACCGGGGGTTGTAGATGGTGGGTCGGCCGTGGACCATGCTGACGAGTCCTTCGATGCGCGCACGGCGTCCCGGCTCGATGCCGGCGATGCGGCGTCGGCCCAGCCACACGAGGTCGACGGAGGCCGTGCCGTCGTAGAGCTCGGCCTCGAGCGCCGGCACTCCTTCGCGGGGTCGCAGCACGACCGACCGCACGACCCCGGACAGGACCACACGGGTGCGGTCGCCGACCCCCGCGCACGGGGTGCGACCCGTCTGCGCCGAGGAGACGGTGCGCTCCTCGTCGGCAGTGAGCTCCTCCTGCGAGGCGAGGACCGCGTGCATGGCGCTCCGGACGCCCATCAGCGGATCTCGGTGATCTCGGGGCCCCGGGTCAGGGGGTCGAAGCCGTTGTCGGTCCCGGGCGTCGGGACGTCGGCCGCGCGCGGCTTCCCCGGGAGCGCGAGCGCGAGGAGGTCGCGCGGGGGGCGGGCGTCGGTGCCGCGGATTACCACGGTGTCCGCGAACACGGCCTCGAGCGCCGCAGCAGCCTCGACGTCGATGGCGGCCTTCCCGCTGATCACCCCGCGGAGGAACCAGCGAGGGCCGTCGTGGCCGATGAACCGGGCAGGCCGGTGCCCGGTCCGCCCGTCGGGGGTGCGCGCGGGCAGACGGGCGAGGAGCTCCCGTCCGAAGGGCCCGGGGACATCGTCGACGGAGCCGCCCTGCTTCGTCACCGACTGCGCGATCTCGTCGCGGATCTCGTCCCAGATGCCCTCGCTGCGGGGGGCGGCGAAGGCCTGGAGCTGCAGCGCCGAGCCGTCGAGGGAGATCCCCACGCCCGTGACCCGCTGGGTCTTCTGGTCCATCTCCATGCGGAGCTCCATGCCCTGGACGCCGGGCAGCCAGATGGCGCCGAGGTCGACGCGCGCCCCTCGGTCCGCGACCTCGTCGGCGTCCCAGGGGCCGGTGCGACCGGCCGCCTGCGCGTCGTCACCGACCTCCGGCGTCCCGGGGTCGGGGTGCTGCGCGGACGCAGCAGCATCCTTGGAACCGCGTCGAAACAGAGCCACCGATTCGTCTCCTTCAGGTGTGCCCGGCGCTGCCCGCGAGGGCATCCGTCACCGGGCGCTTGCGTGATAGTCCCGTGACAACCCTAGGCCTGGTCCGGCGCACCGGACGACTCCTCCACGACGGGCGGCGTCCCCCAGCCCCCGCTGGACCCGAAGCCCCCGGTCCCGCGGGCGGACCCTGGCAGCCGGTCGGCGACCACGAACCGTGCCCGGGCGACCCGCTGCACGACGAGCTGGGCGATGCGGTCCCCACGTGAGAGGACGACGCTGTCGTGGGGGTCCGAGTTGTAGAGCGTCACCGCGATCTCACCCCGATATCCGGCGTCGACGGTGCCGGGGGCGTTGACGATGGTCAGGCCGTGGCGCGCGGCGAGGCCGGACCGGGGGTGCACGAACGCCGCGTAGCCGTCCGGGAGGGCGATCGCCACGCCCGTGGGGACGGTCCTGCGCTCGAAGGGGGCGAGCTCCACGTCGACGGTCGTCACGAGGTCGGCGCCCGCGTCACCGGGGTGGGCGTACGCCGGGACCGGGATCCCGTCGTCGAGCAGCGTGATGAGGATCTCGGGCAGGTCGGTAGTCACGGTGGGCCACTCTAGTGCGCGGCACGGCTGAGACAATGGGGGCATGACCCCAGCTCCTCACGCAGCCCGGCCCGACGACGTCCGCCACAGGGAGCGGCTCGTGCCCGGGCCCGGCGTGTGGGCCGGGGTGGTGGTGTTCGCGGCGGTGGTCGCGGTCGCGGTGTCCGTCGCGTCCTGGACCGTCTCGGCGGTCGTGGGGACCGTGGTGCTCGTCGTCGGCGTGGCCCTCGTCCTGTGGAGCTCCCCGGTGGTCGAGGTGGCGGCGGGTGAGCTGCGCGCGGGCTCGGCGCACGTCCCGCTCTCGGACCTCGGCGCGGTGAGCGTCCTCGACCGGGCGGGCGTCGGGAGGGCCATGGGCCCCGCGTGGGACGCCAGGGCCTTCGCGTGCCTGCGGACCTGGACGGGCGGGGCTGTCCGCGTCGAGGTGATCGACCCGTCGGACCCCACCCCCTACTGGATCGTCTCGTCCAGGGATGCGGAAGGCCTGGCCGCCGCGATCGCAGGATCCCGCTGAGCGGGTCCTGCCGCGGCCGCCAGGCCGAGGTGCGTACGTCGGTGCGTCCGTGTCAGGCAGCGCACTCCGAGCAGATGGGCTGCCCGTTCTTCTCACCGGCCAGCTGGCTGCGGTGGTGGACGAGGAAGCAGCTCGTGCAGGTGAACTCGTCCGCCTGTCGCGGCAGCACCCGGACGGACAGCTCCTCACCGGAGAGGTCGGCGCCCGGGAGCTCGAAGCCCTCGGCCGCTTCCGTCTCGTCCTCGTCGACGACACCCGAGCTCTTGTCGGATCGGCGCGCCTTGAGCTCCTCGAGCGAGTCCTCGCTGAGGTCCTCCTCGGTCTTGCGCGGGGCGTCGTAGTCGGTTGCCATGTGTGGGCTCACACTCCGTTGCAGATGTAGTGGTCCGCAGGTCCCTGAGGGACGTGCGGCGTGACGCAGCTCGTCGCGTACGCATGTAATGAACGTGACGGCCCGGTTGTTCCCGGGCCGCGATGGGATTGTGCACCATTTACGAGGCCACCGCGAACTTCCCCGAATGTGACGAAGGTCACCGGGTGAGAAATGGTGATAAACGCGGTGGTCAGGCGACGGTGGGTCGTCCGGGTGAAGTTCCTCAGGCCCCGCTGTCGGCGTTCGCGCCCTCGAGGATCTCGACCAGTGCGCGCACCGACGCCGCCGGTCCTGCGACGGTCATGTCGGGGCTCGCACCGCGCCCGCGCAGCCCCGTCACCACGCCCCCGGCCTCCTCGACCACGAGCCCTCCGGCCGCCATGTCCCACGGGTTGAGGCCGCGCTCGTAGGTGAGGTCCAGGCGACCGTCGGCGACCATGCACAGGTCGATCGCCGCGGCACCGATCCTCCGGATGTCACGGACCTGCGGGAGCACCTGGGCGAGCACCCCCGCCTGGGCAGCACGCCGCTCCGCCGCGTACCCGAACCCCGTCCCCACGAGGCTCTGCGCGAGCGGCCGTGCCGGGCGCAGGGAGAGCGCCCGGCCGTCGCGCGTCGCTCCCCCGCCGCGCGAGGCGGTCCAGCAGGTGCCGTCCGGCACCTGGACCACGCATCCGGCGAGCGCCGTCCAGCGCTCGGGCTCCGGCGGACCCGCGACGACCGCCACGGAGATCGCGTACGCCGGGATCCCGTAGAGGTAGTTCACGGTCCCGTCGATGGGGTCGAGGACCCACGTGAGACCGCTCGCACCCGCGACGTGCCCCTCCTCCTCGCCGAGGACGGCGTCGTCGGGGCGCTCGGCGAGGATGAGCCGGCGCAGCAGCGCCTCGGAGTCCGCGTCCATCTGCGTGACGACGTCCACGGGCGACGACTTGGTGGACGCCACCTCCACCTCGTCGGGCCGCGTGCTGCGCACGAGGTCGCCGGCCGCCCGGGCGACCCGCTCGGCCAGGTCACGCAGGGCGGCGATCTCGGTGGCGTCGGGCAGGTCGGTGGCGTCGGGTGCGCTCTGCGAGGTGGTCATGCGCCCATCCTGCCCGACGGCAGGCGCGAGGGGCGGACCGGGCCACCCTGGACCGACGACTGCGGAGGCGCACCGGGCCACCTCCGCACCTGGACCGCCCCGAGGTGGCACCCTGGCACTCATGCAGGTGTCACGGGAGGACGCATGGTTGAGCTGAGCGCCGGCGGGCTGCGGCTCGTCGGTTTGCACGACGACGGGGAGCACCTCGTGCTGGCCGGTGCCGGGGGCGAGAAGTTCATGCTCCCGATCACCGACGCGCTGCGGGCCGCCGTCCGGCGGGACCGCCCGCAGATGGAGCAGATCCGGTCGACGTCGGCCGGCTTCCTCCCGCCCCGAGAGATCCAGGCGCGTGTGCGCGCCGGTCAGACGGCCGAGGAGATCGCGGCGGAGTCGGGCATCACCGTCGAGCAGGTCCACCGGTACGACGGGCCCGTCCTCGCCGAGCGGGAGTTCGTCGCGAGCCAGGCCGCGGCCACCCGTGTGGGCAAGGACGACGGTTCCCCGACCCTCGGCGACCTCGTCACGGACAGGCTGGCAGCGCGGGGTGTCGACACCGACTCCCTGGAGTGGGACTCGGCGAGGCCGGACGGGCACGGCTGGATCGTCTCCGTGACGTTCGAGGTGGGCGGCACGGAGCGCGTCGCGCGCTGGACGTTCGACCACGCGACGCACACCCTGCACGCGCTGGAGGACGAGGCGCGGTGGTTGTCCGAGACGGAGATCGCCGACGAGCCGATCCCGCGCCGTCACCTCTCCGCCGTCCGCGGGGCGGTCTTCGACGTCGAGGTGGACGGCTCGGTCCGCCCCGTGCTCGACGCGGTCGACGAGACGGCGCACGGCACGGACCGCGCCCCCGTGGAGGATGACGCGACGGCCGCGCTGCTCGACGACCTCCAGGGCCGCCGCGGCGTGCGGCAGCAGGTGGACCTCGACGACGACGGTGTGTTCGAGGGCTTCGGTCCGCCGAGCACCTTCGACCTCGGCGGGAGCGGGCACCCGCGCCACGGTGACGACGTCCCGGGCGCGCACCCGGCGGCCGGCGCGGGCGACCCCCGGTCGGCCCGCGTGTTCACCATGCCGTCGAGCGGGCTCCGGCCCGCCGAGGAGAGCTTCGACGCGACCGGCGACACGTCCGCGCGAGGGGACGAGCGGGACGAGGGCGACGGACCGGCGAGCGGTCCGACGCCAGGTGCCGACTCGGAGGACCCTGCCGAGCAGACGGGCACCGTGCACGGTGACGGCAGCCCGGACGATCAACCTGCCCCCAAGGCCCGCGCCGCCCGTCGGGCGCGGTCGAAGGTCCCGAGCTGGGACGAGATCGTCTTCGGGGCGAAGCCCGACCAGTGAGCGGCGCCCCAGGACGCCCGGGGCACAGCTCAGGTGGTGAGGGTGAGGAACGGCACGCGCATCTCCCTCGGGGTCAACGACCCGTGCACGCCGACGAGCTCGAGGGACCGCGCGGACTGCGTCCTGGAGTCCACGACGGTGCCACGACCCGTCACGGCCACGACCACGTCACCGATGTAGGGCCGCACGTGGTCCGCGACCTCCCCGAAGAGCCCGAGCTCGACGGCCTCGTCCCGGGTGGCCACGACGGCGCCGTCACCGAGGACGTCCTGCCATCGCGCGACGACGGCCGCGACACCGGCGGCCCGCCGCGCGTGGACGTGGACGGCGCGCGGCTCGCCCGCGACGAGCTTCACTCCCTCGTGCAGGCCCGCGACCTCCGCGACGTCCCACCTCCGTGAGCGGTCGACGTCGATCATCCCGTGGTCGGCGGTCACGACGATCCGTGTCCCGCGAGGGACGGTCCTCGCGAGCCGGTCGAGCTCCTGGTCGGCCTGCTCGAGGGCGTCCCCCCACTGCCAGGAGTCGGAACCCAGATGGTGGCCGACCTTGTCCACGTCGCCCCAGTAGAGGTAGACGAGCCCGGGCGTGATGAGCTCGAACGCGGCGGCGTCGACGCGCGCCTCGAGGGACTCCGCACCCCGGTACCCGCCGCCCCGGAGCGCCGCGACGGTCATCCCGGAGTCCGCGAACCGCGCCGGGCCCACCGAGGTCACCCGGACGCCGGCCTCGACGACCGACTCGAACACGGTCTGCTCGCGCTGCAGCTCGGTCGGCGACCCGACACCCTCCCAGGACACCATGTTGGCGATGCCGCCCGTGTGGGGGTTGCGCACCGTGTACCCGAGCATCCCCGTGCGGCCCGGGCACGTCCCCGTCCCGAACGTGCCGATCGAGGCGGCCGTCGTGGACGGGTACCCGCACACGAGCGCGGACCCGTCCGTGACGAGCGACCTGAGGAACGGTGCGTGGCCGCTGCGCTCCAGGAGGTTCTCCAGCCCGAGCCCGTCGACGAGGACGACGCAGACCCGCTCGGCGGGGGCCAGCCCCAGCACCTCGCGGGACCGGGCGTACCGGCCGTCCGGACCGTCGACGCCGAGCGCCGAGGCCGCGGCGGGCAGGACGGCGGCGAGGCTCCGACCGTCGTACTCGGGCAGGACGAACCCGTGCCGGACGACCGCCTCGGAGAGAGGCCCTGACGGCTCCTGCGTCACCGCCGTCCGCCAGCCGCGTACCCCGTCGCGGCGGACAGCGCCCGGGCGAAGGACACGGCCGACCGCACGGCGTCGCGGCCCTCGGCCTGCGCGCTGATGCGGACAAGGACGTCGTCGTTGGCGACCGATCCCGACAGGCCGTGGTCCGCCTCGCAGTGCGGGTCGGCGCACTGGGTGGGCTCGAGGTCGATGCGGGAGACCGCGCCCCAGCCGATCGCGAGGGTGAGCTCGGCCGGCGGGTGGCCGGCCCGGTGCTTCTCCGGGGCGTTGACCATGTGCGTGAGCACGACCGACTTCACCTGCGACAGCGGGACGGCCTCGGTGGTGGCCGCGGCGCTCGCCCCGGCGTGCGGGTGCGCGTGGGGCTCCTCGCCCTCCTCGCCCGAGTGGTCGTCGACGTGGGCGAGGACCAGCCGCGACGCGGTGAGGACGAGCACGGTCACGTGCCGTCGCACCTCCGCCGTGGCGAAGGTGGTCTCGACGTGGACGAGGTGCGCCTCGACCGGCTCGTCGGCGAGGGCGACGTCGAGGACGTCGGCGACGAGCTCGGGGTAGTAGCCCGCACGGTCGAGCTGTCGGCGGAGGTCTGCACGGTGGTCAAGGGAGGACGAGGACACCCGACCATCCTAGTCAGTCGTCGTCGCACGACCGGTGGCCGACGTGCGGGCCACCGTCACTGGGGCAGCGCCCTGCGCAGGCCGTCGTTGCGGTTGGCCGCACCGAGGGTGACGCGCGCGCTGAGCACCGCCGCCCCCCGCTCGGCGACGACCACGGGGTACAGCTCGAGGGAGCTGATCTCGGGGTGGTCGTCGGCGAGCTGGGAGACGCGGGCGACGAGGTCCTCGACGGCGGCCGCGTCCGCCTCGGGCAGGCCCTTGTACCCGAAGAGGCGGGGCGCGGCGCGGATGGACCGCACCATCTGCGCGACGTCCGTGGTGGTCAGGGGCGGGACCCCGTAGCTCACGTCGTCGAGGAGGTCGACGGCGTCGCCGGAGAGCCCGAAGGAGATCACCGGACCGTACAGCAGGTCCTCCGTGGAGCGGACGACGCACGCCACCCCGCTGGGCGCCATGCGTTGCACCTCGAGCTGCACGTCGGCGCTCCCGTCGGGGCGTCGGGACGCCGGGACGTGCTCGGCGAGCGCCGCGCACATGGCCTCGTGGTCGGCCCGCAGCTCGGCCTCGTCGGCGATGTTCAGCCGTACGCCGCCGAGGTCCGCACGGTGGCGCAGCGACTCCGCGGTGCTCTTCAGCGCGACGGGCCACCCGAGCCGACGCGCCGCGGCGACGGCCTCCTCGACGTCCTCGACGTGCACCGACTCCCACAGCTCGATGCCGTAGGAGGCGAGGAGGCTGCGGACGTCCTCGGTGGGCAGTGGCCCGTCGTCCGCGGACTCGATGACCCGCCTGGCCGCGAGGGCGTCGACGCCGGTCGGGGCGAGCGGCTCGCCGTGGTCGCCGGAGCGCCACGAGGCGTACCGGACGACGGAGCCGAGGGCCAGGACCGCGTCCTCCGGGGTGGAGTAGGCGGGGACGTGGACCGTCGAGCCGTCGGGCGCGGTGGCGGAGAGGGCAGGCACGATGCCGTGGTGCCCGAGGACGCTCGCGACGGTGGGACGGCCCGTGCGCGCCGCGGCGCGGGCGACCTCGGCGCCGAACCGTGCGACGCCTCCGCCGAGGACGGGCACGTGGACGGCGACGACGACGTCGCACGCGTCGTCGTACACCGCGTCGACGACGCGTCGTGCCTCGTCGTCGGGGGCGTCCTCGTGGAGGATCCCGGGCGTGCCCGTGACGACGAGGCCGGCAGCACCGGCCGCCTCGGCGACGATCGCCGCGAGGTATTCGGAGCTGGCGAGCACACCGACGCGTCGGCCGCGGGGCAGGGGCTGGTGCGCGAGGAGCTGGACGATGTCGAGGAGCTGGTGGGTGTTCTCGGCGCGGATGACCCCGGCCTGGCGGAACATCTCCTCGAGGGTGCGCCGGGGCGCCCGGGTGGCGCGGACGGTGTGGCCCGGGGGCACGATGTGCCCGGAGCGTCCGGCGGTCACGACCACCACGGGCTTGGCGAGGCTCAGGCGTCGGGCGATCCGCGAGAACTTGCGCGGGTTGCCGATGGACTCCAGGTAGAGGCCGACGACGGTGGTCGAGTCGTCGTCGTGCCAGAACTGCATGAGGTCGTTGCCGGACACGTCCGCGCGGTTCCCGGCGGAGAGGAACGAGGAGACGCCCAGCCCGCGCCGCTCGACGGTCGCGAGGACGGTGACGGCCGTGGGTGCGGACTGGCAGAAGAGCCCGATCGTCCCGGAGGGCAGCGGGTCGGCGCGCAGGGTCGCGTCGAAGGTGGCGTCGGGCCGCCGGGCGAACAGCCCGTACGACGCGGGCCCCACGACGCGCATCCCGCCCGCGTGGGCGGCGCGGACGAGCTCACGTTGGAGACGGACGCCCTCGTCTCCCGTCTCCGCGAAGCCCTGGCTGAGGACGACGAGCCCGCGGGGCGCCAGCCGCGACAGGGACACGACGGCCGCCGGCACGTCGGCGGCCCTCGCGGTGACGACCACGAGGTCCACGGTGCCGGGGACCTCGTCGACGGTCTCGTACCGTTCGAAGGTGTCGCTCGTCCCGTGGGTGCCCAGGGCGTCGCGCACGGCGAGCGCGGGCAGACCGACGACGACGAGGCGCTGGCCGCGCACGAGGCCCCCTGCGAGCGCCGCCGCGGCGAGCCTCGCCTCGCGGGCATGGGCGGTGCCGCGCGCGGAGGCGAGGAGGAGCACGCTGCCAGGGGTGAAGAGCCCCAGCATGCTCCGCGCCTCGGCGCGGTGCTCGCGGTCGGCCATCACCTGGCGGGAGCGCTCGGTGGGGTCGAGGTCGATGCTCACGGTGACGATCCCGTCGTCGACGTGCTGCGTGGTCTCGTACCCGGCCTCGCGGAACACGGCGAGCATCTTGCCGTTCTGCGGGAGGACCTCGGCGGTGAACCGGGCGATGCCGACCTCGCGGGCCGCGACCGCGACGTGCTCGAGGAGCACGGACGCGAGCCCGCGTCCCTGGTGGCTGTCGCTCACGTTGAACGCGACTTCGGCCTCGTCGGCCTCGATGCGGTCGAAGCGCGCGACCCCGATGATCTCCTCGCTGCCGTCGGGGGCGACGGTCACCGCGACGAGGGCCACACGGTCCCGGTGGTCGAGGACCGTGAAGCGCGTGAGGTCCCGCGGCGAGAGCTGTTCCATCGCGGTGAAGAAGCGCATGTACGTGGACCGCTCCGACTGACGCCGGTGGAAGCGTTGGAGGGTCTCGCGGTCGTCCGCGCGGATGGGGCGCACGTGGGCGGTGCTGCCGTCTCGGAGGACGACATCGGCCTCCCAGTCCACGGGGTACGGCTCCGCCCCGGGGGTGGTCGAGCCCTCCGCCTGGACGTCGTCGTCTGCGCTGCTCATCGCCCCAGGCTATGCCGTGCACCGCCGGTGGCGACGGCGCACGTGCGGAGAGTCGCCCTGTGGGTGGGGCGTGCCACAATGTGGCGCGCCCGCCACCTGCCCGGTGGAGGGGCGACGATGGACCAGACCGCACTCCACCCACCCCGTAGGAGCAGCACACCGATGGCGCGTACACGGACCGGCAGCGCACAGCCGGTCGAACCCGGTGACTACACCGAGAAGATCGTCGACATCGACGTGGCCACGGAGATGGAGGGCTCGTTCCTCGAGTACGCCTACTCGGTGATCTACGCGCGGGCCCTGCCGGACGCGCGCGACGGGCTCAAGCCCGTCCAGCGGCGCATCCTGTACATGATGTCCGACATGGGCCTGCGCCCGGACCGCTCGCACGTGAAGTCGGCGCGCGTCGTGGGCGAGGTCATGGGCAAGCTCCACCCGCACGGTGACACCGCGATCTACGACGCGCTGGTCCGCCTCGCCCAGTCGTTCTCCCTGCGCCTGCCCATGGTGGACGGCCACGGGAACTTCGGGTCGCTCGACGACGGCCCCGCGGCTCCCCGGTACACGGAGGCACGTCTCGCGCCCGCAGCGTTGGTCATGACCACGGGGCTCGACGAGGACGTCGTGGACTTCGTGCCGAACTACGACAACAAGCTCACCCAGCCCGAGGTCCTGCCCTCGGCCATCCCCAACCTGCTCGTCAACGGGGCGTCGGGGATCGCCGTCGGGATGGCGACGAACCTCGCGCCGCACAACCTCATCGAGGTCATCGCCGCGGCGCGCCACCTCGTGGCGAACCCGGACGCCCCGCTCGAGGACCTCATGCGGTTCGTGCCCGGGCCGGACCTGCCCACCGGCGGGAAGATCGTAGGCCTCGAGGGGATCCGTGACGCGTACCGGACGGGTCGCGGGTCGTTCAAGACGCGCGCGACCGCGAAGATCGAGAACGTCACGCCCAAGCGCAAGGGCATCGTCGTCACCGAGCTGCCCTACCTCGTGGGCCCGGAGAAGATCATCGACAAGATCAAGGAGGGCGTGCAGTCGAAGAAGCTCTCCGGGATCACGGCGGTCACGGACCTCACCGACCGCGCGAAGGGTCTGCGCCTGGTCATCGAGGTGAAGACGGGCTTCAACCCGGAGGCCGTCCTCGAGCAGCTCTACCGCTACACGCCGATGGAGGACTCCTTCGGCATGAACAACGTCGCCCTCGTCGACGGGCAGCCCCGCACCCTGGGTCTGCGCGAGATGCTGCGGGTGTGGGTGGACCACCGGATCGACGTCGTCCGACGGCGCAGCGCGTTCCGCCTGGCGAGGAAGAAGGCGCGCCTGCACCTCGTCGAGGGGCTGCTGGTCGCGATCGTCGACATCGACGAGGTCATCCAGGTCATCAGGTCGTCCGACGACACCGGGGCTGCGCGCGCACGGTTGCGCGAGGTGTTCGACCTGTCCGAGCTGCAGGCCGACTACATCCTCGAGCTGCAGCTGCGCCGCCTGACGAAGTTCTCGCGCATCGAGCTGGAGAAGGAGCAGCAGACGCTCGGTGAGGAGATCGCCGAGCTCGAGGCGATCCTCGCCGACGAGGCGCGCCTGCGCCGCCTGGTGAGCGACGAGATGGCCGAGGTCGCACGGGTCTACGGCACGCCGCGCCGCACCATCCTCCTCGACTCGGCGGGGGCGGGGGTGAGCGGCGCGATCGGCACGGTGAGCGTCAAGACGTCGGCCGTGCCGCTGGAGGTCGAGGACACGCCGTGCTGGGCGATGCTGTCCGCGACGGGGCTCCTGGCCCGTTCGAGCGGCGCGGACGAGCCGCAGCGCGACGACCACCGGCACGCGCACGACGTCCTGCGGTCCGTGGTGCCGACGACCGCCCGTGCGGAGATCGGTGTCCTGACGTCCGCGGGTCGGGTGGTCCGGGTCTCCGTCCTGGAGCTGCCGTCGCTCCCGCCCACGCAGGGTGCCCCGAGCCTGTCGGGAGGTGTCCCGGTGGCCGAGGTGTGCACGCTCGAGCCCGGGGAGCGGGTCGTGACCGTCGTCAGCCTCGCCGAGGACGCCCCGACACTCGCCCTGGGGACGGCTGCGGGCGTGGTGAAGCGTGTCGCGAGGGGTGACGTCCCGAACCGGGAGAGCTGGGAGGTCATCGGCCTCAGGGACGGCGACTCGGTGGTGGGTGCCGCTCCGGTGTCGGACGAGGACGAGCTCGTGTTCGTGAGCTCCGAGGCCGCGCTGCTGCGCTACCCGGCGTCGGCCGTGCGTCCGCAGGGGCGTGCGGCCAGCGGCATGGCGGGCATGAAGCTGCCCGACGGCCAGCGGGTGGTGTTCTTCGGGGCGGTTCCTGCGGGTACAGACGCTGCAGCGGTGGTGACGATCGCGGGTGCGAGCGATGCGCTGCCGGGCACGCAGACCGGGAGCGTGAAGACGACCGCCTTCGATGTGTTCCCCGCGAAGGGGCGTGCCACCGGTGGTGTGCGTGCCCACCGGTTCCTCAAGGGCGAGGACGCGCTCATCCTCGCCTGGGTGGGTGTCGCTCCCCCGCACGCCACCGGGTCCGCTGGACAGCCCATCGACCTCCCCGAGGCCGACCCGCGCCGCGACGGCTCCGGTGTGGCGCTCCCAGCACCGGTCTACGCGATCGGCTGACCGGAGCGGGGACGCGGCTGGCCGCTCAGGACCCGTCGTCGTCGGTGAGGAGTGTGCGGCGTTCTTCGATGGTGAGGGGGTCGGTGGTGGTCGTGGTGGTGGCGGTGCCGGGGATGGGTTGATAGGTGGTTCCGGCGTCGAGGGAGTACTCGCCGGTCCATGTGGTGGTCAAGGTGATGGTGTACGTCCCGGTGGTCGTGTAGGAGCGCGAGACGGTGTGGTCGGGGTACGGGGCGCCGGGGTCCGTGGTGACCAGGGGCGTGGACCCGTCGCCGAAGTCCCACGTGAACGACGCCGGTGTGGCGCGCACCCGCACCGGTTGGCCCAGGATCGTGGTGTCGAGGACCTGTGGGGTGTTGTCGGTGTACGTGATGGTCGCGATGTTCACCAACGACACCAGGGTCGGTGGTTGGACCTGTACCGGGGACGCGGCCAACGGCAACGACCGGAAGTCCGCCTGCGTCACCGTGATGGGCACTGCACCCGGCGCCACGGCACATCTGACGTAGTCCACCCGGTCCCGCGTCCATTCCGATGACTCGTCCGCACGGACTTCGATCGCCCTCGGGTCGAACACAAAACCCGGCTCCATGCCGCAGTCGCGCACGACTTCACTCGCACTCCCCGTCAAACATCGGATGATCCCCGTCGTGAGACCGATGCCCGACGTCCCCTCCACGCACTGAGCATCGACGACACGGACGTTCGGATCGTCATTCACGGGCCCTCCTCCGCTGGGGAGACCCGCCTCGGCTGCAGCCACGCGGATTTCTACCCGATTTCGATCAACACCTTCCCCAAGACGGGAATCCCAGTCTTCGCCCGATGGTCCAGCGGTCATGAAGCTGACAGCAACAGCCCATGGCATTGCTAGAGCGAGATACCTCACTCTGCAGGCCCTGCGCTTACGTCAAAAATCCTCCAGTCACCGTCTCGGTAGACGAAGACACTGATCGACAAGTTGGCGGCAGGAGACCGGTCAATGGTCGCGCCGTCCGAGTCGGTGACCTGCCCCTCGCTCTCACGCACATCGAAAGACACCTCAATAACTGGAGTTCCGTCGACAGGAGAAATCACTGGTTCGCCAGACCATGTCAATTCCCCACCCGTTGACCTTTCGCCGCGTTCCGCGGAAGCGTCAACCGAGGCCGATACATTTCTGCAAAAACTGCACTCTGCGCCGCTGACACTCTTCCACAGGTCGGTCTCGCCAGACGAATAGGTGAACATGTAAGTCGAAAGAAAATACTCCGCTGCGGCCTTGGCGGCCTCGTTGTCCGTGCCGTCCATCGCGGCGGGGCGTTCGGGCGGTGTCGGGGTGGCGGAAGGTGTCGGGTCGGGCGTCTCGGTCACGGAGCTCGACGACGGCGCGACGCTCGTGGACGGTCCGGAGGGGTCCGGGGCGCTCGCGCACCCGCCCAGGGCCAGGGCTGTCAGCACCGTCGTCGCGATCATGGCTCCAGCCCGGAAGGGCGCACTTCTCCGAACACTCATGCGCGAGACCCTAGAGGTTCCCTCTCCCCACCACACCTCACCCCCGGAATCTGTGGACAACCGCAGGGGCGGTGAACACCGGTTCGAGCGGCACGCGGCGTGCTCTCGTGGACGGGGCGTGCGCTCTTGGGCCCGCCCGTACCAGGAAGGCACGCCGCGTCGGAACCCGGGGACGCCCCTTCGGGTACCGGGGGCCCGTCGGCCATCGGCACCCCCTGGCCAGACACCGACCATCTGGCGGGCGCCAGCATCCCTCCCACCGGACGCTGCCTAGACTCGATCGCATGCTGACCCCGCGCGCCGCCGCCCTGAAGTCCGCCCTGTCGGAGCGCGTCGTCGTGGCGGACGGCGCCATGGGGACCATGCTCCAGGCGTCCGACCTCACCCTCGACGACTTCGAGGGCCACGAGGGCTGCAACGAGATCCTCAACGTGACACGCCCCGAGGTGGTCGAGGCCGTGCACGACGCCTACTTCGCGGTAGGCGTCGACTGCGTCGAGACCAACACCTTCGGCGCCAACTGGTCCAACCTGGGCGACTACGGGATCGACCACCGCATCGTCGAGCTCGCCGAGGCCGGTGCGCGCATCGCCCGCCGGAGCGCCGACACCCACGCCTCGGCGGACCGGCCACGCTGGGTGCTGGGGTCCATGGGGCCGGGCACCAAGCTCCCCAGCCTCGGGCACACCACGTACGCGCACCTCAAGGACACCTTCGCCCAGCAGGCCACCGGCCTCCTGCGCGGCGGCGCGGACGCCGTCCTCATCGAGACCAGCCAGGACCTCCTCCAGGCCAAGGCCGCCATCAACGGGGCCAAGGAGGCCATGGCTACCGAGGGCCACGAGATCCTCGTCCTCGTGCAGGTCACCGTGGAGACCACGGGGACCATGCTCATGGGCTCCGAGATCGGCGCGGCGCTCACGACCCTCGCGGCGCTCGGCGTCGACTCGATCGGTCTCAACTGCGCCACAGGTCCCGCGGAGATGAGCGAGCACCTGCGCCACCTCGCCAAGCACTCCACGGTCCCGGTGACGTGCATGCCCAACGCCGGGCTCCCGGTCCTCGGGCCCAACGGCGCCCACTACCCGCTCACCCCGGAGGAGCTCGGAGCTGCGCACGCCCAGTTCGTCCGGGAGTTCGGCCTGGGCCTCGTCGGCGGGTGCTGCGGCACCACGCCCGAGCACCTGCGGCACGTCGTCGAGCGCGTCGGCGGTGTGCCCGTCGCACCGCGCTCCCCCGTACCGGAGAACGGCGTCGCGAGCCTGTACACGCACGTCGACTTCGAGCAGGACGCGTCGTTCCTCGCCATCGGTGAGCGCACCAACGCGAACGGATCGAAGGCCTTCCGGGAGGCGATGCTCGCGGAGGACTGGGACGAGTGCGTGCAGATCGCCCGCGCGCAGACGCGCGACGGCGCTCACCTGCTCGACGTGTGCGTCGACTACGTGGGACGCGACGGGGTGGCTGACGCCCGCGAGGTCGTCTCGCGCCTGGCGAGCGCCTCGACCCTGCCGCTGGTCCTGGACTCCACCGAGCCCGCCGTCCTGCAGGCCGGGCTCGAGCTCGTCGGCGGGCGCGCCGTCGTGAACTCGGTGAACTTCGAGGACGGCGACGGGCCGACGTCCCGGTACGCGCGGATCATGCCCCTGGTCCGCGAGCACGGTGCCGCGGTGATCGCGCTGACCATCGACGAGGAGGGCCAGGCGCGCACCGCCGAGAGCAAGGTCGCCATCGCATCGAGGCTCATCGATGATCTCACCGGCGCGTGGGGCATGGCGGTCGACGACATCGTCGTGGACACCCTGACGTTCCCCATCGCGACCGGGCAGGAGGAGACACGCCGCGACGCCATCGAGACGATCGCCGCCATCCGTGAGCTCAAGGCCCGGTACCCCGGGGTGCACACCACCCTCGGGGTGTCGAACGTGTCGTTCGGGCTCAACCCGGCGGCGCGCGTCGTCCTCAACTCCGTGTTCCTCCACGAGGCCGTCCAGGCGGGTCTCGACTCCGCGATCGTGCACGCCGCGAAGATCCTGCCGCTGTCGAAGATCCCCGACGAGCAGCGGGAGGCCGCCCTGGACCTCGTGTGGGACCACCGCCGGTTCGACGACACCGGTGCCATGACCCACGACCCCCTCGCGCACCTCCTCGACCTCTTCGCGGGCGTCGACACCGCCGCCGTGAAGGACGCGCGCGCCGCGGAGCTCGCCGCGCTCCCCCTGGGTGAGCGCCTCGAGCGACGCATCGTCGACGGCGAGCTCAAGGGCTTGGACGCCGACCTCGACCTCGCGCTCACCGAGGGGATGCGCCCCCTGGACATCGTCAACGACCACCTGCTGGCCGGCATGAAGGTGGTGGGCGAGCTCTTCGGGTCCGGGCAGATGCAGCTCCCGTTCGTCCTCCAGTCGGCCGAGGCCATGAAGACGGCCGTCGCCCACCTCGAACCGCACATGGAGAAGACCGACGAGGCGGGGAAAGGCACGATCGTGCTCGCGACCGTGCGCGGCGACGTCCACGACATCGGGAAGAACCTCGTCGACATCATCCTCACGAACAACGGGTACACGGTCATCAACATCGGGATCAAGCAGCCCGTCGCCGCGATGATCGAGGCCGCCGAGAAGCACGACGCGGACGTCATCGGCATGTCCGGGCTGCTCGTGAAGTCCACGGTGGTCATGAAGGAGAACCTCGAGGAGCTCAACGCCCGTGGCTACGCGCAGCGGTGGCCCGTCCTGCTCGGTGGCGCAGCTCTCACCCGCACGTACGTGGAGGACGACCTCGCGGACGTGTACGACGGCGAGGTCCGGTACGCGCGGGACGCCTTCGAGGGGTTGCGGCTCATGGAGCCGCTCGTGCGCATCGCACGGGGCGAGGCGCGCGACGCCGTGGGCCTGCCGGCCCTGAAGAAGCGCCGCCACGCGACGGTGACCGTCACGGAGACGGCACCCGAGGACCTGCCGGCCCGGTCGGACGTCGCCACGGACAACCCGGTCCCGACGCCGCCGTTCTGGGGCACCCGCATCGTCAAGGGCATCCAGCTCGCGGACTACGCCGCGTTCCTCGACGAGCGTGCGACGTTCATGGGTCAGTGGGGCCTCAAGCCGTCGCGCGGCGACGACGCCCGGTCCTACGAGCAGCTCGTGGAGACCGAGGGACGACCACGCCTGCGTGACTGGTTGGACCGCATCAAGACGCAGGACATGTTCGACCCGTCGGTCGTGTACGGGTACTTCCCCGCCGTGTCCGACGGGGACGACATGGTGGTGCTCCACCACGAGGGCCCTGACGGGGGCAGCGGTGGCGAGCCGGGCACCGAACGGGTGCGGTTCACGTTCCCCCGGCAGCGGCGCGACCGGCACCTGTGCCTCGCGGACTTCGTGCGACCGCGGGAGTCGGGCGAGGTCGACGTGGTGGCGTTCCAGCTCGTCACCGTGGGCGCCCGGGTCGACACGCACACGGCACGGCTGTTCGCGGAGAACCGGTACCGCGAGTACATGGAGCTCCACGGGCTGTCGGTGCAGCTCACGGAGTCCCTCGCGGAGATGTGGCACTCGCGCATCCGCGAGGAGCTCGGCTACGCCGCCGAGGACCCGGCGGATCTCGAGGGCATGTTCAAGGTGTCCTACCGCGGTGCCCGGTACTCGTTGGGCTACCCGGCGTGCCCCGACATGGAGGACCGCCGCAAGGTCATGGACCTCCTCGACGCCGGGCGTGTGGGCGTCGTGCTCTCCGACGAGCTCCAGCTGCACCCCGAGCAGTCGACCGACGCCATCGTCTTCCACCACCCGGAGGCCAAGTACTTCTCCGTATGACGGGTGGGATCACGGGGCGGTGGGTGTCCCGCTGGCACCACCGCGCAGGATCGACGTCATCCTCTTGCCGCGCGCGACCTCGTCGACGAGCTTGTCCATGTACCGGATCCTCTGCATGAGCGGGTCCTCGATGTCCTCGACCCGGTGACCGCAGATGAGCCCCGTGATGAGCGTCGCGTCGGGGTTCATGGAGGGCGCGTGCTCGAAGAACGACGCCAAGTCCCTCTCGTCCGCGAGCGCCGCCTCGAGACCGGCGTCGTCGTAGCCGGTGAGCCACCGGATCACGATGTCGACCTCGTCCTTGGTGTGCCCCTTGCGCTCCACCTTCGCCACGTAGAGCGGGTAGATGCTCGCGAAGCTCGTCCCGAAGATCCTGTGCCCCGTCATCGGTGCCCCTCGTCGGTCGCGGCGGCGCGGGTGGCGACGCCGAGCTCCAGGAGGACCTCCTCGGCAAGCGCGTCAGCGTGGAGCCGGATCGCCGCGAGGTGCCCCCTGCGTCGTCTCACTGGCTGAGTGTCCGCGAGCCGCAGGGCCGTGTCGAGGTCGGTGGCGCGGCGCCGCCACTGCTCCGCACGCTCCCTGAACGCATCGTGTCCTGCCCGGTCCTGCTCCATCGCGTCCACGGCGTCCCTGACGATCACGAGGACGTGACGCACCCGTCCCGCGGTGCTCTGCCGGACTCGCGCACCGCGCATCTGCTCACCGATCGTGCGTGCGGTGGCAGCAGCCCGGCCTGGCGCGTCGGGGAACCGACGGTTGAGCTCGTCGAGGCCACGGACCGCGATCCCGATCCTCGGACCCCACCGGACGCCCACCTGCACCGCCTTGCTCATCGAGACCATCGGGCTGCTCCTGTCGGTGACGTCATGATGCCGCGGTGGCACGGGTGGACCGTTGCTCCGCTCATTCAACAGCGCCGAGGCGTGCCCCGCACCTGTGCTGACGCGGTGGCGCCGTGCGGGCGGTCCTTCCCGTCGCCCTACCCGAACGACGCCGGTCGCCGCGCCCGGGCGAAGGTCCCGAGGACGGGCCTGCCGAGGGCGACGACAGCGACGACGCTGGTGACGGCGCGGACGGTGTCCCAGGCGAGGGATGTGGTGAGGGTGAAGAGGAGGAACCGGCGCAGGTTCTCCCCGAGCGTTCCTCCGGGCACGTAGGAGACGGCGGTGTCGCCGCCGAGGGCGAAGGGCCAGAACCAGAGGTTCATGAGGAGCCCGAAGGCGTAGGCGGCGAGCACCGCGTACGCGGCGAGCGCTGCCAGCTCGATCGTCCCGCGCGGAGCGACCCGGCCGCGGAGCAGGTGGCCGAGGATCCCGGCTCCGAGCCCCACCCAGGCGCAGGCCAGCACCTGGAACGGCAGCCAGGGCCCGACGCCTGCGGTGAGGAGCGCGGACGCGAAGAGGGAGACGGCGCCGAGGAGGAACCCGAAGACGGGCCCGAAGGCGTACCCGGCGAGGACGAGGAGGAAGAACACGAGCTCGATGCCACCGACCCCGGCTCCGACGAGCCGCAGGGCGGCGTTCACGGCGGACAGGACGCCGAGCATGGCGAGGGTGCGGGCGTCGAGGCCGCCCTGCCCGAGGTGCAGGAGCACGACGAGGACGAGGACGGGAAGGAGGACGAGGACGAGCCACGGGGTGCTCTGCCCTCCGCCCCTGGGCGTCACGCTCGCGACGAGGGGCCAGCAGAAGACGGCGAGCCCGACGACGCTCGTCAGGGCGAGGACCACTGCCGTGGCGCGTGGGTGGGCCACGGTCATGGTGCCTGGTCCGCTCCGAGGTAGAGGTCGGCGAGGCGCATCCACGGGCGGGGGGCCATGATCCTGGCGATCTGCGGCGCGAAGCCCGGCGAGCCGGTGAGCATGGCGCGGGCGGGTCCGTCGGCGACGATCTCGCCCTGCGCCATGAGGACGACCCGGTCGGCGAGGTCGGCGGCGAGCTCGACGTCGTGGGTGGCGACGACCACCGCGGTCCCGTCGCGGGCGAGGTCCCGCAGGCGCGCGACGAGGCTGGTCTTGGCGTCGTGGTCGAGGCCTCGGGTGGGTTCGTCGAGGAGCAGGACGCGGGGTGGTGCGGCCAGGGTGAGCGCGAGGACGAGCGCGAGCCGCTGACCCTCGGAGAGGTCGCGTGGGTGCGTCGCCCCGTCGACGTCGTCGACGAGCGTCCGCAGGAGCGCCGCCGTGGTCCCGGCGGACACACCGGCGTCGCGGTCCGAGGTGGCGCACTCGTCAGCGACGGTCTCCAGGTAGAGGAGGTCGGTGACGTCCTGCGGGACGAGGCCCACGAGCCGACGGGCGATGGTCGGCGCGACGTCGCGGGGGTCCTGGCCACGGACGTCCACGGTCCCTGCGTGCCGCGGGCCGATGCCGCGCAGCGCCCACAGGAGGGACGACTTGCCGGAGCCGTTGCGGCCCATGAGCGCGACGACCTCACCACCGGCCAGGTCGAGGTCCACGGACCGCACTGCGTCGACCCGCCCGTGGCGGACGCTCGTCCCCCGTGACCTGAGGAGCACCGGTCCCGCGGGTGCCGGCGCACCGCCGAGGGCACCGACAGGCTCGATGACGGCCATCGCGGCGCGGCGTCGCGCGTCGCGCACGGAGAGCGGGACGGGAGACCAACCGAGGGCGGTCGCGAGCCGCACCACGGGTGGCGCGAGCGCCGTGCCGGGCAGGATCTCCTGGGGCGTCCCCGCCGTGACACGCCCCTCGCGCACGTGGACGACTCGGTCCGCGAGCTGGACCACCCGTTCCAGGCGGTGCTCGGCGAGGACGACGGTGAGCCCGACGTCGTGGACGAGCCGGGCAAGGGTCGCGAGGACCTCCTCGGCGCCGACGGGGTCGAGGGCGGACGTCGGCTCGTCGAGGACGAGGACGCGGGGCCCGGCCGTGAGGACGGCACCGACGGCCACCCGTTGCTGCTGCCCCGCGGACAGCGTGTCGAGGCGCCGGTCGCGCAGGTCGGCGATGCCCACGAGGTCGAGGGTCTCCTCCACGCGGCGCCGCATGGCTGCCGGGGCGACGCCCTGCTGCTCCATCCCGAACGCGAGCTCGGACTCGACGTACGCGGTGACGAAGCCGTGGGCGGGGTTCTGGCCGACGGACCCGACGAGGTCGGCCATGTCCCGCGGGTGCGTGGTGCGCAGGGACCGTCCGGCGACACGGACCTCGCCGGTGACGTGCCCGCCCGTGCTGTGCGGGACCGACCCGTTGAGGAGCCGCAGGAGCGTCGACTTCCCCGCACCGGTGGCTCCCGCCACGACGACGAGCTCGCCCTCCTCGACGTGGAGGTCGACATCGCGGAGCACCGACGGGCCGGCGTGGTGGCGCACGCCCACGGCGGCGAGCTCGATCACGACGCGACCGTCCGCGACGGCCGGAGGAGGACGGGCGATCCGGCGACGATCGGGGCGACCAGCCCCGCCCACGTGAGGTCGGGGACCCTGTCCGGCGCCGGGGTCCGGATGTCCGCCGGGACGAGCGCGAGGAGGCCCAGCGCGGCGAGCACGGCACAACCGACGGTGACGTTCGCACCCAGCGTCCACGGCGTGGGTCGGTACACGGTCCGGCGGGCGGACCGGTCGAGCACGACCGCGCCACCGCCGCACAGGACCGCGCACCCGACGAACGCCACGGGGGCCCACGAGGGCCAGGCGTCGTCCAGCAGACCGTACGCGGCGAACCCGAGGAGGACGGTCGCGCCGAGCACGAGCGCCGTCTGGGAGCGCGGGCGGGACGTGCCACGGGCCCCACCGAAGCCGCGCGCCTCCATCGCCGCGGCGAGGGCGAGCGACCGGTCCATCGCTCCTTCGAGGACGGGGACGAGGGTGCCGCGGACACCGGACCGACCGCCGCGCAGGCGGGCGGCACGACGGACGTCGTGGACGGACCGCGTGAGCTGGGGGAAGACGGAGACGGCGATGACGAGGGCGGTGGACAGTCCGGCGAGCGCGGGAGGTGCGTGCTTGAGGAGCTCGAGCGGGTCGGCCAGGCAGTGGGCGGCGCCGATGGCGAGGATCATCGCGGCGAGCTGCATTCCTCCGCTGACGCCGGAGAGGAGGGCCTCGGCGCTGACCGGCCCGAAGAGGTGGAGAGGGCCGATGTCGACGGACGGCAGGGTGAGGACGGGCTCCCCCCGGTCGGCGGGGAACACGACGCGGAAGACGGTCCGCAGGACGACGACGGAGGCCGCGACGACGAGGTAGAGGCGGAAGTCACGGCGACGGTCCGTCCCGTGGACGGACACGACGAGTCCGACGACGGCGACGAGGAGCGCGAGGACGAGGAGGTTGGTCGTCGCGGCGGCGGCTCCGACGAGCACGAGCGCCCAGACCCACCACGCGGCGGGGTGCACGGTCATGGTCGTCGTCCGCGGGCGACGGCGACCCCGACGAGGAGCCCGACGACGACGAGCGCCAGCACAGGGACCACAGGGAACGGGGCAGCGTCCTGCTCGGGGCGCGACGTCACGTCGGGCTCGTCGCCGGGCGACGACGCCGGCCGCGCGGCCCACCCGGACGGGAGGTCCCCGGCCCGCGCAGAGGCGGGCGAGAGGTCAGGCCCCGTGGGCTCGGCGCCGCTGGTGGCGAAGGAGAGTCCGAGGACGTCCCCGGGCGCGAGCCGGAGCTCGGTGACGCCGACCGTCGCGTACGTCCACGCGCTCGCGTCAGCGGCGTGCCACACGGACCAGTAGGCGAGCTCCGACGGTGTGCGCGCGCAGGTCTCGCGCACGACGCCCCCGCCCGGGATCGTCACGTCCTCATCGGCTGCGGGTCGTCCGTCGACGCGGCACACGAACGCCGCCCCCCACTGCGCGGTCCCCGTGACGCCCACCCCCGCCGCGTCGAGGGCGGAGGACGCGGTCAGAGGTTCCTCCCCGGGCGCACAGCCCACGGACCCTGTTCCGTCGGCGTTCGCGAGCACGCCCAGGTCGACGACGACGGTGACACCTTCGCACGGCTGTGGCCGGTCCTCCGCCGCGGCGCCCCCGGGCGACGCCACGGCCGCGACGGCCGCGACGGCAGCCCCGAGCACCTGCGCACGCAGGCGCGGGCCGCTCACGGGCGCCGCCGTGGGCACGTCAGGCTCCGGCGCCGAGGACCTGCGCCAGTCCGGTCCCCGCGAGGGCGATCGTCGCCTGAGCGGTCGCCCGCGCGTCCGGTTCGCCCGCGACGGCGAACGTCCCGTCCTCACCGACCTGCCCGACGAGCCAGTCCCGCCCTGCGGAGCCGTCCTGGCCCGCGTCCTCGAGCGCGCTGACGACCACGGCGGTGCTGTTGGTGTTCGGGGTTTCCTCCCCGGAGGCGGCCCACGCAGCGCCCGAGTCCTCCTGGAGCCGCACGGAGTCCAGCCATCCCAGGGCGCGGCTCACCGTCTCGGCCTCCGGGTCCTCCCCCGCCGCGACGAGCGCCGAGACGGAGAACGCCGTGGCGTCCACGTCGCCCTCGCAGTCGCCGTCCGGCTCGTCGGCGAGCTGCGCGGGGTAGCCCCCGTCGGTGCACTGCTGGGCTACGAGGTAGGCGGTACCGCTGGGCGTCCCCTCGCCGACGGTGCTCGACGCGAGGAGCGCCCACGCCTGGGAGACGGTGTGCGAGTAGTCGTCCGCCCCGCGGTCGCTGAACCGTCCGGTGGGCGCCTCGAGACCTTCGAGCTCGGCGACGAGATCACGGCCGTCGACGTTGCGCGGGTCGAGCCCTGCGGTGTCGAGGACGGTGACGAGCTTGGCGAGAGAGCCCGCGTAGAGGGCGTCCTGGCCGTCGCCGACATACCCGAGGACGACGTCCGGTGCGGCGAGGGCCGTCGCGAGCTCTGCGGCGCCGGCGGTGTCACCGGCGGCGGTGAGCGCGAGGACGATGTCCGCGGTGAGGCCCTGGTCGGGGTACGTGGCACCGTCGAACTCCGTCTCGACGACCTGGCCGTCGCTGAGGTCGGCGAGCCACGTCGCGGAGGCCTGCGCGTGGTCTGCCGTCGTCCCGGCGTCCGCGGACACCGAGGCGGAGGGCGCGTCGGTGCCCTCGGGGTCGGACGAGCACCCGGAGAGCACGAGGGCCACGAGGCTCGCGGTGACGAGAACGGCACGGCGCCCGGGGACGGAAGGACACGAGGTGGATCGGTGTGTCAGCACGTCGGGAAGTCTAGGCGTGACGAGCCCGACGGGCGCGGCACGTCTCATACGCGCCCGTCCCCTCTCACAGCTCGAGGGAGTACATCCGTGATCCCTGGACCTTGACGAACCCCAGGCTCGAGTAGAGGCCGAAGGCCCCCGAGGGGTTGTCCGCGTCCACGTCGAGCTCCGCGTAGCCCATGCCGCTCGCGGTGTAGGCACGCATGGCTGCGGCGAGGAGGGCGACGGCGATCTTCCGCCCACGGTAGGCACGTCGCACACCGAGCGTCTCGATGTACCCGGTGGTCCGTCCCGTGACCTCCCAGTCCTGCTCGTAGCGCCCCGACAGGAGGTAGCCCACGACGTAGGGGACGTCGTCGGCCTTGCTGTCGTCGACGACGACGAAGCTCCACGTGGGCGCGAACATGCTCCTGCCGTGCTGCCACGACTCGCGGGTCGCCGGCTGGCTCCCCCAGTGGTCACGGAACGCGTCGTTGTGGGCGTGGCGAGCCGCGTCGTCGAGCTGGGACGACCAGGGCAGGACGCGGAGGCCGTCGGCGAGCGGGACGTCGAGGACGGGCTCCGAGAGGTCCCGCTGGAGGTTCGAGTAGAACCGCATGGCCCCGTACCCGGCACGCTCGAAGAGGTGCCACTGGTCAGGGGCCGTGTCGTCGAGGAAGACCGCGATCCGCCGCGGGACGTCGTCCGTCCTCTCGGCGAGCTTCTGCCGGGCCCGGGCGGTCATCCAGGCGACGACCTCCCGACCCACTCCTGCCCCACGCACCTCAGGGTGCACGCCACCCGCCAGGAAGGCCCGGATGACGGTCGTGTCCCCGGGCGGGCACTCGACGGTGCCGTAGGCGCGGAACACGCCCGCCTCGTCGATGCCCACGAGCGTGTCCCGCGCAGGGTCCTTCCAGTCACCGACGAACTGGTCGGCGACCTCGGCCAGGGCGGTACGGTACGGCGGCTGGTCCACGCCCTCGATCGCCGAGACCAGACCGTGGAGCGCCTCGCAGTCGGCGGGCTCCAGCGCACGCCAGCGCAGCCCGAGGTCGGACGATGGCAGCGGGACGGACGCGCGCGGACGCTCGGAGGTCTTGCTCATGGCCCCACCCTAGGGACTCCCGGCCTCCGCGGAACAGACCTTCGGCCCGGACCATCCCCTTCCGGCCCTGTGCACCCCACGCTCAGGCGTCGATCCGAGCACGGTCCAGGGCGTCGGCGCCGGCGACGATGAAGTCCTTGCGGGGCGCCACGTCGGACCCCATGAGCAGCTCGAAGACCCGCTCCGCGGACTCCGCGTGGTCGGCCGTCACCCGGCGGAGCGTCCTGTGCCGGGGGTCCATGGTGGTCTCGGCCAGCTGGTCCGCATCCATCTCTCCGAGACCCTTGTACCGCTGGATGTCCTCCTTGTACCGCTTGCCGCTCTTGTCGAGCCTCTTCAGCGTCGCGGAGAGCTCCTGCTCGGAGTACGTGTAGATGAACTCGTTCTTCCTGGAGCCTGCACCGATGACCTCGACCCTGTGCAGCGGCGGTACCGCGGCATAGACACGACCGGCATCGACGAGCGGGCGCATGTACCGGAAGAACAGGGTGAGCAGGAGGGTCCTGATGTGGGCGCCGTCGACGTCGGCATCCGTCATGAGGACGATCTTCCCGTAGCGCGCGGCCTCGAGGTCGAAGGAGCGCCCGGACCCGGCACCGAGGACCTGGATGATGGCAGCGCACTCGGCGTTGCGGAGCATGTCGCTCACGGACGCCTTCTGGACGTTGAGGATCTTCCCGCGGATGGGCAGCAGCGCCTGGAAGTCGGAGCTGCGGGCGAGCTTGGCGGTCCCGAGGGCGCTGTCCCCCTCGACGATGAACAGCTCGCTGCGCTCGACGTCGTCGCTGCGGCAGTCCGCGAGCTTCGACGGCAGGGCCGAGGTCTCGAGCGCGTTCTTCCGCCGGGAGATCTCCTTCTGCTTCCGCGCGGAGAGCCGCGCGCGCATCTCGGCGACGATCTTGTCGAGGAGGATCGTTGACTGTGTCTTGTCGTCTCGCTTCGGGGACGAGAACATCGCGTTGACCTGCTGCTCGACCACCCTGGCGACGATCGCCCGCACGGGCGCGGTGCCGAGCACCTCCTTCGTCTGCCCCTCGAACTGGGGCTCGGCGAGACGCACCGTGAGGACCGCGGTGAGGCCGGCGAGCACGTCGTCCTTCTCGATGCGCTCCGCGGAGTCCTTCGTGGAGACCTTCAGCCGTCGCGCGTTCGCCTCCACCGCCTTGCGCACGACCTTGAGGAGGCCGGCCTCGAACCCGGCGAGGTGGGCGCCACCCTTGGGGGTGGAGATGATGTTCACGAAGGTGCGGACCTCGGTGTCGTAGCCCGTGCCCCACCGCATCGCGAGGTCCACCTCGCAGTCCCGCTCGACCTCCTGGGCGACCATGTGCCCGCGCTCGTCGAGGACCGGGACCGTCTCCTTGAAGGTCCCCGAGCCGGTGAGGTGCCACGTCGCGGTGACGGGTGCGTCAGGTGCCAGGAACTCGACGAAGTCGACCGTCCCGCCGTGGTGGACGAACGTCTCCTCGTGCGGCCCGGACTCGCCGGGCGTCCCGGGGACGCCGCGCTCGTCCCGGACGGTGATCTGGAGGCCGGGGACGAGGAAGGTGGTCTGACGGACCCGGGTGACGAGCTCGTCGTAGGAGAAGACCGCGGACTTCGGGAAGACCTGGCGGTCGGCCCAGTACCGAACCCGCGTCCCGGTCTGTCCTCTCTTCGCCTTGCCCGCGACGACGAGCTCGGACCGGTCGGTGAACGGGGTGAACGGGGAGTCGGGCCCGATCCCCCGGGTGTCGTCGAAGTGCCCAGGCTCGCCGCGCCGGAACGTCATGCGGTGCACCTTGCTCGCCCGGTCGACCTCGACGTCGAGCCGCGACGAGAGGGCGTTGACGACGGACGCGCCGACCCCGTGGAGACCGCCCGACGCCGTGTAGGAGCCACCGCCGAACTTCCCGCCCGCGTGGAGCTTGGTGTAGACGACCTCGACTCCGCTCAGACCGGTCTTGGGCTCGACGTCCACCGGGATGCCACGGCCGTTGTCGCGGACGGTGACCGACGTGTCGGCATGGAGCACGATGCCGATCTCCGTGCAGTGCCCTCCGAGGGCCTCGTCGACGGAGTTGTCGATGATCTCCCACAGGCAGTGCATGAGGCCACGGGAGTCCGTCGACCCGATGTACATGCCCGGGCGCTTGCGAACCGCCTCCAGCCCTTCGAGGACAGAGAGGTGCCGTGCCGTGTAGCTGGATTCCGCGGATGCCGTCGTCACGGTGTCAGAGCCTAACGGGTCCCTCCGACACCCCCCGCCAAGGCTGCTCTCCACGGATCCGCGCGAATACGCGGGGAGCGAACCCGCCCCCACGCGGCGGAGGAAGGTGGTTTCATGGTCAGGTGACTACAACGACCGAAGCCCTGACCGTGGCCGACCGCTGCGACCGCTGCGGCGCTCAGGCCTACGTGCGAGTCGTCCTCCCCTCGGGCGAGCTCCTGTTCTGCGCTCACCACGCACGAGCGCACTCCGACGCCTTCACGGGCGTCGCCACGCACATCCAGGACGAGACCGACCGTCTGCTCGAGGAGCACGGGGCCGGCGCGAGGAGCTGATCTCCCGCCGGCACCCGCCGCTCGGCGTCCCTCGTCGGCGCCGATCACGCACAGACGACTGATGCCCACCCCCTCACCAGGGGGTGGGCATCAGTCGTCTGTGCCCGGGGAGCACGGCGCGAGCCGTGGGTGCCCGTCAGTCGAGGTAGTCGCGCAGCACCTGCGAGCGGCTCGGGTGCCGCAGCTTCGACATCGTCTTCGACTCGATCTGGCGGATCCGCTCACGCGTCACGCCGTAGACCTTGCCGATCTCGTCGAGCGTCTTGGGCTGCCCGTCCGTGAGACCGAAGCGCATGGAGACCACGCCGGCCTCACGCTCGGAGAGCGTGTCGAGGACCTGGTGCAGCTGCTCCTGCAGGAGGGTGAAGCTCACTGCGTCCGCGGGGACGACGGCCTCGGAGTCCTCGATGAGGTCGCCGAACTCGCTGTCGCCGTCCTCACCGAGGGGTGTGTGCAGCGAGATCGGCTCACGACCGTACTTCTGGACCTCGACGACCTTCTCGGGCGTCATGTCGAGCTCCTTGGCGAGCTCTTCCGGGGTGGGTTCGCGGCCCAGGTCCTGGAGCATCTGGCGCTGCACGCGGGCGAGCTTGTTGATGACCTCGACCATGTGCACAGGGATACGGATGGTGCGTGCCTGGTCGGCCATGGCGCGCGTGATGGCCTGCCGGATCCACCAGGTGGCGTACGTGGAGAACTTGTAGCCCTTCGTGTAGTCGAACTTCTCGACCGCACGGATCAGACCGAGGTTCCCCTCCTGGATGAGGTCGAGGAAGAGCATCCCGCGGCCGGTGTACCGCTTGGCGAGCGACACGACGAGACGCAGGTTGGCCTCGAGCAGGTGGTTCTTCGCCCGACGCCCGTCCCCGGCGATCCACTCGAGCTCGCGACGCGCCTTCGCCTCGAACTTCGTGTCGGACGCGAGGCGCTCCTCCGCGAACAGCCCGGCCTCGATGCGCTTGGCGAGCTCGACCTCCTGCTCGGCGTTGAGGAGCGCGACCTTGCCGATCTGCTTGAGGTAGTCCTTCACCGGGTCGGCGGTGGCACCTGCGGTGACGACCTGCTGGGCAGGTGCGTCGTCGTCGTCGGCGTCCGAGTAGACGAAGCCGCGTGACTCGTCGGGCTCCTCGCCGGCCTTGGCGGTGACGGTGGCCGGATCGACCTCGACGGGCTCGTCGACGACGACGCCGTCCGCCTCCGGGACCGAGTCGGCGGCCGTCTTGCGCCGCGTGCGCTTGGCGGGGGCTGCCGCCTTCGTCGCGGGCGCCTTCCGCGGAGCCCGCTTCGTGGTGGTCACCGGCGAGGCATCAGCGGACGCGTCCGCGTCGCCCTCGACGACCTTGGTCGCAGCGGCGGCCTTGGGCTTCACCGCGCGTGCCGTGGTGCTCGTGGCGCGGGTGGACGCGGCGGCCGCGACCTTCGTCGCCGGGAGGTCGACGTCGACACCGGCGGCAGCGAAGGCACGGAACACGGCCTTGAGCCGCTTCGCGTCGGCGACCTCCGCCTGCTCGCAGGCGTCACGGAAGCTCTCGGCGTCGATACGGCCGTGGGCGGACCCACGACGGATGAGTTCTTGCAGTGCTGGGTGCTCGAATTCGCGCGGGAGGGCGGGATTCGCAGAGATGGGCGCCACAAACGACCTTTCGGCATCTCAGGTAGGCGGTGTCCGGCTCTCTCAGGTGATCCACCGGAGGAGCCGTAAACCCCTATTGTACTTTGCCGACGCGCCCCGCAGGTCCTCCGGGAGGTCTTGGGGCGTGCCGCTGGCCGACGTGCCGGGTGAGAATCCGGGGCTCCCGAGGGGATGGCACGCCGTCGGCGTGCGCTCGGACGGCCCGTGGTCCCTCTCTCCGGCGTCGTCCGGTGCAACCGTCCGCACCCACGGAGTATTCCGTGCGCACGGCCCTACTGGGCGGCGCCCTGCCGCTGCGGCTTGACGGCGAGGACGGGGCACGGGCTCTCGAGGAGGATGCGCTGGGCGTTCGACCCGAGGATGAGCTTGCCGACCGGGCTGCGGCGTCGCAGACCGATGACGATGACGTCGGCCCGGACCTCCTCGGCGACGGCGATGAGGTCGTCCGCGACGTCGTGACGCTCGTCGAGGACCCGCACGTCGATGCTCACCCCTGCCGCGCCCGCCTGCTCCTCGAGCCCGGCCATGTCGGCCGCGCGCTGGTCGAGGACCTCCTGGGAGGGTGAGGACGACTTCTCGCTGACGACGACCACGAGGTCGGTGGACCTGCGCCCGGCCTCGGTCACCGCCGAGGCGAGCCCCTGGCGTCCTTCCGCGGTAGCGAGATATCCCACGACGACAGTCATCAGTCCTCCGGCCTTCGGCGACGGGCGCCGGTCGGCGCCGTCGTCACCGAAACTACCCGACTCAGGACCTCGGCGTCAGGTCGTCGCAGGTGGGCGGCACCGGCCCGGCGGTCACGGCACGCCCAGGACCGTCGCGGGCTCGCCGGAACGCTACCGCCCGAGCGCAGCCCACCCCGGTGGCATCCCCGCGTCGACCGCGCGGCGCAGGAGCGACGCGAGCCGGTACGAGGGGTCGGCCTGGTCCACGAGCGCGAGGAGGGACGCCGCACGGGCCCCGTCGCCGTGCCACCAGGCGAGGAGAGCGAGGAGGGTGAGGGCGGGCGCGCGTCGGCGCCTGCTCGCGTGGGACGCGACCTGCTCGAGGATGGCGCGGTCGGTCCGGGCGCGCTCGCCAGGTCGCAGTCCGGCGACCGGGTCGACGACGGCGGCGACGGCGTCACCTACGGCGCTGCTCGTGTCCTGTCCGGCGACGTCGCGCACCACGAGGGAGGCGAGAGCGTCCCTCCCCGGGACCAGGGAGACGAGGACCGCGTCGCGGACCCGCACGTCCTCGAGAGCTGCCTGCAGCCGCCCGAGGACGACCGGCGGGAGAGGTGCGCCGGCCGGCGTGGCGACCTGGGCGGCGCGGCACTCGGACCATGCCGCGAGCGCCTCGATGCGCCACGCCGTCGTGGCTGCGTCGCCGACGAGGTGCGCGCGGCGGGCACGGTTGCGGCGAGCGGCCGCCTGCGACCGTGCCCGGGCGTCGGCGGGCACCTCGGGGAGGCGGACGAGGTCCTCACGGCTCGGCGCGACGGCCACGCCCGCGAGGACCATCTGTGCCCCCACCTGGGTCGCGTCGAGGTCCTGGACCGGACGGCCGCGCTCGGGGCAGCACGTCCGGTCCGGGCATCCCGGGGAGAAGTACGCGTCGGGCGTGACGACCCAGACGTCGAGCGTGTCGACGTCTGTGGTGGCGCGCAGGCCGCGCAGGGCACGGTCGACCTGCGGGTCGGCGTCCGCCGGTCCCGTGAGGCGATCGGTGTAGACGACGAGGACCGCCGCGGTGCCGCCGTCGTCGGCCAGGTGCGAGGCGAGGACGGCGCACACGCCCGGACCGTCGGCAGGGTCGGCGACGTCGTCGAGGTCGGCACGCACGACGAGCCCGACGCGTCGCGCAGGGCCGCGCAGGCTCACGAGGACCACGCTCCTCGTCGGTCGGAAGCCGAGCTGGTAGGGCACGAGGGCGAGGATCTCGCGGGGTTCGTCCACCCGCAGTGTCGTGTTCATCGCCCGATCGTCGGTGCCGGGACGCCTCCACGTGAGTCGCGACGAGTCGCGGTGGGGACGAGAGGCCGGGCTCGGCACCGTGTGGGCGACGTCGGCCCGCCGGACGGCGCGGACGGCACGACGACCCTCTAGGCTCGGCCCATGACTTCCCAGGCGCCCTCCTTGCTCGACCTCGAGGACGTCCGGCGTGACGTCGACGACCGGCTCGCCGCCGTCCTCGCCGACCGCCGGGCCGTGCTGCGCGGCATCAGCGCCGACACGGACCCCCTGGTCGACGCGTGGGAGCAGATGCTCCGAGGTGGCAAGCGCATGCGCGCAGCCCTGTGCTACTGGTCGTGGCGCGCACACGGCGGCGACCCCACGACGGGCGCCCGGACCGGAGTCGTCGGGGTGGGGGCGGCGCTCGAGCTGTTCCAGGCGGCCGCCCTCTTCCACGACGACGTCATGGACAAGTCCGACACCCGTCGTGGTGTCCCGACGGCGCACCGCACCTTCGCCCGACGTCACGCCGACGAGCGGTGGGCGGGCGACGGGGACCAGTTCGGGCTGTCCGCCGCGATCCTCCTCGGCGACCTCAGCCTGGTGTCGAGCGAGGACGAGTACCTCGCCGCGACCGCGGGCTTCCCCGTCGAGGCAGCAGGACCCGCCCGTGACGTCTTCACCCAGATGCGCACCGAGGTGACGGTCGGTCAGTACCTCGACATGTACGCCCAGGTCCTCCCGTGGGGTGAGGACCTCGACGCGGACGAGCACCGGGCCCGCGAGGTCATCCGAGCCAAGTCGGCGCGGTACAGCGTCGAGTGCCCGCTCCTCCTGGGGGCGGCTCTCGCCGGTGCGAGCAGCGACGCCCTCGAGCGCTGCTCACGGTTCGGCCTGCCCCTCGGGGAGGCCTTCCAGCTCCGCGACGACCTCCTCGGCGTGTTCGGCGACCCGCGCACCACCGGCAAGCCCGCCGGCGACGACCTGCGCGAGGGCAAGCGCACCGTCCTCGTGGTCCGCGCGATGCGGGCGCTGGACGACGTGGCACGCAAGGACCTCTCGGGCGCGCTCGGGCGCCCGGACCTCGGTGACAACGAGATCGCCGGCATGCAGGACGTCATCGCACGCTCGGGGGCGGTGGAGGAGATCGAGGCGCTCATCGGGACGCTCACCGACGAGGCGTTCGGCGCGTTCGCCGCGCTCGACCTCCGCGACGGGCCGGGTGAGACCCTCGCGGCGATCGCAAGGTCGACGGTGCGCCGCAGCGCCTGACACACCTCCCCCGGCCTGGGCCGCCTGGGCGCTGCGTCACTGCACCCGGACGGGCCGGGGCGGCGAGCTCAGACCACGGCCTGGCCTGCTCGGCGAACGGCGCTCTTGCGTCCGGTGAGCAGCGCGCGCATGGGGGTCTCCCCGAGCATCTCCTCCTCGGAGAACAGCCACTCGAGGATCTCGACGTCCGTCAGGCCCTGGTCGGCGAGCATGATGACCGTCCCCTGGAGCGACGGGAGGATGACCACCTTCTCGTGCCCTCCCTCGGCCACGACGACCCGCTTGAGGTCGGCCGGGTTGGACATGTGGCTCGCGACGAGGAACACCGCGGGGATCGAGAAGATCTGCCGCTCGCCCCGCTTCACACCGACGATCCGCCGGTCGCGCAGGGCGCTCCTGACGGACGACACGCTCGTCCCGAGCCTGTCGGCGAAGCCGGGGAGGTTGAGCCACTCGCCGACGAGCGCGTCGAGACGCTCGAGATCGGCCGCGCTGCGCGCTGGGTCCTGGGGTGCGGTGTCGGAGGAAGTCACGTGCCACAGCCTACGGCGCGCCGCGCCCCGTGAGCGCTTTCGCTCGGGGGCGTCGTCGCTTACGGTCGACCTGGACGCGGTTTCACACCAGCACCACGCTCACCACCAGCACCACCCGCACCATCACCCCCTCGCAGACTCGACACCAGACCGCACGGCCCACGAAGGACCCGTGCCCTCAGAGATCGGACCGGACCATGCCGACACCCTGCGACGAGACCACCGCCACGCCCGCTCCACGCTCGTCCTCGCTCCCCCGCACCCTCGGCCGCTACGCCGTCCGGTACGGCACGACGGGCGTCGCGCTGGCCGCCGCGTCGATCGCGGCGAGCGCGTCGCCCGCTGCCGCCGACGAGACGTACGAGGTCCGGCTCGGGGACACGGTGAGCCACATCGCCCAGCGCACCGGCTCCACGACCGAGTCCATCAGGACCGCCAACGGGCTGGACTCCGAGTACCGGATCCGCGAAGGCCAACGGCTGACCATCCCCACCGCCGCGCCCGCGCCGTCGACGACATCAGGATCCGTCGCGCCCCCTCCGTCCTCGTCACCCGCGGCCATCCACCGGGTGGTCGCGGGTGACACCGTCTCGGGCATCGCCGCTCGTCACGGCACCACCGTGGCCCAGATGATCAGCCACAACGGGCTCGGCGCCGACGCCCTCATCCGGGTGGGCCAGACGCTCTCGGTGCCGACCGGCACCCCGGCTCCCGCCCTCCAGCTCGTCGGCGACACGTTCGCCGGCCGCACCTACTCGACCGACGTCGTCTCCGCGGCGAACCAGAACAAGGCCACGTTGCTGTCGATGACGGTCCCCAGCAAGGACGAGATGCGCCAGATCGTCAGGGACACCGCCGTCGCCCACGGCGTCGACCCGGCGCTCGCGCTCGCCGTCGCCACCCAGGAGTCCGGCTTCGACCAGCGGGCGGTGTCACCCGCCAACGCCATCGGGACCATGCAGGTCATCCCGACGTCGGGCGACTGGGCGTCGGATATCGTGGGCCGCGAGCTCAACCTCCTCGACGCCAGGGACAACGTCACCGCGGGCGTCGCCATCCTCGGGCGTCTCGTCGCCACGAGCCCCACGCTCGACGCCGCGATCGCCGGCTACTACCAGGGGCAGGCGTCGGTGCGGAACAACGGGATGTACGACGACACGAGGCGCTACGTCGCGAACGTCCAGACCCTCGCGGCCAAGAACCGGTGACCGGCCGACGCCCGCCCTCGGGACCGGCACGCCGTCCGACGTCGAGTTGTCCCTGTTATCCGGCCGTCGACCTCTAGAATCGAGCCGTGGCAAGCACCCTGACAGACTCGCTCGTCGGCCGGCTGGTCGACGGACGGTACAAGGTCGACTCCCGCATCGCGCGCGGGGGCATGGCGACCGTGTACCTCGCCACCGACCGTCGGCTCGACCGGCAGGTGGCGCTCAAGGTCATGCACGCGCACCTCGCCGACGGGGCGTCCGGCGCGGACTTCGTCTCGCGGTTCCGGCGTGAGGCTCGCGCCGCCGCACGCCTCACGCACCCCGGCCTCGTCGCCGTCTTCGACCAGGGCGTCGACGGCGAGACGAGCTACCTGACGATGGAGTACGTCGACGGGACCAATCTCCGGCGTCGGCTCCACGAGGACGGTCCCTTCGCCGTCGGCGAGGCCCTCCAGGTGGTCGGCGAGGTCCTCGACGCCCTGGCTGCCGCTCACCGCCAGAACCTCGTCCACCGCGACATCAAGCCGGAGAACGTCCTGCTCTCCACCGACGGCCGCGTCAAGGTCGCCGACTTCGGCCTGGCACGCGCTGTGACGGAGGTGACCTCCACGACGACGGGGACGATCCTCGGGACAGTCGCGTACCTGGGTCCGGAGCTCATCTCGACCGGTGCCTGCGACACGCGGACGGACGTCTACGCCGTCGGCATCATGCTCTTCGAGATGCTCACCGGCCGGCAGCCCTTCGTGGGCGAGACCCCCATCCAGGTGGCCTTCCAGCACGTCAACGACGACGTGCCCGTCCCCTCGACCGTCGTGCCGTGGCTCCCCGCGGAGATCGACGAGCTCGTGTGCGCCCTCGCGGCGCGCGCGCCGGAGGACCGCCCGCACGACGCGCCTGCCGCACTGGTCCACCTCCGCCGCGTCATGGCGCTCCTCCCCCCGGACGTCCTGGGCCGGCGGGCCGACGCCCCGCCGCCCGTGGTGTCGTTCGCCCAGGGGACCCCCGACGACACCGACGCGCCGTCGTCCGTCGGCGAGATCGACAAGATCGACGAGATCCGGGTCGGCGGCGACACCGACGAGGCCGACGGTCCCGTCAGGGGAGCTGGGGCCACCGACCACCTCACCCAGGCGCTCGACACCCGGGCCTCCGGCTCGACGATCGCCTTCACCCTGCCCGACCGGGACCGCCTCGCCCCGGCGACGGGCACCGCGCCTGCCGTCTCGACGTCCCCGACAGCACCTGTCGACGCCGACCGCCCGGGTCGCGACCGCCGACGCCCCCGGCGCCGCACTCTCGTCTCGGTGGTCTCGATCCTGTTGATCCTCGGTGCACTGGGTGGTGGCGCCTTCTGGTGGTTCGGCTACGGGCCCGGGTCCTTCACCTCCGTGCCCACCGGGCTGGCAGGGTCGACCCTCGAGGACGCCGAGGCGAGGCTCGATGCGGCTGCTCTGCTCCACGAGTCCGTCGAGGCGTTCCACGACACCGTGCCCGCCGGCGAGGTCATCTCGACGGACCCGGGTGACGGTGAACGCATCCCCAAGGACGGCACGGTCGAGCTCACCGTCTCGTCTGGCATCGAGCACTTCGTGGTCCCCGGGGGGCTCGTCGGCGCCTCGGTCGGCGACGCACGGGCCTCGCTCTCGTCGGTCGGTTTCACGGCCGTGACCGAGAGCGGGGAGTGGAACCTCGATCACCCCGAGGGAACCGTCCTGGGGCTATCCGTCGTCGAGGGCGAGTCGTTGCCCCACAACACGCCGGTGGTCCTCGCGGTGTCGAAGGGCCCGGAGCCCGTCGTGGTCCCCCAGGTGCAGTCCCTCACCCTGGACGAGGCCACGGAACAGCTCGAGCCGTGGACCCTGGCCCCGGTGGTGGTCGAGGAGTACAGCGAGACCGTGCCGGAGGGCAAGGTCATCTCGCAGGCACCCGAGCAGGGCTCGGCAGCACTGCGCGGTGACGAGGTGACCCTCAAGGTCTCCCTCGGGATGCCCTTCGTGGAGGTCCCCGACGTCCTCTTCACACCGGTCGCCGAGGCACGCACGATCCTCGAGGACGCAGGTTTCAAGGTCGAGGTCAACTACTTCATGGGCTTCCTCGGGAACGAGGTGCGCAGCCAGAGCGAGGCTCCCGGCACGGAGGTCCGCAAGGGGTCCACCATCACGCTGGACCTCTGAGCGCCGGGAGACCCGCGATCACCTGACCCGAGGGACCATGTTCAGGCCTGGAGCATCTCGGCGACCTGGAACGCCATCTCGAGGGACTGCTGGTGGTTGAGTCGCGGGTCCACGAGGGTCTCGTAGCGCAGCGCGAGACCTGCGTCGTCAATCTCCTCGCTGCCGCCGAGCACCTCGGTGACGTCGTCACCGGTGAGCTCGACGTGCAGCCCGCCCGGGATCGAGCCGAGCGCGCGGTGTACCTCGAAGAACCCTCGCACCTCGTCGAGCACGTCCTCGAGCCTGCGGGTCTTGTACCCGCTGTCGGACGTGATCGTGTTGCCGTGCATGGGATCCGTCACCCAGGTCACGGGCCCGCCCTGGGCGGTGACCTTCTCGACGAGGGGCGGCAAGGCCTCCCTGATCCTCGACGCACCCATGCGGGTGATGAAGGTGAGACGCCCGGGCACCCCGTCGGGGTTGAGCTTCTCCTGGAGCGCGAGCGCGTCGTCGGCGGACGTCGTGGGACCCAGCTTGACGCCCACCGGGTTGCTCACCCGCGACAGGAAGTCGACGTGCGCCCCGTCGATGTGCCGGGTGCGCTCCCCGATCCACAGGAAGTGCCCCGACGCGTCGTACGGGAGGCCGGACCGCGAGGAGATCCTCGTCATGGCCCGCTCGTAGTCGAGGAGCAGCGCCTCGTGACTGACGAAGAACTCGACGGTCCGCAAGGCCTCGAAGTCCGCGCCGCAGGCGGACATGAAGCGGATGGCGCGGTCGATCTCCGTCGCGGTGCGCTCGTAGCGGGAGTACGCGGGGTTGGTCATGAACCCGCGGTTCCACTCGTGCACGTGCCGGAGGTCGGCGAAGCCGCCCGTCGTCAGCGCCCGGACCACGTTGAGGGTCGCGGCCGAGATGTTGTACCCCTCGAGCAGCCGGGCCGGATCCGGGATCCGGGCCTCCTCGGTGAACGCGTGCCCGTTGACCATGTCACCCCGGTACGCGGGCAACGTCGTGCCGTCCCTCGTCTCCTCCGTGGAGCTCCGCGGCTTGGCGTACTGACCGGCCATCCGCCCCATCTTCACGACGGGCATGCTCGCGCCGTGCGTGAGGACCACGGCCATCTGGAGGATGGTCCGGACCTTGTTCCGTATCCGGTCCGCGTTCGCCTCGGCGAACGTCTCCGCGCAGTCCCCACCCTGGAGCAGGAAGGCCTCCCCCCGCCCGGCCGCCGCGAGGCGGTCGGTGAGGGTCTCCAGCTGGGTGGGGACGACGAGCGGAGGGACCTGCGAGAGGGTCTCGCGCACCGAGTCGAGACGCTCGGCGTCCGGCCAGACGGGCTGCTGGCCGGCGACGAGCGTCCGGAAGTGGTCGAGTCCGGCTGCGACGTCCGGGTCGACGGTCACGCTCATGACTGCGCGGGTACCAGCGGCTGGCCGATCTCGCCGAGCAGGTCCCCGAACCAGGGCTGCGAGACGTCGAAGGCCTTGCCCCCGGCGATGCGCGGGAAGGCGATGGCCTTGAGGCGATCGCCGTCCTCCTCGTCATGGCCGATGACGCCCGAGTCACCCTTGAAGGCGCAGTCCACGGCGAGGTCCGTCATCGACTTGATGAGGCGCAGGTCCTCGGCGTTCGCCGCGGCGGCCCGCGAGTAGTAGCCGGACTTCTGCACCATGGTCTTCTCGGCACCGAGGAGCTCCGCGAACTGCTTCGCGAACCAGGCACCGGGGTTGATGGTGTCGAGCTTCACGTGCCCGAAGGGGTCGCGCTCGACGGTCTCGCCGGAGGCCTCGAGCTGCGCCACGATCTCGTGCATCCCTGCTCCCTCGGAGAGGAAGATGTTGACGTTCCCGACCTCGTCCATGACGGTCCGCAGGCGGGCTGCCTCGGCCTCGATGTCGAGCTTGAGCTCGGGCAGGAAGACGGCGTGGACGTCCCACCGCTCCTTGGACAGCCCGAGGCTGGGGACGAACTCCTGGGTGTCCAGCCACTTGCGGTACTCGGCCGCCGCAGCCGCGGTGAGCCACCCGCAGTGCCGACCCATGACCTCGTGCACGATGAGCATGCGCGGCCCGGAACGGTGCTCCCCGATGACGTTGGCCGCGAACCCGGCCGCCTCCTCGGCGGCCGTCCATGCACCGAGGGACTGCTTGATCGGGACGACGTCGTTGTCGATGGTCTTCGGCAGACCGACGACGGTGAGGTGGTAGCCGTTCTCCTCGAGGTACGCGGCCAGGTCCGCGGCGGTCGTGTTCGTGTCGTCGCCACCGATCGTGTGGAGGACGTCGACGCCGTCGGCCTTGAGCCGCTCGGCCGCCACCGTCAGCGGGTTCTCGCCCTCGGCGACGAGACCACGCTTCACACAGTCCGCGGCGTTGGTGAGCTTGACCCGGCTGTTGCCGATCGGCGAGCCGCCGAACCGGTGGAGGAGGCCGGCCTTGGCCCGGGCCTCGTCGTCCACGACGATCTTGTTGCCCGTGAGCAGACCGTGGTATCCGTGCTGGTAGGCGATGATCTCGACCTCGGGAGCCAGCTCGGTGTAGCGCTCGATGAGCCCTCCGACGGCGGAGGACAGGCAGGGCGCGAAGCCACCAGCCGTGAGGAGCGCGACGCGACGGACCGTCATGGGACCAACCTCTCGTTGTGCCCACCGGCGGCGTGCGTGACGGACGTCGAGCGGGCGTGGATATCTCGTGTGGGACCGGGCTTCAGTCTACTGACGCACCCGGGAGATCCTGCGGGGGTTCCGGCACCTGGACGTCGGGGGCGGGACGCCCACCAGGGGCTGCGGTCGAGGGCGGCCCGCCCGTCTGCCGCACACCCGCGGCGAGCCGCGCCTTCTGCGTCGCCGCGTAGATGTCGACGTACTCCTGGCCGGAGAGGCTCATGAGCGAGTACATGATCTCGTCGGTCACCGAGCGCAGGATGAAACGGTCGCTCTCCATGCCGGTGTAGCGGCGGAAGTCGAGGGGCTCGCCGATGACGATGCCGATCCGCATCGGGCGCGGGATGCGGCGGCCGATCGGCTGCGCCTTGTCCGTGCCGACCATCGCGACGGGCACGACCGGGGCACCGGACTCGAGAGCGAGGCGCGCGACCCCCGTCTTGCCGCGGTAGAGACGGCCGTCGGGGCTGCGCGTGCCCTCCGGGTAGATCCCGAAGAGCCCGCCCTCGTCGAGGCGCTTGAGACCCGTCCGCAACGCCGCCTCGCTCGCCTTGCCGCCGGACCTGTCGACGGGGATCGTCCCGACGCCCCGCATGAACCCTGCAGTGATCCGCCCCTTGAGGCCGGTGCCCGTGAAGTACTCGGACTTGCCGATGAAGACGATCTCCCGGTCGAGGACCAGCGGGAGGATGAACGAGTCGATGACGGCGAGGTGGTTGCTCGCGACGATGGCGGGGCCGTCACCGGGGATGTTCTCGATGCCACGGACCCAGGGACGGAACAGCACGCGAAGCAACGGTCCGACGAGGACCCGCTTCATCAGCCAGTAGAACAACCCGCCTCCTCATGCGCCTCGCATTCGCGGGACTCTCATCCGACTCTAGAGTGATCCCCATGCCAGGAACCACCGACGACCCCGAGAACGTGCCGGACGACGCCGCACCGTCCGGGTCGGGCCCTGCGAGCGACCCGTCCGACCGGAGCACGACCGACGAGGCCTGGGCCCGGATCGTCGCGGAGCTCTCCGATCTTTCCACGGATCCCGAGCCGGAACGAACTCCGTCCGGCGAGGACGGCCCTCCCCCGGCCGAGGTCCTCGGATTTCCGACCGCCCCGTGGGTCGGCTCCCCACGCACCCCGCGACCGTCGGCCTCGGGCCCTCGCGACTGGGACGGGGACGACGGCGACGAGGGCGAGTTCGTGCCTCCCGACCCCGGTTTCCGTCTCGGGGACGACAAGGTCAGGAACCTGGGATGGGCGGCCGTCGTCGCCGCTCCCCTGCTCGGTGTCCTCGCCGCGATCTTCTGGAGGACCGCACCGACAGAGCTCTTCGTGGCCGCGACCGCCGTGTTCCTCACCGGCGTCGGTGTACTCGTGTGGCGGCTTCCGACCGACCGGGACGACCCGGGCGACGGCGGTGCCGTCGTCTGAGATCAGAGGCGAGCGAGGTCGGCCGCGCCGACGATCCCGGCCTCGTTGCCGAGCGCGGCGAGCTCGATCCGCGCCTCGGGCCGGTGACCGCGGGCCGGGAGTGCCTCGGCGTAAGCCTCGCGGGCCGGCTTGAGGAGGAGGTCCCCCGCGGCACCGACGCCGCCGCCCACGACGATGAGCTCGGGGTCGAGCAGGGCGGCGACGGACGCCGAGCCCTCACCGATCCAGCGCCCGAGGTCCGCGAGGAGCTCGATCGAGAGTGCGTCGCCCGACTGCGCGGCGAGGGTGACGAGCGGACCGGTGATCGCCTCGGCGACCCCTTCCGCCAGGTCGAGCAGGTACGCCGCCTCCCTGGGGCGCGAGATCGCTGCGGCCCGCGCGTCGCGGACGAGCGCCGAGCCGGAGGCGTACTGCTCCCAGCAGCCCTCGTGCCCGCACCCGCAGTAGTGGCCGCTCGGGACGACCCGCATGTGTCCCACCTCCGCGGCCATACCCCACCGTCCGCGCACGAGCTCGTTGCCGACGACGACCGCGCCGCCGAGCCCCGTACCCACCGTGAGCATGAGCATGTCTGTCGCCTCGCGGCCCACACCGAAGCGGAACTCGGCCCAGCCCGCGGCGTTCGCGTCGTTCTCGACGACGATCGGGACGTCGTCGCCCAGGAGCGCTCCCACGCGCCTGGCGATCGGGTAGTCCCTCCATGCGATGTTCGGTGCGAACAGCACGGAGGTCCGGTCGGGGCTGACGAACCCTGCAGCGGCGAGACCGACGGCCCCCACCTCGTGGTCGCGCGACAGCACCGCATACACCTCGGCGATCGCACGGTCGATGCTCGACGCGTCGTCGGGCTCCGTGCTGACTCGCGTCTGAGCGAGGATCCGACCCTCCTCGTCGACCACCCCGGCCGCGATCTTGGTCCCGCCGATGTCGACCCCGATGGCGTGCATGAACTGTTCCTCGCTCACTTGGTGTTGGCGCACGAGCGTGCGACCCGGATGAAGCCTACTCACCTCGACGGGCACGGTGCACACAGCCCGAGTTGTAGGGTCTACCCACCATCGACCAACTGTCACTGGAGCCAGAATGGACGAGTTCAGCACCCCACCGATCATCACGGTGCCCCCCGAGAAGAACCTCAACGACCTCCTGCTCGCCCGCGTCGCATCGACCGGTGACGCCCCCCTCATGGAGCGCAAGGACGTCGGTGCCAGCACCTGGACCCCTGTCACGGCACGAGACTTCGACGCCGAGGTCGTCGCTGTCGCGAAGGGTTTCGTCGCCGCCGGGATCGAGGTCGGGGACCACGTCGGGATCATGTCCCGCACCCGGTACGAGTGGTCGTTGCTCGACTGGGCGGTGTGGGCGGCCGGTGCCGTCTCCGTGCCCCTCTACGAGACGTCGAGCGCCGAGCAGGTCGAGTGGATCCTCACCGACGCGGAGGTCAGGTTCCTGGTCGTGGAGACGCAGGAGCACGCCTCGACCGTCGACGAGGTCCGGGGCTCCGTCCCCGGCCTCCTCGACGTGGCCGTCATCGACGACGGCGCCGTGGCCACGCTCACCAGGGCCGGCGCGGCCGTCAGCGACGAGGAGATCGCCCGCCGCCGGAGGGCGGCGCGCCTCGCCGACGTCGCGACCGTCATCTACACCTCCGGGACGACGGGGCGCCCCAAGGGGGCGGAGCTCACGCACGAGAACTTCTACGCCCTCACCGTCAACGCCACCGAGCGGCTCAAGGAGGTCCTGCACCACGGTGCACGACGCACCCTCCTCTTCATGCCACTCGCGCACGTCTTCGCACGGTTCATCCACGTGCTCGTCGTGCCGGCCGGGTCCGTTCTCGGGCACACGCCGGACACGAGGACCCTTCTCGAGGACCTCGCGTCGTACCGGCCCACGTACATCCTGTCCGTGCCTAGGGTCTTCGAGAAGGTCTACAACTCCTCGGAGCAGAAGGCGGCGGCCGGCGGCAAGGTGAAGATCTTCCGCTGGGCGGCACGGACCGCCATCGCCTACTCGAGGGCGCTGGACCGCGGCGGCCCCGGCATCGCGTTACGCGTCCAGCACACCGTGGCCGACGCGCTCGTGCTCAAGAAGATCCGGGCCGCCCTCGGGGGGCAGAACAAGTACGCCGTCTCCGGGGGCGCCGCGCTCGGCGAGCGCCTGGGGCACTTCTACCGAGGCGTCGGGCTCACCGTCCTCGAGGGGTACGGGCTGACGGAGACGACGGCACCCACGAGCGTCAGCCTCCCGGACAGGGTGAAGATCGGCACCGTGGGGCCACCGCTGCCCGGACACTCGGTGCGCATCGACGACGACGGCGAGGTACTCATCAGGGGGCCGCACGTCTTCGCCGGCTACCGGAACAACCCCGAGGCCACCGCGGAGGCCTTCGACGACGGGTGGTTCCGCTCCGGTGACCTCGGCAGCCTGGACGAGGACGGCTGCCTGCGGATCACCGGACGCAAGAAGGAGATCATCGTGACCGCGGGCGGGAAGAACGTCGCACCCGCGGTGCTCGAGGACCGCCTGCGGGCGCACCCGCTGGTCTCGCAGGTCGTCGTGGTCGGCGACGCCCAACCGTTCATCGCCGCCCTCGTGACCCTCGACGCCGAAGGGCTCCCGGGGTGGTTGTCGACGCACGGCAAGTCCCCGATGTCCGTCGAGGAGGCCGTCGAGGACCCCGACGTGCTCGCATCCATCGACGCCGCCGTGCAGCGGACGAACAAGGCCGTCTCGCGGGCGGAGTCCATCCGGAAGATCTCGCTCCTGCCGACCGACTTCACGATCGAGAACGGCTATCTCACGCCGTCGCTCAAGGTGAAGAGGTCGCTCGTCATCCGCGACTACGTGGGCGAGATCGACGCGATCTACGCCGACGTGCAGCGCTCCGACCGGGACTGACGGGGCCCGTCCGCCAGGAGCCCGCCGCCGACCTGTGAGGACGGCGACGGGCCCGCGGTGTCGGTGGGCGCCCTTAGCCTCTCCGCATGTCTTCCGGAACTCTCGCCCAGGAGCCGCGGCCCGCCTCCGGTGCCCGTGCCGCAGGCCGACGTCTCGTGGCGTCGGCCCCGGCGGCGGCCGGCCACGGCACGCCGGACCACCGGTCCGGGCTGCCGTTCCAGCCGGCTCTCGACGAGCTGGGAACCCCGCTCCACGAGGTCACCTTCGTGGTGGTCGACCTCGAGACCACGGGCGGGTCACCTCGCGACTGCGGGATCACCGAGATCGGCGCGGTGAAGGTCCGTGGGGGTGAGGTGGTGGGCGAGCTCCAGACGCTCGTCGACCCCGGTGTCCCTGTGCCGGCCTTCATCGCGCGGCTCACCGGGATCACCACGTCGATGGTCCTCGGGGCACCCCGGATCGAGGCCGTCCTGCCGTCGTTCCTCGAGTTCGCGAGAGGAAGCGTGCTCGTCGCCCACAACGCCCCGTTCGACGTCTCGTTCCTCAAGGCCGCCGCCACCCGGATGGACCTCGCCTGGCCGGACAACCCCGTCGTCGACACCGTGGCTCTCGCCCGCCGCGTGGTCACCCGGGACGAGGCCCCCAACCACAAGCTGGCGACGCTCGCGGCCCTCTTCCGCGCGACCATCACACCGGACCACCGGGCCCTGTCAGACGCGCGAGCGACCGTCGACGTCCTCCACGCCCTCCTCGCCCGGCTCGCCCCGCTGGGCATCACCCACCTCGAGGACCTCGCGACGGCCACGGACCCGGTGCCCCCGGACGTCCGGCGCAAACGGCACCTGGCCGACGGGCTCCCCGCCGGCCCAGGGGTCTACATGTTCGTCGGTCCCCGGCAGGAGGTCCTCTACGTCGGGACGTCGACGTCGGTCGCCAGGCGGGTGCGGTCGTACTTCACCGCCTCGGAGAAACGGCGGCGCATGACGGAGATGGTGCGGATCGCCGAGTCCGTCCGGGCGGTACCGTGCGCTACCGAGCTCGAGGCGCGGGTCCGGGAGCTCCGTCTCATCACCGAGCACGCCCCCAGGTACAACAGCCGGTCCAAGCACCCGGAGCGCATGCACTGGGTCAGCCTCACCACCGAGGCGTACCCGCGCCTCACCGTCCTGCGCCAGCTCCGCAGCACGGCCGACGGCCCGGTGCCGCACGTCGGGCCGTTCTCCTCTCGCGGCCGCGCCCAGGAAGCTCTCGAGGCCTTGCACGCCACCCACGACGTCCGGCAGTGCACCACACGCCTGCCGCTGAACCCGTCCGAGAAGGCCGCACCCTGTGTGCTCGCGGAGATGGGACGCTGCGGTGCGCCGTGCGTCCCCGAGGGGCGACGGCCCGCCTCCGCGCCCCGCGTTCCTTACGCCGACGTCGTGGCCGACGTCGCGACGACCATGTCGGGCGACCCCTCCACCGTGGTCAACGCCCTGGGTCGTCGGATCAGGGACCTGTCCCGCGACGAACGGTTCGAGGACGCCGCGAACGAGCGGGACCGACTGCAGTCCTTCCTCGGCGGGGCTGCACGCGCGCAGCGGGCGCGCCCGCTGCGCGAGTGTGCCGAGCTCGTCGCCGCACGTCCGCGGACCGAGGGCGGGTGGGAGATCGTCGTGGTCCGTCACGGACGGCTCGCGTCCACCGCCGTGTGCGGACCGCACGACGACCCTCATGCGACCGTGCGCTCCGCCGTCGCGCTCGCCGAGGACGTCGCTCCGCCGACGCCGTCGGCCCCGGCCTGCCACCCCGAGGAGACCGACATCGTGCTCGCTTGGCTCCGCACGCCCGGTGTGCGTCTCGTCTCGGTCACCGATCCCCAGACCTGCCCTGTGGGCGGGGCCGAGCGGTACCTGACGGACACGACGACCGCCGAGGTCGTGTCGAACGTCGTCTAGGGCATGATCGGACCAGCAGCGCGGCCCGCACCCGGAGCCGCCCACCCGACACCGAGGAGCGAACGGATGCCCACCGCCATCGTCATGATCGACACGGAGCAGGCCCGGATCCCTGAGGTGGCGACGACCGTCGCCGAGGTCGACGGGGTCACCGCTGTCTACTCGGTGACCGGCGAGGTCGACCTCATCGCGATGGTCCGGGTCACCGAGCACCACGAGCTGGCCGACGTCATCGCCGACCGGATCTCCAAGGTGCCCGGCGTCGTACGGACGCGCACGTACCTGGCCTTCCGGGAGTACTCGAGCAGCGACCTCGACGCCGCCTTCGCGCTGGGCCTCGAGGACTGACTCAGCGCGCCGCGGCCCACCGGTCGAGCACGGTGCGTGCACCACCCGAGTCGACCGCCTCGCGAGCGTGCTCGATCCCGCGGGCGAGCCGGTCGACGAGGGAGCCGTCGGACATGCCCTCGAGGGAGCCGTCCGCGACGAGCGCGGCTGCTGCGTTGAGAAGGACGGTCTCCCGGACGGCGCCGTCCTCCCCGTCGACGACCCGTCGAGCGACGGCAGCGTTGTAGGCCGCGTCGGCGCCACGGAGCTCTGCGACCGTCGTCGGTCGCAGGCCGAGCTCGGAGACCGGGTCGAGGGAGTGCTCGACGACGTGTCCGTCACGGACCTCCCAGACCGTGGCCACCGAGGTGGCCGCGAGCTCGTCGAGACCGTCGCCTCCCCTGAAGACGAGCGCTCTGGTCCCTCGCGCGGCGAAGACTCCCGCCATGATCGGCGCCAGGTCCGGGTCGCTCACGCCGACCGCCGTCGCCCCCGGTTGCGCGGGGTTCGTCAACGGGCCGAGGAAGTTGAACGCCGTGGGCAGGCCGAGCTCCCGGCGAGCCGAGGCCGCGTGCCGCATGGAGGGGTGGAACACCTGGGCGAAGCAGAACGTGATGCCCACCTCGGTGGCCAGAGCAGCCACTCGCTCCGGCGAGTGGTCGAGCCGCACACCGAGCGCCTCGAGGACGTCCGCGGACCCCGAGGAGGACGAGGACGCACGGTTGCCGTGCTTGACGACCCGGAGCCCCGTGCCGGCCAGGACGATGGCTGCCATCGTCGAGACGTTGACCGTGTGCGACCGGTCCCCGCCGGTCCCCACGATGTCCACCGAGGGCCCGTCCACGCTGAACCGGACGGCGTGGCGGAGCATCGCGTCGGCCAGGCCGGTGACCTCGTCGACCGTCTCGCCCTTCGAGCGCAGTGCCACGAGGAACCCGGCGAGCTGGACCGGCGTCGACCCCCCGGTCATCACCGTGTCCATCGCCCACGCGGTCTGCTCGGCGGTGAGGTCCTCTCCCGCGATCAGCGACGCGGTGAGGTCCTGCCACGTGGACCGCGGGCTGCCGGCACCGGTCACAGCGCCGCCTGCGCGGACGCCGCGACGAACGGGCGGACGGCCCGCTGCAGCTCGAGGGGATCGAGCGGCCGGGGCACGGCGGCGTCCGCGAGCGACCACGACGCGAGCCAGGCGTCCTGGGGCCTACCGGTGAGGAGCACGACGGGGGGCACCGGAAGACCTCGTTCTTCAGCTGGCGGCACACGCCCATGCCTCCGGCCTTGTCCGCCTCGCCGTCGAGGATCATGAGGTCCAGCCCACCGCGGTCCGCGCGGGCGACGACCGCGGCGTGGGTCGCGACCTCCACCCACTCGATCGACGGACCGCCGCCACCGGCGACGTCCCCGACCGCGGCGCGCACCGCCGCGCGCACCGAGCTGTCGTCGCTGTAGAGCAGGACCGTGCGCTGCAGGTCGGAGCCGGGACCGTTCGTCGACATGTGCATCCTCGCTTTCGGGCTGGGTGGGCGTCGGCGCCCTCCCTGGAGACTACTGGGCTCGACCCTCCCGACGAAGGAGGTCGCCACAGGGCGGCCGCGGCACCGTCGATTTCGTGACACTTCGACGACGTGCGTCATGAGAAGGTGCTCCCGCCCCCGCAAAGCGCCCCATTGTGAGATTCAACCCCCCGAATCGTTAGGTCCTAGGACCCACGCACACCCCTTCGTCGGCCATAATGAATCTTGTGTCGACTGCAACGGCTGCCCCCAACGCCCAACACCACGTGAGCGTCAACCGACCGAACCCTGTCTCGGTCGGGACGATCGTGTGGCTCGCGAGCGAGCTCATGTTCTTCGCGGGCCTCTTCGCGATGTACTTCACGATCCGCGCGACGATCCCCGCGGAGGAGTGGTCCGAGGGGACGGGTCACCTCAACCTGACCTTCGCCCTGATCAACACCTGCGTGCTGGTCGCGTCATCGGTGACGTGCCAGATGGGCGTCTGGGCGGCGGAGCGGTTCCAGCCGCGCCGGTCCGGGTCGCTGCTCGCCTTCACCAAGTGGGGCATGAACGAGTGGATGACCCTGACGTACCTCATGGGCGCCTTCTTCGTGGCGGGCCAGGTGTACGAGTACGCCGAGCTCGTCGAGCACGGCCTCACCATCTCCTCGAGCCCGTACGGCTCGGTCTTCTACCTGGCCACCGGCTTCCACGGCCTCCACGTCGTGGGTGGGCTGATCGCGTTCCTCTTCCTCCTGGGTCGCTCCTTCACCGCGAAGAAGTTCGGGCACCACGAGGCGACGACCGCCATCGTCGTGTCCTACTACTGGCACTTCGTCGACGTCGTCTGGATCGCGCTCTTCGGAGTCATCTACTTCCTCATGTAGCACCACACCGGCCGCGGGTCGCCCTCGGCCACCAGTTCCCTGCACCCCCATCTGCGAGACGAGGATCCATCCGTGAAGGCACTCGCCGCCCGCCGGCACCACCGGGCGACACCGGTCGTGCTGCTGCTGCTGGCACTGCTGGTCACGGGCGGCGTGTACGCCGCCCTGGCCTCCAGCCCAGCCAGCGCCGACACCACGATGTCGGACGACATCGAGACCGGTGACAAGCTCTTCCAGGCGAACTGCGCCACGTGCCACGGGCCTGACGCCGAGGGCACGGAGAGCGCTCCGTCCCTCATCGGTGTCGGGGCCGCGTCCGTCGACTTCCAGGTCGGCACCGGACGCATGCCGATGCAGGCCAACGGCCCTCAGGCCCTCGAGAAGCCCGTGCAGATGACGGCCGAGCAGACCCGCCAGCTCGCAGCGTTCGTCGCCTCGCTCGGTGCCGGACCTGCGATCCCCACCGCTGAGCAGGTCGACCCGACGCTCGGTGACGCGTCGAACGGTGCCGCGGTGTTCCGTACCAACTGCGCCATGTGCCACAACGCCGTCGGTGCAGGTGGCGCCCTCTCCGAGGGCAAGTTCGCGCCCGCGCTGTGGGACGTCACACCCACGCACATCTACGAGGCGATGGCTACCGGACCTCAGTCCATGCCGGTCTTCAACGACGCGACGCTCACCCCGGAGGAGAAGCGCGACGTCATCGCCTACCTCGTGGAGCAGCGCGAAGGTTCGGCCGGAGGCCTCGACCTCGGCTCGCTCGGACCTGTCAGCGAAGGTCTCTGGGTGTGGATCGTCGGGATCGGAGCCCTCATCGGTTGCTCGGTCTGGATCGGAGCGAAGTCCTCATGAGCACTCACCACACCTCCTCGGACATCACCACGACCAACCCCGCCGGAACACCCGAGCGCTTCAACGACCCGGGCATCCCTGAGCACCGCTCCCGCATGGCCGACCGCGACCCCAAGGCCGCGAAGCGGGCCGAGCGTCAGGTCGTCGTCCTGTTCGTCATCTCGATCCTCGGCACCATCGGCATGCTCGTCGCGTACTTCGCGATCCAGCCCGACGGCACCACCGCCGGGACGCGGAACTCGAACCTCGCGCTCGGCCTCGGCCTCTTCCTGTCGCTCATGGGGATCGGCCTCGCAGCCGTGCACTGGGCGAAGACGCTCATGTCGGACCACGAGAGGTCGGAGGAGCGGCACGACCAGCGGAGCCCCGACGAAGTGCGCGTCGCCGCCGTCACCGCACTGAAGGACGGCGCGGAGGACTCGGGCATCGCGCGACGGGGCGTGCTCAAGGGTGCGGTCGTCACCGCGCTCGGCCTCTTCCCGCTCACCATCGCGGTCCCCCTCATCGGCTCCGTCGGCAACGACTGGGACGTCAGCAAGTTCCGCCACACGATGTGGAAGAAGGGCACACGTCTGGCGACCGACCCTGCCGGCCGTCCCATCAAGGCGTCGGACGTGACCATCGGATCCGTCGTCCACGTCGTCCCCGACGCTCCTGAGGAGGAGCGCCGCACCCACCACTGGATCACGGAGAAGGCCAAGTCCGTCGTCCTCATCGTCCGTCTCGACCCGGCGGACCTCAAGGAAGCCGAGGACCGCAAGGACTGGTCCTACAACGGCATCGTCGCCTACTCGAAGATCTGCACCCACGTCGGGTGCCCCGTCGCCCTGTACGAGCAGCAGACGCACCACCTCCTCTGCCCGTGCCACCAGTCCACTTTCGACGTCGCCGACGGCGCAAAGGTCGTCTTCGGACCGGCGAAGCGGCCGCTCCCGCAGCTGCCCATCACCGTCGACGACGAGGGCTACCTCATCGCACAGGACGACTTCAACGAGCCGGTCGGCCCGAGCTACTGGGAGCGCCTCAAGTGAGCAGCACAGAACGCGCCGCGGCAGGTACCGCGGACTATCTCGACCAGCGCACCGGGGTCGCCTCAGCAGTCAAGGGGTTCGCCCGCAAGATCTTCCCGGACCACTGGTCCTTCCTCCTGGGTGAGATCGCCCTCTACTCCTTCGTCGTCCTGCTGATCTCGGGCGTCTTCCTCACCATGTTCTTCGTGCCCTCGATGGGTCTCATGGAGTACGAGGGCCCCATCGCGTCGATGAACGGGCAGCTCATGTCCGAGGCGTTCGCCTCGACGCTCGACCTGTCGTTCGAGGTCCCGGGCGGGCTGCTCATGCGGCAGATCCACCACTGGTCAGCACTGCTCTTCATGGCCGCGATCGTCACGCACATGATGCGCGTGTTCTTCACCGGTGCCTTCCGCAAGCCGCGTGAGCTCAACTGGATGGTCGGTTTCATCCTGATGATCCTCGGCCTCGCTGCCGGCTTCACCGGGTACTCGCTCCCCGACGACGTGCTCTCCGGCAACGGTCTGCGCATCACGGACGGCGTCGTGAAGTCCATCCCGCTCGTCGGCTCGTACATGTCGTACATGATCTTCGGCGGGGAGTTCCCCGGCGAGCACATCATCCCGAGGCTCTTCACCCTCCACATCCTCGTGGTGCCGGCGCTGATCCTCGCACTCATCGGGCTCCACCTGCTCTTCGTGGTCCTCCACAAGCACACCCAGTACCCCGGCGGCGGGCGCACCGACAAGAACGTCGTCGGCTTCCCCCTGTTCCCCGTGTACGTCGCGAAGGCTGGTGGGTTCTTCTTCATCGTCTTCGGTGTCCTCGCGCTCATGGGCGGCACCATGGCGATCAACAACGTCTGGAACTACGGGCCGTACGACCCCTCCCCCGTGTCGGCGGGCGCCCAGCCCGACTGGTACATGCTCTTCCTCGAGGGATCCCTGCGCCTCATGCCCGGGCAGACGGAGTTCGTCATCGCGGGATACACCCTGTCGCTGAACGTCCTCATCCCGGCAGTGGTGGTCCCAGGTCTGCTGTTCACCTTCCTGGCCGTGTACCCGTTCCTCGAGGCGGCCGTGACCAAGGACAAGCGCGAGCACCACGTGCTCGACCGCCCGCGGAACGTCCCCGTGCGCACGGGCCTCGGTGTCGCGTTCCTCGCCGAGTTCATCCTCCTTGCGCTCGCCGGTTCCAACGACCTCATCGCGACCCACTTCGACCTGTCGCTCAACGCCATCACATGGGTCTTCCGGGTCGGGTTCTTCGTCCTGCCCGTCATCGCGTTCTGGGTCACCAAGCGCATCTGCCTGGGCCTCCAGCGCAAGGATCGCGAGCTCGTCCTTCACGGGCACGAGACCGGTCGGATCGTCCGGTTCGCCAACGGTGAGTACATCGAGGTCCACAAGCCGATCAGCGACGAGGAGCGGTGGCTCCGTGTCAACTACGACGCGCACCGCCCGCTCGAGATCGAACCGCGCGAGGACTCCCGCGGGGTGCGCCGCAAGGGGTTCCGCAAGGACCAGGCGCTGCAGGCGCTCTCGCGATTCTTCTACGAGGACCGTGTGGAGCCAGTGACCCCGGCCGAGCTGGCCGCTGCTCACTCGCACGGCGACCACGACTCTCTCGGTTCCGCCGAGGACAGCGAGTCCGCCCTTGCGATCGCTGGTGCTCCCAGAGACGCCGCACCGGCACCAGACCAGCAGTCGGACGACCACGGGCACATGTCCTGATGGTGCTGCACTGTTGAGACGTGGCCCGCGCCTGTCTCCTCGCCTCGTGGCGCCCGGTCGCGGGCCACTCGCTTTCCCGCACGCACGGCTCTCACGCCGTGAACACACCCTCTAGGAGGACATCGGAATGGCTGCATACACCCTGCCAGATCTCGGGTACGACTACGGCGCGCTCGAGCCGCACATCTCCGGTCGCATCATGGAGCTGCACCACTCCAAGCATCACCAGGCGTACGTCACCGGCGCGAACACAGCCCTCGAGAAGCTCGCCGAAGCTCGTGAGAGCGGTGACCTCGCTGCGGTGAACCTCCACTCCAAGAACCTCGCGTTCAACCTCGGAGGGCACGTCAACCACTCCGCGTTCTGGTCGAACCTCTCCCCCGAGGGAGGCGGCGAGCCCACCGGTGACATCGCCGCTGCGATCGACGAGGACTTCGGGTCGTTCGAGGCGTTCAAGAAGCACTTCGCCGCCGTCGCCGCGGGCGTGCAGGGCTCCGGGTGGGCCATCCTCGCCTGGGACTCCATCGGGCAGAAGCTCATCATCGTCCAGCTGTACGACCAGCAGGGCAACATTCCCCTCGGCCTGACGCCCATCGTCCTCCTGGACGTCTGGGAGCACGCCTACTACCTGGACTACCAGAACGTGCGTGCCGACTACGTGACCGCGTGGTGGAACATCGTCAACTGGGCGGACGCCGACGCGCGTCTCGCGCGGGCACGCACCCAGACCGCAGGGCTCATCGTCCCCTCCTGACCGGTTCGCTGGGTCCGCCAGGCACACCCCAGGCCCAGCGAGAGTTACCCCGTGCCAGTCCATCGAGGGCGCCCACCACATACCGGTGGGCGCCCTCGACTCATATGGCAGCGCACCACGCCACGCCACGCCACGCCACGCCACGCCACGCCACGCCACGCCACGCCACGGGGCATGATGCAGAGCCCTAGCCAGGATTTCCCATGCGCGGTGCCAGACGGGCAACAAGAGACAGTGGCGAATCCTCGAAGGAGAGTGCATCACACGACGATCGCCCCCTCTCCGGTGTGGAGAAGGGGCGATCTCGAGATTGGCGCCCGCGCTTGGTCCTCGCGGGACGTGGGTGGGTCAGTGGGCGTGCTGTCCTCGGGAGAACTCGAAGACCCAGCCGACGAGGGCGATGATCGAGAACACCACTCCGATGCCGACGATCCACCACCCTGCAGCGAGCCCGAGGAACACGATCGCCGCTCCGGCGGCGATGGCGAGAGGCCACCAGCTCCAGGGCGAGAAGACGCCCTGCTCACCGGCGCCCTGCTCGATCTCTCCCTCGGGGTCGTCCTCGGGACGGGCATCGATGCGGCGTGCGGTGGCCGCGAGGTACCACCCGATCATCGCGACGAGACCGGCCGTGAGGAACAGGCCGACGATGCCGACCGGCTCGGACCACCCCGTCCAGAAACCGTAGACGAGCGCGACGAGGAGGAAGAACGGCGCGAGGTAGGTGAAGAGGTTGCTCTCGATCTTCATGACTGTCGGCCTTCCGTGGTCGTCCCTGCGTCCTTCTCGTCGACGCGGCGCTGCGCGTCCTCCTGCTCACCTCGGCGGTCCGGCTCGCCGTAGACCTTGTCGAGGACTGTCGGGTTGGCGAACTGGTGGTCCATGGCGGCGACCTCGGGGTGGTGGAGGTCGAAGGCGGGACGCTCCGAGCGGATCCGCGGCAGCGCCACGAAGTTGTGCCTCGGCGGCGGGCAGGAGGTGGCCCACTCGAGCGAGGCCCCGAAGCCCCATGGGTCGTCCACGGTGACCTTCGGCGCGTTGCGCCACGTGGTGTAGACGTTCCAGAGGAACGGCAGCGTCGAGGCCGCGAGGATGAACGAACCGACCGTGGACACCTGGTTCATCCAGGTGAAACCCTCCTCGGGCATGTAGTCCGCGTAACGGCGCGGCATGCCCTCGGCACCCAGCCAGTGCTGGATGAGGAACGTCGTGTGGAAACCGACGAAGAGGAGCCAGAAGTGGAGCTTGCCGAGCCGCTCGTCGAGCATGCGTCCGGTGAACTTGGGCCACCAGAAGTAGAAGCCGGCGAACATCGCGAACACGACTGTCCCGAAGACGACGTAGTGGAAGTGCGCCACGACGAAGTAGGTGTCGGAGACGTGGAAGTCCATGACCGGGCTCGACAGGATGATCCCCGTGAGACCGCCGAAGAGGAACGTCACGAGGAAGCCGAGCGACCAGAGCATCGGGGTCTCGTACGTGAGCTTCCCGCGCCACATCGTGCCGATCCAGTTGAAGAACTTCACACCGGTCGGGACTGCGATGAGCATCGTCATGAACGAGAAGAACGGGAGGAGGACCGCACCGGTGACGTACATGTGGTGCGCCCAGACGGTCACAGAGAGCGCTGCGATGGCGATCGTCGCGTAGACGAGTCCCTTGTAGCCGAAGATCGGCTTGCGGCTGAAGACCGGCAGGATCTCGCTGACGATCCCGAAGAACGGGAGGGCGATGATGTACACCTCGGGGTGCCCGAAGAACCAGAAGAGGTGCTGCCAGAGGATGGCCCCGCCGTTCTCCGGGTTGAAGATCTGGGCACCGAGGCGCCGGTCTGCGCCGAGGGCGAAGAGCGCGGCCGCGAGGGGCGGGAAGGCCATGAGCACGAGGAGGCTGGTGACCAGGGTGTTCCACGTGAAGATCGGCATCCGGAACATCGTCATCCCGGGTGCACGCATCGTGATGATCGTGGTGATGAAGTTCACCGCGCCGAGGATCGTCCCGAACCCGGTCATCGCGAGCCCGAAGACCCAGAGGTCACCACCCAGGCCCGGGCTGAAGGTCGCGCTGGAGAGCGGGGCGTAGGCGAACCAGCCGAACGAGGCGGCACCCTGCGGCGTGAAGAACCCTGCTGAGGCGATGATCCCGCCGAAGAGGTAGAGCCAGTAGGCAAACATGTTCAGACGCGGGAAGCAGACGTCGGGCGCACCGATCTGCAGCGGCATGATGATGTTCGCGAAACCCGCGAAGAGCGGCGTCGCGAACAGCAGGAGCATGATCGTCCCGTGCATCGTGAACAGCTGGTTGTACTGCTCGTTGCTCTGCACGATCTGGATCCCGGGCTCGAAGAGCTCGGCACGGATCACCAGGGCCATGAGGCCACCGATGCAGAAGAAGATGAAGGACGTGATCAGGTACATGTACCCGATCGTCTTGTGATCGGTGGAGGTGACCCACTTGATCACGGTGCGGCCCAGGGTCTGGCGCCGTGGGCCCAGACCGGGAACCGTCTCGTCTGCCGCTGCCATCAGTTCTCGCCTTCCCTGGAGTCGCCCTGCGCTCCGTCTTGCTGGCGGCGGAGCTCGAGACCGAGCTCTCCGCTCTGGCCCTTCGCCCGCAGCTCGTCCATGTGCGTGTCGAACTCCTCGCGGGACACGACCTCCACGTTGAAGAGCATCCCCGAGTGGAACTCCCCGCAGAGCTCGGCGCACTTTCCTGCGTAGACGCCCTCGCGGAGAGGCGTCACCTGCCACTCGTTGGTCCGGAAGGGGATCATGTCCATCTTGTCGAGGAAGGCCGGGATCCAGAACGAGTGGATGACGTCGCGGGAGTCGAGCTCGAAGCGGACCGTCTCACCCACGGGGAGGTAGAGGGTCGGGAACGAGGTGTCCGTGCCCGGCGCGCCGAGGTCGTCGGTGAGCTGACCGACGTTCACCGCGTGCTGCCCGGTCTCGTAGACGTCCTCGTCGAGGTAGTTGAAGTCCCAGCTCCACTGCTTGCCGATGACCTGCACGGTGAGGTCCGGCTCCGTGGAGAGGTCACGCATCTCCGTCATGTCGCGCTGGGTGAAGAAGAAGAGCACACCGACCATGACGATGGGCACGATCGTGTACATGATCTCGAGCGGCAGGTGGTAGCGGGTCTGCACGGGCAGGACATCATCGTCCTTGCGCTTGCGGTAGGCCACGACGCACCAGAGCATCAGGCCCCACGTGATCAGCCCGACCACGAGCGCTGCGGTCCACGACCCGACCCAGAGGTCGGTGGCGCGATCCGTCTGGTCGGTGACGGGGCCGTCCTCGAAGCCGGGCAGGAAACCACGCTGGGCTTCGGCCGAGCAGCCGGACAGGGCGAGCGCGACGAGCGCTGTGGCGACGACCAACCTGCTGGTCGTCCGCCGGGTGCGGGTGGGGCGTTCCGAGCGCAAGGGGTGGCCTTTCACATCACGTCCTGCGCACCACTCCTGCTCGGGCAGCACACAGGACCTTCGTCCTCGACGAGATGAAGCGTATCGCGGACTTGCCCTCCCCAGCGCCCTGGGCGCGCGCCCCGAGTGTGACAAATGCTGCACTCAGTCACAGTTGCTAACACGCGGACCCGGACTGTCATGAACCCTCCCGGTGCGGGGCTCGTCGAGGCTCTCTCGAGCGACGAGCGACGAGCGACGAGCGGCGCCCGACGCCCCCGCCCTCGAGAGTCCGAGCACCGGGTGCCCCGCCGCTACCGTGGTGCTGTGATCACTCCCGACCCCGCCGACGCACCCGGGCAGGACGCGGCCACGCAGGCCCCCCACCGCCCTCGTCGGGCCCATCTCGACGCCGGGGGCAGCGCCCGGCTGCTCCCGGCTGCGCGGCAGGCCTTCCTCGAGGCGCTCGAGGACGGATGGGCCGACCCTGCCCGCCTCCACTCGGAGTCGCGACGAGCGCGCTCGTTCCTCGACGCTGCGCGCGAGACCTTCGCCGCGCGTCTCGGCGCCCGGACCGAGGAGGTCCACCTCGCCCCCTCGCACGTCCTCGCGACGCACTCCGCGGTCCGCGCGGTCGTCTCGGGACGCCGCCGGACGGGTCGCGCCGTCGTCGCCTCCGCCGTGGAGCGCGCGGCGGTGCTCGACGCAGCCTCCTATGCCGCGGACGCCCGGACCACCGGCGCGCCGAGCCCCGCCGTGGTCCCGGTGGACCGGCTCGGACGGGTGGACGTCGACGCGTTCGCTGCCGCCGTCCGTCAGCCCGGTGTGGCGCTCGCCGCCCTGCAGCACGCGAACGGCGAGGTCGGCACGGTGCAGCCCGTGGACGCCATGCACGAGGCGGCGCGTGCCGCGCGGGTCCCGCTCCTCGTCGATGCGGGCGCGTCCGTCGGCCACGTCGCTCCACCGCGGTCGTGGGACCTCGTGACGGCCGATGCCGCCGACTGGGGTGGCCCGCAGGGGATCGCCGTCCTCGCCGTCCGGGCGGGGGTCCGATGGCGAGCGGAGTGGCCCGAGGCGCCCGACCCGTGGTTCCCCGGTGGTGTGAGCGTGCCTGCCGCGCTGGCCGCGGCGGTCGCCCTCGAGAGCGCCCTGTCCGACCAGGCGGCGCAGGACGCGCGTCGACGGGAGCTCGTCGCCGAGATCAGGGAGGTCGTCGCGCGGACGGTGCCGGATGTCGAGGTCGTCGGCGATCCCGTCGACAGGCTCCCTCACGTCGTGACGTTCTCGTGCCTGTACGCCGACGGCGAGGCCCTCCTCACCGAGCTCGACCGGGAGGGATTCGCGGTCGGGTCGGGGTCGGCATGCACGTCGGCGACCCTCCGTCCGAGCCACGTGCTCGCGGCCATGGGGGTGCTCACGCACGGCAACGTCAGGATCGCTCTCGACCGGACGACGACCCGCGACGACGTCGCGGCCTTCCTCGCGGCGCTGCCACCCGCGGTCGCCCGCGTCCGCGGCTCTCTGGGTGCCGGTGCTCTGTGACGCACGAGGACGCGGTGGTGGTCGACGCCCGCGGGAAGCGGTGCCCGGTCCCGGTGATCGACCTGGCCCGCGCGTGCCGTGGGCTCCCGGGAGGAGGTCTCGTGACGGTGCTCTGCACCGACCCGGCCGCGGAGCACGACGTCCCCGCGTGGGCACGGATGCGCGGTCACACCTTGGTCGGATCGTCGAGGATCGCGGGGTCGGAGGCACACATCGCGCTCACCGTACGACTCGGCCCCGACGCCTGAACGGTGTTCATCAGGCGCCGGGGCCGGTGTCCCGCGGGCGTGGCGTCAGCTGAAGGAGCCGCCGCAGGCGCAGCCCTCCCCGGCGTTCGGGTTGTCGATGGTGAAGCCCTGCTTCTCGATCGTGTCCGCGAAGTCGATCGTCGCGCCCTCGAGGTAGGGCACGCTCATCTTGTCGACGACGACCTCGACACCGTCGTAGTCGCGCAGCGCGTCGCCGTCGAGCACCCGCTCGTCGAAGTACAGCTGGTAGATCAGGCCGGAGCAGCCGCCGGGCTGGACCGCGACACGCAGGCGGAGGTCGTCGCGCCCCTCCTGATCGAGGAGCGTCCTGATCTTCTGTCCCGCGACGTCGGTCAGCAGGACCCCGTGCGTCGCGGTCTCGGTGGTCGCGGTCTCGGTGGTCTCGCTCATGGTCTCTCCCACTGTCAAGAAGTCGTGTGACGGACGGTCGGGCGGCGGGCACCCTGCGGAGCGTCCTCCAGGACCCTCCGCACACGTACCAACCGTGCGGGACCATCCCTTGTTCCCACCACCCTAAGCCCTCGTCCGGCGCGTCTCGCCGCTCCTGTCCGGAGCCACCTCGAGGGCCCCGTGCACCCGAGCGGGTGACCAGGTGCGGGACATCCGGTCCGCCGCTCGTCCCAGCTCCGGTGCGCCGACGGCACCACGGCCTCCGGGCTCGACGACGTACACCGCGGAGAGTCCCTCCGCCGCGCTCTCGCGACGTCCCATCGCGGCAGAGGTGACGAGCGCGACGCAGGGAAGCCCCCAGGCGGCGGCCGCCCGCGACGCCGAGACGGCGACCGACCCGCCGAACGTCCCACCGTCGAGGGCGCCGGTCCCGGTGAGGACGAGGTCCGCTCGCTCGGCGCGCGCGACCAGTCCGAGCGCCTCCGCGAAGACCGGCGCCGCCGGGAGGATCCGCGCGCCCAGGGCGGCGAGGGCGAAGGCCGTCCCACCTCCCGCGCCCGAGCCCGCGAGACCGGCCAACGGTCGGGGACGCGTTCCCGCTCGCCCCGCCTGCGCGAGGGTGAGACGTGGACCCGCCCCCGCGTCGACGGCCGCCTGAACGACGTGCGCGAAGCCACCGAGGGCGCGTTCGAGGGCGTGGGCGGCCTCGTCCGTCACGAGCCCGGCACGGGCGCTCGTCGCCGACGCGCCGTGGAGCCCGAGCAGGGGGACGTCGGACCCGGTGGCGACGACGAGGTCGACCGGGTCGAAGAGCCCGCGGGCGGTTCCGAGGCCGGCGAGGTCCCGCTCGCCGAGGGAGTCGAGAGCGGCGTCCGGGTGCAGGCCCCGAGGGACGGCCCCGAGCGCGGCGAGGAGGCCCGCGCCGCCGTCGGGCACCTCGATGTCGGGTCCCAGCCCGACGACGATTCGACCCGCGCGCGCGGCGAGCGCTACCGAGAGCCGGCCCGCGAGGACCTCTCCCCAGGACCCCGGGGGCACGCGCCCCGACACATAGGCGACCTTCGATGCCCCGTGCCCGACGACGAGGACCTCGCCCTCGGGGACGTCGGCCCCAAGGGCGGCAGCCAGGGTCGGGACGAGACCCTCCCCGCCGTCGGGCAGCCCGATCGCCTCGACGGTGTCGTGAGGCGCGCCGACCATCCACCCGTCGGCGAGGGCGCGGGCGGCGTCGAGAGCCGTCAGTGCGCCGAAGGCGTCGGCGGCGACGAGCACGTGCATACCGCCATCCTGCCCCACGACCAAGGGTCCGACGACCCCGCCGAGCGCCTGGGCCGCTGTGAGACGATGTGCCCCGTGAGCACCCTGCTGAACTCGTCCTTCACAGAACCGGCGGCCTCCCCCGCGCTCCTCCTCCTCGGGCAGGGGCGCGACCTCGCGTCCGAGCGCGGCGTCGAGTGCGTCGGAGAGCTCCCCCACGCGAGCGACCCCGACCTCGTCGAGCGCGCCAGGGCGGCTCGCGCCGCCCTCGGCGACCGCGCCTTCGTCCTCGGACACCACTACCAGCGCGACGAGGTCATCGACCTCGCCGACGTCACGGGCGACTCCTTCAAGCTCGCACGCGAGGCCGCCGCACGACCGGACGCGGAGTTCATCATCTTCTGCGGCGTGCACTTCATGGCCGAGAGCGCGGACATCCTCACCTCGGACACGCAGCAGGTGGTCCTCCCCGACCTCGCGGCCGGGTGCTCCATGGCCGACATGGCCGCCATCAACCAGGTCGAGGAGTGCTGGGACGTCCTGGAGGACGCGGGCATCGCCGACGTCACGCTCCCGGTGACGTACATGAACTCCACCGCAGCCATCAAGGCGTTCACGGGACGGCACGGCGGGACGGTGTGCACGTCGTCGAACGCCGAGGTCGCGCTCCGCTGGGCCTTCGACCAGGTGGGTGGGCTGGAGGGCACCGGGAAGGTGCTCTTCATGCCGGACCAGCACCTCGGGCGCAACACGGCGGTCCTCAAGCTGGGGCTGGACCTCGCGGACTGCGTCGTCTTCGACCCGCGCAAGCCCAACGGCGGCCTCACGGACGCCGAGCTGCGCGACGCTCGGATGATCCTCTGGCGCGGACACTGCTCGGTGCACGGCCGCTTCTCCGCACGGAACGTCTCCGACGTCCGGGCCGCCGTCCCCGACGTCACCGTCCTCGTGCACCCCGAGTGCACGCACGAGGTCGTCACGGGAGCGGACCTCGTCGGCTCCACGGAGTTCATCATCTCCACGCTCGACGCGGCGGCACCCGGGTCCTCGTGGGCCATCGGGACCGAGCTCAACCTGGTCCGGCGGGTCGCCGCCGCCCACCCCGACAAGAACGTCCACTACCTCGACTCGACGGTCTGCTTCTGCTCGACCATGAACCGCATCGACCTCCCCCACCTGGTGTGGACCATGGAGTCGCTCGTCGCGGGTCGAGTCGTGAACAGGATCGTCGTCGACGCGGACGACGCCCACTGGGCGAGGGTGGCTCTCGACCAGATGCTTGCGCTCCCGGGCCTCTGAGCGTTTAGTGGGACCTCAGGGGCCGCCCTCCGGGAGGCCGCGCGCGACCTGAGGAGTCCGATGAGCACCGGTGGACAGCTGAGGATCGGCCTGTACGTGTTCGACGACGCGGAGGAGCTCGACGTCGTCGGCCCGTACGCCGTGCTGGTGCGCTGGGCGGGGCGCAGCGCGCTCCACCCGCAGGTGATGACCTTCTCCGACGACGGCGCGGGCGTCAGGCTCTCCCACGGCTTGCGGTTGGTCCCGGACTGCTCGTGGGAGGACGTGGAGCCCCTCCACGTCCTCGTGCACCCGGGTGGGCCCGGGGCGACGCGCCTCATGGCCGACTCCGACCACCTCGCCCGGGTGCGGGACGCCCGTGCGCGGGTGCCGCTCCTCGTCTCCGTCTGCACAGGGTCGCTCGTGCTCGCCGCCGCGGGGCTCCTCGCGGGGAGGGCCGTCGCGGCCCACCGGGACCACGTCGACCTCCTGTCCCGTGCGGAGCCGGGGGCTCTGGTCGACGGCGAGGCGCGCTACGTGGACGACGGCGACCTCGTCACGACCTCGGGGACGTCCGCCGGTGTCGACGCGGCGCTGCACCTCGTGTCGCGCTTCGAGGGCGAGGACCTGGCGAGGGACCTGGGACACGAGCTGCAGCACGACCCGTGGCCGCCCGCCTGACCCAGGAGCGACTGACCGGTCGCTCCCGCCCGCCCACCGATCGACGTGACGAGATACCCGGTACCCCAGGTCCCGCACACCGGCGGCCCCGTAGTACGTTGAGCCGGTGACCCGCCAGATCTCCCTCGCCCTCGCCACCTACCTGCCCCGCAAGGCCGTCCCCGGACAGACGATCGTCGATCCCTCGATCACGCGGACCCGGGTGCGCCCGGGCGACCTCGACATCTACCTGCACGTGAACAACGCGGTCTACCTCAACATGATGGACACCGCGCGCAGCAACCTGCTCGCGGACTGCGGCGGCATGAAGACGCTCAACGCGAAGGGCTGGTACCCGGTGGTCGCCGCGTCCACCGTGAAGTACAAGCGGTCGCTGGTGCTCTGGGACCCTGTCGTCGTCACCACGCGCGTCCTGGGCTGGGACCCGAGGATCGCCTACCTCGAGCAGACGATCACCGTGCGCGGCGAGCTTTCCGCACGCGGCATCGTCGCGGGTCGGTTCCTCGGCAAGGGCGGCGTGCGGGTCCCCGCTCCCGACGTCGTCGAGCTGCTCGGCGGTCCGGGGACGAGCCCCGAGCTGCCCGACGACGTCATGACCTGGGCGAGGGCGGTCGACGTCGCCCACAGGTGACGACGACCTCGACGCGCCTGCGGCGCTAGCGCCGAGCCAGGCGTGCGAGGAGCAGGCTCTCCGCGAGGACGACCTTCTCGAGCTCCGCGAGGTGCACCGACTCGTCGGCGCCGTGCGCACGAGAGTCCGGGTCCTCGACGCCGGTGACGAGGATCGACGCGTCCGGGTAGACCTCGAGGAGGTCGGCGATGAACGGGATGGAGCCCCCGATGCCGATGTCGACAGGCGGCGTGCCCCACGCCTCCTCGAACGACTCGCGGGCCGCCCGCATCGCGGCCGAGTCCGACGGCGCGAGGAACGGACGACCGAGCTCCCCGTCGCGGACGACCACCTGCGCCCCGAACGGTGCGTGCGCCTCGAGGTGCGCACGCAAGGCAGCCATCGCCTCCGTCGGGTCCTGCCCTGCAGCGATGCGCAGCGAGAGCTTCGCGGTGACGCGTGGCGTGATCGTGTTCGACGAGAGCGCGACGCTCGGTGCGTCGAAGCCGATGACGGACAGGGCGGGGCGTGTCCACATGCGTGCCGAGATCGGCCCCGTGCCGGCGAGACGGGTCCCCTCGAGCATCCCGGAGTCCGTGCGGAAGTCGGCCTCGTCGTAGTCGACGGCAGGGTCGGGTGCGTGGGCGAGGCCCTCGACCGCGACGTCGCCGTTCTCGTCGTGCAGGGTCGCGACGAGCCGGGACATGAGCGTCACCGCGTCGAGCACGGGCCCGCCGAACATCCCGGAGTGCACGGCGTGGGACAGGACGCTCAGCTCCACGTCGCAGTCCACGAGACCACGCAGCGACGTCGTGAGGCCAGGGACGCCGACCTTCCAGTTCGACGAGTCCGCGACGACGATGACGTCGGCGCGCAGAAGCTCCTCGTGCTCTGCGAGGAACGCCCCGAAGGACGGTGAACCGATCTCCTCCTCCCCCTCGACGAAGACCGTGACACCGACCGCGAGGTCCTCACCCAGGGCACGCAGCGCGCCGACGTGGGCGACGATCCCCGCCTTGTCGTCGGCCGCGCCGCGCCCGTAGAGGCGCCCGTCACGCTCCACCGGCTCGAACGGGTCGGAGGTCCAGGCGGACGCGTCGCCCGGGGGCTGGACGTCGTGGTGGGCGTAGAGGAGGACTGTCGGGGCGCCCTCCGGTGCAGGACGTCTGGCGATCACCGCAGGCCTGCTGCCGCCCGCGGTGAGGATCCGGACGTCGTCGAGACCTGCGCCCCGCAGGAGCTCGGCGACCGCGTCGGCGCTGGCCGACACGTGCGCCTGGTCGAACGCCGGCGCGGACACGCTCGGGATGCGCACGAGGCTCTCGAGGTCGGCCCGCAGCGCAGGGAAGAGGTCATGGACACGGGCACGGAGATCGGCAGTATCGCTCACCCGAGCACCGTATCGCGCTCGGGGGTCGTCACAGGGTCGACTAGGATCGTCGCGTGTTCTCCCGCCGCAGCTCCTCGTCCGACGACCCGTCCACGACCCCGAAGGCCGTGACCCCCTCGACCACGGGCGACGACCTCGCACCGGTCGAGCGCGCCGCGGGCAAGGGGCACCCCACGCCCAAGCGCAAGGAGGCGCAGGCCGCCAACAAGCGTCCCCTCGTCCCGGACGACCGCCGCGCCGCCGCGAAGGCGGCCCGGGCCAAGGCCCGCGCGGAGCGCGAGCGCGAGTACCAGGCCATGCAGACCGGGGACGAGAAGAACCTCCCCTACCGCGACCGCGGCCCCGTGCGGCGTTACGTGCGCAACTACGTCGACGCCCGGTGGAACGTCGGCGAGTTCTTCCTCTTCCTCGCGCTCGGCTTCCTCGTCGTCACGCTCTTCGCCGGTCAGGCGCCGGTCCTCGCGCTCGTCGCGCTCGTCGCCCTCTACGTCGTGGTGCTCGTCGCCATCGTCGACGCGTTCGTCCTGTGGCGACTGCTCAAGAAGCGCCTCGTCGCCAAGTTCGGCGAGGACGCCCTCGGCCGTGGGCTCGCGATGTACGCCGTGATGCGCGCCTTCCAGATCCGTCGAGCACGGCTGCCCAAGCCCCAGGTGAAGCACGGCGAGTACCCGGTCTGAGGGTCGGCACGCACGCTCGCCCGGTGAGACCCGCACGACGTGGCTAGGGTCTGATCATGGTCAACTATCGCTACCTCGGCAGCTCCGGGCTGAAGATCTCGGAGATCACCTACGGCAACTGGCTCACCCACGGGTCCCAGGTGGAGAACGACACCGCGACGGCGTGCGTGCACGCCGCGCTCGACGCCGGGATCTCGACGTTCGACACGGCGGACGTCTACGCGAACACCGTCGCCGAGCAGGTCCTCGGGGACGCGCTCAAGGGTCAGCGGCGCGCGTCGCTCGAGATCCTCACCAAGGTCTACTGGCCGACCGGCCCCAAGGGCCCCAACGACTCGGGACTGTCACGCAAGCACATCCGGGAGTCCATCGACGGCTCGCTCCAGCGGCTGGGCACCGACTACGTCGATCTCTACCAGGCGCACCGGTACGACACCGAGACGCCGCTCGAGGAGACGATGCAGGCGTTCGCCGACGTCGTGCGGCAGGGCAAGGCCCTGTACATCGGCGTGAGCGAGTGGACCGCCGACCAGATCCGGGCCGGCCGCGCGCTGGCCGACGACCTCGGCTTCCAGCTCGTCTCGTCCCAGCCCCAGTACTCCATGCTCTGGCGTGTCATCGAGGGCGAGGTCGTCCCGGCCTCGACGGAGGTCGGGGTCTCGCAGATCGTCTGGTCGCCCGTCGCCCAGGGGGTGCTCAGCGGGAAGTACGCGCCCGGCGCCGAGCTGCCTGCCGGGTCCAGGGCCACGGACGACAAGGGGGGCGCGACCTTCATCAAGCGGTTCCTGCGGGACGACGTCCTCGAGCGCGTCCAGGGCCTGCGGCCCGTCGCGGAGGAGCTCGGGCTGACGATGCCGCAGCTCGCGGTCGCCTGGGTGCTGCAGAATCCCAACGTCGCCTCGGCGATCATCGGGGCGTCCCGCCCGGAGCAGGTCGAGGAGAACGTCAAGGCGTCGGGCGTGACGATCCCCGCCGAGCTCATGACGCGCATCGACGACGTCCTGGGTGACGTCGTCGAGAGGGACCCGGCCCGCACGGCGGAAGGTGCGCCTGCGTCCCGCCCCTCCTGACGTGTGCCGCAGGCCCCGCCTCCCACCCTCTGGTGGGAGGCGGGGCCTCTCCGTCGGATCAGCGAGGAGGCGGAGCCACCTCGGTCGAGAGCACGACGCCCGCGGCGGCCTGCGTCCCGTCGTTGTAGAGCTCTGCGACGGAGGCGCCCTGGCGCGCGAGGTCGCGCCACGACTCGCCGAGCCACTGCTCGGCGTCGAACCGGTTGGTGAACACCGGGCACCGCGGCTCGGTCATCTCGTCGCCCTGGGCGTCACGCAGGTGCCACACCCACCGCGGCGGGATCATCGCAGGAGCCCGCGGTTGACGCGCCGGGCCCAGAAGGGGCCCTCGTAGACGAATCCCGTGTACCCCTGGGTGAGGTCGGCACCGGCGTCGAGGTAGGCACGCGCGTCCTCGGCGGTGCGGATCCCGCCCGTCCCGATGATCACGGGCCCGTCGCCCAGCCGTGCGCGGAGCCTGCGGACGACGTCGACGCCGCGACCGAGCAGCGGCGCACCCGAGAGGCCACCCTCCCCGAGGTCGTGGTCGATCGTCGTGTTCACGGCCACCATCCCGTCGAGACCGAGCTCGAGGACGAGGTCGGCGACCGCGTCGACGTCCGGGTCCGCGAGGTCCGGTGCGATCTTCACCAGGAGCGGGACGCGCGGCCGCCCTGCCGACTCGGTAGCCCGGTCGGCCGCCTCCCGCACGGCCACGAGGATGGGTCGGAGCGCGTCGACCGACTGGAGGTCACGCAGCCCGGGCGTGTTCGGGGAGGAGACGTTGACCACGAGATAGTCGGCGAGCGGTGCGAGCAGGCTCGCGCTCGTGGCGTAGTCGCCGGCGGCCTCGGCCGCCGGGGTGACCTTGCTCTTGCCGATGTTGGCTCCGACGAAGACGGCCCGCCCCGACCTGGTGGAACGCAGGGCTCGCAGCCGCTCGGCCGCGGCGGCGGCCCCCTCGTTGTTGAAGCCCATGCGGTTGCGGACGCCACCCAGCTCGATCTCACGCCACATCCGGGGGCGTTCGTTCCCCGGCTGGGCGAGCGCGGTCACCGTGCCGATCTCCACGAAGCCGAACCCGAGCATCGTCAGCCCGCGCACGGCCTCGGCGTTCTTGTCGAAACCACCCGCGACCCCGAAGGGCGCGGGGACGCGCCGACCGAAGGCACGGACGCCCGACCCCACGAGGTAGGGCGCGAGAGCCCCCTGGACGACACCGCGGAGCACAGGGACACGCCCCGCGAGCGCGATGAGCCGGAAGGCGAGGGTGTGGGCCCGTTCCGGGTCCATCCTCTGGAAGACGGTGCGGAAGATCGCGCGGTAGATCATCGGTCCGGTGCATCCTTCGGGTCGGGGTCCGTGGGGTCGGTGGGGTCGGTGGCCGGTCCCACGGTCGTGCTGCTCGCGGCTCCGCGACGTGTTCGAGCGAGCCAGACGAGCCCGACGACGGGGAGGACGAGGGGGACGTACCCGTAGCCCTGACCGAACGACGACCACACCGTCGCCTCCGGGAAGGCGTCCGCGTCGACGATCGTCGCGACGCCCACGGCGAGGACACCGCCGAGCTCGACGGCGCAGGCGACCCAGGCGACCCTCCGCGCGCCGGGCGTGCCGCGACCGAGTGCGAGGGTCGCGACGACGTAGACGACTCCCGCGCCGAGGGACAGGCCGTAGGCGAGGGGCGCGCTGGCACCGTCGGTGGCGAGCTGGTAGGCGCCCCGCACGGTCGCCGCGACCGCCAGGATGCCGTACACGAGGACGAGCAGGCGCCCGAAGCCCGCGCTCGTGGAGGACGGTGACGACGGTGCGGTGGGGGTGCGCTGCATCAGCGGCTCCAGATCTGGACGAGGCGCCACTCGAGGAAGACGACGGTGAGCGCGGCGACGACGAGCACGACCGAGCTCCAGCGGGAGCGCTCGGCGAAGGCCCAGGCAGCCGCGAACGGGAGGATGAGCAGGACCGTGACGAGGTAGCCCCAGAGCTCCCAGACCTCGATGTCCGGGGAGCCGGTGGCGATCAGGACCGCCGCGACGACGAGCTGGACGACGAGGAGAGCCTCGACGACCGCGGCGCCCAGGAGCTGGCGCAGGACCACCGCGCGGTCCGTGACCGCGAACCACGCCGCCCACCCCGAGAGCACCAGGGCCGCGGCGACGACGAGGAGGGTGAGGGGGGCGACCACAGGCACGAGACTACCGTCCGCGGGGATACGATCGAGCCGTGTCAGACCTCACCTTCACGTCCAGAGACCTCCGTTCCCTGCGTACCGACGCCCTCGTCGTCGGCGTCACGAGCACCTCGGGAGGGCCGCGGCTCGTCTCCGTCGACGGCTTCCCCGACAGCGCCCGCCCGGGTGTCGACCTCGAGCTGCTCGGGGTGAGCGCCGACGTCTGCTCCGTCTCACGTGTGCCCGCCGGCACCGAGCTCGGGGCCGACGTCCTCGTCCTCGTCGGTCTCGGTGCCGCCGACCGGGTCACCCCGGAGACGCTCCGTCGTGCCGCGGGCGCCGCGGTCCGCTCCCTCGCGGGTGTCCCGTCCGTCGCGGTCGCGCTGCCCACCGCCGACGAGGCGGACGTCGCCGCGGTCGCCGAGGGCGCGCTCCTCGGCGCCTACGCGTTCCGCACCTACCGCACCGGCGACGCCGCGACGTCGGGCTCGCCGGTCGAGGCGATCCAGGTGGTGACGCCCCTGGCGCGCCAGTCCTCGGTGAAGAAGGCCGGCGAGCGGGCGGCCGTGGTCGCCGCGGCGGTCCACGGGACCCGTGACCTCGTGAACACCGCACCGAACGACCTCTTCCCCGCCGCGTTCGCCGACATCGCCAAGGCGTCGGCGAAGGGCACGGGCGTGAAGGTCACGGTGCTCGACGAGAAGGCGCTCGCCGCGGGCGGCTACGGCGGTCTCCTGGGGGTCGGGCTCGGCTCGAGCCGGGGCCCGCGCCTCGTGAAGCTCTCCTACGCGCCCTCCCGCGCGAAGGCGAAGGTGGCGCTCGTCGGCAAGGGCATCACCTTCGACTCCGGGGGCATCTCCATCAAGCCCGCCAAGGGCATGGAGGCGATGAAGTCCGACATGGCCGGCGCCGCCGCCGTTCTCCACACCGTCCTCGCCGCTGCCCGGCTCGGCCTGCCCGTGGCCGTCACGGGCTGGTTGTGCCTGGCCGAGAACATGCCGTCCGGGACGGCTCAGCGCCCCTCGGACGTCATCACCATCCGCGGCGGCAAGACCGTCGAGGTGCTCAACACCGACGCCGAGGGACGTCTGGTCCTCGCGGACGGTCTGGTGGCGGCCGGCGAGGAGAACCCCGACGTGATCCTCGACGTCGCGACGCTCACCGGCGCGCAGATGGTGGCCCTCGGCAACCGCGTCTCGGCCGTGATGGGCAGCGAGGACGTGCGCACCGCCGTGCTCGAGGCGGCGGAGCGGACCGGCGAGCAGTTCTGGCCCATGCCTCTGCCCGAGGAGCTGCGGGCGAGCATGGACTCCCCCGTCGCCGACATCGCGAACATCGGCGAGAGGTTCGGCGGGATGCTCGTCGCCGGGCTGTTCCTCAAGGAGTTCGCGGGAGACTTCCCGTGGGCGCACCTCGACATCGCGGGACCGTCGTTCAACGAGGGAACGGCCCACGGGTACACCCCGGTGGGCGGGACCGGCGTGGCCGTCCGCACCCTCGTGGGCTTCCTCGAGTCGCACGCGACCCGCTGATCCCTCCTCCGGGTGACGGGGCTCGGCTCAGCGCTTCTTCCTGCGCTGGGCCGAGTTCCAGTCCCGCATGCGCTGCGGGTATCCGGTGAAGTTCACGTCGTAGACGGGGATACCGATCTCGGCGGCGATCTTCCGCGCCACGAAGGCGTCGGGCACGCGGCGCCTCGTCCACTCGCCGGTCGTGGCGACGAGCAGGAGCGACGTCGGTTGGTCGTGGGTCGGCGGCTCGATGTACGACTCCACCCCGACCCGGGAGCGGGTGAACTCGGCGAGGTGCTCCACCGTCTCGCGGCGCCGGTCGCGGTCGTCGGGCACGGAGGGCGAACCCACGGGAGTCTCGGGGGCTCGGCGGGTGAAGAGGCGGGTGTACCAGGACGGGCGTGCCATGCGGGAACACTACCTCCGGGAGATGTCTCGAGCATCACACCGCCCGAGCGCTCGGATCAGCGCTGTTCCGCTTTGGAGACCCGCCACTTGGTGACAAGATGGGCTGGTAACGAATCCATCGCGCCTTAGGAGCTGCACGTGGCCGAGACCCCCGGCACAGATTTCGACATCGTCGTCCTGGGCGGAGGCAGCGGCGGCTACGCCACCGCGTTGCGCGCCGCTCAGCTCGGTCAGAAGGTCGCACTCATCGAGGGAGACAAGCTCGGCGGGACGTGCCTCCACTACGGCTGCGTCCCCACGAAGGCACTCCTCCACGCGGCCGAGCTCGCGGACAACGCACGTGACGGTAGCCACTTCGGTGTGAACACCGAGCTCAAGGGCATCGACATGGAGGGCGTCAACAAGTACAAGGACGGCGTCGTCTCCGGTCTCTTCAAGGGACTCCAGGGCCTCGTGAAGTCCCGGGCCATCACCATCGTCGAGGGATGGGGCAAGCTCGTCGCGGAGAACGCCGTCGAGGTCGACGGGCGTCGCATCACCGGCAAGCACATCGTCCTCGCGACCGGCTCGTACTCCCGCTCCCTCCCCGGCCTCGAGATCGGCGGCCGGGTGCTCACGTCGGAGCACGCCCTCAAGCTGGACTCGGTGCCGAAGTCCGTCATCGTCCTCGGCGGCGGGGTCATCGGTTCGGAGTTCGCGAGCGTCTGGAAGTCCTTCGGCGCGGACGTCACCATCATCGAGGGCCTCCCGCACCTCGTCCCCGCGGAGGATGTCGCACTGAGCAAGGCGCTCGAGAGGGCCTTCCGCAAGCGCGGCATCGCCTTCAACCTCGGTGACCGCTTCAAGTCGGTGACCCAGGACGACTCCGGCGTGCACGTCACCCTCGAATCCGGCAAGACGTTCGACGCCGAGATCCTCCTCGTCGCCGTCGGCCGCGGGCCTCGCACCGCGGACCTCGGCTACGAGCAGCAGGGCGTGACGCTCGACCGCGGCTTCGTCATCACCGACGAGAAGCTCCACACGGGCGTCGGCAACATCTGGGCCGTCGGCGACATCGTCCCCGGTCTGCAGCTCGCGCACCGCGGCTTCGCGCAGGGCATCTTCGTCGCGGAGCAGATCCTCGGCATGAACCCCGCACCCATCGTCGAGTCCGGCATCCCCCGAGTCACGTACTCCGACCCGGAGATCGGCTCCGTCGGTCTCACCGAGGCCAAGGCCAAGGAGCAGTTCGGCGACGACTCGGTGGAGATCCTCGAGTACAACCTCGCCGGCAACGGCAAGAGCAAGATCCTCGCGACCCAGGGCTTCATCAAGCTCGTGCGCCAGAAGGACGGCCCCGTGGTGGGCGTCCACATGATCGGCGCACGCGTGGGTGAGCTCATCGGCGAGGGCCAGCTCATCGTCAACTGGGAGGCGTACCCCGAGGACGTCGCCGCGCTCGTCCATGCTCACCCCACTCAGAACGAGGCACTCGGAGAGGCGTTCCTGGCTCTGGCCGGCAAGCCCCTGCACGCCCACAACTGACCAAGCGATCGAAGGAGACCGGAGAGGTCATGTCTGACAACGTGCAGATGCCCGCACTGGGCGAATCAGTCACCGAAGGCACCGTTACGCGCTGGCTCAAGCAGGTCGGCGACACCGTCGAGCTCGACGAGCCCTTGCTCGAGGTCTCGACCGACAAGGTCGACACCGAGATCCCGTCGCCGTTCGCGGGCGTGCTCGAGAAGATCCTCGTCGAGGAGGACGACACCGTCGAGGTCGGTGCTCCCCTCGCCGTCATCGGTTCCGGCGACGGTGCGGGCGACGCGCCCGAGGAGGCCCCGGCCGAGCCGGACGCCGAGCCCGAGGCGCCGCAGGCCGAGCAGGAGTCCGGCTCCGGTGGCGGGTACGAGGCACCGGCACCGGCCGACGAGTCCGTGGCCGCATCGGAGCAGTCGGAGCCGTCGGGCGAAGCGCAGCAGCAGGAGTCGGAGTCGTCGGGTGACGCGCAGCAGCAGTCGGGCGGCGAGGAGATCACCCTTCCCGCGCTCGGCGAGTCCGTCACCGAGGGCACCGTGACCCGCTGGCTCAAGCAGGTCGGCGACACCGTCGAGGTCGACGAGCCCCTGCTCGAGGTCTCGACCGACAAGGTCGACACCGAGGTCCCGTCCCCGGTCGCCGGCACCGTCCAGCAGATCCTCGTCCAGGAGGACGAGACCGTCGAGGTCGGCGCCGTGCTCGCCGTCGTCGGCTCCGGTGCCGCCCCGGCGAAGCCCGCCGAGGCTGCCGCCGCACCCTCACCGGCCGAGAAGCCGCAGACCCCTGCCGCGGAGGCGACCCCGGTCGCTGCCGAGGAGGTCGTCCAGGCACCCGAGCCCGAGAAGGCGCAGGCCGAGGCACCCACCGAGAAGGCACCTGAGAAGGCGCCCACCGAGAAGGCCCCCGAGAAGGAGTCGGCCGGCACGCCCAAGCCGTCGCCGGCTGCGGGCGGCTCATACCTCACTCCCCTCGTCCGCAAGCTCGCAGCGGAGAAGGGCGTCGACGTCGGTTCCCTCACGGGCACCGGTGTGGGCGGACGGATCCGTAAGGAGGACGTGCTCGAGGCCGCGGCGAAGGCCGAGCAGGCCGCCAAGGACGCGGCTGCCGAGAAGACACCTGCCGACAAGGCACCCGAGGCGACCTCCGCACCCGCCGGCAAGGCAGCGAGCATCCCGGACGTCTCGCCGCTGCGGGGCACCACCGAGAAGGCGAGCCGTCTGCGCAAGATCATCGCCGAGCGCATGGTCGAGGCCCTGCACACGCAGGCGCAGCTCACGACCGTCGTCGAGGTCGACGTCACGAAGGTCGCACGCCTGCGGACCAAGGCGAAGGACGGGTTCAAGGCACGCGAGGGAGCGAACCTCACGTTCCTGCCGTTCTTCACCCTGGCGGCTGTCGAGGCGCTCAAGGCCTACCCCAAGGTCAACGGTGTGCTCGAGGGCGACACGATCACCTACCACGGCCAGGAGAACGTCGGCATCGCCGTCGACACCCCGCGCGGGCTCCTCGTCCCCGTCATCCGTGACGCCGGTGACCTCAACCTCGGGGGCATCGCCCGCAAGATCGCGGATCTCGCGACGCGGACCCGCGACAACAAGGTGACCCCGGACGAGCTCGGCGGGGCGACCTTCACCATCACCAACACCGGATCGGGCGGGGCGCTCATCGACACCCCGATCGTGCCCGGCGGCACCTCTGCCATCCTCGGCACCGGGACCATCGTCAAGCGCCCAGCAGTCATCAAGGACGCGGACGGCGAAGAGGTCATCGCCATCCGTTCCATGTGCTACCTGTCGCTGTCGTACGACCACCGGCTCGTCGACGGCGCGGACGCGTCGCGCTACCTCACCGCGATCAAGAACCGCATCGAGGAAGGTGCGTTCGAGTCCGAGGTCGGACTCTGACGGACCACTACCCGGCTGCACCCGGGTGACACGCGGGAGAGCCCGCAGCCGACCCGGCTGCGGGCTCTCCCGCGTCCCGGGCCCGGGTGCGTGCCGCCCCGGGCACAGCCTTCGGGACGCACCTAGGATGAGGCGATGGACACCCCCCGCCGCTCCCCCCGGACCATCCTCGTCGCGGGGTCGAGCGGACTCATCGGGACCGCCCTCGTCGACTCGCTCCGTGCGGACGGCGACACGGTCCGCACACTGGTGCGGCGCCCGCCCCGCCGCTCCGACGAGCACCGGTGGGACCCTGCGCTCGGTCACCTCGACCCCGACGTGCTCGCCGGCGTCGATGCGGTCGTCAACCTCGCCGGCGCCGGTGTCGGGGACCACCGCTGGACGTCGTCCTACCGGCGGACCATCCGCACCTCCCGGACGTCCACCACCGGTCTCCTCGCCACTGCGATCCGCGACCACGGCGGAACGATCCCCCTCATCCAGGGAACGGCCATCGGCTACTACGGGGACCGGGGCGACGAGGTGCTCACCGAGTCCTCGTCCCAGGGGGACGGTTTCCTCGCCGAGGTCGTGGCCGACTGGGAGCGCGCTACCGCCCCGGCGAGCGACGCGGGCAGCAGGGTGGTGCTCGCCCGCACCGGCATCGTCCTCAGCGGGTCCGGCGGGGCCCTCGGTCGGCTCCTCCCCCTCCTGCGCCTCGGTGTCGGAGGTCGCCTCGGAGGAGGGACCCAGTTCTGGAGCTGGATCACCCTCGAGGACGAGGTCCGCGCCCTGCGTCACCTCGTCGACGTCGACGTGGCCGGGGTCGTGAACCTGACCGCTCCGTCACCGGCGCGCAACTCCGAGATCACGCAGGCTCTCGCCCACGCGTTCCACCGCCCGGCGGTCGTCGCCGTGCCCGGCGTCGCTCTGAAGGTCGCGCTCGGCGAGTTCTCCACCGAGATCCTCGGGTCCCAGCGAGTCCTGCCGACGGTGCTCGAGAAGTCGGGGTTCGAGTTCTCGCACGCCACCCTCGACGCCGCAGCCGGATGGGTGGCCGGCGCCTCAGGCTGACGGTTCCGTCACGGACCCGACCCGCCACCCCTGGTCCGTCCGGACCAGGTCGAGCACCACCTCCCGCGACGGCTCCGCAGCGACCGACCTCGTTCCGTCCGCCGACTCGACCGTGTACCCACCGAGCACGTAGACGACCTCGACACGGGCGTGGCCGTCCACCTCCTCGAGCACCTCGACGGAGACGACCTCGGTGCTCAGGTCGGAGAGGACCTCGCCCTCGATCAGCTCTTCCGCGAGCATCACAGCCTGGGCGTGGGCGGGTGACCCGGGCACGGTCACGCGGTCCCAGGCATCGGCCGCGGCAGTGCCGGCCGAGATCTCCATGAGGACGTCGAACCTGGCCTGCGTCAGCTCTTCCGCGGCGTCGGACACGGTCACGTCCCGCGGAGTGTCCGACGCCGCACCGTCCACCGTGACGTCCTGGGCCACGACGGCCGGCGCGTCGTGTCTGGCTGCGAGCGCGGCGCCCGCCCCGACGACCAGCGCTCCGACCGCGCATGCCACCACGAGCCTCGCCGGGGGGCGTCGGCGTCGCTCCGGTGGGTCTCCGAGGGCCCGCAGCCCTGGGCGGGGTGAACCCGAGGCCCCGGTGTCGTCCTGGGTGGCCCGGGCGTGCGTCGCAGGCCCGCTGGGCTCGTGCCCCGACCCGCCCGCAGCGAGCGCGGTCCGGTCTGCGACGCCGCGGATGACGAGCGGCCGACACGGCGCGACGGCGTGGCTTCGCGCAGCGAGGGTGCCCACGCCGGGCCGGTCCTGGGCGTCGCCGAGGGTGCTGGTGACGAGCCGCGCGAGCGCCCTGAGGGGACCGAGGTCGCCCGGTGGGGCGGAGGGTCCGTAGGTCTCGGCCATGACGGACCGGGCGAGCGACGCGAGGTGGTACGCGTCCTCCACGGCGGAGGACGCGATCGGCCGGGGGTCGTGGGCGGGGAGGGGGACCGTGAGGACGGGTTCGCCGTGCCCGAGGAGGACGGCCGAGGTGGTGATCGGACCGTAGTGCAGGCCTGCGGCGTGGAGGCGCGCGAGGGTCCGGCCCAGGACGACGAGGAGGGTGCTCGTGTGCCCGGCGGTGAGGGGTCCTTCCTCGCGGACGAGGTGCGCGAGGTCGTGGCTGTCGGTCGGGTGAGTCACGACGGCCGCGCGGTCCCCGAGGTCCACGGCGTCCATGAGCCGTTCGAGGCCGGGGTCGTCGACGTCGCGCCACCGCGCGAGGTGGTCCTTGAGCACCTGGCGGGTGACCTCCTCGTCGTACCGGACGATCTGGACGACGTGGGTCGCCCCGGGCACGGGCCCGTGACCGGTGTCGCGGTCCGTACCTCCGCGGTCGGCCCCGGTCCGCGCCTCGGGCCTGCGTACCCGTGCGCGTCCGGTGAGGGGGCACGGGTCCGCAGGGACGTAGCCCGCGGCTGCGAGCACCTCGAGCTGGGGGTCTGTCAGGGCGTGCATGTGCCCATCCCACCCGACGGGGACGCCTCGGAGAGGTTGTCCACAGGCACGGAGCGTGCGGCGCGGCACTCAGACGGTGACCCGCTCCCCCGTCCTCGCGCTGACCCGGGCGGCGTCGAGGACGCGCGCCGTGCGCACGACGTCCTCGGGGTCGACGGGCGCCGGGGCGCCGTCGAGCACCCACGCCGCGACGGCGGGGTAGAAGTCCTCGTGCCCCCCGGGCGCCTGCGGCACCGCGGTCCGCTCGCGGCCGCGCGCGATCCACCCCTCGCTGCCCTGCGGCGCGTCGGCGTCCATCTCCTCGAAGGGCGAGGCGTCGTTCTCAAACGTGGTGACGACGTACGCGCCCGCGTCGCCGAGGACGCGTGTGCGCGGCCCTGGCGCCCCGACGACGGAACCGGCCGTGAGGTGGCTCACCACCCCGCGGCCGGTCCCGCTCGCCGGGACATGGTGCAGGGAGAGGAACACGTCGTCCTCGGTGGGCGTCGTGATGGCCCGGAGCTCCGCGTACACGGACTGCACCGGTCCGAAGAGCTGGACGGCCGAGTCGACGAGGTGCGTCCCGAGGTCGAGGAGGAGTCCTCCTCCGTCGGGGTCCTGCTCCTTCCAGCGCTGCTGGGGCACGGGCCGCCACCGCTCCCAGCGTCGTTCGAACCGGTGGACGGTCCCGAGATCCCCGGAGGCGAGGACCGCGCGGAGGGTGAGCTGCTCTGGGTCCCAGCGGCGGTTCTGGAAGACGGTGAACGGTGTCCCGGTGCTGCGGGAGACGTCGAGGACGGCGGCCGCTCCGTCGCCCGACAGCGCGAGGGGCTTGTCCATGAGCAGCGGGACACCGGCGCGCAGGACGGCTGCGGCGTGCTCCTCGTGGAGCCCGGTGGGGCTGGTGACGACGACGAGGTCGACCTCGTCGTGGGTGGCGAGCAGCGTGTCGAGGTCCGGGTGGACCACGGCGGCGGGCCAGTCGGCCCGCACCTGGGCGACCCGCTCCTCGGAGCGCACGACGACTCCCCGAACGTCGTGCCCTGCCTTCCGGGCCAGGCGGGCGTGGATGCCCCGCCCCGATCCCCCGTACCCGACGATGCCGATCCTCAGCCTGTCCTCTGCACTCATGAGGACACGGTATCCGCCGTCCGCGCACCGGTCCCGGCCCCGCCGTCCGCCTCGTCGGCACCGTCGGTGCGTGCGAGGCGCGACGGCCACCACACGACGGGGCCGAGGTCGTGGACGAGGGCCGGCACGAGGAGACTGCGCACGACGATGGTGTCGAGGAGGACACCGAAGGCGACGATGAACGCGAGCTGCGCGAGGAAGAGGAGCGGGATGATGCCGAGCGCCGCGAACGTCGCCGCGAGGACGATGCCTGCGGACGTGATGACGGACCCGGTGACGGCGAGGCCCCGGACCACGCCCTCGCGCGTGCCGTGGACGAGCGACTCCTCGCGCACCCGGGTCATGAGGAAGATCGTGTAGTCGACGCCGAGGGCGACGAGGAAGCAGAAGGCGTAGAGGGGGACGGTCGGGTCGGCCCCGGGGAACCCGAAGACGTGCTCGAAGAGGATCGCGGAGACACCGAGGGCCGCCCCGAAGGACAAGATGTTCGCGGCCATGAGGAGCACCGCGGACAGGACCGACCTCAGCAGGAGCATGAGGATGAGCAGGACGACCACGAGGACGACGGGGACGATGACCTGGAGGTCGCGCGTGCCGGCGTCCTGGGTGTCGAGCCGTTGGGCGGCGGCGCCCCCGACGATCGCGTCGTCGGACGCTGCACGGACCGCTGCCCGCAGCTCCTCGACCGTGCGCACCGCCTCCTGGGAGTCGGAGGGTGCAGAGGTGAGGGCGTCGATGCGGACGGTGCCGTCGACCACGAGAGGTGGCTCACCGGCCGACGCGCCGGGCGGGCCGCCCTGGGCGGAGGCGGCGGTGACCGCGGAGGCGTCGTCGATGCCGGGCACCTCCTGGGCTGCGGAGAGGACGGCGTCGAGGTCTGCCTCAGGGGCGAGGACGATCGCGGGCTGCACCCCGAGCCCGTCGAAGTGCTCGGTGAGGACCTGCTCGCCGTCGACGGAGTCCACCTGCGTGAGGAAGACGTCACCTTCGCCGGTGCCGTCCGCGTCGAGGGTGGGGACGAATGCGGCAGCGGCCACGAGGACGAGAGCTGTGACCATCCACACGGGTCGATCGTGCCGGGTGACGAACCGGGCGACACGCGTCCAGAGGCCGCCGGCCGCGGAGACCTCGTCGACGCGGTCGTCGACCTGCTCGTGGAAGGCGGGGACTCGCGGCCAGAACACGGCGCGCGACCGCCGCCCGGCGACGAGGAGGAGCGCTGGGAGGAAGGTCATGGCACTGAGGAAGGCCGCGATGATGCCGACGGCTGCGACGGGTCCCAGGCTCCGGTTGGACGCGAGGTCGGAGAGGAGGAGGCACAGCAGGCCGGCGATGACGGTGCCGGCGCTCGCGAGGATCGGTTCGACGGAGGCCCGCAGGGCGGTGCGCAGCGCGTCGAACGGGTCGCGGACCCGTCCGAGCTCCTCGCGGTATCGCGCCACGACCAGCAGAGAGTAGTCGACGGAGGCCCCGACCACGAGGATCGACAGGATCCCCTGCGCCTGGCCGTTGAGGACGAGCACGCCGGCGTCGGCGAGGTGGTAGACGACGAGCCCGGCGAGGGACAGCGCGAGCACCGCGGTGACGATGACGATGAAGGGCAGCACCGGCGACCGGTAGACGAACGCGAGGATGAGCAGGACCGCGACGAGCGCGACGAGGAGGAGCACCGTGTCGATGCCTCCGAACGCGACCACGAGGTCGGCGACGAAGCCCGCGGGCCCTGTGACGAGTGCGACGAGCCCGCTGTCACCGAGGCTGTCGTCGGCCGCGCCACGGACGGCGTCGACGACGGCCGGGGTGAGGCCCTCGCCGTCGGCGAGGGTGTTGCCCGCCGAACCTGCGTCGAGCGGCACGGTGAGCAGGGCTGCCAGCCCGTCCTCGGAGGGGACGACGACGACCGGCCCGACGAGGACGTCGGCGAGGGTCTGCGGGTCTCCGGTCCCCGCACCGGGGACCGGCTGTGCCGGGAGGGCCTGGGCGAGGTCGTCCGCCGCACCCAGCTGCTCCGGGGTCAGGGGCGAGCCGTCGTCGCTCTCGAGGACCACGAGCGCGGGGAGCGCCTCGGTATCGACGAACTCCGAGGCGAGACCGTCGACGCGGGTCGACTCCGCGCTCGTGGGCAGGGAGGCACCGGCGTCGTTGGTCTGGACGGAGCTCAGCTTCCCCTGGGCCTGTCCCCCGATCCCGCCGATGCCGAGCCAGACCACGATGGCTGCGACAATGACCAGACCCCGAAGGACACCCGACTTTTTACTAAGCATGCTGAGTACTATCGGTGCTCGGGCACCGATCCGCAACCGCACCTGGAGGTGACGTGGCCGAGGACCCGTCGACCTGGCCCACCGGCCGGCTGCTCTCCCACGTCGCACGCCGCCTGGAGAGGGAGTGGAACGCGCACCTCGAGCAGTGGCACCTCAACCACGCGAGCCTGCCGGTCCTCCTGGCCCTGCTGCGCAGCGACCATTCCCAGCGCGAGCTCGCAGCGGCGTCGGACGTCACCGAGCAGACCATGAGCCGCACCGTCGCCCGGCTGGAGCGGACCGGGTACGTCACGCGCGTCACCTCCCCCTCCGACGCACGACGTCACGTCGTGCGTCTCACCGATGCCGGCCGCACGACGGTCACCCACGCCGCCCAGGTGGGCCCGGGCGAGGACATCGTCGCGCGCGGCCTGCGCCCCGACCAGGTCACCGCGCTGCGGGAGATCCTCGTCACCATGGTGGCCTCGGGCGACACGGACGACGAGGACTAGCCTGGTCCCATGGAGTTCCTCGACATCGACCTCGGATCCGCACTCGCCGACTACGAGGAGACCTGGGCCCTCCAGCGGCGCGTCCACGACGAGGTCGTCGCCGGGACCCGGCCCTCGACGACCATCCTCGTCGAGCACGCGTCGGTCTACACCGCAGGACGCCGGACGCGCGCCGCCGAGCGGCCCGCGGACGGGATCCCCGTCGTCGACGTCGACCGCGGCGGCAAGATCACCTGGCACGGGCCCGGACAGCTCGTCGCCTACCCCATCGTCGCCCTCCCCGACCCCGTCGACGTCGTCCGGTACGTGCGCACCCTCGAGGAAGCCGTCATCGACCTCTGCGCCTCCCTGGGGCTCGAGACCGTCCGGGTCGAGGGGCGCAGCGGCGTGTGGTTCCCCGCGACGCCCGAGCGCCTCGAGCGCAAGGTCTGCGCCGTCGGGGTGCGCGTCGCCAAGGGCGTGACGATGCACGGGCTGGCGCTCAACTGCGACCCGGACCTCGACGCCTTCGCACGGATCGTGCCCTGCGGGATCACCGACGCCGACGTCACGTCGCTGACCGCCGAGCTCGGCCGACGGACCACCGTCGAGGACGTCGCCCCCCTCCTCCGTGACCACCTCGGGACGCACCTGGACGGCCTGTCACGGAGATCACGTCCCGCCCCCGCGCAGGACGCCCGCACGACCACGGCGCTGGCGTACGCTGGGACGAATCAACCTCTGGGAGACAGCGCGTGACGATCGCACCTGAAGGACGGCGGATGCTCCGGGTCGAGGCCCGCAACAGCGCCACCCCCATCGAGAAGAAGCCCGAGTGGATCAAGACCCGGGCGACCATGGGGCCCGAGTACACCGAGCTCAAGGGGCTGGTGAAGAAGGAAGGGCTCCACACCGTCTGCGAAGAGGCAGGCTGCCCCAACATCTTCGAGTGCTGGGAGGATCGCGAGGCGACCTTCCTCATCGGCGGGGACCAGTGCACGCGTCGCTGCGACTTCTGCCAGATCGACACCGGCAAGCCCGCCGACTTCGACGCCGACGAGCCGCGACGGGTCGCCGAGTCCGTCAAGGCCATGGGCCTGCGCTACTCGACCATCACCGGCGTGGCGCGGGACGACCTGCCCGACGGCGGCGCATGGCTGTACGCCGAGACCGTGCGCCAGATCCACACGATGAACCCGGGGACGGGCGTCGAGCTCCTCATCCCCGACTTCAACGCCATCCCCGAGCTCCTCGACGAGGTCAACTCCTCGCGCCCCGAGGTCCTCGCGCACAACCTCGAGACCGTCCCGCGGATCTTCAAGCAGATCCGTCCGGCGTTCCGCTACGAGCGGTCGCTGTCCGTCATCACCAGCGCCCGCGACGCAGGCCTGGTCACCAAGTCGAACATCATCCTCGGCATGGGCGAGACCATGGAGGAGGTCGTCGAGGCCCTCCAGGACCTCCACGACGCAGGGTGCGACCTCATCACCATCACCCAGTACCTGCGTCCCTCCGTGCGCCACCACCCCGTCGACCGGTGGGTCCGTCCGGAGGAGTTCGTGGAGCTCTCCGACGAGGCCGAGCGCATCGGGTTCCTCGGCGTCATGTCCGGCCCTCTCGTGCGCTCGTCGTACCGCGCCGGACGTCTGTGGGGCCAGGCGATGAAGCGCCGCGGCCAGGAGATCCCCGAGGCTCTAGCGCACCTCGCCGAGCCGACCACGTCCCGCCAGGAGGCGGCGAGCCTGATCCGTCGCTGAGCAACGGCGCGGCGCACGACGCGCTCCCGGACGCCCTCGGACCACCGCTCGCCGGTGTCCGAGGGCGTCCCCACCTGGCCGGTAGACTGACGACCATGGCTCGCAAGAAGACTGACGCTCCCACCGCGGGCGGCGCCCCGGCGACGAAGAAGCCCAAGAAGGTCCGCTGGTACCACCAGGTCGCGCAGGCGTACCGCATGACGTACGCCCGGGACCGCAATCTCCCGTGGCTCATGCTCGCGGTCTTCGCCGCGATCCTCGCCGTCGCCGTCCTCATCGGTGCGTGGTGGGGCCAGATCGTCTACATGATCATCATCGGGCTCCCGTTCGCGCTCCTCGGTGCCATGTTCGTGCTCGCCCGACGCGCGGAGCGCGCCCAGTACACGGAGATCGAGGGCCAGGCCGGTGCCTCGCGGGCCGCACTGGGGACCATCCGCCGCGGGTGGTCCTTCGACGAGGAACCCGTCGCGGTCGACCCGAAGACCCAGGACCTCGTCTTCCGCGGCCTGGGACGCCCCGGCGTCCTGCTCGTGAGCGAAGGACCGCCGCACCGCGTGAAGAAGCTCATCGACGCCGAGCAGCGCAAGCTCTCCCGCATCCTCTCCGGCGTCCCGGTGGTCGTGGTCCAGTGCGGCAACGAGGAGGGCCAGGTGCCCCTCCCCAAGCTCGCGCGGCACGTCCAGAAGCTCAAGCCGAGGCTGACGAAGGCCGAGGTCGGCGAGGTCGGCAAGCGCCTGACCGCGCTCGGGCGGATCCGCATGCCCATCCCCAAGGGCATCGACCCGAACAGGGCGCGGCCCGACCGCAAGGGCATGCGGGGACGTTGATCGTCGCCCGCCGCACAGAGGGCTGACGCGCGGCGGCGGCACGTCGAACCGGTCGAACGAGGAGGGCCCGGTCGCAGCACGCGACCGGGCCCTCCTCCGTGTCCGCCCTGCGAGCGGGCCAGGGGCGTGACTCGGGGCGAGCGGTTCAGGACCGCACGATGATGGTCCGCGCCGCCCGGTCGTGCATCCCGCGTCCGTCCGCGTCCCAGATGGCCGCGGGGATGACGAGGCACAGCAGGACTGTCCGGATCGCCCCGCGCAGGAGGCCGACCACCGGGGCGCGCTCGTCCTCGGGGCGCACACGCAACCCGAACAGCCGGTGCCCGACGGTGTAACCGGTCGACGAGACGAGGACGAGGTTCTCCACCGCGAACACGGCGAGGGTCGCCATCGGGGCGGAGTCGAAGAGCAGCAGGCTCACCGCCATGGACAGGAACCAGTCGACGACGAGCGCCCCCACGCGTCGCCCCACGGGGGCGAACGAGCCGGAACCTGTCGCGGGAAGGCGCAACCTGTCGTCGCGCGAGGACCGTCCGTCACCCGCTCCCTGCGGTGATCCGTCCAACCACGAGCCCATGTCCTCACGAGATGCCACGGTGCAAGCGTACGACTCCCCGCATGCGGCTTCGCGGTAGTCTCGAGGCGATCCCCCGGGGCCACGTCATCCGGACGTCACATGATCGACGCGTTCGTAACACGGTCGAAACATGAAGCACACGGAAGAGAAACTCGCCCGCTCTAGTTTCGAGGTGCCCGGGTAAGAGGGCGACACCGATCAAGGAGCAACGGATGTTCAAGAACGCCGAGGAGGCCATTGCCTTCACCCAGAACGAGGGCGTCGAGTTCGTCGACGTCCGGTTCTGCGACCTGCCGGGCGTCATGCAGCACTTCAACATTCCGATCTCGCAGTTCGCCGAGTCGGCCTTCACCGACGGCATGATGTTCGACGGGTCCTCGATCCGCGGCTTCCAGGCGATCCACGAGTCGGACATGAAGCTCATCCCCGACGTGACGACCGCCTACGTCGACCCCTTCCGCAAGCGCAAGACGCTCATCGTGAACTTCTCGATCGTCGACCCCTTCACCGACGAGGCGTACTCCCGCGACCCCCGCAACGTCGCCGCGAAGGCCGAGGCTTACCTCAAGAGCACCGGCATCGCGGACACCGCCTTCTTCGCCCCCGAGGCCGAGTTCTACGTCTTCGACTCGATCCGCTTCGCGACGAACCAGCACGAGAGCTACTACCACATCGACTCCGCCGAGGCCGCCTGGAACACGGGCCGCGAGGAGGAGGGTGGCAACAAGGGCTACAAGACGCGCTACAAGGGTGGGTACTTCCCCGTGTCGCCGTCCGACCAGTTCGCAGACCTCCGTGACGAGATGTGCGCCGTCCTCGGCGAGGTGGGCCTCGACGTCGAGCGCGCGCACCACGAGGTGGGCACCGCCGGCCAGCAGGAGATCAACTACCGCTTCAACACCCTGCAGCACTCCGCCGACGACCTGATGAAGTTCAAGTACATCATCAAGAACGTCGCGTGGGAGGCCGACAAGACGGTCACCTTCATGCCGAAGCCGATCTTCGGCGACAACGGCTCGGGCATGCACTCGCACCAGTCCCTGTGGAAGGACGGCAAGCCGCTCTTCTTCGACGAGAAGGGCTACGGCGGCCTGTCCGACATGGCTCGCTGGTACATCGGTGGTCTCCTCAAGCACGCACCGGCCCTGCTGGCCTTCACCAACCCGTCGGTGAACTCCTACCACCGCCTGGTGCCCGGGTACGAGGCCCCCGTGAACCTCGTCTACTCGGCCCGCAACCGGTCCGCCTGCATCCGCATCCCGGTGACGGGCAGCTCGCCGAAGGCCAAGCGCATCGAGTTCCGCGTGCCCGACCCGTCGGCGAACCCGTACCTGGCCTTCTCCGCCCAGCTCCTGGCCGGCATCGACGGCATCAAGAACCGCATCGAGCCGCCGGAGCCCGTCGACAAGGACCTCTACGAGCTTCCTCCGGAGGAGCACGCGGCCATCCAGCAGGTCCCCGCGTCGCTCGGCGAGGCGCTCGACGCGCTCGAGGCCGACCACGACTTCCTGACCGTCGGGGACGTGTTCACCCCCGACCTCATCCAGACGTGGATCGACTACAAGCGCACCCACGAGATCGACCCGATCCGTCTGCGCCCGCACCCGCACGAGTTCGACCTCTACTACGACATCTGAGCCGACCGGAGCTCGGCACCACGGGCCCCCTGGCCCGGCACCCTCCACGGGCGTCGGGCCAGGGGGCCGCGTCGTGCAGCACGACGATCAGCCGCGTGTTCCAAGCCCCCGCCAAGGCCCGCCACGGTACGATTCAGCGCCCCTCACGGAAGGACGCCACCAGTGGCCCTGAACGACACCCGTCCCGTCGGCGCGGATCGACCGCCCCGATGGTTCGGACGCGCCCTCGTCATGACCGTCCTCGCCGTCTTCGTCGCGATCTTCGTCTGGCGTGCCCTCGGCTCGCTGTCCGGCCTCGTCGTCAACCTCGTCATCGCGCTCTTCTTCGCGCTCGCCATGGAGCCGATGATCCTGTGGCTCGTCCGGCACGGTTGGAAGCGCGGGGCAGCGACCGGGGTCGTCATGTTCGGGATCCTCGCGGCGACCGCGGCCGTGCTCGCCCTCTTCGGCGGGATGTTCGTCGAGCAGGCGGGGCAGCTCGCGAAGACCCTGCCCGACACCTACGCGTCCGTGTCCGTCTGGTTGGAGGACCGCCTGGCGGTGGAAGTCCCGCCCATGGCACAGCTCCAGACCCAGCTCGTCGACGACTGGGGCGACGAGGTGGCCACCCGGGCCCTCGCGATCGGGTCGTCCGTCATCGGCGGCATCTTCGCGTTCAGCGTCATCCTCCTCGTGGCCTACTACCTCGCCGCAGCCGGTCCCCGGTTCCGGGCGTCGATCTGCGCCTGGTTGAGCCCCAAGAACCAGACCGAGGTCCTGCGCCTGTGGGAGGTCACCCAGCTGAAGATCTCCGACTACATCAACTCGCGGATCGTCCTCGCCGTGGTCGCGAGCGTCTTCACCGGTGTCTTCCTCACGATCATCGACATCCCCTACGCGCTCCCCCTGGCCCTCTTCACCGGAGTGGTCTCGCAGTTCGTCCCCACCATCGGGACGTACATCGGCGGGGCCCTGCCGATCATCTTCGCGGTGACGACCGACGGCCCCCAGAAGGCCGTCATGGTGCTCGTCTTCATCGTCCTCTACCAGCAGGTCGAGAACTTCTGGTTCGCCCCGAAGGTGTCCGCCCGGGCGCTGCAGATGAACCCGGCCGTCGCGTTCGTGTCGGTCCTGGCCTTCGGTGCCGTCTTCGGGGCGCTCGGGGCGTTCCTCGCCCTGCCGGTCGCCGCGACCATCCAGGCCGTCGCCTCGACCTACCTGCAGCGGCACGAGCTGGTGGACTCCCACATGTTCCGGGACCCCGAGCAACGGCCCGCAGAGAGCGAGCAGGCCGGGACCGAGGAACCTCAGACCTCCTCGCCGTAGAAGACCCTCTCCATGACCGTCCTGGCGCGTCGCGCCGCACGGAGGTAGTCCTCCTCGAGATCGCTGCCGCTCGCCGGCGGGTAGTGCAACGTCCGAGCGATGCCGGCGAGCGCGACCCTGTCGGCGGGCAGGACGTCCGCCGTGGCTCCACCTGCCCTGCCGGACCAGAGGACCACGGAGTCGCGGAGGTTCGACGCGAGCTGCCACGCGATCTCGAGTGTCTCGGCGTCGGAGGCGTCGAGGAGCCCGGCGTCACGGGCGGCGCGGAGCCCGGCCAGGGTGCCGGTGGTGCGCAGCCCCGGGACGGCGGCGGCGTGCTCGAGCTGGAGGAGCTGGACGGTCCACTCGACGTCGGTCACGGCACCTCGTCCGAGCTTGAGGTGGCGGGTCGGGTCGGCGCCTCGAGGCAGCCTCTCGGCCTCGACCCGCGCCTTGATGCGTCGGATCTCGCGGACCGTGGCCGGGTCGAGGCCACCCTGCGGGTAGCGCAACGGGTCGACGAGCGCCGTGAAGCGTCGACCGAGGTCCGGGTCCCCGGCGACGGGGCGTGCCCGGAGGAGCGCCTGGCTCTCCCAGGGCGAGGACCACCGGCCGTAGTACTCGGCGTACGAGTCGAAGGACCGGACCAGCGGGCCGTTGCGGCCCTCGGGCCGGAGGTCGGCGTCGACCTCGAGCGACGGCTCCTCCCCCGTCGCCCCGAGCAGCTGACGGACGCGCTGGGCGACGGCCAGCGCGTACGTCTGCGCGACGGACGGGTCGGCACCGTCGGTGGCGTCGTGCACGAAGAGCACGTCGGCGTCGGACCCGTAGCCGAGCTCGCGCCCACCGAGTCGTCCCATCGCGATGATGCTCATCGCAGCCGGGGGGCGGGCGAGGTCATGGCCCTGCTCGTCGCACACGACGTGCTGGGCGACGCGCAGACCCCCGACGAGGACCGTGTCGGCGGCGTCGGAGATCCCGGGCGCCGCGTCCTCGGGCTCGCAGACGCCGAGCAGCTCCGCACAGGCGATGCGGGCCAGCTCTCGGCGGCGCAGGGCCCGGAGCAGGGTGACGGCCTGGCGCGGGTCGTCGGCCCGCGTGAGGATCGCGTCGGCCTCGACGAGGAGGCGCGCGACCGGTCGCGGGGCGAGGTCCGCGTCGTCCGCGAGCCACGTGACGGACTCCGGCGACCGACCGAGGGCGTCGGCGACGTAGCTCGACGAGGAGAGGAGGTACGCGAGCCGGAACGCAGCCGAGCCGGAGTCGCGCAGGAGCTTGAGGTACCAGGGCGTGGTGCCGAGCTCGTCGGACAGCCGCCGGAACGCGAGGAGGCCACCGTCGGGGTCCGAGCCCTCCGCGAACCAGCCCAGCATGACGGGCAGGAGCTGGCGCTGGATGGCGGCCCGGCGGCTCACGCCGTCCGTGAGGGCGGCGATGTGCCGGACCGCACCGGTGGGGTCGCGGTACCCGATGGCGGCGAGGCGCGCCCGCGCCGCGTCGGGCGCGAGGCTGGCCTCCTCGGCGGAGAGCTGGGCGGTCGCGGGCAGGAGCGGCCTGTAGAAGAGCTCCTCGTGGAGCGAGCGGACGTCCCGACGGACGGTGCGCCAGCGTGCGAGCAGGCCCTCGGCACCCTCGGCGCGCATCCCCACGGACCGTGCGAGGCGTCGCAGGTCGTCCTCGGACGTGGGCATGAGGTGGGTGCGGCGCAGGTTGACGAGCTGGATACGGTGCTCGATCGACCTCAGGAAGCGGTAGCAGACGGCGAGCTGGGCGGCGTGCTCGCGCCCGACGTACCCGGCGGCGGCGAGGGCGGCGAGCGCCGTGAGCGTGTTCGAGCTCCTGATGGCGGGGTCGGAGCGTCCGTGCACCAGCTGGAGGAGCTGGACGGTGAACTCGACGTCCCGGAGACCTCCCTTGCCGAGCTTGAGCTGGCGGTCGGCCTCGGCGGCCGGGACGTTGTCCTCGACGCGGCGGCGCATCGCCTGGGAGTCCTGGACGAAGTTGTCGCGCTCCACCGCGGTCCACACGAGCGGGGTCACGGCGTCGACGTACGCGGCCCCGAGCTCGCGGTCGCCGGCGACGTGCCGCGCCTTGAGGAGAGCCTGGAACTCCCAGGTCTTGGCCCAGCGGTCGTAGTAGGACACGTGGCTGGACAGGGTGCGCACGAGCGGCCCGTTCTTGCCCTCCGGTCGCAGCGCCGCGTCGACGGGCCACAGCGCGGGTTCGCCGCTGGGCCCGGCGCACACCCGGGCCAGGCTCGAGGCGAGCCTCGTCCCGACGGTGATCGCGTAGTCCTCGTCGTACCCGTCGCGGGGCTCGACGACGTAGATGACGTCGACGTCGCTCACGTAGTTGAGCTCTCGGCCACCGCACTTGCCCATGCCGAGGACTGCGAGCCGCACACCCTCGCCGTGGTCGTCGACGTCGGCCCTGGCGACGGCGAGCGCGGCCTCCAGGGCGCCGGCCGCCAGGTCGGCGATCGCTGCGGCGACGGCGGGCAGGAGGGAGAGGGGCTCACGTGAGGTGAGGTCGCTGGCGGCGATGCGCAGCAGCCTGCGCCGGTAGGCGCGTCGCACGGCGTCGACGGTCGCCGGTGCGGCGTCGCGGGCGACGGGCACGTCGGCGTCGGGATCGGCGCCGACGGCGTGGAGCATCTCACCACGGACGGCGCGGACGTCGACCCCCACGCCGGAGGTGACGTCGTCGACGACGTCGAGGAGCTCGGGGTGGCGGACGAGCTCGTCGCCGAGCGCCGTGGAGGCGCCGAGGACCGAGACGAGGCGGCTGCGGACCTGGACCGCGTCGCTCTGGCTGGCGGCGTCGCGCATCGTGAGGAGGGTCGCGAGGCGTGTACGACGTTCCTCGGCGCCTGGGTCGCCGGCCCCGGCCTCGGCGCAGGCCGCCTCGCAGAGGCGGACGAGCGCGAGGAGCGCGAGGTCGGGGTCGGCCGACTCGGCGAGCGCGTCGAGGACGGGGTGGTCGGGCGCGACGGCACCGACGACGGCCGTGAAGTCCTTGTCCGTGCACAGGTGGATCGCGCGGGCGACGTCCCTGAACCCGAGCCGGGTCAACCGACCTCCGAGCGTGGCCGTCCTCGACGTGCTCACCATCACAGGACCTGGAGGAGCCGCTTCAGCTCGAAGGGCGTGACCTGCGCGCTGTACCCCGCCCACTCCTGGCGCTTGTTGCGGAGGACGAAGTCGAAGACGTGCTCGCCGAGCGTCTCTGCGACGAGCTCGGACCGCTCCATGAGCTCGATGGCGTCGTCGAGGGACTGGGGCAGGGGCTTGATGCCGAGCGCCCGGCGCTCGGCATCGGTGAGCTCCCACACGTCGTCCTCGGTGGCGTCGGGGAGCTCGTAGCCCTCGGTGATGCCCTTGAGCCCGGCGGCGAGCATGAGGGCGAAGGCGAGGTACGGGTTCGCCGCGGTGTCGAGCGCCCGGTACTCGACCCGGCTGGAGTTGCCCTTGCCGGGCTTGTACATGGGCACCCGCACCAGGGCCGAGCGGTTGTTGTGGCCCCAGCAGATGTAGCTGGGCGCCTCGGCGCCGCCCCACAGCCGCTTGTAGGAGTTCACGTACTGGTTGGTGACCGCGGTGATCTCCGCGGAGTGGTGCAGGAGCCCGGCGATGAACTGGCGGGCCGTCTTCGACAGCTCGTACTGGGCCCCGGGCTCGTGGAAGGCGTTGCGGTCGCCCTCGAAGAGCGAGAGGTGGGTGTGCATGCCGGAGCCGGGCTGGTCGGCGAGGGGCTTGGGCATGAACGACGCGAAGACGCCCTGCTCGAGCGCGACCTCCTTGACGACCGTGCGGAACGTCATGAGGTTGTCGGCGGTGGTCAGCGCGTCCGCGTAGCGCAGGTCGATCTCGTTCTGGCCCGGCCCGGCCTCGTGGTGGGAGAACTCCACGGAGATGCCCATGGACTCGAGCATCGTGATCGCCGCGCGCCGGAAGTCGTGCCCCTGCGTCCGTGCCACGTGGTCGAAGTAGCCTCCGTGGTCGATCGGCACGAGGGGCCCGCCGGCCGTCGGCGGCTCGAAGAGGTAGAACTCGACCTCGGGGTGCGTGTAGAACGTGAAGCCCTGGTCGCTGGCCCGCGTGAGGGTCCGCTTGAGGACGTTGCGCGAGTCGGAGAGCGAGGGTTCGCCGTCGGGCGTGAGGATGTCGCAGAACATCCTCGCGGTCCCCTGGTGGTCGCCGCGCCACGGCAGGACCTGGAACGTCGTCGGGTCGGGGCGAGCGACCATGTCCGCCTCGTAGACGCGCGTGAGGCCCTCGATGGCGCTGCCGTCGAACCCGATGCCCTCGGCGAAGGCCGACTCGAGCTCCGCGGGGGCGATGGCCACGGACTTGAGCATGCCGAGCACGTCGGTGAACCAGAGACGGATGAAGCGGATGTCGCGCTCCTCGACCGTGCGGAGCACGAACTCTTGCTGCCTGTCCATGCGTACATCCTGCCTGATGTGCGTCCTCCTGTGGTGCTCGCGGCCCGAAAAAGGTCGGACGACGCAATAGGGTGAGTCGCATGGCGGAGATCAGGATCGCGCTCGCGCAGATCGACACGTGCGTGGGCGACATCGACAACAATGCCCGGACCATCCTCGAGCGGGCGCAGCAGGCCGCCGGTGCGGGGGCCGACGTGGTCGTGCTCCCCGAGATGACGGTGACCGGGTACCCCATCGAGGACCTCGCTCTGCGGGCCTCCTTCCAGCGGGGCGCGCACGCAGCGCTGGAGCAGGTCGCCGCCGACCTGGCGTCCCGAGGGTTGGGATCGCTCACCGTCGTGGTGGGGACGGTGGGCGCCACGCGCCCGAGCAGCGACCACCCCGAGCCCCGCCCGACGAACCGTGCCGTCGTCCTCCAGCACGGTGCGGTCGTGGCGTCCTACGACAAGCACCACCTGCCCAACTACGGGGTGTTCGACGAGTTCCGGATCTTCGCCCCGGGCCACGAGACGTGCGTGGTCGAGGTCCGGGGTCGGCGGCTCGGGCTCGTCGTGTGCGAGGACATCTGGCAGGACGGCGGCCCCGTCGCGCAGATGGCCGCCGAGGGCGTCGACGCCCTCCTCGTCCTCAACGGCTCGCCGTTCGAGGAGGGCAAGGGGCACGTCCGGACCGAGCTCGCCGCCCGCCGTGCCCGCGAGGTCGGGGCACCCCTGGTCTACGTGAACATGGTGGGCGGTCAGGACGACCTCGTCTTCGACGGCGGCTCCTTCGTGGTCGGCGCCGACGGGACGGTCCTCACGAGCGCCCCGCGCTTCGTCGAGCACCTCCTGCTGTGGGACCTCGCCGAGGACGCCGACGCGCCGCACCGCGGCGAGGTCGCCCCCGAGCTGGACCAGGACGAGGAGATCTACCGGGCGCTCGTCACCGGCCTCACGGGGTACGTGCGCAAGAACGGCTTCCGCAGCGTCGTCCTCGGGCTGTCCGGCGGCATCGACTCGGCTCTCGTCGCGGCGGTGGCCGCCGACGCGGTGGGTGGCGAGAACGTCGTCGGCGTGTCGATGCCGTCGGTGTACTCCTCCGAGCACTCCAAGGACGACGCCAAGGACCTCGCGGAACGCATCGGTGCCACCTACCGGGTGCAGCCGATCGCGCCGATGGTCGACGCCTTCCAGGGCGAGCTCGCCCTCGACGGTGTCGCCGCGGAGAACCTCCAGGCCCGGGTGCGCGGCATGATCCTCATGGCGCTGTCCAACGCCGAGGGGCACCTCGTGCTCGCCACCGGCAACAAGTCCGAGCTCGCCGTCGGGTACTCGACCATCTACGGCGACGCCGTCGGGGGGTACGCCCCCCTGAAGGACGTCGACAAGTCCCGCGTGTGGGCGCTGTCCCGGTGGCGGAACAACCTCGCGCTCGACCGAGGCGAGATCCCACCGATCCCGGAGAGCTCCATCACGAAGCCGCCCTCGGCGGAGCTGCGCCCCGGCCAGGTGGACCAGGACTCCCTGCCGCCGTACGACCTCCTCGACGAGGTCCTCGACGCGTACATCGAGCACGCCGAGGGCCGGGTCGAGCTGCTCGCGCGCGGCTTCGACGCCGACGTCGTCGACAGGGTCCTCGCGCTCGTGGACCAGGCCGAGTGGAAGCGGCGGCAGTACCCGCTGGGCCCCAAGGTCACGGCTCTCGCCTTCGGGCGGGACCGCCGCCTCCCCATCACCTCACGCTGGCGCGAGCCCCTGTCCTGACCGGAAGGCTCACGCCCCCTGCACCACAGACCACGACCCCGCGGCCGCACCCACAGGCCGCCCGACGGACACCAGAGGGAACCATGCACCTCCACTCCTCGACCGGACCCGACACCCCCGCCCCGGCAGCGCCGGTGCGCAAGCGGATCCGCGTCCATCACCTCGCCGAGGACAAGGCCGCCGGGCGCCGGACGACCATGCTCACCGCGTACGACGCGCTCACGGCGCGCATCTTCGACCAGGCGGGCATCGACATGCTGCTCGTCGGCGACTCCCTCGGGAACGTCGTCCTCGGCCACGAGACGACCATCCCCGTGACCCTCGACGAGCTCGTCGTCGCCACGCGGTCCGTCGCGCGGGCCACGACGCGCGCCCTGGTCCTCGCCGACCTGCCCTTCGGATCGTACGAGGCCTCCCCGCAGCAGGCCCACGCGAGCGCGGTGCGGCTGCTCAAGGAGGGCGGTGCGCACGCCGTGAAGCTCGAGGGAGGCGCCCGGGTCGCCGAGCACGTCGCGCTGCTCACCGGCTCCGGCATCCCCGTGTTCGGTCACCTGGGCTTCACCCCCCAGTCCGAGAACATGCTCGGGGGCAAGCGCGTCCAGGGCCGCAGCGACGAGGCGGCCGAGCGCATCTGCGAGGACGCCGTCGCCCTGCAGGAGGCGGGCGTCGTGGCCGTCGTCCTCGAGATGATCCCGGCACCCGTCGCCGCCCGGGTCACGGAGATCCTCCGTGTCCCCACCATCGGCATCGGGGCCGGCTCGGAGGTCGACGGCCAGGTCCTCGTGTGGACGGACATGGCCGGCATGGGCGACTGGTCGCCGCGCTTCGCGAAGCAGTTCGGGCAGGTGGGCGCCGCGCTCACCCGGGCCACCCAGGACTACGTCGCCGAGGTGCAGGCGGGAACCTTCCCCGCGCGCGAGCACCAGTTCGACGAGTAGGAGCGCGGCCGCCCCGCTCACCTGTCCTGCTCGTCCTCCTCGTCCCAGGTCTCGGTCCTCTGCTCAGCGATGTCCAGCGCCTTCGACGCGGCCTCCCGGGTGGGGTACGGACCCATCCGGTTCCGCCAGGAGGACGGCTTGCCCTCCTCGACCTCCTTGGTGCTGGTGTTGAAGTAGAACTCCGGTGACATGGTCGCCTCCTCCTGGGCCGCGTCCGGGCCCGTCGCGCGTTCCGCGTCGTCCACCCGTGCCGGGCGGACGACGCGGACGATCAGTCCGTAGACTGCCAGGTATGCCGACCGTCCACGCGCCGAGAGCGCCGCTCACCCCCGGGACCGTGAGCCCGGTCCTGTCCGTCCCGTCCTCGATCCCCCGCCCCGAGTACGTGGGTCGTCCCGGCCCGGCGCCGTTCACGGGGAGCGACGTGGTCGCTCCGGACACGATCGAGCGGATCCGGGTGGCGTCGCGCATCGCCGCGCAGGCCCTCGCGGAGGTCGGCAGGCACGTCGCGCCGGGCGTGACCACTGACGCGCTCGACCGGATCGGGCACGAGTTCCTCCTCGACCACCAGGCGTACCCCTCGACCCTGGGGTACCGCGGCTTCCCCAAGTCGTTGTGCACCTCGGTCAACGAGGTCGTCTGTCACGGGATCCCGGACTCGACCGTCCTCGCCGACGGCGACATCGTGAACGTCGACATCACGGCGTACGTCGACGGTGTCCATGGCGACAACAACGCGACGTTCGAGGTGGGCGAGGTCGACGAGGACTCGCACCTCCTCGTGGAGAGGACCCGGGAGGCGCTCGCCCGCGCGATCAAGGCGGTCAAGCCGGGGCGCGAGGTCAACGTCATCGGGCGGGTCATCGAGAAGTACGCCGACCGTTTCGGGTACGGCACCGTCCGTGACTACACGGGGCACGGTGTCGGCGAGGCCTTCCACACCGGCCTGGTCATCCCCCACTTCGACGCGGCGCCCCACCACGACACCGTGATCGAGACCGGGATGGTCTTCACCATCGAGCCGATGCTCACGCTCGGCACCTACGACTGGACCATGTGGGACGACGGCTGGACCGTGGTCACCGCGGACGGCCGGCGGACAGCACAGTTCGAGCACACCCTCGTCGTCACCGACACCGGAGCGGAGATCCTCACACTGCCATGAGCACCTCACCCACCCTTCCCGGGGACCACGGACCCGCAGGGTCCCTCGCGTTCGGCATCGACGTCGGGGGGTCGGGCATCAAGGGCGCCCCGGTCGACCTCGGTTCCGGAGAGTTCGCAGCGGACCGGGTCCGCATCCCGACCCCGCGCGAGTCGACGCCCGAGGCCGTCGACGGCGTGCTGCGCGAGCTGCGCGGCTCGTTCGAGCTCTCCGACGACACCCCCATCGGTATCGCGTTCCCGGCACCCATCCACCACGGGGTCATCCCGAGCATCGCGAACCTCCACGCCTCGTGGGCCGGGGTCGACCTCGAGGACCTCGCCTCGCAGGCGCTCGGCACCCGCGTCGTCGCCGTGAACGACGCGGACGCCGCCGGTTTCGGGGAGGCCGCCTACGGGGCCGCCCGCGGCGCCGAGGGGGTCGTCCTCGTCGTGACGCTCGGCACGGGCATCGGCAGTGCGATCATCGTCGACGGGAACCTCCTGCCGAACACGGAGCTGGGGCACCTGGAGATCGACGGCTTCGACGCCGAATCGCGTGCGGCGGAGTCGGCGCGCTCGCGCGAGGACCTCTCCTGGGGCGAGTGGGCCGAGCGTCTCCAGCGCTACTTCTCGGTCGTGGAGTACCTCTTCTCCCCCGACCTCATCGTCGTCGGGGGCGGCGTGAGCAAGCACCACGAGGAGTTCCTCCCCCTGCTCGACCTCCGGGCGCCGATCATCCCGGCCACCCTGCGCAACCGGGCGGGGATCGTCGGGGCGGCGGCGTTGGCTGCGCGGCTGCACTGAACCACCCTGTCGGCGAGACCGCCGCCGACGAGGACGGCGAAGCCCGCCACCGGACGTCCGGTGGCGGGCTTCGTCGAACAGGTGCCGCGTCGCGTCTCTCAGCTGAGGACCAGGCCTCCACGGCTGTTCGCCGGCGCGCTCTCGAAGAAGTCGTCGACACCCAGCATCCCGAGGACGTCGCTCACGGCGGCGGGCGGGTTGCGCAGGTGGACGTCGAGACCCTCCTCGTGGCCGATCGTGTAGAACTGCACGAGGAACGCGATACCCATGGAGTCCATGAACAGGACGTCGGAGGTGTCGATGACCACCGGGAGGTCCCGGTCCAGGGCCATGGCGAGCGCCATGCTCGCCTCGGTCCGGAGCGCTCCGTCGATCTCGCCCCACATGGAGACGACGCTCTGCGTGGCCTCGCCGACCAACCGGATTCCGCCGCTGCGTTCCTTGACGTCCTTCATGACACACCACTTTTCACGGGTCGCGGTCATCTGGCGGGCCGGTTCCTCGGCCGGGCGGCCTCGTCGATGTGATGTCCAGGCTAGATGGCCGATAATCCTCTTGGCAAGACCTTTGCCTGAGCAAAACCTGATTGCCCCTTCAACTGTCGCCCCGCGGACCCGGGTTCAGCGACGCGGCTGGGCCGGGTTGGTCGGCACCCCCTGCGACGGCGGGTTCTGGACGGGGCCCTGCGTGTCCGGGCTGACCGGCCCCGAGCCCTGCGGGTCCGGAGCGAGCTCGGGTGCCACGGCCGAGGCGTCCCCGGAGGACAGCTCGGCGCCGGACTCCACCTCGTCGAGGCGGGTGCGCAGCACCTGGGTGATGGGCAGACGGTCACCATGAGCCTCCTCGTAGGCGAGGAGAGCGCCGATCTCGCTCGCGTCGAGGGACCGGATGCGGTGGGCGAGGCTCCCCGTGGGCAGGTGATCGTAGTCCGGGACGGGCAGTGCGTCGCGGTCGGGCGTCTGGTCGGTCATCGTGTCCTCCACTGCGTGCTCGGTCCGTGCGTACTGATCCCTCGACCCTAAGGAGGTCCGGGGCGTGGTGCACGGCGAGCGCCGCACGTCTGGCAGCATGGCGGTCATGGACCGGGTCGAAGAGTGGGAGCGACGGTCGGAGCGGGCGCTCACCGCTGCGGCGTTCGTCTTCCTCGTCGCGTACGCGGTGCCGATCGTCTGGCCGCGCACCGGTGGGACGGTGGCCGTGGTGTGCGGTGCGCTCGTCGCGGTCACGTGGGCCGCGTTCTGCGTGGACTACGTGGCGCGCCCGGCGTTGAGCCGGGACCGGCGGTCGTTCGCCCGCACGCACCTGTTCGACCTCGCCGTGATCCTGCTGCCCATGCTCCGCCCGCTGCGGCTGCTGCAGCTGATCACGCTCCTCAACGTCCTCAACCGCACGGGGGTGTACGGGTTGCGGGGACGGGTCGTCACCTACGCCACGGGCGGGACGGTGCTGCTCATCCTCTGCGGGGCGCTCGCCATCACCGATGCGGAGCGCGGTCACCCGGACGCCGTGATCGGCGGCTTCGGCGACGGGCTGTGGTGGGCCATGGCGACGCTGACCACCGTCGGGTACGGGGACACCTACCCGGTGACCGTCACGGGACGGATCGTCGCCTCGCTGCTCATGATCGCGGGGATCGCGCTCCTCGGTGTGGTCACCGCCACCCTCGCGTCGTGGCTCGTGGACCGTGTCTCCGACGTGTCCGAGGCGGAGCAGGCCGCGACCCGGAGCCAGGTCGACGCCCTCGCGACGGAGATCCGGGAGCTCCGTGCGGAGCTCGCCGTACGGAGCCCGGACGAGCGTGCCGGTCCCCCGCTGGGCTGAGGCCGGCGGTCGTGCGCGGATGAGCTGGCCGGTACGCCGGGTTTCGTCCGACGCGCTCTTGACCTATGTCTTTACGCCGCAGGGGCTGGGTGGGAGCCGGGAGAATGATTCCGTCGACTGCGTCGCGCATCCGCTCGGTGCGCCAGCTTCGCAGCCTTCAGGAGAAGCAATCCGCAGAGGCAACTCGCGCGCAGAAGGCGGAGGCCGACAGGCAGGTGCGCGAGAGGAGACATGTACGCCAAGCTCGCCGTCTCCGTCGACCCCGCAGCGAAGTCGAGGAGCACGTCGGACATGACCGCTATCATCGTGACCGCCCTCGACAGGGAGGGCATCACGTGGATGCTCGACAACCGCACACTCAAGGGCACCCCATCGAATGGGGCACCGCAGTGTGGGCGGCCTCCTCGACTGAAACGCGGATGAGGTCATTATCGAGGACAACCAGGGCGGCGAGATGGTCCTCGAACTCCTCCGCTCCGCGTGGCGGCACATGCACCGCCAGCGTCCGCCCACGCGCCTTCCCCCGCGCGTCCGGTCCGTCACGGCGTCGCAATCTAAGCGGACCCGCGCGGAGTCCACCGTAGCCTTCTACGAGATCGGCGGCGTCCGCCACGTATCCGACGGCACGACCCGCCTCGATGCGCTCGAGACGCAGCAACTCACGTGGACGGGCTCGGGTGACTCCCCCGAGCGGACCGACGCCGCGGTGCGCGGCCTCACCGCATTCCTGCTAACCGAGCACTTCGAGGGGTCCGTCGCCGCGAAGCCGGCCGGGCAGGCATGCGCGGGCGCTGACCTACTCGGGAAGCGCGCCCTGACCTGCTTAGCCCGCTCAGGCGTCAGGTGGCATGGCGCCCGCTGGACGACCTGGAAGCCATTGGTGCGCAGCCACGCCCGGATGGTCTTCGAGCTCTTGTTGAGCTCCTTCGGGGTCGCTGTCGGATCCACGTCCGGAGTCTAGGCGTGCCCGATGGAGCGGCGCCGGGCGGGCACGCGCGGCCGCTGACTAGTTCTTGTTCGCGTCCCGGACCATCTTCGTGACCGCCGAGCGGTCCGGCGTCACTCCGCGCTTCTTGAGCTCCTTCATCGTGTCCGACACCTGCTGCGACTCAGACTTCGTGCGATCCAGCTCGACCGGCGCGAACATCCTCTTCGCGGCGGCGTCGTTCCACTTGATCTCAACCTTGCCCACGGTGACTCCTCCTTGTCGAAACGGCCCGATATGACCATGGCTCACGGTAGTGCGGGCCACTGACACCCCGCGCAGACCATGAGCGAACCGTCCGACACCCCCGCGGTCACGCAGGTCGACTCCCGCTGACCGGCCGACTCCCTGCCGGAGTCAGCGCACTCCGCGACCAAGACGCGTGAGCGCGCGCGGCGAGGAGAAGAGGACCCGGCAGGGCGCAGATCCGGCTAGTATCCGCTCATGGCATCAAGAGTGTGCTGGTCATGCGGGTCCTTCTCTCACCACACCACTGCTGCAGACCCTCGCGCGGCGGCCGAGCCAACGTTCTGGTGGGGGGCGTACCGATGCGATCACTGCGGCGTTTGGTCGGTCGCGCGCTGGGAGAACAGCAAAGGCACGGCCAGCGGGAACGTAAAAACGTACATGGACGCCGCCACCAACCTTGAATGGCATCCTTCTAAGGTCGAAGGAAAGCAGTTCCCTGACGTACCGGAGCACATCGCATCCGCGGCTGACGAGGCATACCGATGCTTCTCCATCTCCGCGCTTCGAGCGGCAATCCTCCTCGGCCGATCGGTTGTAGAGGCGACAGCCAAAGACAAGGGCATAGTCAAGGGGACGCTGGCAACGAAGATCAACGGCCTAGAAGCTGCTGGGCACATCCGGCCTCTCATTGCTGAGACCGCGCACGAGATCCGGTTTCTCGGCAACGATATGGCCCATGGTGACTTTATCGAGCCCGTTAGCGACGGTCAAGCTGCGGACGTTCTCGCCTTCATGGACGAGGTGCTGAACGAAGTCTATCAAGGTCCGGCGCGAGTAAACGCGCGTCGGGCAGCCCGAATCGCGCCGACAGCCGACTAACTGTTGTGGGTCATGACGTTGGTGACGCACCGGAGGGGGTGGGGGCATAGGCGAGGGGTAGGTCCCGGTCGTGCAGGATGAAAGTACCTCTACAACCGCCTGCTCGAAGGACCTACCCCTCATGACCCACGCTAATGCCCCGCCGACCCCTGCCGGAAGACTGCGATTGATGCGGCGCTGCGAGCATCGTCCGATTGCCCACGTAGCGGCCGAGGCCGGCGTCGCGCGTGCGACCGTGACGAAGTGGTTGCGCCGCTATAAGCGCCTTGGCGAGGCCGGACGGGTAGACCGGTCCAGCGCCCCGTTCTCGAGCCCGACCCAGACCTCGCCTGGGGTGGTGGAACGGATCGAGGACCTGCGCCGCACCCACAAGTGGACGGCCCGCCAGGTCCATCTCGAGCTGGTCCGTGAGGGCCACCAAATTGCTCCGGTGGCGGCGGCTCGGTGGTTGCGTAGGTTGGAGATCGCCCAGCGGCGGGACACCGACCCCACCAGAGTGAGCAACCGGGTCGTCCGCCGGATCGTGGCCCGGCATCCTAGTCAGATGGTTCATCTGGATGTGAAGAAGGTCGGGTGGATCCCTGACGGCGGTGGCTGGCGGGTTTACGGACGAGGTTCACCGCAGGCCAGGGCCGTCAACCGGGCCAAGGCCAAGGCCGCTAGGGCCGGATACGTCCACCTGCACTCCGCGGTCGACGGCTTCTCCCGCCTGGCCTACACCGAAGCGCTCCCCAACGAGACCGCCGCCACCACCACCACCATCGAATTCTGGGCCCGCGCACGGGCGTTCTTCGCCGCCCACGGCATCGCCCGCATCACCCGGGTCATGACTGACAACGGGTCGAACTACCGGGCCAAGGACTTCCACCAGGCGGCCTTGGCGACCGCGGCCAAGCACCAACGCATCCAGCCCCACCCCCAAGCACAACGGGAAAGTCGAACGCTACAACCACACCCTGGCCGAGGAACTTCTCTACGCCCGCGGATGGCCTCAGAAGCCCACCGCACCGCGGCAATCGACGTCTGGAGCATCCACTACAACTACCATCGACCACACACTGCAGCCAGGAACCAACCCCCAGCCTCACGCCTCCGAGAAGGTGTCACCAACGTCATGACACAGAACAGCTAGTTCGTCCAAGCGGGCAGGTTCTTGTACCCACGCCGCGCTTGGATTACCGCCCCAACGATGAGCATCACGATTCCGATGACCGTGTAGGCGATTGCGAGCCAGAAAACGACTGACACGGACTCATTGGAGGTGTTCATCACCGCGAAAGCCGAGCCCCAAGCTGCTAGGGCGGCGAGAAGTGCCACGACACCGGCACCCGTGTAGGGGGTGCGCCACCACACATTGCTGAGCTGGTGCGAAGTGAACTTGATGAACTGCTTCAGCTGTTTCTCTTCGTTGGTCGAAAGGCCGCCCGCAATAACTAGCGCTCGTGCTTCACGGATCGCTTCGACTCGGGCGAGACTTCGATCGCCGTGGAAGAGCGCCGAGAGGACTGCCACTAGCGCTACGGCGACGGTTCCGATACTGATCCACTCTGCTGCTCCCATGACGTTAGTTGTACACCCACACTGACATACCCGAGGTCGGTCCTCACGAATCCCCCCTCACGGACGATGGACTCAGGAGGCCCGCCCATGACGCCCCCCTGATCCCGCACTCATCCGCGACGAGGTCACCAGCCCTGACGATGCAACGCTCGAGGAGTGGTTCGACGAGCTCGGGCACTGGCTGCCCGTGGCGATCCGCATCCTCTTGCGCCGGTACGCCGACGCGTCCGCCGGCGGGCCAGAGGTCTCGAACTTCGGGCTCGACGGCGTTCTCACGGTCGGCTTCTCGAAGGCGACTCTTGCGAGCCTCGCCGCGCAGATCGCCCGCCCCGAGGACCTCCTCAACCCGACCTCCACGTCCGGCCGGCTCCAGATCGCACCGATCCTGCGCCCGGACGGCTACTGGTGACCCAGCCCGACAGCATCGAAGCGCTCACCGCCCAGCTGCGGACTGAAGTGGCGGCCGTGTGGGCGTGGATCGTGCGCGAGCTGGACGAGCTCCTGCGTGAGTGGTGGGGCCTCGCCCCGGCGGTGCGCGTGAACCGCCTCACCGAGCTCGAGGCGGCCGTGTGCGCGCTCGGGGACCAGGGACACGCTCGCCGCCACGCAAGTCCTGACGGCCACGCAGGCGGCCTACGAGATCGGTGCGTTCACCGTCGCCACGACCCTCGGCACGCCCACGGCCTTCGCTGCCATCGACACCAACGTGATCGCGGCACTCGCTAAGGACACGATGGCCGACATCCTCCTCGCGACCCGCGGCATGGACGAGTCTGCGAAGGCGTTCACCCGCACAATGGCCCCGGACTGGGTGTGCGCGAAGATCTACTCCGGCCTCACCGCGGGCAGGCCGGGGTGCGCCTGGCCGCCGAACTCCCGCCGAACTCCTACCGAACGGAATCACGGCCGTCACCTACGCGAACGGGCGCAAGATCGGCCTGTCGACGTACACGGACATGGTCGTGCGCACGAAGACGGTCATGGCGTACCAGGAGGGAGCGTTCAACCAGGCCGAGGCGCTCGGCGTGGAGTGGATGGAGATCTTCGACGGCGCCGCCTGCGAGTGGACGTCGCAAGACGACCTCCAAAAGGACAACGGCATGATCGTCACGCTCGCGAGTACCCGATCAGCTATCCAAACTGCCGACGCTCGTCGTCGCCCCGGATCGACATCTCGTCGGCGGCGGACGCGAAGGTCGCTCGAGCGACCACGACCGAGGCGCAGCACGCCGACCAGGAAGCCGCGGGCAGGCTCGTGCGGCCGCCTACGCCCGCCCACCCGACGCGTCTCCCTCGACTCCCAGGTGGCTCTACCCGCAGGCGCACGAACATCGACCTCCAGGCCTGGGTCGTCGGGTCCAAGGCCGCCGCTCGGAACGCGACCCTCACGCAGAAGCGAGTGCCACCGCCCGAGTGACCATCGCGGCATGACGACCCACGCACCGCGACCACGCCGTTCACGCTCACCACCACGTCTCCCGCCACCGCCGCGGTCACCTTCGGCGGCGTGAACGTGTCGGACGACGTCGTCGCGGTCGAGTTCACGCAGGCAGCCGGCGACCAGGCGGCGCTCGTCCTGCATCTCAAGCCCAAGGTCACCATCACGGGGACGCGATCGTGACCGTCGTCCGCGATCCCACCGACGACGAGTTTCGCGCCCGGCCCGGGGACTGGCAGGCCACCCTCGACCCCGTCGCGCTCGACGCCGAGGTCCGCCCACTCCTGACGAGCATGCGCGGCTCCTACGCCGCGCGCATCGAGGTCCTCGCGGAGAACGTCCGTGGTTGACCTCGGCCCCGTCCTCAACCTCGGCGGCACCCTCGCCGCATCCGCCGTCCGCACGTTCGGGACTGAGGTCACCCCGGCCGTCGAGATCTTCGGGGAGACCGACCCAGTCACGCTCGAGCGGCCCGTCGCCGTCCAGGCGCTCGGGAAGCAGCAGGGCATCATCATCAAGACCGGCGGCGCGACGGGCGAGCTCATCCCCGGCGTCCAAGTCCAGGTCACTGACTGGCGCGTAGTCCTCCTGCCGAACGTCCCCGACGTCGCGACCGTCTCGACGAACCTGCCCCAGGCGCGCCGTCTCGAGTTCGGGTTCTTCGGCGAAGATTCCCTCGGCCGCAACTACCGCCAGCCCCCGTACCCGCACTGGCGCCCAGCCATCGCCGGCGTCGCCGACGTGTTTGCGACCGAGCTCGACCGCGCCACGCGAGCCTCCCGGAGGACATCGTGAGCCTGTACCGAACCGAGCCCATCCGCGACGCCGCCGTCGTCGCCGCCGCGTAACCACCCCCTCGTCGTCGCCGCACCCCTTCGCTCGTGTGCGGGGACGACCCTCATGGAAGGACGCCGTCATGGCACTGCCGCAGAAGAACACCCGCATCATCCGCGTCCCGATCGTCCTCGACTCCGAGGTCGATCTGGAATGCCTCCAGGCGCAGCGCGCCGTCGACGTGCGCGCCGCAGAGCTGCTCAGCACTGCGGCCGACCGGATCCACATCGCCCGCGCCGCCGCGCCCTCTGAAACTGAGATCGACGCCGCGAACCGCATCGTCGACTGGGACAAGGCCGTCATCGCCGAACTCAAGGCCACCGCCGAGGAGAAGAAGGCCGCGCTCGAGGACGTGACCGCATGGTCCGCGGTCCGCGCCCTCGGCCGCAAGACGTGGGCCGACCTCGTCCGCCGCCACCCCGCGACGCTCGAGGACCAAAAGCAGTGGGAGGCCGACGGCGGGAAGGGCAAGGCGCCGTACAACGAGATCGAGCTCGCCAAGGACCTCTTCCACCTCGCGTGAATCTCACCCCTGGAGACTCCCGAATGTTTCCACAGTTCAGAGAGCATAAAAGGCGGATGAGCTGGCCGGTACGCCGGGTTCTGTTCCCGCGCCCGGTTGCCCCGGCGCGGGCGACGACCATCCATCTACGACGTACGTCGCCGTACGCCTCCAGCGGCCTACCCGGATGCTCGGGCGAGCAGCCCTCGGACGCATCCTGTCTGACCTTGCTCCAGGTGGGGTTTACCTAGCCACGCCAGTCACCTGGCGTGCTGGTGGTCTCTTACACCACCGTTTCACCCTTACCGGGTGCGCGAACGCCCCGGCGGTCTGTTCTCTGTGGCACTGTCCCGCGGGTCACCCCGGGTGGGCGTTACCCACCACCTCGCTCTGTGGAGCCCGGACGTTCCTCGGCGGGAGGCGGACCTCCCGACGCGGTCGTCTGGCCAACTCATCCGCACCGCAAGGGTACTAGAGGGTGACCGGGTACGTGAGCGTCAGCTCGTCCCCGCTCACACCGCGGATCCCCCACCGGTCCTGCGGACTCTCGAGGACGACGATCTCGAGGTCGTCGACGGGGAGCCCGAACGCCGGGCAGACCCGCGCGTACGTCTCGCGGACGAGCGCCCGGACGGCCTGGGTGCTCCGGCCGGCGAACGCGACGACCTCGACCACGAGGTACGCGTGCCCGCGGGGAGCCACGAGATCGTCGTCGTCGAGCCAGACGAAGCGCTGGAACCGCTTGTCCTCCGGGAGCTGCCACGCGGCCATCAGCGCGCCGTGGAGGACGTCGGAGAGGTCCTCCCGTCGTCCTGCCCACACCGAGCGTCGACCGTAGACCTTGAGCTGTGCCATGCCAGCCGACGGTACACGCACCGCGGCCGCCTAGAATCGTCGGGTGCTGCTGCTCCTCCCGCCCTCCGAGGGCAAGACCCCCGCCGCGAGCGGCGCGCCGTGCGACCTCTCGGCACTCTCCTCGCCCGACCTCACGGTTCACCGGACGCGCGTCCTCCGGGCGCTCGCCCGGGTCAGCGCAGGCACCGACGCGATGGAGCGGCTGGGTGTCGGTCCCAGCCTCGCCGAGGACGTGGCGCGCAACACGCGCCTCGACGTCGAGCCGGCGGGCCCGGCGTCCTCCGTCTACACGGGGGTCCTCTACGCAGCTGCGGGGCTCGCGGACCTGGACGACGCCCAGGCCGCGCGCGCGGCGACGTCCGTGCGCACGGTGTCCGCGCTGTGGGGCGCGGTCTCCCCCGCGGACCGCATCCCCGCCTACCGGCTGTCCATGGGCACGGACCTCACGGGCGTCGGACCGCTCGCACCGTCCTGGCGTCCGCATCTCGACCAGGCGCTCGCGCCGCTCGCCGAGGGGGACGTCGTCGTCGACTGCCGTTCCGCGGCGTACCTGGCCGCATGGAAGCCGGCCAGGGGCACCGACTGGGTGACGGTCCGGGTGCTCCGCGAGCTCGACGGGCGTCGGAGCGTCGTGTCGCACAATGCCAAGCACGCACGGGGCGTCCTCACGCGGCACCTCCTCACCCGGCCCGCCGAGCCACCGCGGACGAGCGACGAGCTCGTCAAGGCGGCGCACGAGCTCGTGGGCACGTCGTTCCTCGAGGTCTCGCTCGTCGGCGCGCGGACCGGCCCGGCGACCCTGGAGCTCGTCGTCACCTGACCCGCCCGGCAGGCGCCGGAGAGGCGCCCCTGCCCCGGCGAGGTCCTACGTCTCCTGGAGCACGCCGAGCGCCGTCACCTCGACGGCGCCGTCGGGCCAGAGGTTGAGGATGCTCACCGAGCACGGGGCGACACGCAGGAGCTGCCACCGTCCCGGGTCCGTCCCGAGGGCCGTCCCGACGATCGACCGGATCGCGACGGCGTGGGAGACCACGACGACCGTGCGGCCGGTGCCTCCGGCGAGGAGGTCCTGCACCGCGGACCACGCGCGTGCACCGACGTCGACGAACGACTCTCCACCGGGCGGCCGATCGGTCCCGGACTCGTGCCACCCGCGGAGCTCGCCCGGCCAGCGCGCCTCCACCTCGGCGGCGGTGAGGCCCTGCCACTCCCCGAAGACGCACTCGGCGAGGCGCTCGTCCGTGGCGACGGGCTGGCCGAGACGGCGCCCCACGGCCGCAGCGGTCTCCTGCGTCCGGACCATCGGCGATGCGACGACAGCGGTCGGGTGCGGCAGGTCCTGCCACAGCTGTCGGCCGATCCGGTGCACGAGGTCCGCGGCGCGCGCCGCCTGGATGCGCCCGTGACCCGCCAGGGGCGGGCCGGGCTCGGACCCGCCCGAGTACGCCCCGGTCAGGGTGTGCTCGGTGACTCCGTGGCGGACGAGGACGAGCGTGAGAGGTCTCTGGTCGTCGAACCGCAGCGGGGCGCCGGGTGGGCGCGGCACCCTGTGGCGGGGGTCACCCGATGCGTCGGGAGCAGGCACGGCGCTACTCGGCGGCAGCGGTCTCGACGGGGCGCACGAGGATGCGGCCGCACTCCTCGCAGCGGACCACCTCGTCCGGCGCGGCTGCGCGGATCGCCTGGAGGTCCGTGGGGTTGAGCTCGAGACGGCACCCTTCGCAGCGCCGACCGCGCAGGGCCGCCGCACCGAGCCCACCGAGTTGCGAGCGCAGCTTGTCGTAAGCGGCGACGAGACCGGCGTCGAGGCCTTCCGCGAGCGACGCACGCTCGCCTTGAACGGTGTTCAGCTCGCGGTCGATCTCGGCGTAGCCGGCGTCCCGCTCGGCCTCGGCCTCGGTCTTGGCCTCGAGGACCTTCTGGTGAGCCTCGTCGAGCTTGGCGAGGGTGTCCTCGTGCGCCTCGAGGCGTTCCATGACGTCGAGCTCGACCTCTTCGAGGACGCCCTGCCGGCGCGTGAGGGACTCGAGCTCGCTCATGAGGGCCTGGGCGTCCTTGGCCCCCACGGCACCGGAGTCGAGGCGGGTCTGGTCACGCGTGGCGCGGGCACGGACCTGCTCGACGTCCGACTCGGCCTTGGCGAGCTCACGGCGCAGGTCGCTGGCGGCGGTGCGGGACTGCACGAGGGCGGTGTGGAGGTCCGCGAGCTGCGAGTCGATCTCCACGAGACGGGCGAGCGCGGGAAGGGTGGTGCGCTTGTGCTGCAGCTGCTGCACGCGGGTGTCGAGGGCCTGGACGTCCAGGAGCCGACGTTGATCCTCGACGGGTGCCGTGGTCACGGGTGGTGTCCTTCCGTTGTGCCTGTGGAGTTCTCGAGCCCTGGCGACGCGACCCGGGAGGTCCACGGGTCGGTGCGTCGCGTGCTGACTCTGGTGCCCACCGTAGTGCCGATCCCCTCGAGGTCGTGAACCAGGTCGCGAGCCGCATAGCTCAGCCAGGGCCACTCGCTGGCGAAGTGCGCGGTGTCGACGAGGAACGGCGTCGCCCCGGAGGTGGCGTCGCCACGTGCGCTCGCGTCGAAGAGCGCCTGCTCCCGCGCCTCGGAGACGGCGTGGTGCTTGAGGTCGGACGTCACGTAGACATCGGCACCCGCGGCGCGGACGGCGTCGATGAGGGAGTCGCCGGACCCGCCGAGGACGGCGACGGTGCGGACGGTCGCGTCGAGGTCACCGGCGACCCTGATGCCCTGCTCGGTCGCAGGGAGCGCTGCGGCGACACGGTCGGCGAAGGCTCGCAGGGTGAGCGGTTCCTTCGTGCGGCCCACGCGACCGAGCCCGACGGGTGCACCCGACGGGCCGTCGCCGGCGGGGACCAGCGGGCGTCGGTCGACGAGGCCGAGAGCGTCCGCAAGGGCGTCGGCGACGCCTCGCTCGGCGGCGTCGGCGTTCGTGTGGGCGACGTAGAGCGCGCACCCGCCGCGCAGGAGGGCGGTCACGATCGCCCCCTTGGGCGAGGTCCCGGCGACGGAGCTCACCGGGGAGAGGAGGAGCGGGTGGTGCGCGACAAGGAGGTCGACCCCCAGGTCGAGGGCCTCGTCGACGACGTCCTGGACGGGATCGACGGCGAAGAGGACGTCGCGGACCTCGTCGCGCGGGTCCCCGACGACGAGCCCGACCCTGTCCCAGGACTCGGCGGTGGACGGTGGGTACCGGGCGTCGAGGACGCGGACGACGTCGGCGAGGCGCGGGGTGGTAGTCACCCCGCGAGGCTATCGGACCCCGCCCTCGAGGCTCGTCCTGGGCCCGCCGCATCTCCTTGCTGTGCACGGTCACAGCCCATGAACCGAGTCACTGGTCAACGTTTGCAGCGATTGACCCGGATGCGCCACGGTCCTCTTCACCCTCGGACTGGGACCGTGTACAGTCGCCGCAGACCAGATCCGCGGAGTCGCCGACGACCTCGTGCGCACCGCCCGTCGAACCACCGCTGGTCCCCTTCGAACAACGACGCTCGACAGGACGTGATGCGCGATGCACCCACCCCGACGACACACCACCCCACGGCTGGCCGCCCTGGCGACCGCCGCGGCGGTGCTCCTCGCCCCCCAGCTCACCTGGGCGGCAGAACCCGAACCACCGGTCGAGGCCGGCATCGTCGTCGAGAAGGTCGACGGCCTCGCCGACGACTTCGTCAACGGCGTCGACGTCTCGTCGATCGTCGCCCTCGAGAACAGCGGGGTCACGTTCCGCGATCGCGACGGCGCACCCGCGGACCTCTTCGACGTCCTGGAGACCGCGGACGTCAACTACGTGCGCGTCCGTGTCTGGAACGATCCCGCCGACGCCGCCGGACGCGGGTACGGCGGGGGCAACAACGACGTCGCGACGGCCGTCGCCATCGGCGAGCGCGCGACCGCGCACGGGATGCGGCTCCTCGTGGACTTCCACTACTCGGACTTCTGGGCGGACCCTGCCAAGCAGCAGGCGCCGAAGGCCTGGGAGGGCATGACCGTCGCCGAGAAGGCCGACGCCACCGCCGACTTCACGACGGACGCCCTCGCCCGGTTGCGCGACGCCGGCGTGGACGTCGGCATGGTGCAGGTCGGCAACGAGACCAACAACGGTGTCGCCGGGGTCACCGGCTGGCCGGGGATGTCGCAGATCTTCAGCGCCGGGAGCCGGGCCGTCCGCGACGTGTACCCGGATGCGCTGGTCGCGGTGCACTTCACCAACCCGGAGAGAGCGGGGTCGTACGCGTCCATCGCCGCGAGCCTCGACACGCACGGGGTCGACTACGACGTCTTCGCCAGCTCCTACTACCCCTACTGGCACGGGTCCTTGAGCAACCTCACGTCCGTGCTGTCCACCGTGGCAGACACCTACGGCAAGAAGGTCATGGTCGCCGAGACCTCGTGGAACTACACCCTCGAGGACGGTGACGGCCACGAGAACACCATCCGCGAGGCGACCGCCTCCCCCCTCTACCCGTCCTCGGTCCAGGGGCAGGCCACCGCCGTCCGTGACGTCATGCAAGCCGTGACGGACGTCGGCCCCGCGGGTCTCGGCGTCTTCTACTGGGAACCCGCCTGGCTCCCCGTCGGCCCTCCGGAGGACCTCGAGCAGAACAGGACGCTCTGGGAGACGCACGGGTCGGGCTGGGCGTCGAGCTTCGCTGCCGAGTACGACCCCGAGGACGCCGGGGAGTGGTACGGCGGGTCGTCGTGGGACAACCAGGCCCTCTTCGACGTCACCGGCAGGCCCCTCGAGTCGCTCGACGTCTTCCGCTACGCGCGGACCGGGTCCACGGCCCCGCGCGAGGTCGTCGGCGTCACCGGTGTCGAGGTCACCGTCGCACACGGCGCCCCGGTCGAGCTCCCGAGCACGGTCACCGTGAGGTACAACGACGGCTCCCAGGAGCAGCACGCCGTGACCTGGGGCAACGGGCTCGACGAGATCGACGGACCGGGGACCTACGACATCGTCGGCACCACGGACAGCGGGCACACCGTGAGCGCCACCGTCGTCGTCATCGCGGCGAACGCGGTCGTCAACCACTCCTTCGAGGACGACGACCTGTCCATGTGGACCATCACCGGGACGGGCGCCGCGGTCGAGGACGACCCGGACGCCTCCGACGGCGCGCGGTCCCTGAAGTTCTGGGCCGACGAGGACTACGCGTTCACCGTCGAGCAGACGGTCACCGGCCTCCCCGCCGGCACCTACCGGCTCTCCGCGACCACCCAGGGCGGCAGCGTCGGTGAGGGCGACACGCTGGTCCTCACCGCCACCTCCGGCGGCCAGGAGCTCGACGTGCCTGTCCGGCTCGACGGGTGGCGCACCTACTCGACCGCCACCGTCGACGACGTGCTCGTCGGCGAGGACGGCACCGTCACCGTGGGTGCCGCGTTCGCCCTGACCGCGGGCGCGTGGGGGAACCTCGACGACGTCCGGCTCGTCCGGGTCGACACCGAGGACGCCGAGCTCGTCTCCGTCACCGCCACGCCTCCGACGCGGGTCGACTACGCCGTGGGTGACACCTTCGACCAAACCGGCATGACGGTCGTCGCCACGTACGCGGACGGGACGACGCGCGACGTCACCGCGCTCGCGACGATCTCCTCCCCCGACATGTCGACGCCGGGACGGAAGGCGGTCACCGCGACCTTCGACGGCATGACGGCCTCGGTGACGATCACCGTCATGGACGCGACGGAACCGCCCCGCGGTCCAGGGACTCCCCCGGGTGGCGACGACGCCACGCCAGGGACGCCGGGCGGACCCTCCGGAGGCACCCCCGGCACAGGCGCAGGCGCGACCTCGGACCCGGCGACGGTGTCCGCGACGGGCGTCGGCGGTCTTCTCGCGCGGACCGGTGCCGACATCGGCACGGTGCTCGTCGGCGCCCTGGTCCTCCTCGGCCTGGGGACGGCGCTCGTCGTCGCCGTGCGCCGTCGGGGGTCCGGACCGGTCGAGGACTGACCGAGAGACACCCGAGGGCCCGGACGCTCGCTGCGTCCGGGCCCTCGGGTCTCGTCGTCGCGGGATCAGCCTGCGGCGCAGGCCACCGGGCCCGCCACCCCGGCGGGTGCACCCGAACCGATGAACCCGACGGTCGCCGTCGACCCGGGGGCGACCGCGCCGTTCCACGCCGCATTGCTCGCGCTCACCGCGGCACCCGACTGCGACACCGTGGCGTTCCACCCCTGAGCGACCTGCTGGCCGGCCGCGAAGTCCCACGACACCGTCCACGACGTCACGGGTTGCGACCCGGTGCTCGTCACGAGCACCTCACCCTGGAAACCGCCGGGCCACGAGCTGACGACCCGCAGCTCCGCCTCGCAGGAGCGACCGGGCTCCGTCGGTGGTGTGGTCGGGTCCGGGGTGGGCTCGGGGTCGGGCGTGGGGTCAGGAGTGGGGTCGGGCGTGGGGTCCGGGTCCGGCTGTCCCGAGAGCAGGGCGTCGAGCGGACCGAACCAGCTCTCCGCCATCTTCGCGGTGCCCGACCCGTTGGGGTGCACGCCGTCCGACGTGTCGGCGGCGGCGTCCCACCCGGTCCAGTGGTCGACGACCGTCACCGGCGAGGTGGCAGTCGTGATCTCGGCCGCCCACCCGGGGATCGCCTCGTTGAGGTCCACGGTCCGCGCCGCGCACCCGTCACAGGTGGGCGGGTCGACGGGGATGATCTGCGCGACGAGCACCTGGACGTCGGGGTTGTGCTCCCGCATCTGCGCGACGAGCGTCGTGTACGCCCCGAGGATCTGTTCCGTCGGGAGGTTGCTCCACACGTCGTTGGTGCCCAGGTGCATGATGACGACGTCCGGGTCCGTCGCGTCGAGCCAGCCAGTGAGCTGTCCCTGCGCGGCGATGTTCGTGGCGAGGTAGCCACCGTGCCCCTCGTTGTCCCCGTCGTGCTCCACCCCGCACCCCTGCGGGCCCAGCGTGCCGACGAAGTCGATGTTCGTGTGCCCCGCCGCCTGGAGCTCGTTCCACAGCAGCGCCCTCCAGCACCCCGGGGACCCGGTGATGGAGTCACCGAGAGGCATGATCCGGACGGCGTCGTCCTCGGCAGCCGTCCCGACGGCCGTGGGCGTCGACGCCGACGCGGCGGCACCTCCGAGGAGGCCTGCCGTCGTGAGGGCGACGGCAGCCGCTGCCGCGGTCGCTCGGGCCCAGGGTGCTCGGAGTGCGTACATGATTCGCCTTCCCTCGATCGGCCCACCCCCGGCGGGTGACGCCCTGGCCCAGGATCGCCCCACGACGACCTCGGAGGCAGGCGCTTAAGCGTTTCAGCCACCGGACGGCGACGGACCTGCGACCTACCCACGGTCGGTCACGACGTGGCACGATGCTCCCGTGCCCGCTCATGCCATCGGAACAGCCTTCGTCCCCGTCACCTCGCCGCAGATCGCCGCCGAGTGGTACCGGGAGGTCCTCGGCCTCGACATCGCGACCGTCTCCGAGCACTCGGCCGTCCTCTTCGTCGGGTCCCAGCGGCTCACGCTCATGGGACCCGCGAGCGGCATCTCCGCCCAGCCGGGTCTGACGTGGGCGACGTGCAACTTCGTCGTCGACGACGTCGATGCCACCTACGCCGCCCTCGAGGAACGCGGGCTCGTCGAGACCGCGATCCGCGGCGACCGCGACATCTGCCGCTACTTCTCCGCCAAGGACCTCGACGGCAACGTCCTCCTCGTCGTCGACCGCTGACGCCGAGCGTGCGGATCGCGGTCGTCGGAGCAGGTGTCGGAGGCCTGGTCGCCGCAACCGGGCTCCAGCGCGACGGGCACGACGTCACCGTCTACGAGCGGCGCGACGCGCCTGGGGCCGTCGGCGCAGGTCTGACGCTCTTCGGGAACGCGTTCGACGCCCTGGACACTGTCGGGCTCGGCGGAACCGTCCGCGCCGTGAGCGACGATCGCATCACCAGGATGCGCACCGGCCAGCGCTCCCCCTCCGGTCGGTGGCTCACGACGGTCCCCCCGCGCGCCGTCGCCACGGCGCGGACCGTGCACCGCAACGACCTGCACGACGCGCTCGTCTCGGCCCTCCGGCCCGGGTCGCTCGTCGCAGGCACCGAGGCTCACCCCTCCCCCGACGGTTCGCCGGTCCTCGCCCTGGCAGCCCGGGAGGCGGCCTACGACCTGGTCGTCGTCGCGGACGGGATCCGCAGCGCGGGCCGCGCACGCCTCGGTCTCGACACGGGTCTGCGCTATGCCGGGTACGCCGCGTGGCGGGGGGTCACGGAAGAGCCGGTCGACCTCGCAGGCGCAGCCGGTGAGACGTGGGGGCGCGGGCGCCGGTTCGGCATCGTCCCGCTGGGCGACGGTCGGGTGTACTGGTTCGCCACGCACGACGAGCCGGAGGGGACCCGGGCGCCTGACGAGCGTGCCCGTGCCCGCGCCCTGTTCGCCGGCTGGCACCACCCGGTCGGCCAGTGCATCGACGCGACCCCGCACACCCGCGTGCTGCGGCACGACGTCCACGACCTGCGACGCCCTCTGCGGGCCTTCGTCAGGGACAGGACCGTGCTCCTCGGGGACGCCGCCCACGCCATGACCCCGGACCTCGGACAAGGCGCGGGGCAAGCCATCGAGGACGCAGCGACGCTCGTCGTCGTCCTCCGCGACGCCACAGGTCCCGACGACCTGGAGAGCGGTCTCGCCCGCTACGACGCTCATCGACGCCGTCGGACCCGAGCGCTCGCCGCACGATCACGCGCAGCCGGTCGGGTCGGGCAGATCTCGAACCCCCTGCTGGCTGGATCGAGGGACGTCGCTCTGCGCACGGTCGCTCCGACGCTCCTCGTCCGAGCGTCGCGCACGTTCCGGTCGTGGACTCCTCCGTCCTCGGGCCGCAACACCTGATCCCTGCCCCTGGACAGCGGACCACCGATCCGGGTCCCGACCGTCAGGCGTCCGGGAAGTGCCAGCCGCTCAGGTGGCGGAGCTCCTTGGCGGCCACCCAGCTCCCACCGTCGGGCAGCGACCGGTCCGCGGCCGGGACCGGCACGACCTGGCCGATGCGTCGCGTCCAGGACGTCGTGCCCAAGGAGTGCGCCCAGGTGGGCGCACGACCGTCTGCTCGCGGCTGCACCGTCCCGGACACGTCCTCGAGCTCAGGGAGGGCTGGATGGACGCCGGCGAGGAACTCGGTCCGCGCGTAGGGGCGTCCGCCTCGGTCTGCGACCTCGTGCACGTACAGGGTCACCCAGCGGCCCGGCAGGACCCGCACCGCCCACACGTCGCCCGGTGCGGGAGGGCCCGCACCGACGGACGCAGAGATTCGCGGCGCCCTGGGTGCGAGCGCCTGCGCCCGACCGGCCAGACCTCCGTCGATGGTGTCCTTCGCCGCCGGGGACGGGGTCGGTCGTGGTCCGTCGAGGGACACCGCCGGGACGTCGAGCCCACCGAAGAGGCCGTCGAACAGGTCCCGTCTGACACCGTGGTCACCGACGGTGGTGTCCCACCACGCCAACGGCGCCTGCACCTCCACGCGCACCGTGGGCCGCTGATCGCGTTCCCGGTAGGTGGTGAACCGTTCGACCATGCCTGGGCGGTCCGGTCGGGCGAGGACACCGACCAGCGCGAGGTCCTCCAGCACAGCCACCGCAGCACGTCTGCTGCGCAGGACCCCCGCCGCTGCGATCGCCTTCGCCGCCGCGGCGTAGCGGGTCCCGTCCGGCACGGTGGCCAGGACCTCGAGGACGGCTCCCAGCGCCCACCGGTCGTGCTCGGTCGGGCCGGGCCGCCCCCGGCCGAGCCAGGCGAGCGTCCGCCCGTACGCCGACGGCTCACCGTCGAGCGGCGTGCCCTCCGTGAGACGGGAGGCCCACTCGTCCACGAGCTGCACCGGCCCCGCCCGGAAGCCGCAGACCTCGCACAGCGACGCGTCCTCGTTCCACGGGACGAGCGGGTGGACGGGCATGGCCCGTGCGACGAGGAGACCCGGCAACGCTGACCGCCAGGCCGCTGGAGCCGACCACAGCCCAGCGACGAACGCGGCGGCCGCCTCGTCGTCCGACCAGGCACCCGCGTGCTGGCGCAGGCTCTGCTGCGCGACGTCGTGCTCGGGATCGTCGACCACGTCCGGGCTGTGCCCCGCCTCCACGAGCGTCCGGACGAGGGGTGCGTACTCCGGGGGCCCGGAGCCGCCCCGCAGGTGGTCCCACGTCGCCGCCCCGGCCTTCCGCAGCACCTGCCAGCGCGCGACCTGGTCGCGAACCCCTGGATCGTGGTGCACCGGGATGTCCCACACGGGGATCGCCTCTTCTCACGCTCACAGCGTCGCCAACTTGTGGGCCCGGAGGGACTCGAACCCCCGACATCCACGGTGTAAGCGTGGCGCTCTAACCAACTGAGCTACAGGCCCCGGAACGGGCGCACACAGCGTACCCGGTCGCGACGCCCCGCCCGACGCCGTCCCGGCTCACAGGAGCGTGAGCGCCGCCCTGTGCGCGGCGATGTCCCGACGGTCCGAGCGCCCCACCACGGTCGACCACACGAGGTTCCCGGCCGCATCGATCAGGAAACTCCCGCGCAGGGCGTGCCCGTCGGTCTCGTCGAGGACCCCGTAGCGCCGGGCGACCTGCCCGTGCGGCCAGAAGTCCGACAGGAGGGGGAACCTGAACCCCTCGTCCTCGGCCCACGCCTTGAGCGCGAACATCGGGTCGCACGACACCGCGAGGACCGACGCACCAGCGGCGTCGAGGTCCGCTGCCGCGTCACGCAGGTCGCGGAGCTCGTCCGTACACGTGCGGGAGAACGCGAAGGGGAAGAAGACGAGGAGCACCGGGGCGCCCCGCAGATCGGCGAGGTGCACCGGCGTCCCGTGGGTGTCGACCAGGTCGAAGCCCGGCGCGGCGTCGCCGACGGCGAGCGCGCCCGGCACGGTCAGCGACCGCGGCCGCGGGTGCCGAGCTTCGTGGCCGACCAGTCGGGGGCGATGGAGAACGTGCTCGTGGCGTGGAGGCCGGCCGTCGTGGACGCCTCCTGGATGTCGCTGTGGCCCACGTGGCCGTCGCGGCCCGGCTTGAGCGTGAAGATCCAGATGAGGCCGCCGTCGTCGAGGACGGTCTGCACGTCCACGAGCATGTCGGTCAGGTCGCCGTCGCCCTCGCGCCACCACACGATCACACCGTCGGTGACGTCGTCGTAGTCCTCGTCCACCAGCTCCGTGCCGGTGATCTCCTCGATGGCCTCGCGCAGGTCCTCGTCGGTGTCGTCAGCCCACCCGAACTCCTGGACGACGTTGCCGGAGCTGAAGCCGAGGCGGTCGGCGTCCTGCGGCTCAGTGGTCGCTACCACGGTGATGTTCTTCCCTTCGGCGTCACGGACCGACGCAGTCCTGCGCCGGATTGGTCAATGGTCGCAAACGTAGCCCACCGCGCGCCACGTCGCGTGCCCAATCCGCCGTGAAACGCCGGGTGATCCGACTGACGCGCCCCCGAGAGCACAGCCATCCTGTCGCCCGACGACCGGCCCTCGGCCACCGACCGTCCAAGCCCCGGCTCATCACGCAGACCCGTGATGAGCATGGGATCGTTGGAATCCTGCGGGTGTCACGAAGGTCACGTCCTCCGGGACTGCCCGCGGGTGGCTTTCACGTCGCCCGTACGATGAGAATGGTCAGAAGTACCGGATTTGACGAAGCCTTTGCGCACCGCACACGAACGGGGCAGGGCGCGTCGACCGGCCGAGGCGAGCGATGGGGCACAGCGCCCCGCAATGCTCTGGACACGATGTGAGGTTGCAGGTGGCAACGCATGACGAGAGAGGGCCGTTGATCAACGGTCTGCTCAGCCAGGTCCCCGACATCGACCCCTCTGAGACGAGTGAATGGGTCGAGTCCCTGGACGGACTGATCGACGACCGTGGCGGCCCCCGTGCCCGCTACGTCCTGCTCAACCTGCTCAAGCGGGCGCGGGAGCGCAACGTCGCCATCCCGACGTCCATCAACACCCCCTACGTGAACACGATCGGTGTCCACGAGGAGCCGTACTTCCCCGGCGACGAGGCGCTCGAGCGCCGGTACCGCAGCTGGAACCGCTGGAACGCTGCGGTCATGGTGACCCGGGCCCAGCGTCCGGAGATCAGCGTCGGCGGGCACATCTCCTCCTACGCCTCGGTCGCCACCCTCTACGAGGTGGGCCTCAACCACTTCTTCCGCGGCAAGGACCACCCGGGCGGCGGCGACCAGATCTACTTCCAGGGGCACGCGTCCCCCGGCGTGTACTCCCGCGCGTTCCTCGAGGGCCGCCTCTCTGCGGACCAGCTCGACGGGTTCCGCCAGGAGCACTCGCACGCCGGTGGCGGTCTGCCGTCCTACCCGCACCCGCGCCAGATGCCGGACTTCTGGGAGTTCCCCACCGTCTCCATGGGCCTCGGCCCCGCGTCCGCGATCTACCAGGCGTGGACCAACAAGTACCTCCACAACCGTGGGATCAAGGACACCAGCCAGCAGAACGTCTGGGCGTTCCTCGGCGACGGCGAGATGGACGAGCCCGAGAGCCGCGGCATGCTCCAGCTCGCCGGGCAGCAGCAGCTCGACAACCTCAACTTCGTCGTCAACTGCAACCTCCAGCGCCTCGACGGCCCGGTGCGCGGCAACGGCAAGATCATCCAGGAGCTCGAGGCCTTCTTCCGCGGAGCGGGCTGGAACGTCATCAAGGTCATCTGGGGCCGCGAGTGGGACGTCCTGCTCAACGCCGACAAGGACCGTGCGCTCGTCAACCTCATGGGCTCCACGCCCGACGGTGACTACCAGACGTACAAGGCCAACGACGGTGCGTTCGTCCGCGAGCACTTCTTCGGCCGGGACCCGCGGACCAAGCAGCTCGTCGAGAAGATGACCGACGACGAGATCTGGGCGCTCAAGCGCGGTGGCCACGACTACCGCAAGCTCTACGCCGCGTACGCCGCCGCGGAGGCGCACACCGGTCAGCCGACCGTCATCCTCGCGCACACCATCAAGGGCTACGGGCTGGGCTCCGGCTTCGCAGGACGCAACTCCACGCACCAGATGAAGAAGGTCGCGCTCGCCGACCTCAAGGTGCTCCGCGACACCCTCCACATCCCGATCACGGACGAGGAGCTCGAGGCGGACCCGTACCTGCCCCCGTACTACCACCCGGGGATGGACGCGCCCGAGATCAAGTACATGCTCGACCGTCGTCGCGCGCTCGGCGGGTTCGTCCCCGAGCGTCGCTCGACGCCCACCGAGGTGACGCTGCCCGGGGAGAAGACCTACGAGATCCTCAAGAAGGGCTCGGGGCAGCAGGAGGTCGCCACCACCATGGCGTTCGTCCGGCTCCTCAAGGACCTCATCAAGGACAAGGAGTTCGGCAAGCGCATCGTGCCGATCATCCCCGACGAGGCCCGCACCTTCGGTCTCGACGCGATCTTCCCGAGCGCCAAGATCTTCAACACCCTGGGGCAGAACTACCTGGCGGTGGACCGCGAGCTCATGCTCTCCTACAAGGAGTCCGAGCAGGGTCAGATCATGCACACCGGCATCAACGAGGCCGGCTCCGCCGCTGCGTTCCAGTCCGTCGGCACGTCCTACGCCACGCAGGGCGAGGTGATGGTCCCCTTCTACATCTTCTACTCGATGTTCGGGTTCCAGCGCACCGGTGACCAGTTCTGGGCGGCGGGCGACCAGCTCACGCGCGGGTTCATCATCGGCGCCACGGCGGGACGCACCACGCTCACCGGGGAAGGTCTCCAGCACGCGGACGGGCACTCCCCGCTGCTCGCCGGGACCAACACGGCGATCGTGCAGTACGACCCCGCCTACGGCTACGAGATCCGCCACATCATCCGTGACGGCATCCAGCGCATGTACGGGTCCGACGAGTCGCGTGACCAGGACGTCATGTACTACCTCACGGTGTACAACGAGCCCATGGTCCAGCCCGCCGAGCCCGAGGACGTCGACGTGGACGGGATCCTCCGCGGGATCCACCGCGTCGCCGTGTCCGAGGGGGACGGCCCCAAGGCGCAGATCCTCGCGTCCGGCGTCGGTGTCCCGTGGGCGCTCGAGGCCAAGCAGCTCCTCGCCGACGACTGGGGCGTCCAGGCCGACGTCTGGTCCGTCACCAGCTGGAACGAGCTGCGCCGCGACGGCCTGGCCGCCGAGCAGCACAACTTCCTCCACCCGGAGGAGGAGGTTCGGGAGGCGTACCTCACCACGAAGCTCAAGGACGCGCAGGGGCCGTTCGTCGCGACGAGCGACTTCGACCACCTCGTCCCCGACCAGGTCCGTCAGTGGATCCCGGGCGACTACGCGGTGCTCGGTGCCGACGGGTTCGGGTTCTCCGACACGCGCGCGGCTGCACGCCGCTACTTCAAGATCGACGGCCCGTCGGTCGTCGTGCGGGTCCTCCAGCAGCTCGCCAAGCGTGGAGAGGTGCCCGCCGACGCGGCCGCACGAGCCATCGAGAAGTACCGGATCCACGACGTGAACGCCGGGACGTCGGGCACCGCGGGCGGCGACGCCTGACGCCATCCTGACATGACGACAGAGGCCCTGGCCCACCGGATCCGGTGGGCCAGGGCCTCTGTCGTGCGGCGCGTCCGTTCGTCAGGTGCCGGACATGTGCTGCTCGGCCTGCGCGATCTGCGCCCGGAGCTCCGCGCTCATCACCGCGACCGCCTTGGAGTCCGGGTGGAGCTGGAGCGACTCGAGGTGGTGCTTCGCCTCGAGCACCCGGTCCGCGTCGAGCGCGGCACGGACCACCTGCTGGCCCGCCGACGGGACGTGCTCCTTGGCGCGCCAGTGGCCGACACCGAGGCCGAGCGCCTCGACGGCGAGCCCTGCGTCGCGGAGGACGGCGATGGCCTCGGTGAGCGCCTCGCCCGTCGGGTCGCGGTCGGCGGCCGTCGCGAGCCGGCGGATGGCGGCGTCCTGGTCGTCGTGCAGCGACAGCCGCGCGAGCTCGATGAGCGGGTACCACGCCCGGGGGTTGCCGGCGAGCTCCTCGCCGAGCGACCAGGCGGCGAGGTCCGCGGCGCGCTGCTTCTCGTGCTCGTCCACCGGGGCGGAGAGCGGGTCGTCCACCTGCGTGCCCTCGGAGGCGCGGCGTCGCACCACCTCGGAGAGGGCCTGGAAAGCCCTGATGTTGTTCGGGTCGTCGACGAGCATGGCACGCAGCGCATCCTCGTGGAGGGTGTCGCCGCGGCGCTCGCCGGTCGTGGGACGGCGTGCGCCGATCGTTGAAGCCGACGTGGTGCGGCGCATGAGCTGACGGAGTCTGGGCATGAGTGCCATGTTCCGACGATAGCCTCTGATGGCGTCACACACCGCCTGTGTGTCCGGAATGTTCTCCGGGGGCGCCACGATCCGAGGCGCCGTCTTTTGTCAGTTCCCCACAAGCGACGCCGTATGCTCGGTCCATGGTTCCTGCCCGGCCGCGCCCCCACGGCGCCACCGCGACCCCGCCCGGATCCCCGGCGAACCTTCAGAGGGTGCGCGACGGGAGCGGGCTCCTCGCGGCCGCGGCCCTCCGCCGGCTCGACGAGGAGCTCCCGTGGTACCGCAGCCTCCCCGCGGAGGACCGCTCGTGGGTTGGGCTCGTCGCGCAGTCGGGAATCACGGCATTCGTCACCTGGTACGCGGACCCCGCGGTGCCGCCGCACGGCGTCGGAGAGATCTTCTCCGCGGCGCCCACCGACCTCACGCGGTCCATCTCGCTGCAGCACACGCTCCAGCTCGTGCGCATCGTCGTGGAGGTCGTCGAGACGCACAGCGACCAGCTGGCCGTCCCCGGTGGTGAGCGTGACCTGCGCGAGGCGGTCCTGCGGTACTCGCGCGAGGTCGCCTTCTCGGCAGCCGAGGTGTACGCCCGCGCAGCCGAGGTCCGCGGCGCGTGGGACGCGCGCCTCGAGGCCCTCGTCGTCGACGCGATCATCCGCGGGGACGACGACAACTCGTTGCGCTCCCGCGTCTCGGCGCTCGGATGGAGCGGTCGCGGATCGGTGCTCGTCATGGTGGGGACGACGACGTCGCCGCTCGACGAGGTGCGCGCCGCGGAGCTCCGGCGCGCGACCCGGCGCGCGGCGGAGGACGCCCTGGTGGGCATCCAGGGCGACCGGATCGTCCTGGTCCTCGGTGGCGAGGGCGACCTCGAGGCGGCCGCCGTGGCGCTGCTGCACAGGTTCGGCCCGGGACCCGTGATCATCGGACCCACCATGGACAACCTCGACGACGCCCCGCGGTCCGCCGCGGCAGCGCTGGCAGGGCTCGAGGCGGCGCCAGCGTGGCCGGGCGCACCCCGACCGGTGCTCGCGGACGAGCTGCTCCCGGAGCGCGTCCTCATCGGTGACTCCGAGGCGCGTCGCACCCTCGTCCGGCAGGCCTTCGCGCCGCTCGAGTCGGCGACGGGCGCCGTCCTGGAGACGCTCTCCGCGTACCTGTCGACCGGCCGGTCGCTCGAGGCCGCCGCGCGTGACCTCTACGTCCACCCGAACACGGTCCGCTACCGTCTGCGGAAGGTCGCCGAGCTCACGGGGTGGGACCCGCTCGACGCGCGCGAGTCGTACGTCCTGCAGGTCGCGCTGGCCGTGGGCCGTCTCCCTGCGGCCCACTGAGGACCACCCGTTGTAGGTTGTCGACAATCACACCGGTGACACTTCGTGCGGGTCGTGACGCCCTCCCCCCCGCGCGCGTCGGGCACAGTAGTACCGTGCTTGCCGTCGTCTGCCCTGGACAGGGCTCCCAGTCCCCCGGAATGCTCACCCCCTGGCTCGAGCTGCCGGGCGTGCCAGAGCAGCTCTCGTCCTTCGCCGACGCGTCGGGGATCGACCTCACCGCTCACGGCACGACGTCCGACGCGGACACGATCCGCGACACCGCGGTCGCCCAGCCCCTCATCGTGTCGGCGTCGCTCGTCGCCCTCCGCGCGATCCTCGGGGACCGACCCGCCGAGCAGGTCGTCGATGTCACCGCCGGCCACTCCGTGGGCGAGTTCGCCGCGGCAGCGGTCGCAGGTGTCTTCACCGACGCCGGGGCGGTGGCACTCGTGAGCCGCCGCGCGGCGTCGATGGCCGAGGCCGCCGCGGCGACCCCCACCGGGATGAGCGCCGTCGTCGGGGGCACCCCGGAGGACGTGCTCACGGCGATCGAGACGTCCGGGCTCTACCCGGCGAACGTCAACAGCACAGGCCAGGTCGTCGCCGCGGGCTCTCCCGAAGGCCTGGCGCACCTCGCGGCGAACCCCCCGGCGAAATCGCGCGTCATCCCGCTCCAGGTTGCCGGCGCGTTCCACACGCCCTTCATGGAGTCCGCGGTCGAGGTCTTCCAGCCCGTCGCCGAGGCCTGGGACGCGTCCGACCCTCGCCTCACCCTCCTGTCGAACGCGGACGGCGCCACCTACGCCACGGTCTCGGGCGCCGCGCACGGCTCGCGGAGCGACGTCCTCAGGAGGCTCGCCGAGCAGATCGTCGCTCCCGTCCGGTGGGACCTCTGCCAGGAGCAGCTCGTGGCGCTCGGCGTCACCGGTCTCCTCGAGCTCGCGCCCGGCGGCGTCCTCACGGGGCTGGCCCGACGCGCGATGCCCGGGGTCGAGACCGTCGCCGTGAAGTCCCCGGCCGACCTCGACGCGGCACGGGACCTCGTCGCCCGGCACTCGTCGGCCGCGGGCGACGCCCCTGCCGCAACGGAAGGAGCGTCCTCGTGAGCCCTCGTCTCAAGCAGTCCACCGGACCGCAGTTCTCCCGGATCCTGGGGATCGGTGCCGAGCGGGGCGCGAACGTCGTGACGAACGACGACATCGCCGGGCCCATCGACTCCTCCGACGAGTGGATCCGGCAGCGGACCGGGATCATCACACGCCGGCGCGCCGACCCGGGGACGGACGTGGTCGACCTCTCGGTCGCCGCCGCCCTCAAGGCCATCTCGGCCGCGGGCATCGGCGCAGCCGAGATCGACGCCGTCATCGTCTCGACGGTCACGTACTTCCACCAGACGCCGTCCGCCGCAGCGCTCGTCGCCGACCGCATCGGCGCGACACCTGCCGCAGCGTTCGACATCTCCGCGGCCTGCGCCGGCTACTCGTACGGCATCGGCCAGGCCGACGCGCTCGTCCGCTCCGGGACGGCACGCCACGTGCTCGTCGTCGGCGCCGAGAAGATGAGCGACTTCATCGACCCCACGGACCGGTCCATCTCCTTCCTCCTCGGCGACGGGGCCGGTGCCGCGGTCGTCGGGCCCTCCGACACGCCGGGCATCGGACCGACGATCTGGGGCTCCGACGGGTCCAAGGCGCAGACCATCCGCCAGACCCACGCGTGGAGCGACCTCAAGGAGAACCCGGAGCTCGGGTGGCCGACCCTGCGGCAGGAAGGGCAGCCCGTCTTCAAGTGGGCGAGCTTCCAGATGCCCAAGATCGCGCAGGAGGCCCTCGACGCAGCCGGGGTGACCGCGGACGACATCCAGGTGTTCCTGCCCCACCAGGCGAACATGCGGATCATCGACCAGTTCGTCAAGCAGCTCAAGCTGCCCGACACGGTCGTCGTCGGCCGCGACATCGCCGACACCGGCAACACCTCTGCCGCGTCGATCCCGCTCGCCGCGGAGCGCCTGCTCCGCGAGGGCCAGGCGAGCTCCGGCGACGTCGCTCTGCAGATCGGCTTCGGAGCCGGGCTCGTCTATGCGGCTCAGGTCGTCGTTCTGCCGTAAGTTTCCCCCGTACGTCCACGGCGCCGCTGGTGCGGCGCACCCAACACAAGGAGATACCCCCATGGCTCACACCGCTGAGGACGTCCTCGCAGGCCTCGCCGAGATCGTCGCCGAGGAGACCGGCCTCCCCGCCGACTCCGTCACCTCCGAGAAGTCGTTCACGGACGACCTCGACATCGACTCCCTGTCGATGATGACGATCGTCACGCACGCCGAGGACAAGTTCGGCGTCACCATCCCCGACGACGAGGTCAAGAACCTCACCACCGTCGGCGACGCCGTGAACTTCATCACGGGCGCGCAGGCCTGACCAGGCCCCCAGCTCGACGACACGGCGGGCGCCCCGCACCCGGGCGCCCGCCGTCGCCTCATCCGCACACACGCCCAGGAGCACACATGCCGAACGTTCGCGACGTCGTCATCACCGGACTCGGAGCCACCACGCCGCTCGGCGGGGACGTGCCGTCCACCTGGAACGCCGCGCTCGCCGGCGAGTCCGGAGCACGGCCCCTCGAGAACGACTGGGCGGAGCGGTACGGGATGCCCGTGAGCTTCGCGGCGACCATCCGGGTCGCGCCGGAGGAGGTCCTCCCCCGGCCCGAGATGAAGCGCATGGACCCCTCCGCGCAGTACGCGATGATCGCCGCGCGCGAGGCCTGGGCCGACGCGGGCGCACCCGAGATGGACGGTGACCGGCTCGGGACAGTCGTGTCGTCCGGCATCGGCGGGATCTGGACCACGCTCGACGCCTGGGACACCCTCAAGGAGAAGGGCGCGCGACGCGTGCTCCCCATGACCGTCCCCATGCTCATGCCGAACTCCCCCACCGCCTACGTCTCCCTCGAGTTCGGGGCCCGCGCCGGGGCGCACGCCCTCGTGTCCGCCTGCGCGTCAGGTGCGGAGGCCATCGCCTACGGGGTCGAGATGATCCGTTCCGGCCGCGCCGACGTCGTCATCGCCGGCGGCACCGAGGCGACCATCCACCCCATGCCCATCTCCGCCTTCGCCGCGTCGCGCACCCTGTCCCTGCGCAACGACGACCCGGCCGGCGCGTCGCGCCCGTACGACCAGGCACGTGACGGGTTCGTCATCGGTGAGGGCGCCGGTGTCGTCGTCCTCGAGGCCGCCGAGCACGCGGCCGCCCGTTCTGCCCGGGTGTACGCCAAGGTCTCCGGCCTCGGCCTGACCGCCGACGGCTACCACATCACGTCCCCGGAGCCCACGGGTTCCGGCCAGGTCCGTGCGATGCAGGCAGCGCTGGAGGACGCCGGGACGACGAGCGCGAGCGTCGTCCACGTCAACGCGCACGCCACGTCCACCGTCGTGGGTGACCTCATCGAGGCCCGGTCCGTGAGCTCGGTCCTGGGGGCGGACGCCGACCAGGTGGCGCTCTCGGCGACCAAGTCGATGACCGGTCACCTCCTCGGTGGGGCCGGGGCGCTCGAGACGATCTTCACCGTCCTCGCAGTGCACCACCGGACCGCTCCCCCGACCATCAACGTCACCGACCCGGACCCCGAGCTCACCCTCGACCTCGTCCGGGACACCCCTCGGGCGCTGCCCGAGGGCGACATCGCCGCAATCAACAACTCGTTCGGCTTCGGCGGACACAACGTGGCGCTCGTCGTGACGAACGCCTGAGCGGGGTGCCGACGATCCACGCAGGCTGACGCCGTCCCGTCCCTGGTGCGACGACGAAGGGCTGACCTCGCGGTCAGCCCTTCGTCGTTCTCGGACGACTCTCCCGGGGGCGCCGCGCACGGTCACGACCTCAAGCGACGGGACAGAGGCGGCGTGCGCTCACCCGACGCGGTGCAGCCACCTCACGGGGGCGCCTGCCCCGGCGTACCGGAAGGGCTCGAGCTCGTCGTCCCAGGCCTGGCCGAGGGCGAGGTGGAGCTCGTCGCGCATCCGGCGCGGGTCGTGGCTGTGCTCCATGGCGGCTCGGACGCGGTCCTCAGGGACGACGATGTTGCCGTGCACGTCGGTCGCGGCATGGAAGATCCCGAGCTCGGGCGTGTGGCTCCAGCGTGAGCCGTCCGCGCCGTAGCTCGCCTCCTCGGTGACCTCGTAGCGCAGGTGCGTCCACCCGCGGAGCGCTGATGCGAGGCGCGAGCCAGTGCCCTGCTGACCCTGCCACGAGTACTCCGCCCGGAAGAGTCCGGGCGCGGCAGGCTGCTCGGTCCACTCGAACGTCACCGGCGCGCCAAGGACGTTGCCGGCTGCCCACTCCATGTGCGGGCAGAGCGCTCGTGGAGACGAGTGCACGAAAAGTACACCGCGGGTGATTGCACCAGCCATGTTGTCCCTCCCAGGTTGAGATTCGTCTTCCCCAACGACCTCATCACCAGGTGAGTCACATGCGTGTCACGGTTTTCTGTACTGCTGGTCCACATCATGCACCACGTGCTAGGAGGAGGCCACCGAGATCGGTGGTCCTAGCGGGTGAAACGTGTGGAGGGACCTGCGGGTCCGGTCAGAGGGACTCGCGGAGCTCCCGCATCGCCTTCTTGCGGACCGACTTCTCGAGGCGGTCCAGGTAGAGGTAGCCGTCGAGGTGGTCCACCTCGTGCTGGAGGCAGCGCGCCATGAGCTCGGTTCCCTCGACGACCACGGTGTTCCCGTCGAGGTCGACCCCCTCGACGCGGGCGTACCAAGCGCGCTTCGTGGCGTACCAGAGGCCGGGCACCGAGAGGCAGCCCTCGTCGCCGTCCTGGTACTCGTCCTCGGAGAGCTCGACGATCCTGGGGTTGAGCACGTAGCCCACCTCGTCGTCGATGTTCCAGGAGAAGGCCCGCAGGCTCACACCGATCTGGTTGGCGGCGAGGCCGGCCCGACCGTCGTGGTCGACGGTCTCGACGAGGTCCTCGACGAGGCTCCTGACCCGGTCGTCGACCCTGGTGATCTCGTCGCACGGGGTGCGGAGCACGGGGTCGGGGATGACGCGGATCTCTCTCATAGCCATGGGGATATTCTTCCACGACCAGCCGTCCCGCTCGTTCCGAGCGGGACGGCGAACGTCACATCTTCGCGTAGCGAGCCCGGGCGAAGGAGTAGACACCGTAGGCGGCGAGGCCGACCGCGACGAGACCGAGGAGGACCTTCCCGTAGGGCAGATCCGCGAGGGACCGGAGCGCGACGTCGAGACCGGTGGCCTTCTCGGGATCGGACTGGAGCGCCCCGACGACGAACAGGACGCCGACGACGCCGAGCGCGGCGCCCTTGCCGACGTACCCCGCGACGCCTGCGGCGACGACACCCTTGCCGAGGTCGCCTCCCGTCCCGCCGGCGAGGTCCTCCTCGAACTTCTTGGTGACGCCCTTGTAGACGTGGTAACCGCCGACCGCGAGGATCCCGACACCCACCGCTGCGACCAGGACGCGACCCACCGTCGACTCCATGAGCGTGCGCGTGAGGGTCTCACCGCTCCCGCTGGCGCTGCCGGTGACGATGTTCCAGGCGATGACGGCGATGGCGCCGTAGGCGACGGCCTTCGCCGCCGCCTTGACGCGCGCCATGGTCCGCTTGCTCGGGTCCGGGTCCGTGCCACCGGCGATGGCCTCCGTCACCTGCCACAGCGCGAGGGCGACGAGTGCCACGACCGCGAACCACAGGAACGCCGGGCCCCACGACGTCTCGGCGATCTGCGCGAGAGCACCGGTCTGGTCCGCGTCCTCCCCGCTGCTGCCACCCAACGCGATGTTCATGGCGATCCACCCGACGACGATGTGCAGGACGCCGCTGACCGCGTAGCCACCGCGTGCGACGACACGCAGCGCCTTCGAGTCACCCAGGGAGCTGGCAGAGGACGAGGCGGAAGATCGGTTCATCCGACGATCCTCGCAGGTCAGGGACCTGAGCGCGCGGCGAGCGACGAGGCACGAGCGGATGCGCCCGACGACCGACCTCCGACATGCGCGGTAGGCCAGGTGGGGCTTGAACCCACGACCGACGGATTATGAGTCCGCTGCTCTGACCGGCTGAGCTACTGGCCCGCGGGGACAGCCTACCGGGGCGTGACCTGGTCCTCCGCAGCGTCTCCCCCGGGAGGTGGTCGGCGTGGCGCGGGCGTCCGCTGAACCTCGGTACTTGAATCTGCGTCGAAATCCTCACGAGGGCGATTTGTCCGCCGATAAGGCAGGTGCGTCGGTTCGGAGCGCCGGGATCCACCCCGGTGACGTCCCGGCCGGACCGTCCAGCAGAACCCGTAGAGCCAGGATCCCAGGAGGTCACGATGACCACGCAGCAGCCCCGCACGGACCGGACCTCGATCGCCTACAGCGCGGAGGGCTCGACCATCCGTGCCGCCCTCACGGGCCACCACGAGCAGTCACCCGCCGCCGACGGCACCGTGTCATGCCGGTGCGGTGCTCTCCTGGGAACCTCGACCGAGGCCGCCACCTTCGGGATCGAGGGCCTCACCAACACGCACCGCACCGAGCTCGTCGCCGAGGCTCTCGTCGCCCGCCGTGCCGCGGAGACCCTCGGCCGCGCCGACAGCAGCAGCCACCCGGCTCCTACCGTCCCGACGCTCTCCCCGCGCACGAGGACGAGGGTGCCCGCCCGGGCCCGGGTCAGCGTCCTGCCCCCCGGCTACGTCCGCGCAGCCTTGCGCGCCGAGGCGGCGCTCGACACCTCCAGCCTGCTCGTCTCGTCCTGACCGACCCCTGACTCCCGCCGACCTGAAGGACTCGCCATGACCGCCACGGATCTCCAGACGCACCCTCGCGACCTCGACGTCCTCGTCGATCAGGACTCGCCGACGCTCGACGCTCTCACCTCCGCTGTGGAGGCTCATCGTCCCGCGCTCATCGCCCCGGGCGGTTCGCCGTGGTTCCGCTTCTCCGCGGAGCCCACCCAGAAGTGCGCCGGCTGCGACTGGGTCGGCGCGTCGCACTCCCGCCACGTCGCGGAGCAGGTCATGGCGCTGGTGTCCGTCGGCGCGATCCCCCTGACCCTCGTCGCCTAGCACGGGGCGCTACGGTGGCCGGATGAGCTGGTTCACCCGCAAGGACCCCCTCCCGGCCGACGTCCGGCGCTCGCTCGACCTGCGTACCGACGACCCCGTCGTCAGCCAGGCGCTGCTCGACGACGGCTCCTGGGCGGTGGCCACCCGTCACCACCTGGTGCTCGCCACCACGGGCGACATCCGCCGCCGCCCGTGGTGCGACGTGGACAGGGGCCGCTGGGACCCTGAGTCGGACACGGTCGAGGTGGACTGGGTGGACCGGTCCCCGACGACCGCGCTGCACGTCGCGGACCCGCGCCGGACGACCTTCGTCCGGGTGTTCCGCGAACGCGTCCAGTGGTCCGTCGTCCTCAGCGAGACGGTGCGGCTGCCCGACGGCGCGGCGAGGGTCGCGGTGCGTCGCGCGCCCGAGGGAGACCTCTTCGTCCAGGTGGTCGCGGACCCGGGGACCGACCCGACGAGCACGACCGCGGCCCCTCTGATCCGCGCGGCCGTGTCCAGATTGTCCTCGGCGTCAGGAGCACCCGTCCAAGCCTGATAGAGTTTTCTCCGGTCGATCCCGCGTAGCTCAGTTGGCAGAGCATCCGACTGTTAATCGGACGGTCACTGGTTCGAGTCCAGTCGCGGGAGCACATGAGAACCGCAGAAAGGCCCCGCTTCGGCGGGGCCTTTCGCACGTTCGGGCCCCTCTCGCTCGTCCCGTGACCTCCGAGGCGGCGCGGCGGGTGGTGCGCGTCACCGCCCGCCGTTCTCCCGGAGCTCGCGTCGTTCCTGCTCGAGGGCGAGGAGGTCGGCGAAGGCCTGCTGATAGGCCTCGGCGTCGTTCACGGGGTCCGTCCGCTGGAGGCGGCTCTTCGCGTTCCCGATCTTCCGGGTGATGCCCAGCTCGAGGAACGCCCGGACGACGCCTCGGACGTAGTCCTCGATGGCGTTCGGACGGTCCTCGGGCATGGGCGCGACCGCGAGCTCGTTGACCAGCGCGACGACGGGCTCAGACGCCTCCTCGCACACGGCGCCCACCCAGTGCCCGTCCGGGGCCTGGAGCGCCCCTGTGAGCCCACCGGCGGCTCGGACGGCCTCGTGCACGGCGCGCCACGCCGGGACGGTGAACGCGTCACCGGGGAGCTCGTCGACCTTGTCCGCGGGGAGGAGGTGCGGGTACTGGAGGATGGCCTCGAGGGTCTGTCGCTCGAGGCGGGCGATGGGGTCGTTCTGCGTGGGCCGCGCGAACCCGGTGGACTCCGCGGCAGGCACCTGCCCGCGATCCCCGGCGTCGTCCCGGCCCCCCGCAGGGCGCGTCGTCCTGGCCGGTCCCTGCCCTCCACCACCAGGCCCTGCCGCTCCCCCGCCGCGGCCGGCGTCCTGGACGGCCCGGCGCACGGACTCGCCGTCCATCCCGAGCCACCCGGCAAGCATCCGGGCGTACTCGGGGCGCAGCGCGGTGTCGCGGATCCCCGCGACGACGGGGGCTGCCGCGCGCAGCGCCGAGACGCGCCCCTCTGCGGTCTCGAGGTCGAAGGACGCGAGGGTGGTGCGCACGACGAACTCGAACAGCGGCTGGCGTCCGGCCACGAGCGCCTGGACGGCCTGGGGCCCGCGGGCCTGGCGGAGCTCGCACGGGTCCATCCCCGAGGGCTCGACGGCCACGAAGGTCTGGGCGTAGAACTTCTGGTCCTCGCCGAAGGCGCGCATCGCGGCCTTCTGGCCGGCGGCGTCACCGTCGAAGGTGAAGATGATCTCCCCGCCCTGGGACCCGCCGCCGGCGAGCCGCACGCCTCCCCCGGCGCTCGTGTCGCCGACGAGGCGTCGGACGAACCGCACGTGGTCGGACCCGAAGGCCGTCCCGCACGTCGCGACGGCCGTCGTCACCCCGGACAGGTGGGCCGCCATGACGTCGGTGTAGCCCTCGACGACCACGACCTGCTTGGTCTTCGCGATGTCCCGCTTGGCGAGGTCGATGCCGTAGAGCACCTGGGACTTCTTGTAGAGCGCCGTCTCGGGGGTGTTGAGGTACTTGGGACCCTGGTCGTCGTCGTAGAGCCTGCGGGCGCCGAACCCGATGATCTCGCCGGTGACGTCGCGGATGGGCCAGATGAGGCGGCCACGGAACCGGTCGTAGACACCGCGGTTGCCCTGGCTCACGAGGCCGGAGGCCTGGAGCTCGGGTTCCGTGAAGCCCTTGCCCCGCAGGTGCCTCAGGAGGTTGTCCCAGCCCTTGGGCGCGTACCCCACCCCGAAGTGCTCGGCGTCGGCGCGGTCGAAGCTGCGCTCCGCGAGGAACGTGCGCCCGGCAGCGCCCTCGGGGCTGAGGAGCTGCTCGGCGAAGAACGCCCCGGCGATGCGGTTCGCCTCGACGAGGCGCTGCCGCTTGCCCGGCTCCTCCGCGCGTCGCGTCCCGCTGCCCTCCTCGTACCGCAGCTGGACGCCCACGCGCGACGCGAGGTGCTCGACGGCCTCCGTGAATCCCAGCCCGTCGATCTTCTGCACGAAGGAGATGACGTCGCCGCCCTCGTTGCACCCGAAGCAGTGCCAGCGGCCCACCTGCGGGCGCACGTGGAACGACGGCGAGCGCTCGTCGTGGAAGGGGCAGAGCCCCTTCATGGAACCCACACCGGCGGACCGGAGCGTCACCTGCTCGGCGACGATCTCCTCGATGCGCGCCTTGTCCCGGACTGCGTCGACGTCTTCGCGCTTGATGAGGCCTGCCACGCCCCGAGTCTAGGCCTCGTCCCGGGAGTGCGAGGACCCGCGGGTCACCGGTCGGTGCGCCCGGGCTGGACGAGGCGGGCGTGCCACTGGGCGGCGCTGACGTCGGTGAGGGAGGCGACCTGGTCGATGACCACGCGCAGGCGGGCGGCATCGTCGGCGGCCTCCGCCCAGTCGACGGCGAACGCCGGCTCGAGGGCGATGGGGGCGCGGTCGGCGAGGACCTCGACGAGGTCGGCGATGAGTTCCCGCTGGAAGATGTAGAGGGGTTCGGCCTCGCGGGGCGCCATGATGTAGGCGACGGCGAGGCCCTTGAGGACGAGGATCTCCGCGAGGGTGTGGTCGGGGACGATGAGGGTCGCTGCGTACCGGGTGAGGGGGCCGTCGCCGTACTCGGCGCGGGTGGCCTTCTCCGCGGCCTTGGCGAAGCGCCCGATGAGCTGGCTCGTCGTGTCCTTGAGGGTGGCCAGCGCCCTGCGGGACCCGTCGAAGCCCTGGACGAGGAGCCCTGCACGGTCGAGCCGGTCGATGGCGGCTCGGAGCGCGTCGGGCGAGACGAGGTGGCCGTACCAGGTCTGGACGGCCTCGATGACGCGGGCGCGCTCCTCGTCGGCCGCGAGGACCGCGAGGTCGAACCGTCCGCCGACGATCCCGTCCTCGACGTCGTGGACGGAGTAGGAGATGTCGTCGGCGAGGTCCATGACCTGGGACTCGAGGCACTTCACGCCGTCGGGCGCGCCTTCACGGAGCCACTCGAACACGGGGACGTCGTCGGAGTAGACGCCGAACTTGTGGGTGGGGCGGCCGTCGAGGCGAAGCGGGCCCTCGTTGTACGCCCAGGGGTACTTCACGGAGGCGTCGAGGCTGGCACGCGTGAGGTTGAGGCCCGCGGCGCGCCCGTCGTCGGCGAACACCTTGCCCTCGAGGCGGGTGAGGAGCCGCAGGGTCTGGGCGTTGCCCTCGAAGCCCCCGATCCTCGAGGCGAGGTCGGCGAGCGCCCGTTCGCCGTTGTGACCGAAGGGTGGGTGCCCGAGGTCGTGGGCGAGGCAGGCGGTGTCGACGACGTCGGGGTCGCACCCGAGGGCCTTGCCGAGCTCGCGGCCCACCTGGGCGACCTCGAGTGTGTGGGTGAGGCGGGTGCGGATGAAGTCGTCGGAGGCGGGGCCCATGACCTGGGTCTTGGCGCCGAGGCGGCGCAGCGCGGAGGAGTGGACGATGCGCGCGCGGTCACGCTCGAAGGGTGTGCGGGCCTTGCTCTTGGGGGCTTCGGTGACCCATCGCAGGCGGTCGGCGTGGGTGTACCCGGAGCCGTCGGTGCTGGGGGTCGGGTCGGTTGGCACGGGTCAACCCTAGCGACCTCGTGGGTCGCACCCCGACGGCCCGGGTCCTCGGTACGGGACCAGGCCGTCGGGGGCGGTCATGTGAGCTGCCAGACCTGCACGGTGGGCCCGTCGGACGGCAGCGACCAGCCGTCGGGGCCGGGGTGGAGGTCCGCCCCGCCGTAGAGGTTCTCGGCGGCGTCGGCGGCGAGGGGCAGGGTCGCCCCGGTCCACGGGGCGCGGGCGACGAGCACGAGGACGGTCTCGTCGGCGGTCTCCCTCAGGTAGGCGACGGCGTCGTCCTCGACGAGCGCCCAGCGGAGCCCTCCGTCGCGCAGGGCGGTGCTGGACCGGCGCAGCGTGACGAGCTCGCGGTACGTGCCGAGGGTCCGGTCGTCCCAGCGGTCGGGGCGGTCCCAGGGCATGGTGGTGCGGGCGTGCTCTCCGTTGACGCCCTCGGCGCCGATCTCGTCGCCGGCGAACACGACGGGCGTTCCCGGGTAGGTGAGGAGGAGTCCTGCGGCGACCTCGACCATTGCCGGGGAGCCGACGAGGGTGCGCAGTCGTGGGGTGTCGTGGGAGCCGAGCATGTTCCACTGGGTGGCGAGGACCTTCCAGGGGACGACGGCGTCGAAGTCGCGCATGGTGGCGACCATGTCCCGCCCGGACCGACGGGCGAGGCGCGCGGGCAGGCCGAGCGCGGGCACGTCGTTCTCGGGGTCGACGAGCCACGACCACACGGGGCGCGTGAACGCCGAGTAGTTCATGTTGGCGTGCCAGCCGTCGCCCATCATGTCGGCGCCGGAGTCGTGGAAGTGCTCGGCGACGAGGACGGAGTCCGGGTTGATGTCGAGCATCGTCCGGCGGACGGTGCGGGCGACGTCGTGGGTGCGGTCCTGGTCGGCGTACCGGCCGGTCATGTTCGCGACGTCGACGCGCCACCCGTCGAGGGCGTAGGGCTCGGCGAGCCAGCGTCCGATGACGGATCCGCGCCCGTCGATCATGCGTTCGGCGAGGGCGGGGGCCGAGTAGTCGAGCTTGGGCAGCGACGCGTGCTCGAGCCACCCGACGTACCCGGGCTCACCGTCCGTCCAGTAGTAGAAGGACGCCTCGGTGCACGACCGGTCGGCGCGGGCGCGGCGGAACCACTCGTGCCCGTCGCCCGTGTGGTTGGTGGTGATGTCCCCCATGATCCGCATGCCGCGGGCGTGCACCGCCCGCGAGAGGGAGGCGAGGGCCTCGTCGCCCCCGAGGAGCGGGTCGACGTGGTCGAACGTCGACGCGTCGTACCGGTGGTTGGAGCGCCCCGGGAACACCGGCGTGAGGTAGAGGGTGCCGACCCCGAGGTCCTCGAGGTGGTCGAGGTGCTGCTCGATGCCCGGCAGGTCCCCGCCGTACAGCTGCGAGCCGACGCCCGGCCCGGACCCGACGGGTTCGTCGTCCCACGCCGCGGGTTCTGCCCAGTCGGGGATCTCCGTGCGCTCGGTGCCGCGGGCGAAGCGGTCGGGGAACACCTGGTAGACGATCCCGTCACCGAGCCACCCGGGTGCCGGTGCGTGCACGGTGATGCGGAAGTCTGCGGCGTCGGGAACCTCGCGAGAGAACACGCCCCGACCGTTGAGCCACCGGTAGCCGGTGGGCTCGTCGAGGAGGAACCGGTAGCACGTCACGGGGTTGTGGACGAGAACGTCCGCCTCGTACCAGCGGTCCGCGTCCGTGGTGCGCACCAGCCGAGCCGGCGACACGCGCGGCTCGCCGTCGCGCACGACCCGCACGTGCACCCTTCGCTCGGTGCACCCGAGCGGGACGCGCACACGGACCGTGACCGTGTCCCCCAGCGTCGGGGTGGCGTCCGAGACGTACAGCGCGGACCCGTCGTGGTGCGGCTCACCGAGGAGGTGCTCCATGGTGGACGTGGTCATCCCTTGACGGACCCTGCCGTGAGGCCGGACACGATGTACTTCTGCAGGAAGATGAAGAGCGCGACGACGGGGATCGCGCTGATCACGGCCCCTGCGGCGAAGAGGCCCCAGTTCGCGGAGAGCTGGTCGGAGACCCACTGGTACAGACCCACCGCGAGCGTCCAGTTCTCCTCCGACTGCAGGATGAGCTTCGCCAGGAGGAAGTCCGAGAACGTCGACACGAACGACAGGAGCGCCACGACCGCCAGGATGGGTGCGACGAGGCGCAGGATGATCGTCCAGAAGATCTGCGCGTGCGACGCACCGTCGATCTTCGCGGCCTCGTCGATCTCCTTGGGGATCGTGTTGAAGAACCCGTACATGAGGAACGTGTTCACCCCGAGCGCACCGCCGAGGTACACCATGATGAGCGCGACCCGTGAGTTCAGACCGAGGATCGGCACCACCTGGCCGAGGCTCAGGAGCAGGAGGAACACCGCCACGAAGGCCAGCACCTGCGGGAACATCTGGATGACGAGCAGGCTCGTCAGGCCGACGCGGCGTCCCGAGAAGCGGAACCGCGAGAAGGCGTACGCAGCCGCAGCGCCCATGAGGACCGTGCCGACCGCCGTGATGCTGCCGATGACCAACGTGTTGACCACCCAGGTCCAGAAGCGGGTTTCCCCGAGCGCCACGTAGTTGTCCATCGTGAAGGTCGAGAACAGCGCCGTCGACCCGGTGAGCGTCCCACCGTCGGAGACCGACGCCGACACGATGTAGAGGATCGGGAAGCCCGCGTACACGATGGCGAGGACGCCGACGACGTAGCGCCATCCGACCTCCCGCCACCAACGGCGCCGGGCCGCGCGGACGCGGGTGGACGACGGGGCGGACTGTGCTTCAGCGGTGGTCGCCATGTCAGTTGATCTCCTCGAGCGTGCGCGACTTCTTGAAGCTGATCACCGAGATCGTGGCGACGATCAGGAAGATGATGATCGACAGGGCGCTGGCGAGCCCGTAGTTCTTGGGGGCTCCTCCGTCCAGGCCCGAGATCGAGTACACCATCGTGATGAGGATGTCCGTCGAGCCGATCGGCACCGAGGCGTCCCGGAACATCGGCCCTCCCTCGGTGAGCATCTCGATGATGTTGAAGTTGTTGAAGTTAAACGAGAACGACGCGATGAGCAGCGGCGTGACCGCGACGAGGAGCAGCGGCATCGTCACCGAGCGCCAGATCCGCAGCGGACCGGCACCGTCGATCTTGGCCGCCTCGATGGTCTCCGCCGGGATCGCCTGGAGCGCGCCCGTGGCGATGAGGAACATGTAGGGGAAACCCACCCACATCTGCACGGCGAGGACCGCGAGCCGGGCGAGCACCGGGTCTCCCAGCCAGTTGATGTCCATGCCGCCGAGCAACGTGTCGTTGATGAACCCGTACTTGGTGTTGAGCATCCCGCGCCAGAGCAGGAACGACATGAAGGCGGGGAAGGCGTACGGGAGGATCAGCAGCGAGCGCATGAGCCGCTGGTACTTCAGCCGCGGGTCGTTGAGGACCACGGCGAAGAAGAGGCCGAGGAGGAAGGTCCCCGCGACGGAGAGGATCGCGAAGGCGAAGGTCCACACGAGGACCTTGAGGAAGGGCACGGAGTACCGCTCGTCACCGAAGGCGGTCCTGATGTTGTCCAGACCCGTGAACACACGCCACCCGACGTTGAGCTTCTCACCCTCGGCCGACTCGAACTGGCCATGGTCGTTCTCTGCGTAGACGACGCCGGTCTCGGCGTTCGTCATGGTGTCCGCGTCCTCGTCGTACCGGAGGATCGAGGTGTAGACGTAGCCGTTGCGCCCGTCCTGGGTGCGGATCGACCCGGCAGCGGGGTCGTCGCCGAACGCCACCCGCAAGGAGGCCACCGTGGCCTGCTCCGCGAGGACGCTCTGACGGTCGAGCAGCTCGAACCCGTCCACCGCGGTGATGACACCGTCCGAGACCTCGGCGTCCACGACGGACAGCGGGTCCTGAGCCGTTCCGGCACGGACGTCGTCGCCGTCGACGATGGCGAAGCCCAGCTCGTCACCGTTTGAGACGACCGCCAGCGGGTAGGCGGCGGACCCCTCGACCCTCTTCTCGTTCTGGGCGAGGAGCGCCGCGACCGCCTGGTCCTTGGTGCCGTTGTGGCCGTCGCCGTAGTTGGTGAATGCGACATAGCCGGTGTAGCCGATGGTGAAGACCTGGTAGACGAAGAGGAACGCGAGCCCTGGCAGCAGGTACTTCATGGGAAGCGCGCGTCGCGTGAAGTACACGACGTTCGCGACGAGGAGGAGCGCGACCATGCTCCACGCGATGACCGTCGACCCGACGGTGAAGGCGGTGATGACCACGTAGACGCCCAGGGCGTCGACGAGACCCATGATGGCGAGCTTGGCGAAGAACCCTCGGCCGAAGTCGCGGGCGTGCGAGACCCGGGCCGAGTCGTGGCGGCGCGGGCTGCTCACGTCAGCCTCGCGCTGCTGCTGGGTCGAGCTCATCTGTTCCTCCGTGCGGCATGCTTCGGACCGCTTCGCACGCGAGGTGGAGGCGGGTTCTCAAGGTCGGTTCCGTGACGTTGTCGCCGTCCTCGACGTGGCACGGGGGCCGAGAGGATCCCCGGGCCCCGCCGCCCCGCGCCCGCGGGTCAGGGGCCGGCGCACGCACCCAGG
>NZ_JAEINH010000003.1:157941-214494 GCF_016342785.1 Sanguibacter suaedae
TGGGTGGCTGGGGGTTTGGTGGGCGCGCTGCGCGGGGCGGGGGGCCCCCCGCCCCCCCCCCCCCACGTCGGCAGCGCGCGAGCGGATCAGGAGCCGTCGATCGCACCCTGGATGTCACTGACCATCTTGTCCCAGGCCTCGGCCGGGTCGGACTTGCCCGAGACGATCGCTGCCTCGGTGTTGCCCCAGTAGGTCCACACGGACGCCATCTCGGGGATCGAGGGGGCGGGCACCGCGTCGGCGGCCGCGTCGCGGAAGCCGGCGACGATCGGGTCGGTCGCGGCGACCTGTTCCGCAGCCGCGGTCACGGCGGGCAGCCGGTCACCGACCTCGTAGAGGGCGACCTGCGCCTCGACCGTCGACATGTAGTCGACGAGGAACTCGTTCGCGAGGAGCTGGTTGTCGCTCTGGGCGTTCACGTAGAAGCCGGGAGCCCCCATGAACGGCTGCGACGGGAGGCCGCCCGCGGAGGGGACCGGGTCGATCGCCAGGTCGAGACCCTCGAACGACGCGACCATCCAGGGACCGCCGATGATGAAGGGGGAGTTCCCGTTCTTGAACTCCTCCACGACGATGTCATAGGTGGTGTCGATGTCGAGGACGCCGGCCGCCCCCTGGGCCGCGAGCCAGGCGGCGTACGCCTTGCCCTCCTCGCCGCCGAGCGTGAGCTCGTTGGTGTAGCGGCCTTCCGCGTCCTGCGCGAAGACCGTGGAGCCGAACGACGTCTGCATCGGGTAGTGGGTGTACGGGTCGCCCGACTCGCCGTTGCTCTGCACGAGGACCGGGAAGGGCGTGCCGGCCGCCTGGCCCGCGGCGACCATGTCGTCCCAGGTCGCGGGGGCCTCGGGCGCGAGCGCCGTGTTGCGGATGAGCGCGACGTTCTCGACCCCGTAGGGGAGGCCGTAGAGCTGACCGTCGTAGGTGTAGACCTGGAGTGCGACCTCGTCGAACTCCGCGGCCTTGTCTCCGATCTCCAGGGGTGCGACGACACCGTTGTTGACGAACTCCCCGAGCCAGTCGTGCGCACCGACGGTGATGTCGGGCCCCTCGCCGGTGGGGACCTGCGCGAGGAAGTCGGGTCGCACGTCCTCGAAGTTCTTCTGCACGAGCTCGACCTCCACACCCGTCTCCTCGGTGAAGGCCTCCGCCGCGGCGGCGACCGGCGCCTCCCGGGTGTCGTCGACCCAGATGGTCAGCCCTCCCGAGGCGCCTGCTGCCCCGTCGGTGGTCGACTCCGTGCTGTCGTCGCTCGAGCCGCATGCCGCGAGCGTGAGGCTGGTCGTCAGCACGCCGGCAAGAAGGATGCTCCGTCGCATCGTTGTACTCCCATGGATCAGTGGATGTGACCGGCCTCGGTCGGCGTGATCCACCGTCCTCGGCCTCGATGCCCCAGACGCTAACCCCCGCCCACGAGCATCTGCAAGCCGTTGCAGTAACTTTCAGGCAACGATCCGCAACTCGACCGAAAAGTCCTGTAAACGCTCCCGGCATCGTCGGAAGGCTGCCGTTCTGGGGTAGCATGGCACGCTGTTCGTCCCTGAAACTCGCTGCAAGACCGTGCTGTCGGTCCCCTCACGAGCACGTATCGTCGCACCGTGCGGGCCGGTCCGAGCCCCACGCAGGACAAGGAGGTCTGGTGTGCCACTGAACCCGCCCGAGGCACCGGGACCCAAGACCCGGCTCACCGATCTCGCCAAGCAGGCCGGGGTGAGCACGGCCACTGTCTCGCGCGTCCTCAACGGCAAGGTCGGCGTGGCATCCGAGACCCGCCAGGCGGTCCTCGCCGCGCTGGACGTCCTCGGGTACGAGCGTCCCGAGAAGCTCCGCAACCGGTCCGCAGGGCTCGTCGGGCTCATCGTCCCCGAGCTCACCAACCCCGTCTTCCCGGCCTTCGCCCAGACCATCGAGAGCATGCTCTCCCAGCGCGGGTACACGCCGCTGCTGTGCACCCAGTCCCCCGGCGGCACCACGGAGGACGAGTACATCGAGATGCTCCTCGACCACTCGATCGACGGCATCATCTTCGTCTCCGGCCTCCACGCGGACACGCAGGCCAGCCGCACCCGGTACGAGCAGCTGCGCAGCCGCGGTGTCCCCCTCGTCTTCATCAACGGCTACGCCGAGGACATCGACGCCCCCTTCGTGTCGGCCGACGAGGTCGCCGCGATGGAGCTCGCCGTCCGCCACCTCGTGTCCCTGGGGCACCAGCGCATCGGGCTCGCCACCGGGCCGGACCGCTTCATCACCGCGCGCCGCAAGCTCGACGGTTTCGCCGACGCCCTCCACCGCCACCTCAGGGTCGACGACGTCGCACCGCACGTGGCCACCTCGCTGTTCACGGTCGAGGGCGGTCAGGCCGCCGGCGGCGACCTCATCGACTCCGGGCACACCGCCATCGTGTGCGGCTCCGACCTCATGGCACTCGGCGTCGTCCGCGCCGCCCACCAACGCCGCCTCGCCGTCCCCCACGACCTCTCCGTCATCGGGTACGACGACTCGCCGCTCATCGCGTTCACCGACCCCCCGCTCACGACCGTCCGGCAGCCCGTCTCCGCCATGGCGGACGCCGCCATCAGTGCGCTCCTCACCATGATCGGGGGCGGCGCCGCACCCCGCTCGGAGCTCGTCTTCCACCCCGAGCTCATCGTCCGCAACTCCACCGGCGCGTCCCCGGACATGCGCCTCCACGCAGCCCAACGCTCCAGCTGACCATCCGCACCCGAGCTGAGAAGGACCTCGACCCCGTGACTCGTATCGATTCGACATCGACCGCCGGAGCCCCCCTGGCGCTCACCACCACCGCCCCGGGGGTGACCCTCGTCCACCCCGCCAACGACTCGGCGCGCGAGTGGTGGCGCAGCGCCGTCATCTACCAGGTCTACCCGCGCTCCTTCGCGGACGGCGACGGCGACGGCATCGGCGACCTGCCCGGCATCACCTCGCGGCTCGAGCACCTCGCGGCGCTCGGGGTCGACGCCCTGTGGCTCTCCCCGTTCTACCGCTCCCCGCAGGCCGACGCCGGCTACGACGTCGCCGACTACCGCGACGTCGACCCCCTCTTCGGCACCCTCGAGGACTTCGACCGCCTCCGCGACCGTGCTACCGAGCTCGGCCTGCGCGTCATCGTCGACCTCGTCCCCAACCACACGTCCGACGACCACGAGTGGTTCAAGGCCGCCCTCGCGGCCGGCCCGGGCAGCCCCGAGCGCGCCCGCTACCTCTTCCGCGAGGGACAGGGCGAGCACGGGGAGCTCCCCCCGAACAACTGGAAGTCCATCTTCGGCGGCCCCGCCTGGACCCGCGTGAGCGAGCGCGCCGCCGCGGCCGAGGACGGCATCACCGACGGCCAGTGGTACCTGCACATGTTCGACACCCGCCAGCCCGACCTCGACTGGGAGCACCCCGAGGTGCGGTCCGAGTTCGAGGACGTGCTGCGCTTCTGGCTCGACCGCGGCGTCGACGGCTTCCGCATCGACGTGGCGCACGGCATGGTCAAGGCTCCCGGCCTGCCCGACTGGGACGGTGAGGTGTCCATGGTCGAGGGGACCACGGAGGACGCCCACGAGGACGGATCGACCGGTGCGGGCAACAGCGGCCCGATGTTCGACCAGGAGGGTGTCCACGAGATCTACCGCGCGTGGCACAAGGTCCTTGCCGCCTACGACGGTGACCGCGCGCTCGTCGCCGAGGCGTGGGTGGAGCCCCTGAGCCGGCTCGCGCGGTACGTGCGCAGCGACGAGATGCACCAGGCGTTCAACTTCTCCTACCTGACGACGGCGTGGGACGCGGCCGCGCTCCGCGGAGTGGTCACGGCGTCGCTCAAGGCGTCCGACGAGGTGGAGGCACCGACGACGTGGGTGCTGTCCAACCACGACGTCGTCCGGCACGCGTCGCGCATGGGCCTCGCGGGGGCCGGCGTGCGACCCAACGGCATCGGGAAGAACGACCCCCAGCCCGACCCGGAGCTCGGCCTGCGCCGTGCCCGTGCCGCGACCCTGCAGATGCTCGGTCTCCCCGGGTCCGCCTACGTCTACCAGGGCGAGGAGCTCGGACTGCCCGAGCACACCGACCTCGACGACGACCTCCGCCAGGACCCGGCGTGGTGGCGCAACGGATACACCGAGGCCGGTCGCGACGGGTGCCGCGTCCCGCTGCCCTGGGAGGCCGACGCCCCCGGGTACGGGTTCGGGCCGAGCGGCGAGACGTGGCTCCCCCAGCCCGCGTCGTACAAGGAGTGCGCCGCGGACGTGCAGCGCGCCACCGAGGGCTCGACGTTCTCGATGTACCGCGACGCGCTCGCCCTGCGCAAGGAGCACGACCTCGGTCTCGGGTCGCTGGCCTGGGTCGACGAGCTCGCCACCTCGCCGGCCGCGCTCGCGTTCGTCAACAACGACGTCCTCGTCCTGACGAACTTCGGCGCGGAGCCGGTCGCGCTCCCCACCGATGCCCGGGTGCTCATCACGAGCGGTCCCCTCGGCGAGGGCGACGCCGGCTCGACCGTGCCGCAGGACACCACGGTCTGGCTCCAGCGCTGAGCGCGTGACGACCTCCGGGCCCGACGACCGGGCCCGGTGGGCGGGTCAGCCGTCCTCGCGGGACGGCTGACCCGACATGATGGCGCGTAGCTCCTCGGCGGGCACCTTGGGCCGACGGTCCGCGGTCACGAGCCCGTTGGCCTCCTGGAGGGTGTCGGCCAGCTGCGTGTAGCAGAACCCGGCGAGAGCGGCACCGTGCACGGCGGTCATGAGCGCACGCAGCCGCTGGGCGAGATCCTCGGACGACCCCGCGCGGGAGTAGCCCCACGTCTCGGACTCCTCCCCGGGGGCGAACGTGATACCCCCGAACTCGGTGAGCATCACGGGCTGCCCCCTGTCCGGCTCGTCGGTCAGGCGCATGGTCCGCCCGGCCGGCCCCCTCCCGGCGAGCAGCCCGGCCAGGGCGCCCTTGTCGGCGTAGCGGGCGGCGAGCCGCTCGGGCGACGCGTCGTAGTCGTGCACGGACCAGACGTCGGAGTCGGTGAGCTCCCACCCGTCGTTGGACACGACGGGGCGGCTGGGGTCGAGGGACTTCGTCAGGTGCCACAGGGACTGGACGTAGTGGCGCATCGCCGGGTCGTGGGCGACGTGCTGCACGCCCCAGCTCTCGTTGAAGGGCACCCAGGTGACGATGCACGGGTGCGAGACGTCGCGCTCGATGACCTCGGTCCACTCCCGGACCATGCGGTGGACCGCGGTGCTCGAGAACTGGTACGCGCTCGGGGCCTCGGCCCACACCAGGAGGCCGAGCCTGTCGGCCCAGTAGAGGAACCGCGGGTCCTCGATCTTCTGGTGGACGCGGGTGGCGTTGAAGCCGAGGTCCTTGATGAGCCGGACCTCGTCGCGCAGCGCGTCGGCGCTCGGTGCGGCGAGGTGCGTCTCGGGCCAGAAACCCTGGTTGAGGACCGAGCGGACGTAGTACGGCCGGTCGTTGAGGAGGAAGTGCCCGCCCCCGACCGCGGCAGACCGCAGCCCGAGGTAGGAGACGACGACGTCGCGGGGCGTCCCTGCTGACGCCTCCGCGCCCGTTGCCGGGGCGTCGAGCAGCTCGATGCGGGCGTCGACGAGGGTCGGGCGCTCCGGGCTCCAGAGCAGGGACTCGTAGTGCTGGCCGTTGCGCTGCCCGTCCAACGTGATCCGGGTCGCGGCCCGGGGTCCGTCGACGACCACCGTCTGGTCGGCGAGGACGGTGCCCTCGTGGTCGAGGACGACGCGCAGCCGGACCGGTGAGGACGGGCGGCGGCTGAGCTCGACGGCCACCGCGACGGTCGACGTCACGAGGTCGGGTGTCCACGAGATCCGCGCGACGGCGAGCTCCGGGACGGCCTCGAGCCACACCGGCTGCCAGATCCCCGACGTGCGGTGGTACCAGATGGAGTGCGGCTCGAGGAACCAGTCCTGCTTCCCGCGGTGCTGCTCGACGTCGAGCGGGTCGTCCTGTGCGCGGACCACGAGCGACTGGGTGGACCGGGTGCGGTCGACCGCGGCGGTCGCGTCGACGATGAAGGGCGTGCTCCCGCCGACGTGCGACCCGAGGTGGACGCCGTTGAGCCACACGTCGGCGGCGTGGTCCACAGCACCGAGGTGCACGAGGAGGACCGGGCGCCCGGTGCCCAGCCCTGCCGTGAGCAGCTCCTCCTCGGTGATCTCACGTCGGTACCACAGGACCGGGTGGAAGCCGGTGTCACCGACCCCTGAGGCGGGCGACTCGGGAGGGAACGGGACGGTGATCGTCCCGTCGAGGCCGTCGCGGGCCTGCCACCCCTCGGTGCGCCCGCGGTCCGCGTCGTCGGCCTGGAACTCCCACGGACCGCTCAGGTCCGTCCAGTGCGCGCGGACCATCTGGGGACGGGGGTACGACCCGTCCTGCGTGCTCGCGCGGAGAGGTGTCGATGTCCCGGTGCTCTGAGTCATCACACCAGTATGCGTGCGATTTACAGCGCTGTAAACCCTCGGCGGAGACCCCTTCCCCTCTCCCCGGCAGAGGCGGCGGAGCACGGTCCGGCGGTCAGCGAGGACGGGAGGCCGGAGCGCTCTCCCTGACCACCAGCGAGTGCTCGACGATGAGATGCCGGCCCGGTCCGGACTCCCCCGCGATCCGCTCCTCGAGGAGGTCGAGCGCGATCTGCGCGAGGCGCTCCGTGTTCGGGCGCACGGACGTCAGCGTCGGCTGGACGAACGGCGCCCACGCGACGTCGTCCCAGCCGACGACCGCCACGTCGTCGGGCACCGCGACACCGCGCACCCGGAGCGCACGCAACGTGCCCAGCGCCGAGAGGTCGTCACGGCAGAAGAACCCGTCCACCTCGATCCCGGCGTCCAGCGCGGCGCCCACCGCCTCCTCCGCCTGCGCGGCACCGATCGCCGACGTCGCGATCTCCAGCTCGGGGAGAACCGGCACACCCGCGTCTCGCAGAGCTGCGTGCAGCCCCTCGAGACGCTGCCGGGACGTCTCCGAGATCCCGCCCGCCTCGTGACCCACGAAGCCGATCCGCCGGCACCCCAGCCCCACGAGGTGGTCGGTCACCCGCCGCGCCGCCCGCACGTTGTCGATCATCACGTTGTCGACCGAGTCGGGAGCGGCGTTCTCCCCGATGAGCACCATCGGCGCGTGGAGCGTGTACCGCGCGAGCTCGGCCGTCTCGAGCCGCGAGGGCTGGAAGATCAGGCCGTCGACCAACCCGCTCTCGCGGCCCAGGAGCATCGAGCGCTCGGCCTCGATGCTGTCACCCGTCTGCTCGAGCAGCAGACGGTACCCGCGGGCCGCGGCCTGGCGCGCGACCGTCCGGGCGAGCTCCGCGAAGTACGGGATGCTCACGTCCGACACCGCGAGCGCCAGCGTGCCCGTCCGTCCGGTGGCAAGACGCCGTGCCGTGGCGTTGGGCCGGTAGCCGAGCTCGGCGATCGAGGCGAGGACGCGCGCGCGCATCTCCGGGGTGACGTGCGGGTAGTCGTTGACGACGTTCGACACGGTCTTCGTCGAGACGCCCGCGTGCTCGGCGACGTCCTGCAGCCGCACTCTCGGCATGGCGCTCCTCGGTCGGTGATCGTCGAATCGTATCCAAGGACCGTGGACCTCCCGGGACCCGCGACGCACCCGCAGGCTGGTCGTACGTCGTCATGGACGGCTCCTCACCCTGCGCAGCACCACGAGGCCCAGCCCGAGCGACGTGAGGGCGGCCGCCCAGAGGAGCAGGTCGAGGTGCGCCCCTCCGGTCACCGCGAGGGCCCCACCGTCCGGGCTGCCCGCTCGCGACTCCCCGGGCAGGATGCCTCCGACGGCGGGGCCGCTCGGCGCTGCCCCCACGTCGGGACCGGAGCCGGCGACCGGCTCGCCCGTCACGGGCGGCACCGGGCGGTCGGTCGTGGGAGGCGTGGGGGCGGGGGGCGAGGGCACCGAGGGGTCGGTGGGCGCAGTGGGTTCTGTGGGCGCCGGGTCCGATGCGAGGGTCCGCACGGTGACTGCGTGGAAGGTCGCCTCGAAGCCTGCGCCGCCCATCGACACGAGGCCGATGCTGGGTGAGCCACCGAGCGGGAGGGCCCAGGTCCCGGCCTCGTCCCACCGGTCGCCGTCGATGCTCGTGAAGGCCGTGAACAGGGCCTCGGTGTCGGAGTGCGTCCGCACGAGGCGCAGGTGGGTCCGCTCGCCGACAGGTCCGCCGACGGTGTTGCCGTACACCGGGGCGTCGGGCGCGAGATCGGTGGTGCGACGGGCGAACTCCGTCTGCCGGGTCTCCCAGATGGACGCGGTCACGAGCTTGACGAACGAGCCGTCGCCCGTCGTCACCACGAGGCCGGCCTGGACGTAGTTCTGGCAACAGCCCTCCGCGGGGAGGGTCGTGCTGAGCTCGACGTCGACGAGGAAGTCGCCGTCGGGTGCCGGCTGGGTGAGCACGGCCGTCGGGTCGTCGGGGTCGCCGGTGAGGTCGCTCGGCTGCGTGGCCCACGTCAGGCCGTCGTCGACACGGACGCTCCCCTCGAGCGGCGGGCGGGACCACGTCCACCGGGACGCGAGGGTCGTTCCCGCGAAGTCGTCGGAGAGGTCCTCCATGACGGGCCCGGGGATCAAGGGCTGCACCGGGTCCACGGCGTAGGCGGTGGTCTGACCGGGCTGCGCCGCCGGGCCCGGGACGGGCTCGTCGGACGGGCCGCGCCCACCGCGGACGACGGGCCAGCCGTCCACCCAGTCGAGCGGGTCCATGAGCGCGGGGCGGCGCGTGTACGCGGAGGCCCCCTCCATGTAGGGCTGGTCGCGGTCCACGGCGTGGTAGACGATCCACTGCTGACCGTCGAAGTCGTCGACGACGGTGTGGTGCCCGGTCCCGATCCACCGGTTGCCGTTCTGGTGCAGGACGGGCGTCCCGCCGACGCGCCCGGCGAGCAGCGACGCCCCGGTGCGGTCGACGAAGGGCCCGAAGGGGCTCCGGGACCGCCCGGCGAGCACGGCGTAGCCGGTCGACGGCCCGGCGCAGCAGTTCGTCGCGGAACCGAGCAGGTAGAACCATCCGTCGCGCTCGACGATGTGCGTGCCCTCGTACCTGTTCGGGATCACCACCTGGACCTGGCTCGCGGGGTCCGAGCGGAGGCCGTCGGGGCTGAGGCTCCGGACGGAGACGCCGCCATGGTAGCTGCCGAAGTAGACGTAGGAGGAGTCGCCCACCGTGAGGACCTCGGGATCGAAGATCCAGCGCCGGTCGTCGGGCGAGCCGCCGGCCGGTGCCATGGGCTCGACGACGGGGCCTCCCGAGTCCACCCACGGACCGGCGAGGCTGTCGCTCGTCGCGGCGCCGATCGCCGAGCCCCCGCCGGCCTGTGCCGTCGCCGTCGCGGTGAAGTAGAGCACGTACCGACCGTCGACGAACGCGACGTCGGGCGCCCACATGTCACCGTCACCGACCCACTCGGGCGTGGTGGGCAACGCCTCGGACAGGAACGTCCAGGTGACGAGGTCTGTCGACCTGTAGGTGGGGATGTTCGAGAAGGTGAGCGACCCGTCGGGTTCCGTGAGCTCGGGCGAGAGGGCGTCGCGCGTGCAGAAGAGGTACCAGGCAGGGTCCGCGGGGTCCTGCGAACGGACGATGTCCGGGTCGGCGCACTGCTCGGCGAGGAGGCCGTCACCGAGCTCCAGCCGGAGCGGGTTGGTGTAGCTGGGCGCGTCGGTGGGCGACGGGGGTGGCGCGACCGCGAGGGCCGTCGCCCCTTCTCCTCCGGTGCCGTCCGGGCCGGAGACGCTCGGCGTCCCCGCCTGGGCTGCCGCAGCAGCGGGGGCGGCAGCGAGGAGCAGCGTGGCGAGCGCGGCGGCGAGCCCGCGGGACCGCCGCACCTCCTGCTGGACGCGAGGCCCGGTGCGCACGAGCCTCCTGGTGCGCAGGGCCGGTCGGGGTGGCGCGGGCAGTCGCATGAGTCCTCCTCGTCGAGAAATCTTGGTCGAACCCTACAGCGCTGTAAAGATGAATGGGAGCCCCACGGGCACCTGTTTGTCTCACTCGGCACTCCCGCACACCGCCCCCTCGCTGAATCACAGCCTCATCGCCCCTTCTCTTGACACTCAAATTTACAGCGCTGTAACGTGATGATCGACATCGAGGTCACGGTGACGGCGTCACCTCGTCCGGTCACGAGCCTGCTCACTCAAAGGAGAGTCACCAGCCATGCACGTCAGACTTCGACGAATCGCCGCATCAGTCTCCGTCCTCACCCTCGCCACGGCGCTCGCCGCGTGCGGAGGGGCCGACGACACGATCGACGGCACCGCGATCAGCGGGAGCTCCTACGACGGGCCCGCGGTCGAGCTCTCGTTCTGGAACGGCTTCACCGGCGCCGACGGCGCGTACTTCGACTCCATGGTCGAGGACTTCAACGCCGACAACCCGAACATCACCGTGAAGACGACGACGATGGAGTGGGCCGACTTCTACACGAAGCTCCCCATCGCCGTGCGCTCCGGCAACGGGCCGGACGTCGCGGTCATGCACATGGACCAGGTCTCGACACAGGCCGCTCAGGGCGCCCTCACGCCGCTCGACGGCGTGGCCACCGAGCTCGGGCTCCAGGAGTCCGACTTCGCGGAAGCAGTCTGGGCGGGCGGTCTCTACCAGGACGCCCGCTACGGGATCCCGCTCGACGTCCACATGCACGCGCTGTACTACAACAAGGGCGTCCTCGAGGCCGCCGGCATCGACCCCGACGCCCCGCCGACCACAGGCGCCGAGCTCGAGGCCAACCTCGAGACGCTCAAGGAGCAGGGTGTCCAGGGCATGTGGATCGACTCCTCGGGATGGATGCGCACCTGGTTCGTCGCCCTCGACGCGCAGTTCGGGGGGCAGCTCTACAGCGACGACGGCGCGACCGTCACATGGAACGACGAGGCGGGCGTCCAGGCGCTCACCTGGATGTCGGACCTCGTCACCAAGGGTTACAGCCCGGCGAACGTCGGTCAGGACGGGTACTGGAAGGCCTTCACCACCGACCAGAACGCCTACGTCATCGGCGGGATCTGGGAGCAGAGCAACCCGACCTTCGACGCGATCGAGTGGGGCGTCGCCCCCCTCCCGGCGATCGGGGACGACGACGTCACCTGGGGCAGCTCGCACCAGTTCACCGCCACCACGCAGGTCGAGGACGACCCGGACAAGCTCGCCGCCGCCGCCTACTTCATCAACTCGATGAGCTCGGACTCCATCGAGTGGGCGAAGGCCAACCAGGTGCCCGCCCGGGCGAGCGTCCGCGACAGCGCGGAGTTCCAGGCCCTTCCCGGCATGGACGTCTTCGGGCCGCTCATCGACAAGACCGTCCTGCCGCAGAACTTCCCGGGCCTCCCGGAGTCGCAGGGCGAGCTGGAGGACGCCATCAACGCGGTGCTGCTCGGCGAGGCCACCCCCCAGGACGCCCTCGACGAGGCGGCCACGGCAGCCCAGCTCATCGTCACCGAGAACAAGAGCAAGTTCGGCTACTGATCCCATGGCAACCAGTGCTCCGAGCCGCAGGGCTGCCGCCCGGGTGGTGACGGCCCCGGTCGGGCAGCCGTCGGGGAACCGCCCCGGCAGGCGATCGACCCCCTGGCTCTTCCTCGCCCCCTACCTGTGCTTCTTCGGGCTGTTCGTGCTCGGCCCGGCGCTCTTCGGGCTGTACGTCTCGCTCTTCGACTGGCACTTCACCTTCCCGAACCGACCCTTCGTCGGGCTCGACAACTACGTGAAGCTCTTCACCCCGGGCACCCGGGACTTCGAGCCCTTCTGGCGCAGCATGGGGGCGACCGGGACGTTCACCCTGCTCAGCGTGCCGCTGCTGGTCACGCTCCCGCTCGGGGTCGCGCTCCTCGTCAACCGGCCGTTCCGCGGGCGGACGGCGTTCCGGGCGATCTTCTTCGCCCCCTACGTCCTGGGCGTGGCCGTCGTCGGAGTCCTGTGGCGCTTCATGCTCGACACCCAGCACGGCATCGTCAACAAGCTCCTCGGGATGGTCGGCCTCCCCGACACCACGCCCTGGCTCCAGCAGCTTCCCTGGGCGTGGGTGTCGCTCGTCGGTGCCACGCTCTGGTGGACGCTCGGGTTCAACGCGATCATCTACCTCGCCGGTCTGCAGGCCATCCCCCGTGACCAGTACGAGGCGGCCGAGCTCGACGGCGCCGGCCGGTGGGCTCAGCTGCGTCACGTGACGCTCCCGGGCCTGCGGCCCGTCATCGTCTTCATCGTGATGATCACGGTGCTCGCCTCCGCGAACCTGTTCGGCCAGTCGTACATCATGACCGCCGGCGACCCGAACGGGGCCACCCGCTCGGCGATCATGTACATGTCCGAGACCGGCCTCGGTCAGTTCCGCATGGGTGCGGCGTCCGCGATGAGCTATGTTCTCGCGGTGGTCCTCATGGTCGTCAGCCTCCTCAACTTCCGATTCCTCGCGGCCCGACGGGACGACTCATGACGACACCGACCATCGACCGCCCGGGCTCGACAGCCGAGGAGCGTACCCGCGCGGCGCGACCGGGGGCCGCCCGACGCGGCGGCGGCTCACGCGTCGTGCTCTACGTCGTTCTGTGCGGGCTCGCCCTGCTCTTCGTCGCGCCGATCGTCTGGATGATCTCGACCTCGCTCAAGACCCAGGTCGACGCCACCGTGAGCACGTCGCTCATCCCCTCGCCCGTGACGACCGGGTCCTTCGAGCCGCTGCTGTCCTGGGACTCGAAGGACCCCGTGCTCCGCTGGTTCGTCAACAGCGTGGTCGTCGCGACCGTGACGACCGCCCTCGTGGTCACCACCGCGGCCCTCGCCGGCTACGCGCTCGCGAGGTTCCGCTTCCGCGGGCGCGGGCTCGTCTTCTCGATGGTCGTCGGAACCCTCTTCCTCCCCGGCTTCATCTTCCTCATCCCGAACTACATCATCGTGAGCAACCTCGGGCTGCTCGACACCCTGACGGCACTCGTCCTCCCGCCCGTCGGTGGTGCCTTCGGGGTGTTCTTCCTGCGGCAGTTCTTCCTCAGCCTGCCCGACGAGCTCGACGAGGCCGCCCGGCTGGACGGCGCCAGCGACTACCAGGTGTTCCGCTCGGTCATGCTCCCGCTCGCCCAGGCACCGCTGTCGACGATCGCGGTCATCACGTTCCTCGCGAGCTGGAACGACTTCCTCTGGCCGGTCTACGTGCTGTACACGAAGACGACGCTCACCCTGCCCGCCGGGCTGCCCCTGCTCCAGGGCGCCCACCACGAGGACCAGCCGCTCATCATGGCGGGTGCCGTCATCGCGAGCGTCCCCGCGCTCGTCGTCTTCGTGCTCGCCCAGCGCAAGATCATCGAGAGCGTCGCGACGACGGGCCTCAAGGGATGAGGCCCCTCGCGCGGAGGGCCGCCGTACCTCTGGCCATCACGGCGCTGGCGCTCGTGGCGTGCGGGAGCACGGACGGCGTGTCGGCTCCCGCTGCGGAGACCTCGGCCGCCACGTTCGCCAACCCCGTCGCCGACGTCGGGAACGACCCGTACGTCATCGAGCACGACGGGGCCTACTACCTCGTCGAGAGCCGGAGCGGAGGGTCCCTCTGGGTCACCCGCTCGTCACCCGCGAACCTCACGGACGTCTACTGGTCGGGGACCAGCGTCAAGATCTGGGAGCCGCCCCTCGACGGCCCCGCCTGCCGCGACGTCTGGGCCCCCGAGCTCCACCCGGTCGACGACCGGTGGTTCGTCTACTTCGCGGCGACGACCTGCGACGGTGACAACGCGAACCACCGGATGTTCGCGCTCGAGAGCGAGGGCACCGACCCGCAGGGAACCTACGTCGACCGCGGCCAGGTGACCGACGACACCGATCGCTGGGCGATCGACGGCACGACCTTCGTCGACGACGGGCAGCGGTACTTCGTCTGGTCCGGGTGGGAGGGCGACACCGACGGACAGCAGAACCTCTACGTGGCACCCATGAGCGACCCCGTGACGATCTCCGGGCCACGCGTCCTGCTGTCCGAGCCGACGCTGCCGTGGGAGACGCGGGCGATGCCGATCCAGGAGGGCCCGCAGGTCCTGCTCAACGAGGGCCGGACGTTCATCGTGTACTCCGCGAGCGGCAGCTGGACCGACGACTACGCCTACGGTCTGCTCTCGCTCGGTGACGGCCCCGTCCTCGACCCGTCGTCGTGGACGCGGTCCCCGGACCCCGTGTTCGCGAAGACCGACGACGTCTTCGGCCCCGGGCACGGCTCCTTCGTCCGATCACCGGACGGCACGGAGAGCTGGATGGTCTACCACGCGGCACGGTCCTCGGGATCCGGGTGGGACCGTGTGGTCCACGCGCAACCGTTCACGTGGCGTGCCGACGGGACGCCCGACCTGGGCACCCCTGTGGCAGCGGGGATCGAGATCCCGGTCCCCTCCGGTCAGCTGCCGGCCGACGCGTGAGCCCCGGGCGCGGAGCTCGTACCGCCCCCGGCCGATGGTGAGCAGGCCCACCCGGCCCCGCCCCTCATGACGTGCGGCACCCGCCCGATGGGAGCGGTGGACCCCTGCCGCACCACCCGAGGACACCTCATGCTCTCCCGATTCATCCGCCTGTCCATCGGGCGTCGCCTCGCCGTCGCCTTCGGAACACTGTGCGTCCTCCTCGGAGTGGTCGCCGGTGCGGGCCTCGTGGGCGACGCCCGGTCGAGCGCCGCGCGGGTCGAGACCGCGGAGCTCAGCGAGCTGCGCGACCTGGTCGCCGAGCTCAAGTACCTCGACGCCGACGTGAGCGGATGGCAGGGCTACATCTTCACCGAGGCCGTCGTCGACGGGTCCGACGCCGCGACGGCGGACGACAGCTCGAACCTCGCCGGGCTCGACGAGTCACGCCAGGAGGCGTACCGCGTGCTCGAGGCCCTCGAGGCGTCCGACCTGGCCCCTGCCGAGTCGACCGTCGTGGCGGGCCTCCGCCCCGCGTGGGACTCGTACTTCGAGATCACCGACCGCATGATCGGCCTCATCGCCGAGGGCGACGACGCGTCGATGGCGGAGGCCTACGACCTCCTCAACGAGGACCTCGACACGGCATGGAGCGAGCTGCTCGACGACACGGACGAGCTCCGCGCCCTCGTCGACTCCCGCGTCGAGGACCTGACTGCGTCGAGCAGCCGTGCGGCGACCGTCTCACGCACGACGATCCTCGCCGTCGCGGTCGCCGCGATCCTCCTCGCCGTCGGCCTCGGGCTCGTCACCACGCGCTCCGTCGTGCGGCCGCTGCGACGTGCGGTGACCGCGCTCGACGCCATGGCCGCCGGGGACCTCACCGTCTCCGCAGCACGCCCCGGTGGGGCCCCCACGGGGACCACCCGCGACGAGGTCTCCCTCATGGCCCACGCGCTCGAGACGGCCCAGGCCGCCCTGCGTGCGGCGTTCGCCCAGGTCTCGACATCGGCTGCCGCGGTGGGCGCCGCCGCGTCGACCCTGACCTCCTCGGGGGCCGAGGTCGCGCGCGCCACCGACGACGCGAGCTCGCAGGCCGGTGTGGTCGCGACGGCCGCCGAGCAGGTGAGCCGCAACGTCGCGACGGTCGCTGCGGGCGCGGAGCAGATGGGCGCGTCCATCCGTGAGATCGCCCAGAGCGCCAACGACGCGGCGGGGGCGTCGACGAGGGCGGTCGCGCAGGCGCAGAGCACGTCGCGGACGGTCACCGAGCTCGGTGACAGCGCGCGAGAGATCGGCGGGGTGCTCCGTGCCATCACGTCCATCGCCGAGCAGACCAACCTCCTGGCCCTCAACGCGACCATCGAGGCCGCCCGCGCAGGCGAGGCCGGCAAGGGATTCGCCGTGGTCGCCTCCGAGGTCAAGGACCTCGCCCAGGAGTCGGCACGCGCCGCGGAGGACATCACGCGCCGCATCACCCGCAACCAGGAGCAGACGGAGCAGGCCGTGGCGGCGATCGCCGAGATCACGGAGACCGTGGCCCGCATCAACGACTACCAGCTGACCATCGCCTCGGCCGTCGAGGAGCAGACGGCGACGACGACCGAGATGTCACGCTCGGTCGCGGAGGCGGCGACGGGGTCTGGCGAGATCGCCGCGACCATCGGCGGAGTCGCGAGAGCAGCAGCCTCCTCGGCGGACACCGTCGGGACGATGGGGGTGTCCGTCGACGGGGTCGACCGCCTGTCGGCGGACCTCCGCGCCACCGTGGACCGCTTCACCTACTGACCTGGTCTTGCGCCGACCTGGTTCTCCGGGTGGGCGTCAGCCCCCGGAGACGCTGAGCTCGGCCTCGAGGAGCTTGGCCCGGTGCTCGTCGCTCAGCTCTCGGGAGTCGAGCCAGCCGTACGGGACGTGGGGCTGCTTGGGCGATCCCTGGCGGCCCCGCTGCCCCTCCGCGTCCTTCCCCGGGTAGGGCTGGTCGAGGTCGAGCGCGTCGAGGCGTTCGCGGAGCTCGGCGAGGGAGGACACGAGGGCGAGGCCGCGGCGCGCGTCGCCACCCACGGCGTACCCCTTGAGGTACCAGGCCATGTGCTTGCGCAGGTCCCGGGTGCCCTTCCCCTCGTCCTCGAAGAACTCGACCATGAGCTCGCCGTGCCGGTAGATCGTCTCGGCGACGTATCCCAGCCCCGGACGCACCCGCTCGTCCGAGCCAGCGAAGGCCGCCATGAGGTCGGCGAAGAGCCAGGGCCGACCCTGGCACCCTCGGCCGACGACGACGCCGTCGCACCCCGTCTGCCGCACCATCTCGAGGGCGTCCTCGGCGGACCAGATGTCACCGTTGCCGAGCACCGGGATGCTCGTCACGGTCTCCTTGAGGAGGCGGATGGCCGACCAGTCGGCCGTGCCGGAGTAGTAGTCGGCAGCGGTCCGTGCGTGCAGCGCGACCGCAGCCACGCCGGCCTGCTCCGCGACGAGCCCTGCCTCGAGGTACGTGAGGTGGTCGTCGTCGATGCCCTTGCGCATCTTCACGGTGACCGGGACGTCGTACCTGGCGGCTGCCTCGACCGCGGCGTCGACGATCCGCGTGAACAGCTCCCGCTTCCACGGGAGGACGGCGCCGCCACCCTTCTTCGTCACCTTGGGCACGGGGCACCCGAAGTTGAGGTCGACGTGGTCGGCCCGCCCCTCCCCCGCGATGATCCGCACCGCGGCGGCCACCGTGGCCGGGTCCACCCCGTACACCTGGGCGGACCGCGGTGACTCGCCGTCCTCGAACGTCACGATGCGCAACGCCTCGACGTTGCGCTCGACGATCGCCCGCGAGGTGACCATCTCGGCGACGTAGAGCCCGCCAGGGCCGTGCTCGCGGCACAGCTTCCGGAAGGCCGTGTTGGTCACCCCCGCCATGGGGGCGAGGACGACCGGCGACGGGATGGTGTGCTGCCCGATGCGGAGCGGGGGGAGGATCCCCCCGCTCCGGGCGGGTGCGGTGCTCGTGGTCACGCGGGTCAGGCTCCGACGAGGCGGGCAGCGAGGTAGGAGGTGACCTGGTCGAGGGCGACACGCTCCTGCGTCATGTCGTCGCGGTGACGGATGGTCACGGCCTGGTCCTCGAGCGTGTCGAAGTCCACGGTGATGCAGAACGGCGTCCCGATCTCGTCCTGGCGACGGTACCGACGGCCGATGGCCCCCGCGTCGTCGAACTCGACGTTCCACGTCCGGCGGAGCTCGGCCGCGAGGTCGCGCGCCTTGGGCGAGAGGCTCTCGTTGCGGCTGAGCGGCAGGACGGCCGCCTTGACGGGCGCGAGACGCGGGTCGAGCTTGAGGACGGTGCGCACGTCGACCCCACCCTTGGCGTTGGGCGCCTCGTCCTCGGCGTACGCCTCGACGAGGAACGCCATGAGGGAGCGGGTGAGGCCGGCGGCGGGCTCGATGACGTACGGCACCCAGCGCTCGTTCTTGCCCTGGTCGAAGTAGCTGAGGTCCTTGCCGGAGTGCTCCGCGTGCGTCTTGAGGTCGAAGTCGGTGCGGTTGGCGATGCCCTCGAGCTCGCCCCACTCGCTGCCGGTGAACCCGAAGCGGTACTCGATGTCGACGGTGCGCGTCGAGTAGTGGGAGAGCTTCTCGGCCGGGTGCTCGTAGTGGCGCAGGTTCTCCGGGGAGATTCCCAGGTCCGTGTACCAGGCCGTGCGGGTGTCGATCCAGTACTGGTGCCACTCGGCGTCCGTGCCGGGCTCGACGAAGAACTCCATCTCCATCTGTTCGAACTCCCGGGTGCGGAAGATGAAGTTGCCCGGGGTGATCTCGTTGCGGAACGACTTTCCGATCTGGCCGATGCCGAAGGGCGGCTTGCGTCGGCTCGCGCCGAGCACGTTGGCGAAGTTCACGAAGATGCCCTGCGCGGTCTCGGGGCGCAGGTAGTGCAGGCCGGACTCGTCCTCGACGGGGCCCAGGTGCGTCTTGAGCATCATGTTGAAGTCGCGCGGCTCGGTCCACTGGCCGCGGGTACCGCAGTTGGCGCAGGCGATGTCGGCGAGGCCGTTCTCGGGGGCACGGCCCTTCTTCTCCTCGAACTCCTCGAGCATCTGGTCCTCGCGGAAGCGCTTGTGGCAGGAGAGGCACTCGGTGAGCGGGTCGGTGAACACCCCGACGTGGCCGGAGGCGACCCACACCTGGCGGGGCAGGATCACGGCGGAGTCGAGGCCGACGACGTCGTCTCGACTCTGCACCATCGTGCGCCACCACTGGCGCTTGATGTTCTCCTTGAGCTCGACGCCCAGGGGCCCGTAGTCCCACGCCGAGCGCGACCCGCCGTAGATCTCGCCGGACTGGAAGACGAAGCCGCGGCGCTTCGCGAGGGAGACGACGGAATCGAGGCGGGACGGCGTTGAGGCCACAGGTATCACTCCAGTGCGTGGTCGGCGCCCTCGCGTGGCTCGCGGGGCGGACGGCAGGGACGGTGCGGGACCGACCGTCGGTCGGGACGCGCGCGGCCGCGCACCGGTGTCCGTGCCAACCTCCAAGGGTACAAGAACAGGGCGCCCGGGCGTTTTGACTTCCCGGCACCCGATAACTGAGAATGATGTTCATGTTCGCAGCCTCGTCAGCCCACCGCCCCTCGCGCGCGCGCCGTGCGGCCCTCGTCACGACGGCGAGCGCGGTGCTCGCCCTCGCCGTCGGCGGGTGCGCGACCGAGCCGGACGACGGTCGCGTGCAAGTGCTCGCCTCCTTCTACCCGCTCCAGTACGTCACGGAGCAGGTGGGGGGTGACCTCGTCACGGTCGAGTCGCTCACGCCCCCCGGCGCGGAGCCCCACGACCTCGAGCTCTCCCCGGCTCACGCGCGCAAGGTCGCGGACGCGGACCTCGTCGTCTACCTCTCCGACTTCCAGCCGGCCGTCGACGAGGCGGTCGCGGCACAGGCGCCAGAGCACGTGGTGGACGCCGCGGACGCCGCAGCGCTCGAGGACGGGCGTGAGGAAGGGCACGAGGGCGAGACGGCGGAGGAGCACGCCGAGCACGCCGACGAGGACGAGCACGACCACGGGTCGCTCGACCCGCACTTCTGGCTCGACCCGACGCGGCTCGCGGCGGTGAGCGAGGACGTCGTCGCCGAGCTCTCGGCCGTGGACCCGGCCAACGCCGACGCCTACGCCGCCCGGGGCGCCGAGCTCGTCGCGGGCCTGACCGACCTCGACGCGGAGTACTCGTCGGCCCTCCAGCAGTGTGAGGGCTCGGTCCTCGTCACCTCGCACGAGGCGTTCGGGTACCTCGCGGAGCGCTACGGCCTCGAGCAGGTGGGCATCTCGGGCATCGACCCCGAGGCCGACCCCTCCCCCGCGCGCTTGCGCGAGGTCTCCGACGTCGTGCGGGAGAACGACGTCAGCACCATCTACTTCGAGACGCTCGCGAGCAGCAAGGTCACCGACACCCTCGCGTCGGACCTCGGGGTGGGCACGGCCGTCCTCGACCCGCTCGAGGGCCTCACGGACCCGGAGAGCGACTACCGTTCAGTCATGCTCTCGAACCTCGAGTCCCTGCGTACCGGCCTCGGGTGCGCATGACGACGGACACGACGCGCACCGCTGTCCCCGCGGTCGAGGCCCGCGGGCTCCACGTGAGGATCGGGGCGAGCCACATCCTGCGCGGCATCGACCTCACCGTCGACGACGGTGAGGTCGTCGCGCTCCTCGGGGCCAACGGGTCGGGGAAGTCGACCCTCGTCCGGTCCCTCGTGGGGATCCTCCCTGCGTCGCAGGGGACCGTCTCCCTCTTCGGCGCCTCCCTGGGCCGCCAGGTCCCCTGGTCCCGCATCGGGTACGTGCCCCAGCGCGTGAGCGCCGGCACCGGTGTCCCCTCGACGGCGGCCGAGGTCGTCGCCTCGGGCCTCCTCCACGGTCGCCGGCTCCGGCTCCCGCGCGACGCGCGCGAGCGCACCCTCGCCGCCCTCGAGCAGGTGGGGCTCGCCGACCGGGCCCAGCACGGCGTGAGCGAGCTCTCCGGAGGCCAGCAGCAGCGGGTCCTCATCGCCCGCGCCCTCGTCCGCGAGCCGGACCTCCTCGTCCTCGACGAACCCGTCGCCGGCGTCGACCACCCGAGCCAGACGGCCTTCGCCGAGACCCTCGCCGGACTCGTGCGACAGGGCACCACCCTCCTGGTCGTGCTCCACGAGCTCGGGTCCCTCGCTCCCCTCGTGACGCGCTCCGTCGTGCTGCGGCACGGCCGCAAGGTGCACGACGGGCCCGCCCCCCTGCCCACCGCCGAGCACGCCGGCGACAGCCACGTGCACGTGCACCCGCACGAGGGCGACGACGAACCCACGGTCTCCCTCATCCAGGACGGGGGCTTCGGCTCATGACGACGTTCCTCTCCGAGCTCGGCGGCATGCTCTCCACGCCGCTCATGCAGCGATCCCTGATCGCCGCGGTCATCGTGGGCCTCGCGGCACCCGTCATGGGGACGTACCTCGTCCAGCGGCGGCTCTCGCTGCTGGGCGACGGGATCGGGCACGTCGCCCTCACGGGCGTGGCCCTCGGGTGGCTCGTCGGTTCAGCGATGGGTCTCGTCGACTCAGAGGTCCTCGCGGTGCCCGGCGCCGTCGTGGCCGCCGTCATCGGGGCCGTCGCCATCGAGATGGTCCGCGAGCGCGGCCGGACGAGCGGCGACGTCGCGCTGGCACTGCTGTTCTACGGCGGGATCGCCGGCGGCGTGCTGCTCATCGGCATCGCCGGCGGGACGAACGCGAACCTCATGGCGTACCTCTTCGGGTCCATCTCGACCGTCACGACCTCGGACCTGTACCTCACCGTCGGACTGGGGGTGGTCATCCTCGGTGTCGGGCTCGGCCTGCGGTCCGCCCTGTTCGCCGTCTCGCACGACGAGGAGTTCGCCCGCGCGTCGGGCCTCCCGGTGCGTGCGCTCAACGTCGCGGTCGCCGTGGTGGCCGCGCTCACCGTGACGGTGTCCATGCGCGTCGTGGGGCTTCTCCTCGTCAGCGCCCTGATGATCGTCCCGGTAGCCGTCGCGCAGCTCGTCACGACGTCGTTCCGCAGGACCATGGGCCTCGCGATGACCATCGGGCTCACGGTTTGCGTCACGGGTCTGTCCATCACGTACTGGCAGGCGCAGTCGCCGGGGGCCACGATCGTGGTGCTCGCCGTCGGTCTCTACGTGGCGGTCGCCCTGCTCCGTCCTCTCGTCCGACCGCAGCGGGCCACGGCCGATCCGCACCCGGATATGATGGACGACGTCTCGATCACCGAAGGAGCCGACAGATGCAGCGAATGACGCGGCAGCGCGCCGCCATCGCCGATCTCCTCGACTCCGTCGACGACTTCCGCAGCGCCCAGCAGCTCCACGAGCTCCTCCGGTCGAGCGGGGACTCCACAGGGCTCGCGACCGTGTACCGGACGCTGCAGAGCCTGGCCGACGGCGGCGAGGTCGACGTCCTGCGCACCGGCGATGGCGAGAACCTCTACCGACGGTGCGTGCGCAGCGAGCACCACCACCACCTGGTGTGCCGGTCCTGCGGTGCGACCGTGGAGATCGACGGCCCCACCGTCGAGACGTGGGCCGGTCAGGTCGGGGCCCAGCACGGGTTCTCCGACATCGAGCACACCATCGAGCTGTTCGGCACCTGCGCCGAGTGCGCACGACGCTGAGGACTCGTGCCCGACGCCCTGGGCGATGCGCCGCTCGGCATCCTCTTCGCGTTCTTCTTCGCGGTCGTCTTCTCCCGGACCCAGGCCACGTACTGGATCGCACGGCTGGTCGCGCGCCAGGCCCTGACGCGGGTGTCGCCTGACGCGGCGTCGCCCCCCGCGGCGCGACGCGATCGATGGGCTGCGCGCGCTCGCCGATGGATGTCGGGCGACACCGCGGACCGGGGGGTGCGCATCCTCACCCGGTGGGGCATCCTCGCGGTCCCGCTGAGCTTCTTCACCGTCGGTCTCAAGACGGTCGTCAACGGGGCCGCGGGTCTCACGCAGATGCCGTTCCGGCACTACCTCCCGGCGATGCTCCTGGGCTGCGTGGCCCACGCGACCATCTACGCGACGGTCGGGTGGGCCGCCTGGCAGGCGGCCCTGGCGACCGCTGCCGGATCGGCGCCCGCGGCGGTCGGGCTCGCGCTCGCCGCGCTGGCCACCCTGGCCGTCGTCCTGCGGCGGACCGTCACCCGTCGTCGCGTGGCTCGTCCTCCCGGGGTGCGCTGATGGCGTCGACCGCTCCCCCGTAGCGCCGGTCCCGGCTCGCGTACTCCTCGACCGCGCGCCACAGGCTCCGTCGGTCCACGTCCGGCCATGGTTCGGGGAGGAAGACGAGCTCGGCGTACGCGGACTGCCACAACATGAAGTTCGACGTGCGCTGCTCCCCGGAGGACCTCAGGAAGAGGTCGACGTCGGGCAGGCCGGGCTCGTCGAGGAACCGAGCGACGGTCTTCTCCGTGACCTTCTCCGGGTCGAGGCGGCCTGCGGCGACCTCGCGCGCGATCGCCTTGGCGGCGTCGGCGATCTCGGCGCGTCCCCCGTAGTTCACGCACATGGTCAGGGTGCACGTGTCGTTCCCCGCGGTGAGCGCCTCCGCGTCCTCCAGCTCCTTGATGACCGAGCGCCACAGGCGCGGCCGGCGGCCCGCCCACCGCACACGGACGCCCCACTCGTTCATGACGTCACGTCGCCTGCGCAGCACGTCCCGGTTGAACCCCATGAGGAACCGCACCTCGTCCGGGGACCGCTTCCAGTTCTCGGTGGAGAACGCGTACGCCGAGACGTGCTTCACGCCCACCTCGATCGCGCCCGCCACCACGTCGAGGAGCGCGGCCTCCCCCGCCTCGTGCCCCGCCGTCCGCGGCAGGCCGCGGGAGTTCGCCCAGCGGCCGTTGCCGTCCATGACGACGGCCACGTGCTGCGGCACGAACTCCGCGGGGATCGCCGGGGCGACCGCTCCCGACGGGTGCGGTGGGGGCGGCACGGGCGTCCTGGCTCCCGTGGCTGCTGGCTGCCGACGTCCTCGGACCATGCGTCACTCTCCCTGTGGGTGGGTCGTGCCGCCCGTGGGCGACGGGTGGGCGTCGTCGCCCCGGACGAGGACCGGGACGCGCGGCGCCCGGTCGACCATGCGCATCGAGCGCAGCGTCCGTTCGAGGTGGTACTGGCTGTAGGCCGCGACGAGCCCGGTGGCCTCCCGGCGGCTGCGCTCGCCGGAGGCGTCGGCGACCGACCAGTCGCCGCTGAGCAGCGCCGCGAGGAGCTCGAAGGTCTCGGGGGCCGGTGCGGTGGAGCCGGGCTGACGGCACCGAGCGCACACGGCGCCGCCCTGGGACACCGAGAACGCCCGGTGCGGCCCGGGTTCGCCGCACCGGGCGCACTCGGTGAACGTCGGCGCCCACCCGGCGACGGCCAGCGCACGCAGCAGGTAGGAGTCGAGGATCAGGCCGGGGTCGTGGGCCCCGTCGGCCATGGCGCGCAGCGCCCCGGCGAGCAGCCAGAACTGCTGGACGCTGGGTTCGCGCTCCGCCTCGACGAGGCGGTCGGCGATCTCGAGCATGACCGTCCCCGCGGTGTACATGCCGTAGTCGGCGCAGATGGCCCGCGCGTAGGGTCCGAGGGTCTCGACCTGGGTCACGACGTCGAGGCTGCGCCCGACGTGGAGCTGGACGTCGACGAACATGAAGGGCTCGAGCCGCGCACCGAAGCGGGACGACGTGCGCCGGACACCTTTGCCGACGGCCCGCACCTTGCCGTGCTCACGGGTGAGGAAGGTGATGATCCGGTCGGCCTCGCCCAGCTTCTGGGTGCGGAGCACGAGTGCTTCGTCTCGGTAGAGGACCACCGCACCATTGTCCGCCATCCGTCGGGTGCACCGTACCGTCGGTCCCCGCCCCTGCGGGGCGAGCACCGACGGTACGGACCACGTCAGGCGGTGAGGCGGCCCTCACGGTTGACCGCGGAGATGATCGCCTTGAGGGACGCCGTCGTGATGGACGGGTCGATGCCGACCCCCCAGAGCACCTCGTCACCGACGGCGCACTCCACGTACGCGGCGGCGGTCGCGTCGCCACCCTCGGAGAGGGCGTGCTCCGCGTAGTCGAGGACGCGCACGTCGACCCCCACGCCGGCCAGCGCGTCGACGAAGGCCGCGATCGGGCCGTTGCCGGACCCCTCGAGCGTCACCGGTGCACCGTCGTCGACGAGGTCGACGGACAGCGTGTCGGGCCCGTCCTGGGAGCTCGACGCGCGGGTGCCGTGCAGCGCGAACCGGCCCCAGGGCTCGAGGCGCCCGTCGGAGGCAGCCGGGAGGTACTCGTCGGCGAAGATCTGCCAGATGTCCTCACCGGTGACCTCGCGCCCGTCGGCGTCGGTGACACCCTGGACCACCCGGGAGAACTCGATCTGCAGGCGTCGCGGCAGGTCCAGGTGACGCTCTGTCTTGAGCAGGTAGGAGATCCCGCCCTTCCCGGACTGGGAGTTCACGCGGATGACGGCCTCGTAGCTGCGGCCCACGTCCTTGGGGTCGATGGGCAGGTACGGCACGCCCCACACGAGGTCGTCGACGGTGCAGCCTGCCGCCTCGGCGCGTGCGTGCATCGCGTCGAGGCCCTTCTTGATGGCGTCCTGGTGGGACCCGGAGAACGCCGTGAAGACGAGGTCACCGGCGTACGGGTGCCGCTCGTGGACGGCCAGCTGGTTGCAGTGCTCAACGGTCCGTCGGACGTGGTCGATGTCCGAGAAGTCGACCTGGGGGTCGATGCCCTGGCTGAAGAGGTTCATGCCGAGAGTGACGAGGTCGACGTTGCCCGTGCGCTCGCCGTTCCCGAAGAGGCAGCCCTCGATGCGGTCGGCGCCCGCCTGGTAGCCGAGCTCGGCGGCTGCCACCGCGGTCCCGCGGTCGTTGTGCGGGTGGAGCGACAGGATGACGTTCTCGCGGTGCGCGAGGTTGCGGCTCATCCACTCGATCGAGTCCGCGTAGACGTTCGGCGTGGCCATCTCGACGGTGGCGGGCAGGTTGATGATGACCTTACGGTCGGGGGTGGGCTCGAAGACCTCGATGACCTCGTTGCAGATGCGCGCCGCGAACTCGAGCTCGGTGCCGGTGTACGACTCGGGCGAGTACTCGTAGTACACGGTGGTCTCGGGGATCGTCTCCTCGAACTTGCGGCACAGCTTGGCGCCCTCGAGGGCGATGTCGACGATCCCGTCCTCGTCGGTGCGGAACACGACCTCGCGCTGCAGCACGGACGTGGAGTTGTACAGGTGGACGATCGCCTGCTTGGCGCCACGGATGGACTCGTAGGTCCGTGCGATGAGGTGCTCCCGGGCCTGGGTGAGCACCTGGATGACGACGTCGTCGGGGATTCTGCCCTCCTCGACGAGCATCCGGACGAAGTCGAAGTCGGTCTGGGAGGCCGAGGGGAACCCGACCTCGATCTCCTTGTAGCCCATCGCCACGAGCAGCTCGAACATGCGGAGCTTGCGCTCCGCGTTCATCGGCTCGATCAGAGCCTGGTTCCCGTCGCGGAGGTCGACCGCGCACCAGCGGGGCGCGGTGGTGATGACGCGGTCCGGCCAGGTGCGGTCCGGCAGGTCCACCCGGATCTGATCCCCGTAGGGCTGGTACTTGCCGACCGGCATCGCGGAGGGCTTCTGGGCTGCGTTCCGTGCGTTCATGAGGGTCCCCGTGCTTCTTCGTTCAGTGGCGGTTGTGGTCGACCGGCACACCAACCACCGCGGCGAGGGACCGGCCTACGAGGCCTCGCCGCGGCACAGAAGGAGGAGTCGGACCTGCTCGACGTCTGGCACCCGACCACTGTACCCCTGGGTTCTCGCGAGCGACCCGGGTGCCCGCGTGTCGGCGCCCTTTGGTCGGTCCGACCCGCGGGGCCGCGAACTCCCGGGGATGCACGAAGGTCCGCCCCCGACCCTCGGACGGGTCAGCAGGACGGACCTTCGTGCATCCACCTCCGACGGACTACATGTAGTCGGCGAGGATCCCGAGGTTGTCCATCCACCACTGCTCGTCGAGGAGCTTGCCCTCCTCGTACAGCCGCAGCACGTTCGCACCGAGGAGCCCGGTGGAGTCCCCCGCCGTGCCGACGCCGCTGATGTACCAGGCACCGTCCTCCTCGACGGCGATGAGCGCGAGGTCACCCACCCCGAGCTCCTCCAGGGCAGGGATCTCGTCGATGCAGCCTTCGACGACCTCACCGTCCATGTCGCCGGAGAAGCACTCGGAGCTCAGCTCGACGCGTCCGGACACACCCTCGATGTCGCCCTCGAGGACCATGGAGTCGAGGGTCAGCCAGGCGATCCCGTCCTCCTCGGAGCGGACGGAGAAGCTCGCCGACAGGTCGAGGTCCTCCATGGCCGCCTGCATCTCGGCCATGTCCGCAGACTCGAGGGCCGGGTTGCTGTACAGAGTGACGAGGCGTCGGTCCGCCAGTGGGAACGCCTTGATGTACTCGTCGATCTCCCCGGTCTGGAGGTAGTCCTTCATCCCGAGGACGAACCCCTCGGCAGCGGCCTCGGGCGAGTCGAACGCGCCCGCGAGGTCGTCGGACGGCATCGTCCCGCGCTCACCGCCCTCGGCGACGAGCGCGTACTCCATCAGCGTGGCGTAGGGGCTGACGTACCAGTCGCCGTCCTCCTCGACAGCCATGAGGAACGGGAGGATCGGGTCGTCCGACGGCGCGTCGATCCCGTAGTCGTCGAGGTCGAGGGCGCTCGAGAGGTCGGCGGGCTCGAGGACCAGGTCGTCGGCCGTGACCGTCACGGGGAACGTCTCCTCGACGCCGGCGAGCATCTCCTCACGGATCTCGGCCTCGGACGGCACGGGCGTCCCGGCAAGATCGAAGAGCTCCCAGAGAGGGCTCTCCTCGGCCTTGGCGAGGGACTCGACGGTGGCGTCGGCGAGCAGGTCCGCGTCGGCGTCGATCTCGAGCGAGCCGTCGACGACCGAGACCTTGGCCAGCCCGTCCTCGATCTCCTCCACCTCGAGCTCGAGGCCGGTGAGCTCGAGCTCGAAGGCGTCGAGGTACGACTCGAAGGTCTCCTTGCCCTCGACGTCGACACCCTGGTCGGCCATGTGGCGCGCGAAGAGGTCGAAGCCCGTCTGCATCTGGCCGATCTCGCTCGGGGACGTCACCCCGTAGACCGCGACGAGGTCCTTCTCCGCCACACCCTCGACGAGCTGCGTCACGGCCGCCTCGGGGCTCTCCGCCCCGCCGGTCTTGGAGAACCAGAGGGCGTTCGCCGCGAACGCCCCGCCTCCGACGAGCACGACGCCCGCAGCCCCCAGCCCGATCCACAGCTTCTTCCGGGACCGCTTCTCCTGAGGCGCCCATGACGGGACAGCGCCCGAGTGGCCCTGCGTGCCGTAGGCGGGCTGCTGCGAGCCGTAGGGGGTCTGGGACCCGTAGGCCGGCTGCGCACCGTAGCCCGAGGTGGGCGGAGTCGTGCCGTACCCGGCGCCCACGGCGCCGTACCCCTGGGCTCCCGCTGCGGGGTCCCCCTGGGTCGGTGCGGCAGGCATCGATCCGTGGGGTGGTCCGGCCTGCCCTCGCGCCGCGAGCGCGCGGCCGACCTCGGCGTCACCGAACGACCCCAACCACTGCAGCAGCTCCGGGTACGCGGCCGGGTTGGACGCCACCGCGGCGCGCAGGTCGGGGCGGTGGGTCGCGATGTCGGCGAGCTGCGGGGGCGGCGTCGATGGGTCGGCGGCCTGGGCAGCCGTGTACTCGTTCGGGTTCATGTCCTACCTCGTCGATGGGTTGTCTCCGCAGAGACTACGTCCAGTGGTCATCGGCTCCCATGGGGACATCTCTCCAGGTCTGCGCGGGGTGAATCTCGACACGTCCGAGGTGTCGGCGAGTCTCGCGGAGACGCACGAGGGCCCCGGTGCACGGGTGTGCACCGGGGCCCTCCGGGTCGAGCGGGTCAGCCCTTGCGCTTACGCAGGGCCGCGTCGACGTCGGGGTCGCCGAGCTGGGCGAGCCAGTCCACGAGAGCCGGGTACGTCGTCGGGTTCCCGGCGACCTGCGCCCGGAGCTCCGGCGCGTGCTGGACGATGTCCGCCAGCACGGCGGGCGGCGTCGCGGGGTCGGCGGCCTGGGCCGCGGTGTACCCGTGCGACGGAGCGCCGTCGGTGGTCGGCGCAGCGGGAGCCTGCGGTGCAGGAGCGCTGGGCGGGGGTGCCTGCTGGGTCTGCCACGCACCCGTCGTCGGGGCCTGCTGCTGGTAGGGCTGCTGAGGTGCTTGCTGGTAGCCGGGCGCCTGCGCCTGAGGTGCGGTCCACTGGTACGCGGAATCGTTCACCGTGCGCGGTGCGGGGCGGTTCGCTGCGAAGTACTCACGGACGGCCTTGGGCCCGGTGAGTGCGATCGCGATCATCGCGGGCAGACCGAACGCCAGGAGCAGGTGCCCTACCGTCACGAACTTCATGTCTCTGTACTGCTCGGTAGGCGCGACGATGAGGATGACGAGCCCCAGGACGAAGGTGCCCCCGGCGACCGCGAGGGCGGGGATCCGCCCACCGGCCGTGTTCTTCGTGAGCTCCATCCGTGCGTAGACGGCACCGGCCGCGATGATCAGCCCGAGGATGATCGTCGTGACGATCGCGCCGGTCGGCTTGTCGCCGCCGTAGAGCCCGTTCTCCTCGAGGAACATCCACAGGACTGCGCCCACGACTGCGGAACCGGCGACGACCAGGAGGTACTCGAGGGCGTGGATCGCAGTCCCGAACCAGATCTGCTCCCGCGGCTCTCGGGACAGCGCCCGGACCGTCGCAGGAGCAGCCGCGGCAGCCGCGGCAGCCGGCACGAAGATCGCACCGAGACCCGTCATGAGCGACAACGGATAGACGAAGGCCCCGGCGACCTGGTGCATCGACTGGACCTTGACGAGGGACGCGTCGTCGCCAGCGCCGAACACGAACGCGCACACGAGGACGGTCCCGAGCCCGATGAGGGTCAGCCGCCACGACGACGACCGCTGGACGACGGTGCCGAAGATCGCCCAGAGGCTGAATGCGACGGTGAGGAGCCACGCGACGATCGGGCCGACGACGTAGAGGAAGCCGATGTCGGCGTAGTCACCGGCATCGATGAGGAACAGGACGAGGGAGACGACGGAGGTGAGCGCGATGAACGCCCCGATCCCGGCCGTGATCCGCCACCACAGGACGCTCACCGCTCGATCCTGGTCCTCGGGTCCCATCTCGCACTGACGTGGCTGCGCCGCGAGCACCGCGCCCGCGAGGCCGAGGGCGAACGTCGTCCCGACGCCCTGCACGTCGTCGTTCGTCAGGGCGTCGAGCACCACGTACACGAGGAGCACGACCACGTAGGGGGCGTTGGCGAGGAGACGCACGAGGCGCGTCGTGTGCACCGTCCAGCTCGGTGGGAACACGTTCGCCCGGGCGAGGTACGGGAGCGCCAGTGAGACGATGGACACGACCGCCGCGAGGATCACCACGTAGTGGAAGCGGTCGCTCACCCCCTCGTAGCCGGTGCCGATCGTGACCGGCAGCGCCAACGACACGAGGAGCAGGAGGGCAGCGACCCCGTCCCGGACGAAGTCCGCCGCAGGAATCCCGGCGAACGGGTTGGGGCGGGGCGCGGCAGGCTGCTGCGCCCCGGGCTGACCAGGCGCGGCGTACTGTCCGGGCTGGGGCGCGTACCCCCCGGGGGCGCCGTAGTGACCCTGCTGCGGTGAGTGCTGCCCGGGCTGCGGTGCGTACTGACCCGGCTGGGGCGCCTGCGCCGCCGGCCCACCGTGGGCAGGCGGGTAGGAGGCGGGCTGCGCCCCCGAGGTCGGCGCGCCGTGGGGCGGGTACCCGCCCTCGTGCGGCGCCTGGCCTTCGTTGCTCATCGTGTTCCCTTCGTCCGTGGTCGTCCGTGCTCTCGTCCGCGCCGTCCCCTGCCGCGCTCGTGCACCGTGACGGCCCCAACCTACCGAAAGTCGCACCGGGACGGCGGCGCGCGGAGACCGCGGACCGCGCTCGGCACGACCGAGGCTGCTACCAGCGCTGCGCGTTCGACCGCTCTGCCGACTGGTAGTCCTCGTTGCTCGACCTAACGGCACGCCCGACGTCCTCGAGCAGAGCCTTCATGTCGGTGATTGCTGTCGTCCACTGCGTCTTCGCCGTGGTGTACGCCGACGACGCCTCACCGTCCCAGTTCGCCCGCAGCGGCTGGAGAGCCGAGTCCATGTCGTCGAGGATGCGCTGAAGCGTGCCGGCGCTTCCCTGGATGTCCGCCGCAGCGTTGCTGAGGGCACCGAAGTTGACCTTGAGATCGCTCATGTTGGTGTGTCCTTCCTGATCCGTGGAGAGGTGTTCAGCCGAGGCGGGATGCGAGGTTGCGCATGGCGACGGACTGCGAGTCGTCGGTGCTGTCGTACGTCGTCGACGACGACTCGAGGTTGCGCTCGAAGTCGTCCAGCGCAGAGACCATCTTCCTGGCGTCCTCGCGCCAACGGGTCATGAGCTGCTGGAACGCCACTGCGCCCTGCCCCGACCACGCCTGTCCGATGACGGACAGCTTTCCCTCGAGCGCACCCAGCTCCTTCTCCAGGTCCCCCCGGGACCGGACGACGGCCTGCGCACCCTGCTTCAGCGCGCCTTCGACTGCGGTGACTTCACCTGCCACGACGAACTCCCTTCACAGGCCCCCTGGGGCCAGGTCAACACACCGGCCGGTCGGCGGGTGCCGCACCAGGACGGACCCCGGTGACTCCTCGGACAGTAGGGCGTCGAGCACGCGCAGCGCACCCCGCTGCCGTGGGTAGAGGTCCCCATGAGCGGCACGGATCGGCGCTCCTCGGGGATCCTGCACGATGGGGACCTCTCCCCCGCGTGAGCGTCGAGGGTCCACCGACGCGGGGTCACTATGCTTGGCGGGTCCCCCTCGCACGAACCCACCCGAGGACCACCATGGTCGAGGCTCCGTCCGCTCCCACCGCCCTGGGCACCCTTGTGCGGATCTCCGTCGTCGCCGGAGACCGCCGCCTCGACGTGGGGGCTCCCGGGAGCATCCCCCTCGCCGAGCTCGTCCCGGGGCTCGCCCGCAGCCTTCGCCTCCTCGACCCGTCGACCGTGTACGGCGGGTACAGGCTGCTCCGCGCCGACGGCCAGGAGCTCGACACATCGGTCTCGCTCATCGCTCAGGGCATCACCGACGGCGAGGTCCTCACGCTCGAGGCCGGCGCGACGACGACCGACCACCGCGTCTACGACGACGTCGTCGAGGCCGTCGCCGACGCGGTCGAGAGGGACTCGGCGCCCTGGACGCCCCAGGACTCCGCCAGGACGGCCGTCGGTGCGGCTGTCGCGTTCCTCCTCTCGGGCGCGGTGCTGATCCTCGGGTCCTCGGACGGTTCGTCACTGCCACCTGTCGTCGCTCTCGTCGCCGGGGCGCTCGTCGTCGCCGCAGCCGCGGTCGTCGGCCGCCGCGAGCAGTACCTCCTCGGCGCCCAGGCGCTCGTCCTGTGCGCCGCCGCGTTCTGGGCCGTGGGCGGTCTCCTCCTCCCCACGCCCGGGCCGGCGGGCATCTGGGGCTGGCCCGCTGCAGCAGCAGGAGCCGGAGCGCTCGCGGCCGGTCTCGTCGCCGCCGGGGTGCTCCCCGCGCGGAGGGAGGTGGCGGTCGTCCCGGTCACGGCCGGCGCGGTGCTCGGTCTCGCCGGCGTCGTCGTCGCCACCGGGGACGCGCCCGCCGGGCACGTGCTCGCACTGACGGTCGCGCTGGCCGTGACAGCGAGCAACGGCATCCCGTGGCTCGCCCTGGCCTCCACACCGGTCCGCGTCGTCTCGCCGCAGTCCGACGCCGAGATCGGCGAGACGCCACCGCCCGTCTCCGCGGAGTCGGTCCAGCGCGCCTACGACCGCGGCCGTAGGGTCCAGCTCGCCCTCCGGTCGGCGGTGGGGCTCGTCACGCTGATCGTCACGCCGACGGTCGTCGGCCTCGGCGCGGTCGGGACCGTCCTCATGGTCCTGTGCTTCACGGGGATGCTCCTCAGCGTCCGGCAGACCTACTCACGCACCGACGTCGGCATCGCCATGACGACCGGCGTCGTCGGCATCACGCTGGCCACCCTCGCGGCGGCGCTCCTGCACCCGTCCTGGCACGGGACGCTGCTCGTGTCGGTGTCCGTCGTGGCGGCCGTCGTCGTCGGCGCGTGCCTCGTCGCCCCCCGACCTCGTGCCGCGTTCGGTCGTGTCGCCGACTCCGTGGAGCTCGTGAGCCTCGCCCTCCTCCTGCCGCTCGGCGTCACCGCCGCCGGCCTCCTCTAGGTGCAGCGATGGCATCGAAGAAGGAGCTCGTCGAGGCACAGTCGTTCAGTCGCCGCCGCCTCCTCACGGCGTTCGTCAGCGGGACGCCCGGCGGGCGGGAGCTCGAACCCACCAAACCCATGCGCGCGGTGGTCACCGGCGCCGGCCTCTCCGTCCTGCTCGTCCTCGGGAGCATCGGGTACGGCCTCCTCAAGCCTGGCCTCCCCGACGGCTGGGACGACTCCTCGCTCGTCGTCACCGAGGGGAGCGGGACTCGGTTCGTCGCGTTGAAGGGCACCCTGTACCCCGTCCTCAACACCACGAGCGCCCGGCTCCTCGTCCCCGCAGACGCCTTCCAGGTCGTCCAGGTGTCCGCGGACAAGATCTCCGAGGTGCCCAGGGGCCGACAGGTGGGCATCCCCGGGGCACCCGACGAGCTCCCCTCCCCGGCGAACCTCGTCGGGGAGGGATGGGTGACGTGCGCCGGCGACGGCGGCGGAACCAGGACGACCATCGGGCCCACCGCCTCCGGCGCATCGGCGTCCTCGGCGCACGCGGTCGTCACCGTCGACGACGCCGTCTACGTCGTGGCCGGGCGCACCCGTCACCTCGTCCCCGACGACCGCACGGCGGTCCTGCGCGCCCTGGCCCTCGAGACCGTTCCCGCACGCCCCGTCACCGGGCTCTGGCTCAACACCGTCCCGCCCGGCGACCCGCTCGTCCCGCTCGCCGTGGCCGGCGCGGGTGCGCCTGCGGGTCTCCCGTCGGTGCCCGACGCCGTGGTCGGCTCCGTCCTCGAGGTCACCGGGACCGGCGACGCCCCGCGGCGGTACGTCGTGACCCTCGAGGGTCGCCTCGCGCCCCTGACCGAGGTCGCCTACCAGCTGTACCAGCTGGGCAGCGGAGCCACCCTGGGACCACCGCTCACCGTCACGGCCGCCGACATTCGAGACCTGGAGACCGACAGCACGGCCCTCGCCCCCACGTCGTGGCCCACGGCCCTCGCTCCGTCCCTCGGCACGGACGCACCGCTGTGCCTGGTTCTCGACGCGGCCGACGGCGCCGCACAGCCCACCGCTCACCTCGCCTCCGCCCCGGACGACCTCGCCCCGACGACCGACCGTCCCGAGGTCGTGGTCGCCGCAGGGCGGGGCGCCCTGGTGCGTGCGACCGGCGACAGCGTGCCCGATCGCGGCCCCGTCCAGCTCGTCGACCAGACAGGGACCGTCTTCGCGGTCCCGGACGCCTCCGACGAGGTCCTCGCGCAGCTCGGGTTCACCGCCGCGGACGTCACCCCGGTCCCGCAGTCGTGGCTCGCGCTCCTGCCCTCGGGTCCCGAGCTCACGACCGAGGCCGCCAGCGCGAGCACCCAGACCGTCGAGCAGCCGTGAACCGCGCCCGGACGCTCGCCGTCGTCGTCCCTCTGGCCGCAGCGCTCCCCCTCGGCCACGGCGCACCGCCCCACCCGACCCCACCCCGCCTCGTCGCTCACTCGGTCGCGACGCTCCCGCTGCCCGTCGCGCAGTGCACGCCCGACGTCCCCGCGTACACGACCGACGTCCCCGTCGCCCTCGAGGTCCTCAACGCCGAGCTCGCCTGGCGGACCGCAACGGGTGCCGGTGTGACGGTCGCCGTCGTGGACTCAGGTGTCGCGGCCGGCAACGCGCACCTCAAGGACGCCGTCACGGGCGGCATCTCCTTCGTGGACCTCCCCGGCGTCGACCCCTCCGCGCTGACCGACGTCGCCGCGCACGGCACCGCGGTCGCGGGGCAGATCGCGGCGCGCCCGGTGGACGGCTCCGGGGTGGTGGGACTCGCCCCCGACAGCACGATCCTCCCCGTCCGCGTCTACGTCTCCACCGACGAGCAGGTCGTGGACGCCGGCAACGGTCCCCGCGACGACCGCATCGCCGCCGGGATCCGCGCCGCGGCCGACGCCGGTGCGCAGGTCGTCAACGTCTCCATGAGCACCACCGTCGACGACCCTGGGCTCCGGGAGGCCGTCGCGAGCGCGACGAGCCGGGGGACGCTGGTCGTCGCGAGCGCCGGCAACCGGAACACGACCCAGGACACCGACGACTCCCCACGGTATCCGGCCGCATACCCGGAGGTGCTGTCCGTGACGTCCGTGGACGCCGACGGCCTGCCCACGGCGGACGCCATCCACGGGCAGCACGTGGACATCGCGGCGCCCGGGACGGACGTCCTGACCACCTTCCTCGCCGCGGGCGACTGTGTCATGGCGTCGGGAGTGCCGTCGACCAGCTATGCGACGGCGTACGTGAGCGCCGCAGCGGCCCTCGTCGCCCAGGCCCACCCCGACGAGAGCCCTGCGCAGTGGGAGCACCGGCTCCTCGCGACCGCCGGGCGCAGCACGCTCGACGCGCGGGACGACCTCGTCGGGTGGGGTGTCGTGCGGCCGACCGAGGCGCTCGCGTTCGTCGACGACGGGACCGCGCCGGGTCCTGTGAGCCCCGTGCACGGGCAGGATCCACGTCCCGCGCCCAGCGCGTCCCCGTTGGACCTCACCCAGGTGGAGGACCCGCTGGACGCCACCCGTCGCACCGCCCTGTGGTGGGCGCTCGGCGGCGCCGGTGTCACCGTCGCCGCGCTCCTGGTGGGTCGGCTCGCGCGCAGGCCGCACAGCACCACCCGACGCTGAGCGCACCGGCTCGCGACGCACCGACCGGGGAGCATCCCCGTCGGTGCGCGCTCAGTGCACGGGCCGGGTGGAGCCGAGCTGGACGACCTCGCGGCCGCGCTCCCTCGTGATGAGCTGGGCGCGCCCGGGGACCGACGGCACGGGACGTGCCGACCCGACGAGCGGTCCTTCCTCCGGGCTCCCGGAGAGCAGCAGGCCTGGGGCCGCGGTGTCGCGAAGGGCCTGGAGGAGCGGTTCGTAGAGTGCCCGGGCTGCACCGCCCGAGCGGCGCGCCACGACGAGGTGCAGGCCGACGTCGCTCGCCTGGGCGACGAGGGTCGCGAGGGGCGCCATCGGGTTGCCCATCGACGTCGCCACGAGGTCGTAGTCGTCGACGAGGACGAAGACCTCTGCGCCCGTCCACCACGAGCGGGCCCTGAGCTGTTCGGCGGTGACGTCGGGCCCCGGGAGCCGCCCACGCAGGTAGGTGGCGAGGTCGGCGAGCTGCTCCGTCGCCGACTCGTGGGTCGTCAGGTACCCGGCGAGGTACTCCTCGGGAACCTCCCCCAGAAGGGAGCGCCGGTAGTCGACCGCGAAGATCTGCGCCTCGCGCGGACCGTACTGCCGCATCACCTCACGGGCGTACCCTCGAAGGAGCCCGGACTTCCCGGACCCGCCGTCGCCGAACGCGTAGAGGTGCGGCTCGGTCGTCGGGTCGAGGCCGACCGGGGCGAGGTCCGCCTCGTCGATCCCCAGCCAGATGCAGCGGCCCCGGTCCGGGGCCTGCGCCCGTACGGCGTCGAGCGGGACGTCGTCCGGGAGGAGCCGGAGCTTCGGTCCTGCGGGTCCCGTCCAGGCCGTGTTGACGGTCTGCACCAGGTGCTCGACGCCCGCCCCGAGCGTCGTGGCGTCCGGGTCCGTGTCGATGCGTGGCAGCGCAGTGAGGACGTGGTGCTTGGTCGTGGCGAGACCACGACCCGGGCGGTCCTTGGGGACGTTGACCGCGACCCTCCGGTCGACGTCGGAATCCATGGGATCCCCGAGGCGGAGCTCCACCTTGGACCCGAAGACGTCCTTGACCTGGCTGCGGAAGTCCATCCACCGGGTCGCCGTGGCCAGGAGGTGCAGCCCGAAGGTCAGCCCACGGCCCGCGAGCGCCTGGATCTGGGCCTCGAGCTCGTCGAACTCCGCTCGGATGGTGCTCCACCCGTCGATCACGAGGAACACGTCGCCGTACCCGTCGTCGGCGCGCCCCTCGCGGCGTCGCTGACGGTACGTCTCGATGGAGTCGATGCCGTGCGTGCGGAAGTACGTCTCACGCCGGTCGACGATGCCACGCAGCTCGGCGACGACGCGGCGCACGACGTCGGGCTCGGCGCGGCTGGCGACCCCGGCGACGTGGGCGAGTCCCGCGAGAGGGCTGAAGGTCCCTCCCCCGAAGTCGAGGACGTAGAACTGGACCTCCAGGGGTGTCCGGGTCAGCGCGAGGGCCGTCACGACGGACCTGGCGACGGTGCTCTTGCCCGTCCGTGGTCCTCCGACGACGGCCATGTGGCCGGCGGCTCCGCCGAGCGCGACGACGAGGTCCTCGCGGCGCTGCTCGAGCGGGCGGTCCACGATGCCGAGGGGCACGACGAGGTCCCCGGCGTCGCGCCAGCGCCTGGAGACGAGCCCGAGGGTGGGGTCGACGGCGAGGTCGGGCATGAGCTCGTCGAACGTCTGAGGGACGACGAGGGGCGGGAGCCACACCTGGTGGGCGGCGGGGCCGCGTCCGGCCATCGCGCGGACGGCGATGTCGAAGGTGGCGCGTTCCTCGGCGGCCTCCACCGCGGTGGGGATGGCCTCGGCCTCGACGGAGCGTCGGGCGACGGGTGCGGCGGTGAAGGGTTCGAGCCCGACGCCGCCGGTGCGCTCGGGAGAGCGCCTCGAGCCCGAGCGTGCCTTGGGCGGGCCGGACACGTACGACGCCCGGAACTGGATCATGGTCGTCGTGTCCGGCTTGAGGTACCCGATGCCGGGGACGGGTGGCAGCGTGTAGGCGTCGGGCACGCCGAGCACGGTCCGGGACTCCGCGGCGGAGAAGGTCCGCAAACCGATGCGGTAGGACAGGTGCGACTCGAGGCCGCGCAGGCGCCCTTCCTCGAGACGTTGGGACGACAGGAGCAGGTGCATCTGCAGGGAACGGCCCAGCCTGCCGATGGCGACGAAGAGGTCGACGAAGTCGGGGCGCGCGGCGAGCAGCTCGGAGAACTCGTCGGCGACGATGAGGAGCGCCGGCAGCGGCGCGAGGTCGCTCCTGCCCGATCTGCGGGCCTTCTCGTAGTCGGTGACGTTGGCGAAGTTGCCGGCTGCTCGCAGGAGCTCCTGGCGTCGGGTCATCTCCCCCTGGAGGGCGTCCTGCATGCGGTCGACGAGGGTGAGCTCCTCCCCCAGGTTGGTGATGATCGCGGAGACGTGCGGCATGTCGGCCATGCCGGCGAACGTGGCACCGCCCTTGAAGTCGACGAGGACGAAGTTGAGGTCCTCGGGCGAGTGGGTGAGCGCCAGGGCGAGGACGAGGGTGCGGAGCACCTCGGACTTGCCGGACCCGGTCGCGCCGATGACGAGCCCGTGCGGCCCCATGCCCTGCTGCGCGGACTCCTTGATGTCGAGGGCGATGGGCTGACCCTGGTCGGTGAGGCCGATGGGCACCCTGAAGCGGTCCCGCTGGGGCCGCGGTCGCCACGTGACGTCGAGGTCGAGGTCACGGACGTCACCGATGCCGAGGAGGTCGACGAGCTCGGCGGACACGGCGGCCGTCTCCGTGGGGGTCTCGCCCGACCCGACGACCAGCGGCGTGAGCCGACGGGCGAGCGCCTCGGCGTCGGGGACCGACGCCCGGTCAGCCGTCCCGGTGACGGGCTCCTCCCGCAGACTGACGACCTGCAGCGCACCGGGGGTGTTCGGTGCGGCCCCCGTGGGGGCCGAGACCGCCAGGCGCAACCGGGACGGGTCGGCGAGCTCGTCCCAGTGCTCCGGCAGCTCGAGCACCGTCACCCCGAGGACGCCGTCGGGCGTCACGACGGTGCTGCCCGGGTCGATGCGCCCGCCGTCGACGACGAGGAGGACGTGCGGGCCGTCGGCGCGTCCGCCGGGCGTGAAACGGGGCCGGTCGCCGAGACCGGCGGGGAGCATGTCCTCGAGGGCGTCGAGGGACGCGGCGATCATGCGCGCAGGCCCGACGCCGTCCTTCTGCCGGGTGCTGTGGGTGTGCGGCAGCCACTTGGCCCACTCCCACGCAGGGAGGGTCCGCTCGGACGCGACGACCGCCACCTGGATGTGCTCGGGCGAGTGGAACGTCGCGAGCTGGGCGACGACGGAGCGGGCCAGGGCCCGCGCCTGGTCCTCGGGCCCGGTGACCTCGATGCGGGCGTACCCGGCGACGTCGACGTCGACGGGGATGTCGGGCTGCTGCTCGTGCGTCACGAGGAAACGGTGCGCGGCGGACGCCGCGACGGGGTCGAGCCGGGCGAGGGGCGGGAGCTCGGGCGGCTCGAGCGTGAGGGCGAGCGGCTGCGTCGCGAGACCCACCCTCGCCCTGAGGAAGTCGGGTTGTCCGGGGGTCCGCTCCCAGACGCGCTGCCCCTCCTCCGCGACGGCGGCGAGCGCCCGGGGGTCCGGGTTCGTCCACAGGGCGTGCCTGCGCTGCTGGCCGGCGGCCTGGCGGACGGTCCGGCGCAGGTCGGCCAGGTACGCGAGGTACTCGCGTCGGCTCCCGAGGACCGCCGCCTGGTGCTGGGACCGCTGGCGCCACCCGTTGACGAGCACGAACCCGAGCGAGGCGACGAGGAACATCCCCCCGGCGATCATCCCGCGCGGTCCGGGGCTCGCCATGGCGACGAAGACGATGGACCCGACGCTCCCCAGCATCGGGACGAACGACGCCACGAGGCCGCTCACGCCGTCGGAGGGGACGAGCTCCGGCGGTGCCTGCAGCACGACGCGCCCGGAGGGGAGCGTGGGGGCGGGCAGGCGCGACTCGCGGTACAGGGGGGTGGTCATCGCGCCCTCTCCAAGCTCGTGGCGACCGGCGTCGCCGGAGGAGAGGCACGGCCGGGCGCGGGTCAGGCACACCATAATATGGTCCCGGCACGGTACGGTGACAGCCGCACCGGACCGGCAGCGGGCAGCGGCCCACAGGGACAGCGGAGGTCGTGGTGACGGATACGCTCGCGACGTCGAGGCGTGTCGTCCTGCAGTTCTCCTCCCACCACGTGGACGTCCTCGTACCGGACGCCGCCCGGGTGTCCGACGCCCTGCGGTCCGTCGGCGTGGACCCCTCCGACCCCGACGTCCTCGTCGTGGCCTCGGACGGTGCACCGATCGACACCGCGAGTCTCGCCGGCGACGTGCTGGGCGACGGGTCCGTCGTCCATGTCACGAGGGTGGGCACCCCGTCGGACGGACGTCGGCCCCCGGAGGGGTGGGCCGAGCCGGACCGACCGTCACCTCGTCCCCAGGCGCTCGCGCTCGTCCTCGCCGCGACGTGCGCCGTCCTCGTCCTGTGCGCTGCGGTCCTCCCTGCCGGGGGCGAGTGGCCGGCGCCCGCCCTCGCCGGGCTCGCAGCCGCAGAGAGGGGGATCCTCTCCGCGGCCCTCGTCCTCGCGTCCGTCGGGCTGGCCCTGCGCCCCGTCGAGACCTCGCGTGGCCGGTACGGCCTCTCCGTCCTCGCCTCGGCCCTGCTCGCCTGCGCCGGTGCCGCCTGCGCGGTGGACGTCGCTCTCCCCCGGAGCCATCATCTCGCTCTCGTCGCGGGTCTCCTCGGCGCAGGTGCGGTGAGCTCGACGGCGACCGTCGCGGCGCGGCTCGCCCGCCGGGAGTCCCAGCAGACGGCCACCGTCGTCGCCGTCGCGTCCACCGTGTCCGGGGCTGTGGGTCTCCTCACGCTCTTCGCCGGTCTGCCTCTGTGGACCGTCGCCGCGCTCCTCCTCGGGGTCGTGCCCGCCCTCCACCGGACGCTGCCGGGCCTCGCCCTGCGGGTCCCGGAGGAGCTCCTCGTCGATGCCGCCCACGTGGCCCGCACAGCCCTCTCCGTCCGTGGCCCACTGCCCCGTCCTTCGCCCCCGCTGCGCCCGCGGACGGTCTCCGTGGCGGTCAGGCGCGGTGAACGGCTCGTCTCGGCCGGCACCCTGGTGCTCTCCGCCGTGTCGGCACTCGGCGCGCCCGTGGTCCTCGTGCACGCCGGCCCCGGGCACCTCGAGCGGACCGCCGGAACCGTCCTCGTCGTGCTCGTGACGGTCTCGCTGCTCGCCGTGCCCCGCATCGCCCGTCCCGGGGTCCCCAGGACGGCCCCGCGGGTCGCGGCGGCCGTCCTGGCCATGGCGCTCGCGGTGCGCTCGGCATTCATCTCCCCGGAGCACGCGCTCGTGGCTGCCGCAGTCCTCGTGGCCCTCGGCCTGACGGTGGCGATCGCGGCCGTCCTCGTCGACCGCGGACGCCGCTCCGTCGGGCTCTCGCGCGCGGCCGACGCGTTCGAGGCGCTCGCGGTCGCGCTCGCCCTGCCTGCGGCGCTCGTCGCGGTCGGCACCGTCGAGCAGGTGCGGAGCGCGTTCTCCGGATGACCACGACCACACGCCCAGGACCCGACCGCGCCCACCTCCGAGGACTTCCGATGACAGCTGTACCGACCGGCGCGCACGTCTCCCCGATCGCCCGTCGCGTCGTGGCCTTCGCGATCGACCTCGTCGTCTGTCTCGGCCTGGCGGGCACTGTCCTCGCCCTCACCGACGAACCCTGGTACGCCGCCCTGACGCTCCTCGAGACCGTGGTCGCGATCTGCGTCTGGGAGGCGCGGACCGGGCGCACCGTCGGCAACAGCGTCCTCGGGCTCCGCACGGTCCGCGTCGACGGGTTGCTCGCCCCGGGCATCGGTCGGGTCGCCCGACGTGCCCTCGTCGTGGGGGCCGGGTTCCTGGTCGCGGCCGTCGGCCAGTGGGCCGTGGTGGCCTCCGGAGCGTGGGACCGCAGCCCGCGCCGGCAGGGGTGGCACGACGCGTTCGCGGGCACGCTCGTGGTCGACGTGTCACGGCGGTCGGCCGCCACCGCGGGTCGTGGCACCCCCGCGCCCCGAGCCGACCCCTGGGGCCCGATGCCCGTCGCCGGCCCCGCGACCTTCCCGCAGGTCCAGGACGTCGCGCCGCGTCCCGGGCCCGCCCGGCCCGTACCTGCCGCGCCGGCACCGGTGGCCGCCCGCCCACCCGAGGACGCTGCCTCGAGGCCGCGTCGTTACGTCCTCGCCTTCGACAACGGTCAGACGTTCACCGTCAGCGGGACGGGCCTCGTGGGTCGACGCCCGGAGTCGGCCGCCGGTGAGCACCACGACGCACACCTCGCGATCGACGACGCCGCACGGTCCGTGTCCAAGACGCACCTCGAGTTCGGCGTCGACGGCACCGGGTTCTGGGTGAGCGACCGCGGATCGACGAACGGCACGACCGTCCTCACGTCGTCGGGCGACCCGCTCGACGTCCTCGTCGGGATGCGCGTCCACGTCCCCGCGGACGGCAGCGTCCGCGTCGGGGAACGTCAGTTCACCGCACGGCCCGCTGCCGGCTGACCGGCGCGCGCCCGCTCCCCCCGGGGTCAGAACCCGAGGCGGCGCAGCTGCTTGGGGTCGCGCTGCCAGTCCTTCGCGACCTTGACGTGCAGGTCGAGGTACACCCGGTTCCCGAGGAGCGCCTCGATGCCCTTGCGCGCCTCCGTCCCCACGTGCCGGAGCCGCGAGCCACCGCGGCCGATGACGATGGCCTTCTGGCTGTCGCGCTCCACGAAGAGGTGCACGCGCACGTCGAGCAGAGGGTTGGGCCCGGACCCGCCCTCGCGCACCGAGATCTCGTCGACGACCACCGCGAGGGAGTGCGGCAGCTCGTCTCGGACACCCTCGAGGGCGGCCTCCCGGACGAGCTCGGCCACCATGACGGCCTCCGGCTCGTCCGTGAGCTCGCCGCCGGGGTAGAGGTCCACGCCCTCCGGGAGGTGACCGACGAGGACGTCGCTCAGGGCGTCCACCTGGTACCCGTCCTTGGCTGACACCGGGACGATGTCGTCCCACTCCCCCAGCCCGTCGACGGCGAGCAGGTGCACCGCGAGCTCCTCGCGCGTCACGAGGTCCGCCTTGGTCACCACCGCCACCACCGGCGTGCGGCGACGACCCCGCGCGAGCTCCGACAGCTGGTTGGCGATGTACCGGTCGCCCGGCCCCACCTTCTGGTCGGCGGGCAGGCAGAAAGCGATGACGTCGACCTCGGTGAGCGTCTCGCGGACGAGGTCGTTGAGCCGCTCGCCGAGGAGGGTGCGCGGCCGGTGGAGCCCTGGGGTGTCGACGAGGATCAGCTGCGCGTCGGGGCGGTGCACGATGCCCCGGATCGTGTGGCGGGTCGTCTGGGGGCGGCCCGACGTGATGGCGACCTTCTGGCCGACGAGGGCGTTCGTCAGCGTCGACTTGCCCGCGTTGGGGCGGCCCACGAGGCACGCGAAGCCGGAACGGTGCGGGCCCGCGCCCTGGGGGCGCTCGTGGTCGGTCGTGGTCATGTGCGGCTCTCCTGCGGTTCAGTGGTCACACGGCGGTCGTCGCTCGCGTGGTCGTCGTCGAGCGCTCTGCGCTCCTGGGACGTGGGCTGCTCGCCCGGCTCGCTGCGCGAGACGAGGATCGTGGAGAGCTGCTTGCGCCGCCCCTCCACACGTTCGGCGACGAGGTGCAGACCATACATGTCGGCCGTCGCCCCCGGGAGCGGGACCTTGCCGAGCGCCTTGGCGAGCAGGCCGCCCGCCGTGTCCACGTCGTCGTCGTCGACCGCGAGGTCGAAGAGGTCCCCCAGCTCGTCGACGGGGAGCCGGGCCGGGACGCGGTGGACGCCGTCACCGACCTCCTCGGGCTCCGGCGCCGCGGCGTCGTGCTCGTCGGTGAGCTCGCCCACGATCTCCTCGAGGGCGTCCTCGATGGTCACGAGGCCCGCGATCCCGCCGTACTCGTCGACGACCACCGCGATGTGCGACGACGTCTGCTGCATCTCGCGCAGCAGGTCGTCGACCGGCTTCGACTCCGGGACGAACGTCGCCGGACGCATGACCTCGCCGACGCTCCGGGACTCACCGTCCTGCGAGTGGTCGAGCACCCGGACGACGTCCTTGAAGTACACGATGCCCAGCAGCTCGTCGACGGAGTCACCGACGACGGGGACCCTCGAGTACCCCGAGCGCAGGAAGAGCGCGAGCGCCTTCGTCAGCGGCGTCGCCGCGGCGCAGCTCACCATGTCGGTCCGCGGCACCATGACCTCGCGCGTCAGGGTGCTCCCCAGCTCGAACACGGACCGGAGCATCGTCCGCTCGTCGTCCTCGATGACGTCCGACTCGTTCACACGGTCGACCATGTCCCGCAGCTCGTGCTCGTCGGACGCGCCGAGCGCAGACCGTGCGGGGACCGACCGTCCGGCGAGAGGGCCAGCGACCCTCAGCACGACGACGAGGAGCGCCCCGAGCGCCACCAGCGTCTGCGCGGGCCTGCGCCGTCCGATGCTGCGGGGGCTGATCCGGACGAGCACGAGCGCGACCCCCGCGCTCACGAGGACCGCCACGAGGAGGACCGCCCACCAGGCCTCCACGAGGGACGCGACGACGATCGTGATGCAGGCCGTCGCGAGCATCTCGGCGAAGACCCGCACGAAGGCCGCCGACGCGGCCGTGGTCGCCGGGTCGGCGACGAGCCCCCGGACCCGGGACTCGACGTCCGGCTTGTTGTCGAGGATCTCGGTCACCGCGCTGCGCGTGACGCGGAGCACGGCGACCTCCGCGGCGCTGAGGACCGCGGCGAGCACGGTCGCGACCACGGCGACCACGAGGAGGAGCCCCAGCGGGGCGTCGCTCAGGGTGTCCACCTCAGCGCCCCGCGAGGAACGTCAGGAGCAGCTTGCGCTGCAGGGCGAACATCTCCTTCTCCTCCTCGGGCTCGGCATGGTCGTAGCCGAGCAGGTGCAGGATCCCGTGGGTCGTGAGGAGCAGCATCTCCTCCACAGTCGAGTGCCCGGCCGCTGCGGCCTGCGCTGCCGCCACCTCCGGGCAGACGACCACGTCACCGAGGAGGCCGGCGGGGGTCACGTCGCCCTCCCGACCCGGCCGCAGCTCGTCCATGGGGAACGACAGCACGTCGGTGGGGCCGGGCTCGTCCATCCATTGCACGTGCAGGTCCGTCATGACGTCCGTGCCGACGAACAGCACGGACAGCTCGGTGAGCGGGTGTACGTGCATCTCGTCGAGCACGAAGCGTCCCAGCTCCGCGAACTCGATCTCGTCCACGTCGTACCCGGACTCGTTGTTGACCTCGATGCTCACCGACGGTGGCCCTTCTCGTGCTGGCGGTCACGGGAGCCACGGTGACCCCCGTCGGGCGAGGACGTCTGCACGTCCCACCGGGAGTAGGCGTCGATGATCTCGCTCACGAGCCGGTGCCGGACCACGTCGGAGGACGAGAGCCTGCAGAACTCCACGTCGTCCACCCCGGTGAGGATGTCCTCGATGACCCGGAGGCCGGACTGGGTGCCCCCGGGGAGGTCGACCTGGGTGATGTCGCCGGTGATGACCATCGTGGACCCGAAGCCCAGACGGGTGAGGAACATCTTCATCTGCTCCGTCGAGGTGTTCTGCGCCTCGTCGAGGATGATGAACGCGTCGTTGAGCGTGCGTCCCCTCATGTAGGCGAGCGGGGCGACCTCGATGGTCCCCGCCTCGAGGAGCTTCGGGACGGTCGCGGGGTCGATCATGTCGTGGAGCGCGTCGTACAGCGGCCGCAGGTACGGGTCGATCTTCTCCGACAACGACCCCGGCAGGTAGCCGAGCCGCTCCCCGGCCTCGACGGCCGGGCGCGTGAGGACGATCCGGCTGACCTGCCTCGCCTGGAGCGCCTGGACGGCCTTGGCCATCGCCAGGTACGTCTTGCCCGTGCCCGCAGGACCGATCCCGAACGTCACCGTGCTCGCGTCGATCGCGTCGACGTACCGCTTCTGCCCGACGGTCTTGGGCCGGATGGTCCGACCGCGGCTCGAGAGGATGTCCATGGCGAACACCTCCGACGGCCGCGTCGACGCGGCGGTCGCCGTGGCGAGCATCTCGATGGACCGTGTCACGACGTCGGCGGTCAGGGTGGCCCCCGCCGCGACCACGTCGATGAGCTCCGCCACGAGCCGTGCGGCGACCGAGACGTCGGCCTCGGGTCCCCGCAGCACGATCTCCTCGTCGCGCACCCGCACGTCGACGGTCTCGAAGCCGTTCTCGACCGCGCGCAGGACGGAGTCGACAGGGCCGAGGAGGGCGGAGATGCTCACCCCCGGGGGCACCACGACGTGCTGCTCGACGTCCCCCGCGGGGACGTCGCCGTTCTCTTGAGATGCCATGTGTGGCTGTGCCCGCTCCTCGACGACTGGTGTCGGCCCAGTCTAGCGAGCACCGGGCCGACCGGCCGACGTCAGGCGGGCGTCCACCCGAGCTGCTTCCCACCGATGACGTGCCCGTGGACGTGGAAGACGCTCTGGCCGGCGTGCGGCCCGGAGTTGAAGACCAGGCGGAACTGCCCGTCGGCCTGCTCGCCGGCGACCCGGTCCGCGAGGGCCACGACCGCACCGAGCAGCTCGGGGTCGGCGGCCGCGAGCTGGGCGATGTCGCCGTGGTGGTCGCGCGGCACGACGAGGACGTGCATCGGCGCCTGGGGCGCGATGTCGCGGAAGGCCACCGCACGCTCGTCCGTCGCGACGATCTCCGCGGGCACCTCGCCGGCGACGATCTTGCAGAAGAGGCAGTCGGAGGGCACGGGGGCGGGCTCCGCGGTCACGTCGTCATGAGTCATCCTCCGAGGCTAGCCGGAAGCGACGCCCGCGACAGCCCGGGCGGGCGGCGCAGCGCCTGCTCCCGGCTCAGCCCCAGCGGCCGAGCCGCTCCGAGAGGGACGCGACCGCGACGGGCCCCGCCGTGGACGTGCGCAGCACGTGCGGCCCGAGGCGGGCGAGCACCGCTCCGGCCTCGGTGAGCGCCTCGACCTCGCGGTCGCTGATCCCGCCCTCCGGCCCGACGACCACGAGGACGCTGCGCGGCACGTCACCGGCGGGCGGGGGTACCGGCACGGCGGCCAGCGGCACCGCCGCGTCCTCGTGCAGGACGACGGCCGACCCACCGGCGTCGAGGACCGCCCGGACCGTCGCGACGAGGGCCCGGCCGTCGACCGGACGACGGACCTCCGGGAGGGTCGCACGCCGCGCCTGCTTCGTCGCGGCGCGCACGGTCGCCACCCAGCGGGCGAGTGACTTCTCGGCCCGGTCGCCACGCCACACGACGACCGACCGCTCCGCCTGCCAGGGCACGACGGCGTCGACCCCGAGCTCGGTGGCCGCCTCGATCGCCAGCTCGTCGCGGTCCCCCTTGGCGAGCGCCTGGACGAGGACGACCTCGACCGAGTCGGTCTCCTCCACGACGACCTCCTGGACGCCGAGCGTCACCCGGGGACCGTCGACGTCCTCGACGACGCACCGCGCGCGCACGCCCGCCCCGTCGACCACGTCGACGCGCTCACCGGTCCGGCGGCGCTGCACCACGCCCGCGTGCCGACCCTCAGGTCCCTCGAGGACGTAGCGGTCCCCCGGCCCCAGCCGCGACAGCTCACCGACCTCGGCGAGGAAGACGGGAGCGCTCATCAGCGCCCGGCGAGCTTGTCGCGCAGCCGGCTGAAGACGCCGCCGTGCGCCGAGGAGACGTGCCCCTCGGGGCGCTCCTCGCCGCGCAGCACCGACAGCTGCCGCAGCAGGTCGGCCTGCTCGTCGTCGAGGCTCGTGGGGATCTGGACCTCGACGTGGACGTTGAGGTCCCCGCGACCGGACGCCTGGAGGTGACCGATCCCGAGCCCCTTGAGGGTGAGGACCTGACCGGGCTGCGTCCCGGGGCGCAGGTCGAGGCTCTCGACGCCGTCGAGCGTCTCCAGCTCGAGGACGGTGCCGAGCGCGGCGGCGGTCATCGGGATCTCGAGCGTGCAGTGCAGGTCGTCTCCACGGCGCAGGAACTTCTCGTGCTTGCGCTCGCGGATCTCGAAGTAGAGGTCGCCCGCCGGTCCGCCGGCGGGTCCCACCTCGCCCTGGGACGTGAGGCGGATGCGCGTCCCGGTCTCGACGCCCGCAGGCACCTCGACGGCGACGCTGCGACGGCTGCGGACACGTCCCTCGCCCGCGCACTCGGCGCACGGCTCGGGGATCGTCGTCCCGAAGCCCTGGCACGCGGCGCACGGCGCGGTGGTCATCACCTGGCCGAGGAAGGACCGTGCCACGCGCTGCACGGTCCCCCGACCGCCGCACACGTCGCAGGTCCGCGGGGACGTCCCCGGACGGCAGCAGGACCCCGAGCACGTGCCGCACACGACCGCGGTGTCCACCTGGATCTCCCGGCGCACCCCGAAGGCGGCCTCGGAGAGGTCGATGTCGAGGCGCACGAGCGCGTCCTGGCCGCGTCGCGACCGCGGGATCGGTCCGCGCTGCGCCTGACCGCCCCCGAAGAAGGTCTCGAAGATGTCCTGGAAACCGAATCCGCCGCCCGCGCCACCGCCGGGCGCCGACGGGTCGTGGCCCATGTCGTACGACTGCCGCTTCTCCGGGTTGGACAGCACCTCGTAGGCGCGCGAGACGTCCTTGAAACGGTCCTCCGCGTCGGGGCCGGCGACGTCCGGGTGCAGCTCGCGGGCGAGCTTGCGGTACGCCTTCTTGATCTGGTCCTGGCTCGCGTCCTTGGCCACGCCAAGGACGTCGTAGTAGTCGCTCACTGGGTGCTCTCTGCCGATCCTGGTCCGGGGATGTGGTGGGAGGTCGTGGGTGGGCTCGAGGTCACGTGCCGAGGATCCTCGAGAGGTATCTCGCGACGGCACGGACCGCCGCGATGGTTCCGGGGTAGTCCATCCGGGTGGGGCCGATGGACCCGATGGTCGCGACCGAGTCCCCCTGGGACCCGTAGCCCGTGGTGACGACGGAGGTCTCGAACAGCCCGGCGAGCTGTGTCTCGTGACCGATGCGGACGTTGACCCCCGCCGAGTCCTCGGCCATCTCCGTGAGGAGGTTGAGGAGCACGACCTGCTCCTCGAGGGCCTCGAGGACGGGACGCAGCGCGTGCTCGAACCGCATCCCCGCCTGCGCGAGGTTCGCGGTGCCGGTGAGGACGATGCGCTCCTCGCTCTCCTGCTCGAGCGTCTCGACGATGACCTCGCCGACCCGTCGGACGAGCTCGCGCTCCGACGGGTGGTAGGTCGCGGCGAGGTCGTCGAGCGCCGAGGAGAGCTCGTGGAGACGCCGGCCGGCCGCAGCGGCGTTCAGCCGCGTGCGGAGCCCGACGAGCAGCACCTCGTCGGGGGCGGTGGCGAGCTCGAGGGTGCGCTGCTCGACGCGGCCGGTGTCGGTGATGATGACGACGAGGAGCCGCCGGTCACCGAGGGTGACGAGCTCGAGGTGCCGCATCCCCGAACGCCGCAGGGACGGGTACTGGACGACGGCCACCTGGCCGGTGAGCTGGGCGAGGAGCCGCCCCGCCCGGGTCACGACGTCGTCGAGGTCGACCGCCCCGCCGAGGAACGCCTCGATGGCGGTCTTCTCCGCCGAGGACAGCGCCTTGACGGTCGCCAGCTGGTCGACGAACAGGCGGTACCCCTTGTCCGTGGGGACGCGCCCCGCGGACGTGTGGGGCTGGGCGATGAACCCGTCCTCCTCGAGGACCGCCATGTCGTTGCGGATGGTCGCCGGGGACACCCCGAGACCGTGACGCTCCGCGAGGAGCCGGGAGCCCACGGGCTCCCTCGTGCGGACGTAGTCCTCGACGATCGCCCGGAGCACGTCGAGCCTGCGCTCGTCACCCGCCGCCATACCGACACCCTCCGTCCTCGTAGCACTCACAGACTGCGAGTGCTAATTCTACGCCGATGATCCTCGTCGGCTCCTCGTGTCGTCGAGTGCGGTGCACCACTGCCCCTCTACCCTTCTCCGGGTGAGCTACGAGAGATACTCCTCCGACGTCCTGGCCTCCGGCTCCCCCGCGGCGCACCGGCGCCCCACGTCCCGCCCGGTCCCCGCGGAGCGCGGCCTGGTGGTCGAGGAGGTGACGACGGGCTGGGTGGGCGCCGTGGTGCGCACCGAGAAATCGGGCGGCATGCACGTCGTCGTCCTCGAGGACCGCGCCGGGCGCACCCGGACCTTCCCGCTCGGTCCGGGCTTCTGGGTGGACGGCGCTCCCGTGGAGCTCCTCGCCCCCGCCGCGCCGGCGGGTCCCGTGGCGCCGGGACGCACCGCCTCCGGGTCGAGGGCCGTCGCCGGTGCCCGTGCCCGCGTGGCCCGCGGCAGCCGCATCTGGGTCGAGGGCCGCCACGACGCCGAGCTCGTCGAGAAGGTGTGGGGCGACGACCTGCGCGTCGAGGGCGTGGTAGTCGAGCCGCTCGACGGGATCGACAACCTCGCCGAGGCTCTCCACGAGTTCGGGCCGGCCGCGGGCCGACGGGTGGGCGTGCTCGTCGACCACCTGGTGCCCGGGAGCAAGGAGCAGCGGATCACCGACGACGTGCTGCGGCAGTTCCCCGGCGGGCACGTGCTCGTCCTCGGCCACCCGTACGTCGACGTGTGGCAGGCCGTGCGGCCCGCCCGGGTCGGCCTCGACGCGTGGCCGACGATCGAACGGGGCACGGAGTGGAAGCACGGCATCCTCCACCGTCTCGGGTGGCCGGCCGAGGACCAGGCGGACGTCGCACGGGGATGGAAGCGCATCCTGGGCACCGTCCGCAGCTACGCGGACCTCGAGCCGTCGCTGCTCGGTCGGGTGGAGGAGCTCATCGACTTCGTCACCGCGCCCGCTGACTGACGGCGGACGGACCGGCGGTCGTCCTGGGGCTCCTCGGCGGACCCCCAGGACGACCGGACCCGGGAGTCCGTCAGGCCGGCTGCTCGCCGACGAGACGGCGGTACACGTACGCCGTCGCGATCATCGAGACGGGCACGGTGATGATGAGACCGAGGCCGAGGGGGATCGCGCCGACGAAGTTGGCGACCATGGTGAGGACGAGCAGGAGTACGCACGTCCCGGCGTTGCGCATGACCAGCGAGAAGCTCGCCTTGAAGGCGTCGACGACGCCGAGGTTCTTGTCCATGACGAAGTACAGGGCGAACATGCTGAACAGCCCGAAGATGATCGAGCCGACGAACGTGAAGTAGAGGATGGCGGTGCCTGCCGCGATGGCGAGCGCGGTGAGCACCACGTTCCCCAGGTTCGGGAACCGGAAGAAGTCACCTGTCGTCAGCGGGCGACCGCTCGTCACGGCGAGCGATCCGCTGATCATCGCCGCCTGGACCAGGAACGCGAGGGCGGCGACCAGGAGGACGAACACGAAGGTCCCGAAGCCCAGCGCGAGCAGCCCCGCCGTCGGGTCCGCGCTCCCGAGCGCCGACCCGCCCACGAGGATCCCGAAGAAGAGGGCCACGAGGACGACGAAGCCGACGAAGTACGCGACGACCGCCAGCAGGATCGGAGCCAGGTTCTGCGTGAACTTGGCCCAGGCGTAGCTGAACGCGTCCCCCACCTGGACGGGCTGGTCACCGAAGCCGCCCGCCGCCGGGGCGGCGCCGTAGCCCGCACCGTACGCGCCGTAGCCCTGGCCGGGAGCCTGGTACCCGGGCTGGCCGAAGGGCTCGGCCGGCGGAGGGTACGCGCTCGGAGGAGGGGTGGATCCGGTGGGGGCGGAGTACGGCCCGGCCGCGGGCTCGGCCGGCTTGGCGAAGGGGTCGCCCGCACCGTAGGGGTTGGTGCTCTGCGCGTCACCCTGGGACGGGGCCTGGGGCTGCCCGTCCCGCTGGGAGGGGTCGTCGGGGGTGTTGGTGCTCATGGTGCTCCTCGGTGGGTTCGAGCGTGCAGATCGGCGTATTCACGCCGATGATTCCACACGTGACCCGCCGCGGTCAGGGGCGTCTCTCAGGACGAGTGCCCTTCGCGGGCGGCTCGCGCCTGCGCGAGGGCGTCACGAAGCACCGCGGCGTAGATGTCCCGCCCGCCGCCCGCGGGGTGGACCCCGTCCTTGGCCACCCCGTCCGGGTGGGGTGCGATCGCCGCCTGCCAGTCCGCGACGACCACGTCGGGGTGGCGCGCCGCGGCAGCACGGAGCTGGTCGTTCGTCGGCCCGATCCATGGTCGGTCCCCGTGGCCCGTGACGAGGACGACCGTCCTGTCCGGCCCGACCGCCGCCAGCGCCTCCTCGACCACCCGCTCGTCGACGGTGCTGTTCGTGGCCAGCGACAGCACCACGTACGGGCGCAGTGCGTCCACCCCGCCGAGCGCCGCCACGGCCTCGGCGGTGCTGCGCATCTGCCTCGAGACGGCGGCGTCGATGGCGACGCCGGGCAGCGCGGCCTGGACCGCCTCGACGCTCGTGAGCGTCACCGAGTCGCCGATGATCGTCACCTGGTCGCCGGGCGGGGCGGCGAGGACGGGGGGCTCCGAGGGTTCCGTGGGGTCCGCGGGCTCCTCGGCGGGTGCCGGCTCCTCGGGGGCGGTGGGCGCCGTCGTCCCGGGCTCGGGCTCCTCCTGGGTCGGCTGCGACGTCGACGACGGGGACGCGTCGTCCGTTGCCTCGGCCGAGGCGGCCTCCTCCAGGAGCGCCGCACCGCGCTGGATCTCGGCCTCCAGCTCGGACGTCTCGGGAGCCCGCACGACGGCCGCGACGCTCGCGGCCACCAGGGCCACCGCGAGCGCGACCACCGAGACGAGCGCGGCCCGCGCGCCGCGACGGCGGCGGCCGTCGCCCGACCGTGCGAGCCGGAGCAGCGCGGTGGCGCGCGCTGCCACCGCGCGGGCGACGGTGCGGACTCCGCGGTCCAGGACGGGACGTTCGACGAACCGGTACGACGCCCAGGACGCGACCGTCGTGAGGACCAGCACCGTCACTGCGACGGAGGGCGTGAACCCGCGGCCCGCAGACGGGGCGTCGAGGATCTCTGCCACCAGGACGGCCACCGGCCAGTGCCACAGGTAGATGCCGTAGGAGCGCTCACCGATCCACCGCAGGGGGGCCACCTCGAGGCGATGCGCGACGCCCTGCGTGCCGACGATCGCCAGGAGGAGCCCGACGGTGAGCACGGAGGCGAGGAGCAGCCCGCCCTCGTAGGTGGCCCGGTCCTCGACGTGCAGCTCCAGGGCGAGCGCGCCGAGCCCTGCGAGGCTCGCGGTCCCGAGCGCCAGCCGCAGCGCGGTGGCTCGCGTCGGACGCAGCGTCACGAGCGGCTCGGCCGCTCCGGCGTGGCCGCCGGCGCGGGGGGCGAGCCACAGGGCGAGGAACGCCCCGAGCATGAGCCCGAAGAGGTGCGTGTCGGTCCCGTAGTAGGCGCGCGAGGTGTCGGACGTCGGGTCGTGGAGGACCGCCATCCAGACGGCGGACCCTGCCGCGACGACGCCGGTCGTCACGAGGCCCGTCGCGCGGGATCGCCGGACGGCGAGCACCGCGACCACGACGAGGGGCCACACGAGGTAGAACTGCTCCTCGACGGCGAGCGACCAGAGGTTCGCGAAGAGCTGGGGACTGAGGTCGGCGGTGTACGACGCCCCCTGGGCGACGTACACCCAGTTGCTGGAGAACGTCAGGGCGCCGAGCACCTGCGCGCGGATCCCGACGAGGACGTCACCACCGAGGACCCCGGCCACGGACGTGCACGTGACGACCACCACGAGGAGCGCCGGGAGCAGCCGTCGGACGCGTCGCGCCCAGAACGCGGTGAGCGACACGCGCCCGGTCCGCTCCCGCTCGCGGACGAGGAGCGTCGTGATGAGGAAGCCGCTGAGGACGAAGAAGACGTCGACGCCGAGGAAGCCGCCGGGCAGTGCGGTGGGCGCGAGGTGGAACGCCACGACGGCGAGGACCGCGAGCGCCCGCACGGAGTCGAGCCCGTGGATGCGGGCCCGCCCGGCGGCTGCCGGCCTCGGGGGTGGTGTCGTCGGTGCCGTGACCATGTCAGTCCGTGAGGTCGCGCACCACGGAGTCCGCGAGGAGGCGCCCGCGTCGGGTGAGGACGAGCCGGCCGTCGAGGGCGGCGCGTCCGTCGACGAGGCCCTCGGCGACGTGGGTGGCGACGGCCGTGCGCGCACGAGGGGACAGTGCCGAGAGGACGAGGCCCTCGCGGAGCCGGGCACCGAGCATGACGGTCTCGAGCTCGGCGGAGGCGTCGTCGAGGATCTCCCGGCCGGCGGCGGGGCTGAGTCCTTGGGCGAGCCGGGCGGCGTAGCGCGACGGGTGCTTGACGTTCCACCAGCGGACCCCGCGGGCGCCGGGCTCGTCGGAGGCGACGTACGAGTGGGCTCCCGGTCCGACGCCCCACCAGTCGTGGCCGCGCCAGTACGCGAGGTTGTGCCGGCAGGCCGCGGTCCGCCCGTCGCGGGTGCGGGCCCAGTTGGAGACCTCGTACCAGTCGAGGCCGGCGGCGGTGAGGAGGTCGTCGGCGAGCTCGTACTTCTCGGCCTGGTCGTCCTCGTCAGGGAGCGTGACCTGCCCGCGGCGCACCTGGGCGGCCATCTTGGTGCCGGGTTCGACGACGAGCGCGTAGGCGGACACGTGGTCGACGCCCGTGGCGACGGCCGTCTCGACGCTCGTGCGCCAGTCGTCGAGGCTCTCTCCCGGGGTCCCGTAGATGAGGTCGAGCGAGACGTCGAGCCCGGCGTCCTGCGCCCAGCGCACGACGTCGGGGATGCGTCGGGGGTCGTGCGTGCGCTCGAGGGTGGCGAGCACGTGGGGTACCGCGGACTGCATCCCGAAGGACACGCGGGTGAACCCCCCGGCGGCGAGCTCGGCGAGGGAGGCGGGCGTCACGGAGTCCGGGTTGGCCTCCGTGGTGACCTCGGCCCCGTCCTCGAGGCCCCAGGTGTCGCGGACGCCGTCGAGCATGCGCACGAGATCCCGGACGGCCAGGAGCGTGGGGGTGCCGCCCCCGACGAAGACGGTCGACACGGGCCGCGCCGGGATGCCGGCGCGGTCGAGGACGTCCGCCGCGAGGTGGATCTCGGAGAGCGCGGTCACCGCGTAGGCGTGCTGGCTCCCGCCGCCGCCGAGCTCGCTCGCCGTGTAGGTGTTGAAGTCGCAGTACCCGCAGCGCACGGTGCAGAACGGCACGTGGAGGTACACGCCGAAGGACCGGGCTGCGGCGCCGGTCCCTGCCCCGGGCGGCAGGGACCCGTCGTCGGGCGCGTCGATGCCCTCGGGGAGCGCGGGGGTCACTTCTTCTTTTCTCGGGTCTCCGTCTGCTCGGACGTCAGAGCAGCGATGAACGCGTCCTTGGGGACCTCGACCTGACCGATGGTCTTCATGCGCTTCTTGCCCTCCTTCTGCTTCTCCAGGAGCTTGCGCTTGCGGGAGATGTCACCGCCGTAGCACTTGGCGAGGACGTCCTTGCGGATGGCGCGGATGGTCTCGCGCGCGATGACGCGGGCGCCGACCGCCGCCTGGATGGGCACCTCGAACTGCTGGCGCGGGATGAGGCCCTTGAGCTTGCCGGCCATCATCACGCCGTACGCGTAGGCGTTGTCCTTGTGGACGATGGCGCTGAAGGCGTCCACCTGCTCCCCCTGGAGCAGGATGTCGACCTTGACGAGTGCCGCGGCCTGGTCGCCGACCACGTCGTAGTCGAGGGAGGCGTACCCCCGGGTCTTCGACTTCAGCTGGTCGAAGAAGTCGAAGACGATCTCGGCGAGCGGGAGCATGTACCGCATCTCGACGCGGTCCGCCGACAGGTAGTCCATGCCCTGGAGGTCGCCGCGCCGGGTCTGGCAGAGCTCCATGACGGCCCCGATGAACTCCGACGGCGCGAGGATCGTGGCCTTGACCACGGGCTCGCGGACCTCGCCGATCTTCCCGCCGGGGAACTCGGACGGGTTGGTCACCTGGATGACGGTCTTGTCCTCCATCGTCACCTCGTAGATGACGTTGGGTGCCGTCGAGATGAGATCGAGGTCGAACTCGCGCTCGAGGCGCTCGCGGACGATCTCGAGGTGGAGGAGGCCGAGGTACCCGACACGGAACCCGAAGCCGAGAGCCACCGACGTCTCCGGCTCGTAGACGAGCGCGGCGTCGTTGAGCTTGAGGCGGTCGAGGGCGTCACGGAGGACCGGGTAGTCGGACCCGTCGATGGGGTACAGGCCGGAGAAGACCATGGGCTTGGGGTCGCTGTACCCGCCGAGCGCCTCGGCGGCGGGCTTCGCGGAGTTCGTCACCGTGTCGCCGACCTTGGACTGGCGCACGTCCTTCACACCGGTGATGAGGTAGCCGACCTCGCCGACGCCCAGCCCCTTCGTCGGGGACGGCTCGGGCGAGGACACGCCGATCTCGAGGAGGTCGTGCACGGCGCGCGTGGACATCATCGCGATGCGCTCGCGCGGGTTGAGCTGCCCGTCGATGACGCGCACATAGGTGACGACGCCCCGGTAGGTGTCGTAGACGGAGTCGAAGATCATGGCGCGCGCGGGCGCCGTGGGGTCGCCCTGGGGCGCCGGGACGAGCTCGACGATCCGGTCGAGGAGCTCGGTGACACCGACCCCCGTCTTGCCGGACACGCGCAGGACGTCCTCGGGGTCGCCGCCCACGAGGCCGGCGATCTCCTCGGCGTACTTCTCCGGTTGCGCGGCGGGCAGGTCGATCTTGTTGAGCACCGGGATGATCTGGAGCTCGTTCTCCATCGCCAGGTAGAGGTTGGCGAGGGTCTGCGCCTCGATTCCCTGCGCTGCATCGACGAGGAGGACCGCACCCTCGCAGGCCGCGAGCGACCGCGAGACCTCGTACGTGAAGTCGACGTGGCCGGGGGTGTCGATCATGTTCAGCGCGTACGCCGTGTCGTCGACCTCCCACGGCATGCGCACGGCCTGGGACTTGATGGTGATCCCGCGCTCGCGCTCGATGTCCATCCGGTCGAGGTACTGCGCGCGCATGGCGCGGGCCTCGACGACACCGGTGATCTGCAGCATGCGGTCGGCGAGGGTCGACTTGCCGTGGTCGATGTGCGCGATGATGCAGAAGTTCCGCAGCAGCTCCGGTGCAGTGGCCGCGGGCTGGATGCTGGTCAGGTTGGCCGCTGAAGGGATGGGAGTCACGCGTTTCATTCTCCCACGGACGCGGGGGGGGGCCCCCCCCCGGCCCCCCCCCCCCACCCCACACGTGGAAGGAGTGTGCATCAACGGAACCCCCCC
>NZ_JAEINH010000003.1:214504-293118 GCF_016342785.1 Sanguibacter suaedae
CCAACCTTTTAAACACCCCCCCCGGGCGCGGCTCCGCCCCCCCCGGGCCCCCCCCCCCGACGCCGGCTCAGTGGGACGTAGTGGCCTTCTCGGACCCCGCCCCCGTGAGCGACCGCACCTCCATCTCGGCGAACTTGGCCGCGTCGCCCTTCTCCTTGCTCGTGAGCGTCCCGACGATCCCCAGGAGGAACGCGAGCGGGATGGTGACGATCCCGGGGTTCTCCAGGGGGAACCACGCGACGTCGATCCCCGTGTCGCGGATCATCGACGCGCTGGTGCCGTCCGGGTTGACCTTCCCGGACACCACCGGGGAGAACGCGATGAGCACGATGCAGGAGACGAGCCCGCCGTACATGCTCCACAGCGCGCCGCGGGTGTTGAAGCGCTTCCAGAAGAGCGAGTAGATGATGGTGGGCAGGTTGGCGCTGGCCGCCACGGCGAACGCCAGTGCGACGAGGAACGCGACGTTCTGCCCGTTGGCGAAGATCCCGCCGACGATGGCGAGAGCCCCGATGACCACGACGGTGATCCGCGCGACGCGCACCTCTCCGTCGGGCTTGACCTCGCCCTTCTTGATCACGGACGCGTAGATGTCGTGGGCGAAGCTCGCGGCGGCGGTGATGGTGAGCCCGGCGACGACGGCGAGGATCGTCGCGAACGCCACCGCCGAGATGACCCCGAGGAGGATCTCGCCACCGAGCTCGAACGCGAGCAGCGGCGCGGCGGAGTTCACCCCGCCGGGCGCCGCGAGGATCGTGTCGGACCCGACGAGCGCTCCTGCCCCGTACCCGAGCACGAGGGTGAAGAGGTAGAAGATCCCGATGAGCCAGATGGCCCAGACCACCGAGCGGCGGGCCTCCTTGGCGGTGGGCACGGTGTAGAAGCGCATGAGGACGTGGGGCAGGCCGGCGGTCCCGAGGACGAGGGCGAGCGCCAGGGACAGGAAGTCGAGCTTGCTCGTCTCGCTCGCCCCGTAGCGGGCGCCGGGCTCGGCGAGCGCCGGGTTGCCCGACATGTCGATGGCGCCCTGGATGAGGTCCGAGAGGTTGAACCCGAACTTCGCGAGGACCCACACGGTCATCACGCCGGCTCCGGCGATGAGGAGGATCGCCTTGATGATCTGCACCCACGTGGTGCCCTTCATCCCCCCGACGAGGACGTAGAGGATCATCAGCGCCCCGACGACGGCGATCACGACGCCCTGCCCCACGGCGCCGTCGATCCCGAGAAGGAGGGCGACGAGCCCGCCCGCCCCGGCCATCTGGGCGAGGAGGTAGAAGAAGACGACCGCGAGGGTGCTGATGGCCGCGGCCATCCGCACGGGCCGCTGCTTGAGCCGGAACGACAGGACGTCGGCCATCGTGAACTTGCCGGTGTTGCGCAGCAGCTCGGCGACGAGCAGCAGGGCGACGAGCCAGGCGACGAGGAAGCCGATGGAGTAGAGGAAGCCGTCGTACCCGTTGACGGCGATGGCGCCGCAGATCCCGAGGAAGCTCGCGGCGGACAGGTAGTCGCCGGCGATGGCCGTCCCGTTCTGGGGTCCGGTGAAGCTGCGCCCCCCGGCGTAGTAGTCGGCCGCCGTCTTGTTGGTCCGCGAGGCACGGAGCACGATGACGAGGGTCACGGCGACGAACGCCAGGAAGATCCCGATGTTCACGACCGGGTTGCCGATGTCCTCGGCGGCGAGGACGACGACGGGCTGGGCGGTGGTGGAGGTGCTCATGCGACGTCCCGTCCCTCGATGCGCTGGCGGAGCTCGTTGGCGATGGGGTCCTGGTGCTTGTTCGCCCACCGGGCGTAGGCCATGGTGATGGCGAACGTCGACACGAACTGCCCCAGGCCGAGGACGAGACCGACGTTGACCGTCCCCCACACCGGTGTGCTCATGAAGTCGTGCGCGTAGTCGGCGAGGAGCACGTAGGCGAGGTACCAGACGAGGAAGAGCGCGGTCATCGGGAAGACGAAGCGGCGGAACCTGCGACGCAGGTCCTGGAACTCCGGGCTGTCCTGCACCGTCTGGTAGTCGGTCCGGGTGAGTCCGTCAGGACCGCGCTCGTCGTCGAGGGGGCCTGGCGTGGAGGGGTCGGTCATCGCGTCTCCAGTCGTCCGGGTGCCGCGCCTCGTTGCGCTTGCACACCGGAGCAAATGTGACGGAAAGCACGTTCCGCCGCAACCCGGAGGAGTCGGTTCCCTTGCGGCCGTGCTCGGAGCGCACAGCCCGTGCGCAGGGCACTGCCCGCGTGACGGGTAGATTTCGCGCGTGAACACACGATGGACGACCCTCCTCGGCGTCGCCGCTCGCGCGCTCCGCCGGGCGACCCGCACCTCCGGCAGCCAGGAACGACCGACCACAGGGCGACGGTCCCCCGCACCGTCGCCCCGGCCCGCCCCCGGGGCAGGCACGGGTGAACGCCCGGCGCCGAGCCCGTCCGGCTCGGGCTACCCCGGCGACTACGACGGTCGCATGGTCGCCCGGTACGCCCCGCGGCCCGACGGCGCCCCCGACCCCGGCGAGATCGTCTGGACGTGGGTCCCCTACGAGGAGGACCACACCCAGGGCAAGGACCGGCCCGTCCTGCTCGTCGGGCACGACGGGGCGTGGCTGCTGGGCCTCATGCTCTCGAGCAAGGACCACTCCGACGACGCACATCGCCGCGGCACGGGCGGGCCCCGGTGGACGGACATCGGCGCCGGGGCGTGGGACCCTCGCGGCAGGGAGAGCGAGGTCCGCCTCGACCGGGTGGTCCGCGTGGACCCGGCCGCGGTCCGCCGCGAGGGCGCCGTCCTGGACCGTCCGACGTTCGAGCGCGTCGCAGGGCTCCTGGACCGCTGATCGGGGCTGGTAGCACCCATCGCACGCCTGCTACTGTTGTGAGTTGCGTGCCCACCCGGGTCGGTGGACACCATTCCAGTGCCTCTCCACGGGTTCCCCACCCCAGTCCCGGCGCTGGAACTGCCTTCTACGACCTGTTCAGATCGCTTCGGCGACAATTACAAGAGAGTCCTCACGTGGCGAACATCAAGTCCCAGATCAAGCGGATCCGCACGAACGAGAAGGCGCGCCTGCGTAACAAGGCCGTCAAGTCCGAGCTCAAGACGCACGTCCGTCGTGTGCGCGAGGCCGTCGCCAGCGGCGACAAGGACGCTGCGACCGCTGCACTGATCAGCGCATCGACCAAGCTCGACAAGGCCGTGTCCAAGGGAGTCATCCACTCCAACCAGGCCGCGAACCGCAAGTCGGCTCTGGCGAAGGCCGTCAACGGCCTGTGAGTCTCCGCTCGTCCGCCCTCCGGGGCGGTCGAGCACCGCGAAGGCGCCACTTCCCGTGTCGGGGTGGCGCCTTCGTCGTCCCCGGACACCGTGCCCGGCGCGCGCCGGGCCTCAGCGGCCAGCGGCGCCCGCCACGGTGAGGACCGCGCGCTCGACCGCGAACACGGGGTCCCGGCTCGCGCCCTTCACCTCGGCGTCCGCCTGCGCCGTGGCCGTGATCGCCGTCGCGAGCCCCTCGGGGGTCCACCCCGCGAGGTCCTTGCGCGCACGGTCCACCTGCCAGGGGGCGAGGCCGAGGTCGGAGGCCGTCCCACCACGACCCCGGAGGCTGGCCACCTTGGCGAGGGTGCGCAGCTTCATCGCGAGGGCCGCGACCACCGGGACCGGGTCCGCGCCCGTCGCGAGCGCGTGCCGCAGCAGCGCGACCGCCTGCCCGGCGTCACCCGCGATCGCCGCGTCGGCCACCCGGAACCCGGTCGCCTCGACCCGGCCGCCGTAGTACTTCTCGACGGCCGCCTCGTCGACGGCCCGGTCCGAGTCGGCCACGAGCTGGGAGCACGCCGCGGCGAGCTCCCGCAGGTCGCTGCCGACCGCCTCGACGAGGGCCCGCACGGCACCCGCCGAGGCACGACGCCCGGCACGCCGGAACTCGGCGCTCGCGAACGCCACCTTGTCGGCGTCCTTCTTCACCGCGTCGCACGTCACCACGGGCGCGCCCGACGCACGGATGGCGTCGAGCATCTTCTTGCCGCGCACGCCGCCCCGGTGCTCGACGACGAGCCACACGTCGTCGGCCGGGCGGGGCAGGTAGTCGACGACGTCGGTGATGAGGGCGTCCGACGCCGTCTCGCACCCCTCGAGGACGACGATGCGCGGCTCCCCGAAGAGCGACGGGCTGGTGAGGACCGCCAGCATCCCGGGCTGGTACGCGGCCGCGGTGACCTGGGTGCGTTCCACCTCGGGGTCGTGGTCGCGCGCGAGACCGGTGAGCCGCTCGACCGCCCGGTCGACGAGGAGCCCCTCGCTGCCGTGGACGAGGACCACCGGTGCGAGGGTCGCCTCGTCCCACGTCAGCCCCGGCTGCTTGGCCGAGGACGATCGGGATGCGGGACGACGCGAGGGGGCAGCCATGCGCTGATCGTGCCACGGCCCCACCCACGTCTCCAACGACGCGACGGGGCCTCACAGGCACGAGCCGGCGACGAGGACGTCGTCACCCCGCACGACGAGGCCCACCGTCCCGCACAGGTCCGTGCGGACCACGGCCGCACCCACCGACCGGTAGAGGTCGAGCGCGTCCACCGTGGGGTGACCGTAGGTGTTGCCCGCACCCGAGCTCACGAGAGCGACGCGCGGCGCGAGGAGCCCTGCGAGCGCCCGGTCCTGGGTGGCGGACCCGTGGTGGGCCACCTTGACGACGTCGACGGGCTCGTCGGGGCCTGCCTCGAGCACGGCCCGCACCCCCGCCTGTCCGCTCGTCTCCAGGTCACCGAGCCCCACCAGGCGCAGTCCCTGGGCACGGACGTCGAGCGCGACGCTCCCGTCGTTCGCACCGAGCCCGGCACCCGTCGCCGGCCAGAGCACCGACCAGCGGACGTCACCTCCGTCGGGCCCGCCGCCCCCGGGGAGGGTCCCCTGCAGGTCCGGTCCCGCGACGCGCACCGGGATCCCCGCGTCGACGAGCGTCCGCATCGTCGCCCGCTCCTGGTCGGCGGGCTCCGCGACCGGTGAGACGAGCGCCCCGGTCACCGTCCGACCCTGCAGGGCCTCCTGCAGCCCGCCCACGTGGTCGGCGTGGAAGTGCGTGAGGACCAGGAGATCCAGGTGCTCCACACCGAGCGCGTCGAGGCAGTCCCCCACTCCCCCGTCCTGCGGGCCGACGTCGATGAGCAGGGCGTGGCCCGGTGACGTCCGGACGAGCGTCGCGTCCCCCTGTCCCACGTCGCACGACGCGACCACCCAGTCCTCCGCCCAGGGCACCTCGAGGCCGCCGGTACGTCGGACGAGGTCCCCGAGCCAGGCAGGGCGCACCACGGCGAGGACGAGCACGGCGACGAGGAGCAGCGCCACACACCGGACCGCGGGCAGCACGGGCCGGAGCGCGGCGCGCGCTCCGGCGTGGCGTGCCGCGCGTTCCACGTCGCGGGTGCCATCGTCCGAGCGCCACGACGGGGCTCCGCGCGAACGGTCCGCGCGCGACCGTCGCGCACGGGACAGGCGAGAGCTCAGGACCTCGACAGGTCGAACCGCCACGAGTGCCACGCCCGCCGCCGTGACCCCGGCGAGGAGCCACGCGCCTGCCGGCCCCGGGAGCCACGGGAGGCGAGCACCCGGGACGTCGGCGAAGACCTCGGCGACCAGGGCGATCCACGCGGTCGCCCATCCGGCGCCCGTGGCCAGGAGCAGGGAGACCGCGGGTGCCCACGGCGCGAGGAGCGCCCCGAGGACACCGAGGACCGTCGCGGGCACGAGGGCCGGTGCTGCGAGGAGGTTCGCCGGGACCGCGTACAGCGACACCGACGGGTCGAGGAGGACGACGACGGGAGCGCACGCCAGCTGGGCGGCGAGAGGGACCGCGACGGCGAGCGCGGCCCACCGGGGCACGAAGCGTTCGAGCCACCGGGTGACGGGCGCCGTGCCCACGACCAGTCCGGCCGTGGCGAGGACCGAGAGCACGAACCCGAAGGACCGGGACATCCACGGGTCCACGAGGAGCAGGACCAGGACGGTGACGCACAGTGCCGCCATCGACTGGGAGGGGCGCCCCAGGAGGATCGCGAAGAGCGCGACGGCGCACATGACGGCGGCCCGTAGGACGCTCGGCTCGGGGTGGACGAGGAGCACGAAGCCCGCCATGACGACGCCGGCGACGGCGACACGGACCCAGCGGGGTGCCGACAGCACCGTGCAGAGACCGAGCACCGCCGCGGCGAGGATCGCGAAGTGCGACCCGGAGACGGCCGTGACGTGCGTGAGGCTCGTGGCGAGCATCGCCTCGTCGAGGTCGGGGGGCAGCCGGGAGGTGTCGCCGATGGCGACGCCGGGGACCAGGCCACGGGCCTGCGGCGACAGGTCGGCGGTGACGTCGAGGAAGTCCGCCCGGATCGCGTTCACGGCACGCCCGAGCGGCCCGGGTGGTTCGACGACGCGGACCCTGCACGCCGTCAGGGACGACGGGTCGTCCTCCACGAAGGCGAGGGCGGCGCGGGTGTCCCCCGCGTCCGTGGCACCGAGCGTGGCCGGGAGGTCGACGGTCGCGCCGTATGCCAGGTCGAGGAGCTCTGGTCCTCCGAGGACGAGGACGGTGGCGCGCGCCGGGCCGCGCACGTCCCCCGCGTCCACGGTCGTGGCCACCGACGTCACCCGGACCGTGACGCGGTAGCGGTCCCCCTGCGCGCCCGAGCGCAGGGGGACCACCTCGGAGGCGACCACCCCTCGCAGGCAGCCGACGTCCCCGGAGGTGAGCATCTCCCCGACCAGGCCGCCCGACCGCGCGGCCCCCTGGACGGTGACCGTGGCGGCGAGGACGAGGAGCGTGCACGCGACGAGCAGCACCTGGCCCCGGACAGCACCGAGGCCGTGCGGAACGCCGAGCACGACGAGAAGGACGAGGGCCGCCGCGACCGCGACGCCTGTGACCACGCTCCCCGGTGCCGCGACGAGCACCGTGGCCGCGACCCAGCACGCGGCGGCTGCGGGGACCAGGCGGAGGTCGACGACCGGCACGTCACACCGAGACGAGGTCGCGGACCTCGTCGAGCACCTTGGGGCCGATCCCGGAGACGTCGGTGAGCTGGTCGACGCTCGTGAAGGGGCCGTTCGCGTCCCGCCACCCGACGATGCGCGCGGCGAGCGCCGGGCCGATCCCAGGGAGGGTGTCGAGGTCGTCGACGGTCGCCGTGTTGAGGTCCACGACGCCGCCCGCGGCCTGGCCCGGGCCACCACCAGGGCCCGTCGTTCCCGCTCCGGGGACGACGGGTGGGACCTCACCGGCCTGCGGCACGTACACCTGCTCGCCGTCGACGACCTCCCGGGCGAGGTTCACCGCTCCGGTGTCGGCGAGACCGGTCGCCCCGCCGGCGGCCTCGATCGCGTCGAGCACTCGCGACCCTGCAGGGATCTCCACGACGCCGGGTGTCACGACGTTGCCGGCGACGTGCACGAGGACCGTGGCTCCCGACCCCTCGCCAGGTCCTCCTGCAGGGTGGCTCTCGTCGCCGGGCCCGGCGGGCTCCGCCCCACCGTCCTCCCCGGCCCCAGACTCGCTCGCGGGGTCGATCACGGGGTCGATCGCGGAGAGGGGCACGGGGTCCTCGGAGGTCGTGACGAGCGTCCTCAGCACCAGCCCGCCGCCGAGGAGGGCGACGACGACACCGAGGGTGATAGCAACCCGGAGGCTCAGGGTCCAGCGTCGTCGTGCGGTCTCGCGGGCGACCAGCCCACCGTGCTCCATGGGGTGCCCGTGCGCCGCCGTGTAGGCCGTGGATACCGACCCCATGAGCCCGGAGACCGCCCTGAGGCGCTCGCCGTCGTCCGCGTGCGGGGAGGGGTGCTGCCGTGGTGGGAGCCGGGGGGTGGGCTCGAGCCGTCCTGTGGTCACGGGCCCGACGCTAGGTCGGTCGGTCACGGACGTCCCACGGCAGTGCATCACCCTGGGGAGAGGTCAGCCGTCCCCCGACCTGTGGGCGACGTCCCGGGAGACGACGAGCGCGACGAGACCAGGGCCGGCGTGGACGCCGAGGACCGCCGACACCGGTGAGACGAGGACGTCCTGACCGGTGGCGTCCCGCACCCGCCGCGCACAGGCCATGACGAGCTCGTCGTCCCCGAGGTGGTGCATCGCGACGCGTGCCCCCTCCTCCTCGAGCGCCTCCACGGCGGCGGCGACGAGACGGTCGAGGACAGCGGCCCGGCCCCGGACCTTCTGCACGACGTCCACCCGACCGTCGCGCACGCCGAGCACCGGGCGGAGCCCGAGGACGGACCCGACGGCCGCCGCGGCAGGGCTCAGGCGCCCCCCACGACGCAGGTGGTCGAGGGAGTCGACGACGAAGAGGGCGGTGCTGCCGCTGGCCGTCCGCAGGGCGGCCCGGACCACGTCGGCCGTCGGGAGCCCGTCCTCGGCCGCGCGGGCGGCGGCGAGCACCGCGTACCCGAGTGCCATCGCGACGGTGCGGGAGTCGACGACCTCCACCGGCACCGGGCTGGACCGCGCGGCGAGGGCCGCGGCGTGCACCGTGCCGGAGAGGTCGCCGGACAGGTGCACGGAGACGATCCTCTCCGCACCGGCGGACGCGGCGGCCTCGTAGGTGTCGAGGAACGCCTGGACCGACGGCTGGGACGTCGTGAGCCTCTCTCGGCGGCCGAGGAGCGCGGCGAGGTCCTCCGTGGTGAGGTCGACCCCTTCATGGTGGGGCGTGCCGTCGACCACCACCACGAGCGGCACCACGTGGACGCCCGACCTCTCGGCGAGGTCGGGCGGCAGCGACGCCGTCGAGTCGGTCACGACGTGCACCCGCCGGGGTGACGTGGCCACGGAGGCTAGGCCGGCACGATGTTCACGAGCTTGGGTGCCCGGACGATGACCTTGCGGACCCCGCGGCCGTCCATGGCCCGCTGCACGCCGGGGTCGGCGAGCGCGAGCGCCTCGAGGGTCGCGTCGTCGGTGTCGGGCGCCACGTCGGCTCGTCCGCGGACCTTGCCCTGGACCTGGAACACGCAGGTCACGGTGTCCTCGACGAGGTGCTGGGGGTCGGCGACCGGGAACGGCTCGCGGGCGAGCGACGTCTCGTGGCCGAGCCTCGCCCACAGCTCCTCGGCGATGTGCGGGGCGACGGGCGCCGTCATGAGGACGAGCGCCTCCGCCGCCGCTCGGGGTACGGCGTCCAGCCCGGTGAGGTGGTTGTTCAGCGTGATGAGCTTCGCGATGGCCGTGTTGGCCCGCATGTTCTCCATCTCGACGCGCACGTCGGCGATGGTGCGGTGCACCATCCGCAGGGTCTGCGTGTCGGGGGCGTCGTCGGTCACGGTGAGCTCGCCCGTGTCCTCGGAGACGACGTTGCGCCAGAGGCGCTGGAGGAACCGCTGCGAGCCGACGACGGCCCGGGTGTCCCACGGGCGGGACACGTCGAGCGGGCCCATGGACATCTCGTAGACGCGGAAGGTGTCCGCCCCGTACGCCTCGTACATCTCGTCGGGCGTGACGACGTTCTTCAGCGACTTGCCCATCTTGCCGTACTCGCGGGTCACGGCCTCCCCGCCCCAGGAGTAGGTGGTGGTCCCGTCCTCGGCGGTGGTCTCCTCGACCTCGGCTGCGGGGACGTGCTGGCCGCGCGCGTCGACGTAGGCGTACGCCTGGACGTACCCCTGGTTGAAGAGCTTGTGGAAGGGCTCGACGCTCGAGACGAACCCGAGGTCGAAGAGCACCTTGTGCCAGAACCGGGCGTAGAGGAGGTGGAGCACCGCGTGCTCCACGCCTCCGACGTAGAGGTCCACGCCACCGGCGGCTCCGGCGGTCGCGTTGTGCTGCGGCCCCATCCAGTAGGAGTCGAGCGTCGCGTCGACCGGGGCGTCCGCGCCGGCCGCGCTGTTGGTGGGGTCGAGGTAGCGCAGGTAGTACCAGCAGGACCCGGCCCAGTTGGGCATGGTGTTCGTGTCGCGCCGGTAGGAGCGCGGTCCGTCGCCGAGGTCGAGCGTGACGGTCACCCAGTCGTCGTTGCGGCCCAGCGGCGGCTCCGGGGAGGAGTCGGCGTCGTCGGCGGCGTAGGTGCGTGGCGAGTAGTCCGGGACCTCGGGGAGGTCCACGGGCAGCGCGGAGTCCGGCAGCGCGATGGGCTGGTCGTCGTCGCCGTAGACGACCGGGAACGGTTCGCCCCAGTAGCGCTGACGGCTGAACAGCCAGTCGCGCAGACGGTAGGTGACCGTGCCGGTCCCGGCGCCGCGCGACTCGAGCCACGCGATGATGGCGCTCTTGGCGTCGGCGACGGACATGCCGTCGAGGCTGATCTCGTCGTTGGACGAGTTGATGATGGCGCCGTCACCGGTCCGTGCGCCCTCCGGCGTGCCCTCGGGTGCGTCGACCGTGTGGATCACCGGCAGACCGAAGGCCTCCGCGAAGGCGTGGTCGCGCTCGTCGCCGCCGGGGACGGCCATGATGGCGCCCGTCCCGTAGCCCATGAGCACGTAGTCGGCGGTGAACACGGGCACCTGGGCGCCGTTGACGGGGTTCTCCGCGACGATCCCGGTGAACACGCCGGTCTTCTGCTTCGCGTCGGCCTGGCGCTCGACGGCCGTCTTCGCCGCCGCCTGTCGGGCGTAGGCGGTCACGGCGTCGGCCGGGGTGGCGCTCCCTCCGGTCCACGCCTCGGGGGTGCCCTCCGGCCAGGCGGCCGGCACGGCGCTCGCGAGCACGGGGTGCTCCGGGGCGACCACCATGAACGTCGCCCCGAAGAGGGTGTCCGGTCGCGTCGTGAACACCTGGATGCCCGCGGGAGCGTCGTCGACGGCGGGTGCGCCCGGCACGGTGAACGTCACGTGGGCGCCCTCGGAGCGGCCGATCCAGTTGCGCTGCATCGCCTTGACCTTGTCGGGCCAGTCGATGAGCTCGAGGTCGTCCGCGAGGCGGTCGGCGTAGGCCGTGATCCGCATGTTCCATTGGCGCAGGCTGCGCTGGAAGACGGGGTAGTTGCCGCGCTCCGACCGGCCGTCCGAGGTGACCTCCTCGTTGGCGAGCACGGTGCCCAGCCCCGGGCACCAGTTCACCGGGGCGTCCGAGACGTAGGCGAGGCGCTGGTCGTTGACGACGGCACGCTGCTCGCCGACGGTGAGGTCCGCCCACGCGCGGCCGTCGGGCGTCGCCCGCGTGCCCGCGGCGTACTCGGCCTCGAGCTCCGCGATCGGGCGTGCGCGGCCCGTGCCGCCGTCGGGGCGCGGCGCGCTCTCGTCGTACCAGGAGTTGAAGATCCGCAGGAAGATCCACTGCGTCCAGCGCACGTAGTCGCTGTCGGTCGTGGCGAAGGACCGGCGGTCGTCGTGCGCCAGGCCCAGCCGGCGCAGCTGGCGCTGCATGTTCGCGATGTTCTGCTCGGTCGTGACGCGCGGGTGCTGGCCCGTCTGGACCGCGTACTGCTCGGCGGGCAGACCGAACGCGTCGAAGCCGAGGGCGTGGAGCACGTTGTCGCCGAGCATGCGCCGGAACCGGCCGACCACGTCCGTCGCGATGTACCCGAGCGGGTGCCCCACGTGCAGCCCGGCACCCGAGGGGTACGGGAACATGTCCATGACGAAGAAGCTGGGGCTCGCCGGGTCGGCGTGCTGCCCCGAGGCGTCGGTGAGCCCTCCCGACGGGTTGGCGGCGTGGAAGGTCCCGAGCTCCTGCCAGCGCTGCTGCCACCGGAGCTCGATGTCCGTCGCGAGGGCCGCGGTGTAGCGGTGGGCGGGCTCACCGGGGACGCCGCCCGCTCCCTGCGCGGTCGGGGCGGCACCGTCACCGGTGGGAGGGACGGTCGAGCTGGGTGCATCCTGCGTGGTCACCCGGGCGAGTTTACCGCCCGTCAGGCCTGCTGGAGGTGCGCCGCGATCTCCGGGGCCATCCCGATGAGAACCCATGCGACGACCACGAGGACGAGCGCGAGCGCGAGGAGGAGCCGGTTCTTCGTCACGACGGACCGCACGCCCTCGGGGACGCGGATCATGCGCTCCTCGACGAGGTGCACGAACGTGTACCAGGTGAGCGGCACCACGGCGGCCCACACCACCATGCAGTACGGGCAGAGCTTGCCGAGGACCGCGACGGACGTGTGGACGAGGAAGACGACGAGACCGAGCGCCAGGATGGTGCCCACGAACAGCGACCACCAGTACCACCGGGGAAGGCGCGCCCCGGCGAGGACGACCACGCCGGTGGTCACGACCACCGGGAACGCCGCGACGCCGATGAACGGGTTGGGGAAGCCCAGGAGCGCGCCCTGCCACGAGCCCATGGCGACGCTGCAGTCGAGGAAGATGTTGATGGAGCAGCTGGCGACGTGGTCCGGGTCCGCGAGCTTGAGGACCTTCTCGATGGCCAGGGCGAGCGACGCCGCGAAGCCGACCGCACCGAGGACCACGAGGACCCATCCGATGCGCTGGGGCGAGGCGGCCGGCACGGTCGCGAGGCCGTCGTGCGCGTCCTGGTCGGTCGCGGGGGCGTCCGGATGAGGTGCGTTCACTCCGTGCTCCTTCGTGCCTGGTCACCTGCGGACGACGGGTCGCCCGCAGGGGGGGAGGTGCGACCGTCGTCGGTCGCACCTGTGGCGACGCTAGCGGGCGACCCTGGACGTTCGCTGGGGCGCGCACCGTCCGGTGCAGGGTCGTCGAGCACGCTCGCGTCGACCCGGGCGGTGCTCTGCCTCCCGAAGAGGAGGACGACCCCGAGCCCGAGGAGGGTCATGAGCGCTCCCGCCCAGGCGAGCGTCAGGTACCCGAGCCCGCCGGCGAGCATGAGGCCACCCACGAACGCGCCGTTGGCGTTGGCCGCGTTGAGGGACGAGTGGCACAGGGCCGCGCCGAGGGACGGCGCCGCCGGCGACAGGTCCATGAGCCGTGCCTGGAGCGCGATGCCGAGCACCTGGGACGTCACGCCGAGCGCGACGAGGGCCAGGACTGCCGGCACCGGGGACTCCCCCACCAGCGCGAGCACCACGAGGGAGAGCGCGGTGGAGACGTAGCCGATGTAGACGGCGCGCATGACGTCGAGGTCGACGAGACGCCCGCCCACGAGGACGCCCGCGGTCATGCCGACCCCGAAGAGCGCGAGGACCAGGGGCACGCTGCCCTCGGAGAGGCCGGTGACGAACATCAGGGTGGGCTTGACGTAGGAGTAGACGACGAAGAGCCCGCCGAAGCCCACGGCCGTGGCGACGAACGACACCCAGAGCGGACCGTTGCCGAGCGCCGTGAACTCCTTGCGGGCGCTCGCCCCGAGCGGTGCCGGCGTCGCGGGGAGCAGCGCGGCGAGGAACACGACGGTCACGAGGCCCAGCCCGCCGACGATGAGGAAGGTGGCACGCCAGCCGAGCTCCTGCCCGGCCCAGGAGGACAACGGGACGCCGATGATGTTCGCGACCGTGAGACCCGCCATCATCATGGCCACCGCGTGCCCCCGCCGTGCGGCGCCGACGACCGCGGTGCCGAGGACGGCGCCCACACCGAAGAACACCCCGTGCGGGAGGCCGGTGAGCAGCCTGCCCACGAGGAGGACCTCGAGCGACGGGGCCCACGCGGACAGGAGGTTCCCGACGGCGTACGCGCTCATGAGCCACACGGCGAGGGTCTTGCGGGCCGCGCGGGCGGCGAGGACCGTGATGAGAGGCGCTCCGATGACGACGCCGAGCGCGTACGCGGTGATGGCGTGGCCGGCGTCGGCGATGGACACGTCGAGCCCGTCGGCGATGTTCGTGAGGATGCCCATCGTGGCGAACTCGGTGGTGCCGATGGTGAAGCCGCCGAGCGCGAGCGCCAGGAGCGCGGCAGCGGGGTGCCCCGCGGCCCTGCCCCGGAGGCCCGGGGCCCGGCTCGACGTCGCCCCTCGCTGGTCGCTAGTCACTCGGCCACCACCCAGAGCGCGTGGGCGGCACGCAGACCCAGGTCGGTGCGCCGCACGTCGTGCGGGTCCTCGACGGGCGACCACTCGACGCACACCACCCCGGCGTAGTCGCGGCGCTCCACGACGAGCATGCGGGCGTCGAGGCCGATGCCGAGCTCCGTGAAGTACCGCAGGACCTCGGGTTCGGCGTCGGAGATGCGCGCGACGTGCCCGCGCGTCCCGGCGTCGAGGACGGCGAGCGTCCGCGCCGACGGCGACGGGACGCTCCCGTCCGCGGCCGGGATGGGATCCCCGTGCGGGTCCCGGACGGGGTGCCCGAGGCGGGCGTCGATGCGCTCCACCATGAGGTCGGACACCGCGTGCTCGAGGACCTCTGCCTCGTCGTGCACCTCGTCCCACGTGTACCCGAGCTCGGAGACGAGGAACGTCTCGATGAGGCGGTGGCGGCGCACGATCGACAGCGCGTGGCGACGACCGAGGTCGGTGAGCTCCACCGAACCGTAGGGGCGGTGCTCGAGGAGGCCCTGGCGGCCCAGCCGGCGCACGGTCTCCGACACGGTCGACGGACCGACCCCGAGCCTCTCCGCGAGGAGCTTGGTGGTCACGGGCTCGGTGGACCACTCCTGGGCGCTCCACACGACCTTGAGGTAGTCCTGGGCCACGGAGGTCAGCTCAAGATCTGTCACCTCGCAAGCCTAGGTCACGCCCGACGGGTCCTGCGGTGCCGTGTCACGGTGTGCACCACCCCGAAGGTGACGCCCTGGGCGAGCACCACCATGCCCGCCGTGGACGTGTCGAGGTGGTAGCTCCCGTACGTGCCGACGAGGGCGCAGAGTACGGAGACCGCCGGCGCGACGAGGAGCATCCGGTCGAACCGGTCGGTCACGAGGAACGCGGTGGCACCCGGGATGATGACCATCGCGACGACGAGGACGACCCCCACGGCCTGGAGCGCCACCACGACGGTCACGGCGAGGCAGACCAGGAGCAGTGCGCGCAGGCGACGCGGGGACAGCCCGATGGCGTGGGCGTGGATGGGGTCGAAGGCGAGGAGGGTGAGGTCCCGCCGCTTGACGAGGAGCACCGTGGTGGTGAGGACCCCGAGGACCACCACCTGCCAGATGTCGCCGTCGGTGACGCCGAGGAGGTTCCCGAAGAGCACGTGGGAGAGGTCCACGTGGCTCGGTGTCACGGACACGAGCACGAGCCCCAGCGCGAACAGCGACGTGAAGACCACGCCGATGACGGCGTCCTCCTTGAGGCGCGTGGTGTCGCGGACCGTCCCGATGAGCGCGACGGCCCCGAGGCCGAAGACGAGCGCACCGAGCGCGAACGGCAGGCCGAGGGCGTAGGACAGCACGACGCCGGGCAGCACCGAGTGGGACACGGCGTCCCCCAGGAGCGACCACCCGACGAGGACGAGCCAGCACGAGAGGACCGCGCAGACGACGCTCGCGACGACGGTGACGAGGAACGAGCGCTGCATGAACTGCAGCGCGAACGGGTCGGTGAACCAGGCGAGGACGTCGGCGGTCATCGGGCCACCTCCCCACCGAAGCTCAGCGCGAGGTTCTCTGGCGTGAGGACCTCCCCGGGTGGACCTGCGGCGAGGACCCGGTGGTGGACGAGGACGACGTGGTCGGCGAGGGCCGGGAGCGCCGCGAGGTCGTGCGTGGAGACGAGGACGGCTCCGCCGCGTGCGGTGAGGTCGCGCAGCACCCCGGTGATGACGCGCTCGGAGCGCGCGTCGACCCCGGCGAAGGGTTCGTCGAGGAGGAGGACCTGGGCTCCCTGGGCGAGCCCGCGGGCGACGAAGGCACGGCGGCGCTGCCCGCCGGACAGGCGGCCGACCTGGCGGTCGGCGAGGTCGCCGAGCTCGACCTGCTCGAGCGCGGCGTCCACGGCGTCGCGGTCCTCCTGCCGCAGACGGCGCGTGATCCCCAGCCGCCCGTACCTGCCGGTCGCCACGACGTCGCGAACGCTCACCGGGAAGTCGTCGTCGACGGCCTCCGCCTGGGGCACATAACCGACCAGGCCCGTGCGACGCGCCTCGTCCGGGGTGCGCCCGAGGATCTCCAGGGAGCCGGAGTCAGGCCGGAGGATGCCCATGAGGGCCTTGAACACGGTGGACTTCCCCGCACCGTTGACGCCGATGAGCCCCGTGACCTCACCGGTGCGCACGTCGAACGCGGCACGGTCGAGCGCAGGCGGCCCCTCGGCACGGCGCCCGGAGCCGGCCGGGTACCGGTAGGTGACGTCGCGCACCCGCACCGCGAGGTCCGCGGCGGCCCACACGGGGCCCGCGCCCCTGACGGAGCCCTGGCGCGCCCTCACCCGTCCACCTCCTCGCCGGTGAGCCCTGCCACGACGAGCTCGACGTCGTAGGTGAGGAGGTCGACGTAGGTGGGGACGGGGCCGTCCGCCGCGGAGAGGGAGTCGACGTAGAGCTCGCCGCCGTACGCGCTCCCGGCCTCCCTCGCGACCTGCTCCTGCGGACCGGACGAGACCGTGGTCTCGCAGAACACCGCCGGGACGTCCCTGGTCCTGATCGCCTCGATGGCGCTCTCCATCCGTCGTGGGGTGGCCTGCTGCTCCGCGTTCACGGGCCACAGGAAGATCTCGTCGAGCCCGGCGTCCCTGGCCAGGTAGGAGAAGGCGCCCTCGCACGTGGCGAGGACGCGCGCCTCGACGGGGAGCTCACCGAGCGCGGCGGTGAGGGTCGCGTGGAGCTCGACGAGCTCGTCGGCGTACTCGCGGGCGTTCGCCCGGTAGTCGTCGCCGTGCTCGGGGTCGAGCTCGGCGAGCGCGGTGGCGATGCGCTCGGCGTACCGGGCGCCGACGAGCGGCGACATCCAGGCGTGCGGGTTGGGTGGCGGGTCGCCGCCGGTGTCGGCCCGGGTCACGGGAACGGTCTCGATGCCGTCGGACAGCGTGAGGCGGGGGGCGTCGAGGCGTGCGGTGAAGTCGTCGAACCAGACCTCGAGGCCGAGGCCGTTCTGGACGACGAGGTCGGCATCGATGGCGCGGGCGACGTCGCCCGGGGTGGGCTCGTAGCCGTGGATCTCGGCACCGACCTTGGTCACGGACTCGACGTGGACGTGCTCGCGGCCCACCTGCCGGACCATGTCCGCGACGACGGTGAAGGTCGTCACCACGAGGAGGCGGTCCCCGGCGATGTCACGCGGCGAGGGTGCCGTCGTGGCGCAGGCGGTGGCCGTCGCCAGGAGGGTGGCCCCCAGCACGGCTCCGAGCACCCGCGGGGCGAAGCGTCGACGACAAAAGTTCGGCATACCGAACTTTTGCATGGGGGTTCACCCCTGTCCACCCGAGGAGCGGCTACTCCTCCGCCACGCCCTCCGTGGTCTCGTCCCGCGGCTCGTCCGCACCACCCGCGTCGTCCCCGGCACCGCCCTCGGTCGTCCCGCCCTCGTCGGCCTCGACCACGGGCGGCTGCGGGAACGCCAGCCGCGCCCCCACCTCGACGCTCGCGTCGGGGCGCACCTGGACGATCTGGTAGTCGAGCATCACGCGGCGCTCGCGGTCGAACCGGAAGACGGTCATCTCGGCGTCGCCGTTGAGCGGCCCGACCGTGGGCTGCCCCTCGACGGACCCCGCGGTGGACGACCCGATGTACCGGATGCCCAGGCCGTTGCGCAGCGGGCCGTACCGGGTGTGGAAGTGCCCGGAGAGCTGCACCGGGACGCACCCGGAGGCGAGGACCGGTTCCCCGACCTTGGGGGTGTGGATGAGGAGGATGTCCGCCGGGTCGCGCGCCTCGCACGCGACGTCGCGGAGCCGCTCCCCCGCCTCGAGGTAGGTCTCGCCGTCCACGGACGTCGACCCCTGGCCGATCCGGGTCTCGTTCGGGTCGCTGTCACCGAGGATGCGGACCCCGGCGACGTCGACGATCTGGCCGTCGAGGACGGTCACCCCTGCCTCCGCCGCGTGCTGGGACGTGAGCTCGGAGTCGTGGTTCCCGTCCGCCTGGACCATGCGGGCACCGCTCGGGACGGCGCTCGCGAAGGACTCCATGCAGAAGCGCTCGACGGCGGTCCCGTTGATGGTCGTGTCGCCTCCGTTGAGCACGACGTCCGCGCCGGAGAGCTCGGCGACGGACCGGATGAGAGGGGTCATCCCGGTGTTGCAGTGGAGGTCGGTGATCATGAGGAGGGTGACCACGTCCTGGTCCTGCGGCGCGATGACGTCCGGGACCTGCGCCGGCGGCTCGCCCGCCCCCTCCTCGGCCTCGTCGGTCTGCTCGCCCGCGGCGGGACGGTCGGACCCCTCCCCGGCCTCCTCAGGCCCTGCGGACCCTGTGCCCTCCGGGGCCCCCGCAGTGCCGTCGGTGCCCTCGGTGCCGTCAGGGGCGGGATCGTCCGGGTCGGTGCTCGACGCCGGATCCGTGGGGTCCGCCGTCGAGCGTGCGGGGACGTTCTCCTCGAGGCGCGTCCCCGACTGCTCGAGGAGCTCGGCGCGCTCCGCCCACGCCGTGTGGAGGTTCCTGTCGGCCTGGGCGTAGAAGCTCTCGTTGTCCCGGTACACGTCGACGAGCTGTCCGCCGTAGGTGTCGATGACACCCGAGAGCCGCCCGGTGATGCGGGCGCCCTCGAGGGGTGTCCCGTCGAACACCGGGGACGCCTGCGACCCGACGGCCTGGAGCCTCTCCTCGACACGGCCGGCCGTGGTCACCCCGGCGACGAGGGCGACGACCACCGCCACCGTGGTGAGCTCCCACGTCCGCCGGGCGAGCGGGCGCGAGAGCTCCAGGCGGCGTCCCGGGCCGAGCACGAAGTACCCCGCGACGGCGACCACGAGGACCACGAGGAGGGCTGCGACGGTGCGGCGGATCGCGTCCTGGACGAGCGCGCCGACGACGAACGCCACGGTCTCCTGCGGCCCGCCGAAGAACTGCAGGTACCCCTCGACGTCGGACGCGAGGGCGTCGAGCGTGGTCGAGGAGTCCACGAACTGCAGGTCGTCCGGGATCTCCTCGATGGTGACCCGGACCCCCAGCGGGCCGGGGGCCGGGGAGCGCAGCTGCACGGTCCCCAGGGGGCCGAGGTCGACGGTGGCGATGGCGTTCATCGTCACCTCGTAGGTGGCGTTGTGCGGTCCGAGGCTCGCCTCGGTGCGCGCTCCTGCGACGCCGAAGAGCGCGCAGGAGAGGACCACGAGCGTGACGACGAGCGTCCGGCGGAGCCAGCGGGGCGGCACGGGGGCGCTGTGCGGCGGGTGCGCGCGCACCCGGTCGAGGAGGTCCTGCGCACGGGTGCGGGGCGGGTGCGGCGGCTGCGGACCCACGCTCAGTTCCCCGCGGCCCGGTAGCGCGCGACGACGTCGTCGGGGATGCGGCCCCGGGCGGGGACGTCCACGCCGTGGGCCCGCGCCCAGGCGCGCAGCGCAGCGGGGTCGTGGTCGGTGACGACGTGCGTCATGCCCCTCGTCGTCCCGAGCCGGCCCACCCGGCGTGCCGCCGCGACGAACGGCGCGAGGTCCTCCCGCAGGCGTGCGGCATTGGCCGTCGAGAGGTCGATCTCGTGGTCGACGCCGTCGACACCGAAGCGCACGGTCTCGCTCGCCTCACCGCCGTCGAGGTCGTCGGTGAGAAGGATCGTCGTCTGGCGTGCCACGTCTGCTCCAAGCTCCGGTGCGACCCGGACGGGCCGCGGGCGCCCCGATCGTAACGCGCAGGTGCGGGCGTCGCCCGGCGCAGCCCGGGTGCTGCGCCGGGCGGTACGAGGAGGACGTGGTTAGCCTCGACGCATGGCCAGGACGATCGCGACAGCGCAGCGCACCACCCGTGACGAGCTCCTCGAGTTCGTCAGGCCCCGCCACCGGGCGGTCCTCACGACGTACCGGCGGGACGGGAGCCTGCAGTCCTCCCCCGTGGCGTGCGGCACGGACCCCGAAGGCAGGATCGTCGTGTCGACGTACCCGGACCGGGCCAAGGCGGTGAACCTGCGGCGCGACCCGCGCGTGTCGCTGTGCGTCCTCTCCGAGGACTGGGACGGCCCGTACGTGCAGGTCGACGGCCGGGCCGAGGTGCTCGACATGCCGGACGCCCTCGAGCCGCTCGTCGACTACTTCCGCTCGATCTCCGGGGAGCACCCGGACTGGGAGGAGTACCGGCAGGCGATGGCGGCGCAGGACAAGTCGCTCCTGCGGGTGACGATCGAGCGGTGGGGGCCGGTCGCCACCGGGGGGTTCCCCGCGCGCCTCGGCTGACGGGTCCGTCAGTCGGAGCCCGTCCTCGCCCGCCGCGTCTGCTCGACGCTGCGCCGCAGGACGTCCATGAGGTCGACGACCTCCGCGTCCTTCGACTCCCCCTCCTCCGGTTCCTCCCCGAAGGTCGCTGCCGTGTCGAGGGAGTCGCCCTGCTCGAGCTTGGCGTCGATGAGGGTCTGCAGCTGCACCTGGTACTCGTCGGTGAAGCGCTCGGGCTCGAAGTCGCTCTCGAAGCTCTTCACGAGCGCGGCGGACATCTCGAGCTCACGGTCGCTGATCCGCGCCTCCTCGGACAGCGCCGGGAAGTCGGCCTCGCGCACCTCGTCCCCCCAGCGCAACCCCTGGAGGGTGAGCACGCCCTCCCGGACGCGCAGCGCACCGAGCCGCGAGCGCTGCCGCAGGGAGAAGTTCACGACGGCGACCCGGTCGGTGGCCTCGAGGGTGCGGACGAGGAGCATGTACGACTTCACCGACCTGGAGTCGGGCTCCAGGTAGTAGGCGTGCTCGTACATGATCGGGTCGATCTGCTCGGAGGGCACGAACTCGACGACGTCGATCTCGCGGCTGCGCTCCACGGGGAGGGCGTCGAGGTCGTCGCCGGTGAGCACGACGGTGCGCTCGCCGTCGTCGTAGGCCTTGGCGATGTGGGAGTACTCGACGACCTGCTCGCAGACCTCGCACTGGCGCCGGTAGCGGATGCGTCCGCCGTCGGCGTCGTGGACCTGGTGGAGGCCGATGTCGTGGTCCTCGGTGGCGCTGTAGAGCTTCACGGGCACGTTGACGAGCCCGAAGGTGATGGCGCCCTTCCAGATGGCTCGCATGCGTCCATGATGCTCCCGCGTGCCGCTGCGCGCACGCGAGGCGATGATGGCTCCGAGGGGCGGGCGGTGCCCGCCCGCGTCGGACCGGGGGGTGGGCGTGCCCGCAGGATCGTCGAGCACCACGAGGCAGGTGGTCACCGTCGGGGGCCACCGGCTGGTGCTGACGAGCCTGGAGAAGGTCATGTATCCGGCGACGGGGACCACCAAGGCCGACGTCCTCGCGTACCTCGTAGCGGTCGCGGGGCCGCTCGTCGCGCACGCCGGCGGGCGGCCCGCGACGCGCAAGCGGTGGGTGCACGGCACGGACGGCCCGGTGTTCTTCCAGAAGCACCTCGACGGGACGACGCCGTCGTGGGTGCGCCGTGGCGAGATCGAGCACTCCGCGGGTCCTGGTGCCTACCCGTTGGTCGACGACGTCGCGACCCTCACGTGGCTCGGTCAGACGGCGGCCCTCGAGGTGCATGTCCCGCAGTGGAGGTTCGGTCCGGACGGGTCTGCGCTCCCACCGGACCGGATCGTGCTCGACCTCGACCCGGGCCCGGGCGTCGGGCTCGTGGAGTGCGCGCAGGTGGCGCACTGGGCTCGGGAGGTCCTCGAGGGCATGGGGCTGGCCCCGTTCCCCGTGACGAGCGGCTCGAAGGGCATCCACCTGTACGCGGCGCTCCCGGGCACCGACGACGCCGCGACCGTGCGGGACGTGGCCCACGAGCTGGCCCGGTCGCTCGAGGCGGACCACCCCGACCTCGTGGTGAGCGACATGAAGCGCTCGCTGCGTGCGGGGAAGGTGCTCGTCGACTGGTCGCAGAACAGCGCGAGCAAGACCACGGTGGCCCCGTACTCCCTGCGGGGGCTCGACCGGCCCACGGTCGCCGCCCCGCGGACGTGGGCGGAGCTCGACGCCCCGGACCTCGGCCAGCTCGAGGCCGACGAGGTGGTGGCTCGGCTCGCGCGGGACGGCGACCTCCTCGCGGGGCTCCTCACGGGCGAGCACGACACCGTCGAGGCCGGCGGCGGGACGACCTCGCGTGGGAGCGCACCGCCGGCGGACCGCCTCGCGGTCTACCGCTCCAAGCGCGACGCGTCGCGCACCCCGGAACCGGTACCCGACCGCGTGGCGCCGCCGTCGTCGTCGGCCCCGGTGTTCGTGATCCAGGAGCACCACGCACGACGCCTGCACTTCGACCTGCGTCTCGAGCGCGACGGGGTCCTCGTGAGCTGGGCGCTCCCCCGGGGCGAGCCGACCGACCCCGCCCGCAACCACCTCGCCGTGCGCACCGAGGACCACCCCCTGGAGTACGCGACGTTCGCGGGGACCATCCCGCGCGGCGAGTACGGGGCGGGCGAGATGACGGTCTGGGACCACGGCACCTACGAGACCCACACGTGGCGCGACGACGAGGTGGTCGTCACCCTGCGCAGCGACGGGAGCGCCGGCACCGACCGCGGGACCCGTCGGCTCGCCCTGGTCCGCACCGGCTCGGACACGTCACCGGACTCGTGGCTGGCACACCGGACGAAGGACGCCCGGCGCGCCCCGGCGGCGCGGGTGCCCGCCCTCTCCCCGATGCTCGCGACGGCCGGGACGTCGCGGGACGTCGACGCCGCGTCGCCGTGGGCCTTCGAGATGAAGTGGGACGGGATCCGGGCGGTCGTCACCGTCGAGGACGGTCGGGTGCGCCTCACGAGCCGCAACGGCCTGGACCTCACCAGGTCCTTCCCGGAGCTGGCGGCGGTCGCGGGCCTCGTCGACGGTGACGCGGTCCTCGACGGGGAGGTCGTCGCGCTCGACGGCGGCCGCCCGGACTTCGGCCTCCTGCAGACCCGGATCCACCTCTCGGAGCCGGCGGAGGTCGCGGCCGCGCAGGCACGGCAAGCGGTGGACCTCATGGTGTTCGACGTCCTCGACCACCGGGGCCGACGGGTCACCGGTGAGCCGTACGACGCCCGCCGCGAGCTCCTGGCCCGGGTGGTCACCGAGGGCGGACCAGTCCACGTGCCGCCCGCCTTCGAGGCGGACGCCGGACCGGACGTGCTCCGGCTCGTGACGGAGGCGATGTCGTCCAGCCGCGAGCTCGGGCTCGAGGGTGTCGTCGCCAAGCGCCGCGACAGCACGTACCGGCCCGGGCGTCGAGCGCGGTCCTGGATCAAGCTCAAGCACGAGCGTGCGCAGGAGGTCGTGGTCGTGGGCTGGCGTCCGGGGCGAGGCGAGCGCACCGGGCGCCTCGGGTCGCTCCTCGTCGCCGTCCCCGGGGACGACGGTGCGCTGAGGTACGCAGGTCGGGTCGGGTCGGGCCTCAGCGACCGCACCCTCGATCGTCTCGCCGCGGACCTGGGCCGCAGAGCCCGGCCCAGCCCGCCGCTCGACGACGTGCCGTCCGCGGACGCGTCCGACGCGTGCTGGGTGACCGCGGACCTGGTGGGCGAGATCACGTTTGCGGGGTGGACGGCGACGGGACGGCTGCGACACCCCGTGTGGGGAGGGTGGCGGCCCGACAAGGGCCCGGCGGACGTCCGCCGCGAGGGCTGAGCCCGGAGCGGGACCCGACTCGTCACACCTCGGGCCCTTCAGCCCTTCCCCACACGGCAGGGTCGTGATATTAGTCACTTCCCGCCGATCCTGGCGGTCGGCCGTCCTAGCATCGACGTCGTGGCAGACCGCAGAGAAGACCTGAGCACGCCGATCGACGTCGTCCTCGTCGGGGGCGGCATCATGAGCGCGACCCTCGGAACGATCCTCCGCCTCCTGGAGCCGTCGTGGACCATCCGCGTCTACGAACGCCTCGACGCCGTGGCCCAGGAGAGCTCGAACGCGTGGAACAACGCGGGCACGGGGCACGCCGCCCTCTGCGAGCTGAACTACACGCCCCAGCGCCCTGACGGCACGGTCGACATCACCAAGGCCGTCGCCATCAACGAGCAGTTCCAGGTCTCCCGTGAGCTGTGGCAGCACCTCGTCTCCGCCGACCTCCTCCCCGACCCCTCGGGGTTCATCAGCTCCACCCCGCACATGACGTTCGTGCGTGGCGCCGAGAACGTCGAGTTCCTCCGGCGGCGGCACGCGGCCATGGCCGCGCACCCGCTGTTCGCGGACCTCGAGTTCTCCGACGACCCCGACGTCATCGCCCGGTGGGCGCCCCTCCTGCTCGACGAGCGTGCCGACGGCCTGCCGGTCGCCGCGACGCGCGCGTCGGACGGCACGGACGTCGACTTCGGCGCGCTCACCCGCCACCTCACCGACTTCCTCACCGCGAACGGCGTCGACCTCCTCCTCGAGCACGAGGTCACCTCGATCTCCCGTCGCCGCGACGGCGGATGGCGCCTCAAGGTCGCCGACCGCAGCTGGAACGCCCGCGAGCGGCACTCGACCGTGGACGCGCGCTTCGTGTTCGTCGGCGCCGGCGGTGGCGCGCTCCCCCTCCTGCAGAAGTCCGGGATCCCGGAGATCAAGGGCTACGGCGGCTTCCCCATCAGCGGCGTGTTCCTGCGGACCACGAACCCCGAGATCGTCGCCCGCCACCACGCCAAGGTGTACGGCAAGGCCGACGTCGGCTCCCCGCCCATGTCGGTGCCGCACCTCGACACGCGCGTCGTCGACGGCGGGACGTCCCTGATGTTCGGCCCGTACGCGGGCTTCAGCACGAAGTTCCTCAAGAAGGGTTCGCTCCTCGACCTCTTCCGGTCCGTCCGCCCGTCGAACATCCTCACGATGCTCACCGTCGCCAAGGACAACTGGGACCTCACGGCGTACCTCATCCGAGAGGTCACCAAGTCGAGGTGGTCCAAGTTCCGTGCGCTGCGCGACTTCATGCCCACCGCGGACCCCAAGGACTGGGAGTTCATCACGGCGGGCCAGCGCGTCCAGGTGATGAAGACCAAGCCGGGCTCGCGCGGCGGCGTCCTCGAGTTCGGCACCGAGCTCGTCACGTCCGCCGACGGCTCCATCGCCGGCCTCCTCGGCGCCTCGCCCGGTGCGTCGACCGCCGTCCCCGCGATGGTCGACCTCCTCGAGCGCTGCTTCCCGGACCGCTTCCCCGCCTGGCACCGTGAGCTCGCGACCATGATGCCGAGCCTCGACAACGGCCAGTGGGACAGCGACGAGGAGCTCGCCCACCTGGCGGACGACGCCGAGGTCCAGCGCGCCGTCTGAGGCCCGCAGGTAGTGTGGCCGGATGGACATCAGGACCACCGCCAGACTCCCCCACGACCTCTCCGCGATCGGCCTCGGCTGCTGGCAGCTGGGCGCCGACTGGGGCGAGGTGAGCGAGGACGACGCGCGCGCCGTGCTCACCGCCGCGCTCGACTCGGGCGTCACGTTCCTCGACACCGCCGACGTCTACGGGGACGGCCGCAGCGAGCGCATCATCCGTTCCTTCCTCGACGAGCGTGGCAGGGACGGCGTCACCGTCGCCACGAAGATGGGCCGGCGTGCCGACCCCCACGTCCCCGAGGCGTACACGCTGGACGCGTTCCGCGCGTGGACCGACCGCTCCCGCGAGAACCTCGGGGTGGACACGCTCGACCTCGTGCAGCTCCACTGCCCGCCGACCCCGGTGTTCTCCGCCGACGCGACCTACGAGGCGCTCGACACCCTCGTCTCGGAAGGCCGGGTCGCCGCCTACGGCGTCTCCGTCGAGACGTGCGACGAGGCGCTCGCCGCGATCGCGCACCCCGGTGTCGCGAGCGTGCAGATCATCCTCAACGCGTTCCGTCGCAAGCCCCTCGAGCAGGTGCTCCCCGCGGCCGCCGAGGCGGGCGTCGCGATCATCGCGCGCGTGCCGCTCGCGAGCGGGCTCCTGTCGGGCAAGTACGACGAGTCGACGACGTTCGCCGCCGACGACCACCGGACGTACAACCGGTCGGGTGACGCGTTCGACGTCGGCGAGACCTTCGCGGGGGTCCCGTTCGAGGTGGGCGTGGCTGCGGCGCGCGAGGTCACGACGCTCGCCCCGGAGGGCGCCACGACGGCTCAGACGGCTCTGCGCTGGATCCTCGACCAGCCTGCGGTGACCACGGTGATCCCGGGGGCACGGAACCCGGAGCAGGCACGCGGCAACGCGTCGGCCGCCGGCCTCGCACCCCTCGACCCGGAGACGTCGCGCAGGCTCGAGGAGATCTACGACTCGTCGATCCGCCCGCACGTCCACGACCGCTGGTGACGGGGTGGGCGGCGCGGCCTCAGGCTGCGCCGCCCACCGACGCGAGGTGCCGTGACACGGACCTCGCCCAGTCCTTGATCTCGTCCCAGTCACGGTAGTCGCCCTCGGGCGCGCGGAGGGCGAGCGTCATCGCGCGCTCGGTGATCCGCAGGTCGTCCTTGACGAGCCTGCCGGCGAAGACGCGGTGCTCGATCGCGCCGGTCTGCTCGACCTGGTCGGTGACGTCGACGGTCGTCGGGTCGGGCTTCGCCGGGTCGCCGACGGGGCCGCTCGAGAACAACCACACGGGGCGGCCCTCGATGCGGCGGCTGAGGTCGGCGGTGAAGACCGTCGCGGACATGAGCCACCGCCCGTGGTAGACGGCGCTCCCGAGGAGGATGGCGTCGGCGTCGTCGAGATCGAGGATGCTCGCGGTCGGTGCGTCGTGCACGGTGACCTCGTGGGCGCCGGCCTCGAGCTCGTCGGCGACGACGTCCGCGATCTCCCGGGTGGACCCGTGCCTGCTGGCGACGACGATGCTGATCCTCATGCGGCCTCCTGACCTCGTCCTGCCAGCATCCTGCGGTCGGAGCGAGGCCACGAGGGACCTTGGACCCATACTCCTCCTGCTGGGAGAACCTGCGAGGATCGCGTGCATGCACCTCGCCTTCCTGCACACCTCGCACGAGCACGTCGCGTCCTTCGCGGCGCTGGCCGCCGAAGCGCCCGGCGTGACGAAGACGTCGGCCGTCGTCGACGTGGCGCTCCTCGGGACGGCCCGTGCGGGACGGGCCGACGAGGCGGCCCGGGGTGTCGCGGCCCACGTGGCGGATCTCGCCCGCGCGGGTGCGGACGTCGTGGTCTGCACCTGCTCGACGCTCGGCCCGGTCCTCGACGGTCTGACCGTGCCCGTGCCCGTGCCCGTCCCCGTGGTCCGTGTGGACCGCCCGATGGCCGAGGACGCGGTGCGGACGCCTGCTCGTGGGGTCGCGCCCGGCGGGCTCGACGTTCCTGGGACCACCCGTGTCCTCGTCGCGGTCACCCTCGAGTCGGCGGTGGGACCCGCGCTGGCGCTCCTCGAGAACGCCGCACGGGACGCCGGGCGCAGCGTCCGGATCGACGTCGTGCGGTGCGAGGCCGCGTGGGCGTCCTTCGAGGCCGGCGACGCCGCAGGCTACGCGGATGCCGTCGCGGTCGCGGTCCGGGAGGCCGCGGGAAGATCGAAGGACGAGCCGGTCGACGGCAGCGGGCCCAGCACCGGCGGGCCACTCGACGTCGTCGTGCTCGCCCAGGCGTCGATGGCTCCTGCCGCAGATCTCCTGCGGGACCTCGGCGTCCCGGTCCTGTCCTCGCCCAGGGCGGCCGTGCGCCGCGCCGCGGAGGTCGCCCTCCGGGGGCGGGACGCACCCGGGGTCAGCGGGTGAGCACGCCGCCGCTCTCGCGGAGGTAGCAGGCGGCGCACAACGACTCGTACCCCACCTCGACTCCGTCGATGGCCACCTGGGCGCCGTCGAACGTGAAGTCGCCGTCGACGGTCCTGGCGTTGAACACGGCCTTGCGGCCGCACCGGCAGATGGTCTTGAGCTCCTCGAGGGAGTGCGCGATCTCGAGGAGCCGGCGGCTGCCGGGGAACGCTGCGGTCTGGAAGTCGGTGCGGATCCCGTAGCAGATGACGGGGATCTTCTCGAGGGTGGCGATGCGCAGGAGGTCGTTGACCTGCTCGGCGGTGAGGAACTGCGACTCGTCGACGAGGAGGCAGCTCACGTCGAGGCCGGTGCGGGCCCGTGTGCGGGCCCGGTGGTCCGCGAAGAGGGCGACGACGTCGTCCTGCTCGCCGACGACGAAGTCCACCTGCCGGTCGACGCCGAGGCGCGAGAGGATGGCCCGGCCGGCCTTGGTGTCCACGCCGGGCTTGGCGAGGAGCACCTCGTGCCCGCGTTCCTCGTAGTTGTGGGCCGCCTGCAGGAGCGCGGTGCTCTTGCCGCTGTTCATCGCCCCGTACCGGAAATACAGCTTTGCCATGCACGCTCCTCCTGGTCGGCGCCTATCTCACCACACGGGCCGGGCCTCGCCGGCCGCTGTTCAGCGCAGCGCGATCCAGATGAGGAGCTGCGTCACGAGGAACCCGCTCACCATGTTGAGCCAGAGGAACCTGCGCCACCCGGCGTTCGCGTCCTCGCAGCGCGAGTCGGGCAGGGACCGGTAGGGGGCGACGTTCACGAGGTAGAGCACGGGGACGACGGCCGCGAGCGCCCCGGGCCATCCCGTGGTGAGCAGGAGTGCCGAGGAGAGGGCGTAGAGGACCATGGTGCCGCGCACGGTGGTCGTGGAGCCGAGGACGGTGGCGACGGAGCTGATGCCACCGGCACGGTCGGCGGCGACGTCCTGGACGGCACCGAAGGCCTGGGAGGCCATCCCCCAGAGGAAGAAGGCGCCGAGCGCCGTGAGGACGGCGGGCTGGACGGTGCTGGTGACGAGGAGGAGCCCGACGACGGCGGGGCTCACGAAGTGGGTGCTCGACGTCGCGGAGTCGAGGACGGGGCGTTCCTTGAAGCGCAGGCCGGGGGCCGAGTAGGCGACGACGGCGAGCACCGAGACGGTGAGGGCGACGGTCGACTGCCACGTGCCGACGGCGACGAGGTAGACGAGGAAGGGGACGTTGCTGAGGACGGCCGCCCACAGGGTGGTGCGGTGCAGGCTGGTGTCGAGGACGATGCCCTCGACTCCGCCCTTGCGGGGGTTGCGCAGGTCGGACTCGTAGTCGAAGACGTCGTTGATGCCGTACATGAGGAGGTTGTACGGGACGAGGAAGTAGAGGGTGCCGACGGCGAGGGTCCAGTCGAGCGCTCCCCCGGTCATGAGGTACGCGGCGGCGAAGGGGTAGGCCGTGTTGATCCAGCTGATGGGTCGCGACGAGGCGATCAGGCGGCCGACGACGGTGCCGGCGCCCTGGGGGCGGGCGTCCGCGTGGGGCGGGTGCGGGGCGGTCATCGCGAGTCCTCCGGTGGGGTGGTGCGGCGTGCGGCGTCCCACAGCGTGGGCAGGAGGAGCGCGGCGGCGACGGGCCACGCGAGGTCCTCGACGGGGGCGAGCCAGACGCGCAGGCCGGTCATGTGCTCGTCGGAGAACCGGAAGAGGTCGGCGGCGATCATCACGGAGTCGAAGACGACGGTGAGGATCACGAGGACGGCCATGACGATCCCGACGAGCAGCCACCACGGGCGGCCGTGCGGTCGCGGTGGGGGTCCGGTGCGTCGGGCGCGGAGGCGGACGCCGGCGACGACGGCCAGGACGACGACGAGGAACACGGCGTTGAGGAGGAGGTACGTCATGGTCGGGTCTCCCTCGCGGGCAGGAAGCGCTCGAGGAGCCCGTGCAGGACCATCGTGAGGTAGCACAGGAACGTGACGAAGAAGAGCTCCTCGATCGGGAGCTCGGGGAGGATCTCGATGCCGCTCATGCCAGGGCTGTCCCCTCGTTCGAAGACCCCGAGCCCGATGCCGGCGAGGTCCCAGAGGAGGAAGAGGACGATGCCGGCGCCGAGGACGGCGGCAGCACGGCGGGGCGCGTCCCAGAAGAACAGGCGCCACCGGTGGTCCATGAGCGCCATGCACCCGAGCGCCGCGAGCAGCGCGGCGAGGTACTCCCAGCCGGTCATGCGGGCTCCTCGAGGGGAGTGGTGGACCGGTCCCCACGGAGCCGCTTGACGACGAGCTCGGCGCTGATGAGGCACATGGGGAGCCCGATGCCGGGGATGGTGCTGCCGCCTGCGTAGAGGAGCCCGTCGACCTTGGCGGAGACGTTGCGGCCGCGGAGGAAGGCGCTCTGGCGCCACGTGTGGGCGGGGCCGAGGGCGCCGCCCGACCAGGAGTTGAGGTCGGCGGCGAAGTCGGCGGGGCCGACGGTGCGGCGCACGACGATCCGGTCGGCGAGGTCGGGGATCCCGGCCCAGCCGGCGATCTGGGCGATGGCGGCGTCGGCGATCCTCTCCACTGCCGGGTCGCCGTGCCCGTCGATGCCGCCGGACCCGATGGTGGTGTCGGCGGGGACGGGGACGAGCACGAAGAGGTTCTCGGACCCGTCGGGGGCGACGTCGGGGTCGGTGGCGGAGGGGCGGCACACGTAGGAGGAGGCCGGCGTGGGGACGCGCGGGGGGCTACCGAAGATGTCGTCGAAGTTCGTCGCCCAGTCCTCCGTGAAGAAGAGGGTGTGGTGCAGCAGGGAGGGCAGCTCCCCGCTCACCCCGAGGTAGACGAGGACGGCGCCAGGGCCGGAGACCTTCCGGTCCCACCACGTCTGGGGGTAGGTCTGGAGCTCTCGGGGCAGGAGCGTGGTCTCGGTGTGGTGGAGGTCGGCGGCGGAGACCACGACGTCGGCGTCGAGGGTGTGGACCTCACCGCCGCTGGTGAAGGTGACGCCCTCCACACGGGCTCGGCGGCGGCGGCCCCCGGACGCACCGGCGGTGCGCACCGCGGTGACGGTGGCACCGGTGCGGATACGCACCCCCTGCTGGCGGGCGACCCGCTCGACGGCCGCGATGACGGCGGTGAACCCGCCCTGGGGGTAGAGGACGCCGTCGGCGAGGTCGAGGTGGCTCATGAGGTGGTACATGCTCGGGGCGCGGTCGGGCGACGAGCCGAGGAAGACGGCGGGGTAACCCATGACCTGCCGCAGGCGGGGATCGCGGAAGTGCCCGGCGACGAACGACTGGAGGGGGCGGGCGAGGAGCGACAGGAGACGCCCCGCGCGGGTGACGACGTCGCGCCGCACGAGGGTCGTCATGGACTGGAACGTCGTGTAGAGGAACCGGTCCTTGGCGATGTCGTAGGTCTCCCGGGCGGAGTCGAGGTAGGCGCGCAGCCGCTCCCCCGCGCCTTCCTCGAGCTCCTCGAAGCGGGCGACCGTCGTGTCGAGGTCGCCGCTGACGTCGAAGGGGACGTCCTGGTCCTCGAAGTACACGCGGTAGGCGGGGTCGAGGCGCACGAGGTCGAGCTGCTCGCGGGCGCTGGTGCCCATGAGCCGGAAGAAGTGCTCGAACACGTCGGGCATGAGGTACCACGAGGGGCCGGTGTCGAAGCGGAAGCCGCCGCTCTCCCAGGAACCCGCACGTCCCCCGAGCACGTCGCGCTGCTCGAGGACCTCGACGTCGTACCCGTCACGGGCGAGGAGCGCTGCGGTGGCGAGCCCCGCGATGCCGCCACCGACGACCACGGCGCGCCTCACGAGCGTACTCCGGAGGTGGCGAGGGCCGACGCGAGGATGCGCGCCTTCACGGCACCGGGCACCCGCACGCGGGTGCGGAGGAGCTCGCGGGCCGGGGTGCTTCGCAGGCGTTCGGTGAGCTCGCCGAAGAGGCCGTGGGCCGCGCGGACAGCGGCCCGGCTGTTGGCCGGGAGCGACGGGATGACGGCGGCCGCGGCGGCGAGATCGGCGTCGATCTCGGCGAGGAGCGCGTCCCGGTGGGTGTCGTCGAGGTCGTCGAGGTCGACGCCGGGCAGGTACACCCGGCCGAGCTCGTCGTGGTCGGCGGCGATGTCGCGGAGGAAGTTGATCTTCTGGAACGCGGCCCCGAGGCGGCGGGCCCCGTCGGCGAGGTCGTCGTAGTCGTCACGACCAGCGGACCCGAGGAACACGCGCAGGCACATGAGGCCCACGACCTCGGCGGACCCGTGGACGTACGTCTCGAGGCTGCTCGGGGTGTGCTCGCGGACGGTGAGGTCGGCGCGCATCGACGCGAAGAACGGGTCGACGAGGTCGTCACCGATCCCGAACCGGCGGGCGGTGAGCGCGAAGGCGTGGACGACGAGGTTGGTGCTGTACCCGGTCCGGCGTGCGGTGCGGGTCTCCTCCTCGAGGTCGTCGAGGAGCCGTGCACTGCGCTCGGGGTCGACGGAGCTGTACGGCCCGTCGACGATCTCGTCGGCGAGCCGCACGAGGGCGTACACGTCGCGGACGTGGGCGCGGACGGGCCTGTGGAGCATGCGGCAGGCCCACCCGAACGACGTCGAGTACCCGCGGATCACCGCCGAGGCGGCGTCCTGGGCGACAGCGTCGTAGAGGTCCTGGTCGCTCACGCGACCCTCCGGACGAACGCCTCGGTCATCGAGTCGAACCACGTGTCGAACCCTTCTGGGAGGTCAGGGCCGCGCGCGAGGTCGCGTGCGGCACGGAGGTAGTCGTCGGCGAGGTCCTCGACGAACGCCCGGGACCCGGAGGTCTCGAGCGCACGACGGACGTCCTCGACGTCGGCCTCGGTGAGCTCGGGGTCGCCGAGCACGGGCTGGAGCACGGCCCACGCGGCGGTGGTGCGGGCGTGGGTGACGAGGGGCGTGTGCTTGCCCTCGCGGAGGTCGGTGAGGACGCTCTTGCCCGTGTCGGCACTGGCGCCGAACACCCCCTGGACGTCGTCGAGCAGCTGGAAGGCGATGCCGACCTTCCGTCCGAAGCGACCCAGGTGCTCGAGGACGTGGGGTCCGGCGCCCGCGAGGACGGCCCCTGCCTGCAGGGGCAGCTCGAAGGAGTAGACGGCGGTCTTGAGGGCTTCCATGGTGATGACGGCGGCAAGGTCCACGGGGGTCTCCCCCAGGCTGTACCGGACGTCGGCGAGCTCGCCTGCGGCGGTCGCGAAGAGCGCATGGTCCACGAGGTCGAGGAGCGTCTGTCGGGCGTGCGGCGCGGCGTCGCTGGTGGCGACGAGACGGACCGCCGCCCCGAGCGCGAGGTCCCCGGCGAGGATGCCCGCGGCGGCGCCGAGGGCGTCCGCGCGGCCGACGGCCGAACCTGCGGCGAGGGCGCTGTCGGTGAAGCGGCCGTTGACGGTGGGGCGGCCCCGGCGCGTGTCGTCGTGGTCGATGACGTCGTCGTGGAGGACGAAGGCGGCGTGGAGGAGCTCGACGGCGGCGCCGACGGTGGCAGCGAGGGGGTGGTCGTCCCCGCCGAGGAGGCGGTAGGTGCCCATGAGGAGCTCGGGGCGGAGCTGCTTGCCCCCGAGGGTGGTCTCCCGGATGGCGGTCCAGAGGTCGTGGTAGTCCCGGCCGTAGGGGGTGGCGCGCTCGACCTGCTCGTCGAGGTAGGCGGTGAGGACGTCGCGGGGGGTCACGCGCGCGGAGTCCACGACGTGCAGCGAGGGAGTCCCGCTCCTGGGACCCGAGGCCTCTGGACCGCCTCCTGGGTCCTGGCTCCCAGGTTCGGGGGACGTCTCGGCACTCACACGGACGCCGCGGCGGGGATGTCGACCTCGGCCAGGTCGGTGAGCTGGGCGACCATCCAGGCGCTGAAGGCCCACGGCGCGGCGGAGACCGCTCGCCCGAGGTCCTCCATGCGGGCCCACCGGGTCTCGGCGACCTCGTCGGGGTTGGGCGCGAGGTCGTCCTCGGTGGTGGCGAAGAAGACGGGGCAGTACTCGTTCTCGACGACTCCGGAGGCGTCGACGGCGTGGTAGCGGAAGTCCGGCAGGACGAGGTCGATCCCGGTGACGGTGACCCCGAGCTCGTGGGCGGCGTGGCGCTCGACGGCCTCGGTCATGGTCTCGTGGCTGCGGGGGTGCCCGCAGAAGGAGTTGGTCCACACACCGGGGAACGTCCGCTTGGTCAGGGCCCTACGGGTGAGGAGGACCTGCCCGTCGGGTCGCAGAAGGTAGCAGGAGAAGGCGAGGTGGAGCGGCGTGGTCCGGCTGTGGACGGTGGCGCGCGGTGCGGTCCCGGTGCGGTTCCCGTCCTCGTCGAGGAGGACGACGTGGTCCTGCGCCTGGTCTGGATCCGTCATCGCTGCGTACCTCCGGTGCGTGAACCGACCGGCTGACCGACCCGATTCGCTAGCCTCTCTAGTTGCTAGACAAGGTAACATATTGGCGTGGAGACCAACGAGGGCACCGGGGACGAGCACGGCTACTGGTACGACAACACTGCCGCGACCACCGCCATCCTGCACGCCCTGCGCCGCTTCCGGCGCGCCGACCAGGAGATGCGGCGGCGGATGAGCGCGGACATGGACATGAACGTCAGCGACATGCAGGCGCTCCAGCACGTCATCGCCGCCGAGGCCCAGGGCGAGCCCGCGACGCCGCGGGACCTCTCCGCGCTGCTCGGCATCTCCAGCGCCTCCACCACCAAGCTCCTCGACCGGCTCTCCGCGTCGGGCCATCTCGAGCGCCACCCCCACCCCACCGACCGTCGGGCGCTCGTCCTGCGGTCGACGCCCCACGCGCACTCGCAGATCCGCGCACGGATGCAACGGATGCACTCGGGCATGGAGCAGGCCGCGGCCGCGGTCCCGCCCGAGAGCCGAGCGGCCGTCGTCGCGCTCCTCGACGCGATGGCGTCCGCCATGGCGGGGGCCGACGCGGGCGAAGGGTCGGACGGCACCCGCCCGCAGAGCCCTCGCGGATGAAGTTACGCACCGGTAACACAAGATGTGTTGACGTTGTGAGAAACCGACATTTAGTGTCCTTCTCACGACGCGCCGTCGCCGTCGCAGGGGGCTGAGAAAACGACGGGCGTCGATGCCTGCCGTGCCATTCCCCCTGCCTCGCGGAGGCCGTCACCCGTGACGTACTCCCGAGAGGCAGAACAACGCATGCACTCTTCATTCCTCGCACGCACCTGCTCGGTCGTGGCAGCGAGCGCGCTCGTCGCCACGTCCTGGGTGCTCGCCCCGTCGGCCACCGCCGACGACCCCGACCCCGCCGCAGCCCCGGCGACCGCCCCGCCGGTCGACGCCGCGACCACGGACCGCATCATCGTGAAGTACCGGTCGCAGCCGCTGGGCGCCACGGCCGGCGCCGCCACGCAGGACGACCGCGAGACCGTCATCGAGACGCCCCTCGGACCCGACGCCGACGTCGAGTTCGTGCGGGACACGAGCCTGGGCTCCCAGGTGTGGGCCCTCGGCGAGGAGCTCCCCGTCGCGGAGGTCGAGGCCCTCGTCGCCGAGATCGCCGCTGCCGACCCGACGGTCGAGTACGCAGAGCCGGACCGCCTCATGCACCCCCTCGCGGCCGCTCCGAACGACCCGCGGTGGAACGACCTGTGGGCGCTGCGCACGAGCTCGGTCGGGATCAACGTCCTCGGGGCGTGGGACCTCACCCGGGGCGCCGGCGTGAACGTGGCCGTCATCGACACCGGCTACCGGCCGCACGCCGACCTCGCCGCGAACATCGTCGGCGGCTTCGACATGATCGCGGACTCCCGGATGTCGAACGACGGGAACGGTCGCGACTCGGACGCCCGGGACCCGGGTGACTCGTGCGAGGGGCGGGGCTCGAGCTGGCACGGCACCCACGTGGCGGGCACGATCAGCGCGGTCGCGGACAACGGCACGGGGCTCGCGGGAGTGGCGCCCGCATCGAAGGTGGTCCCGGTGCGCGTGCTGGGCACGTGCGGCGGGTACACGTCGGACATCGCCGACGGCATGGTGTGGGCGTCGGGGGGCAGCGTGGCGGGGGTCCCTGCCAACCCGAACCCGGCGCGGGTCCTCAACCTCTCCCTCGGCGGGAGCGGCGCGTGCGACACGACGAGCCAGCGGGCCATCAACGCAGCGCGCTCCAACGGGTCGGTCGTGGTGGTCGCGGCGGGGAACTCGAGCACCAACGTCTCCGGGTCCAACCCGGCGAACTGCTCCGGGGTGGTCGCGGTCGCGTCCTACGGGCCGACGGGCTCGAGGGCGTACTACTCGAACTACGGGTCGCTCATCGACCTGGCCGCGCCGGGTGGCGACACGAGCAGCGGGTCCGCCGGGGGCATCCTGTCCACGGTGAACACGGGCACCACGGCGCCGGCCGCGGACTCGTACGCCTACTACCAGGGGACGTCCATGGCGGCCCCGCACGTCGCGGCGGTCGCAGCCCTCATGCTGTCGGTGAACCCGGCGCTCACCCCGGACCAGGTGGAGAGCATGCTGCGCTCCACGGCACGTCCGTTCGTCGCGAGCTGCGGCAGCTGTGGCTCGGGGATGCTCGACGCGAACGCGGCGGTGCGCGCCGCCGCTGGCACGGGGAACCCCGGTCCGACGCCGGAGCCCCCGGCGGGCACGGTCGAGGTGGAGCCGAACGACACGCTCGCGTCGGCGAACCGTGTCGCCGCCCCGGGGACGTGGACGGGGTCGATGGGGTCGCGCTCCGACACGGACTTCTTCTCGATGAGCGTCCCCGCGGGCAGGACGGTGTCCGCGTCGCTCACGCCGGGGGCGTCGTCCGACTACGACCTCTACCTGTACGACGGTGCGGGCCGTCAGGTCGCGCGCAGCACGCTGGGCACGGGTCGGGTCGACTCGGTCTCGGTGCGCAACTCCGGCGGGTCCACGGCGACGTACACGGCACGGGTCGTGTACTACAGCGGCGGGACGGGCGCGTCGGCGGGGGCCTACAGCCTGCAGCTCGGCTGGTGACCAGCGATGACTGAGGGACGCTGATCCCGGCAGTCCCGCGATGCCCGGCACGACCACCGCCCGGGGGCGCCGTCACGGCGCCCTCGGGCGGTGCCACGCCCGGCGGCGGCGCGGGTCAGACGACGGTGTGGGTCAGACGGGCCCGACGAGCAGGAGGATCACGACGAGCAGGACAGCCGCGAGCGGGATCTGCCACACGAGGAAGGACAGGACGGTGTTGAAGAGTCGTGGTGCGGGCGGAGGGCCGCCGCTGCCGGCGGTCGCACGCTCGGGCGCCGCGCGCCGGGCGCGGCGCTGACGCACCGAGTGCTGGAGCGCCTCGAGGAGCGGCCCGAGGAGCGTCACGGCACCGACGATGGCGAGCGGTGGCCACGCGACGGACAGGTGGACGGACGGCAGGAGGTGGAGCGCTCCCACCACGAGGGCGCACACAGCGAGGAAGACGCCGGTGACGGAGGGCCACGGCGCCGCGACGACGAATCCGAGCAGCGCCTCTCCGCGCCAGGCGAGGAGGACGGCCACGAGGAGCACGACGGCGGCGATGACGATGCCCGGGGTGCCGAGCACGACGTCGCCGTCGCGCTGCCACGCGAGGCACGACCCGAGGACGAGGAAGAGGCCGAGGACCTGGAGCAGGGCCGGGGTCACTGAGTGCAGGATCTCGCCCTGAGCAGGGGGGACGTCCGTCGGCCCCGTCGCTCGGGCCGTGCTCGCCCGGTCGGTCATGGCTCGAGGGTAGCCCCCACCCGGGGGTGGTCTGTCCGGTTCTGCCCGGGGCCGTGCGCAGACCGCGCTTCTCGCGACAGATTTTCGCTCAGGGCGAAAAACACGCGCTGGCACTCGCGGGGGTCGAGTGCTAAAACAGTGGTGTAGCAGCATCTGCGATGCACGCACCGAGCCCGGAAGGTCCGGGCTCATCCTGAGGAGGTGATCGGTGTGGCTACCCGTCTCGACCCCTTCGTCGACCTCGACCGTCTGCTCGGTTCGGTCATGAGCTCCACGCGCAGCGCGGCGAGCAGCATGCCCATGGACCTGTTCCGGTCGGGCGACCACTACGTGCTCAACCTCGACCTGCCCGGCGTCGACCCGGGCTCCATCGACGTCAACGTCGAGGACAGCACGCTGACCATCCGCGCGCAGCGCTCCACGCACGCCGACTCGGACGTCCAGTGGTTGGCCAAGGAGCGCCCGTCGGGCACGTACGCGCGGCAGATGACGCTGGGCCGCGGGCTCGCGCTCGATGCCATCACGGCCACCTACACCGACGGCGTGCTCTCGCTGAGCATCCCGGTGGCCGAGGACGCGAAGCCGCGCCGCATCGAGGTGTCGCACGGCTCGACGCCCACCGCCATCGGTCGCTCCGCCGAGCAGCCCGCATGACCGGAGGGCGGTGAGGGCCGCCCGGCCCTCACCGCCCCGATAGGGTGCGGTCATGTCCATCAGCATCTCCGAGGCCGCCACCGTCTGGTCGGAGCCGGCCGACCGCCGGGACTCCTCCGAGCCGCTCCTGCTCCTCATGCACGGCTACGGCGCCGACGAGGCCGACCTCGTGGGGCTCGCCCCGCACCTGCCGCGCGGCCTGGCGACGGTGTCCGTCCGGGCGCCGCTCACCGCGGGCCCCGGCTTCGCGTGGGTGCCCATCGACGAGCCCGGCCGGCCCGACCCGCAGGCGACGCAGGACGCAGCCGACGCCGTCCTCGCCTGGCTGGGGTCCCACGTCCCCGAGTCCCGCCCCGTCGGTCTCCTCGGGTTCTCCCAGGGCGGCCTCATGGTCACCCACCTGCTGCGCAGCGCGCCGCGGCGCTTCTGGGCGGGCGCCGTGCTCTCGGGCTTCGTGGTCGACGCACCGCACCCCGGGGACGACGAGGTCGCCGAGGTCCGCCCGCCGGTGTTCTTCGGGTACGGGGACAGGGACCAGATCATCGCCCCGGACGCGTTCGCCCGCGCCCACGAGTGGCTGTCGGCCCGGACGGACCTCACGGAGGTCGTGTACCCGGGCCTGCCGCACGGCATCTCGCCGAAGGAGCTCCAGGACGTCTCGACGTTCCTCACGGAGCACGCCCCGCGCTGACGCAGGCGGGCACGCGGTGACCGCACGGACGGACGCGCGTCAGCGGGTGTCGGTCTCGAGGGTGTTGTGCCCGAACCCCTGGAGGAACCGCGGTCCTCGCTCAGTGAGCTCGCGCTCGTACTCGCCCGCCCACGTGCCGTAGGGCGTGGTGGAGAGGGACTCGTTGGAGAAGCGCCGGTCGTCGGTGATCTCCGTGACGCAGAACGCGGGGACGGTGAGGTCGGTGACGGGCCCGCCGCGTTCGCACTCGGCGACGACGAGCGGCCGGTTGGCGCCGCCGAAGACATCGACGACCCATCCGTCCCCGCCGAGCCACAGGGCGTAGCGGTTCTTGATGATGCGCGCGCCACCCAGGCGGATCATCTCGAGGCCGACGCTCACGTCGATCTCGCGCTCCGCCTCGTAGCGGGTGCCGCCGACCATCGGCCCCTTGACGGTCATGGCGCAGAAGTCGAACTCGGACGCGAAGTCCCCGAGCACCTGGAGCTCGTCCTCGGTACCGTCGAGGTCGAGCAGGACGGTGCTCGACTGGACCCTCAGGCGCATGGCGTAACCCTCGGCGGCGAGGTAGTAGCTCTGCACGATGAGGACGGGGTCCGGTTCCGCGAGCGCTGCCGCGGGGAGGGAGTCGACGAAGAACCGCCGCTCGAACTCGAAGTCGCCGAAGCCGCAGTCGCTCACGGGCCTGGCCTCCTTCCGGGGAGTCTCCTGCTCGGAATCTACCACCGTGGGCCGCAGCACCCCAGGACGAGATCCGCTCGGAGGGCGGCACGTGTGATCCGTGCTCCGACGGGGAACAGCACGACGGATGGAAGGACCACGATGACCTCACCAGCACCCGCCCCGCCGACCGTGACCACACTCCCCTATGACGCGCTCGTCGTGGGTGGTGGCGTGGCCGGACTGTCGGCAGCCCTCGTCCTCGGCAGCGCCCGACGTCGGGTCCTCGTCGCGGACGGGGGTGCCCCGCGCAACGCTCCTGCGGCGCACAGCCACGGCTTCCTCACCCGGGACGGGGTGGAGCCCGGTGAGCTGGTCCGCCTGGCGCGCGAGGAGGTGGAGGGCTACGGCGTCGAGGTGGTCCCGCTGGCGGTCGAGGACCTCGACCGGTGGGGCGAGGGCTTCCGGGCGACGCTCGGTGACGGGTCGTCGGTGACGGCGCGCACCGTCCTTCTCGCGACCGGCCTGGTCGACGAGCTGCCCGACGTCCCCGGGGTCCGCGAGCGGTGGGGGCGCGACGTCCCGCACTGCCCGTTCTGCCACGGGCACGACGTGGAGGGCACGCCGATCGCGACGCTCGCGTCGACGGAGGCGTCGTTCCACCAGGCGCTCCTGCTGCGGCAGTGGTCGGACGACGTGGTGCTCTTCACGCACACGGCGCCGAGCCCACCGCCGGACGTGGCCCGGCAGCTCGCGGCGCGGGACGTGCGCGTCGTGGAGGGGCCGGTGGAGTGCCTGGTCGTCGAGGACGACCGGCTGGTGGGCGTCCTGATGTCGGACGGACGGACGGTCCCGCGCTCGGCGGTCTTCGTGACGCCGACGTTCCGCGCCCGCGACGGGCTGGTGACGCCCCTCGGAGCGCGCACCACGCACGACGAGTGCGCGCGGTGGGTGGAGGTCGACGACCACCAGCGCACGAGCGTCCCGGGGTTGTGGGCCGCGGGGAACGTCACGGACCCCGGCGCGCAGGCGATCACGGCGGCCGCGGAGGGTTCGCGGGCGGGCGTGTCGATGAACGTCTTCCTCGTCGACGACGACGTCGAGAGAGCCGTGCAGCGCCGTGTCCATACCTCAGGCGGGTGAAATCTGCGACCTCTCCCACAAGATGCCGGACCGTGTCAAGGGGCACATGATGGAACGGACGTCAAGAAAGGGCGTAGCAGGAACGACCGAAAGGAACGACCATGACAGACGCATACAGCGGCACCTCGCGTCCGGCCGAACCAGCCTGGGCTCCTCCCGCCCCCACCACGCCGACGACGGACTCGACGAGCTCCTCGTCCGGCACGCGGGCAGCCGCGAAGGACGAGGCTCACCAGGTCGCGGGCACGGCTCGTGACGGCGCGGGCCGCGTCATGGACTCCGAGAAGCAGATGGCGTCCGACACCATCGGTGAGGCCAAGGACCGGGCCCGCGAGACCGTCTCCGAGGCGAAGTCGCAGGCTCGCGACCTCTTCGAGCAGGGCCGCACCGAGCTGTCCGACGGCTCCAGCCAGCAGCTGCAGCGCCTCGCCGGTGGCGCGCGCTCCCTGTCCGGCGAGCTCGGGTCGATGGCCGAGGGCTCCCAGGAGCAGGGTCTGGCGAGCGACCTGGCCCGCCGGGCGTCCTCCTACCTGGACCAGGCGGGTTCGTGGCTCGAGGAGCGCGAGCCCGGTGAGGTCCTCGACGAGGTCACCACGTACGCGCGCCGTCACCCGGGCACCTTCATCGCGATCGCCGCAGGCCTCGGCCTCGTCGCAGGTCGCGTGGTGCGTGGGCTCAAGGACGACAGCTCCGACCAGGGCGAGAAGGGTGCGTCCCGCGCGTCGACGCGGACCTCGACCCCCACGCCCACGACCACGCCTGCGGGCTACGCTCCCGCAGCGGGCACGGGCACGACGGGCACCGGTGTCGGTGACACGATGCCCGGCGCCTCGACCGGGGCGGCCCCCGCGACCCCGACCACGCCGGCGAACCCGGCGACCGACCCGGCGTACGGAGGTGGCCTTCGATGACCACGGGACCGACGACTCCCCCGGCGCCGGACGCGTCGGTCGGCGAGCTCCTCGGTGACGTCACCAAGGACCTCTCGCTGCTCATCCGGCAGGAGTTCGAGCTCGCCAAGGCGGAGACCCAGCAGTCCGCGAAGAAGGCCGGTGCGGGCGCCGGGATGCTCGGTGGCGCTGCGTGGGCCGCGAGCTTCCTCGTGCTCTTCCTGTCGCTCGCCCTCTGGTGGGCGCTGGGCGCCTGGATCGGCGCGGGCGACGCACAGCCCGCCCTGGGCTGGTCCGCTCTCATCGTCGCCGTGCTGTGGGGCGCCGTCGCGGCGGTCCTGGCACTCAAGGGGAAGAAGGAGCTCGAGAAGACTCCTGGCCTCCCCCGCACCGCAGACACCATGAAGAAGATCCCTGATGCCCTCAAAGGACAGGAGCCGTCATGACGAACGACCCGGACCAGATCCGCGCTGACATCGAGAACACCCGCGCTGCGCTGAGCCACGACGTGGACGCGCTGGGCGACAAGGTGAGCCCCAGCAACGTGGTGCACCGCCAGACCGACAAGGTGCGCTCCGCCGTCTCCGGCGCCAAGGACAGGGTCTTCGGCGCCGTGCACGACGCGAACGACTCCGTCCACGGCTCGGCGAGCGCCACGGGCGACCGTGTCCACGGTGCCGCGAGCTCGGTGAAGGGTGCCGCCAAGAGCGCGCCCGGATCCGTGAAGAACAAGGCCGAGGGCAACCCCCTCGCCGCGGGCGTCATCGCCTTCGGTGTGGGCCTCCTCGCCGCCTCGCTGCTCCCCTCGACGCAGAAGGAGCGGGACGCCGTGCACTCCGCCAAGGAGAGCGACGCCCTGCACGACGTCACCGAGGGTGTGAAGTCGGGCGCCAAGGAGATGGCCGACCACCTCCGCGAGCCCGCCATGCAGGCCGCCGAGCAGGTCAAGGGCACCGCGACCGAGGGCGCGCAGCAGGTCAAGGACACGGCGACGGGTGGAGCCCAGGACGTCATGGCCGAGGCCAAGCACGCGTCGGACGACGTGAAGAGCCAGGCGCAGCAGAGCCAGCAGAACGTGCTGGCCACGCGCCCTTTACCATCTGGTGCAGCACCCCGGTGCCGCGAGCGTGAACGAGAGGGGCCCGGTCCATCGGACCGGGCCCCTCTCGTCGTGCGGTGAGGTCCTCGTGCGGTGGGGGGACCTGTTGCGCGGTGCGGCCCTGAGCCACGTCAGCGGGCGGCGCGCTACGTCAGCGGGCGGCACGGCGCGCTGCGTCGACGGCGGCCTCGGCGCCGTCCCGCCACGGGTCGCCGTGGCCCGGCAGGAGGACGCGGGCACGTGTGGCGGCCACGGCGTCGAGCGACCGCAGGGCCAGGGGCGTGTCGGCGGTCGCGGCACCGGCGACCACACGGGGTCCGTCGTCGCCGGTGTACGGGTCGAAGGTCACGAGGCAGTCGCCCGTCAGCAGGACGTCGCGGTCGGGCAGGTGCAGCGCGCAGTGTCCGTGGGTGTGCCCCGGTGTGAACACGACGTGGGGGCGACCGGGGACGTCGAGCGCCTCCCCCGGCGTCATCGCCGACGTGCTGCGCACACCACGGACCCGCAGCGCACCGGCGCGCGCCATCGACCCGAGGACCCGGATGCTCGACGGGTGCCGCACCGGGTAGATACTCCGCGCGTCCTCGTGCGCGTACCGGTAGGGGTGCGCCGCGAGGTAGCGCTCGCGGTCATGCGTCCAGACGGGGACGCCGTAGGTGGTCCGCAACCGTTCGGCGACGCCCACGTGGTCGAAGTGCCCGTGGGTGAGGACGACGGCCTCGAGGTCGTCGGGCGTGCGGCCGAGGCGCCGCAGGGCGTGGCCGAGCTGGGGCCAGGCTCCGGGGAGCCCGGCGTCGACCAGGGTCAGGGAGCGCCCCTCGCCCTCGACGAGGTAACAGCTGACGTAGGCGTGGTCGATGCGGTGGATCCCGTCGGCGACTCCGAGCTGCAGCATCCTTCCACGATAGGGACGCCCTCGGAGGCATGCATTCCGTGGCCTCCCGGGATCGGGTGGGCCGGGGTGGTCCTGTGGCGGACAGGTGCGTGGCGTCGGAGACTGGCGGCATGATCTCTGCCGACCTCGCCCAGGACCTCGCCCTCGCCGGGCTGCGCTGGTCACCTGCTCCGGGTGACCGGTTCGCGATCGCCGCTGACGGGCTCTCGGAGGTGTTCACGGTCTCGGAGATGACGGTCGAGGTGCACGACTACCCGACGGGGCGTGTGCTGGGGTTCAACGGGACCACGGAGTGGGCGTTGGACTCGGTGACGATCGACCAGGCGTTGTGGTTCCCGTCAGAGGAGCAGCTGCGCACCCTGCTGGGTGGCACGTTCCGGTCGTTGGTGCGGACCGACGCGGACGGCGAGGGCCGGTTCACGGTGACGGTGGATTCCGGGGGCGGCGTGGAGGAGTTCAGCGCCGCTGATGCGGCGGAGGCGTACGGGCTTGCCGTACATACCTTGGTGTTGGCGGCGACGGACGGTGTGGTGGAGGGTCAGCCGACCTGACCGTCGACGTAGCTCCAGGCGCCGTCGTCGCGCGCGAAGCGGCTGAGCTCGGTCTGGTCGCCGCGGACTCCGTCGAGGACATAGTGGGCGCGGAACCGCACGGTCCCGGACGCGTCGAGGAGTCCCCCGCCGTGGGTGTCGAGGATGTCGAGGCCGAGCCACCGGGTCCCGGGGTCGAGGTCGAGCGCGTGGGGCCGGGTGGTGGGATGCCACGTCCGCAGGAGGTAGGGCTCGTGGCCGACGACGAACGCGCTGTACCGGGACCGCATGAGCCGCTCCGCGGTGGGCGCGTACGCCTCCTCCCGGTGGAAACGGGCGCAGCACGCCCCATACGAGTCGCCCGTTCCGCAAGGGCAACGGGAGTCGTCGGCGAGCGGGGCGATGGGCTGGGACGTCACGGGACCATCGTGGCAGGAGCCACGCGTGCGCACGAGCGGAGCGCTTGGTGGGCTCACTGCGGATTCGATGTCAGATCATCAGTCACTCGGGCCGCTACCGCGCCTGCTGATGTTCCGCCAGAACGTCTCGAGATCAGTGTCCGACAGAGGCATCCCCCAACCCGGGGGCGATCGGATATCGGACAGATCGAAGAAGCCGGCCCACCCCGGGATGTCGCAGTTCAACCACGGCCCTTCTTGCCGCTCGGCCAGTAGCACCGCGATCTCCCAGTCCCTCTGCCCCAAGAGCGACCACTGACCCGAGGAACCCACTATGCCGATTGAGTCCGCGGTGAATCCAAGCGACCCAGTGGCATCCCCGCCCGGCTCCCACCTGATCGCGGAACAATAATCGTCCGACACAGACTCTCCACGGAGAGAGAATCCCGCGAAATAGTTGTACTCTCTCTTGTAGTACTCCCAAGACGGCTCGATGCCCAGAACGAAGACCTTCTCGTCGTCGAATACGCTCACGAGGGCTTCAAGGACCTCGCCGAAGTCCCCGCCAAGCAGGCGATCGTACTCGTAGACCGTCGCAAACCCGCTATCTGCTTGGAAGGGCCACGCGGGAAGCTCTGTCCCTAGACGGATAAACTTCGATACTTCACGCCTCACCTCTAAGAACTCATGCTCATCGCTGGCGTAGCATGGATGGTTATTCATGAATCTCCCAATCGAATCATCCGGGACTAAGGGATTGTCTCGGCGGACTTGGGGCGAGGTAGATCAGGCATGGAGCGGATCGCTGTTTCGACCACGCTCCAGGGGATGTCCTCGCTGGTCGGGTGGCTTGTCGGGTGTGTACGCCATGTCCGTCCTCCTGTCAGCCGGCGTCCGCGACGACGAGCGGCTTGATGCACCCGTCGAGCTTGGCGGAGAAGATGTGGCACCGAGTCGGGGTCCTTGGCCTGGCTCCGGCCGACGACGACGTGATCGGGCCACGAGCGCGACTGGTCCCGCCATGTCAACGGGCCGACGGGGAGCCCCCTGGCCCTCCATCGGTCGGTGCGGTTGACGATCGGGAACAGTACGGGACCACGACCAGCGCATGGACACACCATCCGCGCAGAGCGATAAAACCAGGCGAACCAGTCCACTAGCAGGACCGACACGTCCGGAACGCCCCTTGCCACCTGGTTCTAACGATGTAATGTCATGCCCTGTGACCACCATCACAAGGGAGTGACCACGTGGATCGTGCATCGACCAGCCCATCGACGGCATCGGCAGCAGGCGGCATCAGCCGCCGCCAGGTGCTCCTCGGCGGCCTCGCCCTCGTCGGCGGGACCGTCCTCGGACCCGCCCTCACGTCCTGCTCACCCAGCCCCTCCGCGACAGGGACACCCGTCCGGTACTGGCACCCGCTCAGCGGCGGCGACGGCATCACCATGGCCGACCTCGTCGAGTCCATCAACGACGAGCACGGGTTCGCCGCCGAGCAGACGGTCCTCACCTGGGGGACGCCGTACTACACCAAGCTCGCCATGGCGAGCGCCGGCGGTCGCGCACCCGATGTGGCCGTCATGCACGCCTCACGCATCCCCGGGTACGCACCGGGCGGTCTCCTCGACCCCTGGGACACCGACCTCCTCGCCGAGCTCGGCGTCACCGAGGCCGACTTCCCCGCCGCCGTCTGGGAGAAGGGCATCGTCGACGGCAAGCTCTACTCCCTCGCGCTCGACTCCCACCCGTTCATCCTCATGTACAACACGGACGTCGCCGAGCAGGCGGGCGCCCTCGGCGACGACGGCCTCCTCCAGGACATCACCTCCCCCGAGGAGTTCCTCGACGTCGCCCGCCGCATGCAGGAGGTCACCGGCAAGCACGGCGTGTCCTACGGATACCTCGGTGACGGCGCCCAGATGTGGCGCCTGTTCTACACCCTCTACCTGCAGATGGGCGCCGAGATGACGCTCGACGGCGACACCGTCTCCCTTGACGAGCAGGCCGCCGTCACCGCCCTCGAGTTCATGACGCAGATGCTCGACGGCACCGTCGCCGCCTCCACCGGCGACTACGGGACAGCCGTCGCCGAGTTCCTCAACGGCGAGAGCGGCATGTTCCTCACCGGCGTGTGGGAGCTGCCCACCCTCGCCGCGTCCGGCATGGCGTTCGACGCCCGCACCATCCCCACCCTCTACGGCACAGATGCCGTCTACGGCGACTCCCACGCGTTCGTCCTCCCCCACCAGGACGACCCCGACGAGGAGCAGCGCCGCGAGACGTACCGCTTCGTGTCCGAGATCCTCAAGGGATCCATCGTCTGGGCCGGCGCCGGCCACATCCCCGCCTACCAGCCGATCGTCGAGAGCCCCGCCTACGACGACCTCCTCCCCCAGGCGCACTACGCCGACGCCACCGCGAACCTCAACTACGACCCCGAGGCCTGGTTCTCCGGGTCCGGCAGCGACTTCCAGGGGTACTTCGCCGAGAACATCCAGAACGTGCTCCTCGGTCAGACCGACCCCGCCGTCGGCCTCCGAGGGTTCGTCGACCGCCTCAATTCGATCCTCGCCAAGCCCAACCCCGTCACCGGCACCTGAACGCGACCCACCCCGCACGTCCGGACGAAGGAGTCTCATCGTGTCCACCGAAGTCGCCCGCGGCGAGGTCGCGCTCTCCAAGACGGCCCACGCCGCCGAACGCCCCGGCAGCGCCGCACGCCGATCACGCGACAACCGTGCCGGCCTGGCGTTCGCCGCCCCGTTCCTCGCGCTCTTCCTCGCATTCCTCGTGTGGCCCATCGCCCACGGCGTCTACCTGAGCTTCACCGGGCAGACGCTCACCGGCGCAGGCGGCAGCTGGGTGGGGCTGTCCAACTACACGGAGGCGTTCGCCGACCCCGTCATGTGGCGGTCCCTCGCCAACACCGCCCTCTTCACCGTCATGTCCACCGTCCCCCTCGTCCTCGTGGCCCTCGCCATGGCGCTCCTCGTGAACCTCGGCATCCCCGGGCAGTGGCTCTGGCGGCTGTCGTTCTTCATGCCGTTCCTCCTCGCCTCCACCGTCGTCGCACTCTTCTGGACGTGGATGTACAACCCGCAGCTCGGCCTCGTGAACTGGCTCCTCGCGCCCCTCGGCATCGACCCCGTCGCCTGGCTCCAGGACGAACGGTGGGCCATGACCGCCGTCGTCGTCACCACCCTCTGGTGGACCGTCGGCTTCAACTTCCTGCTCTACCTCGCCGCCCTGCAGAACATCCCCGAGCAGCAGTACGAGGCCGCCGCCATCGACGGCGCCGGCCCCTGGCGGCAGCTCTTCTCCATCACCATCCCCCAGCTGGGGCCCACCACCGTGCTCATCGTCATCCTGCAGGTCATCGCCTCGCTCAAGGTCTTCGACCAGATCTACATGATGACCAACGGCGGACCCAACGGCGTCACCCGACCCGTCGTCCAGTACATCTTCGAGGCCGGGTTCACCGGGTACCGGTTCGGGTACTCCGCAGCCATCTCCTACGTGTTCTTCGCCCTCATCATCGTCGTCTCGCTCGTCCAGCTCCGCATCACAGCCAGGAGGAGTGCCTGATGCCCACCGACGTCCTCACCCCGGAACCCAGCACCACCACCGGCGCACCCCACACCGTCGTCCGACGCACCCGACGGCGCGTCACACCCGGGCGCATCGCCGCGCTCGTGGTCCTCGTCGTCCTCGCCGTCACCTGGCTGCTGCCCTTCGCCTGGGCGCTCGTCACGTCCCTCAAGTCCGAGGCCGCCGCCGGGTCCACGCCCCTCGCCTGGATCCCCGCCGACGGGTTCCGCCTCGACGCCTTCACCTCCGTCCTCTCCGAGGGCAACATCCCCCAGTGGACGCTCAACAGCCTCTTCACCGCCACAGCCATCACCGTGGTCACCGTCGCCACGTCCGCGCTCGCCGCCTACGCCTTCTCACGGCTCGAGTTCACCGGGCGGCGCTGGTTGTTCGTCGTCGTCATCGCGTCGATCATCGTGCCGCCGCAGGTGCTCATCGTGCCGCTCTTCTACCAGATGCTCACCCTGAACCTCGTGGACACCTACTGGGGGATCATCCTCCCGCAGGTCATCGCACCGGCCATGGTGTTCATCCTCAAGAAGTTCTTCGACCAGATCCCCGAGGAGCTCGAGGACGCCGCCCGCATGGACGGCGCCAGCCGCCTGCGCGTCTTCACCTCGATCGTCCTGCCCCTGTCACGCCCCATCCTCGCGGCCGTGTCGATCTTCGTGTTCATCGGCGCCTGGAACAACTTCCTCTGGCCGTTCATCGTCACCAACGACACGAGCCTCATGACGCTGCCCGTCGGCCTCCAGACCGTGAAGAGCGCCTACGGCGTGCAGTACGCCCAGAACATGGCATCCGCGCTCCTCGCCGCCGCCCCGCTCATCATCGTCTTCCTCTTCTTCCAGCGTCAGATCATCAAGGGCATCGCCACCACCGGGTTCGGCGGCCGGTGACGCCCCCCCCGGCCGGGCGGCCTCCCCCGCGCGCACCTAGCCTGGGGAGGACGACCGGTCGCAGCGCGGCCGCCACCGACGCGAAGGAGCACCCAGTGACGACCACCACCGAGCACCAGACGTCCTACCGCATCGGATACATCGTCGGCAGTCCCGCCGCCGCCTCCATCAACAGGCGCCTCGCAGGCGCGCTCGTCCGCCTCGCACCCGCCGAGCTGCAGCTCGAGGAGATCCCCATCTCCGACCTGCCCTTCTACAGCTACGAGCACGACGACGACTACCCGCAGGTCGCCCGCGACCTCAAGCAGGCCATCGCCGACGTCGACGCCGTCATCGTCCTCACCCCCGAGTACAACCGCTCCGTCCCGGGGTTCCTCAAGAACGCCCTCGACTGGGCGTCACGCCCCTACGGCGAGAACTCCTTCGCCGACAAGGCGACGGCCATCATCGGCGCCTCCCCCGGCGCCATCGGCACCGCCCTCGCCCAGCAGCACCTGCGCAGCATCCTCGCCTACTGCGGCGCCCGGCAGCTCACCACGCCCGAGGCCTACATCCAGATGACCCCGGGCCTCGTCGAGGACGACGGCACCGTCACCGTGGAGAGCACCGAGGAGTTCCTCCGCACCTGGCTGGACGCGCTCGCCGACCACGTCCGACGGTCGCTCGCGCCCACCCCGCAGGCCTGACCTCGGCCGTGGCAGGCCGCGAGCGCCCCCCGGAGGTCCGGGTCGGGATCTCCGGGTGGCGGTACGCGCCGTGGCGCGGCGTGTTCTACCCGGAGGGGCTGGTCCAGCGGCGGGAGCTCGAGTACGTCGGCGAGCGCCTGTCGAGCGTGGAGATCAACGGGTCGTTCTACTCGTTGCAGCGTCCGTCGAGCTACGAGCGGTGGCGGTCGCAGGTGCCCGACGACTTCGTGTTCTCGGTGAAGGGCCCGCGGTACGTGACGCACATGCTGCGCCTGGTGGGCGCGGGGACGGCCGTGGCGAACTTCTTCGCGTCCGGGGTGCTAGCCCTGGGCCCGACGTTGGGTCCGGTGCTGTGGCAGCTCCCCGAGCGGGCGGTGTTCGACGCAGGCGTGCTGTCGGGGTTCCTCGCGGCGCTGCCCCGGTCGACGGACGCGGCCGCGGAGCTGGCGCGCGGCCACGACGACCGCCTCGAGGGACGCACCTACCTGGAGACCGATGCGGACCGACCGGTCCGTCACGTCCTGGAGGTCCGCGGGCAGGCGTTCACCACGCCGGAGGCGCTGGACCTGCTCCGGGAGCACGACGTGGGGATCGTCGTCGCGGACACGGCGGGCCGGTGGCCGATGGTCCTCGACGTGACGAGCGACGTCGTCTACGTGCGGTTGCACGGTTCCTCAGAGCTCTACGTGAGCGGCTACACGGATGACGAGCTCGCCCTGTGGGCGGGGCGGGTGCAGGGGTGGCTGGACGGTTCGGCGTGCCCGGACGGCCGGGGCCGGGACGTGTTCGTCTACCTCGACAACGACGCGAAGGTCCACGCACCGTTCGACGCGCTGCGTCTCACGGAGCTGCTCGCTGTGGCGGACGCCACTTCCTAGAAGCGGCTCGTAAGGTTATCCTCACCTTTGTGAGGACAACCTTTCTCGACCCCGACTCGCCCCGTACCGACGGGGGCTCCACCGACAGCGGCGACGCCACCGGGCCGTCACTGTCCGGTGCCGACCTCGTCCTCGGGTACGAGCGCGCGACCGTCGTCCACGGTGCATCCCTCACCCTCGCCGCCGGGCAGGTGACCGCGCTCATCGGCCCCAACGGGTCCGGTAAGTCGACCCTCCTGCGGTCCCTCGCCCGCCTGCACAAGCCCACCGAGGGCACCGTCAGCCTCCCCGACGTCCCCGACGCCCTCGCACTGCGCCCCAAGGACTTCGCCCGACGCGTCACCCTCCTCTCGCAGAGCCGGCCCACACCCAACGGCGTGACCGTCCGTGACATCGTCGGCTACGGTCGCCACCCCTATCAGGCGCGGTACCGCCGCACCGACGCCGACGGCCCCCGCGCCGTCGCGCACGCCATGGAGGTCACCGGGGTCGCCGGGATGGCCGACCGCGGCGTCGACGAGCTCTCCGGCGGCGAGCTCCAGCGCGTGTGGCTCGCCACCTGCCTCGCGCAGGACACGGGCGTGCTCCTCCTCGACGAACCCACCACCTACCTCGACCTGCGCTACCAGGTGGAGATCCTCGACCTCATGCGGGACCTCGCCGACGACCACGGCGTCGCCGTCGGCGTCGTCCTCCACGACCTCAACCAGGCCGCCGCAGTCGCCGACCACGTGGTCCTCCTGCGCCAGGGCGTCGTCCTCGCGTCGGGCGCACCCGCCGACGTGCTCACCGCCGACGCCCTGAGCGAGACGTACGGGCTGCGCATCGACGTGAGCACCGACCCCTGCACGGGCCTGGTCCGCACCGAACCCGTCGGGCGCCACACCGCGCGCCGCGCCGCCACGGTCAGCGCCGTCCCCGCCTGACCCACCCCACACCTCCCGGGCCCCGGCCCGGATACCGCACGCCTCGGCGCCCCCGCCGAGCACACAGAAGAAGGACACCCATGCGCCCCACCCGACTCCTCGCCGTGCCCGCGGCGCTCCTCGCCGCAACCCTCGCGCTCACCGCGTGCGGCACCACCGAGAACGCCCCGGCAGAGACCACCGGCACCGCAGCCGCGAGCGGCCCCGTCACCTACACCGACGAGCGCGGCGAGCACACCCTCGACGCACCCGCCACCGCCGTCGTCTCCCTCGAGTGGGGCCTCACCGAGAACCTCGTCGCGCTCGGCGCGACCATCGTCGGGCAGGCCGACGTCGAGGGCTACAACACGTGGGTGACCACCGCGCCCCTCGACCCCTCCACCCCGGACGTCGGGACGCGCGGCGAGGCGAGCCTCGACGCGATCTCCGCGCTCGAGCCCGACCTCATCGCGGTGACCACCGACACCGCCGACACCGTCGTCGACCAGCTCGAGGACATCGCCCCCGTCGTCCTGCTCCGCGGCTCCGACGGCGCCGACCCCATCGGGTACATGCGCAGCACCGTCGAGACGCTCGCCGCAGCCACCGGCACCACCGAGACCGGCGAGGAGCTCCTCGCGTCCTTCGACGAGAAGGTCGCCGCGGCCACTGCCGAGCTCGAGGAGGCCGGCGTCGCAGGGGCCACCTTCACCATCGCCGACGGCTGGGTGAACAACGGCGCCGTCCAGGTCCGCATGTACACCTCCGGGTCGTTCTTCGGGGCCATCGCCGACGAGCTCGGCCTCGTCAACGGCTGGACCGGCGAGGGCGACCCCGACTACGGGCTCGCGACCACCGACGTCGAGGGCCTCACCGTCCTCAGCGGCGAGGAGGACCTCCACTTCTTCCACACCGCGAGCGAGGACGACGACTTCACCGACGCCCTCGAGGGCAACGCCGTCTGGGAGCAGCTGCCCTTCGTCACCTCCGGGAACGTGCACCGCACCCCGGTGGGCATCTGGATGTTCGGCGGTCCCGCCTCGGCCGAGGCGTACATCGACGCCCTCGTCTCCGCGCTCACCGCGTGAGCACCGCGCAGGAGCGGGTGGGCGACCTCCCGCTCGCCACCGGACCGCTCGGTGAGAAGCCGGAGATCACCGGTCACCACCCGCTCCTGCGCACCGGCGGCATCTTCGCCGCCGTCCTCCTCGTCACCCTCCTCCTCGCCGCTGTGCACCTCACGCAGGGCACCGCGGACCTGAGCATCGCCGACGTGGTCCGCGCGGTGCTCGGGCTCGACGGCGAGAGCCAGGCCGCCGCCGTGCTCGTCGCCTCACGCCTCCCCCGGCTCCTCGCCGGGATCCTCGTCGGCGCCGCCCTCGGCGCCGCGGGCGCCGCGCTGCAGTCCGTCGCGCGCAACCCCCTCGCCTCCCCCGACACGCTCGCCGTGAACGCCGGCGGATACCTCACCGTCGTCCTCGCCGCCGTGCTCGGCATCACCGTGCCCTTCTACCTCTCCGGGCTCCTCGCCTTCGCCGGTGGCCTCACCGCCGCCGGGCTCGTGCTCGCCCTCGCCCGCGGCGGGGGCTCCGGCCCCACCCGGCTCATCCTCGCCGGCTCCGCCACCACCCTCGCGCTGAGCGCGCTGACGAGCGTCCTCCTCGTGATCTTCGAGCAGGAGACCCTCGGGCTGTTCGTCTGGGGCAGCGGGTCCGTCGTCCAGTCCGGGACACGCACCGTGGCCCTCGCGGCTCCCGTCGTCGTCGCCGGGCTCCTCGGCCTCGCTGTCCTCGCCCACCGCCTCGACCTCCTCGCCCTCGGCGACGACGCCGCACGCGTCCTCGGCGTCGACGTCCGCACCACCCGCGTCCTCACCGTCGGCGTCGCCGTGCTCCTCGCCGCAGCGGCCGTCACCGTCGCAGGCCCCATCGGCTTCGTCGGGCTCTGCGCACCCGTCCTCGCGCGGCTCGTCGCCCGCACGGTCCCCGGCCTCAGCCGGCACACCACGCTCCTGCCCCTCGCGGCCCTCACCGGCGTCGTCGTCGTCCTCGGGGCCGACGTGCTCCTGCGGATCGTGCTGCCCGGCCAGCTCAGCGCCGCCGTGCCCACCGGCATCGTCACCACCGTCTTCGGCGCCGCCACCCTGGTGATCCTCGCCCGACGCATGCGCGACTCCGGACCCGCCGCCGGCGGCAGCACCGCGCACGTCCGCCCACGCACCGTGCGCCGCGCCGTCGTCGTCGCCTCGACCCTCGTCGTCCTCCTCGTCGGTGCCGTCGTCGCCGCCCTCCTCCTCGGGGACCGCCTGCTGCTCCTCGGGGACGTCGCCAACTGGGCCGGCGGACAGGCCGGCCGGCAGGTCGGATTCGTCCTCGACCAGCGCGTCCCCCGCGTCCTCGCCGCCCTCCTCGCCGGCGCCGGGCTCGGGCTCGCCGGGACCATGGTGCAGGCCGTCTGCCGCAACCCTCTCGCCGAACCCAGCCTCCTCGGCGTCACAGCAGGCGCAGGCCTCGGCGCCGTGTGCGTCATCCTCCTCGTGCCCGGGGCGCCCGTGTGGATCCTGTCCGCCGCCTCCACCGCCGGCGCGTTCGTCACCTTCACCATCGTCTACCTCCTCGCGCACCGCGGCGGGCTCAGCTCCGACCGCCTCGTCCTCATCGGCGTCGGCATGAGCGCAGGCGCCGCCGCGCTCACCACCCTCGTCATCGTCGTCGCCGCCCCCTGGAACGTGAACGCCGCCCTCACGTGGCTCTCCGGGTCCACGTACGGGCGCACCCTGTCGCACGTCCTCCCCGTCCTCATCGCACTCGTCGTCGTCACGCCCCTCGCCCTCGTCCACCGGAGGGAGATGGACGTCCTCTCCCTCGACGAGGACACCCCCCGCGCCCTCGGCGTCGACGTCGAGCGCACCCGGCTGCTCCTCCTCGCCGGCACCGTCGTCGTCACCGCCGGAGCCGTCTGCGCGGTCGGGGTCGTCGGCTTCGTGGGGCTCGTCGCCCCGCACGCCGCCCGTGCCCTCGTCGGATCGCGCTCCGCACGCACCCTGCCCGTCGCCATGCTCCTCGGCGCCCTCCTCGTGAGCGTCGCCGACACCCTGGGCCGCACCGTCATCGCACCCGCCCAGATCCCCGCCGGGCTCACCACCGCGCTCATCGGCGCCCCGTACTTCGTGTGGCTCCTCTGGCGGCAGCGCAGCTCCCGATAGGCCCTCCGCAGCCGTCCCACGTCGGGTGTGGCGCCTGAGGGACACCGCGGCGCCCTGATGGGCCTCTAGCGATCCTGCGTGCCGTGGTGCCATCCTGGACGCGTCACCTTCTCGCACCGACGCACGGAGGACCCATGAGCACCCAGCTCGCCCCGCACCTGAGCTTCGAGGACACCGCCCGCCAGGCCATGGAGCACTACCAGCGGGTGTTCGGGGGTGAGCTCGCCGTCGGCACATACGCCGAGGGTCACCCCGGCCACGACCCCCGGGACGCCGACAAGGTCATGCACGCCATGCTCACCACGACGAGCGGGTTCGTGCTCATGGCCGCCGACACACCCGCGCGCATGCCCAGGACCGAGCGCCCATGGGTGCAGCTCGCCCTGAGCGGCGACGACGAGCCGGAACTGCGCGGCTACTGGGACGGCCTCGGTGACGGGGGCACCGTCACCGCACCGTTGGAACCGTCGCCCTGGGGCGACATCTTCGGGATGGTCACCGACCGGTTCGGTGTCGAGTGGATGGTGAACATCTCCGCGCCCGCCGCGTAGCCGTGCTCAACGTAGCCGTCTCAACGACGAAGGGCCCGACCGTGATGGTCGGGCCCTTCGTCGTTCGGTGGAGCTGAGGGGACTCGAACCCCTGACCCCCTGCATGCCATGCAGGTGCGCTACCAGCTGCGCCACAGCCCCGAGACTCCGGAGAGTCCGGCGCTTCGTTTCCGAAGCGTCGTAATCTTAGGACGAAGTCGGCTCCAAATTCCAATCGGGGCCCGCGTTCCACGCATCCGGGGCATATCCGGCACCACTGTTGTGCGCCGTGAGGCGCCATCCGGTGACCGATCCGGACCTCGCACGCTCCACGCAGGACCAGTGCACGTTGTTCAGCCCGGAGAGCCCCCGCCACGCGTCCGGGTCGAGCCCGAGCAGCGCGGTCACCGCGATCGTGATCGCGGCCCCGTGGGACACCACCACGAGCGTGTCCGAGGGTCCCAGGTCGTTGCCGTGGGCCTCGATCGCCTCGACCATCCGCGACGCGACCGCCGCGCGCGCCTCGACGTTCACGCCCTGCGGCTCGTGCCCGCGTCGCCACACGTCGAACTCCTCGGGCCAGCGCGCCTCGATCTCGTCGCGCTCGAGCCCCTCCCAGTCACCGAAGCTGCGCTCGCGCAGCCGCGGGTCGAGGGAGATCTCCGCACCGGTGACCTTCGCGTAGTGCTCGGCGGTCGCCGCCGCGCGCACGAGGTCCGACGCGACCACGCGCGTCGGCTCGTGCAGGACGGCGAGCGCCGCCGCCCCCTGCTCGGCCTGCCACAGCCCCACCTCGTCGAGGGGGATGTCCACCTGGCCCTGCAGGCGTCCCGCGGCGTTGTAGGCGGTGCGCCCGTGCCGCAGGAGGACGACGGAGCCGACGCTCACTCGTCGACGTCCTCGCTCGAGGTCAGGGGGTACCCGAAGTCGTCGGGCTCGTACTCCGGAGCCGTGCCGTCGCCACCCCGTGCGTCCTCGGGCAGCTCCACGACGGGGCAGTCCTTCCAGAGGCGCTCGAGGGCGTAGTAGACCCGGTCCTCGGAGTGCTGGACGTGCACCACGATGTCGCCGAAGTCGAGCAGGACCCAGCGGGCCTCGGAACGGCCCTCGCGGCGGATGGGCTTCACGCCCTCCGCGTGGAGGGCCTCCTCCACGGCGTCCACGATCGCCGAGACCTGCCGCTCGTTGTTCCCCGACGCGATGAGGAACACGTCCGTGAGGACCAGCTGCTCGCTCACGTCGAGGGCGATGATCTCGGCCGCCTTGCGCGACGACGCCGCGCGGGCGGCGGCGATGGCCAGGTCGACGGCACGCTCAGTTGCAGGCACAGCTCTCCTTCAGAGATACGGGTGGTGCGAGGTGTCGGGTGACACGAGAGCCACTCCCGTTCCCCCGGTGGACGAGCCGTCCGACGACGCGACGTCGCGGCCCTCCAGGCCGACCTTCCAGATGATCAGTCCCAGGACGAACGCTACCGCGACGAGGATCAGATAGTGCAACCACGTGTACTTGTGGTCCGGCTCGTCGTCAAGATCGTCGTCGTCGAAGTCGTCCTCGTCGAGATCGTCCTCGTCGAGCCGGTCGTCCTCGTCGAGGGCACGGACGCTCGACCGTGTCGACGGGCGGGCGGTCGGCGGTTCGTCGGACCCCGTCGACGTGATGGCGTCCCAGCGCGGCAGCGTCGGGAAGAGCTCGTCGGCGTCCGCGAGCGGCTCGGGGTCGGCGTGGGGTTCAGGCTCCACGGGCGGGGCCGAGACGCGCTGCTCGAACAGGGGCTCGGCGGGGGCCTGCACTGCCTCCACGCCACGGATGGGCGTCCGGGACCCACCGGGCTCGACCGGTGGCCACGGCCTGCGGGGCTGGTCGGCACCGAGGAGGCCCGACGGCGCACGGTCGGGCTGGACCGCCCCAGCGGCACCAGCCCCCGCCCCGGGCCACTGGGTCTGCTGCGACTGCTGAGGCTGGTGGGGCTGCTGGGCCGGCTGACGCACCACGGGCTGGCGCACCACCGGCTGGCGCTCGGGCGGACGCGCAGCAGGACGGGTGGGAGCGGAGCGCGCGTGGTCGCGGACCGGCGCCTGCGCCCCGCCCCGCACGGGCGCCGACTGGCCGGTGTCACCCGGTCGACGGTCCATCGCCCGGATCGCGGACAGCTCACCCGTCTCGTCGACGGTCCGGATGGCCGTCGACTGCTCGGGTGCGACGACCATGGGCCGTGACTGCGGGACCTGCTCCCGCAGGGCGCGCCGCGACAAGGACTGTGCGGCCGACGTCCGTTCCGGCTCCACCGGGGCACGCCCCTGACCCACCCTGCTCGTCGAGGGCCCCTGGGGCGCAGCGGGTGCCGCCTGCCTGGCAGGCGGCTGGGCGCCCGGGGCCGCCTGACGCCATGCTCGCTGCTGCGCGTCGGTGTCCTGCTGCGTCGGCCGCTGTGCGGACCGCGCGGCGGGCGCCTGCTGCCCACGTTGGGGCTGCGGCGACCTCGCCGGAGGCTGCTGTGCCACCGGCTGCTGCGGACGGCTCGCCTGCGCGGGCGGCGCCACCTGCGGCGCGGACTCGCGGGCCGCAGCGGCGGCGCGGGCGGCCTCCTGCTCACGGATCTGGCGTCGGGTGAGGGGCACCCCGTTCTCCGACGTCATGAGGCGACCATCGCAGCCGGCTCACGGTACAGACCGTACTTGGCGATGTGCTGGACGACCCCGTCGGGAACCAGGTACCAGACCGGCTCACCTGCCCGCGCCCGTGCGCGGCAGTCGGTGGACGAGATCGCGAGCGCCGGGATCTCCAGCTCGGTGACGACGTTCGGCGGCAGGCCTGCCACGGAGAGGTGGTGGCCCGGCCGGGTGACGGCCACGAAGTGCGCCATAGACCACAGCTCCTCGCTGTCCTTCCAGGTGAGGATCTGCGCGAGGGCGTCAGCACCCGTGATGAAGAAGTAGTCGACGTCCGGCCGCTGAGCCCGCAGGTCGCGCAAGGTGTCCACCGTGTACGTGAGCCCCGGCCGCTCGATGTCCACGCGGCTCGTGGTGAACCGCGGGTTCGACGCCGTGGCGATGACCGTCATGAGATACCGGTGCTCGGCAGCTGTGACCTCGCGGTCCTGCTTGAACGTCGGCTGCCCCGTCGGCACGAAGACGACCTCGTCGAGGTCGAGGCGCGCGGCCACCTCGCTGGCCGCGACGAGGTGACCGTGGTGGATCGGGTCGAAGGTGCCGCCCATGACGCCGACCCTGCGACGGTGAGAAGTCATCAGCCCCGGGGTCCCAGTGGTCAGTGACGCGTCCACACGCTGCGGAACGCGTAGGTGACGGCCAGGAGACCACCGAGGACGGCGAACGCGGTGAGGCCGAACGCGACCGGCGGGATCGCCAGGTGGGTCACGACCTCGGACTCTTCTGCGGCCACGAGTGCTGCTGAGAACACGTCATCCTCCTGGATTGCAAGACTTGCGGCCCGCACGGCACCGCGTCGGTCGCTCACCCCGGACGGCGAGCCTGGCTGGAACGTCTAGTCTCTCACGAGCCCTGTCGGCATTCTGACCCGGTGACTTCACCGTCCGGAGACCATTCACCCACACGCCGGGTGGAGGTTCAGTGAAGACGGATCAGGGGCGGACGTGCCCGTCACCGTTGACGATCCACTTGGTGGTGGTCAGCTCACCGAGGCCCATGGGGCCGCGGGCGTGGAGCTTCTGGGTGGAGATGCCGATCTCGGCCCCGAGCCCGAACTGCCCGCCGTCGGTGAACCGCGTCGACGCGTTGACCATCACCGCGGCCGAGTCCAGCTCGGCGACGAACCGTTCCGAGGACGCCAGGTCCCGGGTGACGATCGCCTCGGTATGACCCGACGACCACGTGCGGATGTGCTCCAGCGCCTCGTCGAGGTCGTCGACCACCCGGACCGCGATGTCGAGGGACAGGTACTCCGTCGCCCAGTCCTCGTCGGTCGCCGGGACGACCTCGACGCCCTCGGGGGCGAGGCGCGCAGCGGCGTCGTCCGCGTGCAGCGTCACCCCGGCGCTCCCGAGCGCCGCGAGGACGGCCGGCAGCACGCGCTCCGCGGCGTCCGCGTGGACGAGGAGCGTCTCGGCGGCGTTGCACACGCCCACCCGGTGGGTCTTCGAGTTGAGGACGATCTCGACGGCGGTCGCCGTGTCCGCGCTCTCGTCGACGAACACGTGGCAGTTCCCGACGCCCGTCTCGATGACCGGCACGGTCGACTCCTGGACGACCGTGCGGATGAGGTCCGCCCCGCCGCGCGGGACGAGCACGTCGACGAGACCGCGGGCGTGCATGAGCGCCACCCCACCGGGACGGCCGTGCGCGTCGATCGACTGGACGAGGTCCTGCGGGAGCCCGCGGGCCGCGAGCGCCCGACCGAGCACGTCGACGATGACCTCGTTCGAGCGTGCCGCCGCGCTCCCCCCGCGGAGGATGACGGCGTTCCCGCTCTTGAGCGCGAGGCCCGCGGCGTCGACGGTCACGTTGGGTCGTGCCTCGTAGATCATCCCGACGACACCCATGGGCACGCGGACCTGGCGCAGGCGCAGGCCGTTGGGGAGCGTGCTGCCGCGGACGACCTCTCCGACGGGGTCGGGGAGCGCCGCGAGCTCACGGAGGGCGTCGGCGATGCCAGCGATCCGGGCGGGGTCGAGGGCGAGGCGGTCGAGGAGCCCGGGAGACGTCCCTGCCTCGCGTCCGCGCTCGAGGTCCTCGGCGTTGGCTGCGACGATCTCCGGGGTGGCGTCCACGAGGGCGTCCGCGAGGGCGAGGAGGGCGGCGTCCTTGGTCGCGCGCGTGGCGGTCGCGAGAGATCGTGATGCGGTCTTGGCGCGGCGGGCCACCGCCAGCACTGCCTCCGTCACGTCGGCGCTGGTGGCGCTGGTCTTCTCAGCAGTCTGTGTCATCCCTCCAGGCTAACGACCGTCCTGGGAGGAGTCACCCGCGTCCGCTCGGTGGTCGCTGCCGTGCGGCGTCACCAGGGGGAACGAGTAGAAGCGGAGCGTCCCGAGGCCCCGGACGTGCGTGGTCTCCCTCTCGGGGACGCGCACGAACCCGAGCCGCACGTAGAGGCGCAGCGCGGGGTTGGTGGGGCCCGTGTCGAGGACGAGGGCACGCATCCCCCAGGAGCGCGCGTGCCGGACGGCCTCGGTGACGAGGAGCGCCCCGACCCCTCGGCCCCGCCCTTCGGGCAGGACCGTGAGGAGCCGGAGCTCGGCCTCGTCGTCGGCCGCGTTGCGGGCGTAGGTGGTCCCGGGGCGCAGCACGCTGGCGGTGCCGACGATGCGTCCGTCCGCGCCGAGCGCGACGAGGAGCGCGCCGTCACGGGCGCGCCCCGCGGCGTCGTGCAGCAGCGCGACCCGGTCGGGGTCGGTCGCCACGCCGTAGGGGCCCGCGTCGAACCCTGTCTGCGTGACCCGCCCGACCTCGGCGTGCTCGTCGGCGCGCGCCTCCCGGACCACCGGCGCGGTCATGCGGACCTGCGGGGCTTCCTCACGAGGACGAGGTCGTCACGGTGCACCACGGCACGGTCGTAGCCTTCGCCGAGGTCGTCCCTGAGGTCCGGCGTGGTCCGCCCCAGGAGCTCGGGGAGCTCCTGGGAGTCGTAGGACACGAGCCCCCGGGCCACGACCTTGCCCGCCGGGTCGACGAGCTCCACCGGGTCCGACGACTCGAAGTCCCCTTCGACCCCCGTGATCCCGGCCGGCAACAGCGAGGCCCGTCCGGCGAGCACGGCGCGGACGGCCCCCTCGTCGAGGACAAGGCGCCCGCGTGCCCGCGCGGCGTACCGCAGCCACAGGCGTCGTCGGGTCATGCGGCGCCCTGTCACGGCGAACCACGTGCCCACGTCCTCCCCGGCGAGCGCCTGCGCCACGTTCTCAGCCTTGGTGAGCACGACGGGGACCCCGGTGGACGTCGCGATGGAGACGGCCTCGAGCTTGGTGAGCATCCCCCCGGTGCCGACGGAGCTCCCCTTGCTGCTCGCGTCGACGTCGGCGATGTCGGCCGGGCTGAGGACCTCCGGGATGCGGCTGGTGCCGGGGAGCGCCGGGTTGCCGTCGTAGAGTCCGTCGACGTCCGTGAGGAGGATCATGGCGTCGGCGTGCACGAGGTGCGAGACGAGCGAGGCGAGCCTGTCGTTGTCACCGAAGCGGATCTCGCCGGTGGCCACCGCGTCGTTCTCGTTGATGATGGGCACGACGCCCAGGTCGAGGAGGCGCTCGAGGGAGCGCTGGACGTTGCGGTAGTGACCGCGGCGGATGGTGTCCTCCGCCGTGAGGAGGACCTGCGCGACGCGCAGCCCGTGAGACGCGAAAGCCTCCGTGTAGCGGGCGACGAGAAGTCCCTGCCCCACGGAGGCTGCTGCCTGGGCGGTCGCGAGATCACCCGGGCGGGCACTCAGCCCGAGCGGGGCGAGCCCCGCCGCGATGGCCCCGGATGTGATGAGCAGCACCTCGTGCCCCGCCGCGCGTCGCGCGGCGATGACGTCGACGAGGGCGTGGAGCGCGGCGCCGTCGAGGCGCCCGTCCTCTCCCGTGAGGGACGAGGATCCGATCTTGATGACGACGCGATGGGCGTCGCGCATGGACGTTCGGGTCAGTGGTCTGGCCTGATTATCGTTCACGCAGCCCATTCTGTCGCAGGTCAGGGGTTCGTCGCAGGTCCGTCCACATCGGGGTCCGTCCACACGCCGGCCTCACGCTCGGTCCACAGCTCTGCCCGGGCCTCGGCCTTGGCGTCCATGCGCTCCGTGTACTGGCGGCGCTTGTCCCCACGGGTGGGGCGACTGGTGTCCTCGAGACGCAGGTCGGTGCCTCGAGGGCCTCCGAGGAGCTCAGAGCCCGTGATGAGCGTCGGCTCCCAGTCGAAGATCACGGCGTTGTGCTCGGGCCCGATGCGCACCTCGTCGCCGGCGACGGCTCCCACCTTGAAGAGCTTCTCCTCGACGCCGAGGGTCGCGAGCCTGTCGGCGAGGTAGCCGACCGCCTCGTCGTTGGAGAAGTCCGTCTGGCGGACCCAGCGCTCGGGCTTGACGCCCCGGACCTCGAAGAAGGGACGACCGCCGGCCTCCTTGCGGGTGACGGTGAAGCCCTTGTCGTCGACGGCCTTGGGGCGGAGGACGACGCGAGCGGCCTCGGGTGCCGGTGCGGCCTTGCGTGCACGGTCCACGTACTCGCCGAGCACGTAGGTCAGGGCTCGTAGACCTTCGTGGCTCACGGCGGAGACCTCGAACACCTTGACGCCGCGCGCCTCGAGGTCGGGGCGCACCATCTCGGCGAGCTCGCGGCCCTCGGGGACGTCGATCTTGTTGAGCACCACGACGCGGGGGCGCTCCGTGAGGGGGATCCGGACCCCGGTGATCCCGAGGTCGCCGGCGTAGGCGGCAAGCTCGGCCTCGATGACGTCGAGGTCGCTCAGGGGGTCGCGGTCCGGCTCGAGGGTCGCGCAGTCGAGGACGTGCACGAGCACGGCGCAGCGCTCGACGTGGCGGAGGAACTCCAGGCCGAGCCCCTTCCCCTCGCTCGCGCCGGGGATGAGGCCAGGGACGTCGGCGACGGTGTATCGGGTCTCCCCCGCCTGGACGACGCCGAGGTTGGGCACGAGGGTGGTGAAGGGATAGTCGGCGATCTTGGGGCGCGCTGCGGAGATGGCCGCGATGAGGCTCGACTTACCGGCGCTGGGGTAGCCCACGAGGGCGACGTCGGCGATCGTCTTGAGCTCGAGGACGACGTCTGCCTCCTCGCCGGGCTCGCCGAGGAGCGCGAAGCCGGGCGCCTTGCGCCGCTTGGAGGACAGCGCGGCGTTCCCAAGGCCTCCGTGCCCTCCGGGGGCGATGACGAGCTCTGCGCCGTCGCCGACGAGGTCGGCGACGACGGTGCCCTCGCGGTCCTTGACGACGGTGCCCGAGGGGACGGCGAGGACGAGGTCCTCACCGTTGGATCCCTGCCGGTGGTCACCCATGCCCTGCGTCCCGGACGCCGCGTGGCGGTGCGGGGAGTGGTGGTACTCGAGGAGGGTGGTGACCTGGGCGTCGACGCGCAGGATGACGGATCCCCCGTTGCCGCCGTTGCCACCGTCGGGGCCGGCGAGGGGCTTGAACTTCTCGCGGTGGATCGATGCGCAGCCGTTTCCGCCGCTCCCGCCGGAGGCGTGCAGGACCACTCGGTCGACGAAGGAAGCCATGGATCTACCAATCGTGAAGCGCGGTGCGGTGCCTGGGCGTCGCCAGGAGGATCTCGCTCTCGCGGTGCGTGTCGTGCGAACAGAAGAGAGGGGCGCACCGAACGGTGCACCCCTCTCCGGAAGTACTGTGATGCAGCCTACGGCTCAGACAGCAGCCTCGACGATGTCGACGACCTTGCGGCCACGACGCGTGCCGAACTGGACGGCACCCGGGGTGAGCGCGAAGAGGGTGTCGTCCCCGCCGCGTCCGACGTTGTTGCCGGGGTGGAAGTGGGTGCCGCGCTGGCGGACGATGATCTCGCCTGCACCGACGAGCTGACCACCGAAGCGCTTGACACCGAGGCGCTGTGCGTTCGAGTCGCGACCGTTGCGCGACGAGCTCGCGCCCTTCTTGTGTGCCATGGCGGTTCCTGCTTTCCTGCTGAAGAGTGTCTGAAGGGGCTCGGGCGTCCGCTCCGTGGAGCAGGCGCCCGGAGGATCACTTGATTCCGGTGACCTTGAGGCGCGTCAACTTCTGACGGTGGCCCTGACGCTTGCGGTACCCGGTCTTGTTCTTGTACTTGAGGATGATGATCTTCGGGCCCTTCTCGTCCCGAACGATCTCTGCGGTGACCTTGACCTTCGCAAGCTTCTCCGCGTCGGTGGTCACCTGCTCCCCGTCGACCAGGAGCAGCGCGGGAAGTTCGATGGACTCGCCTGCGTCGCCCGAAAGTCGGTCGACGACGACGACGTCGCCGACGGAAACCTTCTCCTGGCGGCCACCGGCCTTGACGATCGCGTACACCACGTTGCTGCTCATCTCTCTTAGTCTCTGCGGCGTGCTCATCACCAAGGTGAAGACCTCGGGAGCACGCGGGGACCAGCGCGCACCAAAACGCGCCGACGGTCAAGATTACGGAATCTTGGCCTCTGGGTCAAGTTCGACCCGAGCTGGAACGGAGCCGCACGGCTCCGCCGTTCATCATGCCTTACTCATTGGGGCGAGTCACATCGCCGGTCACCCCTCTGAGGCTGGAGGAGGCCGGCACGCACCCCTGCCCCTCCGTCCCGGAGGAGCCGCGGACGGGCACGGACGTCAGACGTCCGTGCCCGCCTGGGGAGACGTCGCCTCGTCGGCGGCGCTCGCCTCTCGCTCGCGGGACGCACGGATCTCCGCCACGACGTCGAGCGCAGCGGCACGCTCCGCGACCGGGCCCGTACCGACGTCCGACCGCTCCTCGCGGTCCGCGGCGACCTCAGCCACGGGGGTCGGCTCGAGCTGCTCGCCCGAGGCGTCCCCGTCGCCCGCAGGTGCGGCGTGCAGGACGTCCCCCTGCTCAGCAGCGTCGTGCTCGTCGTGCTCGTGCGCGTGCGCGGCTGCCGCCGCGATCGTCGCGAGGGTGGCCTTGACCGCCTCGCGGGCCTCGGGCAGCACCGGGACCGTGCCCGCGCTCTCCGGCGCACCGTCCTTGCCGCCCCGCTTGCGACGGGCGCGCTTGGGCTCGGCCGCCCCCTCGGACGCCACCGGCGCGGTGGGCGCCGAACCACCGTGGTGCTTCTCGTTCGGCTCGTCGTGGACGATGAACCCGCGGCCGTTGCAGTGGTCGCACGTCTCGCTGAACGCCTCGACGAGCCCCTGCCCCACCCGCTTGCGCGTCATCTGCACGAGCCCGAGGGACGTGACCTCCGCCACCTGGTGCTTGGTCCGGTCACGTCCCAGGCACTCCACGAGCCGTCGCAGCACGAGGTCGCGGTTGGACTCGAGGACCATGTCGATGAAGTCGATGACGATGATGCCGCCGATGTCGCGCAGGCGGAGCTGCCGGACGATCTCCTCGGCGGCCTCGAGATTGTTGCGGGTGACCGTCTCCTCGAGGGTCCCGCCCGACCCGGTGAACTTGCCGGTGTTCACGTCGACGACCGTCATGGCCTCGGTGCGGTCGATGACGAGCGAGCCGCCGGACGGGAGCCAGACCTTGCGGTCCATCCCCTTGGCCAGCTGCTCGTCGATCCGCGCCTCGGAGAAGACGTCCTTCTCGCTCGTCCAGCGCTTCACGCGCTCGGCGAGGTCGGGGGCGAGGTCGTCGACGTACTGCGAGATCTCCGACCACGCGCTGTCACCGGACACGGTGAGCGACGTGAAGTCGTCGTTGAAGATGTCACGGACCACGCGGATCGCGAGGTCCGGCTCGCCCTGGAGGAGGCTCGGCGCGGACGCGCTCTTCGCCTTCTTCTCGATGGCCTCCCACTGCGCCTGGAGGCGGGCGATGTCGGCGCGCAGCTCGGCCTCGCTCGCTCCCTCCGCAGCGGTGCGCACGATGACGCCCGCGGTCTCGGGGACCACCTCGCGCAGGATCTTCTTCAGCCGCGCACGCTCCGTGTCGGGAAGCTTGCGGGAGATCCCGGTCATCCCTCCGCCGGGGACGTACACGAGGTAGCGACCGGCGAGCGTGACCTGGGACGTCAGGCGCGCCCCCTTGTGGCCGATCGGGTCCTTGGTCACCTGGACGAGGACGGGGTCCCCGGACTTCAGGGCCTGCTCGATCCGCCGCGGCTGCCCCTCGAGGCCGACCGCGTCCCAGTTGACCTCACCGGCGTAGAGGACGGCGTTGCGCCCCTTGCCCACGTCGACGAACGCCGCCTCCATGCTGGGCAGGACGTTCTGGACGCGACCCAGGTACACGTTGCCCGCCATGGACGCCTGCGACTGCTGCGACACGTAGTGCTCGACGAGCACACCGTCCTCGAGGACGGCGATCTGCGTGCGACCGTTCCGCTCCCGGACGATCATGGAGCGCTCGACGCTCTCGCGGCGGGCGAGGAACTCGGCCTCGGTGATGATCGAGCGCCGACGGCCGGCGTCGCGACCCTCGCGGCGCCGCTGGCGCTTCGCCTCGAGCCTCGTCGAGCCCTTGAGCGCCGTGACCTCGTCCGACCCGGTGCGACCCCGTGCCGGGCGACCGGCCGAGGCGGCGGGAGCGGCGTCCTGCTCGCCGGAGCGCGAGCCGCGACGGCGGCGGCGACGGCGACGGCTCGACCCGGACTCGTGGTCCTCGCCGTCCTCCGCGTCGCTCTCGTCGTCCCGGGTGTCGGTCTCGTCGTCGGCCTCGCCGCGGGCGGCGGACCGCCCGCGGCGGCGCGACCGCCGCTGGCCGGCGTCCTGGTCGCCGTCGTCCCCGGCGGTGTCGTCACCGTCGGTGGACTCGTCGTCCTCGTCGTCCGAGTCGTCGTCGGTCCGCTGGTTGTCGGACCCGCCGCGGTTACGACGACCACGACCACCACGGCGTCGGCGACGTCGGGGGGAGCCGTTGGCGTCCGTGTCGTCGTCCGTGTCGTCGTCGGAGCCGGCAGCGGCCTCCGTCCCGCGCTCCTCGGCGGGCGCCTCGTCCGTGGGCGTCGCACGATCGGGCTCGGTCGCGTCCTCGGTCGACTCGTCGTCCTCGGTGTCGTCCTCCACGACCGGCTTCGGCGGGCCCGCAGGAGACTGCGCGCGCCGACGCCTGGGCCGCGCGGCCTCGGGGTCCGGCGCCTGGAACAGGAGCGCCGTCCGTGGTGCGCGCGCCGCGGGCTCCTCGGTCCGCGCCTCGTCGTCCGTCTCCGGCTCGCCGGTACGGTCGGTCGTCGCGGGGGCCTCCTCGACCGTCGGCGCGGCCGCACGCTGCTTCTCCTCGGACTGCTCCTCGGTCCGCACCGCGGAGGTCGCAGAACCGCGCGTGGCGCGACGGCTCCCCCGGGTCCGCGTGGAGCGTGCCGGCGCCTCGGTGGGCTCCTCCGCGTGCTCGACGGGAGCGGCCTGCTGGTCTTCCGGTGAGGAGACGACCTCGTCGGCCTGCGGGGCGGGCTCGGGCGCCGCCTGCTTCCGCGCGGCAGCGCGGGAGCGGCGTGCCCGCGACGCACGGGGCGCCGGCTCGGTGTCGTCGGCGGCCGGGGTCTCCTGGGACTCGCCGGAGGCCGCGGTCGTCATCGCTTCCACCGAGGCCACGACGTCGAGCGCCGGACGCTCCACCTCCGGGGCTGCAGGCGCCGCCTCCTCCGGGGCCGAGGCCTCGGGTGCAGGCGCCTCGCTCGAGGCCTTGCGGGAGCGGCTGCGCCGGGCTGCCGGGCGCTTCGCAGGAGGCGCGTCGTCGGTGGCCGCGGTGACAGCGGTGGCACCCGCGCCGTCTGCCGCGTCAGCGTCGGCGGCGCGGTCGTCGGACGGAGCGCTCTCGGCGGGCTCCGAGGCTGTGGCTGCAGCGGCGGAGCGCGTGGCTCGGCCGCGGCGTCGCGGGGCCGTCGTCGCCTTCTCGGCGGGCGCCTCGGCGGTCCGCGCGGGCTCTGCCGCCGCGTCGGTCACCGGAGAGGCCGCAGCCTGCGGTGCGGGCGTGGAGTCCGTGCCGGGGGATGCTTCGGCCGTCACGGCGCGGGGTGCTGCCGCCTGGCGGGTGACCCGCCGGCGGGCCGGCTTCTTCGCCGGCGTCTGGTTGGTCTCGGTGCTGTTGTCGTCGAGCGTCACGTGGTGTGCTCCATGTGCCCACGAGAGGAGCCGTCCCACACCGCGGTGCCCTCGGGGCGGTTCAGTCGTCGTCAGCGCGGTCGCTGCGACGGAAGTCGTCGGTCGGCGTGCGGCAAGGGCGAGCGACTGCGTGCGCCAGGCGGTCGGGCCATTCTCCCGGCTGCGGCGCACCACAATCCGCGATTCGCGGTTGCTGCGAGCTCTCTCGGCGTGCGAGGAGTGTGGGTCCCCGTGCCGGTCCCAGTATCGCACAGCGGCGCGCCGCGGACGCAGCGTGGAGCGGCGGCGGGTCGGGCCGTGGCGCGAACCCGTGGAGCGCACCCGCCGGCCGTTCCCCAGAGACCAAGGTCACAGACCGTGCGATGCGGCCGATGGCGACCCCAGGACCTTGGTCCCATCGGGGTCCCACGAGACGTCATAACGTCATCTCGAACGCGCCGACAGGTCGTCCGCCAGCGCGAACGCAGCACGTCTCGACCCGACTCGATCCCCCGCAGAGCACCCGTCCGAACCCCTCAGGAGAACCGTGGACGTCCTGGACCTAGCACGGTGGCAGTTCGCCATCACCACCGTCTATCACTTCTTCTACGTCCCCCTGACGATCGGTCTGGCGCCCCTCGTGGCCACCATGCAGACCGCGTGGGTCCGCACGGGCGACGAGCGCTGGCTCAAGCTCACCAAGTTCTTCGGCAAGCTCCTCCTCATCAACTTCGCGATCGGCGTCGTCACGGGGATCGTCCAGGAGTTCCAGTTCGGGATGAACTGGAGCGACTACTCGCGCTTCGTCGGGGACGTCTTCGGGGCGCCCCTCGCCATGGAGGCCCTCGCGGCGTTCTTCGTCGAGTCGACCTTCCTCGGCCTGTGGATCTTCGGGTGGGACAAGCTCCCCAAGAAGATCCACGTGGCCTGCATCTGGGCCGTGGCCGTCGCCACGAACCTCTCCGCCTACTTCATCCTCGCCGCGAACTCCTGGATGCAGCACCCCGTCGGCGCGATCTACAACCCCGAGACCGGTCGCGCGGAGATGAACGACGTCGTCGCCGTCCTCACCAACTCGACGCTCCTCGCCGCCTTCCCCCACACCATCACCGCCGCGTGGCTCACCGCCGGGACGTTCGTCGCGGGCATCGCCGCCTGGTGGATGGTCCGCGAGGTGCGGCGCGGCCGCGAGGACGTCGCCCGCGACGTGTACCGCCCGGCCGTGATCCTCGGGCTCGTCGCCATGATCGTCTCCGGTGCGGGCATCGCCGTCTCCGGCGACTTCCAGGCCAAGCTCATGTTCGACCAGCAGCCCATGAAGATGGCCGCCGCCGAGGCGCTGTGCGAGGGCGAGGACGGGGCGAGCTTCTCCATCCTCACCATCGGCGACCTCTCCAACGACTGCGAAGGTGTCATCCACCTCCTGAAGATCCCCGGCGTCACGAGCTACCTCGCGGACGGCAGCTTCGACTCCTACCTGCCCGGCATCGAGGAGATCCAGGCGGCCTACACGGACCGCTACGGCGACGTCGACACCGCCGGCAACCCCGTCGACTACAGCCCCAACCTTGCCCTCACGTACTGGAGCTTCCGGCTCATGATCGGCCTCGGCGCAGGCTCCGCGGCCCTCGCCGTCCTCGCCCTGTGGCTCACCCGCAAGGGACGCGTCAGCGACAACCCGTGGCTCGCACGCGTCGGCCTCCTGGCGATCCCCACCCCGTTCCTCGCGTCGTCCTTCGGGTGGATCTTCACCGAGACGGGTCGCCAGCCCTGGGTCGTCGCACCCAACCCCACGGGCATCGACTCGATCCGGATGCTCACCGAGCGCGGCGTCTCCACGGCCCAGGGGCCCGGCGTCGTCCTCGCGTCCATGGTGATCTTCACGCTCGTCTACACCGCCCTGACCATCGTGTGGGGCCGGCTCATCTGGCGCTACATGGTCGAGGGCGCCCCCGAGCAGGTGCACGACGACTCCCCCGAGGCACGCGACGACGACACGACCGACCGGCCGCTGTCGTTCGCGTACTGACCACCCGCGAGAAAGACACCTGACATGGATCTCCAGCTGCTGTGGTTCGTCCTCATCGCCGTCCTCTGGACCGGGTACCTCGTCCTCGAGGGGTTCGACTTCGGTGTCGGCATGCTCCTTCCCGTCCTCGGACGGAACGACAAGGAGCGCCGCGTCGTCATCAACACCATCGGCCCCGTGTGGGACGGCAACGAGGTGTGGCTCCTCACCGCCGGCGGAGCGACGTTCGCAGCGTTCCCCGAGTGGTACGCCACGATGTTCTCCGGCTTCTACGTGCCGCTGTTCCTCATCCTCATCGCCCTCATCCTCCGCGGCATGGCCTTCGAGTACCGCGGGAAGATCTCCGACCCCACCTGGCAACGACGCTGCGACCAGGGCATCATCATCGGCTCCTGGATCCCCGGCCTCCTGTGGGGTGTCGCGTTCGCCAACCTCGTCCGCGGGGTCGCCCTCGACGCCGACCACGAGTTCGTCGGCGGCTTCTGGTCCCTGCTCTCCCCGTTCGCTCTGCTCGGCGGCGTCGTGACCCTGCTGCTCTTCCTCACCCACGGAGCCGTCTTCCTCGCCCTGAAGACCGACGGGGAGATCCGGACCCGGGCCCGGGCGATCGCCGCTCGCCTCTCCGTGGCGAGCGTCCTCGCCGCCGGCACGTGGGCCGTCTGGGCCCAGGTCTCCTACTCCGTCGCCTGGACGTGGCTCGCCGTGCTCGTCGCCGCCGGAGCGCTCGTCGGCGTCGTCGTGGCGAACGCCCGAGCCCAGGAAGGACGGGCCTTCCTCTGGTCCGCCGTCGCGATCGTCGCCGCCGTCGTCCTCATCTTCGGGTCCATGTACCCCGACGTCATGCCGGCGCTCGACCCGGAGAACTCGCTCACCATCCGCAACTCGTCCTCCACGGAGTACACGCTCACGCTCATGTCGTGGGTCGCCGTGATCCTCACGCCCCTCGTGCTCCTCTACCAGGGCTGGACGTACTGGGTGTTCCGCAAGCGCATCACCGTCGACCACATCCCCGACCCCATCGGGCTCCCGAGCCTGTCCTTCACGCGCGACTCCCGGCGCACGCCGGGCGCGCCCCCCAGCGCGTGAAGCCGCTCGACCCCAAGCTGCTGCGGTTCGCGCGGCCCGCGCGGGGGTACGTCGTCCTCGTGGCGCTCCTGGGCGCCACGACCGCGACCCTGGTCGTGGCCCAGGCGCTGCTCCTCGCCGCGTGCCTCGCGCCCGTCGTCAGCGGTGGGGTCGGGCTCGCGGACATCGAGGAGCCGCTGCGGCTGCTCGCGATCGTCGTCGTCCTGCGCGCCGTGGTCACGACGGTCCAGGAACGCTACGGGCACAGGGCCGCCGCCCGCGTCGTCGACGACCAGCGCGAGCAGGTCGTCGCCCGGGCCGCGGCGCTCGGACCCCGGTGGGCCGCCGGGGGACGTGGCATGGACACGGTCACCCTCGTGACCCGGGGGCTCGGTGACCTCGAGCCCTACCTCGTGCGCTACCTCCCCCAGCTCCTCCTCGCGGTCACCGTCACCCCGGCCACCCTCATCGTCATCGCGGGCCTCGACTGGATCTCGGCGGTCGTCGCCGCCGTGACCATCCCCCTCGTGCCGATCTTCATGATCCTCGTGGGCCAGCTCACCCGGTCGTCGTCCGAACGTCGGCTCGTGGCCATGCAGCGGCTGGGCGCCCAGGTCCTCGACCTCCTCGCCGGGCTCCCCACGCTGCGTGCCTTCGGCCGCGAGCGCGGGCCCGCCGCGCGCGTCCGCGAGCTGGGCGAGGCGTACACGCGGACGACCATGCGCACGCTGCGCGTCGCCTTCCTCTCCGGGATGGTCCTCGAGCTCCTCACGACGTTGTCCGTGGCGCTCGTCGCCGTCGGCATCGGGATGCGGCTGGTCCACGGCGACCTCGGGCTCGAGACCGGGCTCGCGGTGCTGGTCCTCGCACCGGAGGTGTACCTGCCGCTGCGGCAGGTGGGTGCCCAGTTCCACGCGTCGGTCGACGGGATCGCCGCGGCGCAGGCGGCGTTCGACGTCCTCGAGGAGGAGGCGCCGCAGGCAGGCCGCACCCTGGCGCCCGACCTGCGCTCCGCGGAGATCCGGTTCGAGTCCGTCGGCGTCGCCGCACCCGGGCGGTCGCTCCTGGCCCCCGTCGCGCTCTCCGTGCGCCTGCCCCCCGGGACGGTGCTCGCACTCACCGGCCGGAGCGGTGCGGGCAAGACGACGGCGGTCCTCGCCCTCCTGGGCCTCGTCCCGCCCACGACGGGACGCATCACCGTCGGCGGGCAGGACCTCGCGGACCTCGACCCGCGCACCTGGTGGGACCAGGTCGCGTGGCTCCCCCAGCGCACCACACTTCCCCCGGGCACCCTGCGCGACGCCCTCGGCGTCGTCGACGGCTCGTCCGACGACGACCCCGCCCTCGTCGCAGCGCTGCGGAGCACCGGTCTCGACGAGGTCCTCGACACCCTCCCCGAGGGGCTCGACACCCGCGTGGGCCACGGTGGTCTCGGGCTCAGCGTGGGGCAGCGTCAGCGCGTCGCCCTCACGGCGGCGCTGCTCTCCCCGCGGCAGCTCGTCGTCCTCGACGAACCCACGGCGCACCTCGACACGCTGTCCGAGCAGCACGTCCTGCGGTCCGTCGAGGCGTTGCGGGCCGACGGCCGGACCGTCCTCGTGGTCGCGCACCGTCCGTCGCTCGTGGCGGTCGCCGACCAGGTCGTCGTCGTGACGTCCGCCCCGCTGCCGACGGGGCCCGTGCCCGCGCGCCCCGCCGTCTCACCGTCGACGGAGGCACGAGCATGAGACGCGATCCGCTGTGGCGAGCGGTCGCCATGCTCGGTGTCGAGTGGCGCAAGGTCGCCCTCGCCGTCGCGCTCGGGGTCCTCGCCCTGGGCAGCGCGGTAGCGCTCGCCGCCGTCTCCGCGTGGCTCGTCGCCCGCGCGTCCCAGATGCCCCCGGTCCTCACGTTGTCGGTGGCGACCGTCGGCGTCCGGACCTTCGGGATCTCGCGCGGGGTCTTCCGCTACCTCGAGCGGCTCGCCTCGCACACGGTGGCGCTGCACGGCATGGCCACGCTCCGCACGGAGATCTACTCGCGGCTGGCCGTGGGGCGCCCCGAGTCGGTCGCGGCCCTCCGACGCGGGGACCTCCTCGCCCGCGTCGGGGCCGACGTCGACGCCGTCGGCGACGTGGTCGTCCGCGGACTCCTCCCCGCGGCCGTCGCCCTCGTCGTCTCTGCCGGTTCCGTGGGCCTGCTCGCCGCCTTCCACGGCGGCGCCGCGGTCGTGCTCGCCGCGTGCCTCGTCCTCGCCGGGGTCCTCGCACCGTGGCTCGCCGCCGTCGGCGCACGCACGACCGAGTCCCGCACCAGCGAGGCCCGCGCCGAGATGGCCGCCGTGAGCCTCGAGATCGTCGAGCACTCCGCCCTCCTCACCGTGTCCGGACGTCTCACGGAACGCCTCGACGCGCTCCGTGCCGCGGACAGCCGCCTCACCCGGGCCACCGACCGCGGGGCGCGCACCTCCGGTCTCGCCGCCGGGCTGGGGACCCTCGCCGTCGGGCTCGCGGTCCTCGGCGCGCTCGTCGTCGCGGTGCCTGCCGTGGGTGCCGGGACGCTCGACCCCGTCGAGCTCGCCGTGGTGGTCCTCACGCCGCTCGCCGTGTTCGAGGCCACTCTCGTCCTCCCTGGTGCCGCGATCCAGGTGCAGCGGTCGCGCCGGGCCGCGCGGCGCATCCTCGCGCTGCTCGACGACGCCGCGCCCCGCACCGGCCACCCCCTCACGGGCCAGCCCGAGGCGCCCTCCAGGACGGCCCACGACGGGCTGCCCGGGGGCACGGACGGGGACACGGATGGAGTGCTCGTCGACGCCCGTGGCCTGGCGTGCGGGTGGCCCGGCCGACGGCCCGTCCTCACAGGCCTCGACCTCACCCTCACCCCCGGACGCTCCGTCGCGCTCGTCGGCGCCTCCGGGACGGGCAAGACCACGACGCTGCTCACGCTCGCAGGACTCCTCCCCCCGGTGGGCGGCACCCTCCGCCCCGACGGGACGGCCGTCCACGACGCCACGGACGCAGCGCGGACGGCGGTCGTCACCACCGAGGACGCCCACGTCTTCGACACCACCGTCCTCGAGAACCTCCGGGTCGCCCGTGGCGACGTCACCGACGACGAGGCCCGCGACGCGCTCCGTCGCGCGGGTCTCGGAGCGTGGCTCGACGCCCTCCCCGACGGGCTCCTCACCCAGCTCGGGAGCGACGCGACGACCATCTCCGGAGGGGAGCGCCGACGCCTGCTCGCCGCGCGGGCCCTGTGCTCCGACGCCCCGGTGCTCCTCCTCGACGAGCCCACCGAGCACCTGGACCCCCAGACCGCGGACACGCTCCTGCGGGACCTCCTCCGCCTCGGTGACGACCCCGAGCGCCCCCGCGCGGTCGTCGTCGCGACCCACCGCACCGCACCCCTCGTCGCAGCGGACGAGGTGCTGGTCCTCGCCCACGGCGAGGTCGCGGCACGCGGGACGCACGACTCACTCCTGGTCACCCACGCCGCGTACCGTGAGGGGATCGCCGCGGAGGACGGCGGACCGACCGCACCGGAGGAGACCCAGTGAGACCCGTGGAGGCAGACGCCGTGGAACGCGAGCGGTGGCTCAGCGCAGGAGCGCACATCACCACCATGCTCCTCTCCGGCGCACCCGAGGAGGACGTGCTCGAGCACATCGTCTCCGTCGCCCGCGAGATCGCCGACGCGGACGCGGCGGCGCTCGTCCTGCCCGGCCTCAAGGGCGAGCTCGTCATGGAGATCGTCCGTGGGTGGGGTGCCGACGAGCTGCTCGGCCTGAGCATGCCCCACACCGGCCTCTCGTGGACGGCGCTGCGTACCGGCAAGGGACGCCTCGTCCCGTCGCTGAAGAACGCCCGCAACCTCCAGCTCCCGCCGATGCGCCGCTACGGGCCGGCCCTCTACGCCCCCATGGGGACCGCGGAGCGACCCGTGGGCGTCCTCGTGCTGCTGCGCAAGGACGGCGAGGAGTCGTTCATCGGCAAGGACCTCGAACGGGCGTCGACCTTCGCCGACCAGGCCGCCCTCGCGCTCGTCCTGTCGGAGGCCCGCCAGGCGCAGGACCTCGGCAAGCTCGTCGAGGAGCGCGAACGCATCGCCCGCGACCTCCACGACCTGGCCATCCAGCAGCTCTTCGCCACCGGCATGCAGCTCGAGACCGTGCGGCGCCGCGCCGCGCGAGGCCTCGACAAGGCCGGGCTCATCGCGATCCTCGACGAGGCGCTCGACAACGTCGACAACTCCGTCCGCGAGATCCGCTCCATCGTCCACTCCCTGCGTGACCCCGACGCCGCCACCGGTCTCGTGGAACGCCTCCGTCGCGAGTCCGCGCTCGCCCGGACCGGGCTCGGCTTCGCGCCGTCCCTGGTCATCTCGCTCGACGACCGCAGCCTCGGTGCGATCGACGACGACGAGGCCGCCCTCGACTCCCTCGTGTCCCAGGCCCTCGCCGACGACGTCCTCGCCGTGGTCCGCGAGGGCCTCGCCAACGCGGCACGGCACGCCCGCGCGTCGTCCGTCGCGGTGCGCGTCACGGTGCTCTCGGCGGCCGGCGGCGCCGTCCCGTCCGGCGAGGTCACCGTCGAGGTCGAGGACGACGGCGTCGGGCTCGGCGCACCGAGCGGCCGCAAGTCAGGGACGTGGAACGTCGCCGCCCGAGCGCGTCAGCACGGCGGCACCTCCTCGATCGAGGACGCGCCCTCGGGGCGGGGCACCCTGCTCACCTGGTGCGCGCCGCTCAAGGACCCCGTCTGAGCTGACGCGGGCCCCGCGCCGCTAGCGCGGGTCCTGCGCCCAGGCGTGATTGCGACGGGCGGCGGCCCACGCGGCCACCTGGGTGCGCCGCTGGAGCCCCATCTTGGCGAGCAGCGACGTGATGTGGTTCTTCACGGTCTTCTCGGCGATGCTCAGGCGCTCGGCGATCTCCCGGTTGGACAGTCCCTCGCCGATGAGCTCGACGACCTTCACCTCGCTCGGGGTGAGGTCCTCCGTCGGGTCGTCGTGCTCGCGGCGGCGGCGCGTCACCGTGCGCTCGTCGAGCAGGACCCGGCCCGACGCCACGGCCCGCACGACGTCGGCGATCTCCGCACCGCGCACGCTCTTGAGGACGTAGGCAGCGGCTCCCACCTCCAGTGCCGCGGCGAGGGCGGAGTCGTCGTCGAAGGACGTGAGGACGATGGCGCGGATGTTCGGCTGCGTCTGGCGCAACCGTCGCATGAGGTCGATCCCGGTGCCGTCCGGCAGCTGGAGGTCGATGAGCATGACCTCGGGGTGCACGAGCTCTGCACGCCGGACGCCTTCCGCGACGCTGCCCGCCTCGGCGACGACTCCCATGCCCTCGGCACGGTCGATCACCTCGGCGATCCCCCGACGGACGACCTCGTGGTCGTCGACGATCATGACGCTGATCTGCGTCCCGGCACCTTGACCCTCTTGCACGCTGTCCACCCGCTCATCGTACGCGGCGCGCAGCGCACCGGGTGGGACCTCGGGCACCGCGGAGCGCGACCTGGCAGGGTGGGGGCATGAAGGTCCTCCTGCCCACGTCCCTGCCCCTGGACGTCACCGCACCCACCGGCAGCGACGTCACGTTCGTGCCCTACGACGTCGAGAACCCCGTCCCCGAGGAGCACACCGACGCCGAGGCGCTCGTCGTGTGGGGTAACCGTCGCGCCCTCCTCGCCGACGCCGCGTCACGGCTCGGCTCGCTGCGCTGGGTCCAGGCCCTCGCCGCGGGCCCCGACGTGGTCGTCGCCGCCGGGTTCGCGCCGGACGTCGTCATCACGTCCGGTCGCTCCCTCCACGACGGCCCCGTCGCCGAGCACACGCTGGGGCTCGTGCTCGCCGCGGTGCGGCGCCTCGACCTCATGCTCGACGCCCAGCGCGAGCACCGGTGGGCGCAGGAGCTGGGCGGTGTCCAGTCCAGCGAGCCGTCGACCTTCCCCGGGCTGGGCACGCTCGACGGCCGCGAGGTGACCGTCTGGGGGTTCGGGTCGATCGGGCAGCGGCTCGCACCCCTGCTCACCGCGCTCGGCGCCCACGTCGTGGGGGTCGCGACCACGGCCGGCGAGCGGGCCGGTCACCCCGTGATCACGACGGACGAGCTCGACGACCGGCTGACCACCACCGACGTCCTCGTGTGCATCCTCCCGGCGACGCCCGGCACGGCGCAGGCGCTCGACGCCCGACGCATCGCGCTGCTGCCCGACCACGCGTGGGTGGTCAACGTGGGCCGAGGCTCCACGGTCGACGAGGTCGCCCTGGACCGCGCGCTGCGGGACGGGTCGATCGGCGGCGCGGCGCTCGACGTCACGGACCGTGAGCCCTTGCCCGCGGAGTCCCCCCTGTGGACGGCGCCACGCACCATCCTCACGCCGCACGCCGCCGGAGGTCGTCCCCAGGGCGCGTCGCGGCTCGTGGACGAGAACCTCACGGCGCTCCTCGCGGGAGCGCCCCTCACGAACGTCGTGGAACGCTGACCTTCCGCGGAGCACGCTGGCACACGGGGCACGAGAAGGACGACCTGTTCATGAACTCGTCCCGCCGGACCACCGCCCCGCACCGTCGGCACGGCCGTCCCTCCTGCCCGTAGACCGCGAGCGACCGGTCGAAGTACCCGGACGCGCCGTTGACGTTGACGTAGAGGGCGTCGAAGCTCGTCCCTCCCTGGTGCAGGGCCTCGCGCATGACGTCCTCGGCGGCGGCGAGCACCCGGGCGACGAGCGCCCGCGGCATCCCCTGCGTGGAGCGGGCGAAGTGCACCTGCGCCCGCCACAACGCCTCGTCGGCGTAGATGTTCCCGATGCCGGACACCAGCGTCTGGTCGAGCAGCGCCCGCTTGACGCCCGTGCGGCGCCTGCGCACCGCGTCGACGAGAGCCGCCCGCCCTGGGCCGTCGGCGGTGAGCGCGGGGTCGAGGAGGTCTCGCGCGATGTGGGCGACCGGGACGGGAACCAGCGCATCGGGCGACCCGAGACCGCCGGGGAGACCGTCGGGCGTGGGGAGCACCTCGCACACGGAGAGGTGACCGAAGGTCCGCTGGTCGACGAAGTCGAGGGTGAGGCGCTCACCCGGGGTGGGGCTGTCGAGGTCGAGCCGCACCCGCAGGTGCGGCGACAGCGCCCCCGGGCCCGACGCCGGTCCGGGCTCACCGGAGCGCACGAGGAGCTGGCCGCTCATGCCCAGGTGCGCGAGGAGGGCGGACCCGTCGTCGAGCGGCACCCACAGGTACTTGCCGCGGCGGGCGGCCGCGACGAGCGTCCGCCCGCGGAGCCTCCCGACGAGGTCGAGCGGACCGCCCTCGTGGCGACGCACCGAGTAGTCGCGCAGGACGTGGACGTCACGGACCCTGGAACCGAGGACGTGCCGCTCGAGCCCGTCCCGGACGGTCTCGACCTCGGGGAGCTCAGGCACCGGCGGCCTGCACGCCCGTCTCCTCGACGGACCGGGCGAGGAGTGTCTCGTAGGCCTGCTGCGCGGCGTCCTGCTCCGCGTGCTTCTTCGCGGTGCCCTGTCCGGTCCCGAGGACGGTGCCGTCGACGAGCACCTCCGAGGTGAAGACCCGCGCGTGGTCGGGACCTTCTGCGGTGCTCGAGTACTCGGGAGCACCGAGCCCCTGGTCCGCGACGGCCTCCTGGAGCGACGTCTTCCAGTCGAGGCCCGCACCGAGGCCTGCGGCGACGTCGAGGGTGCTGTCGATGAGCCGGTGGACGAACTCCCGGGCGACCTCGAGCCCGTGGCTGAGGTACACGGCACCGATGAGCGACTCGACGGTGTCGGAGAGGATCGAGTCCTTGTCGAACCCGCCCGTGCGAGTCTCGCCCTTGCCGAGCAGCACGAAGCTGCCCAGATCGAGGTCTCGCGCGACCGCGGCGAGCGCCCGCTGGGACACGGTGGCGGCGCGCATCTTCGCGAGCTCGCCCTCGGGGCGGTCGGGGTGGCGACGGAAGAGCGCCTCGGCCGAGACGAGACCGAGGACGGCGTCGCCGAGGAACTCGAGGCGCTCGTTCGTGGGGATGCCACCGGCCTCGTGGGCGAAGGACCGGTGCGTCAGCGCAAGCACGAGAAGCTCGGGGGCCAAGTGGGCCCCCAGCAGCGCGATGA
>NZ_JAEINH010000003.1:293128-353314 GCF_016342785.1 Sanguibacter suaedae
ACGCGCGGGTTCATGGGGGACCCCGAGCTTCTCGATGAGCTGAGCAGCCGGCGTGACCTGACGTCGAGTCTTCGGTGTCACCGGTGTACCCCTCTACGACCTTCCGGTCGACGCGTGAGCGTCGGCAGGATCAGTTCGCGTGCTCGGTCCGCATCGCCTCGGCGTACTGGCGACCCTTGTAGGTGCCACACGTGGGGCAAGCAGCGTGCGACAGCTTGTCGCCCTTGCACTGCGGGCACGTGGTGAGGTTCGCGGCGGTCGTCTTCCACTGCGAACGACGCGCACGGGTGTTGCTGCGCGACATCTTGCGCTTCGGAACAGCCACGGCTAGCTCTCTTTCGTCTCGTTGAACATGCTCTGCAGAGTCGACCACCGGGGGTCGATCACGTCATGGCCGTGCTCGGGGTCGTCCGCCAGGCGCGCTCCACACTCAGAGCACAGACCCGGGCAGTCCGACGAGCACAACGGTTGGAATGGTAGTGCAGTGACCACCGAATCCCGAAGCACCGGCTCGATGTCGATCAGATCGCCCTCGAGCACACGCACCTCGTCCTCCTCGTCCCCCGCCTCCGACGCCGCATCGGCGCGCTCGGCGTACACGAACAGCTCCTGGACGGGGATGTCGATGTCCTCGACGACCTCCTCCAGGCACCGCACGCACTCGCCGACCGCTCGACCAGCGACCGAACCGGAGACCAGGACCCCTTCCATCACCGCTTCGAGCCTCAGGGAGACGTCGAGCTCGGTGCCTTCGGGGATGCCGATCACGACCGTCCCGAGATCCGCAGGAGCCGCGACGGTCCGATCGACCGACCGCATGGACCCGGGTCGTCTGCTGAGCTCGTGGGTGTCGATGACGAGCGGCGAACGGGGGTCAAGAGTGATGGGTCGCTCCATGGTACGTCCAGACAGGTGGGATCTCGGTCCGTGCCATGAGTAGCAGGACCAACAGGCAATGCTACGTCATCGACCGCGCAGAACCCAACTCAGCGCCCGGCGGTCGAGCACGCCCGGACGGTCACGCCCCGCCGCGGTCCCCGACGTCCTCCCCGAGGCGTTCGGCGAGCTTCGCCCGGCCGGCCTGGACCTGCGTGATGATCTTGCCGAGGTCGATCTCGAACTCCGCGAGCCGCCGGTCGCAGTAGTCGTCCGCCTCGTGGCGCAGCTTCGCCGCCGTCGCCTCGGCCTCCGCCACGATCTCGCGCGCACGGGTCTCAGCCTGCAGGACCACCTGCTGCTGGTCCACGAGCTGCGCGGCGCGCTCGCGCGCCGTCCGGATGATGTCCTCTGCCTCGGCCTGCGCGCCCTCGAGGACGTGGTCGGCGTCCGAGAGCACCTCGTCCGCGCGGGTCAGCTGCGTCGGCAGCGCCTCGCGGAGCTCGTCGATGAGGTCGAGGGCCTCGTTGCGGTTCACCAGCACGGAGGAGGACATCGGCATGGCCCGCGCCCGCTCGACGATGTCCGTCAGCGCGTCGAGCAGCGCCGGCACACCGACGTGCTCACCCTCCACGTAGATCTCGTTCACGTCGTCGCTGCTCATCTCACTCCTCGTCCGCGGGACCGGGGGCGTTCCCGGCGCCCACCGTGCCACCCAGTGCGGTCCGCACGGCGGAGGCAACGCCGTCCGGCACCAGATCCGTGATCGTGCCTCCGTGCCGGGCGACGTCCTTGACCAACGACGAGGCGACGTGCGCGAGAGCCGGGTCGCCGGGGACGAACACCGTCTCGACGCCGACCAGGTGGCGGTTCATGAGCGCCATCGGGAGCTCCGCGTCGAAGTCCGCACCGCCCCGCAGCCCCTTCACCACGGCGGACGCACCGAGGGACCGGCAGAAGTCGGCGAGGAGCCCGGGCACCACCTCGACACGCACCCCGTCGACGTCCGCGAGCGCGGCCCGTGCCAGCGCCACCCGCTGCTCGACGTCGAGGAGGGGGGCCTTCGAGGAGTTCCGGGCGACCCCCACGACCACCTCGTCGAACATGCTCCGCGCCCGGCGGACGATGTCGAGGTGGCCCAGGGTGATGGGGTCGAAGGACCCGGGGCAGACAGCGAGAGTCACGGTCTCACGGTAGTGCACCGTCGGTGTCGCGCTCGGCGTAGTAGACCGCGGTGTCGCCGTACGTCCTGGACGCGACGAGCCGCCACGAGGGCGGCCACGACGGCTCGGGCGACCGGCCGGAGCGTTCGACGACGACGATCCCGTCGTCCGCGAGCGCGGCCTCGAGGGAGGCGAGGACGTCGGCGACCGTCGCGTCGGTCACGTCGTACGGGGGGTCGAGGAAGACGACGTCCCAGGGGTGGGCTGCGGGGAGGGTCGCGTACCGCTCCGCGCGGTCCGTGACGACCTGCACCCCGGGGAGGCCGAGCGCGGTGACGTTCCTCGAGCACACGGCGGTGGCGGCCCGTGCGGAGTCGACGAGGACCACCGTCCGGGCACCACGGCTCGCGGCCTCGAGGCCGAGGGCGCCGGACCCGGCGTAGAGGTCGAGGACCCGGGCGTCGTCGAGCACGCCGTAGTGCTCGAGGCGCGAGAAGATCGCCTCCCGGACCCGGTCGCTGGTCGGGCGGGTGCCCCTGGGGGGCACCGCCAGTCCTCGGCCCCCGACCGTCCCTGCCACGATGCGCGTCACCGGACCAGCCTACCGAGGCGCTTGCGGTCAGGTGCGGTCAGGTGCGGTCGAGGAACTCCTCGCGCTCCCCGTCGAGGCGTTCGGCGATGGCCTCGCGCAGGGCCGGCGCCCCGTCGAGGCCCGGGTCGGCAGCGACCACCCGGGCGGCGTCCTCCCGGGCGACGGCGATGACGTCGGCGTCCTTGACGACCCGCAGGAGCCGCAGAGAGCTCGACCGCCCGGACTGCGCGGCGCCGAGGACGTCGCCCTCGCTCCGCATCTCGAGGTCGGCTGCGGCGAGCTCGAAGCCGTCGGTCGTCGCGGCGAGGGTCGCGAGACGCTCCCCCGCCGGCGAGCCGGGGGCCGCCCGCGACACGAGGAGGCAGAGCCCCGGGTCGCTCCCCCGGCCGACGCGCCCGCGCAGCTGGTGGAGCTGGGAGATCCCGAACCGGTCCGCGTCGAGGATCACCATGACGGTCGCGCTGGGCACGTCGACACCGACCTCGATGACGGTCGTCGAGACGAGGACGTCGAGGTCGCCAGCGGTGAAGGCGGCCATCGCGGACTCCTTGTCGGCCGGGGTCATCTGCCCGTGGAGCACGCCCGTCCGCACGCCGGCGAGCGCAGGCTCCGCCCGCAGCGCGTCGACGACCTCGAGGACCGCCCGCAAGGGTGCGCGCGCGTCGTCGCCGGCCTCCTCGTCGAGGGCCGTGAGCCCGTCGAGGAGATCGGGGACGTCGTCCTCCTGCTGCGGCCGGGAAGGAGCGCCCGACGGGTCGTCCGGGGTGATGCGCGGGCACACCACGTAGGCGCGGCGCCCGGCGTCGACCTCCTCGCGGACGCGTGACCAGGTGCGCGCCATCCACGCCGCGTTGTCCGCGGGCACCACGTGCGTGGTGATCCCGGCCCGCCCGGCGGGCACCTCACGAAGGGTCGAGGTCTCGAGGTCGCCGAAGACCGTCATCGCGACCGTCCGCGGGATGGGGGTCGCCGTCATGACGAGGAGGTGTGGGACCCGCTCGGCCTTGGCGCGCAGCGCGTCACGCTGCTCGACGCCGAACCGGTGCTGCTCGTCGACCACCACGAGGCCGAGGTCCGCGAACTGGACGGTGTCGCCGAGGAGCGCGTGCGTCCCGACGACGATCCCCGCAGCGCCGCTCGCCGCGTCGAGGAGGTTCTTCCTGCGCGCCGCGGTGCTCTGGGAGCCCGTGAGGAGCGCCACCCGGGTGCCGTGCTCGCGCCCGCCGAGCAGGCCGTGCTCGGCGAGGTCGCCCAGGAGCGCGGCGAGGGTGCGGGCGTGCTGCGCGGCGAGCACCTCGGTCGGGGCGAGGAGCGCGGCCTGGCCACCGGCGTCGACCACCTGGAGCATGGCCCGCAACGCCACGACCGTCTTTCCGGACCCCACCTCACCCTGGAGGAGACGTTGCATGGGCCGTGGGAGCGCCAGCTCGCGGGCCAGCTCCTCATTGACCGCGCGCTGGCCCTCGGTGAGGGAGAACGGGAGCGCGGCGTCGAAGTCCGCGAGGATGCTCGCTCCGTCACCGGGGCCGCGGAGCGGACGGGGCACCGCCTCGAGGTGGGCGACCTGCGACCGTCGCCGGGCGAGCGCCGCCTGGAGGACGAACGCCTCCTCGTACCGCAGCCGGTCCCGTCCGCGCTCCGCCTGGGCGGCGTCGGCGGGCTCGTGGACGTCGAGGAACGCCTGGTGCAGCCCGACGAGCCCCCGGGCCAGGAGCACGTCGTCCGGGACGGGGTCGGGCACGTCGGCCGGTGTCAGCGGGCCGAGGACGGTGCGCACGGCGCGCTCGACGCGCCACGTCGGCGCGGAGGCGCTCGCGGGGTAGATGGGGACGGGGCGGCCCGCCTCCGCGAGTGCGGAGGACTCGTCGTCCGCGTCGACGCCGACGAGCAGGTAGTCCGGGTGCGTGAGCTGGCGCTCGCCGCGGTACTCGGAGACGATCCCGGTGAAGAACCCGGTGCGCCCGGGCCGCAGCCGGTCCTCGTGGACGCGCAGGACACCGGGTCGCTTGGCGAAGAACGTCAGCGCGAGACGGTGGGTCCCGTCGGTGACGACCGCCTGCAGCATCGCCCCGCCGCGGGAGCGCATCTGCCGCACGGTGGCGGTGGCCACGCGTGCGACGACCGTCACGTGCTCGCCGACGGCGAGCTCGCTCATGTCCGTCATGCGGCCGGGCTCGCCGTACCGGCGCGGGTAGTGGCGCAGCAGGTCGCCGGTGGTGCGGAGACCGAGCTTGGCGAGCGGCCCGGCCGTGCGTGCGCCGAGGACCGTGGCGAGAGGCTCGTGGAGGCGGTCCGCGGGGCCCTCGCCCCACGCCTCTCCGGGCGTCGGTGCCGCGCTCACAGCTCCTCCGTCCCGACGAGCACGTCCGTCGACGCCCGACCGGAGCGCAGGAGGAGGACCTCGGTGCCGGGTCTCGCGTCCTGCGCGCGAGCGACGACCTCGTCGACCACCGTCGCGTCCGCCTCCTCGTCCACGAGGAGCGTGAGGAGGACCTCGGCGCCCGCCGTCGCCCCTGCGACGCGTCCCGCCACGGTCGCACCGGCCGCTGCGACCGTGAGCCCTCCCACGGAGGCGACGTGCACCGACCCGGCGGCGTCGAGCGCCTCGGTGACGCGGTCGGTCTGCGGTGCGCCGGCCCATGCCGCGAGGGCGGCGACGACGTGGAGGTCGGTGCGCGGCGGGGCGACGGTCACCCTGGGGAGAGCGTCGGGCGCTTCGTCACCGTCACCCGTGGCCGCGAGAGCGCGTGCCGCCTCGTAGGAGGACTCGTCGACGGGGAGGACGAGGACGCGGTCCTCACCGGTCTCGAGCACCGCGCGGCGCAGGTCGGCGGTGGTGACGTCCTCGTCGACGCGCAGGACCACGACGGCACCGCTGCGCGCGAGGTCCGCGACGAGGCCGGGCGCCGTCGTGCAGGCGACCACGCCACCCGACCCGGGACCGGCGTCCCGGGGCCCTACGACCTGGAGCGCGAGGCTGCGGACGACCACCTGCCGGACCGTCGGACGTCGGCCGTCCTCATCGCGGGCGACGACGCGCACCACGTCCTCGGGACGGTCGGTGTGCACGTGGACCTGCCACATCGCGCCCCCTGGGGCGGCCGCGGGGCCAGGCACGTCGCCTCCCACCACGACGACCGACTCCCCCAGCTCCTGGAGGTCCCGACGCAGGCGACCCCCGACGTCGCGCGACGCAGCGACCCGGTCCGCGCCGTCCCGGTGCTCGACGACGAGGACCACCTCGAACTCGCCGTCCACGGCGGGACGGCCAGGACGCGCCAACGCTCGGTCGGCGCTCTGCTCAGGGGCGGAGAGGGAGCCCATGAGGACGACGGTGCCCTGACCCTCCGACAAGGCACCCGCCGTCGAACCGGTACCGGCCGCGACGCAGAGCGCGTCGAGGACCAGGGACAGCCCGTACGCGCCGGCGTCGAGCACGTTCGCCGCGCGCAGGACGTCGAGCTCGTCCGCGCTGCGCCCGAGCGCCTGCCGCGCACCGTCCCGCGCCGCCGTGAGGACGCCCACGACGTCGCTCCCGTCCGCCAGCGCCGTCGCGGCGCACGCGGCGGCGACCTCGGCCGCGCTGAGGATGGTCCCGCGCCTGGGGTCGGCGACGGCGCGGCCCGCCGCCTCGGACGCCCCCGCGAGAGCCCGGGCCGTCACCACCGCGTCGACGACGTCGTCCGCCGCGCCCACGGCGAGCCCACGGAGGTACTCGCTGAGGATGACACCGGAGTTGCCCCGTGCGCCGAGGAGCGCACCGTGGGCGAGCGCGGCGAGGAGGGCACCGACGGACGCCCCGGCCGACTGCCGGTCGACCTCCTCCTTCGCCCGCGCGAAGGTCAGGCAGAGGTTGGTCCCCGTGTCCGCGTCCGCCACGGGGAAGACGTTCGCGGAGTCGATGACCCCACGGGCCGCTCCGAGCGCCCGGCAGGCGGTGATCGCCCAGGTGCGGACGGTGTCGGGGGTGAGGGCGTCGCCGGTGCCCTGCTGCACCGCCGGTCCCGCCGGTCCCGCCAGTCCTGCCATGTCGAGGTCCTCCTCGGTCGTCCGGACGGACACGACTTGAGACCGCGCCCGCGCATCGGCTACCCTATCGAGGTTGCCCGGACACACACGGGCATGCGGTCATCCTCAGCACACCACCCACGGGCCCGGCCCGTGACCGGTGATGCGAGGGCCCGCATCCACAGACCATTGAATTCGCCGCCCACCGCGGCGTGCATGACGATCAGGAGAGACCGTGGCTGCCAACTGCGAAGTCTGCGCAAAGGGCCCGAGCTTCGGGCACAGCATCTCGCACTCGCACGTGCGCACGAAGCGCCGCTGGAACCCGAACATCCAGCGTGTTCGCGCAATCGTCAACGGCGCGCCCAAGCGCCTCAACGTGTGCACCTCGTGCCTCAAGGCAGGCAAGGTCACCCGCAACGTCTGAGACTCCCCAGCAGGACTCTCACCGAGAGCCCGTCGGACCACGTGTCCGACGGGCTCTCGTGCTCTCCGGAGGCGCGCGCTGTTGGCTCACCGCCCCGATCGTGGCAGGCTGAGCCCGTGGACCAACTCGACGACGTGACCATCCGCCCGGCGACACCGCAGGACGCAGGCGCCATCGCTCGCATCCACATCGCCTCGTGGCGCGAGGCGTACGCCGGCATCGTGCCGGACGAGTACCTCGCGTCCCTCGACGAGGACGCGCGCGAGGAGCGGTGGACGACGATCCTCTCCGACGAGCCGTCCCGGACGTGGATCGCCCAGGTCGCACGGCGGACCGTCGGGTTCGCCAGCGTCGGCCCCAGCCGGGACGAGGACGCCGAGCCCGGTGACCTCGAGCTCTACTCGATCTACCTCGACCCCGAGTCCTGGGGGCGGGGCGTCGCCCGGGACCTCATGCGCACGATCCTCACCGAGGTCCCCGAGACGACCCCCATGTCGCTCTGGGTGATCGCCGACAACGCTCGCGCCCAGCACTTCTACAAGCGCCACGGGTTCGCCGCGGACGGCGTCGAGCGCCTGGAGCAGTACGGCGACAAGAGCGTCACCGAGATCCGCTACCGCCGCGCCTGACGGCCCCGCCTCATCCCGAGAAGTGGTCCCACCCGCCGCCCACGGCCGCGGGCGCACCCTCGACGGTCACCGGCCCGGACGAGCCGGGAGCCGTCGCGACCACACGGCCGACACGTCTGAACCCCGCCGGGAGGTCCCCGTCCGGGAAGGTCGCGAGCATGCCGTGGTCCTCACCCCCGGTGAGGACCCACGTCGTCGCGTCACGTCCCAGCGCGTCCGCCGCCACCCGTACGGCGGCCAGGTCCTCGGCCAGCGCGGTGCCGGGGGCGTCGAGGTCGAGGACGACCCCGCTCGCCCGGGCGATCCGGCCCGCGTCGCGCACCAGGCCGTCAGACACGTCCATCATCGAGGTCGCCCCGGCACGTGCCGCCTCGAGCCCTGCCTCGAGCGGCGGGTCGGGGCGCAGGAACGCGGTGACGAGCGCCTCACCGACGTCAGGGCGCCCTTCCCTGAGCAGCTCGAGCCCTGCGGCCGACCGTCCGAGGACCCCGGCGTGGGCGACGACGTCCCCCGGGCGCGCGCCGGACCGCAGCACCGGGGCACGCCCCTCGAGGTCCCCGTGGACGGTGACGGCGGCCACCACCGCGTCCCCACCCGAGAGATCTCCCCCGACGACCGCGGCCCCGACCTCGGCGCATGCCAGGGCGAGGCCCCGCGCGAACCCCGTCACCCAGTCCACCTCGACGTCCCCGGGCACCACGAGGGACACGACGAGCGAGGTCGGCCGGGCCCCCATCGCGGCGACGTCGGCGAGGTTCTGCATCGCGGCCCGCCACCCCACGTCCTCACCGGAGGACCAGGAACGCACGAAGTGCCGGTCCTCGACGAGCACGTCCGTCGACACGACGAAGCGACCGTCGGGGGCGGCCACCACCGCGGCATCGTCACCCGGGCCCACGAGCGTCGAGGAACCCGACGGGAGCAGGGGGAAGATCCGGGCGAGGAGCTGCTCCTCGGAGAGGTCGCGGACGAGCTCTGGCATGGTCACGAAGGAACCCTATCCGCCATCCCCTCCCGAGGACCCGCGTGCACGCCCGCAGGCGCCACGGGCGGGGGCGGATAGAGTTGACGCCGTGCCAGCCCAGCGACGTCCCCGCCCCTCGACCTCCCTGGTGCTCGCGGCGGCGCTCGCCGCCATCACCACCGCGGGGTGCGCCGCGACCATCTCGGTCCCCGCAGGGCCCGACGCCGCCAACCCGCTCTGCGCACGCGCCGTGCTCGCGGTCCCCGGCAAGGTGGCCGGTCAGGAGAAGGTCCGTGCGTCCGGTCAGGCGACCGCCGCCTGGGGCCAGGCAGGGGCTGCCGTGACGCTGCGCTGCGGTGTCGAGCCGCCGACCCCCACCACGGAGGACTGCCAGTCGATCACCGTGGACGTCCGGGGCGAGGAGACCGTGTTCGACTGGATCGCCGTCCAGGACGACGCGGGCTGGACGTTCGTCACCTACGGTCGTGAACCCGCGGTGTCCGTCCAGGTCCCGGCATCGCTCGCGCTCGAGCAGCCGACCGCCGCGCTCGTCGACCTGGCGGCCGCCGTCAACGAGATCCCCGCGACCCGCCAGTGCGTCTGATCCCTGTCAGCGCAGACCGGTAGGACGTTCCAGCGCGAGCTCGAGGAGCTCGGTGATGAGGTCGGGGTAGGACAGCCCCGTCCTCTCCCACATCCGGGGGTACATGGAGAACTGGGTGAACCCCGGCATCGTGTTGATCTCGTTGACGACCACGTCCCCCCCGTCGGTGACGAACACGTCGACGCGCGAGAGCCCTTCCGCACCGACGGCCTCGAAGGTCCGCACCGCGACGTCGCGGACCTCCTCGACGAGCTCTGGCGGGAGGTCGGCCGGGCAGGAGAGGGCCACGTCCTGCTCCGCGAGGTACTTCGCCTCGAAGTCGTAGAAGTCCCGCCCGTCGGCCGTCACCACGATCTCGCCGGGCAGCGACGCCCGGGGCCGGGAGCCACCGCGCCCACCGAGCACCGCGCACTCGATCTCACGCCCGACCACGCCCGCCTCGACGATGACCTTCGGGTCGTGACGCTGCGCCTCGGCGATGGCCGCCGGGAGGTCCGCGAGGTCGCTCACCCTGCTGATGCCGAGGCTCGACCCGGCGCGCGCGGGCTTGACGAAGACCGGCAGGCCCAGGTGCGCCACCGACTCCGTCCAGGCCTGCGGGTTCGCCTCCCACTCCCCCGGCCGGATCACCGTGAACGGTGAGATCGGCAGGCCCTGGCCGGCGAGCACGAGCTTCATGAAGTGCTTGTCCATGCCGACGGCCGACGCGAGGACGCCCGCGCCCACGTACCGGACGTCGGCCATCTCGAGGAGCCCCTGGAGGGTCCCGTCCTCCCCGAACGGGCCGTGCAGGAGCGGGAAGACGACGTCGACGTCCCCGAGCACGCGCGGGACGTCGTCCTGCGCGAGGACCCGCACGGCGCGCTGGTCCACGGACAGCGGCAGGATCACCTCGTGCGTCGACGGCTCGACCTCAGGGAGGTGCCCCTCGCGGATCGTCCACCGATCGGGGTCGTCGTCCGCGAGGACCCACTGCCCGTCGCGCGTGATGCCCACCGGGGTGACGTCGAACCGGGTGCGGTCGATGGAGCGCAGCACGCCGGCGGCCGTCGCGCACGAGATGACGTGCTCGCCGGACCGCCCCCCGAAGAGCAGGACCACCCGGACACGAGCGTCCGGGTCCGGAGCCGTGGACGGCGTCGTAGCGGTAGCGGCTGCGCCGCGCTTGTCGTGCTCGTCGTGCTCGTCGTGCTCGTCGTGCTCGTCGTGCGGAGCAGCAGGCTGGGGTGCGTGTTCGGTAGACATCGCGTGCGACTTTACCGGAGCGCGAGGCATACTCTCGGTCCCATGGACCACTCATCCCCCGAGCCTGCACACGCCCCTCACGACCGCCACGAGACGTCCCTGTCCCGCGCCACCCGTGCCGTCACGTCGGGCCGCCCGGCGCGGACCGGCGGGGCGCCCGTGAACCCGCCCGTCGTCCTGTCCTCGACGTACGTCTCGGCGGGCGTCCCGCAGCCCGGCGAGAAGCTCTACACGCGTGCAGGAACCGAGACGTGGGAGCCCTTCGAGCAGGCCGTCGCCGACCTCGAGGGTGCGTCCGAGCCCGGGATCGTCTTCGCGTCCGGCATGGCCGCCATCGCAGCCGTCCTGTCCTTCGTGCCCGACGGGGGCACCCTCGTCGTGCCGCGGCACGCCTACCAGGTCACCCTGGGGTTCGCCGACGACCTGGCCGCACGGCACGGGGTGCGCGTCGTGCGGGTGGACGTCGCCGAGACCGCGGCGACCGTCGCGGCGTTCGAGGGCGCGGACCTCGTGTGGATCGAGTCCCCCACCAACCCGATGCTCGAGGTCGCGGACGTACCCGCGCTCGTCGACGCGGCGCACCGGGCGGGCGCTCTCGTCGCCGTGGACAACACCTTCGCCACACCTCTCGTCCAGCGCCCCCTGGAGCTCGGGGCCGACGTCGTGGTGCACTCCGTGACCAAGTACCTCGCCGGGCACTCCGACGTCGTCCTCGGGCTCGCCGCGACCAGCTCGCCGCACCTCGCGGAGCAGATCCGCGCGTACCGGACGCTCCACGGTGCCGTCGCCGGGCCGTGGGAGGTCTGGCTCGCGCTGCGCGGCCTGCGCACCCTGGCGCTGCGCGTCGAGCGCGCGCAGGCGAACGCCGCCGAGCTCGCACGCCGCCTCCAGACGCACCCCGCCGTCGCGGAGGTCCGCCACCCGAGCCTCCCGACCGATCCCGGCCACGCGGTCGCGGCCCGGGACATGGATGGCTTCGGGGCGATCCTCGGGGTCCGTCCACGTGGCGGCGCCGCCGCGGCGGATGCGGTCGTCGACGCCGTGCGCCTCTGGGTGCCGGCCACGAGCCTCGGGGGCGTGGAGTCCTCCCTCGAGCGTCGCCGCCGGTTCTCCACCGAGTCGCTCACCGTCCCGGACGACCTCTTGCGCCTGAGCGTCGGCATCGAGGACGTCGACGACCTCTGGGCCGACCTCGACGGCGCCCTGAACCGGATCGTTGCGGAGCCGCAACAGTCCTGACCCCCGCACCACCTGCCCGACCCTCCCGTCGCCCGTAGGGTCGAGGAGAAGGCCGCACCACCGACGACACACACCCTGGGGGCGACGATGACGACGACGCGACCGATCCGTACCACCGCCGGGCGACCCGGGCGCCCGGCCCGAGCAGGAGGCACCTTGCGCCTCGTCGGGGCTGGGACGATCGGGCTCCTGCTCCTCGCCGGCTGCTCCGCCGACCCGGAGCCGGTGAGCACCACTACACCGTCGAGCACGGTGACCGACACCGAGACCTCGGAGCCCGTTCCCACGTCGACGAGCTCCGCACCGATGCCGGACGCGGCCACCACGGCACCGCCGGACACGGCCGACGACGAGCCGGCCGACGAGATGCCGTTCCCCGCCAACACCCTGCCCGACACCGCCGAGGCGTCGGCGGGGGCCGCCCTCACCGTCGTCGACGTCCGCACCGGACGCCACGACGGCTTCGACCGCGTGGTCTACGAGATGGAGGGGCCGGGGACCCCGGGGTGGTACGTCGAGTACGTCGACCAGGCTGAGCAGGCCGGCAGCGGGAAGGTCCTCGACCTCGCCGGGGACGGCACGCTCGCCGTGCGCATCTCGGGGAGCGGCTACCCCATGGACAGCGGGGCGGATCCCTTCTCGCACGACGGCCCCGTCGAGGGCGAGGGGACGGTCGTGGTGACCGAGGCCCGCGGGTGGAGCGTGTTCGAGGGGATCACCGACGCGTTCGTCGGCCTCACCGAGGCCGGGCACCCGTTCCGGGTGCACCTTCTCGAGGACCCCGTGCGGGTCGTGGTCGACGTCGCGCACACCACGGGGTGATCCCGGCAGCGCCGGAGGCGCCGGGGCGGGTCAGGCCTTCTCGGACTTCTGCGGCCGGGCGAGCAGGCCCCGGGCCATCTCCCCGACCGGCAGACCCTCGTGGAGGACGGCCACCACGGCCTCGGTGATGGGCATGTCGACGTCCACGGACCGGGCGAGCTCGAGGACGGACCGGCACGACTTCACGCCTTCAGCGGTGCCGCCGGTCGCGACGATCGCCTCGTCGAGCGTCATGCCCTGGCCGATGTGCTTGCCGAGGGTGTGGTTCCTCGAAGACGGTGACGCGCAGGTCGCCATGAGGTCGCCCATGCCGGCCAGACCGGGGAACGTCTCGGCGTCCGCTCCGAGCACGAGCCCGAGCCGGGTGATCTCGGCGAGACCCCGGGTGATGACGGTCGCGGTCGTGTTGAAGCCGAAGCCGCGCCCCTGGGCCATCCCCACCGCGAGGGCGATGACGTTCTTCACGGCACCGCAGAGCTCGACCCCGACGACGTCGGGGTTCGTGTACGGGCGGAAGTAGCCCGACGAGCACGCCCGGGCGACGAGCGCGGCCGTCTGCGGGTCGCTCGACGACACGACGGTCGCCGTGGGCTGCCGCTGGGCGATCTCTCCCGCGAGGTTGGGGCCGGAGACCACGGCGACGCGGTCCGGCGGCAGGCCGAGCGCGTCCCCGACGACCTGGCTCATACGCTGGTCCGTGCTCAGCTCGACGCCCTTCATGAGGGACACGGCCACGGCCTTGTCGGGGATCAGGTCCCGCAACGGCTCGAGCGTGGCACGCGCGCTCTGCGACGGGATGGCGACGACCACGAGGTCGACGTCGTCGACGGCGGCACGGACGTCGGTGGTCCCCGTGATCCCGGCCGACAGCACGATCCCCGGCAGGTAGCGGTCGTTCTCGTGCTCGGTGGTGATCCGTGCGGCGAGGGCCTCGTCGCGGCCCCAGAGCCGCACCGTGCACCCTGCGTCCGCGAGCACCTGGGCGAACGTCGTGCCCCAGGCCCCGGAGCCCAGGACCGCGGCGATCACGAGGGGTCCTTCTCGGTCGGCACGTCCTTGACGGTGCGGCGCATGTCGTACCGCACCGTGGGTGCCTCCTCCTGGCGGATGCCCTCGAGGAGAGCGGTGATGGCGGCCATGATGCGCTCAGTGGCCTCGACGAGCACGGCGGCGTCGAGGGGGCGGTCGTAGAGGTCGTCGAGGTCGACGGGCGGTCCAGCGTGCATCGACACCTTCTTCCGCGGGAAGAGGCTCAGGCGCTTGGAGTACTGCGGGAGGATGAGCTGCGGACCCCATTGGGCGACGGGGATCACGGGGACACGGCTGCTCAGCGCGAGCCGCGCGGCACCGGTCTTGCCCGCCATGGGCCACAGGCCCGGGTCGCGGGTGAGCGTCCCCTCGGGGAACACGGCGACGCACTCCCCCGCCCGCAGCTGACGGACGGCTTCGGCGAGCGACGCTGCGGCTCCCGCGGTGTTGCGCTGCACGGGGATCATCCCGGTCCGGTCGAGGACGGTCCGCAGGACCGGCACCTTCCACAGCGAGGACTTCGCGAGGATCCTCGGGGGGCGCGCCGTGTCGTAGAGGAAGTGGGCGAACGTCAGGGGGTCGAGGTTCGTCATGTGGTTGCCCGCTGCGATGAAGCCGCTGTCCGTCGGGAAGTGCTCGGTGCCCTTCCAGTCGCGGGTGCTCACCATGAACAGGAACGGCTTCACGACGCCCGCGACCATGCGGTACGTGAGGTTCTTGCCGTTCCCGGTTGCGGGGGTTGCCTCGTTCGTCACCGGGAAAGGCTACCGCGACGCCGGGAGGTGGCTGCCTCCCGGCGTCGTGGAGTCACTCGCGGCTGAACTCAGCGCCGAGCGCCTCGAGCTTCTCGGTGAAGCGCTCGTACCCGCGGTCGATGAGCTGGATGCCACGGACCGTGGAGGTGCCCTTGGCGGTGAGCGCGGCGATGAGGTGGCTGAACCCGCCCCGCAGGTCCGGGACCTCGATCTCCGCCGCGGCGAGCGGCGTCGGGCCGGAGATCACGGCCGAGTGGTAGAAGTTCCGCTGGCCGAACCGGCAGGGCCGACCACCGAGGCAGTCCTTGTAGACCTGGATGGTGGCGCCCATGCCGACGAGCGCGTCGGTGAAGCCGAAGCGGTTCTCGTAGACGGTCTCGTGGACGATCGACAGGCCGGTCGCCTGCGTCAGGGCCACGACGAGCGGCTGCTGCCAGTCCGTCATGAACCCGGGGTGGACGTCCGTCTCGAGGACGATGGACCGCAGGTCGCCGCCGGGGTGGAAGAAGCGGATGCCCTCGTCCTGGACGTCGAACTCCCCCCCGACCTTGCGGAAGGTGTTGAGGAACGCCGTCATCTCGGGCTGCGTGGCTCCCTTGACGAAGATGTCACCGTGCGTGGCCAGCGCCGCCGACGCCCAGGACGCGGCCTCGATGCGGTCGCCCAGCGCCGTGTGCCGGTAGCCCGACAGGCGCGCCACGCCCTCGATGCGGATGACGCGGTCGGTGTCGACCGAGATGATTGCGCCCATCTTCTGCAGGACGTTGATGAGGTCCATGATCTCGGGCTCGATGGCTGCGTTGGACAGCTCGGTGATGCCCTCGGCGCGGACGGCCGTGAGGAGAAGCTGCTCGGTGGCCCCCACGCTCGGGTACGGCAGCGTGATCTTGGTGCCGCGCAGGCCGTTGGGGGCCGCGAGGTAGATCCCCTGCTCGCGCTTGTCCACGTGCGCGCCGAACTGGCGCAGGATGTCCAGGTGGTAGTTGATGGGCCGGTCGCCGATGCGGCAGCCGCCCAGGTCGGGGATGAACGCCTCGCCGAGCCGGTGCAGCAGCGGCCCGCAGAAGAGGATGGGGATGCGGCTCGACCCTGCGTGCGCGTCGATGTCGGCGACGTGCGCCGACTCGACGTTGCTGGGGTCGAGGCGCAGCACGCCGGCGGGCGCGTCGTAGTCGACGGTGACGCCGTGGAGCTCGAGGAGCCCGGACACGACCGCGACGTCGCGGATCTCCGGGACGTTCCGCAGCTCGCTGGGCGTGTCCCCGAGGAGGGACGCGACCATGGCCTTGGAGACGAAGTTCTTCGCGCCACGCACGGTGATGGTTCCGTCCAACGGGGTGCCGCCGTTGACGTAGAGCAGATCGTTCATGTGCTTATCGTCGCCTATCCCTGGGCCCTGCACCTACTCCGGGTACGGATGTGCACGGGGTCTTCACGTGCAGAACGCCCCCGCACCGCTCCGTGTTCCCTCCGGAGCGGTGCGGGGGCGTCCTCGGCGGCCGTCAGGAGACGGGACGCGCAGCCTCGATGTCGACGGGCGGGAGGTGCCGCGCAGGGAGCGTCGTGGGCCGCCACGACGCTCGCGACGTCTCGAACTCGGTGATCTCGTCGGCGTGCTGGAGGGTGAGCCCGATGTCGTCGAGCCCTTCCATGAGGCGCCAGCGGGTGTAGTCGTCGACGTGGATCGGGACGACGACGTCGTCGGCGCTCGCCGTGCGGTCGACGAGGTTCACCGTGACCTCGGTCCCCGGCCTGGTCTCGAGGACCTTCCAGAGGAGCTCGACGTCCTCCTGGGCGACCTGGGCGGCGAGGAGGCCCTGCTTGCCCGAGTTGCCGCGGAAGATGTCGGCGAACCTCGAGCAGAGGACCGCCTTGAACCCGTAGTCCTTGAGCGCCCAGACGGCGTGCTCGCGGGACGAGCCGGTCCCGAAGTCGGGTCCGGCCACGAGGACGGAGCCGCTCGAGTAGGCGGGCTGGTTGAGGACGAAGGACTCGTCCCCGCGCCAGGCGGCGAAGAGCGCGTCCTCGAACCCCGTGCGGGTGACCCGCTTGAGGTAGACGGCGGGGATGATCTGGTCGGTGTCGACGTTGCTGCGCCGCAGCGGCACGCCCACCCCGGTGTGCGTCGTGAACTTCTCCATGGTGGCTCCTGGAAGGTGTGTGGTGGGCGTCAGGCGGGCTGGAGGGCGTCGGTGTCCGCCGCGTCGTTCGCGAGGTCGGCGGGCGAGGAGAGTGTGCCGCGGATCGCGGTCGCGGCGGCGACGAGCGGCGACACGAGGTGCGTGCGCCCCCCCTTGCCCTGGCGGCCCTCGAAGTTGCGGTTGGAGGTCGACGCGCTCCGCTCGCCGGGGGCGAGCTGGTCGGGGTTCATGCCGAGGCACATGGAGCAGCCCGCGTTACGCCATTCGGCGCCGAAGTCCTTGAAGACCGCGTCGAGTCCCTCGGCCTCCGCCTGGAGGCGCACGCGAGCGGACCCGGGCACCACGAGGACGCGCAGGGTGTCGGCCTTCTTCCGGCCCTCGATGATCTCGGCGACCGCTCGCAGGTCCTCGATGCGCCCGTTGGTGCACGACCCGATGAAGACCGTGTCGACCGCGATGTCCCGCAGCGGGGTGCCGGGGTTGAGGCCCATGTACTCGATGGCGCGCTCGGCGGCCACGCGGTCGTTCTCGTCGGCGATCTCCTCGGGGACGGGGACGTTCGCCGACAGGGGCAGCCCCTGGCCCGGGTTGGTGCCCCACGTGACGAAGGGCTCGAGGTCGTCGGCGTGGAGGACCACCTCGGCGTCGAACGTCGCGTCGTCGTCGGAGCGCAGGGTGCGCCAGTACTCGACAGCCGCGTCCCAGTCGGCGCCCTCCGGGGCGTGCGGGCGCCCCTTGAGGTACTCGAAGGTGGTCTCGTCGGGCGCGATCATCCCGGCCCGGGCACCCGCCTCGATGGACATGTTGCAGATGGTCATCCGCCCCTCCATGGAGAGGTTCCGGATGGCCTCGCCGCGGTACTCCAGGACGTAGCCCTGGCCACCGCCGGTGCCGATCTTCGCGATGACCGCGAGGATGATGTCCTTCGCGGTGCTGCCCTCGGGCAGGGCCCCGTCGACGGTGATGGCCATGGTCCGGAAGGGCTGGAGCGGTAGGGTCTGCGTGGCGAGGACGTGCTCGACCTCGCTCGTCCCGATACCGAAGGCCAGCGCCCCGAAGGCGCCGTGGGTGGAGGTGTGCGAGTCCCCGCAGACGACGGTGAGCCCCGGCATGGTCAGCCCGAGCTGCGGCCCGACGACGTGGACGATCCCCTGGTCTGCGTCACCGAGCGAGTGGATCCGGACACCGAACTCGCGGGCGTTGTTCCGCAGCGTGTCGATCTGCGTGCGGCTGGTGAGGTCGGCGATGGGCAGGTCGATGTCGAGGGTGGGGGTGTTGTGGTCCTCGGTCGCGATCGTGAGGTCCGGGCGTCGCACGGGGCGCCCCGCGAGGCGCAGCCCCTCGAACGCCTGGGGGCTCGTCACCTCGTGGACGAGGTGGAGGTCGATGTAGAGGAGGTCGGGTGACCCGTCGCTACCGCGGCGCACCAGGTGTGCGTCCCATACCTTCTCTGCCAGCGTGCCGGCCATCACAGTTCCTCTCGTGTGCGATCACCCAGGTTCCGGGCGCTTCCCGGTCGATCTCCGGAGAGCCAGCTTGCGTCTCAGCCTTCGAGACTGCAATATCGACCTATGGACAATTCTAGCGGAGTCGGAGTGCTGGACAAGGCAGCCTCCGTCCTGGGTGCTCTCGAAGCCGGCCCAGCAACCCTCGCACAGCTCGTCGCAGCGACCCGACTGGCACGCCCGACCGCCCACCGCCTCGCCGTGGCGCTCGAGCACCACCGGCTCGTCACCCGCGACATGCAGGGACGGTTCGTCCTCGGACCGCGCCTCAACGAGCTCGCGACCGCGGCGGGCGAGGACCGCCTCCTCGCAGCGGCGAACCCGGTGCTCACGGCGCTGCGCGACCACACGGGCGAGAGCGCCCAGCTCTACCGGCGCCAGGGCGACCAGCGCATCTGCGTCGCCGCGGCGGAGCGGCCGGTGGGGCTTCGCGACTCGATCCCCGTCGGCGCCACCCTCACCATGCACGCCGGCTCGGCCGCGCAGATCCTCCTGGCGTGGGAGGAGCCCGACCGCCTCCACCGCGGGCTCCAGGGGGCGAAGTTCACCGCGACGATCCTCTCAGGAGTTCGTCGGCGCGGATGGGCCCAGTCGGTGTCCGAGCGCGAGGTGGGTGTCGCCTCCGTCTCCGCACCCGTCAGGGGTCCGTCCGGCCGGATCGTGGCGGCGGTCTCGATCTCCGGCCCCGTCGAGCGCCTGAGCCGGCAGCCCGGCCGCCTCCACGCCGGGTCCGTCGTGGCCGCCGCGAACCGGCTGACCGAGGTGCTGCGCCGGACCGGGGAGTAACAGGACGATTTGGGAGGGTCCGCCCTTCCTGAAATACGCTGGTCGCGCTCTCACCGGGTCGTTCGCTCAACCACCATGGGCTCGCCTGGCTTCGCCTACACACCGCCTCGAAGGATGCCCGTGACACTGCACGAGTCCACTCGCCTCGCCCACGGTCCCGGGCCGAAGCTCCACAGGCCTGCCCTCCGCGCCGACATCCAGGCGCTGCGGGCGCTCGCTGTCGGACTCGTCGTCCTCTACCACTTCTGGCCCAACCGGCTTGCTGGCGGATTCGTGGGCGTCGACGTGTTCTTCGTGATATCCGGCTTCCTCATAACCCTCCAGATCGTGAAGGAAGCCGACGAGACCGGCCGTATCAGGCTCGGTAGGTTCTGGGTACGACGCGCACTTCGCCTTCTTCCTGCGGCCCTTCTCGTGCTCGGCGCCACGACGGCGGCAACCCTCGTCTTCTTCCCGAAACACCTCTGGCAACAGACGTTCCGGGAGATCGGTGCCGCAACCGTGTACATCGAGAACTGGGTCCTCGCGGCCGACTCTGTCAACTACATGGCCTCGAACAACACGGCTTCCCCGGTCCAGCACTTCTGGACGCTCTCGGTGGAAGAGCAGTTCTACATCGCCATCCCGATCATCGCAGCGCTCGTGCTCCTCTCGGCGTCGTGGCGTCGCAACCTCGGCGCTCTCTACGGAATCGTACTCGTCGCGTCTCTCGCCTACTCGGTCTACGCGACGGAGACAGCACCATCAGTGGCGTACTTCGCGACCACCACTCGCGCCTGGGAGTTTGCAGCGGGAGGGCTCTTGGCGATCTCTGGCTCGGTCGCTCCGGCACGAGCCAGGCCGATCGCAGCATGGACCGGCATCGCGCTCATCGTCTACAGCGGGATTCAGTTCACCGCAGCCACGCCCTTCCCTGGCTACGCGGCAGCCCTGCCTGTGCTCGGAACCGCCCTCGTCATCTGGGCGCATCACGATGCCGGCGCTTTTCGTCGGTCCACACACCTCCCTTTCGTTCAGACCGCGGGGAACATCTCTTATTCGATCTACCTCTGGCACTGGCCTCTGATCGTCGTAGGTGGAATCGCGCTCGGCCGGGATCTAGATGCGGTACTGAAGTTACTTCTTCTCGTCGCGACGTTCTCACTCGCCTACATCTCCACCCGATTCTTGGAGAACCCGATCCGCTTCCGAGCAGTCCGTGCCGCGCGGCCTCGCCGAATCGCACTCGCCAGCATCTGCGCAGTCATGGTCGGGATACTCGCCGCCTCGGCGGCCGGATGGGCATATGTCGAGCGCCGTGTGGAAGCACTAGGAGAATCGGCCGACGCCATCGCTATCGCCCAGGCGGATCCGTGCTTCGGAGCAGGCTATCTGGTAACCCCCCGTTGTCCTGAGCCCACAGTGCTGACACCAGATGTCGACGTGTTCCAGGAGGACGACGGCAATCGAGCCGAGTGCTGGGGCACGGTGTGCACGTTGGAGACGTCGGGCGTGCCCACGAAGCGCGTAGCCGTCGTGGGCGACTCGCACAGCAACGCCTTGCTCCCCGCCTACGATCAACTTCCAGAGGCACTCGGCTGGGAGATCGACGTCTTCGGTGTCGGCGGGTGCTATCTGACGAGCGCCAAGATTAACCGCGGCAACGCGGACCTCGAAGAGCAGTGCCGCGCGTGGAACTCTACGACGCAACAGACCCTGCTGGACGGAGGATACGACGCGGTCCTCGTTACGCACTTCGAGGGGTTCCCGCTGCACGTCCCTGCGGGAACTGACCCACGGTCGGCGGAGATCGACGGGCAGGTAGAGGCGTGGACTCCCCTCCTCGACGCCGGGATCAGCGTGATCGCGATCTCGGACAACCCTCGCTTCCCGGGCTCAACTCTCGAGTGCATCGCGCAGAACGGCCTCGACGCCGCTCAGCACTGTCGGACACCCAGGTCAGAGGCGCTCCCAGAGGTCAGCAGCAGCGAGGCAGCCGCCCAGAAGACCGACGCGCTGTACCTCGATCTGTCTGACGCCTACTGCTCTGTCGACTTCTGCGCACCCGTTGTGGGGGGCGTGATCGTGCTGCACGACCGCGATCACATCTCCGGTAGCTTCGCCGCCTCGTTGGGTCCCGTGATAGTCCGCAAGCTCGAAGAGAGTGCGATCTAGGTCGTCTGTTCGCGTCAAGATCGGGCCCCACTGGGCACACACCGGTCTGCGCTCCGCCGTGCAGGTACTGACTACCTGCACGGCGGGCTGGTCGTCTCGCCCAGAGGGGTCAGGCCCGGAAAACACCGCAGGCCCGGTCGGCGAGCGACCGGGCCTGCGGTGATGCCGAAGCATCCATGTACCCCCAACGGGATTTGAACCCGTGTTACCGCCGTGAGAGGGCGGCGTCCTAGGCCGCTAGACGATGGGGGCCTAAGCCGGACCGATCACGCCGAGGCGTGGCGATTCGGTGCCGTCCGCGGCCCGATGGACCATGGACGATGCGTACCCCCAACGGGATTTGAACCCGTGTTACCGCCGTGAGAGGGCGGCGTCCTAGGCCGCTAGACGATGGGGGCCTAAGCTCGACGCCCGGAGGGCGACGTGCCGATGCGAACGCTATCGAACTCGGCCTCCGTGAGGAAGACCAAGCATGCTGCGCTCTGCGCTGGGGTACCAGGACTCGAACCTAGAATGACGGTACCAGAAACCGTTGTGTTGCCAATTACACCATACCCCATGGGGGTAAGACTCTCCGGCCTGCTCTTCTCCACCAACGACGCGTCAGGCGAGAAATGCTCCTGACGCACCTGTGGCTTCCGAAGGTTTTCCGGGGGGCCTACCGTCGGAAAACACTACCCGAGTCTCTCGCTCTCGCCAAACCGGCCGAGCGTGACGAGCGCCACGCCGACCCCAGGGGTGGCTCGGAGCCCCTCCCCGGCTCCGAGCCACCATGCTCACGCATCGACGCCGAGCATCCCGACGACCTCCCGCAACGACGGTACGACGACGATCCCCTCGGCCTCGGCGAGCGCCGGGTCCTCGAGGTGCGGTCCGCCCCGGCGGGCACCGGGCCGGTCGACCCAGACCGCGCGCAGGCCTGCCGCAAGTGCCCCTCGCGCGTCGACGTCGAGCTCGTCACCCACGTACACGGTCCGGTGCGGTTCGGTGCCGAGCAGACGGCAGGCCTCGAGGAACACACGGGGGTCGGGCTTGCCCACCCCCAGCGTGTCGACACCGACGAGCATCGGGACGTCACCGAGACCTGCCCGCTCGAGCTTGAGCACCTGGTAGTCGAAGGCCGCGTTGGACAGCGCGCCGACCTTCAGGCCGTGCGCGGCGAGGTCAGCGACGCACGAGGCTGCCTCTGCGTGGGCGGCCCAGCCGTCCTGGAAGGCCCCCTCGAAGACGGCGTCCCACTCCTCGAAGGCCTCGTCGGGCACGGGCGCTCCCCCGAACTCCTCCTGGAGCAGGTTCGCCCGCGCCAGGCGCTGGGCCCGGAACGTCGTCTCGCCACGGGTGTACGCCCGGTAGTGCCCCAGGGCGTCGCGCCGCCAGTGCACGAGGACCTCGTCGTGGCGGTCCGCCGGAAGATCGGGGAGGTACGTCTCCGCGATGCGCCGCATGGCGACCCCGAAGGCGCTGCGCGTGTCGACGAGGGTGTCGTCGACGTCGAAGAGCACCCCGTCGACCTGGCCGCCGAGGAGCGGCAGCGGCTCCCGGCTCACAGGCGCGCGCGGAGGGCGCGCAACCGGGTCAGGGACGCCTCGCGCCCGAGGATCTCCATGGACTCGAAGAGCGGCGGCGAGACCCGCCTCCCGGTGATCGCGACCCGCAGGGGGGCGAACGCGAACCGGGGCTTGATGCCCATCTCCTCGACGAGGACCGCCTTGAGGGCCTCCTGCTGGGCTGCCGGGGAGAAGTCCTCGAGCGCCTCGAGGGTCGCGACCGACCGGTCGAGGACGTCCGCCGCCTCGGGCCGGAGCGCTGCGAGGGCCTCGTCCTCGAACGTGACCGCGTCGTCGGCCACGAAGAGGAACCCGAGCATGCCCGGAGCCTCGCCGAGGAGCGTCATGCGCTCCTGGACGAGGGGCGCGGCGGCCTCGAGGAGGGCCCGCTCGGCCGCCTCGAGCTCGTCGTAGGTGGATGCAGCGAGCGCACAGCTCGCATGGAGGTACGGGACGAGGCGGGCGCGGAAGTCCTCCGGTGCGAGCCGACGCAGGTGGGTGGCGTTGATCGCCTCCGCCTTCTTCAGGTCGAAGCGTGCCGGGTTGGGCAGCACGTCCGCGACGTCGAAGGCCGCGACGAGCTCGTCGATCGTGAAGATGTCGTTGTCCGCGGAGATGCTCCAGCCGAGGAGCGCCAGGTAGTTGAGCAGACCCTCGGGGGTGAAGCCCCGCTCGCGGTGGAGGAAGAGGTTGGACTCCGGGTCACGCTTGGAGAGCTTCTTGTTGCCCTCCCCCATGACGTACGGGAGGTGTCCGAAGGCCGGCATGACCGTGGCGACGCCGATCTCGAGGAGCGCCCGGTAGAGGACGACCTGGCGCGGCGTGGAGGACAGGAGGTCCTCCCCGCGGAGCACGTGGGTGATGCCCATGAGCGCGTCGTCGACGGGGTTCACGAGGGTGTAGAGGGGCTGGCCGTTGGCGCGGACGATGACGAAGTCCGGAACGGTGCCCGCCTTGAACGTCACGTCACCACGGACGAGGTCGGTGAACGTCACGTCCTCGTCGGGCATGCGGAGACGGAGGACGGGCTCACGGCCCTCCGCGCGGAACCCGGCCCTCTGCTCGTCGGTGAGATCGCGGTCGAAGCCGTCGTACCCCATGACCTTGGGCCGCCCTGCGGCGACGTTGCGCGCCTCGATCTCCTCCGGCCTGGAGAACGACTCGTACGCGTACCCGCCCTCCACGAGGCGACGCACCACGTCCTGGTAGATCTCGCCGCGCCGGGACTGCCGGTACGGCTCGTGCGGGCCGCCCACCTCGACGCCCTCGTCCCAGTCGAGGCCGAGCCAGCGGAGCGCGTCGAGGAGCTGCGTGTAGCTCTCCTCGGAGTCGCGCTCGGCGTCCGTGTCCTCGATGCGGAACACGAACGTCCCGCCGACGTGGCGCGCGTACGCCCAGTTGAACAGCGCCGTCCGGACGAGGCCGACGTGCGGCGTCCCGGTGGGCGACGGGCAGAACCGGACGCGGACGTCGCTGCCGGCCACGGGCGTGGTGAGGTTGGTGGGGGCGGTTGACTCAGAGGGCACGGACACACCTGGGTTTCGTCGGTGTTGCGGGTGGGCTGGTGAGCGGCCCTGGCGGGCCGCGTCGAGGTCCCGAAGCATGGCCTCGGGGCTGGGGGTCAGTCGTCGTGGCTGCGGCGCACGACGGGGTTGCTCAGGACGCCGATCCCCTCGACCTCGCACTCGACGCGGTCGCCTGCCACGAGAGGGCCGACGCCGGCGGGGGTACCGGTGAGGATGACGTCGCCGGGCAGCAACGTGAACGCCTCGGAGACGTAGGACACGAGGAACGCGACGTCGAACACGAGGTCACGGGTGTTGCCGTCCTGGCGGGTCTCGCCGTTCACGCGGGACCGGACCCCGAGCTCGTCGGTCTCAAGGTCGGTGACGATCCACGGTCCCAACGGGCACGACGAGTCGAAGCCCTTGGCGCGTGCCCACTGGCCGTCCGTGCGCTGGGCGTCGCGCGCGGTGACGTCGTTCGCGACGGTGTACCCGAGGACGTGCTTGAGCGCGCTCTCGGGGGTGACGTCCTTGGTGATGCGCCCGATGACGACGGCGAGCTCCGCCTCGTGGCTGACCTCGCTCGAGAAGTCGGGCAGCACGATGGGGTCGTCCGGACCGACGACGGACGTGTTCGGCTTGAGGAACAGCAGCGGGCTGGCGGGGACCTCGTTGCCCATCTCGGCGGCGTGGTCGGCGTAGTTGCGTCCGACACCGACGATCTTGGACCGCGGGATGACGGGTGCGAGCAGGCGCACCCCGTCGCCGATCTCGATCCGCTCGCCCGTGGGCTGCACCGGCATGTAGAGGGGGTCGCCGCTGAGCACGGCGAGGTAGTCCTTGCCGTTCTCGGTCTGCACGAACCCGAAGCGGGGGTCTTCTCCTGTGGTGAATCTCGCGATGCGCACGGGTCAAGCCTACGGGGAGCCCGGTGGTGCGCGGTGGTGCGCGCCGACGCGGAGGGCAGCGTCAGACGCGCGCGAGGACCTCGCCGTTGAGGACGGAGAACCACCCGTCGGGAGCCTCGGCCCACCGCTGCCACTCGTGCGCGAGGTCCTCGAGCGCGACGTCGTCGGCGAGGTTGGACTCCTTGGCCTGGTGGGCGAAGTTCGACGCGATGCACCGCTCGGCCCAGAGCCCTCCCCACCACGACCGGGCCTCGGGCGTCGCGTAGCACCACACGCCCGCCGACGCGGTGAGCGCCTCGGGGGCGAACCCCGACTCCTGGAACCAGGAGAAGAGCCTGCGTCCGGCGTCCGCCTGGTACCCGTACGCGGCGGTGACCTCGTGGTACAGGGTGTTCCACTCGGTGAGGCCGGCGGACTCGGGGTACCAGGTCATGGCCGCGTAGTCCGCGTCGCGGGCCGCGACGACGCCCCCGGGACGGGTCACGCGACGCATCTCGCGGATGGCGGCGACGGGGTCGGAGAGGTGCTGGAGCAGCTGGTGGGCGTGGACGACGTCGAAGGTGTCGTCGGCGAAGGGGAGCTCGTACGCGTTCGCCTGCTCGAAGCTGACGTTGGCCGCACCGTTCTCGTCCGCGAGCGCCCGTGCGCTCCCGAGGACGGAGGTGGCGGCGTCGACCCCGACGACACGGCCGGGGGCGACGAGGCGGGCGAGGTCGACGGTGACGGTGCCGGGGCCGCACCCGACGTCGAGGATGCTCATGCCCTCGCGCAGGAGGGGGACGAGGTAGGCGGCGGAGTTGGCCGCGGTGCGGGCGCGGTGGGACCGCAGGACCGACTCGTGGTGCCCGTGGGTGTAGGACTCGGACTCGCGGGACTGCTCGCTGCCGCGCGCGCCGGTGGGCGCCTCGCGGAGGGCGTCGGACGGCGCGGCGGTGCGCACCGTGCTGGGTTGGTTCATGCGTACGACGGTAGGGCCGGGGGACGAGGAGCGAGACCCCATTCTCAGATGGTGGTCATCGATGGACGGGGGGCGGGCCGGGTGGTGCCGGTGGGGCACCTCGACGTACGTTCCTCGCATGAGCCACTCGACCGCGCCCGCGCTGCGCCACCTCGGTTCCTCCGGACTCACCGTCTCCGTCGTCGGGCTCGGGTGCAACAACCTGGGCCGTCCGCGGACGGCGACGGAGTCCCAGGAGGGCAGCAACGCCGTGGTGCGCGCAGCGGTGGACGCGGGGATCACGTTCTTCGACGTGGCGGACGTGTACGGCGCCGAGCCCGGGCTCTCCGAGGAGCGCCTCGGCGTGGCGCTCGGGTCACGCCGCGCGGACGTCGTCGTGGCGACGAAGTTCGGCATGGACGCCCGGGGGGCGAACGGGCCCGACCACGGGGCGCGCGGCTCCCGGCGGTACGTCATCGCCTCCGTCGAGGCGTCGCTGCGCCGTCTGGGAACGGACTGGATCGACCTCTACCAGTTCCACACCCCGGACCCGGGGACCCCCGTGGAGGAGACGCTGAGCGCCCTCGACGACCTCGTGCGGTCCGGCAAGGTCCGGTACGTGGGCCACTCGAACCGGGCGGGCTGGCAGATCGCGGAGGCCGAGCTGCTCGCGAGGTCGCTCGGCACGGAGCGGTTCGTCTCGAGCCAGAGCCACTACAACCTCCTCGACCGCAGGGCGGAGCTCGAGGTGGTGCCCGCCTCCGAGGCGTTCGGGCTCGGTGTGCTGCCGTACTTCCCGCTCGCCAACGGTCTGCTCACGGGCAAGTACACGCGCGACGACGCACCGGCCGACGGGCGGATCACGCACTCGAAGCCGGCCATCCTCGAGTCGGCCCCGTGGGACGCCCTCGAGGCGTACTCCGCGTTCGCGGCGGAGCGCGGCCTGAGCGAGGTGGAGGTCGCGTTCTCCTGGCTCGCGGCGCAGCCGACGGTGTCGAGCGTCATTGCGGGCGCCACGCGCCCGGAGCAGGTCGCCCAGAACGCGGCGGCCGTCCACGAGCTCTCCGCTGACGACCTGGCACGCCTCGACGCGATCTTCCCGCCGCCGGAGAAGGTCGCCCTCTTCTGAGGCGGCTGCCGCTGCGCCTGGTGCGGCGCCCGTAGGCTGGCCCCATGACGAGCAGCACCGGGACCGCCGACCACCCCGAGGTGGTCGCCGTCGACCGTCCCGGCGGTGTCGACGACTCACCCGGGACTCTCGAGCCCGCACGCTGGGTCTCCCTGGCCGATCTCCACGCCGCGCGAGCGGACGCCCTCACCCGGGGGTGGCGGGAGCGTCGCGGCACCGGGGTGGAGCACCAGATCGAGGACTTCCTCCACACGTACTACCCGGCCCGCCCGGCGCAGCTGCGGCGCTGGCACCCCGGGGCCGGCGTGACGCTCGCGTCCGCGCCGGACGTGCCGGGCGCGGCGGAACGGTCGACGTGGCGCTGGTACGTGGTCTCGGACACCGGTGCGACGCTCGACGTCGCCGCGTTCCTCGCCGACCGCGGCGACACCGTCGCGTACGTCCGTGACCTGCTCGTGTCCACGGCGTCGCGTCCCGCCGCCCTGGGATGCTTCGGGCTGCACGAGTGGGCGATGGTCTACCGCCAGGGCGGCGACACCCGGCACTCCTTGCCGCTGCGACTGGGCCCGGAGGGGACCGACGCCGTCGTCGAGGCACACCCGGTGCGCTGCACGCACATCGACGCGTTCCGGTTCTTCACCCCCGAGGCCAGGCCGCTCAACCAGCTGCAGCCCACCCGGGACACGCAGCGCGACCTCGAGCAGCCGGGCTGCCTGCACGCCGGGATGGACCTGGTTAGGTCGCAAACATGCAGCTCGGCACGCACCGAAGCCGGTCGCATGAGACAGCCTGTGAAGGCATGCGCATGAGAACGACGACACTCAGAGAACTGAAGAGCCCAGACTGGCGATTGCTCGAGAACTCGCACGCACTTCGTGCAGATGCGCTGACGGCGGGCTGGCGGGAGCGGCGCCAGACTGGAACGAAGCACGCGATCGAGGACTTTCTCTTCACCTACTACAGCACGAAGCCGTCCCACCTTCGGCGTTGGCATCCGGGCGCAGGCGTCGTCTTGTTGGGTACCCCACTGGATTTCGGCGATCGCTCCTCGTGGCGGTGGTACGAAGCCGTCGAGGAGGGACTGGCTCTTGACGTCGACGCCTACCTCGCGGACCGCGAAGAGACCGTGCTTTACATCCGCGACCTCCTGGCACGGACTGCCTCGCGGCCAGCCAACGTCGGGTGCTTCGGTCTCCACGAGTGGGCGATGATCTACCGGCAGACCGACACGACGCGCCATCCCCTGCCTCTGCGCCTCGGCGCGGACGGAACCGATGCGGTCGTCGAGGCACACCCCATTCGCTGCACCCACTTCGACGCCTTCCGGTTCTTCACGCCAGACGCAATCCCCCTCAACAAGGTGCGGCTGACTCGAGATCAGCAGCCGGATTTCGAGCAGCCGGGATGCCTACACACCGGAATGGATGCTCTGAAGTGGGCGATGAAGCTCTCGCCAGCCATCGACAGCGCGCTCGTGCTGGACTGCTTCGACCTCGCGAGGGACATCCGGGTTCTCGACATGCAGGCCAGCCCGTACGACGTCCGCGAGTACGGGTTGGAACCCGTGGCAATCGAGACCGCTGAGGGCAAGGCTGAATACTCCAAGCGTCAACGCGATTTCGCGGCGAGGTCCGCGCCGTTGCGGAGACGCATCATCGAAGCGTGTGACCTCCTTCTCAACTTGCGATCCTAGGAGGAGATACTCGCCCGAACGGCAGCCAGAGCGACTGAGGCGCGTTCCTCCTGCCCGTGGGGCCAGCGGGCTGGATCGTTCACGTAGCTGGTGCGTTCCTCTGACGATGACATGCGACCGCCCATAGCGTTCATGTACCACCCGGTCGAGGCCGCGACCGATCGTTCAGAACCTCTGGCCTCGGAGGCAACTCATGTCAGAGGCGTCTGCGATCCTCTGACTGTGGACGACTACCAATGGATGCCGCCGGGACTCGACCCGGAACGGGCACAAGCATTTTTGACTCCGAGCACTGGGCTACCGGAAGCCGCGTCGGAGGCGATCCACCGGTGGATCGTCGATGATAAGTACAGCCACGAGAGCCTGTCTTGGAAGTTCATGATCGACTTCCAGTCCGCGAGCCACATGGACCTAGGTCTCCTCCACCAGAACACTGTGCAGGTGGGCGACGCTCTGAAGTACCTGCGAACCCTCACAGAGGACCAGCGCACCTACCTCCTCGACTACATGCTCAGTGGGCTCTACCCGAGACCCGATATCGGACGCGCAATGCCTGAGCGGGCCACACGTCTCGCTAGCATCCTTCGTGCATCCGGTGCAGGCTGGACCGTTATGGCTCGCCGGGGACGATGGGGTCTCCAGCGAGTAGTCCCGGTGGGCGTGACAGACGTAGTTGAGTCCGTGCTGAGCAGCGCCGACCGGGCGTCAGCTTTGCTGCGGACCGCGTGGTCCGGGGCCTTCGGACTAGAGTCTTCTCCGAGTCATGCGTACTACGACGCTGTGAGGGCGGTCGAGGTATATTCCTGTCCGCTCATCTCGCCGCGTGACAAATTGGGGACTCTCGGGAAGGACATCAACGTCCTGCGCAGCAAGCCCGAGGCTTGGACGTTCGCACTCGTCGGAAGTGACCGGACGTCCGCCGTCGAGCATCTGGTATCCGCAATGCAGCTGCTCTGGCATAGCCAGACAGACCGCCACGGGTACGCCGACTACCGAGACATTTCACAGCTCGAGGCACAGGCGGCTGTACTGCTAGCGTCCACGATCGTTGGGTGGCTCTCGCAAGGCGCATTGCGGCGGGCGACCTGACGTGACACCTGGCGGGGAATGCGCGAAACGACCACATTGGCACGCGACCTTTCTGCGATTGGGGGTCGGAGCGCCCCGGGTGCATCCGCGTGGAGTACGTCACCAACGCTGGTCGTGCGCCGATGTGTACATCGACCTGCAAAAGCGTCAAAACATGCATCTCGGGGAGTAGAGCAACCCGCTACAAGGGACGACCCGGGAAGGCACACACATGAACACCACGGCCCCAGAGAACTCTTGAGTCAGGACGGGCGAACGCTCGCACGCACGCGCTTCGAGCGGACGCTCTGACGGCGGGCTGCCGCGAGCCGCGCCAGCCCGAAGTGAAGTATGCGATCGAAGACTCCCTCTTTACCTACTACAGCACGAAGCCGTCGCTACGTCGGCGGTGGCAACCGGATCATCAAGGCGTGCGACCACCTGCTCGGCGAGCGCTCCTAACTTGGGATCCCGGACCGAACTGACGCCAAGGCAGCGGACGCCCGCTCCTTCTGCCCCGCCGGCCAGTGCGCTGGGTCGTTCGAGTAGCTGATGTATGCCTCAGGAGACGCCATGATGTCCGTGCGAATCTCGCTACTCCCCGTGCTCCGCCAACCTCGGCGGTCAACCAGCACCATCAGGTTGATCTGTGCAGGCTCGCCAGTGCACAGCACCCGGGGGTCAACGTCGAATTCAACGAACTTGGTCGCCACCGCGCGGCCTCCCACGACGAACGGATGCGGGAAGTCTTCGGTGTCGTCCGGACGCGGCATGATCGTCGTCCTGAACTGCTTCGTGGGTGCCAAGACTGGGACGCCGGCGCTAACGAGTTTCAACCGAAGATCAATCACCACGAGCGGCTTCGCGCCTGTGTTGTAGAGGGTGACGGGAAGGCGCAGTGCGGCCCGATCGGATCTGGCATAGCCCGAGAACACCACGACTTGCGTCATCAAGAGGCGCCCAGGCCGAACGTTGATCCACCAAAATGAGGCGACAGTGAAGAGCAGAGCACAGAGGGCGATCACAACCGCGGGTGTCAGTCCTGACGGGATTGACGACGGATCCGCACCTAGGAACATGACCAAACTCTAGAGCAGTGGCTCGTTGGAACGACATACCTACAGACCGGTTCCGTCGGGTGCGTGTGTATGCGGTGTGACGATGGACCTGCTCAAGTGGTCCCTGAAGCTCGGCCCCGCAGCACCCGGCGACCTCCTCCTCGACTGCTTCGAGCTCGCCCGCGACATCCGCGTCCTCGACATGCAGGCGTCGCCCTACGACGTGTCGTCGCTGGGCCAGGAGGCCGTCCCGATCGAGACCCCGCAGGGCCGGGCGGAGTACGTGCGCAGGCAGCGCGGCTTCGCCGACCGGGGACAGGCGCTCCGCGAGCGTCTCGTCGCCGCGTGCGACCGCGTCCTGACGCTCGGCTGACCGCCCCTGCTCATCCCTTCGCCGCGGTACCGGTGGCCGTCGTCGACCACACGTCGCCGGGCAGGTCCCCGGGGAGCAGCGGGTTGCCGGCCCCGACGAACGGCGCGTCCTGCCGCCCCGTGCGCACCGCCTGCTCGTAGTCCTTCAGTGCGCCGAGGGCCCACCTCCCGAGGAGGACGATCGCCACGAGGTTCACCGTCGCCATGAGACCCATCGCCACGTCGGCGAGCGCCCACACGACCTTCAGGCTGAGGAGCGCGCCGAGAGCGACGGCACCGAGGACGAGCACCCGGAGGACGACCAGGCCGCGTCCTCGCACGCCGAGGAACTGGAGGTTCACCTCTGCGTAGGAGTAGTTCCCGAGGACGGAGGAGAACGCGAACACGAAGATCAGGGCGGTCAGCAGGGGCGTGGTCCAGGTTCCGAGGGACGCTGCGACCGCGCCGGCGGTGAGCTCGGCGCCGACAGCCTCGGTGGTCTCCCCCGGTGAGTACACGTCGGGACCTGCGACGAGGATCATCATGGCCGTGGCGGTGCACACGAGCATGGTGTCGACGAAGACCCCGAGCGACTGGACGAGGCCCTGCTTCGCTGGATGGCTCACGGTGGCCGTCGCGGCGGTGTTGGGCGCGCTGCCCATGCCCGCCTCGTTGGAGAACAGACCTCGCTTGACCCCGTTGAGCAGCGCGGCGAGGAGGCCCCCGCCGGTCCCGGCGACGGCCTCGTCGAGACCGAACGCCCCCTCGACGATCTGGGCGAGCACGCCGGGCACCGCGCTCGCGTTGAGGGCGACGACGACGAGCGCGAGCAGCAGGTACACGCCCGCCATGATCGGCAGGACGACGCCGGCGACCGTCGCGACACGACGGACCCCGCCGAAGAGCACGGGGGCGGCCAGGAGCACGAGGAGGACGGCGCTCCACCCGGTCCCGACGTCGTGCCCGGTGGCGAGGGCGTCGCTGATGGTGTTGGCCTGGACCATGTTGAACGCGAAGCCGAACGTGAACACGAGCAGGACGGCGAAGAGGACCGCGAAGGGCCGCGAGCGCAGGCCCGTCCGGATGTAGTACGCGGGTCCGCCGCGGAAGGTCCCGTCGGTCGTGCGCTCCTTGAACATCTGGGCGAGCGTGGCCTCGACGAAGGCGGTGGCCATGCCGACGAGCGCCACGACCCACATCCAGAAGATCGCGCCGGGCCCGCCGAGGGTGAGTGCGATGGCGACGCCGACGATGTTCCCGGTGCCGACCCGGGAGGCGAGGCCGACGCAGAAGGCCTGGAACGAGGAGATCCCACCGTCGGCCCCTCCGCGCGACCCGACGACCGTGCGCCACATCTGCCGCACGAGACGGACCTGGACGGCTCGGGTGCGGACCGTGAAGTAGAGGCCGGCACCGACGAGGAGGTAGATGAGCAGGTACGTGTAGAAGAACGTGCTCACGGGCTCGATGACCGTGGTGGTGAAGTCGTCCATCGTGCGTGCCCCCTCCGTGAGCGGCGCAGGGCGCGCCGACCGCCGTCCATGGACCCTAGGGCACGTCGCGGTCCCAGACCACGCGACCGTCGTCCCGGAGGCGGGCGCCCGGGGCCGGCTGGTGCGGGCTCGTGCGCGCCTCGGGGAGCAGGTGCCGCACGTCGACGCCGTGCCGCAGGACGGCGACGTCGGCGACGAGGCGGCGGTGGCAGCGCCACCAGACGCTCTCGGAGCACAGCACCACCGTCGGCGTGGACGCCGCGTCGGCGAGGAGGGCGGCGAGGGCGGCCTCGAACTCCTCGGTCCGCGTGTGCGCGGCGTAGGCGCGGAACGACTCGACCTTCCACCAGGGGTCGGGAGAAGGCCCGTCGGGCAGGCGCCTCCTGCCCCCGAGCCGTTCCTCCCACCGGTACCCCACCCCGGCCCCGGGCAACCACGCAGGCAGGGCGTCGCGGCTCACGTCGGGGTTGGTGCGGCTCCCGGGGAACCTCCGAACGTCCACGAGGCTCTCGATCCCCACCGACCGGAGCTGGGCCGACAGCCCTTCGCGGTCGAGGCGTCCGTGCCCCATGGTCCACAGCTGCGTCACCGCTCCTCCTCCTGCTCGTCGTGCACCGGTCCCGTGAGCGACCATGGTCCTTCGACCCCGCCACCCACACCACCGGAGACCTCCCCGTGCACCTCACGCCCCGCAGGCTCTTCCGCGCCGTCGCCCTCGCCGAGGCGGTGACGTGGGCGCTCCTCCTCGCGGCCATGCTCGCCAAGTACGGCTTCGACGCCGGTGACCTCCCGGTGTCCGTCGCCGGCCCGGTCCACGGTCTCGCGTTCCTCGCGTACGCCCTCACGGCGCTGGTCGTCGGGCTGGACCGCCGCTGGCCGCGCAGCGTCACCCTGGTCGCCGTCGCGGCGGCCGTCGTGCCCTTCGCGACGGTGCCCCTCGAGCGCTCGGTCGAGCGGCGCGGCCTGCTCGACGGCGGGTGGGCGACCGAGGCGACCGACGACCCGGCGGACCGCACGCCCGTGCGACGGGCGCTGCGGTGGATGCTCACGCACCCCGCGCTCTTCACCGTGCTCCTCGTCGCGACGCTCGCGGTCGTCATGAGCGTCCTGCTCGCCCTCGGCCCGCCCACCGAGTGGGGCGCGCACGCCGGGTAGGCCGAGCGGACGGAGGTGACCCGGCGCCGGACCTGGGACAATCGACCGGGTGACCTCCTCGACCCCTCCCCTGAGTCTGCTCAGCCACCTGCCTCCGGTCCCCGCGGGCGGCGTGCCCGACCCCGACGAGCTCTACGAGGGCTTCACGTCGTGGGCGCAGGACCGCGGGCTGGCCCTGTACCCGGCACAGTCCGAGGCGCTCATCGAGCTGGTCTCCGGGTCCCACGTGATCCTCAGCACCCCGACGGGCTCCGGCAAGTCCCTCGTGGCCATGGGGGCGCACTTCGCGGCGCTCGCCGCCGGGAAGCGCTCCTTCTACACCGCGCCCCTCAAGGCGCTGGTGAGCGAGAAGTTCTTCGCGCTCGTCGAGGCCTTCGGGTCGCAGAACGTCGGCATGATGACGGGCGACTCGTCGGTGAACCCCGGGGCGCCCATCATCTGCTGCACAGCCGAGATCCTCGCGAACATCGCCTTGCGCACCGGCGGCGTGGAGGCCGAGGACCCGGGTGTCGACCAGGTGGTCATGGACGAGTTCCACTTCTACGCCGACCCCCAGCGCGGGTGGGCGTGGCAGGTGCCGCTCCTCGAGCTGCCGCAGGCCCAGTTCCTCCTCATGTCGGCCACCCTCGGCGACACGGAGATGTTCCGGGAGGACCTCGACGAGCGCACGGGCCGGCCGGTCGCCGAGGTCACGAGCGCCGAGCGGCCCGTCCCGCTGAACTTCAGCTACGTGGTCGAGCCCCTCCCGGAGGTCATCGAGGACCTCGTCCACACGCACCGTGCACCCGTGTACGTGGTGCACTTCACGCAGAAGGACGCCGTCGAGCGGGCGCAGGCGCTGCTGAGCACGAACGTCGCGAGCCGCGCCGAGAAGGACGCGATCGCCGCCGAGCTCGGCGACTTCCGGTTCACCTCCGGGTTCGGCCGGTCCCTGAGCAAGTTCCTGAGGCAGGGCATCGGCGTCCACCACGCCGGGATGCTCCCCAAGTACCGGCGCGTCGTGGAGCGCCTCACCCAGAAGGGCCTCCTCAAGGTCGTCTGCGGCACCGACACGCTCGGTGTCGGCATCAACGTGCCCATCCGCACCGTGCTCCTCACGAGCCTCGTGAAGTTCGACGGCGAGCGCATGCGTCACCTCACGGCCCGCGAGTTCCACCAGATCGCCGGGCGCGCCGGGCGCGCCGGCTACGACACCGTCGGCGAGGTCCTCGTCATGGCCCCCGAGCACGTCGTGGAGAACCGTCGCCTGCTCGAGCGTGCCGGTGACGACCCGAAGAAGCTCAAGAAGATCGTCCGGAAGAAGGCCCCCGCGGGTGCGGTGAACTGGACGGACAAGACGTTCGAGAGGTTGCGCGACTCCGAGCCGGAACCCCTGACCAGCCACTTCACGGTGAGCCACGCGATGGTCCTCAACGTCCTGGCCCGTTCGGAGTCCGGCGCGGACCCCGTCATGGCCATGCGCCACCTGCTCACCGCGAACCACGACACGGACGCCCAGAAGGCGGCGCACGTGCGCCAGGTGTTCCGGATCTACCGGTCGCTGCGCCAGGCGGGGATCGTCGAGAAGGTCCCCGGTGGCGACGCCGGGTACACCGTCCGCCTCACCGTGGACCTCCCCCGCGACTTCGCGCTCAACCAGCCGCTCTCCCCCTTCGCGCTCGCCGCGCAGGAGCTCCTCGAGCCCGAGTCACCCACCCACGCCCTCGACGTGGTGTCCGTCATCGAGGCGACGCTCGACGACCCCCGCCAGGTCCTCTACGGGCAGCAGCGGGCCGCGCGCGGCGAGGCGATCGGTGCGCTCAAGGCCGAGGGGTACGACTACGACGAGCGCATGGCCGCGCTCGAGGACGTCACGTGGCCCAAGCCGCTCGACGAGCTGTTGTCCGCCGCGTTCGCGTCGTACAAGCAGACGAACCCGTGGGTGGCGGACCAGGAGCTCTCACCCAAGTCGGTGGTCCGCGACATGGTGGAACGTGCCCAGACGTTCGGGGAGTTCGTCTCCCGCTACCAGCTGGACCGGACCGAGGGCGTCGTCCTGCGCTACCTCGCCGACGCGTACCGCACCCTGCGCCAGACGGTCGCCGCGGACCACCGCACGGAGGAGGTCGAGGAGATCACGGAGTGGCTCGGTGAGCTCGTCCGTGGGGTCGACTCCAGCCTGCTCGACGAGTGGGAGCGCCTGTCGAACCCCGTCGACGACGGCTCGGAGGGCCTCGCCGGGGACCCGTCGGCGCCTGGTGCGGTCGTCGAGGCGCCCGCGCGCCCCGTCACGGCGAACCGCCGCTCCTTCCGCGTGCTGCTGCGCAACGCGCTCTTCCGGAGGGTGGAGCTCGCGTCGCGCGAGGCGTACTCGGCGCTCGGCTCGCTCGACGGCGCGTCGGGGTGGGACGCCGACGCGTGGGCGGACGCGCTCGACCCGATGTTCGAGCAGTACGGCGACGACGCCGTGGGTGTCGGACCGCAGGCGCGCTCGCCCCGGCTCCTGCACGTCACGGAGGGCGTCGACGGCAACTCGCGCCTGTGGTCGGTACGTCAGGTCCTCGACGACCCGGACGGTGATCACGACTGGGGTATCACCGCGCTCGTCGACCTCGACGCATCCGACGACGCCGGCGAGGTGGTCCTCCGGGTCACGGCGGTCGCCCCGATGTGACCCGGCAGCGGCCCTGGTCGGCGGAGGACCTCCCGTGCGCGTCAGGCGGGGAGCTCCCACGGTCCGGCCGGCCCTGCCGGGTCGTCCCGGTGCCGTGTCGCCACCCACGCGTCGGTCCGCTCCCCACGGTGGTCCAGCCACATGTGGAGCGTCCCGCCGAACGTGAAGCCCGTCTTCCAGGCGACCCGGCGCGAGCCGACGTTGCCGACGTTCGCGTACCAGATGACGGTCTCGAGACCGAGGGTGTCGAACCCGTGCTCGAGCAGGAGCGTCACGGCCGTGGTCATGACGCCCTTCCCACGGATCGCCGGGTGGGCACCGAAGGCGATCTCCGCGCGCCGGCTCCCCATGTCCCGCAACGACAGGCTGCCCGAGAAGCGGCGCTCACCGTCCGGGTGCGTCGACTCGATCGCGAAGAGGTGCTCCGACCCCTCCCGCCAGCCCGCCGGGGCGACGTCGTGGATCCAGCCACGGGCCATGCCGAGGTCGTAGGGCGAGGGCACGGTCGTCCACCGGACCGAGAGGGCGTCCGTGCACTGCTCGACGACGGCGCGGGCGTCGTCCGGACGGTGCGCGCGCAGGGTCACGTCGCCGTCACGCAGGACGGGGACGGCGTCGGGCCAGGTCACAGGGTCGCTCAGGGTCATGCCTGGTATCCAAGCAGATCCGCGCACCCGTGTCCGGGAATTTCCCGCACCACACCGACCGACGGGGCTACGGTGGACCGCATGGCGAAGAGGTCCGCGAAGCACGGTCACGGCGGGACGCCCGCGCTCGTCGCGCTCGAGGCGTCCGGCGTGCCGCACACCGTCCACCCGTACGAGCACGACCCGGCGAGCGACCTGGGCTACGGCCTCGAGGCGGCGCAGGCCATCGGGGTGGACCCCTCGCTCGTGCTCAAGACCCTCGTGACGTCCGCCGACGGGACCCTCGTCGTAGCCGTTCTGCCGGTCGACAGGACGCTCGACCTCAAGGCTCTCGCCCACGCTGTCGGTGCCAAGAGAGCCGTCCTCGCGGAGCACGCCGTCGCCGAGCGGGCGACCGGGTACGTCGTGGGCGGCATCTCGCCCCTCGGCCAGCGCCAGACGCACCCGACCGTCGTTGACGCGTCCGTCCTGGGCGCCGACGTCGTGTACGTGTCGGCGGGACGGCGAGGCGTGGACGTCGGGCTCGCTCCGCAGGACCTCGTCCGGCTCACCGGGGCCACGACCGCACCCGTCGCCCGCGCCTGACCGCCGGGCAGCCCCTGCGCCGAGCGGGCGCCCGGCGACGCGTCCGTCGGGCGCCCGGTCGTCACAGGCGCCGGGCGACCACGTACCCCTGCTCGTCGTAGACGATCTCGTAGTCCGTCCCCGGGTACAGGCCCTCCGCGTACGCGGCGACGTCCATCGGCGGCTTCCCGCCCCACCCGTGCTGGTCGACGACCACGTACTGCGGCCGGACCGCCGGGTCCGTGACGATCCAGTAGACGCGTCGGTCGGTCGCGAGCTGGACGATGAGCCCGCGGTCGCTCGCGACGGTCGCCCCCTCGGGGACCGCGTCGACCGCGCCCTGCGCGGCCGGGAAGCGGGCGTCCCTGCGGTAGGACTCCGGGTCCCACAGGTCGCTCAGCGGGAAGCGCGGGAGGAGGACGAGCGCGACGACGACCATCGCCCCGGGGGCCACGCGCGCCAGCAGCCGCGACGCGCGCCACGGCGAGGCCTGCATCGACCGCAGCCCGTCGATCGCCGCGGCGAACAGGACGGGCATGAGGATGAGGGAGTAGTGCCAGGTCGTGCCCCAGTAGAACTCCGTGGACCCCGCGAAGCGCCACAGCAGGGTCGGGACCACGAGGAGCGCCAGGGACGACCGCAGCGCGACGAACACCGTGAGAAGACCCAGGAGCGCGAGGGTCTCGAGCTTCACCGCCGGGGTGAGCAGCCCGGCCAACGACTGCAGCGCTCCCCCGACGGTGTCACCCGCGCCCGCGGCGACCTCGTCGTCCTCCCCGAGCCGACCCCAGTAGTCGTACCGGCCCTGCGGGTTGAACGCCGGGACCACCACGCCCACGACGAGCGCCATCCCCACGACGCCCACACCGGCGGTGATCGCCCCGAGGGCCCGCTGCCCGCGCAACCACAGGACCACGCCGAAGGCGGCGACGGTGAGGCCGAGGTCCTCCTTGACCCCGAGGAGGAGCGCGACCCACACCGCGCTCGCCCGCCACCGGCCCTCGAGGAACGCCGTCAGCCCCAGAGCCAGGAGAGGGACAGCGAGCGCGTACTCGTGGAACTGGACGTCGACCGCCGACTGCACGCCCCAGGAGAACGCGTAGGCGCCGGCGAGCGCGAGCCCGCGCCAGGGCCCCAGGAGGCGTCGGGCGGTGAGGGCTACCGGGACCACGGACCCCGCGACGAGCACGCACTGGGCGACGAGCAGCGTCAGGGGGGTGGGGAAGAGCGCGTAGAAGGGGGCGAGGACCACGAGGAACGGGGAGAAGTGGTCGCCCAGCTGGTGGAAGTCGGGTCCCTTGACGGTGACGATCGGGACGCCGTGCTCCGCCCACCCCCGGACGGCCTGCTCGAAGATCGCGAGGTCCCAGGACGGGTTGTCCCACCGGTACCAGCGTGCGACCGACAGGACGAGGTAGGCCAGGAACGCGACGGACGCGAGCCCCCACACGGGGACGCGCGACGCGCGCCCATCGCCCCGGGCGTCGTCGACCTCACCCTCCGTGGGTCCTCGGCGCTCACGGGCAACGGTGTCCTGGGCGTCCAGCTCGGTCATCCGGTCATTCTGACGTACGACGCGGAGAACTACGATGGCCCTCGTGCCTTCGATCCCGCTCACCGATGCAGTCACCCGGGTCCTCGACCGGGTGGGGACCGCCTGCAGCGCTGCGGGCCGCGATCCTTCGGAGGTCCGCCTGCTCCTCGCGACGAAGACGCAGGACGCCGCGACGGTGCGCGCCGCGGTCACCGCGGCTCGCGGCCTGGCCGCGTCGCGGTCGGACGGGGGGCCGCAGGTCCTCGTGGGCGAGAACAGGGTCCAGGAGCTCGTGGAGAAGGCACCCGACCTCGCCGACCTCGCGCTGACCGCGCACCTCATCGGGCCGGTCCAGTCGAACAAGGTGAACCTCGCCCTCCGGGCGCTGGCCACGCACGCGGCAGCCTGTGTGGAGAGCATCGACTCCGCTGCCCTGGCGACGCGGTTCGGGGACCGCGCCGTGGAGGTCCTCGCGGCGCCGCTGGACGTCCTCGTCCAGGTGAACGTCTCCGGCGAGCCCACCAAGTCGGGCGTCGCACCGGCCGACGCTCGCACGCTCGCGGAGGTCGTGGCCGCACATCCGGGGCTCGCCCTGCGAGGCTTCATGACGATCGGGGCGAACAGCACCGACGAGGCCCTCGTGCGACGTGGTTTCGCCGAGCTCCGGCGCATCCGGGACGACGTGCTGAGCAGCGGGTCGCCCGGCCTCGCAGGTGCCGTCGAGCTCTCGATGGGCATGAGCCGCGACCTCGAGGTGGCTGTCGCGGAAGGAGCCACGATCGTGCGGGTCGGCACTGCGGTGTTCGGCACCCGGCAGCTGCCCTGAACCGGATTTGCTCCGCCGTGGCCCATAGGTCATCGTCAGACCATGAAGACTCCGTTCTCGCGTCGGCCGCGTCCCGTGCCACTCCCCTCAGGTGTCGCCGAGCGCTGGTCTCCGGAGGAGGGCTGCGTCGTGGTGACCGTCCCCTTCGAGGTCACGCCCCGTGACGAGAGCACCACGGCGGACCGGTTGTCCGAGACGATCGTCGCGACGGTGAAGAACGTCCAGGCCGGGTCGTTCGGCCACTCGATCCCCGAGGGCGTCACCGACGCGGGGGTCCGTATCAACGTCGAGTCGACCGCACCGATCGGTACTCTCGCGGAGCGCCAGGTGGAGATCCTCACGGAGCGGCTGGGGCGGTCGATCCCCCTGACCGTCACCACGGTCGTCCCTCCCGAGCCGGCACCGGAGCCCGAACCGGTGGAGCCTCCCGCTTCCGAGGGCACGTCGGCGGCGGCTGTCCGGGGCCCTGCGCGCCCCGAGCCGAGCCCGGGTCTCGTCGCCGCTCCCTACGTGTGGGACGCGGAGAAGGAGCACCTGCGCGCCGAGGTCGTCTACCTCGGCGAGGAGGGCGCCGACGCCCAGACGCAGGCGGACGTGCGTCGCCTCGTCGAGCTCACCGTCGCGGACCTCGCGTCCCCGACGACGCAGGCCCTCGTCCCGCCGGACGCGTCCGAGTCGTTCACCGTGTGGCTCACCGTCGCGGTGAACGAGGACGCCGTGGGGCCGCTCACGGAGAAGCTGTTCGAGGACGGCGAGGACCAGTTCGAGGACACCCGGGTCGACTTCGTGGCGCTCACCGAGCCGCGGACGACCATCGAGGAGATGCTCGCAGGACGCTGACCGCCGGGATCAGGGGACGCGCGCGGTCCACTCCGCCGAGGAGAACTTCGTCTCGGCGAGCTCGCGGGCGCGGGACCACTCGGCGTCGGTGACGACGCCCTCGACGGTGTCGTAGCGGCCGCGGAAGTGGGCCTTGAACGCCTCGATGACGTCGGCCCGTGCCATCCCGGTCTGGGAGCGCACGGGGTCGACGCGCTTGTTGGCGCTCTTGGTCCCCTTGTCGCTCATCTTCTCGCGGCCGATGCGCAGCACCTCGAGCATCTTGTCGGCGTCGATGTCGTAGGCCATGGTCACGTGGTGCAGGACGGCTCCCCCGACGAACCGTTTCTGGGCGGCTCCGGCGATCTTGCCCGCGGGCGACGCGATGTCGTTGAGCGGCTGGTAGGTGGCCTCGACACCGAGGTCACCGAGCGCGCCGAGGACCCAGTCGTCGAGGAACGCGTACGAACGCTCGAAGCTCAGCCCCTCGACGAGCGAGGCGGGGACCGTGAGCGAGTAGGTGATGGTGTTGCCGGGCTCGATGAACATCGCCCCGCCGCCGGACACCCGTCGGACGACGGTGATGCCGTGCCGTTCCGCGGCCTCCGGGTCCACCTCGTTCCTCAGGGACTGGAACGACCCGATGACGACGGCAGGGGCTCCCCACTCCCAGATGCGGAGCGTCGGGCGGCGCCTGCCTGCGTCGACGGACTCGGAGATCGCCTGGTCGAGCGCCATGTGCATGGCCGGGCTCTGCGGGGCGTCGTGGACGATCTCGAAGGTGTGGTCGTGCCAGCCGGTCGCATGACCGAGGGCTCGGCGCACGGCGATCGCGACAGCCTCCGCGCTGAATCCGACGAGCACCGCGGCAGGGTCGAGCGCGGCGGTGATCGCCGCGGTGAGGACGGGGACCGCGGAGCCGACGGGCATGCCGGTGAGCGCCCTGACGATGTCGAGGAGCGCGTCGTCGGGCTCGAGGAAGAAGTCGCCGCTCACCGCCACGTGGGCGAGCGCCCCGTCCTCGACCTCGAGGTCGACCGCGACGAGCTTGCCACCAGGAACCTTGTATTCGCCTCTCACGTCCCCACCCTATGCCCGCCGGCGTGCTGCACCCGGGTGGCCTTGGTCACCCGGCGACGGAGACCTCGCACCGACGACTAGTCGACATTCCGACTAGTCCGTGGAACGATGAGTCCATGGACGAACCGACCGCCCCCGAGTGGGTCCGCGGCCTCCTCGCGACGTGCGCCCTCGCCGTGCTCGCCCGTGGCAGCGCGCACGGGTACGCCGTCGCGCAGCAGCTCCAGGCCGCGGGCGTAGGACCGGTGAAGGGCGGCGCCCTCTACCCGGTCCTCAACCGCCTCGAGGAGGACGGTGCGGTGACGGCCACCTGGACGCAGGGCGAGGGCGGGCCTGGCCGCAAGGTGTTCACGCTCACCTCGCAGGGGCGTGACAGGCTCGCCGCGCTGCGCACCGGGTGGGACCCGTTCGCGACCGCGGTCGGCGACCTCCTCCAGGACCACCCACCAGCACCCACCTCGACCTCGGGAGAGACCTCATGACCGAACCCACCCGCACCGAGTGGCTCCACCCGGACGACGAGGCCTGGGGGGACCGCCTCCTCGCTCGGCTCCTCGTCACCCACGACGTGGCCCTCGACGACGCCGAGAGCGCCGTCGAGGACGCACGCCGCGCCTGTCACGAGTCCGGTCGAACGGCTGCCGAACTCTTCGGCAGCGCCGACGCACACGCCCGTGAGGTCGCGAACGACATCGTGCCCGTGACGAAGAGGGCCGCCGTCGATCTCGACGGCGCCAGCCCTCGCGACCGGTGGACGCTCCTCCTGCTCGGCACGGGGTGGCTCGGGAGCATCTGGAGCATCTGGCTGCTCGTCGCGGACGGGTGGTGGGTCGACGTGGAACCCGCGGCGCTCGCCCTCCTGGCGGGGATCGTCGTCGGGGCGGCCGGCACCTGGTTCGGCACCCTGGCACGCACCGCGGGAGACCTCCGTGGGTGCTGGTCGTGGTGGGCGCTGGGGGCGGTGGGAATCGTGGCCGGTGCCGTCGGCGCGTCCTCCTTCTCGGACGTCGCCCCTCTCGGAGAGGTCCCGACGCTCGTGGTGCTCGCGGCGGCTGTCGCCGTCATCGTCGTGGGCTTCGTCCGGGAGGAGCCTCGCGCCGAGCCCGACCCGGCACCGGGCGGCACGACTCCGGACGCCTGGTTCGACAGGCTCCACGGCCTGCTCCGAGGCCGGTACCACCTGCCCCGCGCCACCGCGAGGCAGCACGTCGCGGACGCACGGAGCCACTGGACCGACACCGGCAGCGTCCACCCCGAGGACGAGTTCGGCACCCCTGAGGTCTACGCCCTCGAGCTCCTCGACGGTTCGCCGGAGCCGGAGCGCAGGAAGGCGCGCTACGCCACGTGGCTCTACACCGTGGTCGCCGGGTACTGGGCTTTCGTCACCACCACGACCGTCCTCGACGACGGGAGCCTGTGGAGCATCGTCTGGCGGGCCGTCGCGTTCCTCCTCTTCGCGGGAAGCGCGGTGAGCGCGTGGCGGCGCTCGAAGCCCGCCGCCGCGGCGTGACGCCGTCGGCTCAGCGGGGTTCGACGCCCGCGTGGACGAGACCGTAGATGGCCGAGTCCGTGAGCGCCTCCCAGGACGCCTCGAGGAGGTTGGGTCCGACTCCGACGGTCGACCAGCTGCGCTGCCCGTCCGTGGTCTCGATGAGCACGCGCGTGATGGCGTCGGTGCCGTGCTCCTGGTCGAGGATGCGGACCTTGAAGTCGATGAGCTCGAAGGTCTCGATCTGCGGGTACACCCGGGTCAACGCGAGGCGGAGCGCCTGGTCCAGGGCGTTCACCGGACCGTTGCCCTCCCCGGTGCTCACGTGGCGCTCACCACCGGCGTTGAGCTTGACGGTCGCCTCGGCGGTGGCCACGACACCACGGTGGCCGGTGCGCTCCACGATGGTCCGCCAGCTCTCGACGTCGAAGTAACGGGGACGCTCCCCGACCATCTCCTCGACGAGGAGCAGCTCGAAGGACGCGTCGGCGGCGTCGTACGTGTACCCGTTCGCCTCGGCCTCCTTGACGCGTGACGTGATGCGCGTGAGGACCTCCGCCTGCCCCGAGAGGTCGAAGCCGAGCTCCTTGCCCTTGAGCTCGATGGAGGCTCGCCCCGCCATGTCGGACACGAGCATCCGCATGTCATTGCCCACGAGCGTCGGGTCGATGTGCTGGTAGAGGTCCGGGTCGACCTTGATGGCGCTCGCGTGGAGACCGGCCTTGTGGGCGAACGCGCTCGCACCCACGTAGGGCTGGCGCGCGTACGGCGAGATGTTGGTGATCTCGCTGATGGCGTGCGCGATGCGCGACGCGTCGCCCAGGCCCTCGCCCGCCAGGAGGGACCGGCCGCCCTTGAGCTCGAGGTTCGCGACGACGGTCACGAGGTCGGCGTTCCCGGTGCGCTCGCCGTACCCGTTGACGGTCCCCTGGACGTGGCTGCACCCGGCATCGACCGCGGCGAGGGTGTTCGCGACGGCGCAGCCCGTGTCGTTGTGGGCGTGCATCCCGAGGACCGGCCCGTCGCCCACGGCGTCGCGGATCTCGGTGACGATGTCCGACACCCAGTGCGGGAGCATCCCACCGTTGGTGTCGCAGAGCGCGACGACCTCGGCCCCGGCCGCCAAAGCGGCCTCGACGGCGCTGCGCGAGTAGGCCGGGTCGAACCGGTACCCGTCGAAGAAGTGCTCCGCGTCGACCACGACGCGCCGGCCCTCGGACACGAGGAACCGCACGGTGTCCGTGATCATCGCGAGGTTCTCCTCGGCCGTGGTCCGCAGGGCGCGCTCCACGTGCCGGATGTCGGACTTGGCGACGAGCGTCACGACCGGGGCGCCCGAGTGCAGGAGCGCGAACACCTGCGGGTCGTCCTCGGCACGCGTGCCGACCTTGCGGGTGGCACCGAAGGCCGCCAGGACCGCGTTCTTCAGGGTGAGCTCGCGGGCGGCCCGCGCGAAGAAGTCGGTGTCCTTGGGGACCGCTCCCGGCCACCCGCCCTCGATGAACCCCACCCCGAGCTCGTCGAGGTACGGCGCGATGGCGAGCTTGTCCGCGACGGACAGGTTCATGCCCTCCTGCTGGGCGCCGTCACGCAGGGTGGTGTCGTACACGTGGAAGCTCACGGGAAACTCTCTTCCGTGCTGATGGTCGGGTGGACGTCGGACGGTTCGAGGGCCGCACCGCGGAGGCGCCGCTCCTCTCTCTCAGACGAGGCGCGTCATCCACCCGTGCGTGTCGGCGGCACGGCCGTTCTGGATGTCGGTGAGCTCGCCGCGGACGGTCATCGTGACGTCTCCCGCGCCACCGTCGGCGATCGTCAAGTCGAAGTCCGTGCCGGCGAGACGCCCGATCGGCGTGACCACCGCTGCGGTGCCGCACGCGAAGACCTCGGTGATGGACCCGTCCTGGATGCCGCTGCGCACCTCGGTGAGCGGGATGCGGCGCTCCACCACGTCGTGCCCGCGGTCCGTGAGGAGACGGAGGATCGACGAGCGGGTCACGCCCTCGAGGATGGAGCCCGTGAGCTCGGGGGTCTCGACGGAACCGTCGGCGCGCACGAAGAACACGTTCATCCCACCGAGCTCCTCGATGGCGGTGTTCGTCGCCGCGTCGAGGAAACAGACCTGCTCGCAGCCCTGCTCGTGGGCGAGGACCTGGGGCAGCAGGCTCGCGGCGTAGTTCCCGCCGCACTTCGCGTCGCCCGTCCCGCCCGGCCCCGCGCGGTGGTGGTCCTCCGAGACCCAGATGGACACGGGCTTCACCCCGCCGGCGAAGTACGGCCCCACCGGGGACGCGATGACGAGGAACTCCGCCTCCATGGAGGGGCGCACACCGAGGAACGCCTCGGACGCGTACATGAAGGGCCGCAGGTAGAGGCTGGCCTCCTCGCCGTCCGGCACCCAGTCCAGGTCGGTCCGGACGAGCGCGGCGACGGCGCCCACGAAGTCGGCGGTCGAGAGCTGCGGCAGGGCGAGCCGCGCGGCGGAGCGGGCGAAGCGTGCCGCGTTGGCCTCGGGACGGAAGCTCCACACGCTCCCGTCGTCGTGCCGGTACGCCTTGAGGCCCTCGAAGATCTCCTGCCCGTAGTGCAGGACGGAGCTGGCGGGGTCGAGCATGAGCGGTCCGTACCGCTCGACGCGGCGGTCGCTCCATCCCGTCGCGTCCGACCACGTCGCACGGGCCATGTGGTCCGTGAAGACGGTGCCGAACCGCGGGGACGCGAGCGCAGCCGCACGCTCCTCGGCGGGGAGGGGCGCGTCGGTGCGCCGGACGTCGAACGCGCCTGCCATCTCGTCGACGGACTGCGGGGTTCCTGCGAGCGTTGAACTCATGTTCCTTGGCCTTTCACCTGGCGATCCCCGCAGTTTCCCACGTCCAGGGCCCGGAGGGTACGACGCGGGTCGGCGAGGCCGCCACGACGTCGTCGGGGCGAGGAGCGGCCGGCCGCGGTCAGCCGCGGACGCGGTCCGCGAGGTCGGTGCCCACCTCGGCAGTTGACCGGGCGCGGTCGCCGCGCTCCACGAGGTCCGCGGCGACCGCGGCCTCGACGCGCGCAGCCTCCTCGGTGAGGCCCAGGTGGTCGAGGAGCATCGACACGGAGAGGACCGTGGCCGTGGGGTCGGCCTTGCCCTGACCGGCGATGTCCGGGGCGGACCCGTGGACGGGCTCGAACATGGAGGGCACCGAACGGTCCGGGTTGATGTTCGCGGAGGCCGCGAGGCCGATGCCGCCCGTGATCGCGGCCGCCTGGTCGGTGAGGATGTCACCGAAGAGGTTGTCGGTGACGATGACGTCGAACCGCGACGGGTTCGTCGTGAGGAAGATGGTCGCGGCGTCCACGTGGAGGTAGTCGGTCGTGACGTCCGGGAAGTCCGCGTTGACGGCCTCGACCGTCCGGCGCCAGAGGTGTCCCGCGTGGACGAGGACGTTGTGCTTGTGGACGAGCGTCAGGTGCTTGCGCGGGCGGGCCTGGGCACGGGCGAAGGCGTCGCGCACCACGCGCTCCACGCCGAAGGCGGTGTTGACGCTCACCTCGTTGGCGATCTCGTGCGGCGTGCCGGCACGGATCGCTCCCCCGTTGCCCACGTACGGTCCCTCGGTGCCCTCGCGGACGACCACGAAGTCGATCTCACCGGGCTCGGCGAGCGGGGAGCGCACCCCGGGGTAGAGCTTGCCGGGGCGCAGGTTGACGTAGTGGTCGAGCGCGAAGCGCAGCCGCAGGAGCAGACCGCGCTCGAGCACCCCGGACGGGACGGTCGGGTCACCGATGGCCCCGAGGAGGATCGCGTCGTGCCCGCGGATCGCGGAGAGGTCCTCGTCGGTGAGGGTCTCCCCCGTGCGGTGCCAGCGCTGCGCGCCGAGGTCGAACTCCGTGGTCGCGACGGTGACGTCGCTCCCCGAGAGCGCGACGTCGAGGACGGCGAGCCCCTGCTCGACGACCTCGATCCCGATGCCGTCGCCTGCGACCACTGCCAGCCCGATGTTCCGCGTCATGTTCACCAGGGTATACGCAGTCCCACCTAGCGGGACGCGCGTCTCGACATGCGACCCGGGTCGTCGGTCCCTCCCAGGGGTCCCGTGCCCGTGAGAGGGTGCTGCCATGACCGTCGTGAAGATCAACGCCATCGACGTCCCCGAGGGCGCCGGACCCGAGCTCGAGGAGCGGTTCGCCGCACGCAAGGGGGCGGTCGAAGGGTCCCCCGGGTTCCTCGGCTTCCAGCTCCTCCGGCCCGTCCGGGGCGAGACCCGCTACTTCGTGTCGACCACCTGGGAGACCGAGGAGGCCTACCTGGCCTGGGCCGACCAGCGCTCGCCCGCGGCCCACGCCGGTCGTCCGCCCGTGGCGACCGGCGCGTCGCTGCTCGAGTTCGAGGTCGTCCTCGACGTCACCCCGACCGGGACGGACGCCCCGGCCTAGCCCGCCGAGCGGGGGTACAGGAGCTCGAGGCGCTCCGTCACGACGGGCATGTCCGTCGTGAACGGCTCCCCCACCGTGTCCAGGGCGCGCCGGAAGAACCCCTCGTGGTCCTTGCGCCAGGACTCCAGGGTCCGGTCCCCCTCCCCCTCGGCCGCCGCGAACTCCTCGGTCACCTCGTCGAAGGGCACGACCGCCACCTCGGTGACACGCACCAGCGCCCGGGGGTGACCAGACCCGTCGAGGACGATCGACAGATCACCGACCGCCGGGAGCGGCACCTCGTCGTCGTACTCCCACCGTGCCGACGAGGTCGCGGTCTTGGTCCCGGAGAGCACGAGGCCGAGCAGTGCGTCAGCCATGCGCGGGTCGTCCCCGAAGGCCCATGCGGGCGGGGCGACACCGGCGGCGACCGTCACCCCGCCGACCACCTCGATCTTGCCGAGCCCGGCCCTGCCACGCGCCGCCTGCCAGAAGCTCTCGATCTCGTCCCCGTCGTCCTCCGACACCTGGACGTCGTTCCCGTCCCCGCCGACCGTCCCGGCGGCATCGACGCCGTCGGGAGCCGCGCCCGGCCCGAACGGCTCGAGGACGAACACGGGGATGACCCGGTCCGTCGCGACCGCGTAGTCCGCGTAGTCGGGGAACGCATCCACCGAACGCGACCACCAGAGGTCCCGCTCGTCGCCCTCGAGCTCGCGCGCGAGGTAATCACCGACGTGCGCGCCGTCGCGCAGCTCGACGTGCGGGTGCGCGACGAGGTTGTGGTACCAGGTGGGGTGTGCGGGTGCGCCGCCCAGGGAGGCGACGACGGCGTACTCGCCGTCGTGCTCGACCCGCATGAGCGGCACCTTGCGGACGTTGCCGCTCCGCGCGCCCACGCAGGTGAGCACCACCACGGGCATCCCCCGCATGGTCGCGCCCTCGGCGCCCTCGGTCCGTTCGTAGAGCTCGACCTGCTCGCGGACCCGTGCGTCGGTGCTGGGCTCGTACGTTCCGTGGAGTGGCATCTGCCCAGTCAAGCAGGTCGGGCCCGCCTGCGACAGAGCAGACGGGCCCGACGTCATGCGCGGCGCGGACGGGAGGTCAGCGACCGGCGCTTCCCTCCGTGTAGTCGCCGTCGGACGGCTTGACCCACGCGAAGAGCTTGCGCAGCTCGCGGCCGGTGGCCTCGATCGGGTGCGCCTCGCCCTTGGCCCGCAGCTCCTTGAACTCCGGCGCGCCGTTGTCCTGGTCGGTGATGAAGCGCTCCGCGAAGGCACCGTTCTGGATGTCCGCGAGGACGGCCTTCATGTTCTCCTTCACCTCGGGCGTGATGACCCGCGGGCCGGACACGTAGTCGCCGTACTCAGCGGTGTCGGAGACGGACCAGCGCTGCTTGGCGATGCCGCCCTCCCACATGAGGTCGACGATGAGCTTGAGCTCGTGGAGCACCTCGAAGTACGCGACCTCGGGCTGGTAGCCGGCCTCGGTGAGGACCTCGAAGCCGTACTGGACGAGCTGCGACGCCCCACCGCAGAGGACGGCCTGCTCGCCGAAGAGGTCGGTCTCCGTCTCCTCGGTGAACGTCGTCTTGATGCCGGCGGCACGGAGGCCTCCGATCGCCTTGCCGTAGGAGAGCGCGAGATCCCAGGCCGAGCCGGACGCGTCCTGCTCGACGGCGACGATCACGGGCACGCCGCGGCCGTCGAGGTACTCGCGGCGCACCAGGTGCCCCGGGCCCTTGGGGGCGACCATGAGGACGTCGTGCCCGGCCTCGGGCTTGATGTACCCGAAGCGGATGTTGAAGCCGTGCCCGAAGACGAGAGCGGCACCCTCGGTGAGGTTGGGGGCGATCTCCTCGGCGTACACGTGCCGCTGCACCTGGTCGGGAGCGAGGATGACGACGACGTCGGCCTCCTTGACGGCCTCCGCGACGGACAGGACGCGCAGCCCCTCGTCCTCGGCCTTGACCCGGGACGAGCTCCCCTCGCGCAGCCCGACGCGGACGTCGACGCCCGAGTCGCGGAGGTTCAGCGCGTGGGCGTGCCCCTGGCTGCCGTAGCCGATGACCGCGACCTTGCGGCCCGCGATGATGGACAGATCAGCGTCGTCGTCGTAGAACAGCTCAGCCACCGTGGATCTCCTTGGTTCGTGTGTGATGTGTCGTGCGTGGTGGTGCAGTCGTGCGGTCGTGAGTCGTGGTGCGGTCAGGCGGAGCGGTTGACCCGCTCGAGGGCCCTGTCTGTGATCGACCGGGCTCCTCGCCCGATCCCGACGGTGCCCGACTTGACGATCTCACGTATCCCGAAGGGTTCGAGCGCTCCGAGGAGCGCGGCGAGCTTCTCGGGGTTGCCGGTGGCCTCGATCGTCACGGCGTCCGGGACGACGTCGACCACGTGGGCGCGGAACAGCTGGACGACCTCGAGCACGTGGGTGCGGTTGCCGAGGTCGGCACGAACCTTCACGAGCATGAGCTCCCGCTGCACGGCGGCGGCGGGGTCGAGCTCGACGATCTTGATGACGTTGATCAGCTTGTTGAGCTGCTTGGTCACCTGTTCCAGCGGGAGCTCGTCGACGTCCACGACGACGGTCACCCGCGACAGCTCCTCGTGCTCGGTCGGTCCGACCGCGAGGGAGTGGATGTTGAAGGACCTGCGGGCGAACAGGCCCGAGACGCGTGTGAGCACGCCCGGCTTGTTCTCCACGAGGACCGAGAGGGTGTGACGAGTCATCTCAGCTTCCAGCCTTCCCGGTCAGTCTTCGCGGTCCCACGCGGGCGAGATGCCGCGCGCGTACTGGATGTCGTCGTTGCTCACGCCGGCAGCCACCATCGGCCACACCATGGCGTCTCGCGACACGTTGAAGTCGACCAGCACCGGCTGGTCGTCGATCTCCTCGGCACGCTTGATCGCGGCGTCGACCTCGTTCGCGTGCTCCACGCGGATCCCGACGCACCCGTACGCCTCGGCCAGCTTGACGAAGTCGGGGACGCGCCGCGTCCCGTGCCCGGTGTGCAGGTCGGTGTTGGAGTAGCGCGACTCGTAGAAGAGGGTCTGCCACTGCCGGACCATTCCCAGCGACGAGTTGTTGATGAGCGCGACCTTGATGGGGATGTCGTTGATCGTGCAGGTCGCGAGCTCCTGGTTGGTCATCTGGAAGCACCCGTCGCCGTCGATCGCCCAGACCGTCCGGTCGGGCTGCCCGACCTTGGCGCCCATGGCCGCAGGGATCGAGTAGCCCATGGTGCCGAGACCACCGGAGTTCAGCCACGTGTTGGGCCGCTCGTAGCGGATGAACTGCGACGCCCACATCTGGTGCTGCCCCACGCCCGCGACGTAGATGCTGTCGGGCCCGGAGATCTCGCCGAGACGGCTGATGATGTGCTGCGGGGCGAGGTGGCCGTCCTCGGGCTCCGTGAATCCCAGGGGGTACGTGTCCCGCCAGCTGTCGATCTGCCGCCACCACGCCTCGAGGTCCGGCCGGCCGTTCTTCTCGTGCTCGCGCTGCAGCTCGGGAAGCAGGTCCGCGATGACCTCCTTGAGGTCACCGACGATCGGAACGTCGGCGATGCGGTTCTTCCCGATCTCGGCGGGGTCGATGTCCGCGTGGATGATCGTGGCGTGCGGCGCGAAGCTCGAGAGCTTGCCCGTGACGCGGTCGTCGAACCGGGCCCCGAGCGCGAACACGAGGTCCGCCTTCTGCAGCGCCGCGACGGCGGGCACGGTGCCGTGCATGCCGGGCATGCCGAGGTTCTGCGGGTGGGAGTCGGGCAGCGCACCGCGGGCCATGAGGGTGGTGACGGCCGCTGCGCCGGACAGGTCGACGAGCGCCCGCAGCTCGGCTGCGGCGCCCGATCGGATCGTGCCTCCGCCGACGTAGAGCACCGGGCGGCGGGCCGACGCGAGGAGCCGCGCGGCCTCGCGGATCTGCTTGCTGTGCGGCTTGGTCACCGGGTGGTAGCCCGGGAGGTCGAGCGCCTGGGGCCACGAGAAGGTCGTGCGCGACTGCATCGCCGACTTCGCGATGTCGACGAGCACGGGTCCGGGCCGGCCGGTGGACGCGATGTGGAACGCCTCGGCGATGGTCCGCGGGATGTCGTCGGGGTCCGTAACGAGGAAGTTGTGCTTGGTCACCGGCAGGGTGATGCCGACGATGTCGGCCTCCTGGAACGCGTCGGTCCCGATGAGGGACGCACCCACCTGGCCGGTGATGGCGACCATGGGGATCGAGTCCATGTTGGCGTCGGCGATCGGGGTGACGAGGTTCGTCGCTCCGGGGCCGGACGTCGCCATCGTCACGCCGACGCGACCGGTGGCGTGGGCGTACCCGGACGCTGCGTGCCCGCCGCCCTGCTCGTGGCGCACGAGGATGTGGCGCAGCCGCTTCGAGTCCATGAGGGGGTCGTACGTCGGGAGGATCGCGCCACCGGGGATCCCGAAGACGACCTCGGCACCGGCAGCCTCGAGGGACCGGACGATGGACTCGGCCCCCGTGAGCTCGTACGGCGCGACGACCTCTGCATCGACGGTCGCGCGCGGCGCGGTCGGGACGGGCTTGGGTGCGCCGGGCGGCGCCGGGGTGGGTCCCTGGACCATCGGGTTCTCCTGTGTACGGAAACGGGTGGATTCTGGTCCTGCGCCTTGTGGGCCTCGGACCGGTCCTCACGGGTGGTGACATGAAAAAACCCCTCGGACCCGGTTAGGGCTCTTCGAGGGGTGAGCGCGCTGACGAGACCTCAGTGGTGGGCCTCAGCCAACGCGCTCAGGAAGTACTACGAGAATGATCGTCTGCACACGATGCACAGTACGCTCCGCGCCAGGCTATGTCACCCATCGGCACGCCCGTCTCGCTGGTTGAGATACGGGTGATCACGGACGAGGACCTGGAAGGGTCGGCCTGCACGGACGATCGGCCCTGTGGATCTCGGTTCTCCCGTACCGCGAGGACCTAGAGTAAGGACGCGCACCAGACACCCACCCGGAGGACCACCCCGATGAGCCTGCGTCTCACGGCCGTACGGCCATGCCGTCGAGGTGCGGCTGTAGCTGCCGTGGCCTTCGGGATGGCCCTCACCGGATGCTCGACGGATGTCACGGGCCGCACGGACCCCGGCGGCCTCACCCACCGGGCCTTCGAGAGAGTGGCCACGGACCGACTCCTCGAGACGACCCTCACCGTCCACGGGACGGTGACGGACTTCCCCACCCCGAACGGCTACGACGGCGACGCGCAGGTGCTGGTCCTCGTCGACGTGACCCTCTCCGCGGGCGACGTCCTCCAGGCGACGACGGGACCTTCCGATCTCGCGTTGCGGGCCGCCGCGGGCGACGAACGCGCCGCCGAGACGAGCCCAGCCGTGTCCGTCGCCCTCACCGATGCCACGCTGTGGCCCCTCGAGGACCTGCCCGGTGGCCGTTCGCAACGTGGGTGGGTCGCGTTCCCCGTCGACCGGGACACTCTCGACAGGGCGGAGCTGGTCCTGCGCCTCCCGGCGCACGACCGCAACTCCGACGACTCGCCCCGGGACGAGCTCGTCGTCCTGCTCGCCGAGGACTGACCGGGCTCAGTAGAGGACGGCACCCTGCGACGCGGAGTGCACGAGCTTGGCGTACTTCGCCAGCACCCCGCGCGTGTACGTGGGAGGCAGCGGCTGCCAGCCTGCCTTGCGGGCCTCGAGCTTCTCGGGTGCGACGAGGACCTCGAGGGTCGCGCTCGCGACGTCGAGACGGATACGGTCGCCATCCTTCACGAAGGCGATCGGACCACCGTCGACGGCCTCCGGCGCCACGTGACCCACGCAGAGTCCCGTGGTCCCCCCGGAGAACCTCCCGTCCGTGAGGAGCAGGACGTCCTTGCCCAGGCCGGCGCCCTTGATGGCACCGGTGATGGCCAGCATCTCGCGCATGCCGGGCCCGCCCTTGGGGCCCTCGTAGCGGATGACGACGACGTCGCCCGCGGCGATGGTCCCGTCCTCGAGGGCATCCATCGCCGCCCGCTCGCGCTCGAACACCCGCGCGGTGCCCTCGAACACGTCCGAGTCGAAGCCCGCGGACTTCACCACCGCACCCTCGGGAGCGAGCGACCCGTGGAGGATCGTGATCCCGCCGGTGCGGTGGATCGGGTTCGACAGCGCTCGCAGGATCTTGCCGTCGGGGTCGGGCGGTGCGATGTCCGCGAGGTTCTCCGCGACGGTCTTCCCCGTGACGGTGAGGCAGTCGCCGTGGAGCAGCCCCGCGTCGAGGAGCGCCTTCATGACGACCGGGACACCGCCGATGCGGTCGACGTCCGCCATGACGTACCGGCCGAACGGCTTGAGGTCACCGAGGTGCGGGACCTTCTCCGCGACCCGGGTGAAGTCGTCGAGCGTGAGGTCCACCTCGGCCTCGTGGGCGATGGCCAGCAGGTGGAGCACGGCGTTCGTCGACCCGCCGAACGCCATGACGACGGCGATCGCGTTCTCGAACGCCTCCTTGGTCATGATCTGGCGCGCGGTGATGCCCTTGCGCAGGAGCTCGACGACGGCCTCGCCCGACTTCAGAGCGAACGCGTCGCGTCGGCGGTCCGCCGACGGCGGCGCAGCGGACCCGGGCAGCGACATCCCGATCGCCTCGGCGACGGACGCCATCGTGTTGGCGGTGTACATCCCGCCGCACGCTCCCTCTCCGGGGCAGATGGCCCGCTCGATGCGGTCGAGGTCACCCTTGCTCATGAGCCCCTTGGCACAGGCGCCGACGGCCTCGAACGCGTCGATGAGCGTCACGTCCTTCTCGGTGCCGTCCTCGAGCTTCACCCAGCCCGGCATGATCGTGCCGGCGTAGAGGAAGACCGACGACAGGTCGAGGCGTGCCGCGGCCATGAGCATGCCCGGCAGCGACTTGTCGCAGCCGGCGAGGAGAACAGACCCGTCGAGCCGCTCGGCCTGCATGACCGTCTCGACGGAGTCGGCGATGATGTCGCGCGAGACGAGCGAGAAGTGCATGCCCTCGTGACCCATGGAGATCCCGTCGGACACGGAGATGGTGCCGAACTCGAGCGGGTACCCGCCGCCCGCGTGCACGCCGTTCTTCACCGCCTTCGCCAGGCGGTCGAGCGACAGGTTGCACGGCGTGATCTCGTTCCACGAGCTCGCCACGCCGATCTGGGGCTTGGCGAAGTCGTCGTCCCCGAGCCCGACGGCGCGGAGCATGCCGCGTGAGGCCGTGGCCTCGATGCCGTCGGTGACCTTGCGGGACCGGGGCTTGATGTCGACCCCGGCCGAGGAGCCCTCTCCGGCAGCGGCGTCACGGGTGGTGTCAGGCGTTTCGCTCATGCTCTCGAGTGTAGGACCGCGCCGACCGGACGAGCCGCGGCAACCACCCTGCGGACGCCGCCGGTGCGGCGGCCCGTGATCGCGCCCGGTCCGGCCGCTCCACCTACTGTGGTCCGGTGACGACGATCCACTGGTTCCGACGAGATCTCCGCCTGTCGGACAACCCGGCCCTGCTCGCCGCGGCGCGCGAGGCTGCCGCGGATGGGGACGACCTCGTCGGGCTGTTCGTCGTCGACGACTCCCTCTGTTCCGTGTCGGGTGGCCCCCGCCTCAGCCATCTCGCACGCTCGCTCGCAGCCCTCGACGAGCAGATGGGCGGGCGTCTGGTGGTCCGCCGTGGTGACCCTGCCGTCGTCGTGCCGTCCGTCGCCATGGAGGTCACGGCCACCGCCGTGCACGTCACGGGCGTCGCGGAGCCGCGGGGGCGTGCCCGGGACTCCGCCGTGGGGTCGGCGCTCGGTGCTGCGGGCGTCCGGCTCGTGAGCACGGGGACACCGTACGCGGTGAGCCCAGGGCGGCTGCGGACGGGTGCCGGGACGGGCTACCGGGTGTTCACGCCGTTCCGCAGGGCCTGGTACGAGCACGGGTGGCCCTCCCCGGCTCCTGCGCTCTCGGGCGCCCGGTGGGCCGACGTCCCCGGCGAGGGCCTCCCGCCGACGGCGGCGGGAGCGGCTGCCGGGGAGAACCATGCTCTCAGGCGGTGGCACGCGTACCTCGACGACGTCGACCGGTACGCACAGGACCGGGACCGACCGGACCTCGACACCACGTCACGGATGTCGGTGCCCCTGAAGTGGGGTGAGATCCACCCCCGGACGATGCTCGCCGACCTCCGCACGCTCTCCGGGGTGGGCCCCGACGCGTTCAGGTCGCAGATCGCGTGGCGCGACTTCCACGCGGACGTGCTCTTCCACGCGCCGGACGCAGCGCACTCCTCGCTCCGCCAGGTCCTGCCCGACGACTCCTGGGCCCCCGCTGCCGTCGCCGACCCGTGGTTCGACGCGTGGACCGCAGGGAGGACCGGCTACCCGGTGGTGGACGCCGGGATGCGGCAGCTCCTCGCCGAGGGGTGGATGCACGGGAGGCTGCGCATGATCGTCGCGTCGTTCCTGGTGAAGGACCTCCATGTCCCCTGGCAGCGCGGGGCAGCGCACTTCATGGCGCATCTCGTCGACGGGGACGTCGCGCAGAACCAGCTGAACTGGCAGTGGGTCGCCGGCACCGGGCTGGACGCCGCACCGTACTTCCGGATCTTCAACCCCGTCACCCAGGGGCTGAAGTTCGACCCCGACGGTGACTACGTCCGTCGATGGGTCCCCGAGCTGCGCGACGTCCCGGGGAAGGCTGTCCACGAGCCGTGGAAGCTCTCCCGGCTCCCGACCGGCTACCCCGAGCGCCTCGTCGACCACGCCGAGGAGCGACGCGTGACGCTCGCCGACTACGAACGCCACCGACGCGCCTGAGAGGCTCGTCCGCTCAGGCGAGACGGGGCGCTAGCGACGGAAGGCCGCACGGCCCGCACCGAGGGTCGGTGCGGGCCGTCGGCCTTCGTGCTGCGATCAGGTGGTGCGTTCGAGGATGAGCTCCCTGACGCGGCCGGCGTCGGCCTGACCTCGGGTCGCCTTCATGACGGCGCCGATGACAGCACCGACCGGGCCGAGGTTCCCCGAGCGGATCTTCTCCGCGATGTCCGGCTGTGCGGCCAGCGCGGCGTCGATGGCCTCGAGCAGCGGCCCGTCGTCCGAGACGATCTCGAGCCCCCGCGCGGAGACGATCTCCTCCGGCGAGCCCTCTCCCGCGAGCACGCCCTCGAGGACCTGCCGGGCGATCTTGTCGTTGATGCGTCCCGAGTCCACGAGCGACTGGAGCTGGCCGATCTGCTCCGGCGTGACAGGCAGCTCGGACAGCTCGACCTCGGTGGTCTTCGCGGTCCGAGCGAGCTCGCCCATCCACCACTTGCGTGCTGCGGCCGGGCTGGAGCCCGCCTCGATGGTGGTCTCGATGAGCTCCATCGCCCCGGCGTTGACGACGTCCCGCATCTCGGGGTCGGAGTAGCCCCACTCCCCCTGGAGACGTCGGCGCCGCGCGGCAGGCAGCTCGGGGAGGGTCGCCCGGATCTCCTCGACCCACTCGCGGGACGGGGCGACGGGCACGAGGTCGGGCTCTGGGAAGTACCGGTAGTCCTCCGCGTCGGACTTCACACGCCCGGACGTCGTGGTGGAAGTGTCCTCGTGCCAGTGGCGGGTCTCCTGCACGACGCGCTCTCCCGCGTCGAGCACGGCGGCCTGACGGGAGATCTCGTAGCGGACGGCCCGCTCCACCGACCGGAAGGAGTTGACGTTCTTCGTCTCCGTCCGCGTCCCGAGCGGGGACTCGGGGGTCGGCCGCAGGGAGAGGTTCACGTCGGCGCGGACGTTGCCCCGTTCCATCCGTGCTTCCGAGACCCCGAGTGCCCGGAAGATGTCGCGGATCGTCTGGACGTAGGCGCGGGCGACCTCGGGTGCGCGTTCGCCGGCGCCCTCGATGGGGCGCGTGACGATCTCGACGAGCGGGATGCCGGCCCTGTTGTAGTCGACGAGCGAGTACTCGGCGCCGTGGATCCGGCCGGTGCTCCCGCCGACGTGGGTGTTCTTGCCCGCGTCCTCCTCCATGTGGGCGCGCTCGATCTCGACCCGGAAGATCGACCCGTCGTCGAGCTCGACGTCGAGGTAGCCGTCGAAAGCGATGGGCTCGTCGTACTGGGACGTCTGGAAGTTCTTGGGCACGTCCGGGTAGAAGTAGTTCTTCCGTGCGAAACGGCAGGACTCCGCGATCTGGCAGTTCAGCGCGAGCCCGATCCGGATGGCGTACTCGACGGCCGTGCCGTTGAGCACCGGGAGCGCCCCCGGCAGGCCCAACGATACGGGCGTCACCTGGGTGTTGGGCTCTCCGCCGAACTCGACCTCGGCGGCGCAGAACATCTTGGTGAGGGTTCCGAGCTCCACGTGGACCTCGATGCCGATGACGGGGTCGAACCGGGCGACCGCCTCGTCGTAGTCGACGAGGTCGGGTGCGGTGTGGCTCATCGTGCGATCTCCAGTTCTGGTGCCTGGGCGAGCAACGGACCGCCCCACCCTGCCTCGAGCGCCGCCTCGAGGGCGGCGCCCACCCGGTAGAGGCGGTCGTCGGCCCTGGCAGGTGCGAGGATCTGGAAGCCGACGGGGAGACCGTCGTCAGACAGTCCGTTGGGCACCGAGAGGCCCGGGACACCTGCGAGGTTGGCGGGGATGGTCGCGATGTCGTTGAGGTACATGGCGAGGGGGTCGTCGAGCTTCTCGCCGAACCGGAACGCAGTCGTGGGCGATGTCGGTGAGACGAGGACGTCGACCGACGCGAACGCTGCGTCGAAGTCGCGCTGGATGAGCGTGCGAACCTTCTGAGCACTGCCGTAGTAAGCGTCGTAGTAGCCCGCTGACAGGGCGTACGTGCCGAGGATGATCCGACGCTTGACCTCGTCGCCGAACCCCGCACCGCGGGTGGCCGCCATGACGCGCTCGGCGGTCACGGGTCCGTCCTCGGGCTCGACACGGAGGCCGAAGCGCATCCCGTCGAACTTCGCGAGGTTGCTGGAGGCCTCCGACGGCATGATCAGGTAGTAGGCGGACAGCGCGTGCCGGAAGCTGGGGCAGCCGACCTCGACGATCTCGGCTCCTGCCGCGCGCAGCAGGTCGAGCGACTCCTCGAAGCGTGCGGAGACCCCGGCCTGGTACCCCTCGCCGCTCAGCTCGTTGACGACACCGACCCGGACGCCCGTGAGGTCGCCCTGCGCGCCGAGTCGTGCAGCGGCCGACAGCGCCGGGACGGGGTCGGGCAAGGAGGTCGAGTCACGGGGGTCGTGGCCGCCGATGACCTCGTGGAGCAGGGCGGCGTCGAGGACGGACCTCGTCACGGGGCCGGCCTGGTCGAGGGAGGACGCCATGGCGATGAGGCCGTACCGCGACACTCCGCCGTAGGTAGGCTTCACGCCGACGGTGCCCGTGACGGCACCGGGCTGCCGGATGGATCCGCCGGTGTCGGTCCCGATGGCCAGCGGCGCCTCGAAAGCGGCCACGGCCGCAGCGGATCCGCCCCCGGATCCACCGGGGATGCGGTCGAGGTCCCACGGGTTGTGGGTGTTGCCATATGCGGAGTGCTCGGTGGACGATCCCATGGCGAACTCGTCCATGTTCGTCTTGCCGAGGATGGGCATCCCGGCGGCACGCAGCTTCTCGACGAGGGTCGCGTCGTACGGAGGGACCCATCCTTCGAGGATCTTGGACCCGGCGGTGGTGGGCATCCCTCGCGTCACGACGACGTCCTTGACGGCGACGGGCACACCTGCGAGCGGGTGGAGCGTCTCACCTGCCGCGCGGCGGGCGTCGACGTCGCCCGCGGCGGAGAGCGCGTCCTCGCTGCTCACGTGCAGGAAGGCGTGGACGGCTCGGTCGACGTCGGCGATCCGGTCGAGGTGCGCCTGGGTGAGCTCGACGCTGGTGATCTGACCGGAGACGAGCTGCTGAGCCATGGTGTCGGCCGAGAGACGCGTGAGGTCGCTCATGAGTCCTCCCCGAGGATCTGGGGGACGAGGAACCGTCCACCCTCGCTCGCGGGCGCGGACGCCATGACGTCGTCGACGTCGAGGGGGGGTACAGGGGTGTCCGTTCGGAAGACGTTCGTCAGTGGGAGGGGGTGGCTCGTCGCGGGGACGTCGGGCGTGGCGACCGCGGACACCTCTGCGATCGCGTCGACGATGACGACGAGCTCGCCGGCGAGGCGGTCGAGCTCTTCTGGTCGTAGGTCGATGCGGGCGAGGGCTGCGACTCGCGCGACCTCGTCACGGGAAAGTGTGGACATGCGCCCAGTCTAGGCCCTCGTGCGATACCCGTTCCGGGGCGCACGCTGAGGCGTGCGGTGTGTGTCGCGCGTGTCTCGGTGTCGCTGTGGTGGAATGACGAAGGCCCACCCCTTGCGGGGTGGGCCTTCGTGAATGGTTGTCCGGCGGCGTCCTACTCTCCCACACAGTCTCCCGTGCAGTACCATCGGCGCTGAAGGGCTTAGCTTCCGGGTTC
>NZ_JAEINH010000004.1 GCF_016342785.1 Sanguibacter suaedae
CCCCACCGGGGACGGCCCTCCTGTGCGTCGCTGGTCTCGGCTCAGGGAGTCGTGACGCCGCGCTCCTCGGCGAAGTCGCCGGTGACGAGGTAGACGACGCGGCGGGCGATGGACACGCCGTGGTCCCCGAACCGCTCGTAGTAGCGGGCGACGAGCGTCACGTCGATGGTCTGCTGCGCGGTGCCGTCCCACGTCTCGTTGAGGAGCGCCGCGAAGGTGTCCTGGTGGAGCAGGTCGAGCGTGTCGTCCTCGCGCTCGATGGTGCTCGCGACCGCGAGGTCCCGGGTGGTGAGGAGGGTCGTGGTGCGTTGCGCCACACCCGTGGCGGCCTCGTGCATGCCGGCGAAGGTCGCCTCCGCCGCGGGCGCGATTGCGCGGTGGGGGTATCGGCCGCGCGCCACCTGGGCGATGTGCCGGGCGAGGTCGCCCATCCGCTCGAGGGTGGAGCTCATCCGCAGGGCGCTGACGACCACGCGGAGGTCCGTCGCGACGGGCTGCTGCTGGGCCAGGAGGAGGACGCACCGCTCGTCGAGCTCCCGCTCGAGCTGGTCGATCGCGTGGTCCGCGGCGATGACGGACTGTGCGAGCTGGAGGTCTGCGGTGAGCAGCGCCGTCCCCGCACGACTGATCGCGGACTCGACCAGGCGGCTCATCTCCGCCAGGTCGTCGCCGATCTGCTGGAGCTCGGCTTCGAAGATCTCGCGCATGTGTTCCCTCTCGTGGTGTGGAGCAGCGCTCACCCTCGCAACCCCAGGTGTGGCCCGGGGGGCCGGACGGTGAACACCGGACCGCCGCGAGGTGAACACTTCGTGCCCGGCGCCGCCGGATCGTGGCGCTGGCACCATCATGACGCGTCATGCTGCGCCGCACACGTCGCCACGACCGTAGGCTGACGGTCGTGGATGGTTTCTCGATGATGCTGGCCGGCGTGCTCGGCCTCGCGACGGGGGTGCTCGCGACGCTGGCGTTCCGCATCAGCGAGCGTGAGCAGAAGGGCGTGCCCGCCCGCCGTGTGCCCGACATCGACGCCGGTGTCGTGCGCGTCCTCGCAGTGCTGCGCTCCGCCGCGGTGGTCCTCGGTGCGGACGACACGGTGATCCGTGCGAGCGCGGCGGCGTACGCCCTCGGGGTGGTCCGGGGTGACGTCGTGGCGCACGCCGCCATCCAGGACATGGTCGACGCGGTCCGCCGTGACGGTGTCATCGCCGACGAGGAGCTCGAGCTCCCGAGAGGACCCGTGGGGCGCGGCCGGGTGATGCTCCAGGTGCGGGTCGCGCTCATCGACACCGAGCACGTGGTCGTGCTCGCGGAGGACCGGACCGAGGCGCGCAGGGTCGAGGCGATCCGCCGGGACTTCGCGGTCAACGTCTCCCACGAGCTGAAGACTCCCGTCGGGGCGATCGCGCTCCTCGCGGAGACCATGCAGGACGCGGCGGAGGACCCCGACGCCGTGCGGCACTTCGCGGGGCGGATGCAGCAGGAGTCGACCCGGCTGGCGGCTCTCGTCCACGAGATCATCGAGCTGTCCCGGCTGCAGGTGGCGGGGGCGCTCCAGGAGGTCGAGGTCATCGAGATCGACCGTGTGGTCGACGAGGCCGCCGACCGCGCCCGGGTCGTCGCTCAGGCCAAGGACATCACGCTCACGGTCGGGGGGGAGCGTGGTCTGCGGGTGTTCGGCGACCACTCGCTGCTCGTCACCGCGGTGCGCAACCTCCTCGACAACGCGGTCGCCTACTCGGGCCCGCACACGCGCGTGGGGCTCGGCGTGTCCACCGTCGACGACCTCGTCGAGATCGCCGTCGTCGACCAGGGCATCGGCATCGACGCGGCCCAGCAGGACCGTATCTTCGAGCGCTTCTACCGGGTGGACCCGGCACGCTCGCGCGACACCGGCGGCACGGGTCTCGGCCTGAGCATCGTCAAGCACGTCGCCGCCGACCACGGCGGGGACGTGCGCATCTGGTCGGAGCCCGGGCGCGGCTCCACCTTCACGCTCCGTATCCCTGCCGCCCGCGAGGACGGCGAACCGCAGATGGACCCGATGAAGGAGGTGGATGCGTGACCCGCATCCTGGTGGTCGAGGACGAGGAGTCCTACCGTGAGCCGTTGGCGTACCAGCTCACCCGGGAGGGGTACGAGGTGGTCGCCGTCGCGTCCGGCACCGAGGCGCTCGTCGCGTACGACGAGGCTGGTGCCGACCTCGTGCTCCTCGACCTGATGCTCCCCGGGCTCTCCGGCACCGAGGTGTGCCGCGAGCTGCGTCAGCGCGGGGACGTCCCGGTGATCATGCTCACCGCCAAGGACGGGGAGATCGACAAGGTCGTGGGCCTGGAGCTCGGCGCCGACGACTACGTCACGAAGCCGTACTCCTTCCGTGAGCTGCTCGCCCGGGTGCGGGCGGTGCTGCGGCGGCGGCAGCCTGCGGTGGACCCGGAGGAGGTCGGGACGGAGGACACCCTGGTCGCCGGTCCGGTGCGGATGGACGTCGAGCGGCACGTGGTGACGGTCCGCGACGAGGTGGTGTCGCTGCCGCTCAAGGAGTTCGACCTCCTCGAGCTCTTCCTGCGCAACGCGGGCCGGGTGCTCACCCGCGGCCAGCTCATCGACCGGGTGTGGGGGTCGGACTACGTGGGGGACACCAAGACCCTCGACGTCCACGTCAAGCGGATCCGCGCCAAGGTGGAGCAGGACCCGGGCAGCCCGGAGCTCCTCCTCACCGTCCGCGGCCTGGGGTACAAGTTCGTCGAGTCGGAGTGACGCAGATCTCCTCGACCGGCGGACGGCAGCACCAAATGTCCGTCTCTGCACCTCAGCGCGCGCACGACGGTGGAGAGTCTCCCCAGTGTTCACCTCCCGTTCACCCTCCGAGGGCCGGCAGGTCATCCGGGCTCCTTAGCGTCGTCCTTGTTCGCACCACGTCCCGTGCTGCGACCGAGCTACTTGAGGATGGGTAAGACAGTGAAGCGTGTGAACAACCGCAGCCTCGCCAGCATCGTTCTGGCCGGAGCGCTCGCCGTGTCCCTCGCCGCATGCGGCGAGGACGCCACCACGGACGCCGCGACCGCAGCGGGGGGCGACGAGATGTCGGACCTCTCCGGCAGCATCGCGGGTGCCGGCGCGTCCTCCCAGGAGAAGGCCATGGGCGGCTGGATGGCGACGTTCGCCTCCGTCGCACCCGACGTCACCGTCACGTACGAGTCCATCGGTTCCGGTGGTGGCCGTGAGCAGTTCCTCGCAGGCGGCGTGCAGTTCGCCGGGAGCGACGCTGCGCTCGACGAGGAGGAGCTCGAGGCGGCCGTGGAGCGTTGCTACGGTGGCGAGGCCATCGAGCTGCCGCTCTACATCAGCCCCATCGCCGTGGTCTACAACCTCCCGGGCGTCGACGCGGACAACATCAACATGTCGGCCGAGACGATCGCGAAGATCTTCAACGGCGACATCACCGTGTGGAACGACCCCGCGATCGCCGCCGAGAACGAGGGCGTCGAGCTGCCCGACACGGCGATCGTCCCCGTGAACCGGTCCGACGAGTCCGGCACCACCGAGAACTTCACCGAGTACCTCGAGGCCGCCGCCGGTGGCGCGTGGCCGCACGAGGCGAGCGGTGACTGGCCCATCTCGGGCACGCAGTCCGGGAACGGCACCTCCGGCCTCATCGACACCGTGACCGGCGCCGAGGGCTCCATCGGGTACGCCGACGCCTCGCGTGCCGGCGACCTCGGTACCGTCGCGCTCAAGGTCGGCGAGGAGTACGTCCCGTTCTCCGCCGAGGCCGCAGCCGCGGTCGTCGACGCCTCGCCGCGCGCCGAGGGTGCCACCGACAAGCGTCTCGTCGTCGAGCTCGACCGTGAGACCACGGCCGAGGGCGCCTACCCGCTCGTCCTCATCTCGTACTCCGTCGCGTGCTCGCAGTACGAGGACGAGGCGCAGACCGAGGCCGTCAAGGCGTTCCTCACCTACGTCGCCAGCGAAGAGGGCCAGGAGGTCGCCGAGGCGGCCGACGTGGCAGGCTCCGCACCGATCTCGGACGACCTCCGCACCGAGGTCCAGGCTGCGATCGACTCCATCACCACGGTCGGCTGACCCAGCCGATACGCTGACGACCGCGACGGCGGGTCGGGTCCCGGGTACGCTCCGGGACGCGGCCCGCCGCAGCGGTGTCACAGATGCACCACGCACCACCATCCAGCACCACCCACACACCCAGCTGACGGAGATCTCGTGGCCGTACTGAGCCCCCCCAAGGTCGGCGGACGACCGGACCAGCAAGAGCCTCGCGCCAGGCGCAGCAAGGGCGGCCTCGCGGGCCGGCTCTTCGAGTACCTCTCGGTCGGCGCCGGCCTCCTGATCCTCGTGACGCTCGCCGCAGTCGCCGGCTTCCTCGTGCTCCGCGCGTGGCCCGCGCTGACGGCGTCCCCGGAAGAGCTCCAGGAGATCTCCTGGTTCGGGTCCTCGACGTTCCTCGGGTACGTCGGCCCGCTGATCTTCGGGACCCTCCTGGCGTCGCTGCTCGCGCTGCTCATCGCGGTGCCGCTGGCCGTGGGCATCGCCCTCTTCATCTCGCACTACGCGCCGCGGCGGCTCGCCCAGAGCCTCGGGTACGTCATCGACCTCCTGGCGGCCATCCCCTCCGTGGTCTACGGCCTCTGGGGCGCTCTGTGGCTGGCCCCGACGCTCGACCCTGCGTTCCGGTGGATGACGGACTTCCTCGGGTGGATCCCGCTGTTCGAGGGCTACCAGCCTCCGGCGAAGAACGTCCTCACGGCATCGATCGTGCTCGCGGTGATGATCCTGCCGATCATCACGGCGGTGGCGCGCGAGGTGTTCCTCCAGGCGCCCCGCCTCCACGAGGAGGCGGCGCTCGCGCTCGGCGCGACCCGTTGGGAGATGGTGCGGATGGCCGTCCTGCCCTTCGGGCGCTCCGGCGTCATCAGCGCGTCGATGCTCGGCCTCGGCCGGGCGCTCGGCGAGACCATGGCCGTCCTCATGATCCTGTCGCCCGGGTTCCTCTACTCGTTCTTCCTCCTCAAGCCGGGGCAGCACCAGTCGATCGCCGCGAACATCGCGTCGAAGTTCCCCGAGGCCTCGGGCCTCTCGGTGAGCGCGCTCATCGCGACCGGTCTGGCGCTCTTCGTCATCACCCTCGCCGTCAACATGTTCGCGCGGTGGATCATCTCCCGTCGCAGCGAGTTCTCAGGAGCCAACTGATGACGACCACCACCCCTGAGCTCACGTCGGTCACCCCGGCGCGCACCCGGCTCCCCTCCTGGTCGCCCTGGGCGTTCGCCGCGGGCTCGCTCGTCCTCGCGTTCCTCGTCCTCCTCGTCCTGAGCAGCCCCACGCCCGCGGGGGTGGTCCTGCTCGGAGCCGTGGTCTACGCGGTCGCCCTCACCGTCACCTCCCGCGTCGTCGAGGGCGAGCGGCGGGCCAACGACCGGCTCGCCACGACCCTCGTGACGTTCGCCTTCGCGCTCGCCCTGGTCCCTCTGGTGTCCCTGCTGTGGACCGTGATCACCGAGGGTGCTGCGCGGTTCGGTCCCAGCTTCCTCAACACGAACATGGTCGGTGTCTTCGGCGAGATGACCGAGGGTGGCGTCTACCACGCCATCATGGGGACGCTGTACATCACGTTGGCCGCGGCCGCGATCTCGGTCCCCATCGGCATCCTCACCGCGATCTACCTCGTCGAGTACGGTCGCGGTCACCTCGCGCGCGGCGTGACGTTCCTCGTGGACGTCATGACCGGCATCCCGTCGATCGTCGCAGGTCTCTTCGCGTTCACCCTGTTCACGCTGGTCTTCGGGCCCGCGTACCGGGCCGGCATCATGGGCGCCGCGGCTCTCGCCGTCCTCATGACGCCCGTCGTCATCCGGTCGGTCGAGGAGATGCTCCGGCTGGTCCCCAACGAGCTCCGCGAGGCCGCGTACGCGCTGGGCGTCCCCAAGTGGCTGACGATCATCAAGGTGGTGCTCCGCACGGCCATCGCCGGGATCGTCACGGGGGTCATGCTCGCCGTCGCACGCGTCATCGGCGAGACGGCGCCCCTGCTCCTCACCGTCGGTATCGTTGCTGACGTCAACTGGGACCTCTTCGACGGCCGTATGGCCACCCTCCCCGTGTACGCCTACCGGCAGTACTCGCAAGGAGGCATCGGGGTCGAGCGGGCGTGGGCCGCGGCCCTGACGCTCATCCTCATCGTCATGCTCCTCAACATCGTCGCCCGTCTCGTGAGCAGGTACTTCTCCCCGAAGGCCTCTCGCTGAGCCCGTCCCGCACGACCGTGCCGCCCCGCCCCGGGCGGCGAGAAAAGGAATGGTTCCCGTGTCCAAGCGCATCGACGTCAGCGACCTGAACGTCTACTACAGCGACTTCCTGGCGGTGGCGGACGTCTCGATGACCATCGAGGAGCGCTCGGTGACTGCGCTCATCGGCCCGTCCGGCTGTGGGAAGTCCACCTTTCTGCGGACGCTCAACCGCATGCACGAGGTCATCCCCGGAGCGCGGGTCGAGGGCAAGGCCGTCATGGACGGCCAGGACCTCTACGCGAGCGACGTCGACCCGGTCGAGGTGCGACGCCAGGTGGGGATGGTCTTCCAGCGGCCCAACCCGTTCCCGACGATGTCGATCGCCGAGAACGTCCTCGCCGGAGTCAAGCTCAACAACCGTCGGATCTCCAAGGGCGACGCGAGCGACCTCGTGGAGTCCTCGCTCCAGGGTGCCAACCTCTGGACCGAGGTGAAGGACCGCCTCGACCGTCCCGGATCCTCGCTCTCCGGCGGCCAGCAGCAGCGCCTGTGCATCGCCCGCGCCATCGCGGTGAAGCCCGACGTCCTGCTCATGGACGAGCCCTGCTCGGCCCTCGACCCGATCTCGACCCTGGCCATCGAGGACCTCATGGCGGAGCTCAAGAGCGAGTACACGATCGTCATCGTTACGCACAACATGCAGCAGGCGGCACGCGTGAGCGACCGCACCGCGTTCTTCAACATCGCCGGCACGGGTAAGCCCGGCCGCCTCATCGAGATGGACGAGACGTCCACCATGTTCTCCTCACCGAACGTCCAGGCCACCGAGGACTACATCTCCGGCCGCTTCGGGTGAGACCCCGCTGACCACGACGACGAAGGGCTGGATCCGTGAGGATCCAGCCCTTCGTCGTCGCCGCTCGCCGGCGCGTGGGTCAGAGGGTGTCGTCCGTCGGGACGAGGTCCGTGTACTCGGGGAGCGTGCCGTCGAGGACGGGGACCTGGACGACCGACGTGCGGCCCTCGCCGTCCGTCAGCGTCACCTCGAGGTTGGCGCCCGGGGGGACCGGCACGGACTCGATACGCGTCAGGGACGCGTCCTCGAGCGCGAAGTTCACGGTCTCGCCCGCCTCGATGCTCAGCGGGATGCCGACGGCCCCGTCGGGGGTGCTGATGTCGAGGGTGGTGGCGGCCGACCGTGCCCCGGTCGCGGCGCCGAGCAGCTGACCGGCGGCACCCTCCTCGGAGGTGACCACCATGAGGTTGAGCACCTCGACGTCACCGACGGACGCGCGGATTCCGTCCGACGCCGCGTAGGGCGCGTCGGTGGTGATGGTGGTGCACGCGGACAGGCTCAGGGCGAGGCCCAGCGCCCCCAGCGCGACGACGGGGCGGGGGACGGACGGCTGTGGGATCACGCGAACTCCAGGTGTGGCCACTCGAGACGGTCGAGACAACTGGTGCACAGCCTACGTGGTGGGGCGCGGGCGCAGGAACTCGCGTCGGCGGAGCGCCCGGAATTGCAACGTTCCACCGTGGTAAGATGGCCGTCCGCGAAAGGGGACTTCCACCAATGACGTTCACAGTTGGGGAGACCGTTGTCTACCCGCACCACGGTGCAGCTCTTATCGAAGAGATCAAGACCCGAACAATCCGCGGTGAGGACAAGCTCTACCTCAAGCTCAAGGTCGCGCAGGGCGACCTGACGATCGAGGTCCCGGCGGACAACGTCGATCTCGTCGGCGTCCGCGACGTCGTGGGCCAGGAAGGCCTGGACCGTGTGTTCGAGGTCCTGCGGGCCCCGTACACGGAGGAGCCGACCAACTGGTCGCGCCGTTACAAGGCCAACGTCGAGAAGATCGCGTCGGGCGACGTGATCAAGGTCGCCGAGGTCGTCCGCGACCTGTCGCGTCGCGACGCCGACCGTGGCCTCTCCGCCGGCGAGAAGAGGATGCTCGCCCGCGCCCGCCAGATCCTCGTCTCCGAGCTCGCGCTCGCGGAGCACACCGAGGAGGAGAAGGCCGAGGCCATCCTCGACGAGGTGCTCGCGTCCTGAGCAGCGACAGCCCGTCGGACGGACGACCCGCGCCTCGGGCGCGGGTCGTCGCCGTCCTCACCGCAGCGGGTTCAGGGAGCAGACTCGGTCTCGGGTACCCCAAGGCGCTCGTGGCCGTCCTCGGGCGACCGCTCGTCGCCCACGCGGCACGGCAGCTCGCTCGCACGGAGCTCGTCGAGCGCATCGTCGTCACGGCCCCCGGGTCCCACCTCGACGAGGTCCGCTCGGCCGTCGCCGACGCGGCCATCAGCGTGCCCTGGGAGGTCGTCGCGGGCGGGCGCACCCGCCAGGAGTCCGTCGGCATCGGTCTGGCGGCGCTCGCGGCCGCGTGCCCGGGCGCAGCACCGGACGTGGTCCTCGTCCACGACGCCGCTCGGCCGTTCGCGCCGCCCGCGCTCGTCGCGCGGATCGTCGACGCCGTCCGGCAGGGGTACAGCGCCGTCATCCCGGGCTACGCCGTCACCGACACCATGAAGCTCGTGGCCCCGGCGCTCGACGCGGCAGGGACGGGCCCCGAGCTCGTGGCGGGCACGGCCGACCGCACGTCGCTGCGCGCCGTGCAGACACCCCAGGGGTTCACGTGGGACCTGCTCGTCCGTGCGCACGCCGCCGGCGAGGAGAGGGCCCGCTCCGAGGAGACCGCCGCGACCGACGACGCCAGCCTCGTCGAGGCCGTCGGGGAGACGGTCTGGGTCGTCGAGGGCGACGTCGCGGCCCTGAAGATCACGACGCCCCACGACCTCGCCGTCGCCGAGCTCCTCGCGGCACAGGTGCTCGCTGACGAGGACATCCTCGTCGGGCCCGGCCCGTCAGGGCTCACGGGGCCCGGCGGGCCGGACACTCCGTGACGGCGGTCCCGTCGGAGGGCGCAGGAACCTCCTCAGGTGCTCCGAGCACGCCGCCGCTGCCGCGCGTCGGGGTCGGCACGGACGTGCACGCGTTCGCCGGGCCGGACGAGTCCCGTGAGCTCTGGGTCGCCGGCCTCCTGTGGCCCGGCCAGCCGGGCCTCGCCGGGCACAGCGACGCCGACGTCGTGGCGCACGCCGCCGCCGACGCGATCTTCTCCGCCACCGGCCTCGGGGACCTCGGCTCGAACTTCGGGACGAGCGCCCCCGAGTGGGCCGGTGCGTCCGGTGCCTCCCTCCTCGCCGAGGCCGCGGTACGAGCGCGCGCCGCGGGCTTCGTCATCGGGAACGTCGCCGTCCAGCTCGTCGGCACCAGGCCTCGGCTCGGGCCGCGCCGTGAGGAGGCCCAGGAGGTCCTCTCGCGAGCAGCAGGGGCACCCGTGACGGTCACCGCCACCACCACGGACGGCCTGGGTCTCACGGGTCGTTCGGAGGGCCTGGCCGCGATCGCCACCGCGCTCGTCGTCCCCACGCACCATGCACCCGGGGGGCCGCACCTCCCCGCATGACCTGGACGGGCGACGTCCCCGCGCGACGGGCCGAGGGTCCCGCGCAGGCCGGCCCGGGGCATGATTGGCTGTGCTGGGGGAGCGGCCGAACACCTGAACGAGGAGAAGCACCATGGGATGGACGCTCGAGGAGCGTCGTGACCGCATCGTCGTCGCAGCGCTCCAGCTCGCGGCCGACCAGGGGACGGAGCACGTGAACCTCCGCGCCGCCGCCCACTCGGCCGGGATCTCCTGGGACGGGGCGCGGGAGATCTTCGAGGACCACGCCGACCTGCTCAGGGCGATGAGCCGCACGGTCACGGCGCAGAACATGGACGTCGCGTCGCTGCGGATCGACGGTGAGGGTCCTTTCCCCGAGATCCTCGAAGGGATCCTCCTCCAGCTCTGGGGGGCGCTGTCGGCACGCCGCGACCACCAGATCGTCAGCTACGAGCTCGCGCTCGTCGCGCTGCGCAGGACTTTCCTGAGATCGCTCGCCACCGAGCAGCACGAGCAGGCGCGGGGCACCGCGGGCGAGGTGCTCGTGGCCGTCGCCGAGGCGCACGGCGTCCGCTGGACCACCGGCACGGACGACCTCGCGCGCCTCGCCGCGACGTTCCTCGAGGGGCTGTCGATCACGTGGGTCGTCGACCACGACGACGCCGCTGCCGGCAGGCAGGTCCGCCTGCTCGCCCAGTTCCTCGCGGGCCACGCCCAACCGGACCGTTGACACGGCCCGGCGGGTCGACGCGTCGTCGCACCTGTCCCGCGATTCCCGGCCGGGCGCTCCACCCCGGTAGCCTGGGCCCGTGACCCTCCGACTGTTCGACACCGCGACCCGTGACGTCCGTGACTTCGTCCCCCTCGTCGAGGGACAGGTCGGGCTGTACGTGTGCGGTGCGACGGTCCAGGCGGCCCCGCACATCGGTCACATGCGCTTCGCTGTGGCCTTCGACGTGCTCGCCCGCTGGTTGCGGCGCTCCGGGCACACCGTCACGTACATCCGCAACGTCACCGACATCGACGACAAGATCCTCGCGAAGTCAGCCGCGGCAGGCGTGCCGTGGTGGGCGTGGGCGGCCACGCACGAGCGTGCGTTCAGCGAGGCGTACACGGCGCTGGGCAACGAGCCCGCGACGTACGAGCCGCGTGCCACGGGGCACGTCACCGACATGATCGACCTCATGGAGCGGCTCGTCGCCGCGGGCCACGCGTACCGGTCCGGTGACGGCGACGTGTACTTCGACGTCCGGTCCTGGGACGCCTACGGGTCCCTCACGAACCAGCGCCCCGACGACCTGGCGTCTCCGGCGGACGACTCGTCGGAGGGCGCCAAGAAGGACCCGAGGGACTTCGCCCTGTGGAAGTCCGTCAAGCCCGAAGAGCCGGCGACGGCGTCCTGGCCGACCCCGTTCGGCCGGGGGCGCCCCGGCTGGCACCTCGAGTGCTCCGCGATGGCCCACAGGTACCTCGGGGAGACGTTCGACATCCACGGCGGCGGACTCGACCTCCGGTTCCCGCACCACGAGAACGAGCAGGCCCAGTCCCGCGCTGCCGGGTACGGTTTCGCCCGCTACTGGATGCACTCCGCCTGGGTCACCCAGGGGGGCGCCAAGATGAGCAAGTCCCTCGGGAACGGCCTCCTCGTGAGCGAGGTGCTCACCCGCACCCGCCCGGCGGTCCTGCGCTTCGCCCTCGCGGGAGTCCACTACCGGTCGATGCTCGAGTGGACACCGGAGACGGTCGCCGACGCCGACGCGACCTGGGACCGCTTCGAGGGATTCGTGGTCCGGGCCACCGAGCGGGTCGGTGACGTCCCCCACGCAGAGGTCGACGGCTCGGACCTGCCGGCAGAGTTCGCGGCCGCCATGGACGACGACCTCAACGTCTCCGCCGCGCTCGCCGTCGTCCACGAGCACCTGCGGGCCGGGAACTCGGCGCTCGCCGCCAGGGACGACACCACGACGCGTCGCGAGCTCGTCTCGGTCCGTGCCATGCTGGCCGTGCTGGGTCTCGACCCGGCACGATGGGCGGCGGCCTCCGGGGACGACCGCCACGCCACGGCGCTCGACGCGCTCATCACCTGCGAGCTCGAGGCGCGCGCGGAAGCGCGGGCCGCACGGGACTTCGCCACCTCCGACGCCATCCGGGACCGCCTCGCGCGGGCCGGTGTCGTCGTGGAGGACTCAGCACACGGCGCGCGCTGGACGCTCGCCACCACGACCACGGAGGACCAGGACTGATGGCAGGCAACTCACAGCGCCGCGGAGCGGTGCGCAAGCCCGGTTCGAAGAAGGGCGCCAAGGTCGGATCCGGCGGTTGGGGCAAGCAGGCCCTCGAGGGCCGCGGTCCCACACCGAAGGCCGAGGAGCGTCCCTACCACCCGGCCGCCAAGCGGAAGGCCGAGTCGGACCGCAAGCCGTCGGCCGAGGGGCCGCGCGGAGCACGGCCGGCGTCCGGGTCGCGTCCCTCGGGGCGGGGCAAGCCGGCGAAGAAGTCGGGCTCCGCGACCCACGAGATGGTCTCGGGTCGCAACGCGGTCCTCGAGGGCCTGCGGGCGCGCATCCCGGTGACCACCGTGTACATCGCGACGCGCCTCGAGGCGGACGACCGCACCCGGGAGATCCTCCAGATCGCCTCCGGTCGTGGGTACAACCTCCTCGAGGTCACCAAGCCCGAGCTGGACCGCCTCACCGACGGGTCCGTCCACCAGGGGGTCGCGATCCAGGTCCCGCCCTACGAGTACTCCGACCCGGAGGAGCTCCTCGACGCGGCGGCCGCTGCCGGGACCCCGCCGCTCATCGTGGCGCTCGACGGGGTGACCGACCCCCGCAACCTCGGGGCCGTCCTGCGTTCCGCAGGCGCTTTCGGGGCGCACGGCGTGCTCGTCCCCGAGCGCAGGGCCGCAGGGGTGACCGCGTCCGCATGGAAGGTCTCCGCCGGTGCGGCGGCCCGCGTCCCCGTGGCACGGGCCACCAACCTCACCCGGACGCTGCTCGAGTACAAGGCGGCGGGCTGCTTCGTCGTCGGGCTCGACGGCGGGGGCACCACGACGGTCGGCGACCTGCCGTTCTCCACCGACCCGCTGGTCCTCGTCGTCGGTTCCGAGGGCAAGGGCCTCTCGCGCCTGGTGCGCGAGACGTGCGACGTCATCGCGTCCATCCCCATCGCGTCCGAGGTCGAGTCGCTCAACGCCGGTGTCGCGGCAGGGATCTCGCTCTACGAGGTGGCGCGCACGCGAGCCGCGGAGGGCGTCACCACCCAGGTCTGACCCGCGCCGGCGACGGCGCACCGACGGTGGCGGGGAGCGGGTCGCTCCCCGCCACCGTCATTCCTGCTGGTCTGCGTGCTCCGGAGGGAGGCCGAGAATGGCCATCTCGTCAGGCCGGTCGCGGAGCACGTTGTCCACGTAGCTCGCGACGGCCTCCGGGAGCGGGACGTCCCGCTTCTGCTGCTCCGAGATGTACCACCGGTGGTCGAGGACCTCGTGGAACAGCTGCGCGGGCTCGAGCTTGCGCCGCTGGTCCCGGGGGACGGCCCGCACGGTGGGCTCGAAGACGCCCGACAGCCAGTCGTGGGCGACGAACTCCTCCTCGTCGTTCTGCCGGTCCGTGGCGGCCCGGAACGAGTCGAGGTCGTTGAGGAGGCGCCGCGCCTGGTTCTCCTGGACGTCGAGGCCCGTGAGGCGCAGCAGACGTCGGGAGTGGTGCCCGGCGTCGACGACCTTCGGCTGGATCTGCACGCTCGTGCCGTCGATGTCCGTGGTGATCTCGAGCTCGCCCACGTCGAAGCCCAGGGTGTTGAGGCGGTCGATGCGCGCCGCGACGCGCCAGCGCTCGTCGGAACCGAACGACTCCTCGTCGGTGAGGGCGCTCCACAGCTCGTTGTACCGCTCGAGGAGGGCGTCGCCGATGGCGATCGTGTCGACGTCCTCGTCGAGCAGCTCGCCTGCGGCGAGGTCCATGAGCTCGCCGATGATGTTGGTCCGGGCGAGCTCGACGTCGTAGCTGCGCTGGCCGGGCGAGAGCTTGGCGTGCAGGTCCCCGGTCTCCGCGTCGACGAGGTACGCCGCGAACGTCTCGGCGTCGCGCCGGAAGAGCGTGTTCGACAGCGACACGTCGCCCCAGTAGAAGCCGATGAGGTGGAGGCGCACGAGCAGGACCGCGAGGGCGTCGATGAGCCGGGTCGCGGTGTCGGGCCGCAGCGTCTGGCTGAACAGCGACCGGTACGGCAGGGAGAACTGCAGGTGCTTGGTGATGAGGACCGCCTCGAGGCGTTCGCCGTTCTTGTCCTGGCGGCCGGTGATGACACCCACCGGGTCGACGCTCGGCACGTCGATGCGGCTCAGCTGTCGTAGCAGCTCGTACTCGCGGTACGCGACGGTCTCGCCGATCTCCTTGACCGCGATGACGCCGCCGGACATCTTGACGAAGCGCACCACGTGCCTGGAGATCCCGCGGGGGAGGGCGGCGAGCACGGACGAGGGCCAGTCCGCGAGCGGCACGTCCCACGGGAGGTCGAGGAGCGCCGGGTCAGGCCTGGCCGCGGTGATCTGCAGGTTCTGCGCCACGGGTGCAGTCCTTTCCGAGGGATGGTTCCGGGGGTGACACGACGAAGGGGCGGGAGCGGCCTGAGCCGCGTCCCGCCCCCTCAACCTACGTCAGGCGTTCGAGAGACGGAGACCCGAGCTCGACGAGAAGACGTGCTCCTGGCCTGGGCGGATCGAGACGTGGATGCGCTCGCCCTTCGCGGGAGCGGTGCGCGGGTTGATGCGCACGATGACCTCGTTCTCGCCCGCCTCGGGGGAGGACAGCTCGCCCTGTCCACCCTTGAGTGTGCCGTAGACGTACGCGTCGGAGCCGAGCTCCTCGACGATGTTCACCTCGACGGGGATGGCAGAGGGGTCCGAGGCGCTCACGATGTCGAGCGCTTCGGGCCGGAAGCCGAGGGTGATCTTGTTGTTGTCCTCGGGGGTGAGGCTCGCGAGCGCGTCACGGGACACGGGGATGCGTGCCTGGCCGATGTGGGCGGAACCGTCGGCCACGGAGAACGTCCCGAGGTTCATGGCGGGCGAACCGATGAAGCCGGCGACGAAGACGTTGGCCGGCGCGTCGTACATCTCGCGGGGCGTCCCGACCTGCTGGAGGAGGCCGTCCTTGAGGACCGCGATGCGGTCACCCATGGTGAGCGCCTCCGTCTGGTCGTGCGTGACGTAGACGGTGGTGACACCGAGACGACGCTGGAGCGAAGCGATCTGCGTACGGGTCTGCACGCGGAGCTTCGCGTCGAGGTTCGACAGCGGCTCGTCCATGAGGAAGACCTGCGGCTGGCGGACGATCGCGCGGCCCATGGCGACGCGCTGGCGCTGACCTCCGGAGAGGGCCTTCGGCTTGCGGTCGAGGTACTCCGTGAGGTCGAGGATCTTGGCGGCCTCCTCGACGCGGGAGCGGATCTCCGTCTTCGGGGTGCCCGCGATCTTCAGGGCGAAGCCCATGTTGTCCGCGACGGACATGTGCGGGTACAGCGCGTAGTTCTGGAAGACCATCGCGATGTCGCGGTCCTTGGGCTGCACGTCGGTGACGTCGCGGTCACCGATGAGGATGCGGCCCGCGTTGACGTCCTCGAGGCCTGCGAGCATGCGCAGCGAGGTGGACTTACCGCAGCCGGAGGGGCCGACGAGGACGAGGAACTCGCCGTCCTCCACGTGGAGGTTGAGCTGGTCCACCGCGGGGCGCTCGGTCCCGGGGTAGATGCGGCTCGCGTGGTCGTAGGTGACCGTAGCCATGATGTACATCCCTTCACCGGCAGGTACGTGCCGGACGATCCGTCGTGAATGGGGTGTCCTGCGTTGCGTCCCCGAGGCTCCGGGGTTCGTGTCCGCGCTGACACTCGTCTTCAGTTGTGCGCTCGGACCGTCGGTCCGGGCTCCTTGATCATAGGCGATGGGCCCGCTCTGTCCAGGGGACCTGTGGACCGTGACCCGGGGGAGGGGTCAGCGCTCGAGGTGCTCCGCGAGGACTGCTAGCACCTCGGCCGCGTCGTCCGTGGTGCTCACGCGCACGCGGGCGACCGTCTCGCCCGGTCCCACCTTGATGCCGAGGTCGCCCTCATGGAGGACCGCGAAGGCGCGCTCGTCCGTGACGTCGTCACCGAGGTACACGACGGCGACTGCGCCGAGCTCGGCACGCAAGGCGTCGATCGCCTGTCCCTTCGACGTCTCGACGACGGCGATCTCCACGACGTCCTTGCCCTGCATGGTGTGGACCGGGAGGGACGCGCCGAGCTCGACGGCTGCCTCGACGCTCCGGCGGGCGTCCTCGGGGCTGCACCTCCGGGTGTGCAGCACGGCTGCCGACGGCTTGTGCTCCACCCAGGCGCCGTCGACCGGTCCGGCGATCGCCTCGAGGCCGTCCGAGACCGCGCGCAGGGCGTCGGCCTGGTCGGGCTCGAGCGCGAACGGCAGGGTCTCCACGGCGCCGGACCCGAGGACTGCGCCGCGTTCCGCGCCGTGGCTCCCCACGAGGAGGACGCCGGCGGGCGGGCTGGAGAGCTCGGCGAGCGCCGCGAGGTTGCGACCCGACACGAGGGCGGTCCGCGCCCGCCCGGGTGGGAGTGCGGCGAGCCGGGTGAGGGCCGCGCTCGCCCCCGGCGTCGGGCGGGAGGCCGACGGGTCGTCGACGAGGGGGGCGAGCACCCCGTCGAAGTCGCTCGCCACGAGGACGGGCCCCTCGCCGTCGAGGGCAGCGAGGGCGGCGATCGCGTCGAGCACAGGACGGTCGAGGGGCACGGCGGGTCCTTCCGTCAGACGTGGTGGGTGCGGGAGGGCATCGCGGACAGCACGCCGAGGAACGATGCCGACCACTTCGCGACGTCGTCGGTGAGCACGCGGCGTCGGAGACGTCGCATCCTCTTGCGCTGCTCCCGCGGGTCCATGACGGCGGCCCGGGCGATCGCGTCCTTGGTGCCGTCGATGTCGTGCGGGTTCACGAGGACGGCGCCGACGAGCTCGTCGGCCGCACCCGTGAACTCGGACAGCACGAGGACACCGGCGTCGTCGGACCGCGCGGCGACGTACTCCTTCGCGACGAGGTTCATGCCGTCGCGAAGGGACGTGACGAGCATGACGTCGGCCGCGAGGTAGAGCGCGGCCATCTCCTCGGGCGGGTAGGAGTGGTGCAGGTAGTGGATCGCGCTGTGCCCGATCTCCCCGTACTCACCGTTGATGCGGCCCACGAGGCCCTCGACGTGCTCGCGCAGCTCCTGGTAGGCACCGACGTTCTCGCGGCTGGGGCTGGCCACCTGGACCAGGGTCGACCGTGCCGCGTCGAGGCGGCCGTCCTGGAGGAGCTCGCCGTAGGCCTTGATCCTGTGACGGATGCCCTTGGTGTAGTCGAGGCGGTCGACGCCGAGCATCATGATGTCCGGGTCGCCCAGGTCGGCGCGGATCTCCCGCGCGCGCGCCTGGATCTCGGGCGTGCGTGCGAGCGCGTCGAACTTCTTCGAGTCGATGGAGATCGGGAACGGTGCCGCGCGCACGTGCCGGCCCGGCTTCCCGTCGTCGCCCTCGACCGTGATGATCTGCCCGCGCGTCGTGAGGTCGGTGAGCCGGCGGACGGCGCGGATGAAGTTCGACGCGTCACCACCGCGCTGGAACCCGATGAGGTCGGCGCCGAGGAGGCCCTCGATGACCTGCTTGCGCCACGGCAGCTGCTGGAAGATCTCCAGCGGGGGGAAGGGGATGTGGTTGAAGAACCCGATCCGCAGGTCCGGGCGCAGGTCCCGGAGCATCTTCGGGACGAGCTGGAGCTGGTAGTCCTGCACCCAGACGATCGCACCCTCCGCGGCCTGGGCCGCGGCGGCCTCCGCGAAGCGCTGGTTCACGCGGCGGTACGTGTCCCACCACTGCCGGTGGAACGCCGGCGGGGCGATGACGTCGTGGTAGAGCGGCCAGAGGGTGTCGTTGGAGAAGCCCTCGTAGTAGCGGGCGATCTCGGTCTCGCTGAGCGTCACCGGCACGAGGCGGATGTCGTCCGCGTCGAACGGCTCCGCGACGAGATCCGGTGCACCGGACCAGCCGACCCACGCCCCGTCGGACTCCTGCATGACAGGTTCGAGCGCGGTGACCAGTCCACCGGGGGAGCGGCGCCACTCGACGGTGCCGTCCTCACCCACGGACATGTCGACCGGGAGGCGGTTGGCGACGACGACGAGGCTGTACCCGTCTTTACCCATGCATGATCAACTCCTTGTGACTTGCAGCCAGGGTAGCGACACCCCACGAAAGGCGCCTTGCGGACACCTGTGAGTCTCGTCTCCCCGTACGGTATGCGTCATGGAACGGATCGGGCTGGACCCTGGCACGGAGATCGGCGGCTACCGGATCCTGTCCCCGCTGGGGTCAGGAGCGATGGGCGTCGTGTACCGCGCCGTCGACGGCGGGGGCCACCCGGTCGCCTTCAAGCTCATGCACCCGAACTTCGCCCCGGACGCGGAGATGCGCGCCCGCCTGGGCCGTGAGGTCGCGGCGCTGCAGAAGGTCGACCACCCGGCGGTGGCGCACGTCCTCGACGCGGAGGCCGACTCCTCCGAGATGTTCATCGTCACCCAGCTGGTCAACGGGCCCACCCTCGAGTCGGAGATCGCCGACGGCGGGCCGCTCGACGAGACCGACCTCCACGAGCTCGCCTCGCAGCTCCACGAGGCGCTCGCCGCCGTGCACGCGGCGGGCGTCATCCACCGTGACCTCAAGCCGAGCAACGTGCTGGTCTCCGAGGAGGGCCCGGTCCTCATCGACTTCGGGATCGCCCACGGCATGGAGGACGCCCGCATGACGTCCCCCGGGTTCGTCATGGGCACGCCCGGGTACCTCGCGCCGGAGCTCGTGGACCGTCAGGACCCCTCGCCCGCCACCGACTGGTGGGGCTGGGCGGCGCTCCTCGTGTACGCCGCCACCGGGCGCGCACCGTTCGGGGTCCGGCCACTCGAGGCCGTCCTCGCCCGGGCGCGCTCCGGGGACCCGGACACGGACGGGCTCGGTCCCCGCACCACCGAGGCCCTGCGCGGTGCGCTCGCCGCCGACCCGGCCGACCGTCTCGCCCCCGCGGACGTCGTGGAGGCGCTCCGCGTCGCCGCCGTGGAGGGCGACGCGCCCGTCGTGGTGGACGACGCCCCGCCCACCCTCGTCGTCGCGGCCCCACCGGCGGCGGACGGGGCCGGGCCGGGCGAGGTCGACGCCACCGCCGTCCTGGCCGCGACGGACGCCGATCCCACGGCGGTCCTCCCGCAGGGGGAGGCGACGACGGTCATGCCGGCGGCGGACGCCACCGCGGTGCACGACGGCGGGACCAGGGTTCTCCCCGTGACGCTCTCCGCCCCGGAGGCGGCCTCCGTGCCGTACGACCCGCACGAGGTCGTCGAGCCGCCGCCCTACGCCGCGCCGTACGGGACGGTCCCGTCGCACAGGGCCGAGCCCGACTCCCCGCCCCCGCCGCCGAGCATCGCGCCCGGCCACCACGTGTCCGGGCCGAGCACCCAGGACATCCCGCTCGCGCCGGTGTCCCTGCCGTACTCGGGGCGCCCCGCACGGCGCCGACGCACCGGGACCGTCCTCGCCCTCGCGCTGCCGTTCGTGGCAGCCGGCGCGACGTACCCCGGGTGGGCGCTCGTCGCGCTGCTCGTCGTCGTCCTCGTGTGCCGGGTGGTCGGGACCGCCGAGCACTCCCTGCACGCACGTCGTGAACGTCGCGGCGCACGCCCGAGCGACCCGCTCACCTCCGCGCTCCTCGCCCCGTGGCACCTCCTGCGCGCCCTGGTCGCGAGCGTCCCGTCGACGCTGGTCGCGGCGAGCGCCGTGGTGGTCCTCGGGGGGACGTCCTGGTGGTTGCTCACGACCGACCGTCTCGTGGTGCCGCCGTCCGCGGGGGCGGACGGGACCGCCCCCGGCGGGGGGAACGAGCCGTGGGTGTACTCGACCCTCCTCATGGTCGTCGTCCTCGTGGCGGCGGCGCTCCTGTGGTTCGGGCCCGTGACCCTCCTCGCACGGCAGGGTGCCCGCGTGGCGCTCGGAGCGGTCGCCCCGGGGTGGCTCGGGTCGCTCGTCGCGGTGCTGGTCGCGCTCGTCGTCACCGCGTTCCTCGTGTCCGTGCTGCTCGGGGGAGAGCCCGTCCACTGGGCTCCCCTTCAGGAACCGCCCAGTTTCGCGTCATAGACTCGGACCTCCACCCGCCGACCTCCTCACCGAAGGTTTGATCGCATGGCACCGAACGGACCCCAGCTCAGCAAGGCGGAGCGCCGCGACGCCGCGCGCGCCCAGGCGCTCAGGCTCCAGGAGGAGCAGCTGCGCCGCGAGAAGCGGACGCGGGCGATCATCATCGCGTCGCTCGTCGCCGGCATCGCGATCGTCGGCGTCATCGTCTGGGCGATCCTCCGCAGCGCCGCGCCGGACCTCCAGGGGATCAGCGAGTTCCCCGACGAGATCGAGGTCCCCGCGGTCGCCGACGAGAAGGGCGGCATCAGCTTCGGGGAGAGCGGGGAGGCGGGCTCGGACTCGGGTGACGACGCCGTGACCGTCGACGTGTACCTCGACTACATGTGCCCCAACTGCGGCGGCTTCGAGCAGGTGAACGGCCCCGACCTCGAGGAGCTGCGCGCCGCGGGCGACATCACGCTGGCCCTCCACCCCGTCTCCATCCTCGACGGCACGTCGCAGGGCAGCGAGTTCTCGACGCGCGCCGCGCAGGCGTTCGCGTACGTCGCGGAGAACTCGCCCGAGCACGCGCTCGCGTTCAACACGCTCATGTTCGAGCGCCAGCCGTCGGAGGGCACCTCCGGGCTGAGCGACGAGGAGATCCGGGACATCGCCGTGGAGGCGGGCGTCGCGGAGGACGTGGCGGACGGGATCGCCGAGGGGCAGTACAAGCAGTTCGTCCAGGCACTCACGCAGATTGCGTTCGGCGACCCGACGGTCCTCAGCGCCGAGGGGCGCTTCGGCACCCCGACCGTCGTCATCGACGGCGAGCGCTTCGACGGCAACTGGAGCCAGCCGGGCGCGCTGAGCGCCGCGATCGGCGAGGCGCAGGGCGGCGAGGGCGCGGTCTCCGAGTAGTTCGAGCAGCCAGGGGCACCGCATGACGACGGTGGCGGCACCTGCGGGTGCCGCCACCGTCGTGCTGTCCGGGCAGGACCGGCACCGTCCCGCGCGAGCGGGTAGAGTGTCGGCCGCACGGCACAGCCGTGCACGCCGCCTTAGCTCAGCTGGTAGAGCACTCGCCTTGTAAGCGAAAGGTCGTCGGTTCGAACCCGACAGGCGGCTCCGCTGGCGAGCGTGCCATGAACCTCGGAGAGTTGAAGCATGACTCTCCCGATCGGACGCACCGAGAAGGTCGACATCGGTGGTCGGCGACTGAACGTCTGGCTCGCTGGCGACTCCGGGCCCACCGTCGTGCTCGTGCACGGCATCCCCACGAACCACAGGTTGTGGTGGGACGTGGTGCCCGCGCTGGCGCGGCACGCGCGTGTCGTCGCCGTCGACCAGCTGGGGTACGGCGACTCCGACCATCCTGACGGCTGGGAGACGGACATCGCGTCCCAGGCCGCTTACGTCGTGCGGCTGCTCGACGCGCTCGGGCGCGACCGGGTCGTGGTCATTCGGCCACGACCTCGGCGGTGGCATCGCGCAGATCCTCGCGACGACGAGCAGCGAGCGCGTCCTCGCGCTGGGCGTCGTCGACGGCGTCTGCTTCGACGGGTGGCCCGTGCCGGTGGTCAAGGCCATGAAGCTGGCGTGGCCGCTCGTCCGGCTCCTCCCGGCCTCGGCGGTCGCAGCGGCCCTCGTGCCGGCCCTGCGCCCCCTCTTCGGGCACGGGGAACGCGCCGGGGAGTTCATCGAGCGGTTCGTGGAGCCGTGGCGACGGCGGGGCAGCGGTCGCCTCCTCGCGCAGCACCTGCGCACCCTCGACTCCGTCTACACGCAGGCCGTCGCCCCGTTCCTGCCACAGCTGGCGATCCCCACGGAGGTCGTGTGGGGACGAAAGGACCACCAGATGAAGCAGAGGTACGGGCAGCGGCTCGCGCGGACCGTGCCGGGAGCCCGTCTCACCTGGGTGGAGGACGCGAGCCACTTCGTCCCCGCCGACCGGCCCGACGAGGTGGTGCGGGCCGTCGAGGCGCTCATCAGCCGTCTCGGCGAGCCCACCACGCCGGATCGCTAGGCGATGGGCTTGAGCTCCGGGTACTTCGCGGTGCGTGAGTCGCCGGAGGACTGCCGCCGCAGGCGGCGCGCCGCCCACGGGTAGACGTGCTCCCGGAGCCACTGCGCGTTCTCCCGGGCCCACTCGATGCGCGGGACCGGCGGGAGAGGCGTCAGCGGGTCGTCCCACGCAGCATCGTCGGGCACCTGACCGAGCGCGACGAGCGCTCCCTGCGCCACCCGGCGGTGACCGTCGGTGGTGAGGTGGATGCGGTCCGGTGCCCACATGCGCCAGTCCTTGAGGGACTTCATGCCCCACTGGTCCAGGACGTACGCGCCGTGCCGCCGTGCGATCGACCACAGGTGGGAGTTGAAGATGCCCACCCGGCCCCGAGTCATGCCCACGAGAGGGCTCTCCGCGGCGTCGACGCCCGTGCTCAGCAGCACGTCCGCGCCGGTCCGGCGGATGCGCACCACAGCTGCCTCGAGGTTGCGGGCGATGAGGTCGACGTCCGCGGCAGGGCGGAGGATGTCGTTGCCGCCACCGATGAGGGACACGAGGTCGGGCTTCATCTCGAGGGCTGCGGGCAGCTGCTCGCTGATGATGGGCCGTATGAGACGGCCACGGATGGCGAGGTTCGCGTAGCTCAGCGGTTCTTGACCGGCGGCGATGCGCCGCTGGGAGAGGTTCTTGGCGAGGAGGTCCGCCCACCCGCGGCAGTGGTCCTCGTCGTCCGGGTGGACGTCCCACAGGCCCTCGGTGAAGGAGTCGCCGATCGCGACGTACCGGGACCACGGGCCCGGCGGGGGCAGCGCGTCGTCCGGCGTGGTGCCGCCGGTCGTGGCGGTGCCGGGGTTCTCGGTGCGTGTGGCGGTCTCGGTGCTGTCGGCGTCGGTCACCGTCCCATCTTGGCACCGCGTGAGCCGTCGGTGGGAGCATCCCCCGGGGAGGGCGCCGGCTACCCGAGGTCGAGCGCGCCCTGCTGGGCCTCGGGCCGGGTGAGGCGCCAGTCCACCGGTGCGGCGCCCTGCGCGACGAGGAGCTCGTCGACGCGGGAGAAGGGCCGGGAGCCGAAGAACCCGCGGCGGGCGGACAGCGGGCTCGGGTGTGCGCTCGTCACGACGGGCACGTCGCCCAGGGCGGGCGCGAGGCTCGCCGCGTCGCGGCCCCACAGGACGGCGACGAGCGGCCCGCCCCGTTCGACGAGGGCGGCGATGGCCCGGTCGGTGACGGCCTCCCAGCCGTGTCCGCGGTGCGACCCGGGCTCGCCGGGTCGCACGGTGAGGACCCTGTTGCACAGCAGGACTCCCTGGGCAGCCCACGGGGTGAGGTCCCCGTTCTCGGGTCGTGGGACGCCGAGGTCGTCGTGGAGCTCGGTGAAGACGTTCGCGAGCGACCGGGGCACGGGGCGCACGTGCGGCTGCACGGAGAAGGACAGGCCCATCGCGTGCCCCGGGGTCGGGTACGGGTCCTGCCCCACGACGAGGACGCGGACGTCCGCGAGCGGCTCGCGGAAGGCTCGCAGCACGTCCTCCCGGGCGGGCAGCACGGACCCGGGCGGTGCGTCGCGCAGGAGCTCCGCGTCGAGGGCGTCCACGAGGTGACCGACGGGGGCGAGGGCGTCGGCCCAGTCGGGCGCGACGTCGTCGAGGAGGGACATGCCCCGAGCCTCCCAGACGAATGACACCCGTGTCATTCGCTTGTACGATCGAGGGCGCAGGAGACCGGTCACGTGGGGAGCAGCATGTTCGAGGTAGTCGCAGCACCGCAGGCGGACGACACCGAGGTCGCCGAGCCGGACGCGACACCGGCGCTCAGCGAGCGCGACGCCCAGGTCCTCGCCTTCGAGAAGCAGTGGTGGAAGTACGCCGGGGCCAAGGAGCAGGCGGTCCGCGAGATGTTCGACCTCTCCGCCACGCAGTACTACCAGGTGCTCAACGCCCTCATCGACTCGCCGGCGGCGCTCGAGGCGGAGCCCATGCTCGTCAAGCGACTGCGCCGCATGCGCGCCACCCGTCAGCGGGAGCGCACGACCCGACGCGCCCAGGCGTGACCACGGCACGGACCCTGCAGGGACGAGCGGCGGGACGGTCCACGCTCGTGTCGGCCGACCTGCCCTAGCGGCTAACCTGTCCTCGTGACCAAGACGACCCGCCAGTACCCGCCGGACGAGTTCGACGAGGTGTCCCCGGACGCCGCGCCCGCCGGTGTGCACCGCGCGCCCCGCGGGGCCTGGAGCAAGGTCGCCCCGTTCCTCGCGGTCCTCGTGATCTGCTCCCTGCTCGCGGTGGTCGCCGTCCTGTACTACACGAGGACGCAGGACCCACCCACCGCGCAGACTCCCACCACGTCCGCCGCGCCGGACGCAGGGACCGGTGAGGCGCCCGCCGAGGGGGAGGCCCCCGCGGAGGGCGAGGTACCCGCGGACGACGGCACGGTCGAGGACCCTGCGGTCGAGGAACCGGTGGAGCCCGTCGTCGAGGCGGACGTCACCACCGCCGTCCGGGTCCTCAACGGCACCGGTCGCGCGGGCGTGGCAGGCACGGCCGCGGAGAGCCTCGGTGCCGTCGGCTGGGTGGACGTCACCGCGGACAACTACACGGGTGCCGACCTCGACGCGTCGGTCGTCTACTACAAGACCCCCGACGACCTGGAGGAGGGTCAGGCCGTCGCAGCGGTCCTCGGGATCGACCAGGTGATCGAGGTCCCCGCGCTCGTGGGCCCGGTCTCCGCGGTGCTCGTCGGCGACTACCCGAACTGACCCGGGTGTCCGGCCGCTCCCCGCGAGCGGCCGGACCGCGCCGTGTCTGGCAGTCTGGGGAGGTCGGGACCCGGCAGGTTCCTCCTCCGGCCCGGCGGCGCCGCGCGGACGCGTGGTGCCCGACGAGCGAACCGAGGTCTGCCGAACGTGAGCGTTGCCGAGTGTGATGTCGTCGTCGTGGGGTCCGGGCCCAACGGCCTGGCCGCCGCCGTGACCCTGGCCCGGGCGGGACTCAGCGTCGTCGTGCTCGAGGCGCAGCCCGAACCCGGAGGTGGGTCCCGGACGGCGTCCCTCGGTCTCGCGGACGGCGTCGTGCACGACGTGTGCTCCGCCGTGCACCCCATGGGGGTCGCGTCACCGTTCTTCCAGGAGTTCGACCTCGCGGCGCGCGGCGTGGAGCTGCTGCAGCCGGAGGTGCAGTTCGCGCAGCCCCTCGACGGCGGGCGCGCGGGGCTCGCGTACCGCGACGTCGACCGCACCGCGGACGGCCTCGGCCGGGACGGGAACGCCTGGCGCTCGCTGGTCGGGGCGCTCGCGGACTCTCCCGACGCCGTGATCGCGCTGGCCCTCGGGGACAAGCGGAGCGTCCCGGCACCGGTCCTGCGCGACCTCGTCGGCGCCGCCCGCTTCGGGTTGGCGGTCGCCGAGCAGGGCACGCCGGCGTGGGGGGCGCGCTTCCGGGACGACGTCGCCCCGGCGCTCCTCACCGGTGTCGCCGCGCACGCCATCTCGCCGCTGCCCACCCCCGCCGCGGCCGGGACCGCCCTGCTCCTGGGGTCACTGGCCCACTCCTACGGGTGGCCGTTGCCACGCGGTGGGTCGGGGTCGATCGTCGCGGCGCTCGTCGCGGACCTCGTCGCCCACGGCGGGGAGATCCGGACGTCGACGACGGTGGCGAGCATGCGTGACGTCCCCGAGGCCCGGGCGTACGTCTTCGACACGACACCCCGGGTGGCGGCAGCCGTGCTGGGGGACAGGCTCCCCGCGCGGGCCAGGCGCGCGCTGCTCGCCTTCCGGTACGGCGACGGGGCGGCCAAGGTGGACTTCGTCCTCGACGGTCCTGTGCCGTGGGCGCACCCGGGCGTCCGGCAGGCCGGCACGGTGCACGTCGGGGGCAGCCGCCGCGACATGGCGCAGGCGGAGGCCGAGGTGGCCCGCGGCGTCCATGCCGAGCGGCCCATGGTCCTGGTGAGCGACCCGTCCGTCGTCGACCCCGGTCGGGTGGTGGGTGGTCTACGCCCGCTGTGGACGTACGCGCACGTGCCGGCCGGGTCCACCGTCGATGCGACCGAGGCGATCACCGCCCAGATCGAGCGTTTCGCGCCGGGGTTCCGGGACGTCGTCGTCACGTCCCGCTCCGTCACCGCGGCGCAGATGCACCGTCACAACGCCAACTACATCGGCGGGGACATCGCGTCGGGCGCGGTGAACCTGTGGCAGATGTTCGCTCGGCCGACCGCCCGCCTCGACCCGTACGCGACCGGTGCGGCCGGCGCGTACCTCTGCTCGTCGTCCACGCCGCCCGGACCCGGCGTGCACGGGCTCGGCGGCTGGTACGCGGCCGCGCGGGTGCTCAGGGACCGGTTCGGGATCCGTGAGGTCCCGAGCGTCGCCCCCGGGGCGTGAGGGCGTCCGCGCTCAGGACTGCTGGAGCGCCGGTCGCCAGGACGCCACGCGGCCCGAAGCGCGCAGCCACGCCGTGCGGGCGTGCGGGACGAGGCGCTCCAACGGGAAGAACGTCAGCCAGCAGACGATGGTCGGCAGGAAGTGGATGCCGAGCGCGACGTACGTCATGAGGTGGAAGGCGAAGAACAGGCAGATCATGCCGACCTGCCAGCGTCCCCGGAGCCAGAACACGACCGGGGTGAGGACCTCGAGGAGGAACACGCCCCACTGCCCGACGCGCAGGACGACGGGGACCTGGAGGGTCCAGTCGACGAGGAACGACCCGCGCCGCATGACGGCCCACGAGAAGATCGAGCTGTTCGCCCACGCGGTGAGGCTCGAGTTGTAGATGACCTTGGCGAGCGCCGACCCGGCGTACGTGGCGACCGTGGCCACCTGGATGCACCGGAACACCCAGCCCGCCGACTCGGACGTGGTCGTGTCGTCGAACCGTGCGCGACCGATGGTGGGGAGCAGGATGACGGCGATCATGAGGGCCATGTGGTCGTGCGACACGTAGGCGAAGCCCTGCGTGTTGACCATCCAGCTGGTGTGGGCCACGGCGACGGTCCAGCCGGCGGCCCGCGGCAGGCGCCCTGACGCGGCCACGAAGGAGCCGACGACGATGATCGCGAGCAGGCCGTACGCGACGGGGACCGACGGCTCGGGGAAGGGCAGGACACGACCGAGGAGCGTCGGCTGGTAGAGCTCGGCCGCGTAGCCGTGCCCCACGACGTCGTTGGTGAGGAAGAGCACCGACCAGACGAGGAACACGTAGACGATCGCGCGGAACACCGCGACGCGGGCGAGGGGGACGGGCGAGAACCACCACCGGACGACGCTCACTGGCGGGCCTCCTCGTCGCGCACGGTCCACTCGGTGAGGACCTCGCGCGTGGACTCCCCGGTGGGGGTCCCGTCGCGCATCTCCTGGGACGTGCGGTGCATGGTGATGTGCACGTACCGCGGCTCGTCCGGGTGCAGGCCTGCGTGGCCGCGCGCGATGGCCTCGAGGAGCGACGGGTCGTCGACGATGCGCTGCACCTGGCCCTCGACCTCGGCGCGCTCGACGCCGACGCCGCGCGCGTTGAGCGACACCTCGACCTCCGTGCCGTCGGTCGTGAGCGCCGTCATCCCGGTGGAGCGGACGGGGGCGTCGGGGTCCGTGCCCTTGGCGTACTGCGAGAGCGAGCCGAGCGGGAAGAAGTCGTTGCTCCGCAGGAACTGGGACGTCGTGAGGACGGAGAGCGCCGCGACGACGGCGACGAGCCGCCACGCCTTGGAGGCGGTCCCGAGTGTGCGGGTGGGGGCGACGTCCGGAGCGGACCCCGGCGGTGGTTCGGTTGTCACGCGAGCACAGTAGCGCGCCACGCTCGTCCCTATTCGTCCGACGTGTGCGCCTCGGCGTGTCACACCGGCCCGTCGGTCTTGCACTCTCGGGTCGAGAGTGCCAATAATGGCGTTAGCACTCTCAGTAGGAGAGTGACAGAACGACCGGTCGGCCGGTGAGGTTCCGGACCACGGCGTGACATGAACGCCGCAGCCCAGGACCGTCCGTCGCGGGCGCCGCCCGACCACCCACACGCCACCAGCGGAGGATCACAGCCCAATGGCAAAGATCATTGCCTTCAACGAGGAGGCCCGTCGCGGTATGGAGCGCGGACTCAACGTCCTCGCCGACACCGTGAAGGTCACGCTCGGCCCCAAGGGTCGCAACGTCGTCCTCGACAAGAAGTGGGGCGCGCCCACCATCACGAACGATGGTGTGAGCATCGCCAAGGAGATCGAGCTCGAGGAGCCGTTCGAGAAGATCGGCGCCGAGCTCGTCAAGGAGGTCGCCAAGAAGACGGACGACGTCGCCGGCGACGGAACCACCACCGCCACCGTCCTCGCCCAGGCGCTCGTGCGCGAGGGCCTGCGCAACGTCGCTGCCGGGTCGAACCCGATCGCCCTCAAGCGCGGCATCGAGAAGGCCGTCGAGGCCGTCACGGAGCAGCTGCTCACCGCCGCCAAGGACATCGAGACCAAGGAGGAGATCGCCGCCACCGCCGCCATCTCCGCCGGTGACCCCGCGATCGGCGAGCTCATCGCCGAGGCCCTCGACAAGGTGGGCAAGGAAGGCGTCATCACCGTCGAGGAGTCGAACACCTTCGGCCTCGAGCTCGAGCTCACCGAGGGCATGCGCTTCGACAAGGGCTTCCTCGCCCGTTACTTCGAGACCGACCCCGAGCGTCAGGAAGCGGTCCTCGAGGACCCGTACGTCCTGCTCGTCGAGGGCAAGATCTCGAACGTCAAGGACCTCCTGCCGCTGCTCGACCAGGTCATGAAGGCCGGTCGCTCGCTCCTCATCATCGCCGAGGACGTCGAGGGCGAGGCCCTGGCCACGCTCGTGCTCAACAAGATCCGTGGCACGTTCAAGTCCGTCGCCGTCAAGGCACCGGGCTTCGGCGACCGCCGCAAGGCCATCCTCCAGGACATCGCGATCCTCACCGGTGGCCAGGTCATCTCCGAGACGGTCGGCCTCAAGCTCGAGACCGCCACGCTCGACCTGCTCGGCCAGTCCCGCAAGGTCGTCGTCACCAAGGACGAGACGACCATCGTCGAGGGCTCGGGCGACCAGGACCAGATCGCCGGGCGCGTCAAGCAGATCCGCTCCGAGATCGAGAAGTCGGACTCCGACTACGACCGCGAGAAGCTCCAGGAGCGCCTCGCCAAGCTCGCCGGTGGTGTCGCGGTCATCAAGGCCGGCGCCGCGACCGAGGTGGAGCTCAAGGAGCGCAAGCACCGCATCGAGGACGCCGTCCGCAACGCGAAGGCTGCCGTCGAGGAGGGCATCGTCGCCGGTGGTGGGGTCGCCCTCATCCAGGCCGGCAAGCTCGCCTTCGAGACCTCCGCTCTCACCGACCTCGTCGGTGACGAGGCCACGGGTGCCTCGATCGTGCGTCTCGCGATCGACGCGCCGCTCAAGCAGATCGCGATCAACGCCGGTCTCGAGGGTGGCGTCGTGGCGGAGAAGGTCCGCAACCTCCCGTCGGGCCACGGCCTCAACGCCGCGACCGGCGAGTACGAGGACCTGCTCGCCGCGGGCGTCAACGACCCGGTCAAGGTGACCCGTTCTGCTCTGCAGAACGCCGCCTCGATCGCGGCGCTGTTCCTCACCACCGAGGCAGTCGTCGCGGACAAGCCGGAGAAGGCGCCGGCGATGCCCGGTGGCGACGGCGGCGGCATGGGCGGCATGGACTTCTGATCCACGCTTCCCCGGCGGGATGTGCCTGAGGCACCTCCCCACCACCAGCAGCGGCCCCTTCCTCGTTCCGAGGGAGGGGCCGCTGCTGTCGTTCCCGGCCCGGTGGGCGAGCCGTGGCGGCGCCCGTGCAGCGGTCGCTCGTCCGTGAGAGGTTCGTGTGCATGGCTGAGCAGAGCGTCCCCTCCGTCCCGTTCGCCGACGAGCCGCCCGCGTGGTGGACGCGCGCGGTCGTCTACCAGATCTACCCGAGGAGCTTCGCGGACTCCGACGGGGACGGGATCGGTGACCTCGGCGGGATCCGGTCGAGGCTCGACCACCTCGCGGACCTCGGCGTCGACGTCCTGTGGCTGTCGCCGATCTACCCGTCGCCGCAGCACGACAACGGGTACGACATCAGCGACTACGAGGACATCGACCCGCTCTTCGGGTCGCTCGAGGAGTTCGACGCCTTGCTCGCAGAGGCGCACGACCGCGGCATGAAGCTGGTGATGGACCTCGTGGTCAACCACACGAGCGACGAGCACCCGTGGTTCGTCGAGTCGCGGTCGTCGACCGACAACCCCAAGCGCGACTGGTACTGGTGGCGTGCGCCGCGCGTGGCGGAGGACGGGACCTCCGGACCGCCCAACGACTGGCGCTCGGCGTTCAGCGGCCCCGCGTGGACCCTCGACGAGCGGACCGGGGAGTACTACCTCCACCTCTTCGCGAGGCAGCAGCCCGACCTCAACTGGGAGAACCAGGACGTCCGGGAGGCCGTCTACGCGATGATGAACCGGTGGCTCGACCGTGGGGTCGACGGCTTCCGCATGGACGTCATCAACCTCATCTCCAAGCGGCTCGAGCACATCGACGGCGAGGACGACGAGCGGGGGACGGGGCTCGGTTTCATCATGGGCCCGCGCCTGCACGAGTTCATGCAGGAGATGCACGAGGCGGTGTTCGCCGGTCGTGACCGTGAGCTCCTCACCGTGGGTGAGATGCCCGGGGTCGACGTCGACGAGGCGCGGCTGTTCACGGACCCTGCACGTCGTGAGCTCGACATGGTCTTCCAGTTCGAGCACGTGTCCCTCGACCAGGGGGAGGACAAGTTCGATCCCCAGCCGTTCGACCTCGTCGCCCTCAAGGAGTCCCTCGGTCGGTGGCAGGAGGGCCTCGCGGACGTCGGGTGGAACAGCCTCTACCTGAACAACCACGACCAGCCGCGCCTGGTCTCGCGGTTCGGTGACGACGAGGAGTACCGCTACGAGTCGGCGACCCTCTGGGTCACGGTCCTCCACCTGCACCGCGGCACGCCGTTCGTCTATCAGGGCGAGGAGATCGGCATGACGAACGTGCCGTTCGTGTCCGTGGACGAGTTCCGGGACGTCGAGTCCGTGAACTACTACCGGGAGAAGGTCGAGGAGGAGGGGCGGCCTGCGGCGGAGGTCTTCGAGGGATTGCGACGGATGAGCCGGGACAACGCACGCACCCCGGTGCAGTGGGACGACTCCCCGCACGCCGGCTTCACCACGGGGGAGCCGTGGATCCCGGCGAACCCGAGGTACGTGACGATCAACGCCGAGGCGGACCGTGCGTCGGACCGCAGCGTCTTCGCGCACTACCAGCGGCTCGTGACGATGCGCCACGAGGACCCCGTCGTCGCGCTCGGCGACTTCGAGATGCTCGAGGCAGACCATCCGCGCCTGTACGCGTTCACGCGGACCCTCGACGGACAGCAGCTGCTCGTGGCGGCGAACGTCTCGGGTGAGCCTCTGGACGTCCCTCTGCTGGAGGGTTGGGGGCATCACGAGCTCGTGCTGTCGAACGACGCCTCGCTCGGCGCGGATCACCCGCCGTCGCGCCTCGGCCCGTGGGAGGTCAGGGTGTACCGGAGCGCCTGACGCCACGGGTCCGCGTCGCCCCTCTCAGCGGCCCGGGGTTGACGAGCGCCGCTCCCGGGCCGTGACACGCAGGCCGGAGGCGCGCAGGCGTCGGACGATCTCCCGTCGCTCGACCCGGACCGCGCCGAGGGCGACGAGCTCGGGGTAGCGCTCCTCGGGGACGTCGTAGTGGTCGCGGTCGAACGCGCGCCGGGGGATGCCGGCGGCGTCGGCGAAGGCGTGGAGCTCCTCGACGGAGGTGTCGCTCACGAGGTGGCCCCACAGGCGGTCGTGGCGGGGCCAGAGGGGGGAGTCGAGCAGGACGGTCACCTCCGGATCCTCTCATCCGGGAGGAGGCCGTCCTGCCGGCGCTCGCCTAGAGCGTGAAGTTCGACTTCGCGGCCGTCTCGGCGTCGTCGTAGGTGGTGGCCGTGCGGGACAGGGCCGCCGTGATGGCGTCGAGGCCGCTCTCCACCTGGACCTGAGTGGTCTGCCACTGGGCCACCACCCCGCCGAACGCGAGGGACGCGGAGCCGGTCCAGGAGTTCTGGAGGTCCGTGAGGTGCCGCATCATCGCGGCGACCTCCGTGCGGATGGTCGTGACGGACGTGCTCACCGCCACGCTGGCGTTCGTGACCTGGCTGACGTCCACACCGAACGTGCTCATGCGTTCCTCCTGTCCGGGCACCGCGAGGTGCCGCTGCGCACCTGGCGGTCTGCCCGGTGCTCCGGAGGCCGACGCTAGGTGTCGCGCGGAGGTGGGACGGTGCCCTCCTCGCCGCGGTGTGGAAGGGCGACAGCCTGCCCAGGCTGTGGGCGACTCGCTCTGGCCGACTCGGCCGATCTAGGAGGCGTCGAGCTTCCGGAGCTCCTTGTCGACCCTCGCCGACTCGGCGATGAGGTTCTGCCGGGCGGCCTCCTCCCAGCACGCGGCGAGCGGGCTCGCGTAGAGGTTCTCGCGGCCCAGGAGCTTCGTGACGATGCGCTTGCGTGCTTCGAGGTAGTCGCGCACCGGGATGTGCTCGTACTCCTTGCGGATGTCCGCGAGGTACGCCTTGTACCGCTGCGGCTCGGTCGCGAGGACACCCATGTCGGCGTCGCACAGGACCGCGCAGTCGAAGTCGTTGGGCAGGGACTTGTGCCGCACCAGGGCGCTCACGAGCTCGCTCACCCGGTCGGTGTCGCGCTCCGACACGCCGAGCCCACGGAGCTCCTCGCGGGCCAGGGCCGCGCTCGCCACCTCGTCCTCGCCGCCGTGCGACGCGTACGCGTCCTTGGACGCCGCGCTGAACACGGCACCGTGGTACCAGGCGGCGAGGCGCACGACGTCCGGCTCGTGCGTCTCCTCGGCGAGCTCGTCGACCTTGCTCAGGACGTCAGCGAGGTGACGGACGGTGTGATAGACCCGGCCCGGTCCGCTCCAGCGGTCCAGCAGCGCCCTCCCGACCTCCTGGAGCCCGGCCTCGGTCGCGGTCGCTCCGACCGCCCGACAGCTCCGGACCCAGGAGGACAGGAGCCACTGCGGGGCGTCCGTGTTTCCAGGAAGCATGGACCAGCTTTCGACGGGTGGGAGCGGAGCCCTCACGGGAGGTCGTTGACAGCCCGCAATGGTAGCGCGCGTCCGGAGAGGCCGCGGCCCGTCCGCGGCCGCACCCGGTGGGACGGGACGTCAGTCGTCCCCGACCTGCACCGACGCGGCAGGGAGCTCGATCCGTACGGTGAGACCACCGCCGTCGGTGGCCGAGACGGCGACCTTCCCGCCGTGGGCGCCGACGATCGCGGCGACGATCGCCAGCCCGAGCCCCGAGCCACCCGACGCCCGGTTCCGGGACGAGTCGAGGCGGAAGAACCGCTCGAACACGCGGTCCGCCTGGTCCGCCCGGATGCCCGGGCCGTGGTCCCGCACCTCGAGGACGCCGGTGCGGACGCCACCCGTGGTCGTGTAACCGAGAGCCACCTCGACGGGCGTGCCCTGCGGGGTGTGCCGCGCGGCGTTGCCCACGAGGTTCGCGAGGACCTGTCGCAGCCGGTCGTCGTCGCCGACGACCAGGCACGGACCCGTGCGGTCCTGCGCGTCGAGCGGGACGAGCCGCACCGACCGCGTGGGGTCGAGCGCGTGCAGGTCGCTCATCGCGTCGGCCGCGAGGACCGCGAGGTCCACCGGCTCACGGCGCAGCTCGCGGCCCTCGTCGAGGCGGGCCAGGTGCAGCAGGTCCTCGACGAGCGCGCCCATCCGTGACGCGGAGTCCTCGATGCGGCGCATCGTGTCCGTGATCGACTCCGGGGTGGTGAGCGCCCCCATCCGGTAGAGCTCCCCGTAGCCACGCACGGCCGCGAGCGGGGTGCGCAGCTCGTGGCTCGCGTCGGACACGAAGCGGCGCATCCGCGCCTCCGACGCCTCCCGCTCCGCGAACCCCTGCTCGATCTGGGCGAGCATGACGTTGAGGGAGTGCGCGAGGCTTCCCACCTCCGTCGTGGTGGGCGCCTGCCGGACACGACGGCCCAGGTCCCCGTCGGCGATGGCCGCCGCGGTCCGCTCGATGTCCCGCAGCGGGCGCAACGACCCCCGCACGGCCACGTACCCGACGACCGCCCCGAAGGCCGTGATGAGCACCGCGCTCAGGGCGAGCAGCTGCGTGAGGGTCTTCACGGTCGTCTCGGTCCCCGCCAGAGGGAGGCCGACGTAGAAGGTCCCCAGACGTGCCCCGGTCGGGTCCCGCGGGGTCAGGGCGACGACGCGCCAGTCCCCCCGCGGGTTGCTCCCGAAGACGTCGACGGCGCCGATGCTGAAGGGCCCCTCCGGACGGCTCTCCTCCGTGAAGGTGTACGACGTGAGCTGGGGTTCGCCGTACGCGAGCTGCGTCTCCTTCTGGATCTGCCGCCACGGCTCGTACTGCGGCTCCGACGGGAAGAGTGCGATGTAGAAGTCGCTCGGCAGACCGCCGGGCTCGAGCACGGACAAGGGGTTGTCGGCCAGCGCCTCCGCCGTCTCGGCCAGGCGGGCGTCGACCTGGCCCACGAGGGACCGCGACAGCAGCGTGGTGGCGAGCACCCCCGCGATGCCCAGCCCGGCGAGGAGGACGAGCGTCACGATGCCCACGAGGCGGACCCGCAGCGGCGTCCGCGCCCACAGCGCGGTGAGCGGGCCCACGTGCTTACCGGCGGGAAGGTCCGCCACCGGTCCCGCCGGCGCCCCCGCTCCCGGCCCGGGAGGGGGTGGCACGGGCGGCAGCGTCACGGCGACCTCGACGGCTGGCGCAGGAGGTACCCGACGCCGCGCTTGGTCGCGATGAGGGGTTCCGGCTGCGTCCCGTCGGGCAGGGGCGCGTGGTCGATCTTGCGTCGCAGGTACGAGATGTACGACTCCACGATGTTCGCGTCGCCGCCCCAGTCGTACTGCCACACGTGGTCGAGGATCTGCGTCTTCGACAGCACGCGGCCCGGGTTGAGCATGAGGTACCGCAGGAGCTTGAACTCGGTAGGGGACAGGTCCACGGTGCGGCCGCCGCGCCGGACCTCGTGGGAGTCCTCGTCGAGCTCGAGGTCCGCGAAGCGCAGCACCGCGTCGTCCACCGGGGCCGGCTGGGTGCGGCGCAGCACCGCCCGGATGCGCGCCACGACCTCCTCGAGGCTGAACGGCTTCGTCACGTAGTCGTCGCCGCCCACGGTGAGGCCCGTGACCTTGTCCTGCGTGTCGTCGCGCGCCGTGAGGAACACGACGGGCATGAGCAGGCCGCGGTCACGCATGCGCCGCGTCACCGTGAACCCGTCCATGTCAGGGAGCATGACGTCGAGCACCACGAGGTCCGGCTCGAGGTCGCTCACGAGCTTCAGCGCGCTCGCGCCGTCGTCGGCTGCGTGCACCTCGAAACCGGCGAAGCGCAGCGACGCGGCGAGCAGCTCACGGATGTTCGGCTCGTCGTCGACCACGACCAGCCGTGCCTCGGGTTCTGTCATGCCACCAGTGTGCGACGCCAGTCTGGGAGTCGCCTGTGCGGTGGCTGGACGCAGGGCCGGACCGTACGACGGCCCGGCCCGCGCCGCAGGTCAGAGGTAGCGCAGCGGGTCGAAGTCCTCGATGGGGATGATCCGCACGCGCGGCAGCGGCGTGGTGAACGCACCCACCCGCTCCTCGAGGTCGAAGAACTCGAGCCCACGGCTCGCCAGCTCGCCGAGGCGCCCGTTGACGAACTCCCGGAAGCACAGGATGCCCACCCGGCGCTCGCCGTCGAGCAGTGCCTCGACCTGCGGGAGGAAGTCACCGTCGTGGCTCGCGAGGAGCACGTCGCCGTCGACCTCGGCGATGGCCTCCAGGGTGCGCTGGATACCGATGTCCACGACCTTCTCGTGGCTCGCGCCCGCGAGGGGGATGGGCCGGTACCCCATGGCGAGGAGTGCCTGGACGAACGGCATGGGCATCTGCCCGGACGACGCGTTGAGGAAGAACAGGGGGGTGACGGGCTGGCCCCACAGCGACGCGCCGAACTCCGCGATCCGGTCCCAGCGGGGGCGCTCCTCCGGGTTGGGCCGGTGGCCCAGCACGTTCATCCCGAGGGTTGCGTCGATGTTCTCGCCGTCGACGAGCAGGTACGTGGGGCGCGGGGAGCGCGATTCTGAGCCGGACATGCCACCACTGTATTGCGCCGGGCCGCCGCGCGGACCCCGGACCACGCCGCGGCGGGTGGACAGCCGGTGGACGCCCGGTGACCGGACGGTGACCTCGTCGTTTGGGTCCGCGCGCCCGAAGGGCTACTTTCTCGTCATGAGCTCGCGCGTGGCGTGAGAGCGGTCGCCGTCGTCGCCGGCCGTCGTGCGGGCTTCCCGCCCCCCGGAACGCACCATGGATGACGAGATGACTTCAGCAACGATCACGGTGGTCCAGAGCTCCCACGACGTCCCCCTCGGGTCCTTCGAGACGCACCTCGCGTCCGCAGGGATCGGGGTCCGGGTCGTGCGCGCGTACGACGGTGACGCCCTGCCGGCGCTCGCCGACCTCGGCGCAGGCCTCCTCGTCCTCGGCGGGCGCATGTCCGCCCACGACGACGAGGTCGCCCCCTGGCTGCCCGCCCTGCGCACCCTCCTCCTCGACGCCGCGCACGGCGGCGTGCCCACGCTCGCCGTGTGCCTCGGCGCCCAGCTCCTCGCCGTCGCCGCGGGAGGACGCGTCGAGGTCGACGCACCCCCCGGGCGTGAGGCGGGCGCCGCACGGATCTTCTGGCGTCCCGAGGCCTCCGACGACCCGGTCGTCAGACCGGTCGCACGCGCCGTCGCCGCGGCGGGCGAGCGCGCGAGCGTCTTCCCCGCCATGCACGCCGACGCCGTGAGCGAGCTCCCCGACGACGCCGTGTGGCTCGCGTCGTCGAACATGTACCCGTTCCAGGCCTTCAGGATCGGGTCCGCGCTCGCCGTCCAGTTCCACCCCGAGGCGGACCGGGACCTCGTGGCGCTCTGGGCCCAGGACGACGACGTGGACGCCGCGACGGTCCTGGCCGAGATCGACGAGGCCTCCGAGCGGATCGCACGTGCCGGGTCCGACCTCGCCGCGGCGTTCGCGGCGCACGTCCTCGAGGCCCGCGACCGTACAGGGCACGGCGTGCCCGCCTGAGACCGGCGCCGCTGCGCCGGGGCGGGCGACGCCCGGCGTCAGCGCTGCTCGATCTCCGGCGTCACGGGGGTGGGGCTGATCTGCGGTGCGCCCGCGGTGCTGCCCTGCTTGAGGGCTGCGAGCCGCGCCTCGATCTCGATCTGCGCGCTCGACGCCTCGAGCTCCTCGAACTGGGCGTCGATGGACGACGCGGCGATCTCCGCCTGGCCCATCGCCCTGGCCTCCTCGCGGCGCACCTTCTCCTCGAAGCGCGAGAGCTCGCTCGTCGGGTCGAGGACGTTGATCGAGCTGATGGCACCCTGCACGGACTGCTGCGCCTCGGCGGTGCGCTGGCGTGCGACGAGCGAGTCACGGCGGGACTTGAGCTGACCGAGCTTGTCCTTCATCTGGGCGAGCCCCGACTTGAGCTTCTCGACCGTCTCGCGCTGGGAGGTGATCTGCGGCTCCGCCTGGCGGACCTCGGTCTCCGCCTCGATCTGCTTCTGCAGGGCGATCTTCGCGAGGTTGTCGAACTTGTCCGCGTCGGCCGTGTTGCCGGACTGCCGGTACTGGTCGGCGCGCTGCGACGCCGCGACGGCCTTGCCGCCCCACTCCTGGACGCTCGCGACGTCCTCGTTGTAGTCCTGCTCCGCGAGCCGCAGGTTGCCGATGGTCACGGCCACGGCGTCCTCGGCCTCCGCGATGTTGTTCGTGTAGTCGCGGACCAGCTGGTCCAACATCTTCTGCGGGTCCTCGGCGTTGTCGAGAAGGGAGTTGATGTTCGCCTTCGCCAGCTGGGCGACGCGCCCGAAGATGCTCTGCTTCTGTGCCATGGGAGTACCTCTCGTCGGTGATGCGTTGTCGTGATCGTCCGATGTGCTGCGTGCGACGGGGGCTCGTCAGAAGCGTCCTCCGCGGGACCTGCTCCCGCCGCCGAAGCCCCCACCGCGGCTGCGGCCGCCGCCTCCGCCGAACCCGCCGCCGAACCCTCCGCCGAAGCCACCTCCGCGGCTGCCGGCGGACCCGCGGAGGATGGAGTCGATGAGGATCCCCCCGAGGACCATCCCGCTGAGATCGTTGCCCCCACCGAGGCCACCGCCGCCGCGACGCTGGTCCTCCCAGCGCCCGACGTCGGCCTGGGCGATCTGCTGGGCTGCGTGCACGAGCCGCTCCGCGTGCTGGACCCGGTCGAGCGCCGCGACGGGGTCGTCGCCCTGGAGCGACCGGGCGTCCGCGAGGAGCCGCAACCCTTCGGAGAGGCGTGTGCGTGCCTCGGGCCCCACGGCACCCTTGCGCGTGTCGACGTAGGTGCTCACGGCATGGGCGTGGGACTCGGTGCGTCCCAGGGCGTCCCGGAGCAGCGTGCGCGCGCGGTCCTGCTGCTCGGCGAGTGCGCGCGACGGCGCGAGCGCCGCGTCGAGCACGGCCTCGGCGTCGCCGAGCGCCTGGATGGCGGCGAGGGGGTCGCCGCCTGACCGGGCGGTCCGCGCCTGGGCGACGACGTCCTGGGCGGCGGTCGCGGCGGTCGTGACGGCAGGGTCGTCGGCGCCTACGGTGCGCGCGTCGGCGAGGTCGGCCTGGATGGACGCGAGGGCCGCGTCGAGACGCTGCCCGGCGCTCGCGAGGTCCGCCCCTGCGGAGTCGACGGCGTCGAGGAGCCGGGCGGCCTGACCGACGGCGTGGGTGGCGGCCCGGGAGTGCGCGACCGCTGTGGCGCGATCGCCCTGCTCGACGGCGGCACGGCCGCTCTCGACGGACGCGAGGGCCGCGTCGAGGAGCCGGTCGGCCTGGTCGGGGTTGGGCGTCACCGACGCGAGGGCCGTGGCCGGGTACGTGATGGACAGCGTCCCCAGGGTGCCTCGCGCGGGGGCGATCCGAGAACGTTGGGCGGCGACGCGTTCGGCAGTCTCGGCGAGGACCCGGGGGACGTCGGCCTGGAGGTCGCGGAGGGCGTCCAGCTGCGCGGCGTGCTCACCCAGGTCCTGGGTGACCTCGGCGCACAGGGCGATGATCTCCGCCATGAGGGCACGAGCGCGGGGCTCGGCCTCCGGTGTGGAGTCGTCGAGCTGCTGCCGGAGGGTGAATGCTCTGGTGACGCGCTCCTTCGCCGCCGTGAGGGCTGCGGCGAACGGGTCGGTGGCGTCGTGCCCGAACTGTGCCTGGGCGAACCCGAGCTCCTGCTCGGCGTCGCGGAGCTCGTCGTCGACGGCGACGAGCGCGCTGCTCGCGCGACGGTTGAGCTCGTCGGTCGGGAGGGTGGAGAGCTCGTCGCGGGGCGCCTGCGTGAGCGAGGTCCGCTTGGAGCTGGACCGCCAGGTGAGGAGGAGGACCAGGAGGATCGCACCGATCCCGGCAACGAGGAGGACGGTGAGAAAGCTGCCGCCCGAACCCGCACCCGAACCCGACCCGGTGCCGCCGGCGCCGTCCGCTGCGCGGAGCTCCTCGGCCGCGGTGACGGCGGCGGCGTCCCAGGCGCCCTGGGCGAGGTCCTCCTCGACGGCCCTCGCGACCTCGTCCAGGTCGCTGTCGCTCAGCGGGGAGCGGGTGCTGTCGGTGATGACGTAGCGGCTGTCGTCGACGGCGACGGCGAGGAGGACGTCGCCGGTCCCCATGCCGGAGCGTTCGAAGGTCCGGTCGCCCCACGTCTCGTTGTCGAGCCCGCCGAAGTCGTCGACGAACGCGACGAAGAGCTGGAGGCCGGTGTCGTCGCGGAGTCCGTCGAGGGCGGCCTGCACGGAGTCCGGGTCGTCGAGGACACCGACCTGGTCGGTGACGGCGGAGGGGACGTCGAGGGGGTCCGCGGCGTGTGCTGTGCCGGCCGGTGCCAGGACGGCCCAGACCAGGACGAGCAGGAGCGAGACGACCGTGACGGTGCGTCGCCCGGCGTCCCTGGAGGCGGGGCGGGGGGCAGGGGGCGACGTCGGGAGCACCTTGTGATCTTCGACCACGGGCGGGAGGAGCGCAACGCAGCGCGCCCCCCCCGCGAGTCCGGTGGGCAGGGGGCTACTCGACGATCACCTGGATCTCGGCGACGGGGATGTCGGCCTGGCCGGTGGTGGTCTGGGTGTCGAGGGGGCCTTGGTCGGTGCCGTTGGCGGTCCAGGAGGTGGCCCAGCCGGTGGTGATGGTCAGGGGTGTGGTCCTGGTGGGTCGATTGGCGCTGGAGCGGGCGAAGGCGATGGTGCAGTCGGAGCGTGCGCCGTCGGTCCAGGGGGTGCCGGGGCTGGTGCAGGTGGTGGGGGGTGTGTCGGGTGCGCTGAGGGTCATGGTCTCGAAGCTCGCGGTGACGGTGGCGGAGTTGGTGCCTGCGGTGGCGGTGACGTAGAGCTCGGTGACGGGGTCCTCGAGCCATACCCAGGTGTCGATGCCCACGACGGTGGCGTCGTTGGTCTCGCTGCGCGGGTTCCAGCCCACGACGGGGTCGGGCAGGGTCATCTCGTCCGCCGCGACGTCACGCAGGACCTCCACCGACACCTCCGGCATCGGCGGCTCCGCCCCCGCAGGCACGAAGACCGCGAGGGGGGTCGACTCCGAGATCGCCGTGATGGCGTCCCAGGTCTCCGACGGTGTCTCGTCGCCTCGACTCCGGCTGTCGCAGACGGAGTTGAACCACCGGCCCTCGCCGTCGTCCTTGTGCGCCTCGTACCCGTCGTACCTCGAGAAGTTCTCCTGGTAGATCGCACCCTGCTGCCATCGTCCCCAGAGCTCGCCACCCTCCTGCCACGCGGTGTAGTACTCGGCGCCCGACATGTACGCCTGGTACCAGCACCGCGGCTGGACGGGGACCGTCCTGGTCGTCGTCGTCGTCCCACCGCCGGTCCGTACTCCCGTCCCGGTGACCACGACGGAGATGGACCCTTCGCCGGCGTAGCCCTGCGAGGGGCATGCTCCGGCCTTGCAGCCGCCCGCTTCCGCCGCCTCACCGGGAGGTGCTGCCACCACGGCGGACAGGAGGGCCAGGACTGCGACGGACACGACCCCGACCGTGCGCACGCACGCACGGGACACCACCGAACTCACGAACAGTCCTCGACGGTGATGGTGTGCCCCGACACCTTCCACGTGCCCGACTCCCTCAGGACGGTCGTGTGCGCCACGTACGTCGGGCTGCTCCCGTCCTCGAGCGCGGAGACGGTCCTGTCGGCGAACTCGACGGTGACCTCCCGTCGGTCTGCGCAGGAGGTGACGAGTGCCACGTCGCCGTCGACCGCCTCCACCGTGAGGGAGGAGAAGATCGTGCGTCCTCCGAGGACGGCGGGGTCGCCGCTGGTGAGCGTGGTGATGCGCTCCTGGAAGAACGGCGCGACCGATCCCGTGGTGACCTCGGCGACCGTCTCCGACAGGGAGGCCGTCGTGTTGGTGAACCACACCTCGTGCTCGAACTGCTGGTAGGTGTTGAGGATGTCGGCCTCGTCGCCGCTGACGTCCGGGAGGTCGCTGAAGACCAGCCCGACGCTCTCGTCGGTGTGGTCGACGAGGACGCCTTCCTGGGGTGCTTCCGATGTGGGGGTCTCGGTAGGGGGAACGGGGTCCGCGGTGGCCGAGGTCGGTGAAGGCTCCGGCTGGGTCCCCTGGTCGCTGCATCCGGTCAGGGCGATCGCGCCCACCAGGACGGCGGGAAGCAGCATCGCGCGGATGCGCGCAGGGTCAGGGGACATCGGGAACCTCACGTTCGCGGGTGCAGCGGGGTGCTACTGGACGATGGTCTGGATCTCGGCGACGGGGATGTCGGCCTGGCCGGTGGTGGTCTGGGTGTCGAGGGGGCCTTGGTCGGTGCCGTTGGCGGTCCAGGAGGTGGCCCAGCCGGTGGTGATGGTCAGGGGTGTGGTCCTGGTGGGTCGATTGGCGCTGGAGCGGGCGAAGGCGATGGTGCAGTCGGAGCGTGCGCCGTCGGTCCAGGGGGTGCCGGGGCTGGTGCAGGTGGTGGGGGGTGTGTCGGGTGCGCTGAGGGTCATGGTCTCGAAGCTCGCGGTGACGGTGGCGGAGTTGGTGCCTGCGGTGGCGGTGACGTAGAGCTCGGTGACGGGGTCCTCGAGCCATACCCAGGTGTCGATGCCCACGACGGTGGCGTCGTTGGTCTCGCTGCGCGGGTTCCAGCCCACGACGGGGTCGGGCAGGGTCATCTCGTCCGCCGCGACGTCACGCAGGACCTCCACCGACACCTCCGGCATCGGCGGCTCCGCCCCCGCAGGCACGAAGATCGCGTTCTCGTGGGCGTCCTGGAGGGCGTTGATCTCGCGCGACGCGTCCGACCACTCCTCGCCCGCCCGCGGGGCATGATCGCAGGAGTAGGTGAACCACCGTCCCTCGGCGTCGTCCTTGTAGGCGTCGTGCCCCTCGTGCGGCACGGTGAACTGCTTGAAGCTGCCGCCGTACAGGCGCGCGTTCTCGTGGAGCGGGCCACCCGGCTCCCATGCTGCGAAGTACTCGGCACCCGTCATGTACGCCTGGTACCAGCACCGCGGCTGGACGGAGACCGTCCTGGTCGTCGTCGGTCCGCTGCTCGTCCGCACACCCGTCCCGGTGACCACGACGGAGATGGATCCTTCGCCGGCGTAGCCCTGCGAGGGGCACCCTCCGGCCTTGCAGCTGTTCGTTTCCGCAGCCTTACCGGGAGGTGCGACGACCGCGGCGGACAGGAGGGCGAGGACGGTGACGGACACGACCCCCACGGCGCGGGACACCGCCGCGCTCACGAGCAGTCCTCGACGGTCGCGGGGCATCGGTGGACCTCACGTTCACGGGTCGACGACAGGTGGGCACTCGTGCCGATGGTAGGTCGTGCCTGCCCGGGACGTGGATGGGGACAAGTCCCCGTCGGTCCCGTCAGTCCACGTGGTCCTCGGTCGCCTGGTCGAGGTCCTCCGCGTCGATGATGCGGTACGCGTAGCCCTGCTCCGCGAGGAACCGTTGCCGGTGCGCCGCGAAGTCCTGGTCGACCGTGTCCCGGGAGACGACGGCGTAGAAGTGCGCGGTGCGCCCGTCGGCCTTGGGGCGCATCACGCGACCCAGCCGCTGGGCCTCCTCCTGGCGGGACCCGAACGACCCGGACACCTGGATGGCGACCGACGCCTCGGGCAGGTCGATGGAGAAGTTCGCGACCTTGCTCACCACGAGCTTCGTGATCTCGCCCGTGCGGAACGCGTCGAAGAGCCGCTGACGCTCCTTGACGGTCGTCGCACCCGTGATGACGGGCGCCCCGATGTGCTCGCCGAGCTCCTCGAGCTGGTCGAGGTACTGGCCGATGACGAGCGTCGGGTCGCCCTCGTGCCGCGCCACGAGCTGCTCCACGATCCGGTTCTTGCCCGGGGCGCACGCCGCGAGCCGGTACTTGTCCTCCGGCTCGGCGGTCGCGTAGAGCATGCGGTCCCGCTCGGGCAGGGTGAGGCGCACCTCGACGCAGTCGGCGGGGGCGATGTACCCCTGGGCCTCGATGTCCTTCCACGGGGCGTCGTACCGCTTGGGGCCGATGAGGCTGAACACCTCGTCCTCCCGCCCGTCCTCGCGGACGAGCGTCGCGGTGAGGCCGAGCCGTCGTCGTGCCTGGAGGTCTGCCGTCATGCGGAAGATCGGGGCGGGCAGCAGGTGCACCTCGTCGTAGACGACGAGGCCCCAGTCGCGGGCGTCGAGGAGCTCGAGGTGCGTGTACACGCCCTTCCGCTTGGTGGTGAGCACCTGGTAGGTCGCGATCGTCACCGGGCGCACGTCCTTGCGGGCGCCCGAGTACTCGCCGATCTCGTCGTCGGTGAGGGTGGTGCGGCGCAGCAGCTCGTCGCGCCACTGCCGGGCGCTCACCGTGTTCGTCACGAGGATGAGCGTGGTGGTGCCGGACCGGGCCATCGCCCCGGCGCCCACGATCGTCTTGCCCGCCCCGCAGGGCAGGACCACGACGCCGGAGCCGCCGTGCCAGAACCCGTCGACGGCGTGCTGCTGGTACGGGCGCATCTCCCAGGGGGTGCCGCCCTTCGAGGGGTCCGTGGGGGACAGGTCGATGGCGTGCTTCTCGCCGTCGACGTACCCGGCGAGGTCCTCCGCGGGCCACCCGAGCTTGAGGAGCACCTGCTTGAGGTGGCCGCGCTCGGACGGGTGCACCACGACGGTGTCGTCGTCCACCCGGTCGCCGAGGAGGCCGGCGGTGCGCCGCGACTTCATGACCTCCGCGAGGACGGCGCGGTCGGTGGCCTGGAGGACCAGGCCGTGCACGGGGTGCTGCGCCAGCTGGAGGCGCCCGTACCGGGACATCGTCTCGGCGACGTCCACGAGCAGGGCGTGCGGCACCGTGTACCGGCTGTAGTCGAGGAGGACGTTCACCACCTGCTCCGCGTCGTGCCCCGCGGCGCGGGCGTTCCACAGCCCCAGCGGCGTCAGCCGGTACGTGTGCATGTGCTCAGGGGCGCGCTCCAGCTCGGCGAACGGCGCGATGGCACGGCGGGCGGCGTCCGCCTGCGGGTGCCCCACCTCGAGGAGCAGGGACTTGTCGCTCTGGACGATGAGTGGTCCGTCAGGCATGCGGCGGCTCCTTCGGGTCGTGCGGCGGGTCGGCGGGCGGGACGCTCCCCGACACCTCGGGCGGTGCTGCGGGCCCTTCGGGGGCGATGTGCTCGACGGCCACGATGCGGTGCACCGCGACGGTGAGCTCGGACTCCCGGGCGACATCGACGGCGCGCAGCCGCCCGGCGTCGACCCGGAGCGGGCGGACCCGGCGGCGTTGCGGGACACCGTGCGCCCCCACCATCTCGAGCCAGACCTCCCGCCCGTCGGCGGCGGCCTCGCGCAGCATGCCCAACGCGACGACGGGCTCCGTTGTTCCGGCACCGTGCGCGCCGACGTGGTCGCCGGAGCGACCCGCACGTGGACCGGTCGACCGGTCCGCGGCCGTGCCCTGGTCCGGCGTGCCCCCCACGTCCTCGGCCCCGGGGTCCGGCACGGGGCGGTCCGGGGGTGTGCTGCGCCGCAGGTCGGCGACGAGACCGGCGAGCCGCTCCCGCCGCACCTCGGGCGGGACCGCCGCGACCGGCCGCGCGGCGTGCACGAGCCGTCGAGCACGCCGACCCGTGACCCGGACGCGGGGGGTGCGCCGGTCCGCGTGGACGATCTGCCCGTCGGGGCCCTCCATCGCGGGAGCGACGCCACGCTCGCGCAGCGCGGCGAGGACCTGCCCGATGGGCGCCGCGGCCACGAGGACGGTGGGGGCGACCCGGAACATGCCGAGGGCGTGCAGCCGCGGGTCGTCGACGATCCCGGCGAGGAGGGCCGGGTCCTCGACCCGCACGTAGCTCGCCGCCGCCCCCACGCGGACCTGGCCATGACGGCGGGCCGCGTCGCGCACGAGGTACTCGAGCGGCTGCGGCACGGGTGTCGGGGAGTGCGCGGCCAGCTCGGCGAGGAGCTCCTCGCCGGTGCGGCCCGCGTCGAGCGCACGCGTCACGGAGGCGGGGGAGAACCGCACGGTGAGGGCGGCACCGCGCGACTCGACGTCGGCGGACTCGGCGACGAGCGCCTCGAGCGTCGGCGACGGACGCCCGGGGACGACGCCGGTGAGGTCGCCCTGGAGGAGGAGGTCGTCGACGGCCTCGGGGAGTAGCGCGTCCAGCCGCTCCCCGAGGGCCGTCACCGCGCCGGCGTCCGGGACCGTCTGGGCGGGCACGTCGGCGAGGACGTCGCCCGTGGGGGCCAGTGCGCCCGCCCCGGTGAGACCGAGGAGGTGCGCCTCGTGGAGGATCGCCGCGAGGGTCTCGACGGGCGGCACCGATCGTGGTGTCCGCCACCGCAGGACCGCGAGGACGTCGTGCGCGCTCAGGGGCGCGAGCGGCGCCGACCGCAGCACACCGAGGACCTCACCACGCAGCCGTGGAGCCCAGGACCGGTGGAGCTCGGGGTCGAGCGCGTTGCGCAGGACGCCCTTGTCGTCGCGGGAGCCGACGAGCCAGGGGGCGCGGGCGGACGGCAGCCACGCGGAGGCGAGGGCGGCCCAGCGCTGGGCGACGTCCGCCTCGAGCCAGTCGTCGGCGTCGAGGGTGGGCGAGTACGACGCGGGGTCGTCGCCGTCGTCCGCCACGAGACCGGCCATGGCGGCGAGCTCGACGACGAACGCGGTGGTCGTCTGGTCCGTCTCGAGACGCTGGGCGAGTCGTCGCAGCTCCCGGACGCCGAGGCCGCCCGCCTTGAGGGCGTGCGGCGGGACCTCCTGCCAGTCGAGGAGCACCTCGGTGACGAACCGGACGACCTCCTGGGCGCTGCGCACGGCCTCGGCGTCGACCGTGGGGCGTGCGCGCTGCTCGGCGGGCGGTTCCGGGGGGCGGGGGAGGCCGCGGTGCGTGCGGCCGCCGCGCAGGGCGAGCCCGACGTGTCGCGGCAGCAGGATGTGCTGGGCGTCGGCGTGCCGGACGAGACCGTGCCGCACCAGCCACCTCGTCGGGACGGCCGTGGGGCTGCCCGCGGTGCTCGGCACGCGTCCCACGGGTGGGCCCCACATGAGGGCGGCGAGGATGCTCCGGGCCCCGGGGGGTGCGTCGTCCAGGGCGCCGAGGACGTCCTCGACGTCGTCCGCGTCGACCGGGCCGTCCTCCTGCGGTGCGGTGGCCGGGCGCTCGGGGGAGCGGTCCGGCGGGCCCAGACCCGCCGGGTAGGCGTCCTGGATCTCGTCGACGCCCGGGGCCACGCGCAGCGCGGTCCCGTCGGGGCTCCACACGAGGGCGAGGGACTCGAGGTCGGCGAGCACGGCGAGCACGTCGGCGGCGTGGCCCGGTGCGGGGTCGTCGGGCGCGGTCGCCTCGACGAGACGGTCCGCGGTCACGGTGGTGCCGGCCCCGCCGAGGACGGCGACGGACTCGAGGACCACGAGGTGGGCCGCGTCGAGGGTGCTCGCGGCACGGTGGAGGCTCGCGCGGCTCGTGGCGCGCGCCGCGAGCGACAGCAGGGTGGCGGGCGACGGCGACGCGAGGTCGGGCCTGTGGTCGAGCAGCGCGACGAGCTGCTCGTCGGAGCGAGCGCGTACCCAGTCGCTGAACGTGGCCATCCGCACGATTTTACGGTCCTGCGGCGTGGATCCGCTCCGCGGCGCGCGGCCGACGGGCGGGCGAAGGTCGGAGCAGCACCCGTACCGGTATCGTTGGACCCCTACATCCCGACGAGCACCACGAGGTCCACGTGCCCACCGGCAAGGTCAAGTTCTTCGACGCCGAACGCGGTTTCGGCTTCATCGCCAGCGAGGACGGCGAGCAGGTCTTCCTGCACGCCTCCGCGCTCCCCGATGGCGTCACCGCGCCCAAGCCCGGCACCAGGGTCGACTTCGGGGTCGCGGACGGTCGCAAGGGGCCCCAGGCCCTGTCCGTCAAGCTCCTCGACCCGGTCCCCTCGGTCGCCAAGGCCCAGCGCAAGCCCGCCGACGACATGGCCGTCATCATCGAGGACGTCATCAAGCTCCTCGACGGTGTCGGCAACTCGTTGCGGCGCGGCCGCTACCCCGAGAAGAGCGCTGCCGCCAAGGTCGCCACCGTGCTGCGTGCCGTCGCCGACGACATCGAGGTCTGAGCATGACAGCTGCCACCATGAGCACCACTACCGCCACCCGCCGCACGCGGACGTCGCGCCCCAAGCCCGACGCCGTGCTCCTCGCCGCCGTGGACGTCGCCCTCGAGGCGGCGCGCCAGGACGCCGAGCACCCGTCGGACGTCGGCGAGCACCTCGGTGCGTCGACCGACAGCGACCGCCTGGTGTCCCACAGGTTCGCGTGCACCATGCGCGGCTACCGCGGGTGGCACTGGACGGTCACGCTGGCGCGCGTCCCCCGCGGCAAGGTCGCGACCGTGTGCGAGGTCGAGCTCCTGCCGGGCGACGGGGCCATCCTCGCGCCCGAGTGGCTGCCCTGGTCGGAGCGGCTGCGCCCCGGGGACATCGGTCCCGGCGACGTCCTGCCCTTCCAGGCCGACGACCCGCGTCTGGAGCCGGGCTACGAGCCCACGGGTGACGACGAGCAGGACCGCGTCGCCATCGAGGAGCTCGCGCTCGCCCGGGCACGCGTCCTGTCCTTCGACGGCAGGGCCGAGACCGCGGCCCGCTGGTACGAGGGCCTCCAGGGGCCGACGTCCCCGTCGGCCGTCCAGTCCGCGGAGGGGTGCGGGTCCTGCGGGTTCCTCGTCCCGCTGCAGGGCGCGCTCGGCCAGGTGTTCGGCGTGTGCACCAACGAGTGGTCCGCCGACGACGGCCGCGTCGTCGCCCTCGACCACGGGTGCGGCGCGCACTCCGAGACCGACGTCGCACCGCACCCCACGGACTGGCCGGCGCCCGATCCCGTGATCGACGAGATGCACCTCGAGCTCGTCGAGACGAGGACCCCGGCTGCCGAGGACACCCCGGTCCCGGCTGACGAGACCACCACGGAGCCGGCGCCCGAGCAGTGACCGACCCGTTCGGGACCCGCGAGCTGCGTGCCGCGGTCCTCGACGCGTGGCGGGCGTCGCCCGCACGGTTCCGCGAGGACGCCAACACGGAGGAGGACCACGCCCGCGGTTACTACCGCGACCGCGTGGTCGTCGAGCTCGCCCAGAACGCCGCCGACGCGGCGGCCCGCTCCGGCGCCCCCGGACACCTCCACCTGACCTTCCGCCGACGCGACGACGGGCACCACACCCTCGTCGCGTCGAACACCGGGCAGCCGCTCGACGCCGCCGGGGTCGCGTCCCTGGCCTCCATGCGCGCCTCCGCCAAGCGGGCCGCCCCCGACCACCGGGCACCAGCCACGGTGGGGCGCTTCGGTGTGGGGTTCTCCGCCGTCCGCGCGGTGTCGGACGACGTCACGCTCGCCACGGCGGAAGGAGCCGTGCGGTTCTCCCTCGCCGGCACGCGCGACGCGCTCGCCGGTCTCCTCGGCACCGAGGGCACCGGGGACGCAGAAGTGACCCTTGCCGCCGAGGTCGCCGCCCGTGGCGACTCGCTCCCCGTGCTCCGACTCCCGCACGGCGGTCCGCCGGCCCCCGTGCCCCACGGTTTCGCGACGACCATCGAGCTGGTCCTGCGCGACGACGCCGCGGTCGCATCGGTCCGCGACCAGCTCCGCGCGGTGGACGACGCCCTCCTCCTGGCACTCCCGGCCCTCGCGGAGGTCCGCCTCGACGACGAGGGGGACGTCCGGTCGGTGCGCGACGTCCCGGCCCGCTGGGTGTCGGTGACCCGCACCGGCGACGTCCCGGCAGAGCTCCTCGAGGACCGCCCGGTCGAGGAACGCACCGCCACGCGGTGGTCGGTCACGTGGGCCGTGCCCCGTCCCTCGATGGGCGGCGCCGTCCCGGGCGTCGTGCACGCCCCGACCCCGACGGACGAGCCCCTGACGCTCCCGGCCCTCCTCGTCGCGACGTTCCCGCTGGACCCCTCCCGCAGGCACGTCGCGGACGACGCCCTCGCCCGGTACGTCACCCGCCACGCCGCCTCGGCGTACGCGGACCTCGTGCCCCACGTCCCGGACCCGCTGCACCTCGTGCCCACCGGTCTGCCGTCGGGGCGCCTCGACGCCGCGCTCCACGAGGGGGTCCTCGACGCGCTGGCCGGGGCGCCACTGGTGGGCGGTCGACGGCCCGCGGACGTCGTCGCCGTGCCCGGGGCGTCCCCGGGCCTCGTGGCCGCGCTCGCACCCACGGGCCTCGGGGTGGTCGCACTCGACCGGCGGCACACGGCCGCGGCGCGCGTCCTCGGCATCCGGACCTGGACGCTGCCCGACGTCGTCGACGCGCTGCCCGACGGCCTCGCGCCCGCCTCGTGGCGCGGTGTCTACGCGGCGCTCGCCCCCGACGTCGACTCCTCGCGCGAGCTCCGCGAGGCGCTCGGCGGCGTCCTCGTCCCCCTCGCCGACGGGACTACCGCGCGCGGCCCGCGCGGCCTCGTCCTGCCCGGCGACGCCCTTGCGGGCGCCGAGGACCTCGCCCTGCTGGGCGCCAGGGTGGTCCACCCCGACGCGGCCCACCCCCTCCTGGAGGCGCTCGGGGCGGTCCGCGCCGACGGACCTGCCGTCCTCGACCTGCCCGCGCTCGAGACCGTCGTCCGGGACGCGGACGACCTCCTCGACGCCCGCCCGTCGGACGACGACGCCTGGCCCGAGGAGATCGAGGCGCTGCTGCGCGTCGTCGGACGTGCCCTGCGCGGAGACCCCCTCCGCGACCCCGCGCCCGGCGCGGGGCGCCCCGCCTGGTTCGCCGACATCCCCGTCCCCTGCGACGACGACCGCTGGTCCCCGGTGGGGGAGACCGCGCTCGCGGGGTCGTGGGCCGCGCAGCACCTCGACCTACCCGTCGTCGTCGTGCCCGACGGGTGGTGGGCTCCTGGCGAGCGCCTGCTCGGGGCACTCGGTGCCAGGAGCGACCTCGTCGTCGTGCGCCACGAGCACGTCACCGGCGGACCGGACCTCGACGTCGCGGGGTGGGCCGACTACGACGCGTCCCTGTGCGCGGCGCTCGGCCGTGGCGAGGACGTCGGGGAGGTCGCGCTCGTGGCCGACCTCGACGTCGTCCACGACGACGCGTGGGGCGCGGTCGTGGAGCGGATCGTGGCGGACCCCACGCTGCGCGGGGCGCTCCTGGGACCGGTGCGCCCCGTGGGGCGCGCCGGTCACGAGGCCGTGTCGTACACCGCGTGGTTCCTGCGCGACGTCCTCGGGGCGCCCTTCTCCGACCGGCCCGGGTGGACCGCGCTGCCGGCGGTCCCGCCGGAGCTCCGAGGTGTGGAGGACACCGCGGTCCTCGTGGCGCTCGGCGCGGTCCGCGACGAGACCGGTCTCCGCGACCTCCTGGTGGCCGCGGACCCTGACGTGTGGGATGTGGTGCTCGACGGACTGCCCGACGCGGGGACGGCGCTGCCCCTCGACCTGGCACTGGCCGTGTGGGAGGCGCTGCGGAGCGCCGCCGCGGCAGGCGTCAAGATCGATGCGGGGAGGGTGCCGGCGTTGCGGGCGGGTGGTGCACGGGTCGCGGACCGCGACGAGGCCGTCGTCGCCTGGCAGCCCATGTGGTCGCAGGTCCGGACCGTGGTGCCCGTCCCGGACGCCTCGGCGGCGGACGTCGTGGCCGAGGCCCTCGACGTCCCGAGCACCGAGGACGTCTCGGTGACCCTCCAGGGTGGCGACGTCACGACGGAGCGACAGGTCCCCGAGGCGGTGCGGACCGCCGTCCCCGGGCTCCCCGGGCGCTGGACGGAGCACGACGCGCTCGCCGTCGACGGGACCGAGGTCGACTGGTGGGTCACGGCCGACGGTGGTGCGCACGTGCGCGACGCCTCGCCCGGCGCGCACGGTGCACCGCTGCGGTGCGTCGCCGCGGCCCTCGCGCAGGCGGCGGGCCGCTGGGCGGACCGGTACGTCGTCGAGGTCCTCCTCGGCGACCCGGCACGGGCGCGCGACGTCGCAGCCGGCGAGGCGTGGGACGCCGCACCGGCGGCGCGGCCCGGGACCCCGCAGGGCCCGGGCGACGCCGGGGGCGGTCAGCCGAAGTTCAGCTGACGGACCGTCTCGAGGGCCCACGGCAGGGCCGTGAGGTACGCCTGCGCGACCTGCTCCGGCGTCCAGGCCGTGTCGACGATCGCGTCGGTGTCACCCTGCTCGTGCGCGACGACGGCGCGCAGCGTGGCCCCGAGGTCGCCCTCGAAGTCCGACAGTGCGGAGGCGACCTCGTCGGAGACGAGGGTCTTCTGGACGAGCATGTCGATGGGGATGCCCGTCTCCTCCGCGAACGCGGAGAGCAGACCGACCGTGTACGCGGTGTCGTCGCCCATGAGCTCGCGGCACGCGGCCGCACGAGCGAGGAGGAACCACAGTGCGTCCATGTGCTGCACGCGGGAGCTGATGAGCGACGCCATGACCAGGGTGGTCAGACGGGTCGGACCGAGCATGACGATCGCCCTGTGCAAGGAGTCGACGCGCTGCGGGAGGCCGATCGCCACGGAGTTCACGAGGTGCAGGACGCGCACGGCCATCTCGGGGTCGCTGCCGAGGACCTCGGCGATGCGCCCGGTGTCGACCTCGTCGGCCGACAGCAGGCGCACGACCTCGAGGCACTGGATCTCGCCCGGGGCCAGCGCGCGGGGCACGGCGGCCTCCGTGTGCTGGTAGATGGAGCCCATGATGTAGTCGAAGCCGAGCGCCCAGGCCTTGGCCGGACCGGCCTTGCCGCGGACGTTCTCCGCGACGACGGTGACCCCGGCGTTGTGGGCCGTCTCGACGAGGCCCGACAGGTCGAGCTCGTTGTCGGAGATGTCGATCATCACGTGGCTGACGAACGGCAGGAGGGCCCGCTGGCCGGGCTGGTCGGTGTACTTCACGAGGATCGAGCGGATCTTGCGGCCGGCGAGGCCGACGACGTGCTCGGCACCGTCGGGGCGGCGCGTCACGTCGGGGTGCAGGAGGAGGCCGATCCCGCCCGAGCTGTGCGGCAGGGACTGGGTCCCGTCGAGCATCTCCGGGGTGCCCCAGATGAACGCAGGGCGGTCCGCGATGTACTTCTCGAGGTCGAGGGTGCGGTACGCCTCGTGGAGGGCGGCGGTGATCTCCTCGGGGTCGGTCCCGAGGGACGACGTGAGGGTGAGCGCGTACGCGAGGACGGCGCGCTGGCGGTCGACGATCGCGAGCCTCCCGAAGGACGGCGCCTTCGGTGCTGGGCGCACGACGGCGGGAGCCGTCGCGGCTGCGGGGGAGGCGTCGACGGAGGGCGCCTCGTCCCCCTCGTGGGGCACGGCGGGCGCGTCCGTCTGGTTCGGCGTCAGCGAGCTCGTGTGGTCCATGGTGTTCCTCTTCGGGTTCCGCGCCGGGGCGCGTGGAGCGTGCGGGTCAGGCGGCGACGAGCGGGGCTCGGACGGGCCACGGTGTGCCCTCGAGGATGACCTGGAGCGCGGCTCCGGTCTCGGTGTTGAGCACCACGGGTGCGAGGAGGTTCGCGGTGGTGGTCGACGTGTCGGAGCCGGGGGTGACGATGACGAGGACGGCACGCTTCTGCTCGTCGGCCTCGCCGAGGCCGAGGGCGTCGAGCGCGTCGCGCGCGATGGTGGGCTCGTACTCCGCGAAGTACGGGCCGGGCTGGATGACGAACAGGCGGGTGGAGCCGTCGGTGCCACCACGGAGGCTGAACAGCAGCCCCTGGTCGTCGATCTGCGTGAGGGCGAAGTCCTGGGCGGAGGTGAGCCCGGGGAGCCCTTCGAGGAAGTGGACGTCGGTGATCACTGGAGGTAGTCCATGAGGCTGGGCTGCAGGACGCGGGCGGTGGCACCGAGGGCCGCCTGGTAGGCGACCTCCTGCATCTGGAGCTCGATGATGGTCTGGGCGAGGTCGATGTCCTCGACGCCCGACAGGTCGCTCTTGAGCGACAGGCTCTGGCTGGACAGGGTCGCCTGGGCGCTGGTGAGCTGGTTGGTGCGGGCACCGACGCTCGAGGCGACGCTGAGCATGGAGCGGATCCTGTCGTCGATCTGGCTGAGGGCGTCGGAGACGTTGTCGGCGGGGTCGCGCAGGCGGGCCGCGACGTCGTCGAGGAGGGCGAACACGGAGGTGGCGCCGCTGCCGTAGACGGCGGTGCCGTCGGCGTCGACGCGCACGGTGGTGGCGGCGCCGATGCGGCGCTCGACGGGACCGAAGGTCGGGGTGGCGGTGCCGTCGGCAGCGAAGGCGGGCCCGTTGGAGGACCCGGCGAAGACGGAGCGGCCGATGTACGTGGTGTTCGCCTGGCCGAGGAGGGCGTCGCGGATGCCCTCGAGCTCGACGGCGACCGCTTCGCGTGCCTCCCGGTTGAGCGACCCGGTGTTGGCTCCCTGGACGACGAGGTCGCGGGCGCGCTGCATGAAGTTCACGGAGCTGGTGATGGCGGTGTCCACCGTGGTGAGCCAGCTGAGTCCGTCCTGGGTGTTGCGCGCGTACTGGTCGGCGGCGCGCTGCTCCTTGCGCAGCGCCATGGCCTCCGCGGCCTTGGCCGGGTCGTCGGAGGCCTTGTTGATGACCTTGCCGCTCGAGGCCTGCGCCTGGAGGGTGGACATCTTCGTGAGGTTGGCCTGGAGGTTCGCGAGCGACGTGCGCTGCGCGGACTGGTGGGTGACTCGGGTGATCATCGTCCGACGACTCCTGTCCGGTTGATCAGCTGGTCGAGCATCTCGTCGATGGCGGTCATGACACGGGCTGCGCCCTGGTAGGCGCGCTGGAAGGCGAGCATGTTCACGCTCTCCTCGTCGAGGTCGACGCTCGTCTGGGAGAGCTGCAGGCCCTCCGCGGTGGCGCGGGCGGTCTCGGCGACGGTGGCGCTCTGCGCGGTGGCCTTGGCCTGGACGCCCACGCCCACGACGAAGGACGACCACAGCTTGTCCGGCCCGTCCTTCGCGATGCCGATCTGGGAGATCGCGTCGGCGATGGAGTTGTCGGTCCCGCCGATCCCGGTGACGAGCTGCGCGGGGTCGGTGACGGCGACGGCCATGCGGAGCGCGGCCGGGTCCCCACCGACGGAGAAGAACTCCTGGCCGGTGTGCAGGGCGTTCACGGAGTCCGCGAGGCGGGTCGCGAGGGTGTTGTAGGACGCGGCGGCCTCGGCGAGGAGTCCACCGGTGCCCTGGGCGTTGGTCGGGGCCAGGACGGTGAGGACCCCTGCGAGCTCGCCGCCGCTGAGCGCGGCGTCGGACGCGGGCGTGCGGTCCCACTGGACGCGGAGAGGATCCGTCTGGGACTCGACCATCCCTGTGGCGCCGGTGAGGCGGATCTTCTGCGAGGTGGTCCCGGAGACCAGGGGGTTGCCCCCGATGTTCACGTCCGCGGTGCCGTCGGAGCTCTCCCTGACGGTCGCGCCCGCGAGGGCGGAGAGCGAGGTGGTGAGCACGGTCCGCTGGTCGATGAGCTCGTTGGCGTTCCCGCCGGAGACCGTGATGCTCCGGATCTTCTCGTTGAGCTCGGCGACCGACCGTGCGGCGGTGTTGATGTCGGCGACGAGGGCCTCCGCCTTGCCGCGCGTCTGCTCCCACTGGGTGGTGACGGCGGCGTAGCCGGTGGCGATGGAGCGCTGCGCCGACTTGCCGGCCTCGATGAGGACCTGGCCGGTGGCCGCGCTGTCGGGGCTGTTGCTGACGTCCTGCCAGGTGGCCCAGAAGTCGGAGAGCTGCTGGGCGATGCCGTTGGTGCCGGGCTCCGCGATGGTGGACTCGAGCCGCTTGTAGGCGTCGGTCCGTGCGGAGAGGAAGGCGGCCGACGACGTGGTGGTGCGGACGCGGGCGTCGAGGAAGAGGTCGCCGAGCCGCGAGATGCTCGCGGTCTGGACGCCGTTGCCGATGCCGCTGCCGGAGGAGAACATCGTGGCGCTCTGGCCCGAGCCCACGGACTGGAGCTCAGCCCGCTGGCGGGTGTAGCCGACCGTGTTGGCGTTGGCGATGTTCTGCCCGGAGACCTCGAGGGCCTGACGCTGGGCGGTGAGCGAGGAGAGGGCTGTGGACAGTCCGGAGAATGTGCTCATCAGGGGTTCGGCCTCAGAAGTTCTGGTCGAGGAGGCGTGCGGTGACCTCGTGCCGGTTGGTACCGGTGGAGCCGCTCGCGTCGTACGTGTGGGCGTCGTGCTGGAGGTTCGCGAGCGCTTCCTGCGTGGCGCGGTGCGACGTGGAGAGCAGCTCCCGGTTGCCTGCGGCGAGGGAGTCGATCTGCGCGGTGAGCTCGAGGAAGGCCTGCCGGTGGGCGCGCAGGAGCTCGTCCCACGGCTCGGGGGCACGCTCGGCGAGCTGTTGGAGGCTGGGGCCGGGCTCGAGGCCCAGCTGGGTGGCGACGGTGTCGGACTCGACCGACCGGCCGAGCTCGATCTCCCGGATCTGCTCGAGGACGTTCTCCACCTCACGCGTCGCGTGGCCGAGCCACCGGGTCTTGCCGGCGGTGAGGAGCAGCTGCTCCTCCTCGAGCTTGAAGAGGAGTAGCTCGAGGAGCTGCCGCTCGCGCCACAGGACGCTGGTCAGCGCTTGCAGGCTCATCTAGGTCACAACTCCTGTCTGGTCGGACTCTGGACGAAGGTCCGTGCTCCCCGGAGGGTGTTCTGCAGGGACGTTCTCCGGTCACATCGGACGTCGGGGGGTCTCCATGAGAGTTTTTGACCCGGTCATCCTCGAGCGGGGTGCCCGACCTCAGCATAGGGGGGTCCCCATCACCCGGCACGGGCGTCCGATTCGCGTCGTTGCAGGTGGGAACACCTATCTCTGATACCGATCTCATACCCTCGGTCAGTCTTCGGGTAGGCGCATGGGGACTTCTCCCCATTGCCCGGAAGTGCCGGTCGTGCATCGGGCCGGGTGAAAGGATGCTTGAAGCCTTGAGTTCCGGGGGTATGTGCCCTGATTCTTAAGCCATGCAGCCGATGGATACGGACCAGGCACAGCTGGTCACAGACAACCTCCCGCTGATCGGGTACCACGTCAGCGAGATGCTCATGCGCGTGCCTTCCCACGTGTCTCGCGACGACCTCGCCTCGGCGGGTGCCCTCGCTCTCGTCCAGGCTGCTCGTGCCTACGACGCCACCACCGGGGTGCCGTTCAACCGGTACGCCGCGATCCGCATCAAGGGCGCGATGGTCGACGAGCTCCGCTCGATGGACTGGGTCTCCCGCGGCGCCCGCCAGCGTGCCCGCCAGGTGACCACCGTCGCCGACGACCTCACCTCTGAGCTGGGCCGCACGCCCACCCGTGAGGAGGTCGCCGCCGCCCTCGGTGTCGACGCCTCCCAGGTCGAGGCCGCCCGCGGCCACGCCGCCACCCGCGTCCTGAGCCTCGAGGGCTACGACGGTGCCCTCGCCGACGTGCTCCCCGCCCGGGAGATCGGCCCCGAGGAGTCCCTCCTCGTCGACGAGCGCCTCCGTTACCTCCACGCAGCCGTCGAGACGCTCCCCGAGCGTCTCCGCACCGTCGTCGAGCAGGTCTTCTTCGAGGACCGCTCCGTCACGGACATCGCCAAGGACATGGGTGTCACCCAGTCCCGCGTCAGCCAGCTGCGCGCCGAGGCGATGATCCTCCTGCGCGACGGCCTCAACACCCACCTCGACCCGGCACAGGTCCCCGCGGCCGCCGCACCCGAGGGCGTCGCCCAGCGTCGCCGCGAGAAGTACTTCACGTCGATCGCGGAGCGCGCCGCACGCAACGTGCACAGCGTCGCCATCGCCGGGGCCTCGCTCGCCGGCGCCGCCTCCGTCCCTGTGGTGCACCCGGAGGCAGGGCAGTCGCCCGGCCTCGTCGCCGTGGGTTAACGGTCACAACTCCATCACGCTGCTGCTGTCAGGGCCGCTCCCCACCCCGGGGGAGCGGCCCTGACCGCGTCCCGGGTGCCCCCGGGACGAGCCCCTGCAGAACTCGTCGAAGAAAGTTCTGGAAAAACCTCATGCACACCCGGGGGTACCCGATAGGCACAGTGGCAGCCCACGGACGGGCACCGCACCTCGGCCCCACTCACGGAAGAAGATCATCATGGGTCTCTCGATCAACCAGAACATCGCGGCAGTCAACTCCTACCGCAACCTCTCCAACACGCAGAACGACCTCGGCAAGTCGCTGGAGAAGCTCTCCTCCGGCTTCCGGATCAACCGCGCCGCGGACGACGCAGCCGGTCTGGCGATCTCCGAGGGCCTGCGCTCGCAGGTCGGTGGCCTCAAGGTCGCCGCTCGTAACGCTCAGGACGGCATCTCCGTCGTCCAGACCGCTGAGGGTGCGCTCACCGAGACGCACGCCATCCTCCAGCGTCTGCGTGACCTGGGTGTCCAGGGCGCCAACGACTCCAACAACACGGAGGCGCGTGCCAACATCCAGACCGAGGCCGACGAGCTCGTCAAGGAGCTCGACCGCATCGGTAGCTCCACCAACTTCAACGGCACCAAGCTGCTCGACGGCTCGGCCGGCAGCAACACCGGGAAGCTCAGCTTCCAGGTCGGCGCGGGCTCTGGCACGGACAGCCGTATCGAGGTCGACCTGAACAAGGCCAACGTCGTCAAGGTCGCCGAGGCGCTCACCTCGGGCAGCGGCGCTGTCGTCGGCACGTCCGTCGAGGTCGCCACCCCGACCGCCGTGGAGGGCGAGTACACCTTCGCCTCCGCCGCCGGCGCGAGCGTGACGGTGGACCTCGGTGCTGCGGACAGCCACAAGTCGGTCAACGACGTCGCCGGTGCCCTCAACAAGGACGCCGCGTTCGCCCAGAACTTCACCGCCTCGGTGAACAAGGACAACGAGCTCGTCGTCAAGGCGAAGACGGGCGACGCCGTCACGGTCACCGCCGAGACCGGCGCTGCCGGTATCGACGCCGCGACCGCTGCGGACGTCCTCGGTGGTCTGAGCTTCACGGACCACGCGTCCTCGCAGGCCTCGATCGACCTGATCGACGACCAGATCAAGTCGGTCTCCTCGGCTCGCGCCGAGCTCGGTGCCATGCAGAACCGCTTCGAGCACACCATCAAGAACATCAACGTCTCCGTGGAGAACCTCTCGGCCTCCGAGAGCCGCATCCGCGACACCGACATGGCGTCCGAGATGGTCAGCTTCACCCGTGCGCAGATCCTCTCGCAGGCCGGCACGTCGATGCTCGCTCAGGCCAACCAGATCCCCCAGGGCGTCCTCTCGCTCCTGCGGTGATCCGGTCCCTGACCGGCTCGTAGCACCACCAGCATCACCAGCACGACACGGCACGACCCGCGGACCGGCGGTGGGGAGCACCCCCACCGCCGGTCAGCGGCGTATGCAGGCGCAGCGCACACCGAAGCGGAGAACAGCTCATGGCAGGTATGGGGATCGACGGGCTCGCGAGCGGGCTCGACACCACAGCACTCATCTCCCAGCTCATGCAGGTCGAGGCCATGCCCCAGACCCTGCTCAAGGCGTCCCAGACGAAGACGACCTCGATCGTCGCCGCGCTGCAGTCCCTCAACACCAAGGTCGCCTCCCTCGCCGAGGCCGCCACCAAGGCCACCAAGCCCGCCTCGTGGGACGCATACACCGCAGCCTCCTCCTCCGTCGCGACGACGGCCAAGGCCTCCGCGACGGCACAGCCCGGCAGCGTGAGCTTCACCGTCGACCAGGTCGCCAGCACCCAGATCACCGTGACCGGTGAGGTCAAGGACGATGGCTCACTCGTCACCTCGGTCCCCCCTGCCCTGACGATCAAGAAGCACGACGGCACGCTCGTCTCCGTCAAGCCGACCACAGGGTCCCTCAGCGACATCGCCAAGGCGATCAACGACTCACCCACCGCGGGCGTCAAGGCCAGCGTCGTCCGCGTCTCCGGCGGTGCCGAGCCGACCTACCGTCTGCAGCTCACCGGGACGGAGACCGGCACCACAGGATCCTTCGAGGTCTACGCAGGGTCGTACGCGACGGCGGCCGACCTCCCCGCGGGGGGCCGCCTCGACGCGACCCAGGTCCGCGCATCACAGGACGCGAAGATCACCCTGTGGAAGGGTGTCCCGAACCTCGAGAAGTCCTTCGCCCAGGCCTCCAACACCTTCAGCGGTCTCATGACCGGCGTCGACGTGACCGTCACCAAGGTCACCGCGGAGGGTGAGGACCCCACGACCATCACCGTCGCCCGTGACGACGCCGCCGTGAAGAAGCTCGCGTCGAGCATCGTCGGCACCCTCGGCGTCGTCTTCTCCGACATCGCATCCCGCACCGCCACGACCACCACCACGGGCACCGACGGCCGCACAGTCGTGACCGGTGGCCTCCTGAGCGGCGACAGCGCGGTCCGATCGCTCCAGCAGCGTCTGCAGACAGCCGCCTCGTATCCCGTCGACGGGTCGTCGCCCTCCGAGGTCGGCATCGTGATCGGTCGCGACGGGACGTTCACGTTCGACGAGGCCAAGTTCACCGCCGCGCTCGCGGCCGACCCGGCGAAGACGCAGAAGATCGTCTCGGGGATCGCCAAGAACGTCGCTGAGGTCGCGACGCAGGCGTCGGACAAGGTCGACGGCAGCCTCACCAAGAAGATCACCAACAGCGAGGGCACCGTGAAGACCCTCGGCGACCAGATCTCCGACTGGGACCGCCGGCTCGAGATCCGCCGGACGTCGCTGCAGCGCACCTACTCGGCGCTCGAGGTCGCGATGAGCAGCATGCAGTCCAAGTCGTCGTGGCTCGCGTCGCAGCTCTCCTCGCTGCCCTCCTACTCCTGACCCTTCCCTCACACCCCCGAGGGCCCTGCCGATAGGTCTGGTATGACGACGAACTCTGACGCGCAGCGTTCGCAGTTTCTCAACGACACTGTGCTCAGCGCGAGCCCCGCACGGCTGCTCACCATGCTCTACGACCGGCTGATGCTCGACCTCGACCGGGCCGAGCGTGCCCAGCGGGCCGAGGACCACACCGAGGCCGCCGCGCAGCTCACGCACGCGCAGGACATCGTCAGCGAGCTCATGGTGACGCTCGACGAGGACGTGTGGGACGGCGCCACCGCGCTCATGGCGCTCTACGGGCACATCCTCAACGAGCTCATCCAGGCGAACGTCACGCACGACGCCGACCGCACCGCGTCGGTCCGCGCCACCGTCGACCCCCTGCGCATGGCGTGGCACGAGGCCGCCGCCGAGCTCGCCTCGGCCGCACCCGCCCCGCAGGCCGCCCCTGCCACGACGGGCACCGGCCTCCTCGGTGTCGGCTGACGTGCCGGGCACGGCCGTGGCAGAACCCTGGACCGACGCCTGGTCCCACGCCCTCGACGCGTTCGAGATGGACGTCGCCGAGGCGGAGGCCCTCATCGCCGCCGGGCACCTCATCGACAGCGCACCCGCGTCGACCGCGCTCGCGTGGCAGGCGCCCACCAACCTCGGGCCGCTCCCCGGGTCGCTGCGCGACCGCGCCGCCCGGATCCTCGAGCGTCAGCTCGACATGGCCGCCCGCCTCGCGGACGCCGCCCGCAGCACACGGCAGCAGATGAGGGTCGTCGACGACCTCCGCAAGCAGGCGCCCGTCACCCCGGTGTACATCGACACCATCGGGTGAAAACGCTGTCACCCGGGTTATGCCGGGCGCAGGAAACTCTCATACGTCGCGCATCGCGCCGATAGGGAGGGTGAGCCAGGAAGGCTCGCGCATCAGGCCATGGATCGGCCGCACCACCTACGAAACCCTTGGGGTCGGTCGTGTTCGATTCAGTGACCTTTGTGGCGCTCAACAGCGCCCTCGACGGCCTGGCGCTGCGCCAGCGCGTGATCGCCAACAACGTGGCGAACGTCAACACGCCCAACTACCTCGCCGGCCGCGTCCAGTTCGAGGACGCCCTCGCGTCGGCGGTCTCCCGCGGCACCGGAGCCGCGAGCGCCACGCAGGCCCGCTCCCTCGAGCCCACCCGCCTCGACGGCAACAACGTCAACCTCGACGCGGAGACGCTGCTCAACGTCGACACCAACCTGCGCTACCAGCTGGCCACCCAGGCCGTCGACGGGAGCTTCTCGTCGCTGCGTATCGCCATGAGGACGAGCTGAGGACCCTGAGATGACGACATTCGGAGCCATCGGCATCGCGAGCACCGGGATGACCGTGAGCCGCAAGTGGTTGGACGCCGTGAGCGACAACCTCGCCAACATCAACACCGTGCGCGGGACCGACGAGGACGCGTTCCAGGCGCGCTACGTCGTGGCCACCGCCGTCGGGTACCCCGAGAACGGGCAGGGCGTGCAGGTCGCCGGCATCGAGCTCGGGTCCGCCGAGGGCCGCATGGTCTTCGAGCCCGACCACCCCCTCGCCGACGCCGGCGGGTACGTGAAGTACCCCGAGATCGACATGTCCAGCCAGATGACCCAGATGATCATGGCGCAGCGGGGCTACCAGGCCAACGCCGCCGTCGTCGACCGTGCCAAGGCCACCTACGAGGCCGCCCTCCAGATCGGACGCAGCTGATGATGATCCCCGCCCTCGACGGAATCTCCGCCATCGGCGCCGCCGGCGCCGTCACCCCCACCGGGTACGTCCGGCCGGGGGAAGGTACGGCTCCCACGTCCGACGTCTCCGGCGCGTTCGGGTCGATCCTCTCCGGTGCCGTCGACAACCTCGACGGCCTCCAGCGGACGTCCAACGAGCTCGCGGTCCGCGCAGTCACCGGTGACCTCGACGACGTCCACGACTACACGATCGCCTCCAGCCAGGCGAAGGCCACCCTCGAGCTCACCGCGGCCGTGCGCAACAAGGCCGTCGACGCGTTCACCGAGATCATGAGGATGCAGGCCTGATGCCGCAGCAGATCAGCTCCGCGTTCGGCCGCCTGCTGGCGTCCGTCCGAGAGTTCACCGTCGCCCAGCGCACCCTGGCCCTCATCGGCGCCGCGGTGCTCGTCCTCGGGCTCGTCGCGCTCTCCACATGGATGACCCGCCCCCAGTTCTCCCCGCTGTACACGGACCTCGCGCCGGCCGACGCCAGCGCCATCGTCGACCAGCTCACCACCGAGGGTGTCGTCTACGAGCTCACCAACGGCGGCACGACCGTCATGGTCCCCACCGACCGCGTCTACGACATGCGCCTCAAGGTCGCGGCGAGCGGCGTGTCGCCCACGGCCGACGGCGGGTACTCGCTGCTCGACGACATGGGCATGACCTCCTCGGAGTTCCAGCAGGACGTCACGTACAAGCGGGCCCTCGAGGGCGAGATCGCCGCGACCATCTCCGCCATGAGCGGTGTGGAGCTCGCGACCGTCAAGCTCGCGATGCCCGAGGAGACCGTCTTCGTCGCCGAGACCGCGGACCCCACCGCGTCCGTCTTCGTCCAGACCAAGTCGGGCGTGTCCCTCACCGAGGACCAGGTCCAGTCGATCGTCCACCTCGTGTCCGCGAGCGTCGAGGGCATGGCCACCACGGACGTGGCCGTCATCGACTCCACCGGAACCGTCCTCTCCGCCGTCGGCGGGGCGGGCGCCGCGGGGACGTCGTCCAACAAGCAGACCCTCGCCTACGAGGAGCGCGTCGCGCAGTCCATCCAGTCGATGCTCGACCCGATCGTCGGGCCCGGCAGGGCCGTGGTGTCCGTCACCGCGGACCTCGACTACGACGCCACGGAGCGCACGGAGGAGGTCTTCGAGGCCCCCGAGGACGTGCCCGCCCTCACCGAGCGCAGCACCGTCGAGGAGTACACCGGCAACGGCAACGCCGCGACCGGCGTCCTCGGTCCGGACAACATCGCCGTCCCGGCGAACGGGGCCAACGGCACCGGCGAGTACCGCAACGAGACCAGCGAGTCCAACAACGCCGTGAACAAGGTCACCGAGCACACGGTGACCGCCCCCGGGACGGTGCGCCGCCAGTCGGTGTCCGTCGCCGTCGACCAGGCCGCGGCCGGCGCGGTGAACATGGCCGAGCTCGAGGCGATGGTCGCCGCAGCGGCGGGCATCGACGCCGAGCGCGGTGACGTCGTCACCGTCGCCCGCCTCGCCTTCGACACCGCCGGTGCCGAGGCCGCGCAGACCGCCCTCGAGGAGGCCGCCGCGATCGAGGCCGAGCAGGCTGCCGCCGACCGCATGCGCATGATGATCATCACCGGCGGGGTGCTCCTGGCGCTCATCGTCCTCGCGATCATCATCGCCCGCAGCCGCCGCAAGAAGGAGGACCCGCGCGAGACCCTCGACCTCGGCGAGCTCCAGCTCCTCGAGGAGGCCCGCGCGCTGCAGGCCGCCGAGGCCGCCGCCGACCAGCTCCCCGAGCTGCCGCAGGCCGTCGAGGGCCCCACCGACGAGCAGCTGGCCATCGAGCGCAAGCGCAGCGACGTCGCCGACCTCGTCGACGAGCAGCCGGAGCAGGTCGCCGAGCTCCTCCGCGGCTGGATGGGGGCTGGTTCCCGATGACCACCGCAACCGCGACCCTCACCGGGACCCAGAAGGCCGCCCTGGTCCTCATGCAGATCGGCCGCGACCGCGCCGCCCGCGTCATGTCGCAGCTCGACGAGGTCACCATCGAGGAGCTCACCGCGGAGATCCTCCGCATGGAGCGCGTCGACCGTGCCGTCGCCGACGAGGTCATGGAGGAGTTCCACGCCGTGACCATCGGCGGTGGCTCGGCCGTCAGCAACGGCGGGCTCGGGTACGCCCAGCAGCTCCTCGAGGCGTCCATGGGAGTCGAGCGCGCCCAGAGCATGCTCGACCGCCTCGCCACGAGCATGGCCGGCCAGCCCTTCGAGTTCCTCCAGCAGGCCGACGCCCGACAGGTGCTCGCGCTCCTGTCGGGGGAGCACCCCCAGACGGTCGCACTCGTCCTCGCCCACCTGCGCCCCGAGCACGCGTCGGCCATCATGGCCGGCCTGTCCGGGACCGTGCAGGCCGAGGTCGCCCACCGCATCGCCCTCATGGAGCGCGCCGCCCCCGACGTGGTGAGCGTCGTCGCCGAGTCGCTCCAGCGCAAGGCGTCCACCGTCCTCACCCCGCGCGAGACCTCCGCCATCGGTGGTGTCGACCCCCTCGTCGAGATCATCAACCGCGCCGACCCCGGCACGGAGAAGCTCATCCTCGAGGGCCTCGAGGCCCGCGACAGCGAGCTCGCCGAAGAGGTCCGCAGCCGCATGTTCGTCTTCGGCGACATCGTGCTCCTCGAGGACCGCGCCCTGCAGCTGGTGCTGCGCGGTGTCGAGTCCGCGTCCCTCGCCCTGGCCCTCAAGGGCGCCGGCGTGGGGGAGCGCGACGCCATCATGCGCAACCTCTCCGAGCGTGCCAGCGAGAACCTCACCGAGGAGATCGACATGCTCGGCGCGGTCCGCATGTCTCAGGTGGAGGAGGCCCGCTCGGGCATCGTCCAGGTCATCCGCCGTCTCGAGGAGAGCGGCCAGATCGTCATCCGACGGGACGGGGAGGACGAGTATGTCGACTGACACCTCGACCCAGGGCTCGCACGCGTTCGGTGCGACCCGCCTCACGGTCGTCACCGACGGCCGGGTCCGCGACACCCAGGACCGGGCGCGCGTCGCCGGGTACGCCGAGGGCTTCGCCGCGGGCAGCCGTGCCGCGGCCGAGAGCACCCGGCTCCTCCACGAGCGTCTGCGCTCCGAGGCGGCGGCCGCCCAGGCCGCCCGCACCGCGGAGCTCCGCGGTGCCGTCGCCGCGCTCGAGAGCGCTGCGCAGGCCGCCGCGGCCCGCGTGGTCCCCGTCGTCGACGAGGCCAGGGAGCTCCTCTACTCGCGGGCGTTCGACCTCGCCCGGGCGATCGTCGGCCACGAGCTGTCCGACACCCAGGCGTCCGCCCGCTCCGCCCTGGCGCGCGCCCTCGACGTCCCCCACGAGATCGCGGTCCAGACCGTGCGGCTCAACCCCGCCGACCTCGCCGCGCTCACCACCGCCGGCCCACCCGCCGAGGCACGCGGCGTCGAGCTCGTCGCCGACCCGACCCTCGCACCCGGCGACGCCGTGAGCACCTTCGACGGCGGCTTCCTCGACGCCCGCGTCGAGACCGCCTTCTCGCGGGCCCTCGCCGCCCTCGCCGCCGGCCCCGTCCTCACCCTGAGCCACGGAGGTGCCGCATGACCGCCCTCACCGACGCCTGGACCGGCGTCCTGCGCGCCGCCGCCCCCGAGAGGGTCGGTCAGGTCCGGGCCGCCGTCGGGCTGTCCGTCGACGTCGTGGGCCTCGACTGCGCCCTCGGTGACGTCGTGACCCTCGGCGACCCCCAGCAGGACATGTTCGCCGAGGTCGTCGCCGTCGACGGCGGCACCGCCCGGTGCATGCCCCTCGGCGTCCTCCAGGGCGTGCGACCCGGCCTCGCGGTCCGCGCCACCGGCGGGTCCATGCGCGTCCCGGTGGGGGCCGGCCTCCTCGGCCGCGTCATCGACGGACTCGGCCGTCCCCTCGACGGCAAGGGTCCGCTGGAGGCCACGACGCTCGTCCCGCTCGAGGGCCGCGCGCCGCACCCGCTGGAGCGCCAGCGCGTCGCAGCTCCCCTGAGCCTCGGGGTGCGCACCCTCGACACCCTGACCACCGTCGGCCGCGGGCAGCGCATGGGCCTGTTCGCCGGGTCCGGCGTCGGCAAGTCGACGCTCCTGTCGATGATCGCCCGCGGCACCGAGGCGCAGATCTCCGTCATCGCCCTCGTGGGCGAGCGAGGCCGTGAGGTCCGCGAGTTCCTCGAGGACGACCTCGGCCCCGAGGGTCTCGCCCGGTCCGTCGTCGTCGTCGCCACGTCCGACGAGCCCGCCCTCGTCCGGCTGCGCGCCGCCTTCGTGGCCACGCGCATCGCGGAGCACTTCCGCGAGGCCGCGCAGGACGTCCTCCTCATGATGGACTCCCTCACCCGCGTCGCCATGGCGCAGCGGGAGATCGGCCTGTCCGTCGGAGAGCCCCCCGCGACCCGCGGGTACCCGCCCTCGACGTTCTCCCTGCTCGCCGAGCTCCTCGAGCGGGCCGGCACCTCGGCCCGCGGCTCCGTCACGGGCATCTACACCGTCCTCGTCGACGGTGACGACCACAACGAGCCCATCGCGGACGCGGCGCGGTCCATCCTCGACGGGCACGTGGTCCTCGACCGCAGGCTCGCCGTCGCCGGCCACTTCCCGAGCATCGACGCCCTCGGCTCCATCTCCCGTGTGGCGAGCCGGGTGACCTCACCCGAGCAGCGCCAGGACGCCACGACGCTCCGCAAGGTCATGGCCGCGCGCCGCTCCGTCCAGGACCTCGTGGACGTCGGCGCGTACGTCGCCGGGTCCAACCCCCTCGTCGACGCCGCCCTCGCGAACCAGGGCCGGATCGACGCGTTCCTCCAGCAGGGCGTCGACGAGGCCGCGGCTCCCGAGCAGTCGTGGGCCAGCCTGCGCGCCCTCGTCGGCGGTCTGGGCGTGGCCGCATGAGCCCCACCTTCCCGCTCGGCGGGCTCCTGCGGTTCCGCAAGCTCCAGGAGGAGCAGGCCGCCGCCGACCTGGCCCGCGCCAACGCCGACCGGTGGCGCGCCGAGGCACGGCGCGCGATCGCGACGAACGAGCTGGCCGCCCACGAGCTCGCCACGAACGTCGACGTCGGCACCTGGCGCAAGTCCATCGCGACCCGTTCCGCCCTGCGCGGCATGGTCACGGAGGCCGCCGCGGCCACCGTCACCGCCATGACCGACGTGCAGCGCAGCGAGCTCGCCTGGTCCGACGCCCGCCGACGCTCCGTCCCCCTGGAGAAGCTCGCCGAGAAGCACCTCGTCCGGGAGTCCGTCGAGGACCTCCGCCAGGAGCAGATCGTCCTCGACGAGGTCGCCACCCGCCGCTCGCAGCGCGGGGCGTTCCGCCCGGACGACGTCGCATGACGCCGCACGGCACACCGGCAGCACCGGCCCGCCCAGCACGCCCCACGACCGCCCGACGCCACGGAGACGCAGCATGAGCCAGATGATCGCCGCACCGCGGACGCCCGACGCCACCGGCGTCCAGGGCGCGCCCCGTGCGCAGCGCGCCCCCGGGAAGGACGCCGGCCACGACCAGTTCGCCCGGACCCTCGAGCGCGAGACCACCCCGGGGCGCCCCGCCCGCGACGACGCACGCAGCGACCGCCCCCGGTCCGCGGACGCCCAGCACGCGCGCCCCGTCGAGCGTCCCCGCCACACCGACCGGGGACGGTCCACCGACCGTGCCCCCGAGGGCGCGGCGACGACCCCGGACACCCCCGTGACCGAGCAGTCCGCCCCGGCCGACGGCGCCGCCCTCCAGCAGGGCGCGTTCATCGCGCTCCTGTCCGACGCCCGGGTCGCCGCGGACGCCACCGCCGGTCAGCCGACGGACGTGACCGCCGCACCGGCGGTCACCCAGGCCGACGCCGGTGACACGCTCGTCGCCGGGACGACGGCCGCCCCGGTGGACGGTGCGCTCGCGACGGCCACCGCGGGCGTCGAGGCGGCGACGCTCGCCGCTGGTGCCCCGGCGGCACCCGCCGGCACGTCCGCTCCCGTCGCACCCGCCGCGGCGGGAGAGCTCACGACGCCGGGTGCCCCGAGCACGGTGCGGGCCGACGCGTCCGCACCGGCGACCACCGTCCCGCTCGACGGCCGGTCCGCGCTGCCTGCACCGACCGCCCCGATCGTCGTCGAGGGGTCCACCGTCACGGTGACCTCGACGCGCGACGCGTCACCCGCCGCCGTCGTGCAGACCGCCGCGGCACCTGCGGCGCAGCAGCAGACCGGGGCGGGCGACGGCCAGCAGCTCGGTGCGGGGACACCCGCGCCCGGCGTCGTCCCGACCGCCGCCCCTCAGCCCACCGCCCCCGCGGCGGCGCCGTTCGCCCAGGCACTCGAGGCCGTCGCCGCCCCGGAGCGGACCGCGGCCCCGCAGGCTGCGCCCGCCCCGCAGCAGGCGCCGACGCTCGCCGACCAGGTGCGCGGCCCCCTCGTGGCGCTGCGGACCGCACCCCAGGGCGAGCACACGCTCACCATCCGGGTGGACCCCGAGTCCCTCGGGCCCGTCCAGGTCCGCGCGCACATCGGTGCCGACGGCATCCGCATCGAGCTCCTCGGGGCGACCGACGCCGGGCGCGACGGGCTCCGCGGGCTCCTCACCGACCTGCGCCGTGACCTCGCCGCCACCGGCATGAACGCGTCCCTCACGCTCGGCTCCGACACGCCGGGCCAGCAGGGACGCACCGCGGGCGACGCCGGTGGCGACACCCCGCGCGGCACGGGCCGCAGCACCGGCGGGGGAGCCGACGGCACCCCGGCCGACGAGACACCGGCCACCGGCCCCGACAGCTCACCCCTGACCCACCCCGCCGACGGCGCACGCCGCGTCGACGTGCTCACCTGAGGACGGACCAGAAATGACCGTAGACGCCACGACCGCCACCGGCGGCACCGGCCTGTACACGAGCACGACCGCCACGTCGGACGCCAAGAAGGAGCTCGACAACGAGACGTTCCTGACGCTCCTCGTCGCGCAGCTCAAGTACCAGGACCCCAGCTCGCCCATGGACACCACGCAGATGATGGCGCAGACCACCCAGCTCGCGTCCATGGAGCAGCTCACCACGCTCACCACGACCATGAGCGAGAGCTTCGCCCTGCAGATGCGTGTCGCCGCGGCGAACCTCATCGGCCAGGAGGTCACCTACACGAACGCCGAGGGGGAGACCGTCACCGGTGTCGCGTCCTCGGTGTCCTACAAGAACTCGGTCCCCTCGGTGACCGTCGACGGCGAGGACGTCGTGCTCGACGCCATCTCCACCGTCAAGCAGCCCGCCTCGACCACCACCGCACCCGCCGGCGCCACCGCGCCCACCACAGCCGCCTAGCCCGAACCCCCGAAGGGATCCACCATGCTCCGCTCGCTCTTCGCAGGAATCTCCGGACTCCGCTCGCACCAGACCATGCTCGACGTCACCGGCAACAACATCGCCAACGTCAACACCACCGGGTTCAAGGCCTCCCAGACCCAGTTCAAGGACACCCTCAGCCAGGTCATCACCAACGCCGGTGGTGCCCAGGCCGGCGTCGGTGGCACCAACCCCGCGCAGGTGGGGCTCGGCGTCCAGGTCGGTGGCATCACGACCAACTTCCAGCAGGGCGCCTCCCAGGTGACCAACCGCAGCACCGACATGATGATCTCCGGTGACGGGTTCTTCGTGGTGAGCAAGAACGGCCAGGACTTCTACACCCGCTCCGGCGCGTTCGACTTCGACGCCAACGGCAACCTCGTCACCGGCGAGGGAGCCCTCGTCCAGGGGTGGGCCGCCGTCGACGGTGCGGTGAACCCCAACGGGCCGCTCGTCGACCTCCGCCTGCCCACCACGGTCCTCAACGGGGCCGAGGCGACGAGCTCCGTGACCTTCGGGGGGAACCTGCCGTCCGACGCCGCCAACGGCACGACGCTCAACCGTGACGTCAAGGTCTACGACGCCCTCGGTAACGAGCGGGTCTCCACCCTGAGCTTCACCAAGAACGGCGCCGCGTGGGACCTCACGGTCGACGGCACCGCGTCCGGCCAGGTGACCTTCGGTGCGGACGGCGCCATCGCGACCCCCGCCGGGAACGTCACCGTCGCGGGCATCGCCTACGACCTCTCCGACGTCACCGGGTTCGCCAAGCTCGACAACATCGAGAAGGCCACCTCGAACGGCCAGCAGGCCGGCACGCTCCAGTCGTTCACCATCAACGCCGACGGCACCATCCTCGGGGCGTTCTCCAACGGGCTCAAGACCCCGGTGGGGCGCATCGCGCTGAGCACCTTCGCCAACCCGGTGGGCCTCGAGAAGGCCGGCGGGTCGCTCTACTCGACCACCGTGAACTCCGGCGACGCCCAGATCGGCGCAGCGGGCGCCGGCGGCCGCGGCACCCTCGTCGGCGGGGCCCTCGAGATGTCCAACGTGGACCTCTCCCAGGAGTTCACCAACCTCATCATCGCCCAGCGCGGCTTCCAGGCGAACTCCCGCGTCATCACCACCTCCGACGAGATGCTCCAAGAGCTCGTCAACCTCAAGCGCTGACGTCGCGGCCCCTGCCGCACCCCGAGCGTGACCCAGGGCCACGTGCGCTCCCGCACGTGGCCCTGGGCACGCCCGGGGGCCTCCCGCGCGCCCTCCCCAGGGCGCGCAGGTGGCGCTCTTCACCTGCCGCCACCTGCGGCGAAGCCTCATACCGGGGCCCACCCCGCCGAAGGGTCCCGTGTGGGTTCATGGACGGACCCCGCACCATCCCACGGACGGATTTCCAGTGATAGTCGTGACGCGCCTCAACGGGCCCCCCTTCGCGGTCAACCCCGACCTCGTGCAGCGCATCGACAGCGCCCCCGACACGATCCTCACGCTCGTGGACGGCACCAAGTACATCGTCCAGGAGACGATGCACGAGGTCATCGAGCGCATCAACGAGCACCGCTCGCGGATGATCGCCCGCGCCCAGGAGATCCAGCGCGACGACGAGGACACGGAGCGCCACGAGCGCAGCGGACGCCCGGACCTGCGCGCCGCCCCCACCCTTCCCGACGACGAGCCCGTCGCGCTCCCGGTCCGCCGCGAGCGCCACACCGAGCTCTCGCTCGTCACGCACCTCTCCGAGGAGGACGTCTAGATGGATCCGGCAACTCTCATCGGTGTGCTCGCGGCGCTCGGCGCCATCCTCACGATGATCATCCTCGAGGGCGCGAGCCCCATGGCCGTGCTCCTGCCGGCCCCGATGATCCTCGTGTTCGGCGGCACGTTCTTCGTGGCCGTCGCCGGCGGCACCCTCAAGGACGCGCTCTCGTCGCTCAAGGCGCTGCCCAAGGCGTTCACCAGCAAGCCGAAGTCGTCGACCGAGTCGATCGACACCCTCGTGAGCCTCGCCGACCGCGCTCGCCGCGAGGGCCTGCTCGCCCTCGAGGACGCCGCACGCGACATCGACGACGACTTCCTCAAGGACGGCCTGCGGTCCGCGATCGACGGCACCGACCCCGAGGACCTCCGTGCGCTCCTCGAGGACCGCATCCACTCGAAGAAGGTCTCCGACAAGACCGACTACAAGTTCTTCACCGACATGGGCGGTTACGCGCCGACCATCGGCATCGTCGGGACCGTCATCTCCCTCGTGCACGTCCTCGAGAACCTCTCCAACCCCGAGGAGCTCGGCCACATGATCGCCGCGGCCTTCGTCGCGACCCTCTGGGGCATCCTCTCCGCCAACGTCCTGTGGCTGCCCATCGGCAACAAGCTCCGCCGGCTCTCCGACCTCGAGTGCGCCCAGATGGAGCTCGTCGTCGAGGGCCTGCTGTCCGTCCAGGCCGGGGCCAACCCGCGCCTCGTCGGCGAGCGCCTCCGCAGCCTCCTGCCCCCGGGCGAACAGGTCAAGGAAGCCGCATGAGCAGCGGGGGAGGTGGACGCAAGGGCAAGAAGCAGATCGAGGAGGAGCACGAGAACCACGAACGGTGGCTCGTGAGCTATGCCGACATGATGACCGTCTTCGCGGCCCTCTTCATCGTGCTCTACGCCATCAGCCAGGTCGACGAGGCCAAGTTCGACCAGCTGCGCCAGTCGCTCGCGGCCGGGTTCGGGTCCCCCCAGGTGTCCATCCTCACCGACGGCACCGGGCCCCTGACCGACACGAGCAGCAGCGTCGTGGTCCCGAGCATCTCCGAGATCGTCCCCCAGGTGACCTCCGACACCGCCCAGGAGCTCGGCGAGCCCGCCGACGGCGGGGGCGACGCGACCAACCCGGCGGACCTCGCCGCAGCCCGCGCCGAGTACGGCAGCTTCGAGGACCTGGCGGAGGCCATCAACGCGGCGCTCGCCGCCCAGGGCCTGCCCGGCGTGCTCCAGTTCAAGATCGACGAACGCGGGCTCGTCATCGGCATGGTCACCGACGAGGTCTTCTTCGCGGCCGACAGCGCCCAGCTGACGCCCACCTCCCAGAAGGTGATCGACACCATGTCGCCGTACCTCGTGGCGATCCCCAACGAGATCTCCATCGAGGGGCACGCGAACACGGTGCCCACCTCGCGGTACTCCTCGAACTGGGAGCTGTCCTCCGACCGCGCCACGCAGGTGCTGCGCCGCATGGTCGAGACCGACGGCATGCCCGGCGCCCGCATCGCGGCCACCGGCTACGGACAGTCCCGCCCGCTGCTCCCCAACGACACCGACGCAGGCCTCGAGGCGAACCGCCGCGTGGACCTCGTCGTCCTCAGCAACCAGCCCGAACGGATCAGGGAGCTCCTCCCCATGGTCCCCACACTCGAGAAGGGGTGAGCACATGCCCATCGAACAACGCGTCATGAACGCGCCCGCCCGGCCCACCGCGGCGCCGTCCGGCGGCATCAAGCCCAAGAAGGACGCACCCGCCGCCGAACCCGAGGCACCGGCGAAGAAGAGCAAGAAGCTCCTGTTCATCATCGGCGGCGCTGTCGTCGCCGCAGCCGCCGGGGCGTACTTCTTCCTCTTCGCAGGCTCCGGCGAGGAGAAGGCCGAGCCCGAGCCCGTCCCGGGCGAGGTGCTCACCGTCGAGGCCATGAGCCTCAACCTCGCCGACGGCCACTACCTGCGCCTCGGCCTCGGGCTCCAGCTCATCGCCGACCTCCACCACGACGTCGACGCCGCCAAGGCCCGCGACGCGGCCATCGCCCTGTTCTCCGGGCGTACCGTCGCGGACGTCACCAACCCCGAGACCCGCGACGCCCTCAAGGCTGAGCTCGCCGAGACCCTCATCCACGACTACCACGGAGAGGTGATCGAGGTCTATCTGACGGACTACGTCACGCAGTGATCCCAGCCTTCGCGGAGACCGCGACGACTCACTGATCGAGACCCAGTGACCGGCACGGATGCCGGTGAGTCGGGGCGCCATGGAGGGCGCCGCACGACCCTCGCAGCACGACCTGCGAGGGGCAGGACCCACGGACCCACGGTTCGTCGTCCCACTTTTCCTCATACCTCGACCGAGGGCGCCGATGGTGCTATTCGTGACGGTTCAGGACATGGCGCGCGGCAGTGCGCGTCGACAGCGCTCAGGCTCCCCGGAGACCTACGACTTCCGACGACCCATGACGCTCGCCCGGGAGCACGGCCGGGCGTTCGAGATGGCGTTCGAGACATTCGCGCGGCAGTGGGGCACACAGCTCACGTCGCGCCTGCGGGTCATGGTCGGGGTCACCCTCGACAGCGTCGAGATGGTCTCCTACGACCAGTACGTGCGACGCCTCGACAACCACACCACCATGGTGCTGTGCGGCGTCGAGCAGACCCGCGCCACCGCCGTGCTGCAGATCCCCAGCGACACGACGCTCCTGTGGATCGACTACGTGCTCGGCGGCCCCGGCCTCGTCCGCGAGGAGGCGCCCCGCGAGCTCACCGAGATCGAGACGACCCTCGTCACGGACATGCTCTCCAGCGCCCTCGCCGACCTCCGCTACGCGTTCGCGTCGGTCGTCCCGCTCGACGTGCGCATCCGGTCCATCCAGTACAACCCCCAGTTCGTGCAGGCCGTGCCCGCCTCCGAGGCCGTCATCGTCGCCACCTTCTCCCTCGACGTGGCAGACCGCCCCACGACCACCACCTTCATGGTGCCCGCCGAGGTCCTCCTCGGCCCCATGCGCGAGGGGGAGGGCGTCGTCGTCCACTCCCGCGAGGAGCTCGAGGCCAAGCAGGAAGCCAGCGACCGCCTCCACCGCACCATCCACACCGTCCCCGTGGACGTGTCCGTGCGGCTCGCCCCGCGCACCATCCACCCCCGCGACGTCGTGCACCTCGCCGTCGGCGAGGTCATCCCCATGAACCACCCCGTCTCCCGACCGCTCGACGTGGTCGTCGACGGCCGCGTCCTCGCACGCGGCGTCGCAGGGAACAACGGACGACAACTGGCCTGCAAGATCGTGGACGCTGAGGAGAACGACCGATGAACACCACCCCCGCCACCGCAGGCGAGCTCGCCCAGAAGGCCGCCGACGCGCTCGCGGCCCTCGTGCCCTCCGACGTGCCGCTCGTGGCCGTCGCCCGCCCCCTCACGGACGGCCCGACGCCCGACGAGGTGAGCGTCCGCGCCTCCTACGTCGGCGCACGCAGCGCCGACCTCGTCGTCGTCGCCCGCGCCGCCGTCCAGGAGGCCCTCGCCGGTGCCGGGGCGCTCGTGTCCATCGCCGACGCGCTGCGCCCGGCCCTCGAGGCAGCTGCCGCGGCCCTCGGCGAGGGTGTCCTCGGCGAGGCGCAGATCCGCGACGCGGGCACCGCCTTCGACGCCGACGGCCTCGAGCTGTTCGCCCTCGAGGCCGCCGGGGAGGTCCGCGGCTGGTTCGGCCTCCGGGTCGCCGCCGAGCAGGCCGCCCCCGCGTCGACCGGTTCCCCGGCCCGCGCCGAGAACCTCCGCCTCCTCTACGACGTCGAGATGACGCTCACCGCCGAGATCGGTCGTGCGAAGCTCCCCGTCCGTCAGGTCCTCGACCTCACGCCCGGAACCGTCGTCGAGCTCGACCGCGTGGCCGGCAGCCCCGCCGACCTCATGGTCAACGGCCGCCTCATCGCCCGCGGCGAGGTCGTCGTCGTCGACGAGGACTACGGGCTGCGCATCACGGAGATCCTCGACACCTCCGAGGCCACCGCCTGATGGACACCGCCGTCGTCGTCCTGCGCGCCGCCCTGTCCCTCGCGGCGGTGCTCGGACTCATCTGGTACGCGGGCCGGCGCCTGTCGGACACCTCCGCCTCCGAGCGGGGGGACGGGCCCCTCGGGCGCCTGCTCACGCGCTCGGGGCTGCGCCCCGCCAGCCGCCGCACGGCCCGCGGCCTGCGGACCCCCGGGGTGACGATGGCGGTCGTCGGCCGCCAGGTGCTCGGCCCCCGGGCCAGCGTCGCGGTGCTCGACGTCGGCGACCAGCGGCTCGTGCTCGGCGTCACCGACGCCGGCGTGAACGTCCTCAGCACGCAGGCGGTGCCCGCCGCCGAGGAGGTCCCCGACGAGCTCCCCGCGGGAGAGGTCCGTGAGGAGATCGACGTCACGGCCGCCCTCACCCTCGTCAAGGCTCTGCCCGAGGAGACCGAGGACGCCGGGACCGGCGTCGCGTCGCCCGCCACCGCGGCCCCCGTCCCCGCAGCGGCCCCCGCCGCCGGCGGGGGAGCCCTCGACGGCTCCGTCCTGTCACCCGCGACGTGGCGCCAGGCGCTCACCGTCATGCAGTCACGCACGGTCAGACGGTGAACCCCGCGCCCCGCACACCCCCGGCAGCACGCCGGGCGGTGCAGACGATGCTGCTCGCGCTCGTCGTCCTCCTCCTCGCCGCGGCGGCCACCGTGCTCGCCCCGGCCCACGCCGTGGCCGCACCGGTCGACGTCTCCACCGTCCTGCCCGCCGCCCCCGGCGACCCGGACGAGCCGATCGCACCCGTCGAGGGCGTGGACGGCGTCGGCGTCGCCCCCGTGGAGGGCGTCGAGGGCAGCGACGGCATCCTGTCCGTCGACATCGACGGCACCAACGCCAAGCCGAGCGACTCCATCGTGGTCCTCCTCGGGATCACGCTGCTGTCCGTCGTCCCCTCGCTGCTGCTCATGATGACGAGCTTCACCAAGATCTTCGTGGTGCTCGCCCTCACCCGCAACGCCCTCGGCCTCACCAGCGTCCCGCCCAACCAGGTGCTCGCCGGCCTCGCCCTCTTCCTGTCCCTGTTCATCATGGGACCGGTCCTCTCCGAGGTGAACAGCCTCGGCGTCCAGCCCTACGTGGACGGCGGCCTCGGCTTCACGCAGGCCGTCGAGGCGGGGTCCGCCCCGCTGCGCGAGTTCATGCTCGGGCAGACCCGCGAGGAGGACATCGCCCTCATCACCCGTGCGGCCGAGCAGCCCAACCCCGAGGACCCGGCGTCCGTGCCGATGCTCACCCTCATCCCCGCGTTCATGCTCTCCGAGCTCCGCGCGGCCTTCATCATCGGGTTCGTCATCTTCATCCCGTTCCTCGTCATCGACCTCGTCGTCTCCGCGGCGCTCATGTCGATGGGAATGATGATGCTCCCGCCCGTGATGATCTCCCTGCCCTTCAAGATCCTGCTCTTCGTCCTCGTGGACGGATGGGGCCTGATCATCACCGCCCTCGTCGGCAGCTACGGATAACCGCCATGGACACCTCAGCCGTCCTCGACATCGGGGTCCAGGGCCTCATCATCGCCGCGAAGCTCTGCGCACCGATCCTCGTCACCGCCCTCGTCGTGGGCTTCGCCGTCTCCCTCCTGCAGTCCATCACCCAGGTGCAGGAGGTGACCCTGAGCTTCGTGCCCAAGGCCATCGCGGTGTCGCTCGCCCTCCTCATCTGCGGGCACTGGATGATCGCGGAGATGGTCGGCTTCACCCACGAGATGTTCGCGCGGATCCCCGCGCTCCTCGGCGGGTGACCCGACCATGACCCTCAGCCTCTCGCTCGCCTCCCTCGAGGCCCTCATGCTCGTCGGCGTGCGGATCGTCGCGTTCCTCGTGGTCGCGCCACCGTTCTCCCACAAGGGCATCCCGGGGACCGTCAAGGTGATGCTCGCGCTGGGGCTGGCGCTCGCCATCATGCCGAGGGTCACCACCGAGGCGTCGTCGAGCACGGGCGCCTACGTTCTGAACCTCCTCGGGCAGGCCGTCATCGGCCTCGCCCTCGGGTACCTCGTCGCCCTCGTCTTCGCGGCCGTGCAGTCCGCCGGGGCGATCATCGACCTCATGGGCGGGTTCTCCCTGGCCCAGGGGTTCGACCCCATGACGCAGGTCAACGGCGCGCAGTTCGCGCGGCTCTACCAGCTCACCGCGGTCGTCCTGCTCTTCGTGTCGGACGGCTACCAGCTCGTGATCGGAGGACTCGTGCGGACGTTCGACGCGCTGCCCCTCGGCACGCCCCTGAACCTCGCCGCCGTCGGCGAGTCCGCCGTGCAGGGCGTCACCGGGATGTTCCTCGCCGCCCTGCAGATCGCCGGCCCCCTCGTCGTCGTCCTGTTCCTCGCCGACGTCGGCCTCGGCCTCCTCACCCGTGTGGCACCCGCGCTCAACGCGTTCGCCCTCGGCTTCCCGCTGAAGATCCTCCTCACGGTGAGCCTCGGGTCCATGACCTTCCTCGCGATGCCCCGCATCGTGGAGGCCCTCACCGGGACCGCCGTCGAGACCATGCTGGGGGTGACCCGATGAGCCAGGACTCCGGTGAGAAGACCGAGAAGGCCACCCCCAAGCGGATGAAGCAGGTCCGCAAGGACGGGTCGCTGCAGCGGTCCCAGGACCTCAGCGCGTGGCTCGGCATCGGTTCCGCCGTGATCACCCTGCCCATGGTCCTCGACCGCGGGAAGGCTGCCGCGTCGGAGCAGATGATCGCGGTGCGGCACGTCATCGCCGACCCGGACCCCCAGCAGGTCGTCGAGCTCCTCGGCACCGGGATGGGATCCATCCTCGTGTCGGTGACACCGATGATGATCGCGGTCGTCCTCGCAGCCCTCATCGCCAACGCGGCGCAGGGCGGGGTGCGCATCGCCACCAAGAAGCTCAAGCCCCGCTTCGACCAGTTCAACATCCTCAAGGGCATCAAGAACACCTTCGGGATGCAGTCGCTGTGGCAGGGCGTCAAGGCCCTGCTCAAGACCCTCGTGGTCGGCGGCGTCCTCTACCTGGCCGTCGTCAAGCTCATGCCCGTGCTCCTCACGGCGGGCGGCCTGTCCGTCGCGGCCCTGCTGTCCGCCGCCGGCGGGGGCATCGGCCTGCTCCTGTGGAGCGCGGTCGCGGCAGGTCTCGTGCTTGCCGTGGCGGACATCGTGGTCGTCATGAAGCGCAACATGAAGAAGACCCGCATGTCGATGCACGAGGTCAAGCAGGAGAACAAGCAGTCCGAGGGCGACCCGCTCCTCAAGGGCGCCATCCGCTCCAAGCAGATCGCCATGAGCCGCAACCGCATGATCGCGGAGGTCGCCAACGCCGACGTGGTCCTCGTGAACCCCACCCACGTCGCCGTCGCCCTGCGGTACGAGCCCGGCAAAGGCGCACCCCGGGTGGTCGCGAAGGGCGCCGGGCACGTCGCGGCGCGCATCCGCGAGATCGCCGCCGAGAAGCGCGTGCCCATGGTGGAGGACGTCCCGCTCGCCCGAGCCCTCCACGGGGCGTGCGAGCTCAACCAGGAGATCCCCGCCGACCTGTACACCGCGGTCGCCCAGGTCCTCGCCTTCGTCATGGCGCTCAAGCGCCGCGGCGGCGGCGGAGGAGGCATCCGGACGATGCCGACCGCCACCACCGTCCCGCCCCGGGCACCCGCCGGGCCCACGCAGAGGACCGCAGCCGCATGACCCACCACGCCAGCCCATCGACCAAGGAGAACGGGCCCTCATGAAGAACCGAGAGATCGCCAAGATGGCAGTCCCCGTCGGGATCGTCGGGGTCGTGCTCCTGCTCGTCGTGCCCCTCCCCGCCTGGATGCTCGACTTCCTCATCGTCGTGAACATCGTCGTGTCGCTCGTCATCCTCCTGACGACCATGTACGTCAAGCGGCCCCTCGACTTCTCCGTGTTCCCCTCGCTGCTGCTCGTCGCGACGCTCTTCCGGCTGGGCCTCAACGTGGCCTCCACGCGCCTCGTGCTGCGCGACGGCTACGCGGGCGAGGTCATCGGCGCCTTCGGGCACTTCGTGGTGGGCGGGTCCCTGATCATCGGGCTCGTGATCTTCCTCATCCTCGTCGTCATCCAGTTCGTGGTCATCACCAACGGTGCGGGGCGCGTCGCCGAGGTGGGCGCGCGCTTCACCCTCGACGCGATGCCCGGCAAGCAGATGGCCATCGACGCCGACCTCAACTCGGGCCTCATCACCGAGGACCAGGCGCGCCAGCGCCGTGCCGACGTCGCCGCGGAGGCCGACTTCTACGGCGCGATGGACGGTGGGTCCAAGTTCGTCAAGGGCGACGCGATCGCCGGCATCATCATCACGCTCATCAACCTCGCCGGTGGCTTCGCGATCGGCATGACGCAGCGCGGCATGACGGCGGGGGAGTCGCTCGAGACGTACAGCCTCCTCACCATCGGCGACGGTCTGGTCACGCAGATCCCCGCCCTCCTGCTCTCGGTCTCCACCGGCCTCATCGTCACGCGTGCCACCGCCTCCGCCGACCTCGGGACCTCGGCGAGCAAGCAGCTCTCGCAGTCGCGCACCTCGCTCCTCATCGCCGGCGGTGCGTCCCTCGCGCTCGCCCTGCTCCCCGGGATGCCCAAGCTGCCGTTCGTCATCGTCGGGTCCCTGCTCCTCGTCGCGGCCCAGCGCATCAAGGCGAACGCCGCGAAGGTCGAGAAGGAGGAGCTGCTCGAGCAGGCCGTCGCCACCGCGGGCCCGTCGGCCGACACCCCGGAGAAGCTCATCGAGGAGATGCGGGTCTCTGCCCTGGAGATCCTCCTCGCCCCCGACCTCGTCGACCTCGTGAACAGCGGGTCCGACGACGACCTCCTGGCCCGCATCCGCGGTCTGCGCCGCAAGATCGCCCTCGAGCTCGGCGTCGTGGTCCCGCCGGTGCGGACCCGCGACTCCGTGGAGCTCCCCGCGTCGACCTACGTGCTGCGCATCTCCGGTGTCGAGGCCGCGCGCGGCGAGGTCCCCCCGGGCCGGGTGCTGGCGCTCGGCGACGACCTCGGCTCCCTGCCGGGCGTCGAGGTCCACGAGCCCGTGTTCGGTCTCGCCGGCAAGTGGGTCCCCACGGAGATGCGCTTCGCGGCCGAGATGACCGGGGCCACCGTCGTGGACCGGGTGTCGGTCCTCATCACGCACCTGAGCAGCGTCATCAGCCAGAACGCCGACCGCCTGCTCAGCCGCGAGGACGTCCGCGTCCTCACGGAGGGCGTCAAGCAGGTCAACCCGTCCGTCGTCGACGAGCTCGTGCCCACCCTCCTGTCGCTCGGTGAGGTGCAGCGGGTGCTGCAGCGCATGCTCGGCGAGCAGGTGCCCATCCGCGACCTCGGCCGCATCTACGAGGCGCTCACCCTCCGCGCGAAGGTGAGCACCGACCCGGAGGGCCTCGTCGAGGCCGCTCGGCTCGCCCTCGCCCCGGCCATCACGGCCCAGCACGTGCGCGACGGCGTGCTGCGCGTCATGACCATCGACCCCGTGCTCGAGCAGGCGCTCCTCGAGGGCCTGCGCCCGGGCGACCAGGGCAGCCAGATCCTCCTCGACCCCGTTCGCCTCGACGCCATGCTCCGGTCCTTCGCGACCGGCCGCGGGGCGGCCGAGGGTGCGGGGAGCCCCGTCGTGCTCGTGTGCGCCCCGGCGTTGCGTCCTGCCCTGCACTCGCTCGTCGCCCTCCAGCACGGCGAGGCGCCCGTGCTGTCCTACGCTGAGGTGACGGGTGCAGGTGTGAGGATCGAGGCCGTGGGGGTGGTCCGTGATGCCGAGACGATTGCTGCTTGAGGGAGCCGACCTCGAGACGCTGCTGCTGCGCGTCCGGGCGGAGATGGGCCCGACCGCCCGCGTCGTCAAGGCCGAGCGAGTCCGCTCGGGCGGCGTCGCCGGGTTCTTCGCCAAGGAACGCTACGAGCTGACCGTCGACGTGCCCGACACCGGATCCGCCGGTCCCGTCCGGCCGGGGCCTGCCGGTGCCGTGCGTCCAGGTGCCCCGGGGAGCCCGCAGGCACCGTTGTCCCTGCCCGTGCAGATCGTCACCCCGGCGGCCGGGGCCGGTGCCGCAGGGTCCGGCCCGGCCGCACCGATGGGCATCGAGGCGCTCCTCGACGCCGCCGACGCGGGGGACGGCGCCGTCGCGGAGGACGAGGTGCCCGTGTCCACCGAGCGCGACTCCTTCGCGTCGGTCCTCGACTCCGTGCGCCAGCTCGCCGCGCAGACCCGCTCCGAGGGCGGGGCGGCCGGGCCCGCCGCGCCGGAGGTGCTCGTCGAGGAGGCCACCACGCCTGCGCAGCCGGTGGTGGCGCCGGTGGTCGAGCCCCCGGCCGTCGCCCCTCCCGTGGTCCTCGGCAAGACCGTCCGCCCGGCGGAGTTCGTCAGTGTGCGGACCACGGGGGCGACGCTCCCGGAGCTCGTGGACCTCGGCGTCCCGCGGCGTCTCCTCGCCGACCTCCCGCCGGGCCAGGGCCGGTACACGCTGTCCGAGGTCATGTCGCGGGTGCCCCGCGCACCGCAGGTGGTGCGCGAGCCCGCCTCCGTCGTCGTCGTCGCCGGTCAGGGGGAGTCCGTCGTGGAGGCGGCGCAGGTGGTCGCCCGCCGGCTCGGGGTCCCGGACACGTCGATCGCGCTCGCCGGGCGCCTGTCGCCGCAGACCGGCTTCGGTCCGTGGGTCCTCACGGGCATGTCGGCCCGCCGCCTGCGGGCCGCGACGGTGGAGAGCGAGGAGCCGCTCGTCGTGGCCCTCGGTGTGGGCGCCGACGCCTCCGACTGGTCCCTCGCGTCGGGGCTCGTGGGGGCGTTCGACCCCGACCAGGTGTGGGCGGCCGTCGAGGCCGACCGGTCCGTGCAGGACGTGCGGCGGTGGATGCGCGCCGTGGGGCAGGTGCGGTCCTTCGACGCGGTCGCGGCGTGCCGGGTGGCGACGACGAGCGCCCCCGCGCGGGTCCTCGAGCTCGACGTCCCGGTGGGGCTCATCGACGGGGTGCCCGCCTCCGCGCCCGTGTGGGCGGCGACCCTGAGCGAGCACCTCGCCGACCCGGTGTGGGACTGACCGTCCGCCGCGCCGGTGCGCGCACCGCCCCGCGGTGACGGGTGCTGGGGTAGTCTCGGCAGCATGCTGGTGCTGAGTCGACGCGTGGGGGAGCAGCTCCTCATCGGCGACGACATCGTCGTCACGATCATCGAGACCCGTGGTGACGGGGTCCGGATCGGCATCGACGCGCCGCGGTCCATGCGCGTCAACCGCGCCGAGATCGTCGAGGCCGTCAAGGACTCCAACCGGGCGGCTGTCCAGGCCGACGAGGGAGCCGAGGACGTGCTCCGTCGGCTCGTCACCCCGGCGGCACCGCCCGCCGCGAGGCCCGCGACACCGGAGACCCCCGGGGTCCCCGAGAACTGACGCTTCACATACCGCGGGTATTTCATCCGCGGTGGCCTGCAGATTCCCTCATGAAACGCGGCGGACGTCCGATCTTCTCCTGTGACGGGTAGCCCCACCCGTCGTTACGTGGAGGGAGTCCGTCAGTGGACGACATTGACGACATCGTCAGGGAGTTCCTGGTCGAGAGCTACGAGAACCTGGACCAGCTGGACCAGGACCTGGTCGCGCTCGAGAGCACACCGGACTCGCGAGACCTGCTGTCGAGCGTGTTCCGCACCATCCACACGATCAAGGGCACGAGCGGCTTCCTCGCCTTCTCCGACCTCGAGCGCGTCGCCCACGTGGGTGAGAGCCTCCTCGTCGAGCTGCGCGACGGCCGCCGCCTCATGGACCAGCACACGACCGACGTGCTGCTCCGCATGGTCGACACCATCCGTGAGCTGCTCGGCCGCATCGAGGCCACCGGCGGGGAGAGCGGCGTCGAGGTCGACGTCGTGGTCGCAGCCATCCAGCGGACCCTCGACGGAGCGACGAGCCACGAGGACGCCCCGGCGTCCGTCGAGGCCTCCGTCGCCGACGAGGCCCCCTCCGAGGAGCCTGCCCCCGCAGCCGCTCCCGTCTCGGGCATCAAGGTCGCGGCTCCCGCCGCACCCGCGCCCGCCACCCCAGAACCGACGTCGGCGTCCCTCGCCTCCCCCCCTGCAGGGGCGCCGACGTCTCCCAAGCCCGCGGGCACGCCGGCAGGCAAGCCCGGCGCAGGCCTCGCGCCGGAGGTCTCCGAGGTCACCGCCTCGCGCGCCCCGACGGAGACGTCCATCCGCGTCGACGTCGACCTCCTCGACGCCCTCATGCGGCAGGTCGGCGAGCTCGTGCTCGTCCGCAACCAGATCGCCCAGCTCTCCGGGTCGGACACCGACGCCGAGCTCACGCGGTCCTCGCAGCGCCTCAACCTCATCGCCTCCGAGCTGCAGGAAGGGGTCATGAAGACCCGCATGCAGCCCATCGAGCACATCTGGTCCAAGATGCCGCGCATCGTGCGCGACCTCGCGGCTGCGTGCGGCGTCGAGGTCCGCCTCGAGATGGTCGGCGGCGACACCGAGCTCGACCGCAGCCTCCTGGAGTCCGTCAAGGACCCCCTGACGCACCTCGTGCGCAACGCCATCGACCACGGTATCGAGTCGCCTGCCGAGCGCGTCGCCGCGGGCAAGTCCTCCACCGGTGTCCTCACCCTCCGGGCGTACCACGCCGGCGGTCAGGTCATGGTCGAGGTCCGCGACGACGGCGCCGGCATCGACCCGCACAAGGTCGCCGCGAAGGCTCTCGAGCGTGGTCTGAAGACCACCGAGCAGCTCGACGCCATGTCCACCGGCGACCTCCTCAACCTCCTCTTCCTCCCCGGCTTCTCCACCGCCGCCGTCGTCACCAACGTGTCCGGCCGTGGCGTCGGCATGGACGTGGTGCGCAGCAACATCGAGGCCATCGGTGGCGCCGTGGAGGTCGACAGCGACGTGGGCCGCGGCACCACGTGGCGCCTGCGCATCCCGCTCACCCTCGCGATCATGCCCGCGCTCACCGTGCGCTCGGGCAACGAGATCTACGCGATCCCGCAGGTCAACCTCCAGGAGCTCGTGGCCCTCGACGCGCAGAAGATGCGCGAGTCGATCGAGCACATCGGTGCCGCCGAGGTCTTCCGCCTGCGCGGCTCCCTCCTTCCCCTGGTGCGCCTCAGCGACGTCATGGAGCGCTCCGCCGACGCGGCCGACTCCGCCGTCATCGCCGTGCTCCAGGCCGACAACCAGCGCTTCGGGCTCATCGTCGACCGCGTCCTCAACAACGAGGAGATCGTCGTCAAGCCCCTCACCGCCCAGCTCAAGGCCATCGGCATCTACGCCGGCGCCACGCTCATGGGCGACGGGCAGGTCGCGCTCATCCTCGACGTCCAGGCCATCACCCGCCGGTCGCTGTCCGGCGACCTCGCCGAGCAGGACGGCCGCCTCCTCGAGGAGCGCGCCGCCGGTGGCCGCGAGGCCCAGGAGCTCCTCGTCGTGGGGATCGGGTCCGGGCGTCGCGTGGCGATCCCCCTCGCCGCCGTCACCCGCCTCGAGCAGGTCTCCCCGGACCGCCTCGAGCTCGTCGGCGGTCACGAGGTCATCCAGTACCGGGACGCCATCGTCCCCGTCATGCGCCTGGCCCGCACTCTCGGGTCCTTCCAGGAGGACGGCGACCAGCTGCCCCTCGTGGTCTTCACCCGTGGCGACCGCACGGTCGCCATGGTCGTCAGCGAGATCCTCGAGATCATCAGCGACGAGGGCGCCGAGCGCAGCGCCGTCGACGACATCGGGCTCCTCGGCTCGATCGTCCTGTCGGGCCGCGTCACCGAGGTCCTCGACGTCCCGTCGGCCCTCACCCAGGCCGACCCCCTCTTCTACGCCGGTGACCCCGACGACCACCACGCCGACGGTCACGGGACCGCGCAGGCCCACGCAGAGATGGTAGGTGTGTGATGTCCACCCAGTACGTGACCTTCCGCATCGGCGAGGCCCTCTACGGCGTCGAGGTGATGCGCATCTCGGAGACGCTCGGCCACCACCCCCGCACCCCGGTGCCCCTCGCCCCGGCCGGCATCGCCGGCCTCGTGAACCTCCGCGGCCAGGTCGTCATGACCGTCGACCTCCGGCCGCGGCTCGGCCTCGAGCCGCTCGACCCGCACGCGGAGTCGATGATGGTGGTCGTCGAGATCGAGGACGACTCGATCAGTCTCCTCGTCGACGAGGTCGGCGAGGTCCTCATGCTCGACGACGACCAGTTCGAGACCCCTCCGGACACCCTCAGCCCGGGTGCGCGAGAGCTCATCACCGGGGCGTTCAAGCTCGAGTCCGGGCTGCTCCTCACCCTCGACGTCGACGCGGCGCTCGCCGCCTGACGTGACGCCCGGCCCTGAGTGACGGCCGGTCGACGACCGCACCACCCCCTCGGCGGTCGTCCTGATGCACCCGTGTCCCCCCTCACGGGTGGTACCACCTCGCCGCACCCCCTCGCGGCGCCACGACCCCTCCAGAGGGTCGCCCTCACCCGAAACGAGATCGTCATGCCCGCTTACCCCACGCCCCCGCACGCCTCCGACACGCCCACCGAGGGCTCCGGCATCCGGTTCGGTGTCCGGTCACGCATCCTCGCGATCGTCGCGCTGTTCATCGTCGCCGTCGCCGTCGTGGGCGGGCTGGGCGGTGCGACGGCCAGGAGCGTCGCCGACGACACGGAGATGGTCGCCAAGTCGCAGGCCGCGATCGGCGACCCTCTCAGCGCGGTCCACCAGAACCAGCTCAAGGCGCGGATGATCGTCGCCCAGATCGCTGCCGCCCCGACCGACGAGTCGGAGGAGGAGTGGGTCGCGAAGCAGGCGGAGAACGACGCAGAGCTCCAGGCGAACCTCGCAGAGCTCCAGGCCGTCGTCGCCGGCAAGAGCGCGGCGCTCGAGAGCTTCTACCCGAAGTTCGACGCATGGCTCACGGCCCGCGACGAGGTGGTGGTCCCTGCTGCGCTCGAGGACGACCCGGCCCTCTACCAGGATGCCCTGGCCGAGTCCTCTCAGCCGCTGATCGACGCCTACCTCGTGGACCTCGACCAGGCGCAGGTCGAGCTCAACGCCTACACCGCGGGCATCGCCGCCACCGCCAAGGACGAGGCCAACAGCTCCATGGTGACGATCATCGTCGCGGGCCTCGTCGGGATCGCCGCCGCCCTGGCCCTCGGCCTGTGGGTGGCCGGCTCCATCCGCCGCTCGGTGGCGTCCGTGCAGGCGGCCCTCGAGGCCCTCGCCCGTGGTGACCTCACCGTCACCGCCGCGGTGACGTCGTCCGACGAGATCGGGGCCATGGCCCGTGCCCTCGGTCAGGCTCAGGAGCACCTCGCCGAGACCCTCAGCGGTGTCACCGGTGCGGCCCAGGAGGTCGACACCGCCGCGCAGGAGATGACGGCGGGCGCCGCCCAGGTCGTCCAGAGCTCGGAGGAGTCCGCGGCCCAGATCGGTGTGGTCGCCGCCGCCGCGGAGCAGGTGAGCCGCAACGTGCAGACGGTCGCGGCCGGGGCCGAGCAGATGGGTGCCTCCATCCGCGAGATCGCCACGAACGCCAACGACGCGGCCAAGGTCGCCCAGTCCGCGACGGGTGTCGCCGACGCCACGAACGCCACGGTCCTCAAGCTCGGCACGTCGTCGCAGGAGATCGGGAACGTCGTCAAGGTCATCACGTCCATCGCGGAGCAGACCAACCTCCTGGCCCTCAACGCGACCATCGAGGCCGCCCGCGCCGGCGAGGCCGGCAAGGGCTTCGCGGTCGTGGCGTCCGAGGTGAAGGATCTCGCCCAGGAGACGGCCAAGGCCACCGAGGACATCGCGCGCCGCGTCGAGGCCATCCAGGCCGACACGGGCCACGCCGTGACCGCCATCGGTGAGATCTCCACGATCATCGCGTCCATCAACGACTACCAGCTGACCATCGCGTCCGCGGTCGAGGAGCAGACGGCGACCACCAACGAGATGTCGCGGTCCGTCGCCGAGGCGGCCACCGGTGCCGGTGAGATCGCCATGAACATCGCCGGGGTCGCCCAGGCGGCCGACGAGTCCAGCTCCGTCGTCGGCCAGATGGACACCCGTGTGGTGGGCCTCGCCGGGATCGCCTCCGAGCTCCGTCAGAAGGTCTCGGCCTTCACCTTCTGATAATTCGCCCGGCCGGGTCCGTCGGGCACCTCAAGCACGACGGCCCGGCCGCCGAAGCACTGGGCATGGCCACCCTGACGAACCCCGCCCGACCAGCACAGACGTACCGCGACGACCCGGCCCCCGCCACGGGGGCCGGGTCGTCGTCGTCCGGACGACGGGCGCGGGCGGGATGGGCCGACCGCTCCGTCGTCGTGAAGATCATGGTGGCCGTCGGGGTCATGGCGCTGGCGGCCGTGGCCGCCGGGACCGTGGGCGTGGTGGGTCTCGCCCGCGCCGACGCCCAGGCCGCCGAGCTCTACGAGGACAACGTCCTGCCCATGGAACTCCTCTCGGAGCTCCAGGCGCAGATCCAGGCGGACCGCGCCCGGACCATCCAGTACGGCGTGGCCGACGAGGACACGCGGGAGGTCCTCAGCGCCGAGCTCGAGGAGGGGCTCGCGACGATCGAGGACATCCTCGCGGAGTACGCGCCCTCCGCCGTCGACCCCCAGGAGATCGAGACCCTCACCTACGGGATCCGCTACTACCACTCGAAGGCGCGGTCCGGGCTGTTCCCGCTCGTCGACGCACGCAACGAGGAGAGCTTCGGTCGCTACGTGGAGAACACCATCCAGCCGTTGAGCGACGAGGTCGTCGCGCCCCTGCAGCGGGAGACCGCGGCACAGTCCGGTCGCGTCGACGCGATGGCCCAGCAGATCCACCGGTCCGCATCGACGTCGACGACGCTCATCGTCGTCGCGACGGTCCTCGGTGCGGTCGTCGCGTCCCTCGTGGCGCTCGGCGTCGCGCGATCCGTCAAGGTGCGGCTCACCGCCGTGGAGGCCGCCATGTCCGCCGTGGGCGACGGCGACCTCACCGCGACCACCGGGGTCACGGGGCGCGACGAGGTGGGGCGTGTCGCCGCCTCGCTCGCGGCCATGCAGGAGAATCTCCGCGCCCTCGTGTCCAGGGTGGCGGACGCGTCACGGAGCGTGACCGCCGCGGCCACGGAGCTCGCCGCCTCGACGGGGACCGTGTCCACCGGCGCCGACCGCACGTCCGAGCAGGCCGGGGTCGTCGCCGGCGCCGCCACGGACGTGAGCCGCAACGTCGGCACGGTCGCCGCGGGCGCCGAGCAGATGGCCGCGTCCATCCGGGAGATCGCGCAGAACGCGGAGGCCGCCGCGAGCGTCGCGCGCGGCGCGACGGGCGTCGCCGAGACCGCCCACGCCTCCATGGCCCGTCTCGGTGCGTCCAGCGAGGAGATCGGCGACGTCGTCCGCGCCATCACGAAGATCGCGGCGCAGACCAACCTGCTCGCGCTCAACGCCACCATCGAGGCGGCGCGCGCCGGGGAGGCCGGCAAGGGCTTCGCGGTGGTCGCCGGCGAGGTGAAGGACCTCGCCGCCGCGACCGCGAACGCCACCGAGGAGATCGTCCGCCGCGTCGACGCCATCCGGGCCGACACCGAGCAGGCCGGCGGTGCCATCGCCGAGATCACCCGCATCGTCGAGTCCATCGACGACTTCCAGACGACCATCGCGTCGGCGGTCGAGGAGCAGACCGCGACCACCACCGAGATGACCCGCAGCGTCGCCGACGCAGCCACCGGGTCCGGGGAGATCGCCACGAGCATCACCGGGGTGGCGGCCGCCGCGGCCGCGTCCAGCGCGACCCTCGCGGAGATGGGCTCCACCGTCGAGACCCTCGCCCGCACGGCGGACGAGCTCGACGCCCAGGTGGCCGCCTTCCGCTGCTGAACCCCGCTTTTCACCTTCCGCAGGTCGGTGCCGCCCACCCCCGCCCCTCACACCCGCAGGTCGACGGCCGATAGGACCCTCGACCGGCGCCCCACGAGGTGACGTCGGCAGCAGTGCCCGGGCCCGATCGTGGCCCGGGAAGCCCTCGGACACTGAGGTACCAACGATGCGGTGGTTCTGGAACCTGCCTGTCGGGACCAAGCTCGACGCCCCGCTCGCGGTGGTCACCACCCGACGGGTGCAGCGGGCGCTCGCCGCGCTCCGGGGATCGCTCGACGCCTTCGCCCACGGCGACCTCACCCAGGTCGTCACCGCGAGCGCCTCGCTGCGCGCGGCCGCCCTCGCGACGACGGCCCCCGCCGTGCACGACCTCGCGGACGTGTCCGCCGAGCTCCGCACCCGAGTCTCCCAGTTCAGGATCTGACCGACATGAGGGTACCCACGATGAATCGCAGGACAACGACGTTCCCCGTCGCCATCGCCACCGGACTGGTCGCCGTGCTCGCCCTCGGCGGGTGCGGTGCCGCGGAGGGCTCGGCAGACCGACCGCTCGTCGGCGTGGCCATGCCCACCACCACGTCGTTGCGCTGGATCGCGGACGGCGAGAACGTCAAGGCCCAGCTCGAGGACCTCGGGTACGACGTCGACCTCCGCTACGCGGAGAACGACGTCCCCACCCAGGTGTCCCAGCTCCAGGGGATGATCGACGCGGGTGCCGACCTCCTCATCATCGGGTCCATCGACGGCACGGCGCTCAAGGCGAACCTCGCCGACGCCGCGGCCAAGGACATCCCGGTGATTTCCTACGACCGTCTCATCCGTGACAGCGGGGACGTCGACTTCTACGCGACGTTCGACAACTACCGGGTGGGCGTGCAGCAGGCGACGTCGCTCCTCGAGGGCCTGGGCGTCGTCGACGCCGCCGGGGAGCGCACGTCCGCCGCCGGACCGTTCCGCGTCGAGGTGTTCGCCGGGTCCCCGGACGACAACAACGCGACCGTCTTCTACGAGGGCGCCATGGACGTCCTCGAGCCGTACCTCGCGGACGGAACGATCGTGGTGCCGTCCGGCGAGACCGACTTCGAGACCATCGCCACGGAGGCGTGGGACCCGAAGGTCGGGGCGGAGCGCATGACGCGCCTGCTGTCCTCGTCGCCCGCGGGCGACGAGCCGCTCGACGGCGTCCTCTCGCCCTACGACGGCATCTCCATCGGGATCATCGACGTCCTCAAGGGCGACGGCTACGGGTCGGGCTCCACGCCCCTCCCGGTCGTGTCCGGCCAGGATGCCGAGGTGCCCTCGGTGAAGTCCGTCGTCGCGGGGGAGCAGTACTCGACGATCTACAAGGACACGCGGCAGCTCGCCGAGGTGGCCGTCGCCATGGGCGACGCGCTCCTCAAGGGCGAGGAGCCGGAGACGAACGACGTCACGTCGTACGACAACGGTGTGGAGGTCGTCCCCACGTACCTCCTCGCACCGCAGGTCGTCACGTCGGACAACTACGCCCGCGTCCTCATCGAGGGCGGGTACTACACGGAGGATGAGCTGCGATGAGCGCTGGACGGATCCGCAACGGGTGGTTCTGGGACCGACCTGTCGGGGTGAAGATCTCGGCGTCGCTCCTCGTCATGGGCATCGTGTTCGCCGGCGTCGGTGGCACGGGAGCGGTCGCCCTGTACCGCGCCGGGGAGCACCTCGACGAGGTGAACACCCTCACGGGTGAGCTGCAGTCGAACCTCGGCGACCTGCGCACCGCGCAGGCGACGAGCCACCTCCTCGTGCGCCGCGCCGCAGGTGCGACGGACGCGTCGGTGCGCGAGCAGTTCCTCACGTCGTCGGCGTGGAACGACCGCACGGTCGACGAGCTCATCACCGTCGTCGAGACGTACCCGCAGTCGGGGACCCAGCAGTGGGCCGACTTCGTGACCCGCTGGGAGTCGTGGGTCGCGTTCCGCGACGCCACGCTCATGCCGCTGGTCGCCGAGGGTGACCTCGCCGGCGTCGAGGCGGCCGTGGAGTCCGACGCCGCCGGCGACCCGGACACGGCCGGCCGTGCCCTGCTCCTGGCGCAGGGGCAGATCGACTTCCAGGTGCAGGAGGTGCTCGACGGCGCGAAGGGCGAGGTCAGCCGCACCATCTTCACGCTGCTCGTCGCGTTCCTCGTCGGTGCCACGGCCGCGATCGCCCTCGCGGTTCTCGTCACCCGGCGCATCGTGTCCGACATCGCCCGTGTCAAGGAGTCGGTGACGGCACTGGCCGAGGGCGACCTCACGCACCCGGTCGAGGTGCGCAGCAACGACGAGCTCGGTCAGATGTCGGCGCAGTTCGACGCCGCCCAGGAGAACCTCCGTGACGTCCTCGCCGGCGTCGTGGCCACTGCGGAGACCGTCGCGGCCGCCGCGGAGGAGCTCTCCGCGGCGAACTCGCAGGTCGCCACCGGCAGCGAGGAGACGAGCGCCCAGGCGGGTGTCGTCGCCGCGGCCGCCGAGCAGGTGAGCCGCAACGTGCAGACCGTCGCCGCCGGCGCCGAGGAGATGGGCGCGTCCATCCGGGAGATCGCGACGAACGCGAACGACGCGGCGAAGGTCGCGGGCAACGCGGTGCGGGTGTCACAGACGACGGCCGACACCGTCGGGACCCTCGGTGCGAGCTCCCAGGAGATCGGGAACGTCGTCAAGGTCATCACGTCCATCGCGGAGCAGACCAACCTCCTGGCCCTCAACGCGACCATCGAGGCCGCGCGCGCCGGCGAGGCCGGCAAGGGCTTCGCGGTCGTCGCCTCCGAGGTCAAGGACCTCGCGGCCGAGTCCGGCCGCGCCGCCGAGGACATCGCCCGCCGCATCGGCGACATCCAGGTCCAGACGGGGTCCGCCGTGAGCGCCATCAGCGAGATCACCGACATCATCTCGGCGATCAACGACTACCAGCTGACCATCGCGTCGGCCGTGGAGGAGCAGACCGCCACGACCACCGAGATGAGCCGCGGCGTCGTCGAGGCCGCGACCGGTGCCGGGGAGATCGCCGCCAACATCACCGGCGTGGCGACGTCCGCCGCGACGTCGTCCGAGGTCGTCACCCAGATGGGTGCGTCCGTCGCCGAGCTCGCCACCATGTCCGCAGACCTCCGGGGCCGAGTCGCCCAGTTCAGGATCTGACGTGACCATCACAGAGGGGGGACCCAGATGACGATCCGTGTACTCGTCGTCGACGACTCGGTGGTCATCCGACGGCTCGTCGTCCAGGCGCTCGAGAGCGACCCGGACGTCGAGGTCGTCGCGACCGCCGCCAACGGGCGCATCGCGCTCACCAAGGTCGAGCAGCTCGCGCCCGACGCAGTGACCATGGACATCGAGATGCCCGAGCTCAACGGGGTCGAGGCCGTCCGTGAGCTGCGCAAGCGCGGGCACCGGATGCCCATCGTCATGTTCTCGACGCTCACCGAGCGCGGGGCCACCGCGACGCTCGACGCCCTGTCCGCAGGTGCGTCGGACTACGTGGCCAAGCCCTCCAACGTGGGGAGCATCAACGAGTCGCTCAAGGCCGTCGCCGACCAGCTCATCCCGAAGATCCGGGCGCTGGTGCCGCACACCCGCAGCACGGCCACGACCCGCACCCGCCCCGGTGCGGCGCCGTTGCCGGCCGCGGCGTCGCCCGCCCGGTCCGTGGTGCTGCGCACCGACGCACGCCGTCACCCGGTGCGCGCCGTCGTGCTCGGCTGCTCCACCGGTGGGCCCGAGGCGCTGTCCCGCGTCATCGAGCGCATCACCGAGCCGCTGCCCGTGCCCATGCTCGTCGTCCAGCACATGCCGGCCGTGTTCACGCGGCAGCTCGCCCACCGGCTCGACCGCCTCGGGCCGTCCACCGTCCACGAGGCGGAGGACGGCCAGGAGCTCCTGGCCGGGCACGTGTACATCGCGCCCGGTGACACGCACCTGCAGATCGACGGCAGGGGAGGGCGCTACCGGGCGCGCATCACCCACGGTCCGCCCGTGAACTTCTGCCGCCCCTCGGTGGACGTCATGTTCCGGTCCGTGCTCGACGTCGTCGGCCCCGAGATCCTCGGGGTGATCCTCACGGGCATGGGCGCCGACGGGAAGGCCGGGGCCGGCGCCATCGCCGAGGCCGGCGGCACCGTCGTCGTCCAGGACGAGGAGACGTCCGTCGTGTGGGGCATGCCCGGCGCGACCGCGTCCGCCGGGTACGCCCACCGCGTCCTGCCGGTCCTCGAGATCGGCCACACCATCTCAGCCATCACGCAACCCAGCACCAAGGAGGTGACCCGATGACACTGACCGCCGAGACCTTCACGTTCGTCGCCGATCTCGTCAGGCAGCGCAGCGCCATCCATCTGGCACCGGGCAAGGAGTACCTCGTGGAGAGCCGCCTCGCGCCGCTCGCCCGCAGGGAAGGCGTGACGGTCGACGAGTACGTCCGCGCGCACCGCACCCGTCCCAACCAGATGACGTCCGAGCTCATCGTCGAGGCGCTCACCACGAACGAGACGTCGTGGTTCCGCGACGCCCTGCCGTTCCAGACCCTCGCGGAGCACGTCCTGCCGGACGTGGTCGCGGCCCGCGCGCCGGCGTCACCGCTGCGCATCTGGTCGGCGGCCTGCTCCACGGGCCAGGAGCCGTACTCGATCGCGATGACGCTCCTCGACAACCTCACCGCACCGGCGCCGCGCGTCGAGATCACCGCGACCGACCTGTCGGCCGAGGTGCTCGCCAAGGCAGACCGCGGCGTGTACTCGCAGCTCGAGGTGAACCGCGGGCTCCCCGCGAAGTACCTCGTGAAGCACTTCACCCGGGTCGGTACCGAGTGGCAGATCTCCGAGGAGCTGCGGTCCATGGTGCGCTTCACCAAGAACAACCTCCTCGACTCGCCTCCCGCAGGCGGGCCGTTCGACGTCGTGTTCATGCGCAACGTCCTCATCTACTTCGACGTCGCCGTCAAGCGCGACATCCTCCGTCGGCTGCGCGGCACCATGCGCCCCGGCGGGTACCTGGTCCTCGGCGCCGCCGAGACGACCGTCGGGATCGACGACGCCTGGAGCAGGGTGCACGTCGGTCGCAGCTCGATCTACCAGAACACCCCAGGGAGCAAGGCATGAAGGCCCTCGTCATCGACGACTCACGGACGATGCGGCGCATCGTGTCGAGCGTCCTCAGCGACCTCGGATACGAGACGGTCGAGGCCGGGGACGGCCAGGCCGCCCTCGACGTCCTCGAGTCCGGCACCGAGGTCGACCTCGCGTGCGTCGACTGGAACATGCCCGTGATGGATGGCCTGACCTTCGTCACGGAGGTGCGCAACCGCCGCGAGTGGAAGGACATCACTCTCATGATGGTCACCACGGAGAGCGAGCACGGGCAGATCGTCCGCGCCCTGGCAGCGGGGGCCCACGAGTACGTCATCAAACCGTTCACGCCGGACGCGATCCGGGACAAGCTGGAGCTGCTCGGGCTGCTCCCGACCGAGGAGAGAGTATGAGATCAGGACTTGTGGGAGTCGATCGCACGCAGATGCTGGCGATCACCCAGGACGTCTTCGCCGCCATGGTGGACGGTGGTGAGGTCCTCGTGAGCGCACGCTTCGGGGCCGTGCCCGAGGTCGTGGACCCCGTCGCGGCGTGGGTGGACATGAGCGTGCCGAGCCTCGGCTTCGGGGCGCGCGCCGTCGTGAGGACGGACCGCCCGACGGCGGACGTCCTCACGCGGGCGCTGCTCATGATGGGCGACGACGAGCACGTCGGGCTGGACGACTTCATCGACGCGTTCGGCGAGCTCGCGAACGTGGTCGGTGGGAACGTCAAGTCGTTGCTCTCCGTGCCGGCGGTCCTCAGCCTGCCGACGGTCTCTGGCCAGGCGCCCGTCATGGAGGACAATCAGTTCATCCAGGACATCGCCCTGGACTGGAGAGGCCACGTGTTCGTCATCGAGCTGTGGATGCTGGTGCTGGAGCCGGTCGCGTGATCGTGCCCGCGCGCTGCGCGACCAATGAAGTGTGGAGCTAGGGAGGGAACCCCATGTACGTCCTTGTTGCGGATGACAGCCGAGTCATGCGTCAGATCGTCATCCGGACGCTGCGCCAGGCAGGCTACGAGTGGAACATCATCGAGGCCAACGACGGTCAGGAGGTCTACGACATGGCGCTGTCGGAGAAGCCGGACCTCATCCTGTCCGACTGGAACATGCCCAACGCCACGGGCATCGAGGCGCTGCAGGCGCTCCGCCAGGCGGGGTGCAACATCCCCTTCGGGTTCGTGACGTCGGAGGGCTCGTCGGAGATGCGGGAGCAGGCGGACGCCGCCGGCGCGCTGTTCCTCGTCGCCAAGCCGTTCACCGCGGAGGCCTTCCGCGAGGTCCTGGACCCGGTGCTCGGATGAGCGGCACACCGCTCCCGAGCGCCCTCGAGGTGCGCGAGGTGGTCGAGGGTCTCCTCGGCCGCGAGGTCGACGTCCTCACCGGTGGCCCCATGGTCGATCCGGCAGGGCCGGGCGGCGCCGTGGTCGCCGAGTACATCTCGGACCAGATGCAGCTCGCTGCGATCATCGTGGTCGACGTGCCCTTCGCGGCGCGGGCCGGGGCTGCCATCGCCCTCATGCCGTCGCGCGCCTCGGAGGAGGACGTCGCTGCGGAGGAGATCTCCGACGTCCTCCTGGAGAACGCGAGCGAGATCCTCAACGTCATGGCGTCGCTGTTCAACGTCGAGGGGGCACCGCACCTGAGGCTCAACGCCGTGCACGCCCCGAAGGCCGCGCTGCCCGTCGACGTGGCCCCCTGGGTCATGGCGTACGTGCCGCGACTGGACCTCGAGTGCGACGTGTCCGGCTACGGGACGGGCGGGATGTCGGTGCTCGTCCTGCAGTCCTGACGTCAGCGCGCGACGTCCGGACCTGACGGCCCGACGTCGCGCTGCGCGGTGCCCGAGGGCGCCCCGGTGGCCGGTCCGGTCGCCGGGGCGCCCTCGTCGTCCTCCGGGAGGGCGCCGCCCAGCGCGCGGTAGCGGGTGCGCTGCGTGCGCTCCCACACGAGCCCGAGGAGCCCCAGGCCGAGACCGGCGGCGCAGACCCACACCTGCAGCGTGAGCAGGCTGCTCGAGGTCGCGGAGAGGACGAGGACCACGGCGAGGGCGACGGCCCACGTCGCGATGCCGAGGAGGACCGTGACGCGCAGGTCCACCTGGAGCGGTCGCGCCTCACGGGTGCGCCGTTCGGGGTGCACGGTGAGGGAGATCGTCCTGGGCAGGCGCATGACCCCAGGATAGTGCTGCGCCCGGTCCACGATGTGAGCATTCCGGGGCGTGTGACGCCCCTCTCGTCGCCGGCCCCGTCGAAAAGGGGCTGCGAGAGGCGCGGCCTGGCAATTCTACCGACGGTCATTGAATCCTGACCTACCGTGGTTCGTTGAAATTCGATCGAATAGCAGCGCCGTCCGCCCCGCGCCTTTTCCAGGGATGGCGCTCGCATTTGTGCTGGTCGCGCCCGTTTCTGCCTCTACGCTTCGCGGCGTGGTGACGCGCCGCTCCACGTCGGGCCCGGCGTCTCGCCCGCCGACGACGTGGAGCAGGGAGCTCCGTGCGTGCCGCCACGGCTCGACGACAGGACCTCTCGAGCGGCCACCGTCGGGCCGCTCCAGGGTCCGCGCGTCGATGTGCACGCGACGATCCCTGATATCCCAACGATGGCACCGCTCCCGTGCCGGAGCGTGCGGCCGGGTTCGCGAGGCCGGACGATCGGCCGGCGGACGTCCTTGCGCGTCACCCCTGGTGAGAGCGCCGCCGTGGGGGACGACCGGGCGGTGACGCGGTGCTCCGCCCGCGGCCCGACCGACTTGCGTCGCGCGCAGGGCGAACAATGTCCTCCGACAAACCCGTGGCCCGCACCGCGGCCAGCGCAAATGCTGTCGGTTGCGCTATTCATCCGGATGCCGTGATACTGGGACCGAGCTCAGGGGTGCCTCGTGCATGATGCGTTTTGTTTGGGGGAGAAGCGCCTGGGGGAAGTAGCGGCCGGTCCGCCGGCCCACCACCATCTTTGAGGGGAAATCACATGACTCGTCGAATCACCGCGATCGCTGCCGTCGCAGCGGCTCTCGCGCTCGCGCCGGCTGCCGCCGCCTCCGCCTACGAGGCCGAGGAGTACGTGTCGAGCGTCTCCGCCTCGACGGCCGGCACGGGTGACGCCGTCGCCTACGTCGTCAACGGCCCGGTCTTCAACACGTCCATCACCGTCAACGTCGTCTCCGTCCCGGAGACGATCCCGAGCAGCGCGATCTCCATCGCCGGTGCCGCGAGCCTCACCAAGGCCACGGACGCCAACGGTGCGGCGTCGTTCTCGATCACGCTCGCCGAGGAGGGCGTCTACTCCTTCACGGCTGTCGACTCGCAGGGTGACCTCATCGACTCGCAGACCATCACTGTCGGCGCCCTCGCCGAGGTCCCGGGCGCAGCTGCACCCGGCACGCCGGGTACCGCGGCTCCGGGCACTGCCGCCCCGGGTGCTGCAGGCGCCCCGGGTACGGCGACGGGCAACCGTGCCCTCGCCGTCACCGGCTCGTCCGCAGCCCCGCTCGCCATGGGTGCCGGTGTCCTCGCCGCCGCCGGTGTCGGCGCGGTGCTCCTCGCCAACCGTCGTCGCGAGGGTTCGCGCGCCTGACGCGTTCTCCCCACAGCGACACACCGAGGGCCCTTCCCATCAGGGAAGGGCCCTCGGCCGCGTCACGAGGGCGCGCGGAGCCGGACGGAGCGTCGCCGGCCGACCGTCGTCGGGTGAAAAAATCCCGACCGGTGGAAGAACGAGGTGCGATGCCACATTTGTCCGGCCTGTCGAGGTCGGCTGCGACGGGCGAGGCGATAGCGTGCGAGTGGCGCTGCGTCGACGGGGAGAGGTGGCCACGAGGTGGGGGGATGTGCGTGAGCCGGACCGGCCGGAGCGTGGACAGCGCGCGGCGTGCGCTGTGGCACCTGCGGCACGGTGGCGTCCCGCAGCTCCGCACGTGGTGGGCCCGACGACGCATCGGCTCCGGGCTCCCTGCCACGAGCGGACGGACCGACCGGCACGGTCGCTTGGCGTTCGACGCCTGGCCAGTCCCGGAACGTGACCCGCGTCGGCCGGGCCTGCGCGTCGGTGTGGTCCTCGACGACTTCTCGCGCACGGCGTTCGCCCATGAGTGGGACCAGGTGCTCCTCGACCCGACGACGTGGCGGGAGACCCTCGAGAGCACACCGGTGGACCTGCTGTTCGTGGAGTCCGCGTGGGCCGGGAACGGTGGAGCGTGGAGCTACCACCTCACGGGGACGAGCGCGCCGCGGCCCGCGTTCGTGGAGCTCGTGTCGTGGTGCCGCGAGCACGGGGTCCCCACGGTGTTCTGGAACAAGGAGGACCCGGCGCACTTCGACGACTTCCTCGACGCGGCCCGGCTCTTCGACCAGGTGCTCACGACGGACAGCACCATGCTCCCCGCGTACCGGGACGCGCTGGGGCACGACCGGGTGTCGACCATGAGCTTCGCGGCGCAGCCCGCGATCCACAACCCGGTCCGGGCGCACGGTCGGGGACCGGAGCGTGACGTGGCGTTCGCCGGCATGTACTTCACGCACAGGTACCCGGAGCGCCGTGAGCAGATGGACCTCCTCCTCGGAGCCGCGCACCGGGCGGGCGCCCGCATGTCGACCGGTCTGGAGATCTTCTCCCGGCAGCTCGGCGGCGACCCTCGCTACCAGTTCCCGGAGCCGTTCGCGCAGCACGTGGTGGGGTCCCTCCGCTACGAGCAGATGCTCACCGCGTACAGGGAGTACAAGGTCTTCCTCAACGTGAACTCGGTGGTGGGCTCCCCGAGCATGTGCGCACGCCGCATCTTCGAGATCACCGCGTGCGGGACACCCGTGGTGAGCACACCGAGCGCCGCCATCGACGCCTTCTTCCCACCGGACGAGGTGTTCACCGTGTCCGAGGCGGCCGAGGCCGAGCACACGGTCCGCGCGCTCGTGCGGTCCAAGGAGCTCCGGGACCGTGCCACCCACCGGGCGCAGCGGCGCATCTGGTCGGAGCACACGTACGGACACCGCGTGGGGCAGGTCCTCGCGGCGGCCGGCCTCGACGACCCCGCGCTCGCGCGGCCGAGCATCACGGCGATCGTCTCGACCAACCGTCCGCACCAGGTGGACCACGTCCTGCGGACCGTTGCCGCCCAGGTGGGGGTCCGCCCGCAGCTGGCGATGCTCACCCACGGTTTCGACGTCGACCGTGCGTCGATCCGCGCAGCCGCCCACGACCTGGGCATCGACGACGTCGTCCTGCTCGACGCCGACCAGGACGTCCCGCTGGGAGCGTGCCTCAACCTGCTCGTCGACGCCGCCGACGGCGAGGTCGTCGCCAAGATGGACGACGACGACCTCTACGGCCCCCACTACCTCTCCGACCAGCTCTACGCCATGGACTACAGCGGGGCGGACGTCGTGGGGAAGCAGGCGCACTACGTGCACCTCGGCAGCGCCGACGTCCTCGCGCTCCGATCGGGTGACCGTGAGCACCGGCTCACCGACAGGGTGATGGGACCGACGATCACATGCAGCCGGAACCTTGCGCGTGTGGTGCGCTTTCCTCCGTTGCGCTCCGGAGAGGACACCGGGTTCCTCGTGAGCTCCCTCGCGGCTGGGAGCTCGATCTACTCAGCGGACCGATTCAACTTCGTCCAGGTGCGCAGGCCAGGGAGCTTCGCGCACACGTGGACGGTCAGCGACGCCGAGATCCTAGCCGGCTCCGACGTGCAGGTGGCGGGCCTCGCGCTCGGTCACGTGATGGTGTGAGGAACAGGAGTGATGCCACCGATGGCAAGTGATCAGAGTGCAGTCGTGGCAGTGATCGGTCTGGGTTACATCGGCCTGCCGACCGCTGCTGTCCTCGCGACCCACGGGTTCGACGTGGTCGGGGTCGACATCAACCCGAGCACCGTCGACGCGGTGAATCGCGGAAAAGTACCGTTCGTCGAACCCGACCTCGAGATCTCCGTCGCCGGAGCCGTCGCCCGAGGTCGGCTCCGCGCACAGTCGGCTCCGCCTGACGCTGATGTCTACGTCGTCGCCGTCCCTACGCCGTTCCTGGCGGGACGCTCGGCCGACCTGTCGTTCATCATGGACGCGGCCGACGCGATCGCTCCCATGCTGCGAGGGGGAGAGCTCGTCATCCTCGAGTCCACGTCCCCTCCTGGGACCACGCGACTGCTCGCCGACCGACTCGTGAGCGCACGCCCGGACCTCTCGTTCGATGGCCCGGACCCTGCGGTCGCCATCCACGTGGCTCACTGCCCTGAGAGAGTGCTTCCAGGTCGCATCATGGTGGAGCTCGTGACCAACGACAGGATCGTGGGCGGTCTCACCGCAGAGGCAACCGCGCGTGCAAGCGCCCTCTACGCGGTCTTCTGCAAGGGGAAGATTCTCGAGACCGACGCGGAGACCGCAGAGCTCGCGAAGCTAGTGGAGAACGCGTACCGCGATGTGAACATCGCCTTCGCGAACGAGCTTTCGCTCATCTGCGACAAGCTCGACGTCGATGTGTGGGGGCTCATCCGACTGGCCAACCACCACCCCCGGGTCGACATCCTGGAGCCCGGCCCCGGGGTCGGCGGGCACTGCATCGCGGTGGACCCGTGGTTCCTGGTCTCGGCCGCTCCGGAGGACGCGCGTCTCGTCCGGACCGCGAGAAACGTCAACGACAGCATGCCTGGGCACGTAGCGGAGCGCGTCGTCCGGGCGGTCAAGGAGACCGAGGCGGTCCGGGTGGTGATGCTCGGCCTGAGCTACAAGGCAGACATCGACGACCTGAGGAATTCGCCTGCGGTCGCGGTGGTCGAGCATGTGGCTTCTCGGCTGACGGGCATCGTGATCGACGTCGTCGAGCCGAACGTGGACGCTCTCCCGAGTTCTCTGGCTCTTTGTCCGAACGTCTCTCTCGTGACTTCGGCGGAAGCAGAAAAGGACGACGTCGTCGTGCTCCTCGTGAATCATGCGCAGTTCGCGTCGCTCGGAGCCGAGATCCGGTCCCGGAACATCATCGACATGCGTGGCGCCTGGCGCGCCTCAGCCTGACAGACAGGACTCGTCCTCGTGAGATCACGCATCAGGAGTTCCCTGCCTCTCATCGGCGCTCTCGTCCTCGTCACGATCCTCGCCGCGATCTGGTTCGTGCCGGACATCGGGGTCGAGGTCGGCCTCAGTGCACTTCTCATCGGTGTGACCGCGGTTCTCCTCACGGTTCGTCGAGCCACAGCGAGGCTCCTGACGAGGGTCGGAGCGGTGGACCGCCGCGTCGAGCAGAACCACAAACGCGCGTCGGAGTGGGACTGGCGCATCGGTGAACGTCTCACGGCAGCCGGCATCAGGGCGGTGGAGGTTCCCGTCCCGGCCACATCTGCCAGTACTCCTGAGCGGACCTGGAAGACGCATCCGCTCGTCGGGAGGTTCCTCGAGACGTCGATCCTCGACACGGAGTACTACTCGGCCGTCTCGGGGGCGCGGTTCCAGAGGGACGAGGACGCTGCAGCGCATTACCTGAACATCGGTATGGAGCAGATGCACGCTCCGTCCCTCCTCGTCGACGTGCACTCCCTGCCCGAGAAGCTGCGCGCCTCGATGAAGTTCGGGCGGGCCGAGGACTTCGTGTCCTTCTGGTCAACCGACGAGGCTGCGGCCGGACCGACGAGCGACCTCTTCGACCCACGGTGCGTCGAGGATGCGGCAGCGCGACAACATCCAGGGGGACCGCTCGGATGGTTCCAGTCATCCGCAGATGACGGTACGTGCCTCGCGGTGCAGCCGGAGAACCCACGATCAGGGGCCGTCTACCACCAGCTGCGACAGGAGGCGGTCCTCCACCACGTCTCCGTCCGTGATTCCCGACGGTTGGCGGGGCCTCGCGAGTCGACGAGTTGGGACGAGGCACGAGAGGCCCGATGGAGGGCCGAGGCCTCCGAGGTCGTCCTCCAGGAAGGCCTGACCGTGTCGGTGGTGCTGCCGGTCCGCGACCGGCAGTCCACCATCGCCGCCGCAATCCAGTCGGTCCTGGCGCAGACGTTCGACGGATGGGAGCTGGTCGTCGTCGATGACGGTTCGACTGACGAGACGAGTGAGATCCTGACCGGGTATGCGGAGGCGGATAGCAGGATCGTCATCGTCACCCTCGAACCCAGCGGGGTCAGCAGGGCGCGCAACGTGGGCCTGGAGCGAGCGCGTGGTCGGTACGTCGCGTTCCTCGACTCCGACAACACCTGGCGGGCCGACTATCTCGAGATGATGCTCAAGTGGTTCCGGGGGTCCGGCGGCCGGGCCGCTCACGCCGGGTCGAGGATCGTGCGTGGCCAAGGAGCAGCGGACGTCTTCAGGGCGTTCGAGGGAGGATTCGACCACCTGCGGATCCTCAACCACGTCGACATGAACGTCCTCGTGGTGGAGCGCGATCTCGCGCTCGAGGTGGGTGGGTTCGACGAGTCTTTGCGGAGGTGGGTGGACCACGACTTCGCGATCCGAGTGGCGCGAAGGAGTCCCGTGCCTCTCGTCCCGATCATCGCATGCGACTACACCCACTCCAGCGACCTCTCCGACCGGATCACTGTCCGCGAGTCCGACCACTGGCAGTGGGTCGTCCTGGGCAAGGCATGGGTCGAGTGGCCCGACCCGACCGTGGAACGTGTGCGCGGACGCGTGTCGGTCGTCATCCCGACCTACAACGACGCCGAGATGACCCTCCGAGCCGCGCAGTCGGTACTCCGTGACGACTCGTGGGCGGACACGGAGGTCATCGTCGTCGACAACGGGTCCAACCCGGAGGTCGCTCTGAGGCTCTTCACCGGCTGCCTTGGGGTGGCGAACCTGCATTACCGTCGGCTCCCGAGGAACCTCAACTTCGCGATCGGGAGCAACTTCGGCGCCGCTGCCGCATCAGGGGAGCTCACTCTGTTCCTCAACAACGACACGCTGGTGCGCCGCGGGGGTCTCGGGCCTCTCGTCGACCGTCTGCTCCGTGACGACGTCCTCGGCGTCCAGCCGGTGTTGGCGTATGCCGACGACACGATCCAGACGGCAGGGACGGTGTTCCCGGCGAGCGGGGCTCTCCCCGTCCACTTCCTCGCAGGGCACGCCCTCGAGGACTCGGAGGCCGCCGGAGGCCTCATCTTCAGTGCTGTGACAGCCGCAGCCGTCCTCCTGCGCACCAGGGACGTCGTCGAGCTCGGCGGTTTCGACCCGTTCTACGTCAACGGGATGGAGGACGTCGACCTGTGCTTGCGGATGCTCGCAACGAACCCCGGGAAGGGCTTCGCGGTCGAGCCCGACTCGGTGTTCACCCACCTCGAGAGCAAGACGCCGGGCCGGACGAGGAACCAGACCGAGAACCGTCGGATCTTTCTCGAACGGTGGGCCACGCGGATGCCGCAGCCGGAGTCGGCGCACTTCCACTCGTGCGGCTTCGAGATCGCGAGCATCGGGCATGACGGGTCACCGGTCCTCGCCCCCAAGATCCAGCTGGCGCGGCGGCGTGGAGCTCCGCGCCGCTGGGGGTTGAGAATCGCGGCGAACGCTGGCGGGCGTGGGGATGGGTGGGGGGACACGCACTTCGCGGAGTCGCTCGCGAGCGGACTGAGGTCGCTCGGTCAGCAACCCGTGACCTACCGGCACGGGGCGCATGAGGTCGACGCGAGTCGTTTCGACGACGTCCTGCTGGCTCTCCGAGGACTCGATCGCGTCCGTCCCCACCCCGGGAAGACCAACGTCCTCTGGGTCATCAGCCACCCCGAGCTCGTCACTGCGGAGGAGCTCCTCGAGTACGACATCGTCTGTGCTGCATCCGTGCCCTGGGCGCGCCGAATGGAGGACCTCACGGGGAAGACGGTCCACGTCCTGCTCCAGGCGACGGACTCCGATCGTTTCGGTCCTCCGGACCGGATGCCGCCGCGCACCGGTCGCGGCGTCTTCGTCGGCGGCGTCCATCCCGGGCGTGAGCGACGCACGGTGCAGGACGCGTTGAGCCTGGGCCTTCCGGTGACGGTCTTCGGGCCAGGCTGGGAGGGCCGTGTCCCGGACGACGTCTTCGGTGGGTCCTACGTCGCGAACGACGAGCTCGCCGACGTCTACCGGCGGGCCGACTACGTGCTGGCTGACCACTGGGACGACATGGCGGCCGACGGTTTCATCCAGAACCGGGTCTTCGACGCGGTGGCTGCGGGGGCGCGGGTGGTGTCGGACGAGGTCGAGGGTCTGGAGGCGCTATTCGGAGGTGCGGTGCGCACGTACGACACCCTGCAGACTCTCAGCGAGATCGCCGGCGCGGTCGAGCAGGCCTTCGTCGGTGACGAGGAGCTGCGCGCGATAGCGACGACCGTTGCCGCCGAGCACTCCTTCCTGAGCAGGGCGCGCGACCTTGTCGCCCTCGTCGAGAGTCAGGACCTCCCATGAGCGCCACCGTCCAAGAGACTCCCGACGGCGAGAGCACGGCGTCCCTCGACGTGCTCTACGAGGACCAGGACGTCGGGCGTGAGCTCCCCTCGGGCTGGAAGGTCGTCTCGAGGTCGCGATTGGTCGACGCCGTGTCCGACATCTATGTCGAACCCGGAATCTGGAGGTCCGACGAGTCGTTGACGGTCGGGTTCTACGACCATGAGCGCCAGCTCACGGTCGCCAGCAGGCAGGGCGGGAGCGAGGACTGGTGGTTCACGAGGCTCCCGACCTGGATCGGATGGGACAGCCACAACTACGTCTCCCTGATTGCGGACCGTGCGGGGTGCCTCCACGTGGCGGCGAACATGCACGCGACACCTCTCGACTACTTCCGGTCCACCGACGACTCGATCGGGACCCTGGCGCGCAGGGCCGAGATGGTCTCGAACGACCTCGAGGGCAGGGTGACCTACCCGCGCTTCGTGCCGATCGCGACCGGCGAGGTGACCTTCTGGTTCCGGGACGGGCAGAGCGGGAACGGTGTCCAGCGGGGCTACGTCTACAGTGAGGACGCACAGGCGTGGCGGTCCTTGGTGCACACCCCGATCATCGACGGAGGGGGAACGCGCAGCGCATACCTGGACGGAGACGCTCCCCGGCTCGGGCCCGACGGCCGCTACCACCTCCTCTGGGTCTGGCGCGACTCCCCGGACTCGGAGAGCACGCACACGATCTGCTACGCAGTAAGTGACGAGCTCAAGGAGTGGCGATCTGCCGCCGGGCGCCTGCTGGAGCTGCCGCTGAGGTCGAGTGACGAGCTGGTCGTCGATCCGGTCCCGCCTGGAGCAGGGTTGATCAACAACAATGTCCGTCTCGGCTTCGACTCGGCTGACCGCCCGGTGGTCCTCGCCCACCTGCGGGACCGGGACGGTTATCAGCAGCTGCACCTGTGGAGGTTCGTGGGCGCCGCGTGGACCCGGCGCCCTTTGACCTCCTGGGACGCGGTGTGGGACTTCAGTGGCCGTGGGAGCCTCCCTTTCGACCTGGAGATCGGACAGCTGACGATCACAGGCGGCCGGCTGTCGGTTGACGTGCGGTACAGGGACGGGGTCTCGCGCCTGACGATCGACGAGGAGGACTGCGCCGTGAGTACGGAGCCAGCGTCCCTGCCGTGGTCCGGAGTCCGAGGAGCTCCGGCCCTCGATGACGTCGTGACGTACGGGGCGTGCGCCTTGGCGGACGCGAGGTCCAGGAGTCTCCTACTCTGGAGGGCTGTCCCGCCGCGGCGGGACAGCGCTGACGGCGACACGTTCCCGGAACCGTCACCCATCGTGGTCGTCGACCTGTCTCTCGCACCGTGATGGTGGAGGAGCCAGTGGGGCGACCCCAGAGCAGACGAGACATGCAGGTCGGATTCGTCGAGAGCGTGTCCGAGGACAGGTGCACTCTCACCGGATGGGTCCGTGCACCGGAGGAGAGCAGACTGCCGCGGGTCTCCGTGGTCAGCCGTCGGGGTGAGGCGCTGGGTTCTGTCGTGATCGGCCCTGAGCGAAGGGACGTGGTGCTGGGCATCGGGGTGCGGAATCGGAGGATCCTCGTCCGGTTGGTCGACGCCCTCCCGCCCGGTGCCCTGACGACCGGGGAGTGCGCGGTGGTCCTCGAGGACGCAGAGGGCAGCTCTACGCTGCCTCGCGCCCGTCTGGTCGAGCGGGACGAGGTCGCACGGCTGGTACGGAGCGTCGAGACCGTCGACCCGGCGACCGTCCGGTCGCCAGCGGGTGTCTCGGTCCCGTCAGCGAACGTGCATCCCCAGGATCATCGGCGCCTGAGTTACGTCCCTTTCCCTGTCGGCCTGAAGTCTGGTGACGGATCCGCCGAGCTGGGGCACTCCGGGCACATCTTCCTCACGGGTGGCTCGAACGATCTCGCGTCGCGATACCGGGAACCAGCGGGCGTCGAGGAGGTCCGAGCGCACCACGAGGTGGTGGGCAGGTGGTCATCCCTGTTCGAACGCCGGGCACAGGTCGCCTCGGAGATCGGCACCACCTACGTGCAGCTGGTCATCCCCGAGAAGTCGAGCATCATGCACCAGCTCCTGGACGGGGTGTCGGGAGCCACGCCCGCCCTCCGTGCGCTCGAGATGGAGATGTCACCGCGTGCTTTCTACGTCAGTGCGCTCGACGCCCTATCGTCGTGGAGGCCGGGGCAGGACGACCCATGGCTGCGCCACGACGGTCATCTCTCTGCCTCGGGGGCTCTGACGCTGACCCGCGCACTCCTGCCGAGAATCTCCGTCGACCCGTCGGTCCTCTCGGACGTCGTCCTCGGCAGGCGTACCTTGATCAACGGCGATCTCGGACGACGGTTCTTCGGGATCGACCTGTGGGACCCGCAGCTGGAACCAGACGATGTCGCCGCGTGGCCGAGCCGTGAGATCGCACCGCACGTCGTTGAAGACCCCCCAGGTGGGCGGCACATCGGATCCCGACTCCACTGGCGGAACGACGAGGCGCTCATCGATGCCAGCGTCGTCGTGTTCGGGAACTCGTTCTTCGGCAGCGGTCAGTCGGCAGCGAAGCTGAGCTGGTGGTTCGCCAGGCTCTTCAAGGACTTCGAGTTCGTTTGGGACCCCGCCTTCGACGTGGATCATCTTCGGAGGAGGAAGCCCGACCTCGTGGTGGGCCAGACCATCGAACGGTTCCTCGGGCGTGTGCCGGAGGCTTGAGTGCACATCAGCGGTGGAGGCGCGTCGTCTCGATCTGACGTGCGAGGCGCGCGTACACGGCCTTCGCGTAGTGGAACGGCGCTATCCCCCACGGGTGGTCCGCGGAGGTCTCGGTCAGGTGGTCGTCCATGGTCAGGACGGTCCCCAGACGGCGGGCAGCGTCGACGTACGGCTCGTACGCCACGTTCGCCTGCTCGGCGTGGAGCCCGAAGCTCGACGGTGCAGGGTTCCCCTCGGAGTCGTGCTCGGCCCACGGTGGGGCGACCACGAGGACCTGGGGTCGGCGGGGAAGGTCTGCGACGAGCACGGTGAGCGCGTTGAGCGCGGCGCCCCACAGTCGCAGGTGTTCCGGGGACCCGAGGGGAACCGACCTCGCCTCCTCCCCGAGCCGCTCGTCCACGCCGCACTGGATGCCTTCTACCGACCGCGTGACGTACCTCCCGTCGGGGAGCTCGTACACCCCGAGGCGTTCGTCGGTGAGGTCCCAGAGGAGGAGGTCGATGTCGTTGCCGTGCTCCTGGAGGAAGGTCGGGAGGGAGCTGGCGAAGTCGTCGGCGAGCATGCGGCGTTGGAAGGGCGAGTCGAGGCGTTCGAGCCATTCCGCGGGGACGGGGGAGGGTGGGGAGAAGGCGCTGATGAGGGACTGGCGGGCGATGTACCGCACCAGGGTGAAGCGGTCCTGGTCGAGGTATTCGAAGGTGTCGCGGCTGACGCAGCTCCCGTAGATGGCCGTCCTGATCACGGCGCGCTCGTCGGCCATCAGTGCCTCCTCGCGTGCCGTACGGGCGACCCGCGCTGGGCGGTGGCGGCGAACTTCACGCTGGAGGGGGAGCTCTCGGCGATGGTCTCCTTGAGCAGGGTATCGGCGGCGTCCTGCTCTCCTTTGCTGACCTTCCACGCCCACAGCCGGTAGCGTCGGGCGGTCTCCTCGGCGGGGCCGTCGAGGACCACGCGCCCACGGTCCAGCCAGATGGCGCGTGTGCACATCTCCTCGATGACCTGCGCGGCGTGGTTGACGATGAACACGGTCCCGGCGTTGGCGCGCAGCTCGTCCATGCGTCGCTCGCTGCGTTCCTTGAACGCCGCGTCCCCCGTGGAGAGGGCCTCGTCGATGAGGAGGATCCGCGGGTTCGCGGCGGCAGCGATCGCGAACCGCAACCGCGCCCCCATGCCCGACGAATAGGTCCGCATCGGCAGGTAGACGGCATCGCCGATGCCGGCGAGGTCCACGACGTCCGGGAGGACCTCCTCCGTGCGCTCCGGGGACAGTCCCATCGCGAGACACCCCAGGCGGACGTTCTGCTCGCCCGAGAGGTCGGGCACGAGGGCGGCGTTCACGCCGAGGAGCACCGGGCTCGTCTCGGCGACCACCTCGCCCCGTGACGGGCGTTCGAGGCCGGCGATCACGCGGAGGAGCGTGCTCTTCCCGGAGCCGTTCGTCCCGATGATCCCGATCGACTCGCCCCGGTACGCGGCGAGGGACACCCCCGCCAGGGCCCGGACGAGGACCTTGGGCTGGCTGCCCACCACCTTCCGGACAGCGCGTCCCACTCCTGCCGCGCGGCCCCCGGGCGCCGCCCGCGTCGAGGGGACCCGGTAGTGCATGTGCACGTTGGCCACCGCCACGGTGACGTCCTTCTCCCAGAAGGGCCTACTCCCGTCCATAGGTCTCCTCCCCACGCCAGAAGAAGACGAAGCCGAGGAGCAGGGCCCCGAGCGCCCACGAGGCGAGCACGACCCACGACCCCGCCTCCGGCGTCCGCCCGTAGAGCAGCACGTCGCGCGTCATGTCGAGGACCACGTACATGGGGTTGAGCTTCACGACGGCCAGGACGGTCGGGTCCGACACGAAGCTGTCGAAGGAGAAGAACACCCCCGACCCGTACAACCAGAACCTCGTGAAGAACCCGATGAGGTTCGACAGGTCACGCACCCGCGCCACGAGGCGAGCGGCCAGCAGCGCGATGCCTGCGTTGAAGACGAGCTGGAGCGTGAAGACCCCGGGGAACAGCAGCCACCGCCACGTGACCTCTGCGTGCGGAGGCACCACGACCACGAGCACCAGCATGGAGACGACCACCGGCACCATGCTCAGCGTCTCCCGGAGCACGGCCGCGACCGGCAGCGCGGCGCGGGGGAACAGGAACGACCGGATGAGGGTGCGCCCCCCGCTCACGGAGCTCGCGCCCACGCTCAGGCACCGCGCCGTGAACTGGAACATGAACACCCCGATGAGCAGGTACCCGACGAAGTTGTCGATGCCCCGCCCGGACTTGAGGATCAGCCCGAAGATCGCGAAGTACACGAGCCCGTCGAGCACGGGCTTGAGGACGAGCCACGCGTTCCCGAGGATCATCTGCCGGGTGCCGCTGGCCACCCGCGCCCTGGAGTCGGCGACCACGAAGTGCCGGCGCGCCCACAGCTGGGCCACGTACTCGCGCAGCCCCGGCCGTCGGCCCACGGGGTGCAGCCCCTGGAGGTGCACCACCTCGACCTGCTGCCAGGGCAGTCCGTCGCCGCTCATGAGACCACCCCGCGGGCGGCCCCGTGCAGCACGTCCCGGTACGTCGCCCCCACGGAACGCCATGTCCGCCCGGCGGCGAACGTCCGCCCGCGCGCACCCAGGGCACGGCGGAGGTCCGCGTCCTCGGCGAGACCGGCGATGGTGTCCGCGAGCGCGACGGCGTCGCCGGGTGGGACGAGGTGACCGCTTCCCGGCTCGCGGACGAGCTCGGCGAGGGCGGGCACGTCGCTGGCGACGACGGGGCGCGCGCACGCCATGGCCTCGACGGGTTTGAGGGGTGTGACGAGCCGGCACACGCGGTGGTCCCTGCGCGGCACGACGAACACGTCGAGCGCCTGGTGGTGGAGGGCGGCGGAGTCGCGGGGCACGCGGCCCGTGAAGGTCACGGCCGACGAGATCCCGAGGTGGTGCGCGGCGGCCTCGAGGGAGGGCCGGGACACGCCGTCGCCGACGATGAGCCCACGGACGTCGAGGCCTCGCCCGCGAAGGTGGGCGACGGCCGCGACGAGCGTGTCGAGACCCTCGTAGTCGACGAGGCTGGACACGGTTCCCACCCACAGGCCGTCGGCCGGCAGCCCCAGGACCTGGCGCGCCTCGGCGGGGGAGAGGTGGGTGTCGAGGAGCGCCGCGTCGACGGCGTTGGGCACCAGGGTGATGCGGTCCTCGGGGACGCCGCGGTCCACGAGCTCGGCGCGCAGCGTGCTGCTCAGGGTGAGCACGTGGTCCGCGGCGAGCGTCAGCTCCGTCTCGCGTGCACGGAGCATCCGGTAGCGCTCGCTCGCGGCCGCCGTCTCCCGCTCGGCCCGGCTCGGGCGGCTCGCGACCCACGTCTCCTCGAGGAGTCCGCGGACCTCGTACACCCACGGCACGCCGAGGCGGTGCGCCGCGGCCCGGGCGACGAGCGCGTTCGTGTAGTTGGTCGTGGCGTGCAGGGCGTCCGCGCCATGGTCGCGGGCGATGGGGACCAGCAGGTCCACTCCCTGCCGGACCCGGTCCTCCGCGGTGCGGCCCGCCACGGGTGCGAGGAGCCTCCGGTACGTGATGCCGTCGACGACGTCCGTGTGCCGGGCGCCGAGCCTGCCGACGGACACCGGGTACCCGAGGCGCGTCGTCGCCACGGGGCGCAGGCCCGCGTCTCGTTGGGCGAGGAGCACCGAGTGGCTGCGCTGCGCGTACCCGCTCTGCGTGTGGGGGAGGGAGTTGGTGAGGACGTGCACCACGGACGTGCCACCGGTCCTCGCTGCCGTGCCACTGCCCGCCGTCTCACCGATCAGGTGACCCACGGTCATGACCGCGGCCTCCGACACCAGGCGCGCGTGGAGCGCACGTGTGGACGGCTGCGCGGAGGCGGCACGGACGGCGCCCGAGACGTCCCCGCTCTGCCACCGGGCCCGGACCTCCACCGACGGCGACGACGCCCGCACCGCGGCCGGCGCGTCGTCCGTGACGCCCAGCTGCACCGCGAGCTCCCCCGCGAGCCGTGCGCGGACCGGTCCTGTCGGTGACCGTCGCCCACCCGCGCGGTCGGCGGACCGGGCGAACACCGCCCGCAGCCGGGACCTGGCCTCGTCCGGCCGGTCGAGCAACCAGAGTGCCGTCGCGGCCCGCACCGAGACCTGCCGCCCCCGCGCACCCGCGAGGAGGGCGCCTGCCGCTGCCGCCCCGACCCGTCGTGGTGCCCGGCGCACCACCTGGACCGCCAGGAGCAGAGGGTCCTCGACGAGGTGGCGCAGCACCGTCGTCCAGGCGAGCGTCGCGTTGCTGAGGAGCTCGCCCGGCCGACCGGAGGCGAGACCGCTCATCCTGCGACGCCCTTGAGGAGCCGGACGTAGGCGAGCGCGAGCTCGTCGAAGTTCGCGTTCTCGAGGGCCCACTCGCGGCCCGCCGGTCCCACGGCGAGGGACTCGCGGTGGCGTGCGAGCCGGCCCCACAGCAGCGCCAGGGCGGCCTCGTCCCCGGGGGGCACGACGTCCCCCGCGCCCACGGACGCGATGAGCCGGGCGGTCTCCCCGGCCACGACCGCCGACACGTGGCGCCGCAGGGCGAGCGCCTCGTACGTCTTGGACGGCACCGTCCACTCGAAGGGCGCCCAGTCGCGCAACGACACCAGCACGGTGTCCGCCCACCGGTAGTGGTCGACGATCTCCTCGCACGGCACACGCCCCACGAACGACACCGGCGCCTCGAGCTCCAGGGCGAGCGCCCGCAGCTGCTCCTCGTCGGCCCCGCCACCCACGAACCGCACGTGCACGGGGATGCCGACCGTCCGGGCCGCGGCGGCCGCACGGATCGCGACCTCGAGGCCCTGGCTGCGTCCCATCGTGCCCACGTAGAGCACGTGGAGGGTCGTGCCCTCCACCGACGGTGGTGGCAAGGGGGAGAGGCGGTCGAGGGGGGCGCCGTTGCGGATCACCTCCACGTGGCGGACGTCGCGCGACCGCAGGACGTCCGCGAAGGAGTCCGTCGTGGTGACGACCGCGGCGGCGGAGCGCTGCCACCAGGTGAGCACCCGGTCGGCGACCGCGGTGAGGACGCGACGCTTCCTCGACACCCGGGTCTGGCCGTTGCGGAGCATGCCGCTGGCGTGGATGAGGTCCGGCCAGGCGTCGCGCATCTCGATGACGTGCGGGACGCGCAGGACGAGTCCCAGGAGCCACCCGGCGCCGATGGACGGGAGCCCGGGCGCCGTGGACACGATCACGTCGGGTCGTGCCGCGCGTCGGCGCAGGACGAGGAGCGCCCGCCGGACGGTGTCCGCGGCGGTGACGGCCTGGTCGACGGAGCGGGACCTGAGGTCGAGTCCGTGCTCACGGAACCGGACGCGGTGGACCGTCTCGCCGTGCTCCCCGAGGGACGAGGTCCCTGGGTCGAGGGCCCCCGACGTGTCCTCCGACGTGCCGCTCGGGTAGTGCGGTGGAGGGGTGAACACGACGACGTCCTGTCCCGCGTCCACGATCCGCGGGACGAGCGCGGTCCACCGGCGCTGGGGGGCGTTGTTCTCGGGGGCGTAGTGGTGCGTCACCAGCACGACTCGCACCTGCCACCCCCCTGCCGTCGCTCCGACCTGGTGCGGGCGAAGTCCGTCGAGCCAGACTATCGATCGCCCGCGGGAGCACCGTCCCACGGTGCCCGGTTTGGGGCGCTCGTGCTCGTCGTGCGCCCTTTTTCACCCGGTCGTGCGGATGTGGGTGTCGGTGAGCGGTGTGGTCGCCCACCGGGTGCGCCTCGGCCCCACCGACCAACGGTAGGTGAACCGTAGGATGGCGGCTGTGCCCCCTCACGCCGACCGTCGGCGCGCTCCCGCGCGCCCGGCCCCCGCTCGTCGCGCCCGCGCCGTCCGTGCCCACCGCGACGCCTCCGGACGTGGTCCGCGGCGGCGACCCCTGCTCGTCGTCGCCCTCCTCCTGGGGGGCCTCCTCGTGACCGCCACGGCGGGTGTCGCCGGATTCGTCGCGTGGCTCGACGGGAACGTGGACCGCATCGACGACCCGTTCGCCGCGCTCGACGAGGAGTCCCGGCCCGGCGCGGCCCCCACGGTCCCCGGTCAGGCGGACACCGCCCTCAACGTCCTCGTCCTCGGCGCCGACGGCAGCATCGACACCGACGACCCTGCCGGGTGGCAGCAGGGAGGGCAGCGCACGGACGCGATCATGATCGTCCACGTCGCGGCCGACAGGCGGAGCGCGGTGCTCCTCTCCGTGCCCCGCGACTCGTGGGTGGACATCCCCGGGCACGGGCAGGGGAAGATCAACGCGGCCTTCGCGTACGGCGGTCCGACCCTCATGGTCGAGACCGTCGAGCAGCTCACCGGCATCCGGATCGACCACGTCGCCGTGGCCGACTTCGAGTCGTTCATCACCCTCACCGACGTCCTCGGCGGTGTCGACATCACGGTCCCCGAGGACACCTACCAGCACGACAGGCTCCTGTTCTCCGCGGGCACCCACCACATGGACGGTGCCGCCGCCCTGGCCTACACGCGTCAGCGGTACGGGCTCCCCGGGGGCGACCTCGACCGCGTCAAGCGTCAGCAGAACTGGATGCGGTCCATCCTCACCACGACCCTCTCGGAGGGGACGCTCTCCGACCCCGTGCGGCTCACCCGATTCCTCACGACGGTGACGGGTGCCGTCGCGGTCGACGAGACGCTCGGGCTCGGCGACATGCGACGTCTCGGCGCGAGCCTGTCCGGTCTGCGAGCGGACGACGTCACCTTCCTCACCGTCCCCACGGAGGGCACCGGGCGCAGCCCTGACGGCACCCAGTCGATCGTCGCGCTCGACGCGGAGGCGCTCGCCCCGCTCGCAGCCGCCGTCGCCGACGACACCGTCGCGGACCTCCTCGCCACCGAGGACGGCCTGGACGTCCTCGAGGACAGCGTGTCCTGACCGGTCAGCTCGTCGCTGCGGTCGTCCGGACCGTGAAGTCGTCCGTGCGGGTCCCGACCCCGAGGAGCTCGGCGATCGCAGCGACGGCGCGCCCGCTCGCCCGTCCGTCGCCGTACGGGTTCGTCGCGGTGGCCATCGCCGCGTAGTGCTCCGCGTCGTCCATGAGGCGGCTCACCTCGGTGACGATCCTGTCCTCGTCCGTCCCGATGAGCAGCACCGTGCCGGCCTCGACGGCCTCGGGCCGCTCGGTGTTCTCCCGCATGACGAGCACCGGGCGGCCCAGGCTGGGGGCCTCCTCCTGGACGCCGCCCGAGTCGGTGAGCACGATGCGGCTCACCGCCAGGAGGCGGGTGAACTCCCCGTAGGCGAGGGGTTCCGTGACGAGGACGTTGTCGAGCCCCTCGAGGTGCGGCAGCACCGCCTCCCGGACCACGGGGTTGCGGTGGGCGGGGAGGACGACCAGGTGGTCCGGGCGGTCCGACGCGATGCGGCGCAGAGCGCGTCCGACGCCCTCCATGGCCCCGCCCCAGCTCTCGCGCCGGTGCGTGGTGACGAGCAGGACCGGCCGGCCCGACGACGCGGCCTGCTCGAGACGCGGGTCGGTGAACGCAACGTCCTTGGCGACGGTCGCGAGGAGCGCGTCGATGACGGTGTTGCCGGTGACGGCGACCGTCGCCGCGTCCACGGACTCCCGCACGAGGTTGTCCCGGCTCTCCTCGGTGGGTGCCAGGTGGAGCGCCGCGACGCGCGTGGTGATGCGGCGGTTCGCCTCCTCGGGGAACGGTGAGGCGATGTCGCCCGACCGGAGACCCGCCTCGAGGTGGACCACCGGGAGCTGCCGGTAGAAGGCCGCGAGCGCCGCCGCGGTCGACGTCGTGGTGTCCCCCTGGACGACGACGGCCGCGGGCCTGCGCTCGACGAGCACCGGGTCGAGGCGTTCGAGGACCCGTGCCGTGACCTGGGCGAGCGACTGTCCGTGCTCGAAGACGTCCAGGTCCACGTCGGGGACGATCCCGAAGAGCTCGTTGACCTGGTCGAGCATCTCGCGGTGCTGGCCGGTGACGACCGTGACGACGTCGAGCGCGGTGCTGGCCTCGAGCGCGCGGATGAGCGGCGCGACCTTGATGGCCTCGGGTCGGGTGCCGTACACGACCATCACCAGGGGCTGCATGCGGCACATGCTGCCAGCGGGGCGCGACGGCGGGGAGGTCTCTGCGCGGCGCGGCGGGGCGGCGGGGTGAACTTCACCCACCCCGGGGGGTCCGTGGTCCTCCTCGGGCGCGGTGCTGGTGGGGTCTGCAGCGTGTGGCGGACCGCCGGGCGGGTCGTGGCGTGGCAGCATGACGGCGACCGCAGGGACGAGGGCGTGGGAGCACGATGCGAGCGACGGACGACGAGACGACGGACCGGCCGGACGACGGGGCTGCGCCCCGCACGAGGTCGCGCAGGTCCGCGCGCGGCGCCCGGATGTCGCCGCGGGCGCGGCGCACGATCACGACGGTCCTCGTCGTGCTCGGCTGCCTCGTCGTGGTGCTCGTGGGGCTCGGCGTGTGGGTGGCGCGTGACGTCCTCGCGGTCCGTGACGACCTGACCGTGGCCGCGGACCTCGTCCCCGAGCTGGAGCAGCAGGTCGAGGACGGTGCGCAGGACGAGGCCGCCGCCACGCTGGAGGCCTTGCAGCAGCGTGCTGCGAGCGCCCGCGAGTCGTCGACCGGTGTGCACTGGTCGGTGGTGTCCGTGCTGCCGGTGGCGCGCCCCAACCTGCAGGCGGTGCAGGTGGTCACCGAGGTGGTGGACTCCCTCGCGGTCGATGCGCTGCCGGCGTTCGCGGATGCGGCCCGGCTTGCCGGCCCGGGTGGGTTCGCCCAGACGGACGGGCGGGTGGACCTCGGTCCGCTGGTCGAGGTCGCGCCGCGGGTCGTGGCTGCGGACGCCGCGGTGCAGGCGGGCCTCGACGACATGGTCGCTCTCGACCCCGACGAGCTCGTGGGTCCGCTGGGCGACGCGGTCACCGAGCTCACCGACGTCATGGCGGAGGTGGGGTCCACCACCGCGACGGCGTCGCGGGCGGTGCGGCTCGCCCCGCCGATGCTCGGCAGCGAGGGGCCCCGCCGCTACCTGCTCCTCGTGCAGAACAACGCGGAGCCGAGGGCGACGGGAGGGCTGCCCGGCTCGGTGATCCTGCTCTCCGCCGAGGACGGCCGGGTGACGATCGAGGACCAACGCCCTGCGAGCGAGTTCCAGTCCGACACCACGGTGCTCGACGTCGGCGAGGCGGAGCGCGCCCTCTTCGGCGAGGACCTCGCCCGCAAGATGGCGGACGTGAACTTCACGCCGGACTTCCCGCGTACCGCAGAGCTCGCGGTCGCGTTGTGGGCGCAGAAGGACGACCGGGCCGTCGACGGTGTGCTCTCGATCGACCCGGTCGTCCTCGCGGGGATCATGGGGGCCACGGGTCCCATCGATCCTCCTGTGGGGCCGCGCCTCACGTCCGACAACGTCGTCGACTACCTGATCAACGGCGTGTACCTGGACATCGCCGACCCGGACCAGCACGACGTGTTCTTCCAGGTTGTCGCCGCACAGCTGTTCCAGGAGGTGCTCGCCGGAGCGGGTGAAATATCGAAGATCATCCCCGCTCTCGCACAATCCGCACGTGAAGGGCGTGTTCTTCTGTGGTCCGCCCATCCGGAGGAGCAGGAGCTTTTGGCTCCGACGGTCCTCGGCGGGGAATTGGTGGGAAGCGTCGCCGCAGGTCAGGACGGCGAGAGGCGACCTGTCGTCGGTATCTTCCTCAATGACGGAACTGCGGGGAAGATGGGTTACTACCTCGACCGTTCGGTGACGACCACCGTCCTCGAGTGCCTCGCGGACGGTTCGCAGAGGCTCCGGGTGGACGTGTCCCTGACCTCCACGGCCCCGGTGGATCCGGGGGTTCTGCCCCAGTACGTGACGGGCGTCGGCGGCATCGTGACTCCCGGCGACGTCCGGACGAACCTCCTCGTCTACGCGCCCGACGGTGGCCGCATCGAGGACGTCACCGCAGGTGGGAACCCTGTGGGGGTGCAGTCGCAGCTGCACGAGGAACTCTTTGTCGCCGGAATTACCACCCTATTGTCGCCGGGTGCGTCCCAGACCTTCTCCTACACCATTGTCACGAGCCCGTCACAGGGTGGTGACGTGATCTTGCGCTTTACGCCGGGCCCACGGGATACTCGGACGCAGCTCAGGGGTGCCTCGTGCGCGACATCATGAGGATGATGCGTCTGAGGTCGCACCAGACTGCACGGGCAGTCCACGAACACGAAAATGGGGAATCGCACATGAACCGACGTATCGGAGCCACCGCAGCAGCGGCCGCGGCACTCGTCCTGGCGCCGGCAGCGGCCGCGTCCGCCTACGAGGCGAGCGACTTCGACTCGACCGTGACGGCTACCAGCGTCGCCGCGGGCCAGGCCGTCAACTACTACATCGACGGCCCCGTGGTGAACGACGAGATCACGGTCACCGTGACCTCGTCGCCCACCTCCATCCCCGACAGCGCCATCGCGATCGCCGGTACCGCCACCATGACGAAGGCGACCGACGCCAACGGTGACGCGTCGTTCGCGATCACGCTCTCCGCGGCCGGCACCTACACCTTCACCGCGGTCGACGCCGAGGGTGACGTCATCAACACCCAGGCCGTCGCCGTCGCAGCGGCCGGCTCGCCCTCCGCGACCCTCCCCGTGACCGGTTCCTCGGCCACGCCGCTCGCCCTCGGGGGAGGCGCGCTGGCCCTCGCGGGCATCGGCACCGTCCTCTTCGCGAAGCGTCGCAACCAGGCGCGCATCTGATCCACGGATACGCTTGACGAGGGTCTCCCGGTCACCCGGGGGGCCCTCGTGCCGGTTGCAGGCACCTCAGGCCCGACGACCACAAGGGGGAACTCGTGGACGCTCGCCATCGTAGGTTCGTCGTCCCGATCGGTGTGCTGCTCGCCGTGATCGTCGCCGCCGTCGTGTGGGGCGTGACGCGGGGCGCCAGCGGTCCGCAGGAGCCAGAGGCCGCGCCTCCCTCGCCGGCCCCGTCGCCCTCGGCGTCGGTGGAGCCCTCACCGTCGACCCCGCCCGACGAGGGCCCCGCGGCGGACCCCGCGGTCTACGACCTCGCACCGCTGCCTGTGGTCGACGTCTACGCGGTCCTGCCCGCGCTGCCGCTGGACTCCGACCCGCAGGCTCCCACGCTCGGCGCCGTCACCCCGGCAGGGGTGAGCGCCCCCGTGTTCTCCGAGCCCGGGAGCCCGCCCGTCGCGCAGCTCCCCGCCCAGCAGCAGCACGACGGGACGGTCGTCCCGGTGATCGAGCAGCACGAGCACTGGGCGAGGGTCCTGCTCCCCGCACGGTCAGGGTTGCCGTCCGAGGGCGTCGTGGCCCAGCCGCCCGGGTGGGGCCGCACCACCGACGTGCGGGACATGACGAACGCGGCGTCGGTCGAGGTGAGCCTCGCCGGCGAGGTCCGGATCCTCGCCGGCGACGAGGTGGTGCACAGCACCACGGAGTTCGGGTACGGAGCCCCGGCGACGCCCACACCCCTGGGCCGGACCTTCATCATGACGACGTTCACGAACCCGGAGGCCGCGTACACGCGCGGGCTGCCGATCGTCGCGCTCGCCGTCCAGTCACCGACCCTCGACGGGTTCCTCGGAGCGCCCGTGGCGGTGACCGCGTTCCATTACCACGACACCAGGGAAGGGCCCGTGTCCAACGGGTGCTTGCGGATGGACGAGGACACCATGATCCGGCTCGCGGCCCTGCCGCTCGGTACCCCCGTCCGGATCGTCGCGTGAGGCGCGCACCTGCCGGGGTCCTCCTCGCCGCCGCCGCAGGGCTGCTCCTCGGGGCGTGCGGCCAGGCCGACGGCCCGACGACCACGCCGACGCAGGCCCCGTCCACCCAGAGCGTGGCACCGGTCTCCCCGGGCACGGACGACGCGCCCGCCGACCTCGGCACGCCCGAGGAGTACGCGCAGCAGGTCGTCGACGAGACCAACGCGGCCCGGGAGACCGAGGGCCTCGAGCCGCTCGCCCCGTCGTCGTGCGCCGAGGAGCAGGCCCTCCCGCGTGCGGAGGCCCTCGTCGCCGACGGCGGCGAGCTCGTCCACGCCCCGCTCGCCCCCGTCTCCGCAGCGTGCGAACCGGCCTCCAGGGCCGGCGAGAACCTCTCGCGGGCCGCCGCGTCCGCCGCTGACGTCGTCGACGCGTGGCTCGGGTCGCCCGGGCACCGGTCCAACCTCCTGTCGCCCGAGTTCACCGAGCTGGGCGTCGCGTGCACCCCGATGACCGTCGACGAGGTCGACGAGATGCTCTGCGCCCAGATCTTCCTCGGTCCGTGATGCGGGCCGTGGGGGACGCGAGGGCGCTCGTCGTGGAAGGATCGCGCCCGTGACGGACACGACGGCTGCGGACGCCCAGCCCACCAACGCGATCGACCGGTACTTCAGGATCACGGAACGAGGATCGACCATCGGCGCCGAGGTGCGCGGCGGCCTCGTGACCTTCTTCACGATGAGCTACATCATCGTCCTCAATCCCATCATCCTCAGCACCGTCCCCGACGGCACCGGTGCCTACCTCGGCGGCGGGACGGAGCCCGACCTCGCGGCGATCGCCGCGGTCACCGCCCTCGCCGCGGGCGTCCTCACGATCCTCATGGGGGTGGTCGCGAACTTCCCGCTCGCGCTCGCCGCAGGGCTCGGCCTCAACGCCGTCGTGACCTTCTCCATCGCGAGCCTGCCCGACATGACGTGGGCGGACGCCATGGGCATCGTCGTCCTCGAGGGCATCATCATCCTCGTGCTCGTCCTCACGGGGTTCCGCGAGGCCGTCTTCCACGCCGTCCCCGTGGAGCTGAAGACGGCCATCAGCGTCGGGATCGGCCTCTTCATCGCGTTCATCGGGCTCGTCGACGCCGGCTTCGTGCGGATCCCCGCGAGCCTCGCCACACCCGTCGAGCTCGGGGTCGGCGGCTCCGTCGCCGGGTGGCCGCTCCTGGTGTTCGTCGTCGGGCTCCTGGTCGCCGTCGTCCTCATGGTCCGCAAGGTCCACGGCGCCATCCTCATCGCGATCCTCACGTCCACCGTCCTCGCGGTGATCATCGAGGCCGTCGCGACCGTCGGCCCCCAGGGCACGGACGGCACCAACCCGACCGGCTGGGAGCTCAACTCGCCGGCCGTCCCGGACAGCATCGTCGCGCTGCCCGACTTCTCCCTCCTCGGCCAGTTCTCGCTCTTCGGCTCCTTCGAGAAGATCGGGGTGGTCGCCGTCGTCCTCCTCGTCTTCACGCTCCTGCTCGCGGACTTCTTCGACACGATGGGCACCATGGTCGCCGTCGGCGGCGAGGCCGGCCTGCTCGACGCCGACGGCAACCCGCCGCGCACCCGCCAGATCCTCGTCGTCGACTCCCTCGGCGCGATCGCCGGGGGCGCCGGGTCCGTGTCGTCGAACACCAGCTACATCGAGTCCGCGGCGGGCGTCGGCGACGGTGCGCGCACCGGTCTCGCGTCCGTGGTGACCGGCCTCGCGTTCCTCCTGGCGACGTTCCTGTCGCCCGTCGTCGACATGGTGCCGTTCGAGGCCGCGACGCCCGCGCTCGTGGTCGTCGGGTTCCTCATGGTCATGCAGGTGTCCGGGATCGACTGGAAGAACTACGAGATCGCCATCCCGGCGTTCCTCACCATCATCCTCATGCCCTTCGCGTTCTCCATCACCGCAGGCATCGGTGCGGGCTTCATCGCGTTCGTCGTCATCAAGGTCGCCGTCGGCAAGATCCGGGCCATCCACCCGCTCATGTGGGTCGCCAGCGTCCTGTTCGTCCTCTACTTCGTGCGCGGGCCGCTCGGTGACGCCCTCGGGGCGTTCTGAGAGCCGTGGCTGACCTGGGGGGGACCAGCCGTGCATACCGTCTGACCAACGGTGTGCAGAACTACGCGTGGGGGTCGCCGACGGCGATCCCCGACCTGCTCGGCGTGCCCGCCGACGGGCGACCCGTCGCGGAGATGTGGCTCGGGGCCCACGCGGGGCTGCCGTCCTCGTGCAGCCCGTGCGACTCCGAGGACGCCACGCCCGTGGCGCTGTCCGACCTCCTCCGCTCCGCACCCGACGCGCTCCTCGGGCGGGCCGTCGTCGAGGAGTACGGACCACGCCTGCCCTACCTCCTCAAGGTCCTCGCGGCCGACCGTCCGCTCTCCCTCCAGGTCCACCCCGCCCCTCACGTCGCGCGTGCCGGGTTCAGCCGGGAGAACGCCGCCGGGGTGCCCGTCGACTCGCCGGATCGCAACTACAAGGACGACCAGCACAAGCCGGAGATGCTCCTCGCCCTGACACCCTTCGAGGGTCTGTGCGGGTTCCGTCGCCCCGCCCGCGCCCTGCAGCTCCTGGACGGCCTCGACGGCGACTGCGTCGGGCGGATGCGCGACGAGCTCACGGCCTCGCCCGACGCGCGCGGCGTGCGGCGCGCGTTCGAGGTGGCGCTCGCGGCCCGCGGGACGGACTGCGCGGAGGACGTCGCCCGGACGGCGGCCTCCGTCCGGGCGCGGATCGCCCGCGGCGAGTTCCGGTCGCGCGGCGACCGGACGGCCGTCGAGCTCGCCGAGCACCACCCCGGCGACCCCGGTGCGCTCGTGTCGCTCATGCTCAACCGGGTGTCCCTCGCCCCGGGGGAGGCGGTCTTCCTCGCCGCGGGCGAGGTGCACGCCTACCTGAGCGGCGTGGGCGTCGAGGTCATGGCGAGCTCGGACAACGTGCTCCGCGCGGGGCTCACCCCCAAGCGGGTGGACATCGAGGCCCTGCTCGGCTGCGCGAGCTATGTGCCCCGGCCCCCGGTGCGTCCCGTGCTGCGGGCCGAACCGGGCGGGCTCACCAGGTACGTGGCACCGGCGCAGGAGTTCTCGCTCCTCTACGGCAGGGTCGCCGGCGAGGCGGTCGTCACGCACACCGGTCCCAGGATCCTCCTGTGCCTGGACGGGCAGGTGGAGCTGTCGAACCTTGCCGGGTCGCTCGGGCGGGTGGGGCGCGGGGAGTCCGTCTTCGTGGCCCACGACGCCGGGCACGTCACGGTGCAGGGAGAGGGGACGGTCGTCGTCGCGTTCGTCCCGTGACCGGGTGAAGAGCGCGCGCAGCGGTATCGTTTCCTTAGGTAATGACCTACGGTAAGAACATGTCGATCCCGCCCGATCCTCCCGTCGTCCCCGACCCCGACCGACTCGCGGGCGAGCTGCGCGTCGCCGTCCTGCGCACCGCGCGCTGCCTGCGCAACCAGCGCGGCGAGGCCGACCTCTCCGAGAGCCAGTTCTCCGTGGTCGCCGCACTCGCCAAGAAGGGCCCCATGACCCCCGGGGCCCTCGCCGAGCACGAGCACACGCGCCCCCCGTCCATGACCCGCACCGTGAACACCCTCGTCGAGCTCGGCCTCGTCACCAAGGTCGGCGACACCGAGGACCGTCGCCTCGTGGTCGTCGACCTCACCGACGCCGGCCGTGACGAGGTCGACGAGACCCGACGCCGCCGCGACGCGTGGCTCACCCGCCAGCTCGGCCTGCTCACCGACGACGAACGACGGACGCTCCTCGAGGCGAGCGCCCTGCTTGCACGGGTCGCCACCCGATGAGCCCCACCTTCGCGTCCCTGAGGTACTACAACTACCGGCTCTGGTTCTCCGCCGCGTTCGTCGCGAACATCGGCACCTGGATGCAGCGCGTCGCCCAGGACTGGCTGGTCCTCACGGTCCTCACCGACAACTCCGGCACCGCCGTCGGGGTCGTCACCGCCCTGCAGTTCGCGCCCGTCCTCGCGCTCTCCGCCTGGGCCGGGGTCCTCGCCGACCGGGTGGACCGCCGCAAGCTCCTCATGACCACCCAGGGGACCATGGGCGTCCTCGCCCTCGGGCTCGGTGCGCTCGTCCTCCTCGGCCACGCCGAGCTCTGGCACGTCTACGTCTTCGCCACCCTCCTCGGCTGCGCGTCCGCGATCGACGGCCCCGCACGGCAGACCTTCGTCGCCGAGATGGTGCCCATCGAGAAGCTCTCCAACGCAGTCGGCCTCAACTCGGCGTCCTTCAACGCCGCGCGGCTCGTCGGCCCCGGCGTCGCGGGCCTGCTCATCGCGATGGTGGGGACCGGCTGGATCTTCGTGATCAACGGCGTGACGTTCGCCGCGACCATCGCCGCGATGATGCACATGCGCGTCCGCGAGCTCAACCGGATGCCCGTGGCCTCACGGTCCAAGGGGCAGATCCGCGAGGGCATCCGGTACGTCCGCGGGCGCTCGGACATCGTCGTCATCCTCGTGGTCGTCGGCGTCGTGTCGACCTTCGGGCTGAACTTCCAGCTGACGTCCGCCGTCATGGCGACGGAGGAGTTCGGCAAGGGCGCGGGGGAGTACGGCGTCCTCGGGTCCGTCCTCGCGGTGGGCTCGCTCACCGGCGCGCTCCTCGCCGCCCGGCGCGAGCGTCCGCGCGTGCGCCTCGTCATCGGGGCCGCGTTCGCGTTCGGGGTGGCGACCGGCGCCATGGCCCTCATGCCCACCTACGAGTCGTACGCGCTCGCGAGCATCCCCGTGGGCCTGGCGAGCCTGACCATGATGACCGCCGCCAACACGACCATCCAGATGTCCACCGACCCGCAGGTCCGGGGGCGGGTCATGTCCCTCTACATGGTGGTCTTCCTCGGGGCGACGCCCATCGGGTCGCCGATCGTCGGGTGGATCGCCGAGGAGCTCGGGGCCCGGTGGGCCATCGGCATCGGGTCGATCACCGCGCTGCTCGTGTCCGTGGGCGCGGCGGTGTGGACACGGCGCAGGTGGCGGTACACGGTCCGCTACCAGGTGTTCCACCGCCCGCACGTCGAGGTCATGTACCACGAGGCCGACGACCTGCGGACGGACGGGCCCGAGACGCGGCGTCGGGCGGCGGACCGCCTGGGCGTCCAGGAGGCCAGGGACCGGAGCTCCTCGCGCTGAGCGCGGAGCGGCTCAGCCGTGCTCGACGAGGTGGTCGACGCAGGCGGTGAGCGCCTCGACGTCCGAGGGGTCGATCGACGGGAACATGGCCACGCGGAGCTGGTTGCGGCCGAGCTTGCGGTACGGGTCGACGTCCACCACGCCGTTGGCCCGGAGCGCGGCGGACAGGGCGGCGGCGTCGACGTCGTCGGAGAAGTCCACGGTGCCGACCACCGTGGAGCGGGACGCCGGGTCGGTGACGAAGGGCGTCGTGTACTCGCGGTCCTCCGCCCACCGGTACAGGTGCTCCGCGGACCGGGCGGTGCGCTCCGTCGCCCACGCGAGGCCGCCCTGCTCGAGCATCCAGTCGAGCTGCTCGGCGAGGAGGAACAGGGTGGCGACGGCGGGCGTGTTGAGGGTCTGGTTCGCGCGCGACGACGTCACCGCCGTCTGCAGGGACAGGAACTCCGGGATCCACCGCCCGCTCGCGTGGATCTCCGCGACCCGCTCGACCGCCGCCGGCGACAGGACGGCGAGCCACAGGCCGCCGTCGGACGCGAAGGACTTCTGCGGGGCGAAGTAGTACACGTCGCTCTCGGACACGTCCACGGGCAGGCCGCCCGCGCCCGACGTCGCGTCCACGACGGTGAGCGCGCCCTGCTCGAGGGAGCCGTCGACCCGCCGCACGGGGGCCATGGCGCCCGTGGACGTCTCGTTGTGGGGCCACGCGTAGACGTCCACGCCCTCCGTCGCGCCCGGCAGCACGACCGTGCCCGGGGCGCTCGTCGTCACCAGCGACGGGGCGAGGAACGGGGCACCGGAGGTCGCTGCCGCGAATTTTGCGCCGAACTCGCCGAACGCGGCGTGCGCCGCACGCTCCCGCACCAGTCCGAACGTCGCCGCGTCCCAGAAGGCGGTGGAACCACCGTTGCCGAGCACGACCTCGTACCCGTCGGGCAGGGAGAACAGCTCGGCGACACCGGTGCGCACCCGGCCGACGAGGTCCTTCACCGGGGGCTGCCGGTGCGAGGTGCCCATGAGCGAGCGGCCCGTCGCGACGAGCGCCTCCAGCTGCGCGTCGCGGACCTTGCCCGGCCCGCTCCCGAAGCGGCCGTCACGGGGGAGCAGGTGGGCGGGGATGCGGGGTGCGGTCGGGGTCACGAGGCACAGGATACGCGTCCGTCCCCAGCCGGACCGGGGCGTCCCGGCGGGAACGATAAGGTGGGACCCGGAGACCTGCGTCGGCTCCCGGTGGGCTCCGGCCGTGCCGGCTCGGCGCTGCTGCGGGGCCCGGCGCCGCCGCGGGCCGGCCCCACCTGACGCACTGGAGGAACGCGTGAGCGACCTGATCGACACCACCGAGATGTACCTGCGGACGATCTACGAGCTCGCCGAGGAGGGCATCGTGCCGCTGCGCGCACGCATCGCGGAGCGCCTCGGCCACTCGGGGCCGACGGTGTCGCAGACCGTGGCACGGATGGAGCGTGACGGGCTCGTGGTGGTCAGCGGCGACCGTCACCTCGAGCTCACCGAGGTGGGCTACGGCAAGGCGATGCGCGTCATGCGCAAGCACCGGCTCGCCGAGAGGCTCCTCACCGACGTCATCGGTCTGGACTGGGAGTACGTGCACGACGAGGCGTGCCGCTGGGAGCACGTGATGAGCGACCGCGTGGAGAAGCGCCTGGTGGATCTCCTCGACCACCCGCAGTTCTCCCCGTACGGGAACCCGATCCCGGGTCTCGGCGAGCTCGGGGAGGTGGCCGAGCCCGGCGGGTTCCTCGACGGCGTCATCCCGCTCAAGGCGTTCCTCGCGGCGCGCTCGGCCTCCGGCGGGGTCGACGCCGACGCGGTCCTCGCGCGGGTCGCGCGCCTCGGGGAGCCGCTGCAGACGGACACCGAGCTCCTCGCCCGGCTGTCGTCCGCGGGCGTGGTCCCGGGCGGGTCCATCACGGTGGAGCGCACCGAGGACGGCACCGGGATCGCGGTGACGTCCGAGGGCGCCGAGGTCGTCCTCGACCTCCCGGACGAGGTCTCGCGGCACATCTTCGTCGACGCCTGAGAGGACCGTCACGCGTGCAGAACGGTCACACGTGATCGGAGCGTGACATTCCCCCGGTACGTGGGGTACGGTCAGCATGCTTCGGCGGGTGAAATTTCGACGGAGTACGTGTGCGGAACGCCGAGCCTTGTCACCGCGCTCGTTCTACTACAACCCGTAGGCAAGGACGGGGGACCCACATTCGGGTGCTGCTCGCAGCATCCTCGGGGTGAAGCCACCGGACCTCGGTCCGGAGGCCGGGTGTTTCTCCTACCCGAACCCGACAGCTGACCTCGTAGGCGACTTGGAGAGAACGTGACCACTAGCACCACTCGTGCCCGTCACCGTGCGGCACGGCGTCCGATCACCCCGCTGACCACTCTCGCGAGCGCTGCGACGGAGAACGCTGCCGTCGTCGGCCGCCGGACGGCTATCGTCGCCGCCTCCTCCGGGATCTTCGTGTCCCTTCTCGGCTCCGCCCCGGCGTCCGCCGAGGTCGGCAGCTCCGTCGACGTGTCCGCCCTCGCCACGGAGGCCCGCACCGCGCTGAGCACGGCTCCCGCGGTAACCGTGGCCGCCGACGCGTCGTGGACCATCGAGCAGACGGACCTCGCGGTCACCCCCGCGCCCGAGCCGGAACCGGAGCCCGAGCCCGTCCGTGAGGCGCCCGCAGCCTCCCGCACCGCCGAGCGCACCGCGATCCCCACGACCGGCGAGACCGCCGCAGCCGTCGAGGTCACGCAGGCCGCAGCCGAGATCCCGGCCTCCGCCGCAGGCTCGGCCATCATCGACATCGCCGGTCGCTACGTGGGTGTCCCCTACGTGTCCGGCGGCTCCACCCCGGACGGGTTCGACTGCTCCGGCTTCACCGCGTACGTGTACGCCCAGGCCGGCATCTCCCTGCCGCGCACCTCCACCGCGCAGCGCGACTCGGGGACCATCGTGTCCCGCGACCAGGCGCAGCCCGGTGACCTCATCTACTCGCCCGGCCACATCTCGATCTACGCCGGCGGCAACACCCAGATCGACGCCCCGCGCCCCGGCAAGACGATCCAGTTCCGTGACATCTGGCAGTCGAACCCGGTGTTCATCCGCATCGGCTGACCATGCCTCACCTCGCACGACGACGAGCCCGGACCACCACGTGGTCCGGGCTCGTCCGTGTTCCGGGGTGTGTCATGCTGGGCGTTCTCGGCGTCATGAGAGAGTAAAGTCGGAGCAAGTGAACGCCCTGATCGACGACCCCAGGGAGACATGACATGACCAGGTCCGCAGGCATCCTCGTCGGAGTCGACGGCTCCGCCGCGAGCCTCCACGCGCTCGACTGGGCGACGTCCCTCGCCACACGCAGCGGTCAGGCCATGACCATCGTCTGTTCGTACTCCCTCCCGTCCTTCGCGGCGGCCTCCCTCGACGGTGGGTACGCGGCGCTCGACGACTCCGCCATCCAGGACGGCGCCAAGGTCGTCCTCGAGGAGGCCGTCGACCGCGCAACCCGCGCTGGTGTCACCGTCACCCCCCGCATCGCCACCGGCGATGCCGCCGGGGTGCTCGTCGAGATGTCCAAGGACTTCGAGCTCGCCGTCGTGGGGACACGGGGCCGTGGCGGGTTCGCCGAGCGGCTCCTCGGGACCGTCTCGTCGGCGCTCCCCGCGCACGGCCACTGCCCGACGGTCGTCGTCCCGCTGCGCAACGACGACGAGGGCCGCTCCTCGGCGGCCGACGCCGGGTCCGCCCCGCAGCGACCGCGGTGGCGCCGCGACCCCGAGCACCCGGTGCGACGCATCGTCGTCGGCGTGGACGGGTCGCCGTCGGCCGCCGGTGCGCTGCACCACGCCGTGCGTCACGCGCAGACGTGGGACGCGGAGCTCGTCGCCGTCGCCGGCGTGCCGGTGGGGTCCGGGGCCGGGCTCCTCGCGTGGCTGCCGGCCGCCATCGACCACGAGCAGGTCCTCGCCGACGTCGCGGCCGGGCTCGACGCGATCGTCGACCCCGTGGAGGCCGAGCACCCGGGCGTGACCATCCGACGCATCGTCCTCGACGGGACCGGCGCGGAGCTCCTCACCGAGTTCTCCTCCGCGAGCGACCTCCTCGTCGTCGGGTCGCGTGGCCGCGGCGGCTTCGCCGGTCTGCTGCTCGGCTCCACGAGCCAGGCCGTGCTGCACCACTCGGACTGCCCCGTCCTCGTCGTGAACAAGCACTGCGACCAGGACGCCTGAACGAGCACCGCGACCAGGACGCGTCGCGGGATCCCGCCCAGCGCAGGAGCTCAGCTGCGCGTGCGGTAGATCCGCATGGTGATCGGCGCGAAGACCGCGGTCATCACCGCGGACACGACGAGCACCCACAGGACGTCCCCGAAGGTCGCGGTCCCGCCCATGAGCCCACGGATGGCCGTCACCAGGTGCGTCACCGGGTTGACGTCGACGAACGCGCGCAGCACCGACGGCATGGTCGCCGGGTCCACGAAGATGTTCGACGCGAAGGTCAGTGGCATGAGCACGAGCATGGACACCCCCATGACGGCGTTCGGGGTGCGCATGAGCAGGCCGAGGATCGTGAACACCCAGCTCAGGGCGAACGCGAACACGAGGAGCAGGCCGATGGCCGCGAGGGTCCCGAGCGCGCCGCCCGCGGGCCGGTAGCCGAGCGCGAGCCCCAGGGCGAGGGTGACCGCGGACGCGATGGTGTACCGGACCGCGTCGCCGAGGAGCGGTCCCACGATGGGCGCCGGGCGCCAGATGGGCAGCGAGCGGAAACGGTCGAACACGCCCTTGGTGATGTCCGTGTTCAACGTGAAACCGGTGTACACGGTGACGACGAGCACCGTCTGGACGATGATCCCGGGCAGGAGGAAGTCCAGGTAGGTGGAGGTGTCCCCGGCGATGGCGCCACCGAACAGGTACGTGAACATGAGCGTGAAGATCACGGGGGTCAGCGTCACGTCGAAGAGCTGCTCGGGTACGTGCTTGATCTTCAGCAGCGCACGCCACGCGAACGTCAGGGTGGTGCTCAACGCCGAGGGTCGAGCGGGCCGCTCGCTCAGGGAGACCGCCGCCCGCAGCGCGGAGGGGGAGGGGCGGGCGGCGACCAGGTCGTCGGCAGGACGGGCGGTGCTCATGACGCCTCCGTCGAGAGCTCGGGTGCGGTGGGGGAGGGCGGGTCCGTGGGTTCGCCGGTGAGGGCGAGGAACACCTCGTCGAGGCTCGGCTGCCCGAGGGAGAACTCGGGGACGTGGATGCCGGCGTCGTGCAGCCGCGGGAGGATGGTGTGCGCGCGGGCGCGTCCCTCGGGGGACGAGTCGACGCGGGCGGAGAGCGCGTAGGTGTCGGCAGGCAGGGTGACGACACCGATGTCCCCGGCGTCGTCCCTGATGGGTGTGCCGTCGTGGAGGGCCTCGGCGACGATCCGCGCGGCGTTCTCCCGCTGCGCCGCGTCGGCGAGACGCAGGTGCACCGTGCCGGAGCCGACGGAGCTCTTGAGCTCCGACGCGGTGCCTTCCGCGATGACCCTGCCGTGGTCGATGACGGCGATGCGGTCCGCGAGCTGGTCCGCCTCGTCGAGGTACTGGGTGGTGAGCAGGACGGTGGCGCCGTCGGCGACGAGCACGCGGACGATGTCCCACACGTCGTTGCGGCTGCGCGGGTCGAGGCCCGTGGTGGGTTCGTCGAGGAACAGCACGACGGGGCTCATCACGAGGCTCGCCGCGAGGTCGATGCGTCGCCGCATGCCCCCGGAGAAGGTCTTCACCTGGCGGCCTGCGGCCTCGGTGAGCTCGAACGCGCCGAGGAGGTCGGCGGCGCGCGCCCGCGCGGCGGGCCTGCTGAAGCCGTAGAGGCGGGAGAGGACGACGAGGTTCTCGGTGGCGGTGAGGTCCTCGTCGACGGAGGCGTACTGGCCGGTGAGGCCGACGAGGCCGCGGACGGCGTCGGCCTCGGTGACGACGTCCCTCCCGAGGACGCGTGCGGTCCCGGCGTCGGGGCGCAGGAGGGTGGCGAGCATCCGGACGGCGGTGGTCTTGCCCGCCCCGTTGGGGCCGAGGACCCCGTAGACGGTGCCGGCGCGGACCGAGAGGTCGATGCCGTCGACGGCGCGCGTGGTGCCGAAGTGCTTGACGAGGCCGTGCGCCTCGATGGCGAGCTCTGTCATGCCGACATCGTCCACCTGCGGGCGTCCCGCTGGCTACACCTTTCCTACGATCCGTCAGGAAAGTGGTCTGTCGGGAGGACGCTCGGGTCGCCCGACGCGCGGTCCGGTCAGAGGGCGGAGAGGACGTCCGCGAGGTGCTCGAGGCCGTCGTCGAGGTCACGTTCCGCGATGGTCAGCGGTGGGGCGAGGCGCAGCGTCGACCCGTGCGTGTCCTTCGCGAGCACACCGCGCTCGAGGAGGGCCAGGCACACGTCGCGCCCCGACCCGCGGGTCTCGTCGACGTCGATCCCCGCCCAGAGCCCGGCGCCGCGGACGTCGACGACGAGCTCGTCCGCGACGAGGTCGTCGAGGCGCGTCTGCATGCGCTCGCCCAGGCGGCGTGCCTCCTCGACGACGCTGCCGTCGGCGAGGAGCTCGACGACGGCGAGGCCCACCGCGCACGCCAGGGGGTTCCCCCCGAACGTCGAGCCGTGCGTGCCCGGGGTGAAGACGTCGAGGACGTCGGAGCGGCCCACGACGGCGCTCACGGGGACGATGCCGCCGCCCAGGGCCTTGCCGAGGGTCACGAGGTCGGGCTGCACGCCCCACAGGTCGCACGCGAGGGTGGTGCCCGTGCGTCCGAGACCGGACTGGATCTCGTCGGCGACGAGGAGCACGTCGGCGTCGTCGCACAGCGCCCGCAGGGCGGGCCAGAACCCGGGGGGTGGGACGACCACCCCGGCCTCGCCCTGGACGGGCTCCATGAGGACGGCGACGGTGGTCTCGTCGATCGCGGCGGCCACCGCCTCGACGTCACCGAAGGGCACGACGCGGAAGCCGGGGGTGTACGGGCCGTAACCTGCCCGGGCCTCCTCGTCCGTGGAGAAGGACACGAGCGTGGTGGTCCGGCCGTGGAAGTTGTCCTGCGCGACGACGACGGTCGGCTCGGTGATCCCGCGGCGGTGGCCCCACTTGCGGACCGCCTTGATCGCGGTCTCCACGGCCTCGGCACCGGTGTTCATGGGGAGCATCATCGGTTCGCCACGCAGGGACGGCCCGACGAGGGCGCACAGCGCAGACGCGAACGGATCGAGGAGGTCGTGCCGGAAGGCCCGTGACGTGAGGGTCACCCGACCCAGCTGGTCCTGGGCGGCCGCCACGAGCTGCGGGTGCCGGTGCCCGAAGTTCAGCGCCGAGTACCCGGCGAGGAGGTCGAGGTACCGGTGCCCGTCGTCCCCGGTGACCCACGCCCCCTCCGCGGTGACGACCGTCACCGGGAGGGGGTCGTAGTTGTTCGCCAGCCTGCCGTGCGCCCCCACGCCCGTCATGGTGTGCTCAGCGCCCGCGGAGCTCGAGGGTGCAGCACTTGGCGCCACCCCCACCGAGGAGGAGCTCGGACGTGTCGACGCCGATCGCGTCGTAGCCGCGCTCGGTGAGCTGCGCCATGAGGCGCGTGGCGCGCGGGTTGAGGACCACGTGCTGCCCGTCGCTCACACCGTTGAGGCCGAGGACCACGGCGTCGGCCTCGCTCGCGCGCACCGCGTCGGGGTAGAGCTCGGCGAGGACCTCCTGGGCGGCGGGGGAGAACGCCTCCGGGTAGTAGGCGATCTGACCCTCGGGCGACGTGCCGCGCTGGTTGTCGGTGCTGACCGGCTTCCCGTCGGTGCCCTCGAGGACGATGATCGCCGTGTCGAGGTGGTAGAAGCGGGGGTCGACGAGCTCGAGGGTGACGACCTCGCGGTTCCACAGGCGGGCCGCCTCGGCGTGGGCCGTCACGGACGTGCGGAACCCGGTGCCGGCGAGCACGCGGGGGCCGACGGTGAGGATGTCGCCCTCGCCCTCGTTGCGCTCCACCGCGTCGTGCACCTCGTACCCGCGGTCCGCGAACCACTGGAGGAACGCCGGTCCCTCGGGCTGGCGCTCGGGGTACGTGAACCGTGCGCCGTAGACGATGCCGTCGACGACGGTGGCACCGTTCGCGGCGTACACCATGTCCGGCAGACCCTCGATGGGGTCGATGTACTCGATGGTGTGACCGAGGTCGAGGTACGTGTCCCGCAGCGACTCCCACTGCTTGACGGCCAGAGCGGTGTCCGTGGGGTTGTGCTTGTTCATCCACGGGTTGATCTCGTAGCTCACGGTGAAGTGCTCGGGCCGGCACATGAGGTAGGTGCGCGTCGTCATTCTGGGGGCTCCCGGGGTGTCGGAGGGTGATGCTCGTGGTGAGAGGGTACGCCGCGTCGGATCTCGCGTGCGGCGCGCCAGAGGGCGAGGGTGGTCATGCCGAGGAGGGCGGGGGCCGCCGCAGCCCGCGTGAGCGCCGCGGGGACCGGGCCCGCGAGGTGCACGTCCTCCCACCAGGTGACCCGGCTCGAGGTGGGCGTCACGGGTGCGGCGCTGATGCCCGCGACCCCGAGGAGCAGGGGGCCGACCTTGCGCAACGTCGTGCGGAGCATCGGCGGACCGTCGCCGTCACGGGGCGGGACGGTGTCGAGGGTCGTCACCCGCATCCGGTCGACGATCCCCGGGGTGCTCACCATGGTGAACTCCGCACCGACGGGCAGCGGGCCCGGCGGGTGGTCGGGGAACGTCCCACTGGTCAGCGGGATCCACCGTCCGTGGTGGCGCGGGTCCGCGAGGAGCGCGAACGCCTCGTCCGCGGGCAGGGGCACCACGCGGGAGACGTGGACGGGCCGGCGGGTCACTAGCCCTCGATCACGGTGGGCCGCACGAACTCCGCGGGCGGGGGACCGAAGGCCTTCGTGGCCTGCTCGACGACGGTTCGCGCCAGCGCCCGGCCGCCGGTGATGCCGATGACGGCGCCGATCCCGAAGGGGATGATCCGGCCGACCGTCAACGAGCCCTGCTTGACGAGCTGCCGCTTGACGAACCGCTTGGCGAGCACCCGGTTGACCTGCTTCAGGGTGCTCCGCGGCATGGTGGTGAGCAGCGCCGTCCCCCACGCGTTGACGGACCGGCCCGACGCGTCGGTGACGGCCTGGGCGCCCGAGTCCCCGAGGACCGTCGCGAGGAGCAGCGCGCGGCGCCGCTCGACGTCGTGCACCTCGATGCCGTGGACCTCGGCGACGGCCAGCGCGTACGCCGACGACGCCGCGAAGAACGTCGCGACGTCACCGCTGCTCAGTGCGAGGCTCACGCCCGTCCCGATGCCGGGGACGGCCGCGGCGGCACCTACCGCCCCGCCGGCGCCCTGCATGACGCGCACGTACTCCTTGCCGAGGAGCTCGATGATCCGCTCCGGCGTCGCCTCCGGGTTCCGGCGTCGCAACGCGTCGACGTGCCCCCGGATGGTCGCCGACGGCATGGTCACCGCACGGTCGAGGGCGGCATCGATGACGGGGGTGCGGTACGGGGTGACGCTCGCGGCCACGCTGTGCCTCCTGGGGACGGGTGGGGACTCGTGACCCTGGCGGGTCAGTCGTGCTGGTCGACGGAGTCGATGCTCAGACTGACGGTAGCCCCGCTCGTGAGCGTCCGCCCGACGGTGCACGCCTGGTCGATGGCCCTGCGCACCACGGTGAGCAGGCGCTCGCGGGACTCCTCGTCGAGCCCGCTGAGGTCCACCTCGAGGCGCTCGACGAGCTCCGGGTAGCGCTCCTCGTCGGCGTCCTTGGCGCCGGAGACGTGCACGACGGACTCGAAGTCGTCGCCGAGGCGGCGGGCGAGCGGCGCGTCGGAGGAGAAGGCCGTGCACCCGGCGAGGGCGATCTTCAGCAGCTCTCCCGGGGTGAACGTCCCCGGGACGTCCGCCCCGCCGAGCTCGACGACGCCACCGCGCTCAGAACGGCCGACGTAGCGGCGCGTCCCCGTGCGCTCGACGTGGAGGGCCGGCTGCGCGGCCTGCGCGCTGGCGGTCGGGTCGACGGCGGTGCCGGGGGAGGAGGGGGACGTGGGCGGCGGGGTCTGCGGCATGCGCCGATTCTGCCACCGGGCGCTGACCGTGTCGGGCCCGCTGGTAGCGTGACCCGCCGATCCGCTCGTGGCACTGCCGCGGGCACGAGGCTCAGGGAGGGGCACCTGTGGGGCGTCCGGTGAGGATGCACGCCGACGAGCTCGACATCGACGAGGAGCTGGTGGCCGCGCTGGTCGCCGACCAGCTCCCGGCCTGGGCCGACCTCCCGGTCGCACGGGTGCCGTCGTCCGGGACCGACAACGCCATGTTCCGGCTGGGAGACGAGCTGGTGGTCCGCCTGCCCCGGATCCCGTCGGCGGCCCGCCAGGTGGCGAAGGAGCAGCGGTGGTTGCCGCACCTCGCCCCGTCGCTGCCCCTGCAGGTGCCGGTGCCCGTCGGTCTCGGGCGCGAGAGCGAGGCGTTCCCGCTGCCGTGGTCCGTGTACCGATGGCTGGACGGCGTCGACGCGACGGTCGCGCCTCCCGACGACCTCGAGGCGGCCGCGGAGGTGCTGGGGCGCTTCGTGCGCGCGCTGGAGGGGGTCCCGCTCGCCGGTGGGCCCGTGTCGTTCCGCGGCGGGCTCGCGTCCGCGAGCGATGAGGGCACGCGGGAGGACATCGCCCGTCGGGGTGACGCCGGTGCGCTCGACCCTGACCTGGCCTTCGCGTACTGGGAGCACGTCCTCACGCTGCCGCCGTGGACCGGTGACGCGGTGTGGGTGCACGGCGACCTGCTGCCCGCCAACCTGCTCACGGTCGACGGGCGGCTGAGCGCGGTCATCGACTTCGGCGGGTGCGGCACGGGCGATCCGGCGTGCGACCTCATGCCCGGCTGGACCGTGCTCGACGCGGACACCCGGCAGGTGTTCCGGGAGGCGAGCGGCGCCGACGACGGCACCTGGGCGCGAGGCCGGGCCTGGGCGTTCCGCTTCGGTGTCGGCGCCTGGGACTACTACGAGGTGACGAACCCCGCCCTCGCCGCGGTGGGCAGGCGCGCTGCGCTCGAGGTCCTCGACGAGGTGCGCGGGTGGCCCCTCTGAGAGGGCTGACGGGTCTGACGGGTGGTGCTGGTCCTGCACTGTGCGCCCGGGCAGATTCGAACTGCCGACACCCGCTTTAGGAGAGCGGTGCTCTATCCCCTGAGCTACGGGCGCGGGGAGCGCCTCAAGGTTACCCGACGTCCTCCCGTCGGCCATGCCGCCGGTTCTGCCCTGGTATGCCCGGGAGCGGCGTGTCATCATGGTCGCGCCGAGGATGATCTCGAACTCGTCGACCCGAGGTCATTGACTCTGGGTATGTGAAGGTGCATCATTTTCTTTGACAGCGCGTGCCGCCTGCCCCCTGCGCGGCACGCGCTGTTCTCATGTCCGGTGACAGCCCCCGCCCGCTCGCCGCCGCACCTAGAGTTGGCGTCGTGGACGACGTGACTGACGAGGCTGCGCGCGATGCCGCCCTCCTGAGCGAGCTCGTCGACCCGGGCGCCCGGCAGATCCTCGAGGCCGAGGATCCCTGGCAGGCGTACGAGGTGGCCAACGCGCTCTTCCCACCCCTGGTGCATCAGACGATGACGCTCTGCGGAGGCATGTTCATCGCCTGGGCGGAGCTCGTGGACGTGTTCGAGACAGGGAAGACGCCCGTCGCGGACGCCCATGCCGCTTTGCGTCGTGCTGCCGCCGAGTGGCTCCGGAGGACCGGCCCTCCGACGGAGGAGCACGTCCGGCGCTGGGTGTCGCTCGCGGGCGACGAGGTCGCGTTCCTCTTCGACAGGGACGGGACCTTCTGGCAGGGTCCTCGGGCCTGACGCGACCCCACCCACCTCACCCGCTCCGCGCACGGCGCGCCACGAGGCCATTCCACGACGTTCCCGTTAGCGTTCCAGGGTGACTGTTCCCGATCGCACCAAGGCGGCGGGCACGCGGAGTGCCACGCCGGACGACCCGACGAGCACGCCCGCCGGCACACCGCAGTCCACGGAGGGACACGCCGACATGAACGACGCACACGCGGCGACGCCCGTCGAGGAGCACGACCACCCGAGCACGCCCGTCGCGGTGCCCACCGTCGTCCGCGCCCCCAGCACCGGCGACCTCGTCGCCGCAGCCGTCGACCGGTGGCGCGCCACCCTCGTCTCCCTCGCCGGTGGGTCCACCCTCGCCGACATCTCCCTCCTCGGCGACGCCGTCCTCGACCTCACCGCCGCGCACCCCTCCGGCATCGCCCAGCTCTTCGCCGGGCGCAGCACCCGCCTCGCCAACGTGTTCCGCGAGGGCGGCTCCCTGCCCGTCGCCCGACGCCGCGCCCGGGCCGTCGCCCAGCGCTCCCAGGAGCAGGCCGAGCGCTACGGCATCGCGCCCACGTACCTCGCCATCGGCGTCGCCACATGGACCGAGTACGGCGACGACGACACCAACGACGACGTCGCCGCCCTCGCCCGCGCCACCGGCAGCCGCAGCCTCGCCCACGACAGCGTCTACGACGACACCGCCATCGCCGACGCCCGTCGCCGCGGCCGCACCGTCCGCGCACCCGTCCTCCTGCGTCCTATCACCATCCACGCCCGCGGCGGCGGCGAGACCGACTTCGAGCTCACCCTCGAACCCAGCGCCGAGATCAACCCCGTCCTCTCCCGCGCCCTGCGCTCCCGGGGCGCCCTCCTCGACCCCGGGGCCCTCGCCCGCGGCGCCTTCACCGGGTCCGGGTTCGACCCCTCCACCGCGCTCGACCGCATCAACGCCCTCGGCACCGCCGTCCTCAACGACTTCGCGCTCGCCGACAAGCTCCTCGTCGGGACCTTCGTGCACCCCGGGCAGATGCTCGTCGACGACCTCGACGACCTCTCCGCAGGCCTCGAACGTCACGAGATCGTCGCCGCCCTCGCCGGGGACGTCCCCGCCGCCGAGACCCTCGCCCACCCGCTGCCGGCGCCGCGGCCCGGCGACGCCGAGCCCAACATGGAGCGCGGCGTCGGCGATCTCGACCCCTCCGGGCGCAACGTCCTCGACGCCCTCGCCACCGGCAGCCACCTCTTCATCGACGCCCCCGTCGGCGCCGACTCCACCGGGGCCGTCGCCGCCGTCGTCGCCGAGGCCGCAGCCATCGGCCGCAGCGTCCTCTACGTCCCCGGGCACCGCCGCGCCGCCGACGCCCTCGGGCTGCGCCTCGCCGAGCTCGGGCTCGACGACCTCGTCCTCGACGTCACACCGCACCCCAGCTGGCGCACCGCCGTCTCGCGCCGTCTCCTCGGGGCCATGACCCTCGAGGCACCCCAGGTGGACGCTGCCGCGCTCGTCGACCTGCGCCTCCAGCTCGTGGAGACCCGCACGCGCCTCACCCGCATGATCGACGGCCTCCACCAGCAGCGCGAACCCTGGGGCATCTCCGCCTACGACGCCCTCCAGGCCCTCGCCCGCCTCACCGCGGGCCGCCCGGCCCCCGGGACCACCGTGCGCCTCGACGCGCCCACCGTCGCCCGCGTCGGCGCGGTCCGGCCGGACGCCGGCGAGAAGCTCGTGCGCGCCGCCGAGCTCGATGCCTTCACGCTCCGCCCCGCGTCGACCCCGTGGTACGGCGCGAGCATCGCGACGCAGGACCTCGCAACCTCCACCGTCGAGCGCATCGAGCGCCTCCTGGGCACCACCCTCGTCGACCTGCGCCAGCACATCGAGACCGTCGTCGACGACACCGGCCTCGTGACCCCGCGCACCGTCACCGAGTGGGGCGAGCAGCTGAAGATGCTCGGCGGCATGCGCTCCACCCTCGACGTCTTCCAGCCCCTCGTCTTCGAGCGCACCGCCGACGACCTCGTCGCCGCCACCGCCACCCGGCAGTGGCGGACCGAGAACGGCGTCGAGATGAGCGGCCTCCACCGCCGTCGCCTCGTCAAGCGCGCCAAGGACATGATCCGCCCCGGCACGCGCGTCCCCGACCTCCACGCCGCGCTCCTCCAGGTGCAGCGGCAGCGCGAGGCGTGGGCCGCCCACTGCCCCGGCGGCGGCTGGCCGCGCCTGCCCGAGGGACTCGCCACCATCGAGGCGACCCACGACTCGGCCGTCACCGACCTCCTCGCCCTCGACGCCGTGCTCGCCACCACCCCCGGCGGTGCCGGCCTCGCCGACCTGCCCCTCGGTGACCTCGCCGAGCGGCTCCAGCGCCTCCTCGACGACCGCGCCGCGCTCGACACCCTCCCCGAGCGCACGGTCGTCGTCCGCGAGCTCGCAGGCCTGGGCCTCGGGGAGCTCCTCGACGACCTCTCCCGGCGACGCGTCGACGGTGCGCTCGTCGAGGCCGAGCTCGACCTCGCGTGGTGGAGCTCCGTGTTCGAGCAGATCCTCGCCGCCGACCCCTACCTCGTCGAGGTCGACGGCTCGAGCATCGCGGCCCTCGCCGACCGCTTCCGCCAGCTCGACACCGCGCACGTCCGGTCCCTCGCCACCCCCGTCCGCGCCGCCGCGATCCAGCAGCTCCACGGCGCGCTCCGCGACAACCGCGAGCAGGCCGAGGGCCTCTTCGCGCTCCTCGTCGACGAGCAGCTCGCGAGCGTCCGGACCGCCATGGACGACTACGGCGACGTGCTCCGCAAGCTCCGCCCCTGCCTCGTCGCCACCCCCACCCTCGTCCCGCACCTGCTGCCCGCGCACCGCACCGTGGACCTCGTCATCCTCGACGCCGTCCAGCACCTGCCCGTCGAGTCCGTGATCTCCGCGATCGCCCGCGGCCGCCAGGTGGTCGTCGTCGGCGACCCCCGCTGCGCCTCGGGGGAGGCCGTGCGCCAGCTGGCCGAGCTCCTGCCGACCGTCGCGCTCGCCGGCGACGCGTCACGCCGCGACCCGCAGCTCACCGCCTTCCTCGCCGAGCACGGCTACGAGGGCGTCCTGCACCCCATGCCGCTGCCCTCCACCGAGCAGCTCGTGACGTTCGACGCCGTGGACGGCGCCGGCATGCCGGACTCCGCGTCCGGTGCCGTGGAGTCCACCCAGACCGAGGTCGACCGCGTGGTGGACCTCGCCATCAACCACGCCCTCGACCACCCCGAGGAGTCCCTCGCGATCATCGCCGGGTCACGCGTCCACGCCGACCGCATCCGCGAGGCCGTCCTCGCGCAGGTCCGCCAGAACGCCGGACTCGCGACCTTCTTCGACCCCCGGCGCCGGGAGCCCGTGGTCGTCGCCGACCTCATGGGCGTCGCAGGACTGTCCCGGGACGCGGTGATCTTCTCCGTGGGCTTCGGCCGCACCCCCCACGGGCGCGTCCTGCACCGCTTCGGGGACATCTCCGGCCCCACCGGCGACGCGCTCCTGCTCAACGCGATCGGTGCGTCCCGTCGTCGCCTGTCCGTCGTGAGCTGCTTCGGCAGCGCGGACCTCGACCCCGACCGGCTGCGCGGCGCGGGCGCGCAGCTCCTGGGGTCCCTCCTGGAGTTCGCCGAGCACCGCCGCACCACGACGACCGTCCCCGAGGACACGGAGACCGCGAGCCAGCCCCACCCGGACCGGCTCGTCATCGACCTCGCGGAACGCCTCTGGCGGACCGGGCTCACCGTCGAGACGCAGCACGGCGCCCCGGGCGGGGAGCAGATCCCCCTCGTCGTGGGCCACCCCGACCTTCCCGGTGAGCTCCTCGTCGCGGTCCTCACGGACGACGACGCCTACACGGCCGAGCGCAGCGTCCGCGTCCGCGACCGGCAGCGTGCCGAGCGCCTCGAACGCCTCGGGTGGCACGTGGTCCAGGTGTGGTCGGTCTCGCTGTTCCTCGACCCCGAGCGCCAGGCCAACCGGGTCCGGGAGGCCGTCTTCGAGATCGAGGCGCGCCGCCGCGCCGCACGCCAGCCTGTCACGGGTGCGCTTCCCGTGATCGGGCTCGCCGCAGGGCCCGTGGTCGACGACACCGACCTCACGGGGGACGACCTGGTCGACCCGTCCGCGCCTGTGCTGCCCGGTGTGCCGTCCACGCCGACCGGGCAGGTCCGGCCCGACGGCGACACCGACGGGCCGACGGGTGAGGCGGACGGAGCAGGCTCGGCCGCGCTGCCGTCGCCGCTGGCGCGCACCGCGCGGCCCGACGTCGAGATCGGCCTCCCCATCGCCGCGTACGGGGACGACGAGCTCGACGACCTCGCCGCCTGGATCGCGTCCGACGGGGTGCGCCGCACCCCGGACCAGCTGGCCGCCGCCATGCGTGACGAGCTGGGGATCCGCCGACGCTCCCAGCGCGTGGACACCGCGCTGGCGAGCGCGGTCAGCCGGCTGCTCGGCTAGTGGGCGGCATGGACGTCGCGGACGCTGGTGACGAGCGACCCCCTGGTGTCTCCCGACGCCGCGGTCACCGTCGTGCGGTCCGCCAGGGCACCGAGCAGGGAGCGGTGCCGGGCGTGAGCAGCGACGAACGTCCCTCGGGGTGGTCGGAGCCCTCGGCAGAAGGGCGGGACGACAACGACGAGAGGCTCGTGCGCGACGTCCCGCCCCACTGGTGAGGCTGGGTCAGTAGCCGGTCGGCGGTGCCGGCGGCGCCTTCGGGGTCGTGGTCTGGCCGGGCCCGCGACCGCTCTGGGCCGCGAGGAGGTCGCGGATCTCCTGGAGGAGGATGACGTCCTCGGCGGGCGCCTGGGGCTCTGCGACCTCGCCGCGCTTGCGCAGGCGCTGCAGGTGGTTGATCGGCAGCACCACGAAGAAGTAGACCGCTGCGGCGATCGCCAGGAAGTTGATGAGCTCGCCGAGGATCAGACCGAAGCTGAACTGGGCGTTGTTGATCTCGAAGGACATGGTGCTCGCGAGGTTGGGCTTGCTGAAGAGCATCGCGATGAGCGGGTTGATGAAACCGTGGACGAGGCTGTCGATGACGGCCGCGAAGGCGGCACCGATGACGATCCCGACCGCGAGGTCGATGACGTTGCCGCGGGTGATGAACTCCTTGAAACCGTTGAGCACGTTCTTCACAGGGGGTCCTTTCGGAAGGTGGCCCGAGCCGGGGCGGAGGGGGGCGCCGTGCGGCGATCCGGACGGAACGGGCGTCGAGCGCGGCCGATCATCCCACGACGACCGCGCTCAACGCACCCTTTCCCACGGCGGCCGCCAGGTAGGACGCCTCCTCGGCCGTGACCGCGACGAGGAGGATCGTCTCCGGGACGGCGGTGTCTCCACCGAGGTCCAGCCCACCGGTGCTCTCCGGCGACGGTGCGCTCGGTGTCGGGACCACGAGGGCACCGCGCGCGAGGTGCACCGCCGGCGTGGCGTGCCCCGCGCCGTCCCCCGGCACGGGGACAGGGTCGGGGGAGAGGGCAACGAGGTCCGAGGCGGGCTCGGGAGGTGCGAGGAGGTCCACCCGTGTCCCCGGCGTGAGCATCCCCACGAGCGCCGGGTCGGCGAGGCGGACTGCGGCGATCACGCGCCCCGGAGGGGCGACGAGATCGGGGGGGACGAGGAGCGACGAGCCGAGGACGGTGCCGGGGGCGACGTCGACGGCGAGCGTCCACGACAGCGTGCTCCCGGCCCCGGGAGCTGCTGCGCTGTCGGGACCGGTGAGGTCCGCCATGCTCAGGGCGTCGTCGGCGACGAGGTCGACGGGAACGCGCACGGTGCGGACGTCGGACGGGCGGACGACCGACCCGGCGGTGAGCTCGCGGTCGACGACGAGGACGTCGTGGAGGTCGGCGGCCGGTGGGCGCAGGGCCGCGACCGCCGCGGCCGCGGCCGTTCCCCACAGGAGGGCGGCCATGAGGAACCGTGACCGCCATACCGCCGACCGCCACCTGCGGCGCACGCGGGGACCGCGCAGCGGTGGCAGAGGGCCGGTCGGGACGAGCGGGAGCGCGAGGGAGGACATGCCCGGACGCTACGAGTCCGCTCCCCGGCACACGGTCGAGGCGGCGGCTCCCTGTGGATCAGGGGTGCGGCTCAGCGCCCTGTGGGCGAGCGCGGGCGGTCAGCCCGCGGTGGCCGGGGCGCTCGAGGAGGACGACGTGGTCGACGAGGTCGACGAACCGCTCGACGAGGAGCCCGAACCTGACGAGGTGCCCGAGTCCTTGGACGCGGATCCGCTGCTCCCGGACGAGGCGCCCGAGTCCTTGGGGCCGGCGTCCTTCGAGGAGGACTCCTTCGAGCCCGAGTCCTTGGAGCCCTCGGAGGAGGACCCGGACGAGGTGCTCCGGGTCTTCGACGAGTTGTCCGTGCGGTAGAAGCCCGAGCCCTTGAAGACGACACCGACGGGGGAGAAGACCTTGCGCAGGCGGCCCTCGCACTCGGGGCACACGGTGAGCGCGTCGTCCGCGAACGACTGGTGGATGTCGAAGCTGTGGCCGCACGCGGTGCAGGTGTACGCGTAGGTGGGCACGGGATCTCCTCGGGGACGTGCTGGGGCGGGGCGAGCGATCTGGCACTCGCGAGTTCGGAGTGCTAATCATACGCGAGGGCCGACCCCTCGATCACGGCCGGGCGCACGAGCAAGTAGTCTCGCACCGTGTCCCGTCGCCATGTCATCGCCCGCCGCGCCCTCGTCGGGGTCGCGGTCGTCGTCGTCCTCGCCCTCCTGGCCGCCGTCGTCGCGGTGGTCGTCGTCGCGCGCCAGCCGCTGCCTCCTACGGGCGGTGAGCTCTCCGTCCCGTCGCTCGAGGCGCCGGTCCGCGTGGTCCGTAACGAGCAGGGCGTCCCGGACATCTACGCCGAGAGCGCCACGGACCTCTTCACGGCGCAGGGGTACGTCCAGGCGCAGGACCGCTTCTTCGAGATGGACTACCGGCGCCACGTGACGTCCGGCCGTCTGGCCGAGCTGGTGGGTGACAACCCCGACGCGATCGCGGCCGACAAGGTCATCCGGACGTTCGGCTGGCGCAAGGTCGCGGAGGAGGAGTGGAAGATCCTCGACCCGCAGACGCGCGCCTACCTCACCGCCTACGCCAACGGTGTCAACGCGTACCTCGACGGCCGGGCGACGGGCTCGGTCGCGGTCGAGTACACCGTCCTCGGGATGCAGGTGGAGGTCGGGTCGCCCGAGCGCTGGGACCCCATCGACTCGCTCACCTGGCTCAAGGCGATGGCGTGGGACCTGCGCGGCAACTACGACGCGGAGCTCGGCCGCGCCCAGGCGTTCGCGAGCGTGGGCAGCGTCGAACGCGTCGAGGACCTCTTCCCCGCGTATCCCGACGAGGTCAACCCGCCCATCCTCGACGCCGCGGCCGGGGCCGCCAACCTCGACGCCGTCCTCGCCGCCCAGGCGGCCGAGGCGCAGGCTGCCGCCGAGGCGGCGGCAGCGGCCGAGGCGGCCGACGACTCGGGAGCGTCCACCGTCGCGAGCCCGTACGCCGGGACGGAGACCGCGTTCGATCAGGCCATCTCCTCCGCGGTCGAGGCGATCGACGCGGTCCCCACGCTCGTCGGCGAGGGTGAGGGTGTCGGTTCCAACTCGTGGGTCGTCTCGGGCGAGCTCACCGACACCGGTGCACCGCTCCTCGCCAACGACCCGCACCTGACCCTCGGGGCGCCGAGCATCTGGTCGCAGGTGGGGCTGCACTGCGAGGAGGTGAGCACCCGGTGCCCGTTCGACGTCTCCGGCTTCTCCTTCGCGGGCTTCCCGGGCGTCATCATCGGCCACAACGACTCGCTCGCGTGGGGCATCACGAACCTCGGGGCCGACGTCACCGACTTCTTCGTGGAGCGTGCCGACGAGACCACGTACGAGCGCGACGGCCTCCGGGTCGAGTTCGAGACCCGCACGGAGACCATCAAGGTCAACGGGGGCGAGGACGTCGTCATCGACGTCCGGTCCACCGTCCACGGGCCCGTGATCTCGGACGTCCTGCCCATCGACGCGGCCGAGGACACCCCCCTCCAACCCCCGTCGGACGCCGCGTCCGACTACGTCGTCTCGCTCGGGTGGACGGCGCTCACGCCGGGCCTGACCGCGGAGGCGATCTTCGCGATGGACCTCGCGAAGACCGCCGAGGACATCAAGGCCGCAGCCACCCTCTTCGAGGTCCCGTCCCAGAACATCGTCTTCGCCACCACCGACGGGCACATCGGGTACCAGGCCCCGGGGCGCATCCCCGTGCGCGCCGAGATCCCCGGTCCGGTGCCCTCCGACGGGACCTGGCCCCGCCCGGGCTGGGACAGCCGCTACGACTGGCAGGGCTGGGTGGACCCCGCGGCCATGCCGTCGGTCCTCGACCCGGCGGAGGGCTTCATCGTGGCCGCCAACCAGGCCGTGGCACCGCAGGGGGCCGGGCCGTTCCTCGCGGCCGACTGGGACTACGGCTACCGCTCCGAGCGCATCCGTGAGCTCCTCGAGAGCGAGATCGACCGCGGTCGCAAGATCAGCGTCCGCACCATGACCGCCCTCCAGGCGGACACGTACAACCCGTACGCCGAGGTCCTCGTCCCCACGCTCCTCGAGCAGGACATCGACAACGCCTTCGAGCGCAACGGCCAGGACCTCCTCGTCGACTGGGACTACTCGCAGGCGGTCGACTCCGCCCCTGCGGCCTACTTCGCGGCGGTGTGGGTCGAGCTCCTCGACCTCACCTTCAACGACGAGCTCCCCGACGCGGCCTCCCCGACGGGCGGCAGCAGGTGGCTCGAGGTCGTGCGGACCCTCCTGGACGAACCCGAGAGCCCGTGGTGGGACGACCGCACCACCGTCAACGTCGTCGAGACCCGCGACGAGATCCTCACGCAGGCCCTCGTCCGCGCGCGGTCGTCGCTCACCACCTCGCTGGGGCGCGACGCCGACGAGTGGGAGTGGGGCAAGCTCCACCGCCTCGCGCTCGAGCACCCCGTGCTCGGCGGCGAGGGTGCGCCGAGCGTCCTCCACGGGTTCGTCAACCCGGGAGCAGTGGAGATGCCGGGCGGGTCGTCCATCGTCAACGCCACGTCGTGGGACGCGTCGTCGGGGTCCTTCAACGTGACGTCCGGTCCGTCCATGCGCATGGTGGTCGACCTCGCGTCCCTCGACCGGTCGACCTGGGTCGTGGTCACGGGCACGTCGGGGCACCCGGCGAGCGACCACTACGACGACCAGCTCGAGGCCTGGGCGGCCGGCGAGGCCTTCCCGTGGGCGTACTCGGAGGCCGCGGTATCGGCCGCTCAGGCGGACGAGGCGACGCTCACGCCGTGAGCCAGAACCACTCCGTCGGGGTCGCGATCCCGTCGACCCGGTGGTCGTGGTCCTCGAACGGCAGCGGGCGGTCGTCGGCGTCGTAGACCTCCTCGGGGAAGACGAGCGCCACGACCTTCACGCCGTCCCGCATGTGCGCGAGGGCGCGGTCGTACCAGCCGCCGCCCTGGCCCAGGCGCGTGCCCGAGGTGTCGACGGCCAGCGCGGGGGCGATGACGACGTCCGCCATCTCGAGCGCCGCGGGGCCGAGGGACGGCGTCCCGGGCTCGGGCGGGCGCCCCGGCGCACGCTGGGTGAGGTCGTCGGGCCCCGCGTACTCGGCCCAGTCGCGCTGCAGGCCGGCGCCCAGGACGGGCAGGAGGATGCGCGTGCCGAGGTCGTCGAGACGCTGCAGGAGCGGCAGCGTGCCGGGCTCGTGCGCCCGGGCCGCGTACAGGCCTACGCAGCGCGCGGCCCGCACCTCGGGGATCGTGAGGACGACGTCGGCGAACATGCGGGCCGCCTCGTCGCGTCTGCGTTCGCTGCGTCCTTCGCGCGCCGACCGGACGGCCCCGCGGAGGGAGTTCTTCGCGTCCTCGACGTCGAGGGAGCCGTGGGGCGGGTAGGGCTGACGTGTGCCGCTCATGGTCAAAGTATCTCAAAGAAAAGGTCGGCTCGGGTCCTCCCGGTGGGGGAGATTCACCGCCGCTGATCTGCACTAGCCTGTCCTGCATGACTTCAGCCGCACGTCAGGGAGTTCTGCGATGAGGAGCGTGCAGGACCAGCTGGCGGCGGTGCTGGCCGTGGCTCGGCCGGTGCCCGCCCTCGACGTGGTCCTCACCGACGCTGCCGGCTGCATCCTCGCTGCGGACGTCGTCGTCACCGAGGACGTCCCTGCGCGCGCGGTCGCGACGTGCGACGGGTACGCGGTGCGTGCCGAGGACGTCGCGGGTGCGGACCCGTCCCGCCCGGTGTCGCTGCCGGTGGTCCACGACGTGTGGTCGGCGGCCGACGAGCCCTTCCGCCTGGTGCCGGGGCAGAGCGTCCTGCTGGGCTCGGGTGTGCCCCTCCCCGTGGGCGCGGACGCCGTGGTCCCCGTGTGGGCGACCGACCGTGGGACGGCGCGGGTCCGTGTCACGACGCCGTTCGCGGCAGGCTCCAACGTCCGCCTGCCGGGAGCGGACGTGCGGGCGGGCAGCACGGCGCTGCGGGCCGGTCAGCGTCTCGACGCCCGGAAGCTGTCCCTGGCGGCGAGCCTGGGGTACGCCCGCATCCGCGTCCACCCCGCCCCGCGCGTGGTCATCGTCCCGGTGGGCGACGAGCTCGTCCCGCCCGGGTCGTTGCGCCCGGGTGTCTTCGACGCGAACGGCCCGTCGTTGCGGACCGCCGTTCAGGACGCGGGAGCGGTGGCCATCCAGGTCGCGCCGGTGAGCGACGACCGCTCGACGCTCCGGGAGGCCATCGAGGACCAGCTGGTGCGCGCCGACCTCCTCATCACGACCGGGGGCCTGAGCGAGGGGTCGCACGACACGCTGCGGGACGTCCTGTCGCCGCTGGGCACCGTGCGGTTCGACCACCTCGCGATGGTCCCGGGGCGCAACCAGGGCTTGGGCACCCTCCGTGCAGGCTTCGGGGAACCGGGGGAGCAGGGTGTCCCCGGGGACACGGTGCCCGTGTTCTCCCTCCCGGGCGACCCGGTGGCCGCGCAGGTCTCGTACGAGGTGTTCGTCCGGCCCGCCCTCAGGGCCATGGCGGGCTACACGGAGATCTACCGCCCGTCGGTGGCGGCCCACGCGTCGGTCGGGTGGCGCAGCCCGCAGGGCGTGCGGCAGTTCGTGCCGGCGACCCTCGTGGGGTCGCCCGACGAGGGGTACCACGTGAGCCCCGTGGGCGACCCGACGCGCCTCGACGAGCTCTCCGTGGCGGGCCTCGCCCAGGCGAACGCCCTGGCGGTCGTCCCCGAGAACGAGTCCGAGGTGCGCTTCGGCGACCGCGTCCACTGCCTGGTGCTCGAGGCGTGAGCCCCTGGTGGTCCGGGTCGTCGACGTGGCCGGTGACGCTCCGCGAGAAACCCGGCGACGGCGCCCCGGTCACCGGGCTGACGCTGCGCCCGCTGCGCCGGTCCGACGCGGACGACTGGCTCGCGCTGCGTGCACGCAACGCCAGGTGGTTGGACCGGTGGGAGGCGACCACCCCGGAGGACCTCGGCGGCGACCGCCGGCCGGGGAGGACGCGCTGGCAGCGCGCCGGGAGGCCGCCGACGTTCGCGGAGTACGTCGCGGCGCTCACGCGTGCCGCGAACGACGGGTCGACGCTGCCCTTCGCGATCGAGCTGCACGGCGAGCTCGTCGGCCAGCTCACGGTCTCCTCCATCACCTACGGGTCGTTGTGCTCGGCGAGCATCGGCTACTGGGTGAGCGAGCACGTCGCCGGCCGGGGGGTGGTGCCCACCGCGGTGGCCATGGCCACCGACCACTGCTTCTTCGAGCTCGGTCTGCACCGCATCGAGGTGAACATCCGTCCGGAGAACGCGCCGAGCCTGCGCGTCGTCGAGAAGCTCGGTCTGCGGGACGAGGGGGTGCGTGTCGCGTACCTGCACATCCAGGGCCGGTGGTGCGACCACCGGACGTTCGCGCTCACGGCGGAGGAGGTCCCCGACGGCCTCCTGGCCCGCTGGCGACGCGCCCACCAGGGGTGACGGCGCGTCGGCCGGCGGTGACGCTCCGTGCTCGGTCCGGTCCTGCTCCCGGGCGCGGCCCGGGGCCCTCGTGGCAGAATCACATCGATGTCACTTGCACCCCCGACACACCGCGCGGCGTGCGCTCCCGGTCCGAGCGCCTCGCCTAACGTCGTGGTGTGGACTCACCAGCCGGCATCGTCGTCCTGGCAGTGGTCGGTCTGTGGTTGGCCTATCTGGTCCCGCAGCGGCTGCGTCAACGACAGCAGATGGCCGACTCGCGGGTCGACGACCGGTTCTCCGGGAACCTGCGGGTCCTCGCCGTCGCGACGGCGGGCGGGCCGCGGGTCACCTCGGCGGGTCTGCCACAGCGGACGACGAAGGCTGTCGTCCACCTCTCGCACGGCGACCGCGCGTCGTCGGGCACCTCTGCAGCACCACTGTTGACACCGCCTCACGGCATGACCGTGAGGCCCCGGCGCCGCCCCACGGAAGGAGAGCAGGACATGGAGCGACCAGACCACCCCTCCTCCCAGGCGCTGCCGGTGCGCGAGGCCCTGCACGAGCGTCGCGCCGCCGCGGCACGGCGCCGGGCGATGCTCACGGCGGTCCTCCTCGTCCTCAGCGTCGCCGTGGGGGCGCTCGCCGCGCTGAGCGTGCTCAGCGCGTGGCTGGTCCTCGTCCCCGCCGCGCTGCTGGGTACCGTCCTCGTCCTCGGCCGCCGCGCGGTGGTGGGCAACCAGCGGGCCGACGCGGCGTGGGAGGAGCGCGAGCTCGAGCGTCGTGCCGCCCGGGCCGCAGCGGCGGACCGCCAGCTCCACGGCCGTCCGCCTGCTGTCGGTCGCCCGACCGTCACGGGGCGCGCCGTCCACGGCTCGCAGTCCCACACCCAGATCATCGCCCGCGTCCGGACCGGCGAGGACGTCACACGTGGCGACGACCACGACCACGGCGGCCCGGATCACGTGGCGTCCGCAGCAGACGCTCCGGCGACGACAGCGGGCGAGGTCGTCGTCGAGCCGTCGTCCACCGCCAGGACGGGTGACGCGGTCGTCGTGCAGGACGAGGGCCCTCGCCCCTCCGCGGGCGTGGTGCAGCCCGAGGACGCGGGCCACGCGCCCCTCGCTGCGACAGGGACAGACGGGCCGGACGAGTGGCAGCCCGTCCCCGTGCCGCGGCCTGTCTACACGATGAAGGCGGCCGCGCAGCGTTGGGAGCCGGCGCCGCTCACCGCCGAGATCCTCCAGGTGACGCAGGCGCGCCTCGCCGAGCTGGCCGTCGGCCACGACGACGTCGCAGAGCCTCAGCCTGCTGCTCCCGCCGCTCCGGCCCGCACGAGGGGTGCCGACAGCCTCGGGGTGAACCTCGACTCCGTCCTCGCCCGACGCAGGGCTGCGGGGGAGTAACGTCCGTGTGCGGAGCACCCGTCACGTGGTGCTAACCTAGGTAGCGCTTCACAGGCTCCGGTCTGAGGAGCGGAGGGGCTATGGCGCAGTTGGTAGCGCGCTTCGTTCGCATCGAAGAGGTCAGGAGTTCGAATCTCCTTAGCTCCACCACAGCATCACCGAGGCCCCGACCGGCACCGCCGGTCGGGGCCTCGCGCGTTGTAGGGCGGGGGCGCGTCAGCCGGTGGGGTCCTCCTCCCAGCGGAGGATGTCGCCGGGCTGGCACCGCAGGACGCGGCAGATGGCGTCGAGCGTCGAGAAGCGGACGGCCTTGGCGCGGCCGTTCTTGAGGACCGCGACGTTCGCGGGAGTGATGCCCACCGCCTCGGCGAACTCGCCGACGGACATCTTCCGTCGGGCGAGCATGACGTCGAGGTCGACCACGACAGGCATCAGATGACCTCGTCGAGCTCGGCCCGGTCGTCGATCGCCGTGCGGAGCAACCGCCGCATGACCCCCATGAGCAGCGCGAGCGCCGCGCCGCCGGCCACGCACACGGCGAGGAGCAGCACGACGCCGGGCCCGCCGGTCCGCAACACGGCGAGCACGTGCACGAGGACCGCGGCGGACAGCGCCGAGACGCCGACCGCGCTGGCGATGACCACGTCGACCCACCGCACCGCGGCGTCACCGAAGACCTCTCCCCGCTCGACGAGGGAAAGCAGGCGCCAGACCGCCGCACCGGCGACCTCTGCGCAGAGGATCGCCAGGATCGCCGCCACCGAGTACGGCACCACGAGGTGCTCGACCTCCGGTGCGGTGCGGGCGACGTCGGACGCCATGATCGGCATCTGCACCTGGTAGAGCAGCGCGACCAGCAGCAGGACGACGAGCGCGACGCGGAGGGCGATGAGCACCGATCTGTTCATGCATCGATCGTCGATGGAGATCTATCGAAAGTCAATAGATCAGCGAGGCCATGGTCATCGTCTCCGGACGTCCTCAGGGACATACGGGGGACAGCCCCCTGATCATCGCCGCGCTACGCACGTACCGTCGGAGGAGCTGCCGGGACCCCGCCAGCGTCACCGACGACGAGCGGACGACGATGACAACTGTCCTCGACACCACCGAGACCATGTCGCCCCGTGACCGCCAGGTCAGCGACTTCTCTGCCCTGACGCGCACGGTCCAGGAGACCGGCCTCATGCGTCGGCGCTACGCCTACTACTGGGGACGTTTCGCGCTCCTCGTCGGCCTCCTCGCCGGTGCCGTGGCCGCGATGGTGCTCCTCGGCGACTCGTGGTGGCAGCTCGCCGTCGCCGCCGGCCTCGGGGTCCTGTTCACCCAGTTCGCGTTCCTCGGGCACGACGCCGCCCACCGGCAGATCTTCAAGTCCGGGCAGTGGAACGACTGGGCGAGCCTCGTCATCGCCAACCTCTTCGGAGGCATGAGCTACGGCTGGTGGCTGCACAAGCACTCCCGCCACCACGCCAAGCCCAACGTCGTCGGCACGGACCCCGACATGCTCAACGGCGTGCTCACGTGGGAGACGGAGACCATCACCAAGCCCAAGACGGGCATCTGGGCGTGGCTCGCCGCGAACCAGGGCTACTGGTTCTTCCCCCTGCTCCTCCTCGAGGGCCTCAACCTCCACGCCAACGGGATCAAGACCATCCTCGGCAAGGGACCCGTGAAGCGTCGCGGCATCGAGATCACGTTCGTGGGGATCCGCCTCGTCGGGTTCGTCGTCGCCGTCTTCCTGCTCATGCCCGTCGGTATCGGCTTCGCGTTCCTCGGCGTCCAGCTCGGGGTGTTCGGGTTCCTCATGGGTGCGTCGTTCGCCCCCAACCACAAGGGCATGCCCGTCGTCGGCCCCGACGTGAAGATCGACTTCCTGCGCCGCCAGGTCCTCATGAGCCGCAACATCACCGGCGGCCGCTGGATCGACGTCTGGATGGGCGGCCTGAACTTCCAGGTGGAGCACCACCTCTTCCCCAGCATGCCCAGCCCCGCGCTGCGCCAGGTGCGCCCCCTCGTCATGGAGTTCTGCGCCGAGCGCGGCATCAAGTACACCGAGACCTCGCTCATCGAGTCCTACCGGATCGTCGTCGAGTACCTCAACCGGGTGGGCCTCGCCGCGCGCGACCCCTTCCAGTGCCCCCTCACCGCGCAGTTCCGCTCCGCCCGCTGACCGCACGCGGCACCCGCGAGCCCTCGACGCCCGTCCTCCCCCTCAGGGGAGGGCGGGCGTCGGTCGCGTGAGGATCTCCGCGCCGTCCTCCGTCACCGCGACCGTGTGCTCGCTGTGCGCCGTCCGGCAGCCCGTCGCGCTGCGCAACGTCCACCCGTCCGCGTCGGTGACGAGGTCGGCGGTGTCCGCCATGATCCACGGCTCCAGCGCCAGGAGCAGGCCCGGGCGCAGCACGTACCCGCGCCCCGGCCGCCCCGTGTTCGCGACGTGCGGGTCCTGGTGCATGGTCGACCCCACGCCGTGCCCGCCGAACTCCGTGTTCACCTGGTACCCGGCCTCGCCCAGCACCGTGCCGATCGCGTGCGAGAGGTCCCCGACCCGTGCGCCGGGACGCACCGCCGCGATCCCCGCCGCCAGGGCGCGCTCCGTCGCCGCGATCATGTCGAGGCTCTCCTGCGGTGCCGAGCCGCCCACCACGAAGCTCACCGCGGAGTCAGCGACCACGCCCTCGAGCGAGACGGCCAGGTCGAGGGTCACCAGGTCGCCGTCGGCGAGGTCGTAGTCGTGCGGGAGCCCGTGCAGCACCGCGTCGTTGACCGACGTGCAGACGTGGTGCCCGAACGGTCCGCGGCCGAACGACGGCGCATAGTCGACGTAGCAGGACTGTGCACCGGCGCCGTCGATCATCTCGCGCGTCCAGCGGTCGATCTCCAGGAGGTTGGTGCCGACCCCGGCCCGCGACCGCAGGCTCTGGAGGATGTCGGCGACGAGCGCGCCGGACCTCCGGGCCCTCGGGAGCTCGGTCGGGCTGAGGATCTCGATCATGCGGTGCCTCCAGGGGTGCCGGATAACTATCCCGGTCATACTATCCCGGGTTAGGATCGGCCCATGGTCAGGACGCCGCTCACGCCCGCAGAGATCGAACGAGGCCAGCGCCTCGGTGCTGCTCTCCGCCGAGCACGGGGCGCACGGCCCATGCTCGACACCGCGCTCGAGGCGGGCATCTCCCCGGAGACGCTCCGCAAGATCGAGTCCGGCCGGGTGGCGACCCCGGCGTTCACCACCGTCGCGGCCGTCGCCGCCGTCGTCGGGCTCTCCCTCGACGAGCTCTGGGCTCAGGTGACGCTCAGCATGGAGGACGGGCCGGTGTCCGACGGGCGGACCCGCATCGCCTCGTAGGTCAGATCCAGCTGTCCAGCCACATGTGGGCCTGCCAGAACCAGTACGGGACCTCCATGCCGGTCCACAGCGGGTAGAAGAAGACGCTCGCCGCGAGGACGCACCCGAGGACCACTCCCACGGCGCGTCGGTACCGACGGCGTGCGACCTCGCCCCGGTCCTCGACCAGCTCCCAGCCGAGCGCCACGACGTACGCGAGGGACAGGTACATCCACGGCGCGAAGGCGATGACGTAGAACGTGAAGACCGTGCGCTCGGTGAGGAACAGCCACGGCACCCAGCCGGCGATGACTCCGGACAGGACGGCGCCCGCCCGCCAGTCGCGCAACCGGACCAGCGCCCAGATCGCGACCAGGAGCCCGAGGGTCGCGAGCCACCAGATGAGCGGGTTGCCGATCGACGTGATCGCCCGGGCGCACTCCTCGGCCCCGCAACCGCCCTCGCCCATGGTGGTCTTGCGCCAGTAGAACGACGTGGGCCGCCACTGGATCAACCAACCCCACGGGTTCGCCTCGTACGTGTGCGGGTTCGTCAGCCCCGTGTGGAACTCCCACATCTTCGTGTGGTAGGCCCACAGGGACTCGAACGGACCGAGCCTGCCCGAGATCGCCTCCGGTACCCACGACGGGTACTCGACGGGGTGCTTGCCCGCCCACCACCGGTTGTACGACCGGGAGTCGGCGAACCACCCGGCCCACGACGCCAGGTACATGACGAGCACCGTCGGGAGCACCACGGCCATCGCTGGGAGGGCGTCGCGCACGAGGGCCGCGACGGGCCACGCGCGCACCCCGATCGTGCGGCGCGCCGTCGCGTCCCACGCCACCGACAGGACGCAGAGCACGGCGACGAAGTACAGGCCGGACCACTTGGTGCCGCACGCCAGCCCCAGGGCCACCGCCGCCGCGAAGCGCCACCAGCGGAACCCCGTCGTCGGGCCCCACCTGCCGAGACCTCGCCCGGAGTCGACGAGCACCGCCGCGCGTTCCGCGAGCCGCCGCCGCGACCACTCGCGGTCACGGACCAGGCACGCGAAGGCCACGAGGACCCACAGCATGAGGAAGCCGTCGAGCAGGCCCGTCCGGGCGTGCACGATCGCCACCCCGTCCAGCGCGAACAACGCCCCGGCGAGGATGCCGGCCGCCGTCGACCCGAAGAGTCGCCGTGCCGTCCGGGCGAGGAGGAACACCGCCACGGCGCCCAGGACGGCAGCGGACAGCCGCCACGCCCACGGGTTCTCCGAGCCGCCCAGGCGCATCCCGACGGCGATCATCCACTTGCCCAGCGGCGGGTGCACCACGTAGTCGGGCCGCGCCACGTAGATGTCCTGGTTCCCCGACTCGAACGCCTCGTTCGGGTCGTCCGGCCAGTCCGCCTCGTACCCCAGGGTGAGCAGGGTGTACGCGCCCTTGACGTAGTACGTCTCGTCGAACACGAGCGTCCTGGGGTTGCCCAGGTTCACCAGGCGCAGGACCGCGGCCACGAGAGCGACCGCCAGCGGCCCCGCCCACCCCCAGAACCGGTCCGACGCCGTCGAGCCCAGCGCGAGGCTGCGCCGCGAGAAGAGGTCGCGCACCATCCGGCTGCGCGTCGACTCCGCACCCGCCTTCACGAGGTCTGGGCGACCAGCGCCACCGACACCGCGCGCACCCGTCCCAGCGGTCGCAGGAGCCGCAGCCGTCTGCCCGTCGTCGGTCCTGTCGCTCCCGGTCACGCCAGTCATCGTAGGTGACGTCCTTCACACCTGGGCCGCCATGGCACGCTTGGACGCATGACCGGCCGCCTCGTCCTCGCAGCGACACCCATCGGAGACGTCGAGGACGCCTCGCCGCGCCTCCGTCGCCTCCTCGTCGAGGCCGACGTCGTCGCCGCCGAGGACACCCGACGCCTGCACGCCCTCGCCGGACGCCTCGACCTGCGCCCCGGCGGGCGCGTCGTGAGCTGCCACGAGCACAACGAGACCGCCCGCGCCGACGAGCTCCTCGACGTCGTCGAGGGCGGTGGCACCGTCCTCGTCGTCACCGACGCCGGGATGCCCAGCGTCTCCGACCCCGGGTACCGGATCGTCGCGCGCGCCATCGAGCGGGACCTGCCCGTCACCTCGGCCCCCGGACCCAGCGCCGTCCTCACGGCGCTCGCCGTGTCCGGGCTGCCCACGGACCGCTTCTGCTTCGAGGGGTTCCCGCCGCGCAAGCCCGGCGAGCGGGCCCGCGCGTTCCAGGCCCTCGCCGACGAGCGCCGCACCATGGTCTTCTTCGAGTCGCCGCACCGCGTCGACCAGACGCTCGCCGCCATGGCCCAGGCCTTCGGCGACGACCGCCCGGCCGCGGTGTGCCGCGAGCTCACCAAGACGTACGAGGAGGTCCTGCGCGGCACCCTCGGCGACCTCGCCGAGCGCACCGCCGCCGAGCAGCTGCGCGGCGAGATCTCCGTCGTCGTCGCCGGGGCGCCCGACCGAGAGCCCGCGTCCACCGCCGACCTCGTCGCCGAGGTCCTCGCCCGGGTCGACGCGGGGGAGCGCCTCAAGGAGGCCGTCGCCGACGTCGCGACCGCCACCGGCGCCGTGAAGCGGGACCTCTACGCCGCGGCGCTCGCCGCCAAGCCTGGGCGCTGACCGCAGACACCGAACCCGCCCGCCCCAGGTCTATCGAATCGATCCGATCCTGCGGGAGGATGGTCCTCATGACCCGCACCCGCACGCCCGTCGAGGAGTGGTACGACGGCACCCACCCCGTGCGGACCACCGTCCGCCTCTTCTCCGACCAGCGGTGGAGGATCCTCGGCGCCGCCCTCGCCTATGCCGTGAAGCACTCGCCCGTGTGGGTCATGCCCGTGCTCACCGCCGAGGTCATCGACATCGTCGTCGAGGAGCGCCCCCTGTCCGAGCTCTGGTTCGTGGCCGCGTTCATGACCGTGATCATCGCGCAGAACCTGCCGCTCACCGCCGTGTACGTGCGGTTCCTGTCCCACTCCGTGCGAACCGTCGAGACGAACCTGCGCATGTCCCTGGCGCGGCGTCTCCAGGAGCTGTCCATCGGGTACCACCGGCGCACGAGCGCCGGCGTGCTCCAGGCGAAGATCGTCCGCGACGTGGAGAACGTCGTCGAGTCGTCGCGCCAGACGTTCGACTCGTCGATGGGCGCCATCACGACGCTCGCCGGGGCGCTCGTCCTCACCGCGGTCCGCACCCCGGAGTTCCTCCCCGTCTTCCTCCTCGCCGTCCCGGCGTCGGCGGCCCTCGTGGTCACCATGCGCAAGCGCATGGTGAGCCGCAACGCCGACTTCCGGCGGCAGGTCGAGGCGATGTCCGCCCGGGTGAGCGAGATGACGCACCTCATCCCCATCACCCGCGCGCACGCCCTGGAGCACCGCGAGCTCGACCGCCTGGACTCGACGCTCCTGGGCGTCCGCGAGGCGGGGATCCGGCTCGACGTCCTCAACGGGCGCTTCGGGGCCCTCGCGTGGATCACGTTCCAGCTGTTGTCCGTGGCGTGCCTCGTGGGAGCGGCGTGGGCCGCCTACACGGGCCTCTTCGACCTCACGCCCGGCGACGTCGTCATGCTCTCCGCGTACTTCGTGCAGCTCACCGGGTCCGTGACGGTCCTCATGACCCTCGCACCCATCATCACCAAGGGTCTCGAGTCGATCCGGTCCATGGGGGACGTCCTGTCCGAGCAGGACCTCGAGCGCAACGAGGGCAAGGAGCAGGTCACCGAGGTGCGCGGCGCCGTGCGCTTCGAGCACGTCGCCTTCCGGTACGACGACGCCACGGCGCCCGCGATCGAGGACCTCACCCTCGACGTGCGCGCGGGGGAGACCATCGCCCTGGTGGGCCCCTCGGGCTCCGGGAAGTCGACGGTCCTCAACATGGTCATCGGCTTCCTCGCGCCCACGTCGGGGCGGATCCTCGTCGACGGTCACGACATGGCCGGCCTCGACCTGCGCACGTACCGCAGGCACCTCGCCGTCGTCCCGCAGGAGTCGCTCCTCTTCGAGGGCACCGTCCGCGACAACGTCACGTACGGGGACCACGACCTCCCGGACGACGTGGTCCGCACCGCCCTGGACGACGCGAACGCCCTCGGCTTCGTCGACGAGATGGGCGGCCTGGACGCCGTCATCGGCGAGCGTGGCTCACGGCTCTCCGGCGGGCAGCGCCAGCGCATCGCCATCGCCCGGGCGCTCATCCGCAACCCCCGCGTCCTCGTGCTCGACGAGGCCACCTCCGCGCTCGACGCGACGTCCGAGCGCCTCGTCCAGGGTGCCCTCGAGCGCCTCATGGCGGGGCGCACGACGTTCGTCGTCGCCCACCGCCTCTCCACGATCCGGGGGGCGGACCGGATCGCCGTCATGGAGGCCGGGCGGGTCGTCGAGGTCGGGTCGCACGGCGAGCTCGTCGCGGCCGGCGGGGCCTACGCGACGCTGCAGACCTGACGCTGCAGACCTGACGCTGCAGACCTGACGGTCAGGCGGACGTGCTGGGCGCCAGGTGCACCCCGGCGGCCCGCAGCTCCTCGCGCGCCTGCACGCCCAGCTCCTCGGAGACCGGGGCCGTGAGATCGGTGAGGACGCGGGTGGCCAGACCGAGGGCGTGCGCGTCGAGCGCCGTCGCCTTGACGCAGTGGGACTCCGCCAGACCGACGACGTCCACACGGGTGATCCTCGCGTCGAGGAGGATGTCGGCGAGCAGGCGCCCCTCGCCGTCGCGCCCCTCGAAGCCCGAGTAGGCCGCCTGGTACTCGCCCTTCTTCACCGACACCTCGGGGACCATCGCGGACAGCGCCGGGTGGAGCTCCGCCTCCGCCGTCCCCGCGACGCCGTGCGGCGGCCACGAGTCGACGAAGTCCGGGGTGTCGCTGAAGTGGTCGCCCGGGTCCACGTGCCAGTCCTGCGTGGTGACGACGAGGTCGTAGTCCGGTCGGTGCTCCGTCGCGTAGAGCGCGATCGCGCGGGCCACGTCGTCGCCCCCGGCGACGGGCAGCGCGCCGCCCTCGCAGAACGTCGGCTGCACGTCGACGATGATCAGCGCGCGGTGGGTGAGGTCGCCTGTGCTCGTCATGGGTCCACGGTAGTCCGCGCCGCCGCGTTCCGCGGGCCGGTCGCCCTCCTGCCGCGACCGTGCGGCGGCGATAGTGTGCACGCATGCCTCGTGAGATCGAGTTCCGCCGCATCCCCGGTCTGCCGCCGTACGTCTTCACGATCATCGACTCCCTCAAGCTCGAGGCGCGCCGCGAGGGCCGGGACGTCGTCGACCTCGGCTTCGGCAACCCGGACCTGCCGAGCCCCCAGGTGGCGGTGGACAAGCTCGCCGAGGCAGCGCTCAACCAGCGCAACCACCGGTACTCGTCGTCCCGGGGCATCCCCAAGCTGCGCGAGGCCGTCGCGAGCCTCTACCAGCGACGCTTCGGGGTGACGCTCGACCCCGAGACGCAGATCATCTCCACCATCGGGGCCAAGGAGGGCTTCAGCCACCTCATGTGGGTGCTGCTGCAGCCCGGGGACAGCGCCATCGTGCCCACCCCCAGCTACCCCATCCACATCTGGGGCCCGTACTTCGCCGGCGCCGACGCGCGGCAGGTGCCCATCGGCGACGGGACCGACGCGTCGGGGTTCATCGACCGCGTCATGGAGGCGTGGGAGCTCGGCTGGCCCAAGCCGCGCGTCGTCGTCCTGTCCTTCCCGCACAACCCCACCACCACGGTCGCGTCCCTCGAGGACCTCCAGCGACTCGTCGACTGGGCGCGCGAGCGCGACGTCGTGCTCGTCCACGACCTCGCCTACGCGGACATGACCTTCGACGGCTTCACGCCCCCGTCGATCATGCAGTGCGAGGGCGCCACGGAGGTCGCCGTCGAGCTGTACTCCATGACCAAGTCGTACTCCATGGCCGGGTGGCGCGTGGCGTTCCTCGTCGGGCGCAGCGACGTGGTGGGCGCCCTCGGCAAGCTCAAGAGCTACCTCGACTACGGGACGTTCCAGCCCATCCAGATCGCCGCGACCGTGACGCTCAACGAGGCCGTCGACTTCCCGCGCGAGGTGTCCGACGTGTACGAGTCGCGCCGCAACGCCCTGTGCGACGGGCTGCAGCGCATCGGCTGGCCGGTGGAACGGCCCGGCGGAACCATGTTCGTGTGGGCGCGCATCCCGGAGGCCTACCGCGAGATGGGGTCCATCGAGTTCGCCCGGCACCTCGTCCACGAGTGCGACGTCGCCGTGTCGCCCGGGGTCGGCTTCGGGGCGGGCGGTGACGAGTACGTGCGCTTCGCGCTCATCGAGAACGAGCACCGCATCGGTCAGGCCGTGCGGGGCCTGAAGAAGGGGCTGACGCGGCTGTGAGGGCGATGCGCAGCACGCGGACCGCGCGCGTCGCCGGGGTCGTGGCGGTCGCCCTGGCGCTCGCCGCGTGCGGCGGGGACGACGACCGGGCGGCGGAGCCCACGGGCGGCTCGACGTCCGCAGGGGCCACGACGGAGCCCGCGGAGGACGCGCCCACCGACGCCGCCGGCGAGGGGGACACCGGTGAGGACGGCGACCGCACCGTCCCCGAGGTCCCGCTCGTCACCGCGGACGTCGCCGAGGTCGTGGCGACCGGGCTCGCGGCCCCGTGGGGTCTCGCCGAGCTGCCCGACGGGGCGTGGCTCGTCACCGAGCGAGACGACCGCAGGCTGCTGCGCGTGACCGACGGTTCCACGACGCCGGTGACGGGGGAGGGCGCGGACGACCTCGCCGAGCTCACCGTCACCGACGGTGAGGGCGGGCTCCTCGGGGTGGCGGTCTCACCGACGTTCGACGAGGACGGCCTCGTCTTCCTCTACCGGACCGCGGAGGGCGGCAACCAGGTGCTCCGTGGCGAGCTCCAGGGGACGCGGCTCGGAGCGCTCGAGGTGATCCTCGACGCCGTCCCCGCGGCGGCCACGCACGACGGCGGGCAGGTCGCCTTCGGGCCCGACGGCCACCTCTACGTCTCGACCGGCGACGCCGGGTCGCCGCGACTCGCCCAGAACCCCGACTCGCTCGCCGGGAAGATCCTGCGCATCACCCCCGACGGGTCCGCGGCTCCCGGCAACCCGATCCCCGGATCACCCCTGTGGTCCCTGGGGCACCGCAACGTCCAGGGCCTCGGGTGGTCCGAGGACGGCCGGATGTTCGCGTCCGAGCTCGGGCAGAACACCGCCGACGAGCTCAACCTCGTGGTCGCCGGCGGCAACTACGGGTGGCCCGACGTCGAGGGCGTCGGTGCGGAGGCGAGCACCGCCGCCGGGTTCGTCGACCCTCTCGTCACGTGGGACACCGCCGAGGCGTCCCCCAGCGGGCTCGCCGTCACCGGCGAGGGCGTGTACCTCGCCGCGCTGCAGGGCGAGCGTCTGTGGCGCGTCCCGCTGGCGGCCCAGGGCGTCGGGCAGCCGCAGTCGCTGCTCGAGGGCGGCACCGGTCGGGTCCGCACCGTGGTCACGGGCTCCGACGGCGACCTGTACGTCCTCACGAGCACCACCGACGGCCGTGGCGAGCCCGGCCCAGACGACGACCGCCTGCTCCGCGTCACCGTCGACGACTGACGGCGTCCCGTCGGTGGAACCCTGACCTCCACCGGGCGCGTGACGCCCTAGCATTGCCCCATGGCCCACGACGAGAACGCAGCGCCCGCCGGGGCGCAGAGCTTCTACCTCACCACCCCGATCTTCTACGTCAACGACGCCCCGCACATCGGGCACGCGTACACCACGGTCGCGGCCGACGTCCTCACCCGCTGGCACCGCCAGCGTCAGGAGGACGTGTGGTTCCTCACCGGGACGGACGAGCACGGGCAGAAGGTCATGCGGACGGCGGAGGCTCACGGGGTCACGCCGCAGGAATGGGCCGACCGCCTCGTGGAGAGCGCCTGGGAGCCGGTGCTCACCACCCTCGACGCGCGCAACGACGACTTCATCCGGACCACGCAGCCCCGTCACACGGAGCGGGTCCGGTCCTTCATCCAGAAGCTCTACGACGACGGCGAGATCTACGCGGGCTCCTACGAGGGCCCGTACTGCGTGGGCTGCGAGGAGTACAAGCTCCCCGGTGACCTCGTCGACGGGACCGGAGACCTCGAGGGCTCGAAGCTGTGCCCCGTCCACGGCAGGCCCGTCGAGATGCTCTCCGAGCAGAACTACTTCTTCCGCATGAGCGCCTACGCGGACCGCCTCCTGGCGCTCTACGAGGAGCACCCGGAGTTCGTGCAGCCGGCGAGCGCCCGCAACGAGGTCGTCGGCTTCGTCAAGCAGGGCTTGCAGGACCTGTCGATCTCCCGGTCCACCTTCGACTGGGGCATCCCCATCCCGTGGGACTCCTCCCACGTCCTGTACGTGTGGTTCGACGCGCTGCTCAACTACATGACCGCCGTCGGGCAGGGGTCCGCGGACCCCGCGGACGCGGAGAAGTTCGCGCGGACGTGGCCCGCGGACGTCCACCTCGTGGGCAAGGACATCCTCCGGTTCCACGCCGTTATCTGGCCGGCGATGCTCATGGCCGCCGGGCTGCCGCTGCCGAGGACCGTCTTCGCGCACGGGTGGCTCCTCGTGGGCGGCGAGAAGATGAGCAAGTCCAAGCTCACCGGCATCGCCCCGAGCCAGATCATCGACCACTTCGGGTCCGACGCCTTCCGGTACTACTTCATGCGGGCCATCCCCTTCGGGCAGGACGGGTCGTTCTCCTGGGAGGACCTCTCGGCCCGGTACAACGCAGAGCTCGCCAACGGGTTCGGCAACCTCGCCTCCCGGGTCGCCGCCATGATCGGCAAGAACTTCGGGGGAGCCCTGCCCGCCCCCGGGTCCCCGACGGACGCCGAGGAGGCGCTGCAGGCGGTCGCCACCAAGGCCGTCGCGGACGCCGAGGACGCGATCGACCGCATCGCACCGCACGAGGCCATCAACGCGATCTGGACCCTCGTCGACGCCACGAACATGTACCTCACGGAGCAGGAACCGTGGAAGGTCGCCAAGCTCCCCGGGGAGACCGCCGGCGGAGCGGGTGTGGAGGGCGGTCGCCTGGCGACGATCCTCGTCACCGCCGCCGAGGCGCTGCGCGTCCTCGCGGTGCTCCTCAACCCCGTGGTCCCCAAGGCCGCGACCGGCCTGTGGACGCTCCTCGGCGCCGAGGCCGCCGTCGGCCCGCTCGACGCCCAGGACGTCCGCACCGTGGCTCCGTTCGGGCAGCTCCCCGCCGGGACCACCGTCACCAAGGGCGACGCCCTCTTCCCGAGGCTCGAGGACCCCGAGGAGATCCCCGGCGCCCCCACCACGGCCTGACGTGGCGAGGCGCGAGCGCGACCGCAGCCGCCCCCCGGCACCCGAGCCGCTGCCGGGGGAGGTCGTCGACAACCACACCCACCTCGACTCCGTCGGCCACGTCCTGCCCGACGGGATCCCCGTCCCCGGGGTGGCCGAGCTCGTCGCGGAGGCCGCCGCCGTCGGGGTCACCCGCATGGTGCAGGTCGGGTGCGACCTCCCGGCCGCCCGGTGGACCGACCGCGTCGTCCGCGAGCACGACGCGCTCCTCGGCGCCGTCGCCATCCACCCCAACGAGGCGCCCCTCCACGCGGGCGTCCGGGACGTCGGGCCCGACGGGCTGCCCCCGGCGCCCCAGGAGCACCACGACGTCGACCTCGACACCGCGGTCGCGGAGATCGCGGACCTCGCGCGCGGCAACGAGCGCATCCGGGCGATCGGCGAGACCGGCATGGACCTCTACCGCACCGGTGCTGCCGGGCTCGACGCCCAGCGCAGGTCCTTCCGTGCGCACGTCGCGCTCGCCAAGGAGCTGGGCCTGGCCCTGCAGATCCACGACCGTGACGCGCACGCCGAGGTCCTCGAGGTGCTCGCCTCGGACGGGGCGCCCGAGCGGACCGTGTTCCACTGCTACTCCGGGGACGCCGGGATGGCGCGGTTCTGCGCCGAGCAGGGCTGGTACCTGTCGTTCGCAGGGCCCGTGACGTTCTCGGCGAACGACGGGCTCCGCGAGGCGCTGCGCAGCGTGCCGCTGGGGCAGGTGCTCGTCGAGACCGACGCCCCGTACCTCACGCCGCACCCCTACCGGGGGCGGCCCAACGCCCCGTACCTCGTGCCGGTCACGGTGCGAGCCGTCGCGGACGTCGTCGGGGTGGACGTCGCGACGGTGTGCCGGACCGTCACGCAGACGTCGGAGGCCGTCTACGGGCGGTGGTGACCCCACCCGGCCGGCAGTTCATGGAGAGTTCGTGAGAGGTCGGGCCGATCGTCACCCGGGGGATGATCCGTGGTCGGCGCTCCGCTACGGTTGACCAGCCCCCACCCACAGAGGAGAACGACCCGCCCGTGACCGTGACCCTGCGCACCGGAGGCGTCCCCGGCGTCGCCCGCACCGTCGCGCACGCCCTCGTGCTCGTGTCGGTGGCGGCGGGCACCACGACGATCACGGCCATGCACAAGACGGTGACGATCGAGGTCGACGGGGACCAGCGCACCGTCTCCGCGTTCGGGCGCACGGTCGAGGACGTCCTCGCCGGCCACCGGGTCGAGGTCGCGGCCGACGACCAGGTCTTCCCGTCGGTGCAGAGCTCGGTCTCCGACGGAGACCTCATCGTCGTCCGGACTGTGCGCATGGTGGAGGTCGAGATCGACGGCGAGGTGCAGACGATCGCCTCGACGGCCCTCACCGTCGGCGAGATGCTCGAGGAGCTGGGGCCCCGCACCCGGGGTGCGGCCGTGAGCGCGTCGCGCTCGGACGCGCTCGGACGGGACCGCCTGCGGATCTCCACGCTCAAGGAGGTCTCCGTGGCGATCGACGGCGGCACGAGCAGCATGGAGACGGCCGCGGGCACGGTGCGCGAGGTCCTCGAGTCCGCGGGCGTGGTCCTCAACCCGGGCGACGTCGTGGACCCTGCGCTCGACAGCGTCCCGGTCGACGGCGGCGTCATCACCGTGGGCCGGGCCGCGAGCTCGACGGACACCACGACGGAGGCGCTGCCCTTCGAGGTCGAGGAGGTCGAGGACCCGACCCTCGTCGTCGGCCAGCGCGTCGTGTCCCAGACGGGGCGCGTGGGCCAGGCCGTGACGACGTACGACGTGACGCTCGTCGACGGCGTGGAGACCGCACGCACGGTCCTGGCGCAGCAGGTCACGGTGAGTCCTCGCAACGAGGTGGTCAAGGTGGGGACGCTCGACCTGCCCGACCCGTCGACGGTGGTCGTCGACCCCGGGTCCGCGCGGGCGCTCGGACAGTCCATGGTCCTCGAGCGCGGGTGGGGCGCGGAGCAGTTCACGTGCCTCGACTCGTTGTGGACCAAGGAGTCGAACTGGAAGGTCACGGCCGAGAACGCGTCGAGCGGCGCCTACGGCATCCCCCAGTCGTTGCCCGGCACGAAGATGGCGTCCGTCGCCGACGACTGGCGCACCAACGCGGCCACGCAGATCACGTGGGGGCTCGGGTACATCGAGGGCCGCTACGGCACACCGTGCGCGGCGTGGGCGCACTCGCAGCAGAAGAACTGGTACTGACGCACCGGTCGGTGATCCGCGGACCGGGTGAAAAGCGCGACTCGCCGACGTCGTGAGGGCTCCGTCCTCTTCCGCGGCATTATGCGCCGCAGCGCTCGTGGCCCGTGACCGGACGGACCGGGACGGGCCCGTTCGCCCGCAGCGCAGTCCGCCCGGACCTGTTGGCGGTTGATCACGGATCGGTTACGGTCGACTGTCGCCACGACGCCGAACCGCTCTCCCGAGCGGAGCGCGGGCGGCGCCCGGACCTCAGGCGCACCTCGCGTGCGCCGCTCCACGGCTCGGGCCGACGGCCGGATCAGGACGACCGCGTGGCACCCCGTCGGGGTGAGGGGATTCCCCGCCCACGGTCCTGTGCCCGGGACGCACCACGTCTGGACACCTGTGAAGAACCTCCTGAGCTCCCTGCCCTCCCGCCGCGCACGCGAGACGGACGCGGCACCTCGCCCGAACCGCCGGACCCGCGCCCTCGTGACCGGTGGCGTCGCCCTGGCCCTCGTCGGCGCCGGGTCGGCCGTGTACGCGACGGCGCACAAGACCGTGACGCTCGACGTCGACGGCGAGATCCAGACCGTCACCACGTTCTCCGGATCCGTCGAGTCCCTCCTCGAGGAGAACGGTGTCACGGTGTCCGACGGCGACGTCGTCGCACCGTCCGGCAACGCGAAGCTCTCGGAGGGTTCCGACGTCGTCGTGCGCTACGCCCGCGAGATCACGATCATGCAGGACGGCGAGACGAGCACCACGACCACCACCGCCGTCGACGCCGACGAGTTCCTCGCGGCCTTCGCCGACCGGGGCGACGCCGTGCACCTCGTCGCCTCCCGCTCCGACTCCGCGGGGCGTGCCGACATCGGTCTGCGCCTGTCCCTCGACGGGCCCGTGACGCTCCGGGTCGACGGTGAGGACACCGAGGTCGAGGACGGCAGCGTCGGTCTCCCGCAGATCCTCGAGGACCACGACGTCACGCTCGGCACGCTCGACCGTCTGTCCGTCCAGCACCTGCCCACCGAGGCCGCGCTGGCCGCGCAGGCACGCGCCGAGAAGGCCGGGAAGGTTGCTGCTGAGGAGGCCTCGTCGGCCGGGACCGCACCTGCCGAGGGCGAGCCCACCGCGGACGCTTCCGCGGCTCCCGAGGCCGGGAAGACCCCGGACGTCATCGAGGACCCGACCGCCGACGAGACCCGGGTGACGGTCGTCATCGAGCGCGTCGTCGTCGCCGAGGAGGCCGTCGAGCACCCGATCCCGTTCGAGTCGGTGACCGAGGAGGACGCGACCCGCTTCGAGGACCTCCCCGTCGTGACGCGCACCGAGGGTGTCGCCGGTGTCCGCACCGAGGTCTTCAGCGTGACCACCGTCGACGGTGTCGAGGAGTCGCGTGAGCTCGTCTCCGACGGCACCACCGTCGAGCCCGTCACCGAGGTCCTCGTCCAGGGCACCAAGGAGCGCCCGGTCGTCGTCGCCCCCAGGCCGAAGAGCCCGTCGACCTCGACGTCCTCCTCGGGTGGTTCCACAGCCGCAGCCCCGGCAGCCCCGGCGCCCGCCGCACCCGTGGTCACCGGTGACGTCTGGGGCCAGCTGGCCCAGTGCGAGTCCGGTGGCAACCCCTCGATCGTCAGCAGCAACGGCCTCTACCACGGCCTCTACCAGTTCTCGGTGGGCACGTGGCAGTCGGTCGGCGGCAGCGGTCTGCCGTCGCAGGCCAGCCCCGAGGAGCAGACCCAGCGCGCCCAGGCCCTCCAGGCCCGCTCCGGCTGGGGCCAGTGGCCGCACTGCTCGTCCAAGCTCGGCCTGCGCTGAGCCCACGACCGTCGGGTCCTCCGTGACCCTCTAGGCTCATCAGTATGAACGACACCCCTGGCGCCCTGCTCGGTCCGGCTCAGATCCGCGACCTGGCAGGGCGCCTCGGCGTCCGCCCCACGAAGACCCTCGGGCAGAACTTCGTGCACGACGCCGGCACGGTCCGCAAGATCGTCCGCTCGGCGGGCCTCACCCCGGGGCAGCGGGTCGTCGAGGTCGGACCCGGCCTCGGGTCGCTCACCCTGGGCCTCCTCGAGGCGGACGTGAGCGTCGTCGCCGTCGAGATCGACCCGGTCCTCGCCGCGCAGCTGCCCCTCACGGTCCGCGAGACGGCCCCCGACCGCGCCGACCGGCTCGACGTGGTCCTCCAGGACGCCCTCACCGTCACGGAGCTGCCCGGACCCCCGCCCACGGCGCTCGTCGCGAACCTGCCGTACAACGTTGCCGTTCCGGTCCTGCTGACGTTCCTCGAGCGCTTCGACAGCCTCGAGCGGGTGCTCGTCATGGTCCAGGCCGAGGTCGCGGACCGCCTCGCCGCACCCCCCGGGTCCCGCACGTACGGCATCCCGTCGGTGAAGGCCGCCTGGTACGCGACCGCGCGCCGCACCGCGACCATCGGGCGGTCCGTGTTCTGGCCGGTGCCCAACGTCGACTCGGCGCTGGTCCTCCTCGAGCGGCGTCCGGCGCCCGTGACGCTCGCCTCGCGCCAGCGGGTGTTCGCCGTCGTCGACGCCGCGTTCGCGCAGCGTCGCAAGACGCTGCGGGGCGCCCTCGCGCAGATCGCCGGGTCTCCTGCGGCCGCCCAGGCCGCCCTCGAGGCGGCGGGCGTCGATCCCGGGGCGCGCGGTGAACGGCTCACGGTCGAGGAGTTCGCACGGATCGCCGAGGCGCTCGATGCCGCCGGACCTGGCACAGTGGTCCCGTGAACCCTCCCTCGTACCTGAGCAGCGTCGCCACCCGCGGCCCCGCCGTTCGCGTCCGGGCGCCCGGCAAGGTCAACCTCTCCCTGCACGTCGGCAGCCCCGGGCCCGACGGGTACCACCCGCTCATCACCGTGTTCCAGGCCGTCTCGCTCTACGAGGACGTCACGGTGACCGCCGCCGACGAGCTCACGCTCTCCGTCACCGGCCACGGCGCGGAGCTCGTGCCCCTCGACGGCACGAACCTCGCGCTGCGTGCCGCCCACGCCCTCGCCGAGCGCGCGGGCGTCGACCGCGGCGCCGACATCGAGATCGTCAAGGGCGTCCCCGTCGCCGGGGGCATGGCCGGCGGGTCCGCCGACGCGGCCGCGACCCTCGTGGCTCTCGACGCCCTGTGGGGCACGGGCCTGACGCGCGACGAGCTGACCGACCTCGCGGCGGGGCTCGGCTCCGACGTGCCCTTCGCGCTCCACGGGCACACGGCCGTGGGCACCGGTCGTGGGACGGCGCTCACCCCCGCCATGGTCCGCGGCGAGTTCCACTGGGCGTTCGCGCTGCGTGCCGAGGGGCTCTCCACGCCCGACGTGTTCCGCCGCTTCGACGAGCGCGCCGGGGGACTGGCGCACGAGCTCGACGTCGAGACGGACACCGACGTCATGGCCGCCCTGCGCGCGGGGGACCCAGCCCGCCTCGGGCAGGCGCTGAGCAACGACCTCCAGGACGCCGCCGTGGACCTCGCCCCGGACCTCGCCGGCACGCTCGACGCCGCGACGTCCGCCGGTGCGCTCGGCGTCGTCGTCTCCGGCTCCGGCCCCACAGTGGCCGCGCTCGCGCGCAGCCACCAGCACGCCCTCGCCATCGCGGCAGCGATGACCGCCGAGGACGCGTGCGAGCAGGCGGTGTGCGCCTCCGGCCCTGTGGCCGGCGCCCGCATCGTCCCCTGAACTCCACGAACACCGATCGAGAGAAGCACATGGCTCACCTCCTGGGCGCCGACGGCCTGCGCCTCGTCGCCGGAACTCGCACCCTGCTGGACGCCGTCAGCCTCGGTATCGACGACGGGGACCGCGTGGGCGTCGTCGGCCCCAACGGTGCGGGGAAGTCGACCCTGCTGCGGCTGCTCGCCGGGACCACCACCCCCGACGACGGGCGGGTCACCCGCGTGGGTGGGCTCGACATCGGCATGCTCGACCAGCGCGACGAGCTGGTCCCCGGCCTGAGCGTCCGGGACGTCGTCCACGGCGACGCCCCCGAGCACACGTGGGCGACGGACTCCCGCATCCGGTCCGTGCACGCCGGCCTGCTCGCCGACCTCGACCTCGAGCAGAGCGCCGACGCGCTCTCCGGCGGGCAGCGCCGACGCGTCGCGCTCGCCGCGCTGCTCGTGGCCGACCACGACGTGATCTTCCTCGACGAGCCCACGAACCACCTCGACGTCGAGGGTGTCGCGTGGCTCGCGGAGCACCTGCGCGACCGGTACGCGCGCCCCGGGGCGCGGGGCGCGCTCGTCGTCGTCACCCACGACCGCTGGTTCCTCGACGCGGTCTGCACGCGCATGTGGGAGGTGACCGGCGACGGGACCGGGGCGGTCGAGGGCTACGAGGGCGGGTACGCCGCGTACGTCCTCACGCGCGCCGAGCGTGCGCGGTCGGCGGCGGTCTCCGCCGAGAAGCGCAACAACCTGCTCCGCAAGGAGCTCGCGTGGCTGCAGCGCGGCGCGCCCGCCCGGACGTCGAAGCCGAAGTTCCGGCTGGACGCCGCAGCCGCGCTCATCGCCGACGAGCCCGCCCCGCGGGACCAGCTCGAGCTCACCCGCATGGCGACCAAGCGCCTCGGCAAGGACGTGCTCGACGTCGAGTCGGTGACCATGCGGGTCCCGTCGGCGGACGGCCGACCCGACCCCGAGGGGCGCGTGCTCTTCGACGACGTCACGTGGCGCCTGGGCCCGGGGGACCGGTACGGGATCGTCGGCGTCAACGGTGCCGGGAAGACCACGCTCCTCAAGCTCCTCTCCGGCCGCGCCGAGCCCGACGCCGGCCGGGTCAAGCGTGGCAAGACCATCGACGTGGCCGAGCTCACCCAGGACGTCGACGAGCTGGACGACGTCGGGGGGTTGCGCGTCCTCGAGCTCATCGAGCGCGAGAAGCGCACCGTGGCCGTCGACGGCAAGGAGCTCACCGCCGCGCAGCTCGTGGAGCGCCTGGGCTTCACGCGTGAGCGCTCCTCCACGCTCGTCCGCGACCTCTCGGGCGGTGAGCGTCGACGTCTGCAGCTCCTGCGGCTGCTCGTCGGCGAGCCCAACGTCCTCCTCCTCGACGAGCCGACCAACGACCTCGACACGGACACCCTCGCCTCGCTCGAGGACCTCCTCGACGGGTGGCCCGGCACGCTCATCGTCGTGTCGCACGACCGGTACCTCCTCGAGCGGGTGTGCGACCGTCAGGTGGCGCTCCTCGGTGACGGCTCGCTCCGCGACCTCCCTGGGGGCGTCGAGCAGTACCTCGACCTGCGCCGCGCCGCCGTCGCAGGTGGCGCGGCTGCTGACGGGACGCCGTCGTCCGGGGCGCCCGGAGGCGCAGCACCGAGCGGGGCAGCACCGGCCGAGCGGCCGAGCGGTGCCGAGGTGCGGGCGGCCAAGAAGGAGATCAACCGCATCGAGCGACGCCTCACGAAGATCTCCGAGCTCGAGGCGCGCATCCACGAGAAGATGGCCGCCCAGGCCACCGACGTCTCCGCCGTGACCGCGCTCGACGCTGAGCTCAGGGTGCTCGCCGACGAGAAGGAGACGCTGGAGACCGAGTGGCTCGACCACGCCGAGGTCGCGGGCTGACCGTCGCCCGCCCGGTCGAGCGGGCGACCTCCGGACGGCGGTCCGTGCTGCTCAGGTGAGGCTGTCGAACTGCGCCACGAGACGGCGCAGGAGGTCCGCGATCGCGGGCTGGTCCTGCGCGTCGAGGACGGACAGCACCTGGTGCTCGACGTCGAGGAGGTCGCTGAACGCGGCGTCCACGCGTTCCCCGCCCTCCGTCGTGAGGTGGACGAGGACGCCGCGCCGGTCGGCGGGCGAGGGCTGCCGCACCACGAGGCCCCGCGTCTCGAGGCGGTCGATGCGATTGGTCATGGTGCCGCTCGTGACCATGGTCTGCGTGACGAGCGTCCCCGGGGAGAGCGAGAACGGCGCGCCCGCACGGCGCAGCGCAGCGAGGACGTCGAACTCCCACGGCTCGAGGTGGTGGCGTGCGAACGCCCCGCGGCGTGCCGTGTCGAGGTGCCGGTCGAGGCGGCTCACCCGGGAGAGGACGGCGAGCGGCGTGACGTCGAGGTCGGGGCGGACTCGACGCCACGCCGCGATGATGCGGTCGACCTCGTCCTCGTGCGGCTGCTCGGACTCCATGGTCCGAGATTACTTGACGTCAAGAGACCTCGACGACGGTGCCGGACGTGGTCAGGCCGCGCGGAACGCGTCCTCGATCCGGACGCGGCTCCCGGTGACGAGCGGCGACGTGGACGGCAGGTAGGAGAGCCAGAGCACCAGCGGGTTCTCCGAGGCCCAGGGTGCCCCCGTAGGACTTGGACAGCCTGTCGATCTCGAGAGCGGGCATGGTGCTCCTCGTCGGGCGTGCGGTGCCGTGTCAGGTGCGGGCGGCCGGCGCGTCCCGGTCGTGCCGATCGTCCCGGTCGGGCCGGTCCGGCCGGTCGGGTGCGGTGGCGCGCAGGGCCGGCTGCTCCTCGAGCCCGGAGAGGCCGTTCCACGCGAGGTTCACGAGGTGCGCGGCGACCTCGGCCTTCCCGGGGCTGCGCGCGTCGAGCCAGTGCTGACCGGTGAGCGCGACCATGCCCACGAGCATCTGCGCGTAGATGGGCGCGATCCGCGGGTCGAGGGCGCGCCGCTGGAACTGGTCGGCGAGGAGGTGCTCCACCTGGGTGGCGACGTCGCCGATGAGGCTCGAGAACGTGCCGGTGGCCTGGGCGACGGGCGAGTCGCGGACGAGGATGCGGAACCCGTCCTCGGACGTCTCGATGTAGGTGAGCAGCGCGAGGGCGGTGCGCTCGAGCAGCACCTTCGGGTGCCCACCCGCCGTGAGGGCACCGGTGAGCGCCGCGGTGAGGCCCTCGATCTCCCGGTCCACCACGACCGCGTAGATGCCCTCCTTGCCCCCGAAGTGCTCGTAGACGACCGGCTTGGAGACCTGCGCGCGCGACGCGATCTCCTCGACGCTCGTGCCCTCGAACCCCTTCTGGGCGAAGAGCGCCCGGCTCACGGCGAGCAGCTGCTCGCGGCGCTCCTTGGCCGTCATCCGGGACCGGGGGGAGCGTTTGCTGTCGGAGGCCACCCGACCATCATGCCGGACGTCCTGCGCGGACGTTTGGTGCTCGTCGAAATCCTGGCAGAATGAGCGGCGGACCCGCGGGCCCGGCGGTGACCGTGCCGCACGCACGAGCCGTGCGGCGGCCACGGGACCCACCGGTGCACCGGTGTCGTTCCGCCTTGGTGTAATCGGCAGCACAAGGGTTTTTGGTGCCTTTAGTCCAGGTTCGAGTCCTGGGGGCGGAGCTGCGTCACGTACCGTGATGCGCAACAGCAGATGATCTCGAGCACCCGGGAGTCCTACGTGACCACCGCTCAACCCGCAGCCGTCGTCGTCCTCGCCGCAGGGGAGGGGACGCGGATGCGGTCTGCTACCCCCAAGGTCCTTCACACCCTCGCGGGGCGCACCATGCTCGGGCACGCCCTCGCCGCCGCCCGGGGGCTCGACCCCCGGCGCGTCGCGGTGGTCGTCCGGCACGAGCGGGACCTCGTCGCCGCGCACGCCACGAGCGTCGACCCCTCCGTCCTCGTCGTCGACCAGGACGACGTTCCCGGCACCGGTCGCGCCGTGCAGTGCGCCCTGGGTGTCCTCGACGCCGCAGCGCACGCCCAGGCCGCGCAGGCCGGCATCCCCGAAGGCGAGGAGGGCCGCGGCGTCGGCGACGGCGTCCAGGGTGCCGTCGTCGTCATCGCCGGCGACGTGCCGCTGCTCGACTCCGAGACCCTCGCGCAGCTCCTCGCCGCGCACACCGCGGACTCCAACGCCGTCACCGTGCTCACCACCGAGGTGGACGACCCCACGGGGTACGGGCGCATCGTCCGTGACCCCGGCACCGGCGAGGTCCTGTCGATCGTCGAGGAGCGCGACGCCGACGACGTCCAGCGCGCCGTCCGCGAGATCAACTCCTCGATCTACGTCTTCGACGCCGCCGTCCTGCGCCACGGCCTCGCCAACCTCGGGCGGGACAACGCCCAGGGCGAGGTCTACCTCACCGACGTCCTCGCGATCGCCCGGTCGCAGGGCGGGGCGGTCCGTGCGCTGCGCACCGACGACCCCGTCCTCGTCGAGGGCGTCAACGACCGCGCCCAGCTCGCCGTGCTCCGCGCCGAGCTCAACCGCCGCGTCCTCGCCGACTGGATGGCCGCGGGCGTCACCGTCGTCGACCCCGCCACCACCTGGGTCGACGTCGACGTCGAGCTCGAGCGGGACGTCACCCTCCTGCCCGGGACCCAGCTCCACGGGACCACGGTCGTCCGCGAGGGCGCGACCGTCGGTCCCGACACCACGCTCACCGACGTCGAGGTCGGCGTCCACGCGACCGTCGTCCGCACCCACGGCAGCAGCTCCGTCATCGGTGACGACGCCACCGTGGGCCCCTTCGCCTACCTGCGCCCCGGCACCGTCCTCGGCACCGCCGGGAAGATCGGGACGTTCGTCGAGACCAAGAACGCCACCATCGGGGACGGCTCCAAGGTGCCCCACCTGTCCTACGTGGGCGACGCCACCATCGGCGAGCACACCAACATCGGCGCCGCCACGATCTTCGTCAACTACGACGGCGTGAAGAAGCACCGCTCGACCGTCGGCTCGTTCTCGCGCACCGGTGCCGACAACCTCTTCGTCGCGCCCGTCCACCTCGGCGACGGCGTCTACACGGCCGCGGGCTCCGTCATCCGCAACGACGTGCCCTCCGGCGCGCTCGCCGTCTCCGCCGGGACGCAGCGCAACATCGAGGGCTGGGTGGAGCGTCGCCGTCCCGGCACCGACGCCGCCCACGCCGCCGAGCGCATGCGCCTCGAGACGCAGGGCGACGCCTCGACGCTCGGCGCCCAGGCGCGCGCCGAGCGCGCGCTCGCCGACCACCAGGCCACGCTCCCCGTGCCCAGCCCACCGACCGCCACCCCGGACCAGGCAGCGCCGTTGCCTGCGACGGGCGGCACCACCGAAGGACACCGCGACTGATGACCACCGGAATCGTCTCCCCCGACGGCGAGAAGCGCCTCGTCTTCGTCTCCGGGAGGGCTCACGCGGAGCTCGCCAAGGACGTCGCCCGCGAGCTCGGCACCGAGCTCGTCCCCACCACCGCGTACGACTTCGCGAACGGCGAGATCTACGTGCGCTTCGGCGAGAGCGTCCGTGGCGCCGACGTCTTCGTGCTCCAGTCGCACACGGCTCCGATCAACCAGTGGATCATGGAGCAGCTCATCATGGTCGACGCCCTCAAGCGGGCGTCCGCGAAGACCATCACCGTGGTGCTGCCCTTCTACGGCTACGCGCGCCAGGACAAGAAGCACCGTGGGCGCGAGCCGATCTCCGCGCGCCTCATGGCGGACCTGTTCAAGACGGCCGGCGCTGACCGCCTCATGAGCGTGGACCTCCACACCGCCCAGGCGCAGGGTTTCTTCGACGGCCCCGTCGACCACCTGTGGGCCATGCCCATGCTCACCGACTACGTGCGCACCCGGGTGGACGTCTCCAACGTCACGGTCGTGTCGCCCGACGCCGGCCGCATCCGCGTCGCGGAGCAGTGGGCCGCGAAGCTCGGTGACGCCCCGCTCGCGTTCATCCACAAGACCCGCGACGTCAACGTGCCCAACCAGTCGGTCGCGAACCGCGTGGTCGGTGACGTCGAGGGCCGCAGCTGCGTCCTCGTCGACGACCTCATCGACACCGGTGGCACCATCGCCGCCGCGGTGAAGGTGCTCATGGACGCCGGCGCCAAGGACGTCATCGTCGCCGCGACCCACGGCGTGCTCTCCGACCCGGCGGCGCAGCGCCTCCAGGAGTGCGGGGCGCGCGAGGTCGTCGTCACCGACACCCTGCCGATCGCCCCGGACAAGGCGTTCGACAAGCTCACCGTGCTGTCCATCGCGCCGCTGCTCGCCCGGGCCATCCGCGAGGTGTTCGACGACGGGTCCGTGACGTCCCTGTTCGACGGGAACGCCTGACCCGCGGGGTTCGACGCGACCCGCCGTCGGCGGGTACAGTAGCCAGGTTGCCTCGGCGAGGGACGTCTGACGGGCCGGATCACCGGTTCGTGCAAGCCCAGCGATGGGCCAGATGGTCAGCAGACCTCCGTTATCGACTGGGCGGTCGCTCCCGCGCGTCCGTCACGTGTCCCGCGCCGATGCAGCCGCCCGTCACCCGGAGAGGTCGCTTCCGATCCTCAACCCCTCCGGATGACAGCCGACGGTCTCCCACTGGCTGCCGGCCCATCAACATCCCTGGAGTTCCACGTGTCTGAGATCAAGCTCGCCGCCGAGGCCCGCACCGAGTTCGGCAAGGGCGCCGCCCGCCGCATCCGCCGCAACGACCAGATCCCCGCCGTCCTCTACGGGCACGGCACCGCGCCGCTGCACGTGACGCTGCCGGGTCACGAGACGATGCTCGCGCTCAAGCACGCGAACGCGCTCTTCCGCATCGACCTCGACGAGACCTCCGAGCTCGCGATCGTCAAGGACGTCCAGCGTGACCCGGTCAAGAACGTCATCGAGCACGTCGACCTCCTCATCGTGAAGACCGGCGAGAAGGTCAGCGTCGAGATCGCCGTGAACGTCGTCGGCGAGTCCGCCCCCGGCACCATCCACATCGTCGAGAACCAGACGCTGTCCATCGAGGCCGAGGCGACGCACCTCCCCGAGTCGATCGACGTGTCCATCGCGGGCCTGCCCGCCGGGTCGTACGTCCGTGCCGGTGACGTCGCGCTCCCCGAGGGCTCCGTCCTCGAGGGCGACGCCGAGCAGACGATCGTGTCGATCACCACGCCGCAGGACAACTCCGCGGACGACGCGGCTGCCGCCGAGGTCGCCGCAGGGCAGTCCGCCGCCGCTGCTGCCGCCGCGGACACCGCAGCCGGCCTCTGACGCCACGCGCCGCCGCCCTGTGCGGCGGTCGGAGCCCGCTCCAGGAGCGCCCGGTACCGTATGGTGCCGGGCGCTCCGGCGTTCCCGAGCGCCCCAGACCCAGACAAGGACCTGACCTCCCATGACCGATCAGCTGTGGCTCGTCGTCGGCCTCGGCAACCCCGGCCCCCAGTACGCCGGGAACCGCCACAACGTGGGCCACATGGTGCTCGACGTGCTCGCCGGACGGACCGGCGCACGGTTCAGCACCCACCGTTCGCGGGCCGCCGTCGCCGAGGCGCGGCTCGGTGTCCTGCCCGGAGGCGTCCCCGGGCCCCGGGTCGTCCTCGCCAAGCCGAGCACCTACATGAACACCTCCGGTGGGCCCGTCGCCGGGCTCGCCCAGTACTTCCAGGTGGCGCCCGACCACGTGCTCGTCGTCCACGACGAGGTCGACATCCCCTTCGGTGACGTCCGGTGCAAGTCCGGGGGCGGCGAGGGCGGTCACAACGGCCTGCGTGACATCACCAAGTCGCTCGGCACCCGGGACTACGTGCGTGTCCGCGCCGGGGTCGGGCGTCCTCCTGGTCGCATGGAGACCGCCGACCACGTCCTGCGGGACTTCTCGGGGAGCGAGCGCAAGGAGCTCCCGTTCCTCCTGGACGATGCGGCCGACGCCACGGAGATGATCCTCACCGAGGGTCTGCTGGCAGCGCAGGGCAGGTTCCACGCCCCGCGGGACGGTCGCTGAGAGGGCTCGTCCCGCCGCCGCGGGAGAGGTGCATGCGCGTCCCACCTGCGGTGACACGTCCCCGGGGGTGCCGCAGGGGCGCCATGTAGCGCTACGCTCTGGCGTCATGGGGGAGGGCGGCGCCCGGACGGCGCACAGCAGCGGACCGGGCTCCGTCGTGCCCTCGGGGCGCGACGGCGAGGTCGTCGTCGAGGTGGAGCGGCCCGGGTCACCCGTGCTGTTCGGCGTGTGCGCCATGGCGGTCGCCGCGGCGGCCGTCGCTCTCCACGTCGATCTCGTGTCCCTCCACTCCGCGGGGGTCCTGTACTACCGGTGGGGCGTGAGCAGCGTCGACGTCGAGGTGCTGGCTCTGGCCGCCTCCGTCCCGGCGCTCGTCGTCGCGGTGTGCGCCCTGCTCCCGCCGGCCGTGCGTCTGGTCCGTCCCACCTGGGCCCGCGTGGCGCTCGGGACGTTGTGCGCCGTGCTGGTGACCGCCGGCGCGTTCGCGGCGGGTGGTCTTGCCATGTACACGGCGGTCGTCCAGGGACGGGACATGGTCCTCATCGCGTCGCCCGACGAGGACCGCACCCTTCTCGTGCACAACCGGTCGGTCCTGCACGCCGGACGCCACGACCTGTACGAGGGGGTCGGTGGCGGGCGGTTCGAGTCGCGCGCCACCCTGCGCACCGCCGACGGGTACGACCCGTTCATGCGGCGCGACTACACGATCGACTGGCACGACGGCTCGGCGACCCTCGCCTACCGCGACGACGCGGGGTGGCACGAGGAGGAGGTCGCTCTCGCGTCGCCGCTGGTGCCGTGACCCGCGGGCCGCGGGCCGGTGGTCTCAGCGCACGGAGCGCCAGATCTTCGCGTGCTCCAGGGCGCTGCGCTCCCACGTGAACCATCGGGCGCGTCGCCGTGCCCGGACCACCATGCGGTCGACGGCCGGGTCGCCGCTCGTCGCGAACACGACGCCCTCGGCCAGACCCCGTGCCGTGGGTGCCACGAGGATCCCGGTGTCACCGACGATCTCGGGCAGGGCGCCCGTCGCGGCGGCGACCACGGGTGTGCGGGCGGCCATGGCCTCGAGCGCCGGGAGCCCGAACCCCTCGTGGAGCGACGGGACGACGACGGCGAGCGCCCCGGCGACCAGTCCCGGGACCGACGCCGGTGGGACGCGCCCGGCGAGCAGCGTCCCGGGCATGCCGGCGAAGAGCCGTGTGCGCTCGGGGTGACCCTGGCCGGTGAGGACGAGGCCGAGGTCGGGTCGTGCGGACCGGATCGCGGGCCACGCCTCGGCGAGGGCGGCGAGGTTCTTGCGCTGCGACGCACCGCCGGCGTGGAGCACGTAGGGTCCGGTGACGCCGAGCGACGCGACGTACGCGGAGGGCACGCGGTCGGCGTCGAAGAACTGCTGACCGACCCCGTGACGGACGACGTGGGGTTCGTCGATGCCGAAGAGCTCGGCGACCTCGTGGGCGGTGTACCGGGAGACGCAGATGACGGCGGCCGCGCGTCGGACCTCCTCGGTGGCGGCGCGGACCGGGGCGCCCTCGTCGGGGAACTGCCAGGGGGCGACGTCGTGGATGGTGAGCACCTCGCGGTGCGGGGCCGGGGGGAGCCTGAGGTCGGTGCGGTGCACGACGGCGTCGTGCGGGTAGAGGGAGAGGCCGGCCATGGCGCGGGACCGGGGCGACGCGCGGGTGAGGTAGCCGAGGGGGAGCCGCGCGGTCCCGGCGAGCGTGGACCGGAGACCGCGCACGACGGTGCGCTCCACGGTCCACGGGTCGTGGAGCCCGGGGGCGGCCGCGCGCAGGGCGTCCTGCGCGCGGGCCGCGATCTCGCCCTCGTACGTCTGGGCGCCGCGCGGCACGTCGACGGCGACGGTGGCCAGGACGAGGCGCGACGAGGGGACGAGGGACGGTGAGGGCAAAGGACCACCAGCTCCAGGTCGACCGGACCGTCGGGGGCTCGACGTGATGCCCATCATGCCGGACGCGGTGCCAGGAGGCCCGGGGAACGGGCGCGGGCGGGTGCGGGGCGTCGTACGCTTGGCTGGACGCCTGGGTCTGCCCGACCCGGGCCTCTTCGCGTGCCCGGCTGTCGTCCGCCCGGCGCGTGGAGCACCTCGACCGTCGAACCAGAGGACACCATGAATCTCACGGGAATCCTGTCGGCGCTGCTCGCCGACCCGGCTGCTGCGGAGGCCGTCGACCGCGTCCGGTCCCGGGGCTTCCTCGACGTCGTGGGGCCGGCCGGCGCGCGGCCGCCGCTCCTCGCGGCGATGGCCGGGTCGCGGGCGGGCGACGGGGCGGTGCCCGGCACGGCGGCGGGGTCCCGTCCGCTCGTCGTGGTCACGGCGACCGGGCGCGAGGCGGACGACCTCGCCGCGGCGCTGCGCTGCTACCTGCCGTACGACGACGTGGCGGTCCTCCCGGCGTGGGAGACGCTGCCGCACGAGCGGCTCTCGCCGCGCTCCGACACGGTGGCCCGACGGATCGCGGTCTTCCGTCGGCTCGCCCACCCCTCCGCTGACGGGGGGATGACCGGCGAGATCCGCGTGCTCGTCATGCCGGTCCGGGCGATGCTGCAGCCCGTGGTGGACGGTCTCGGGGACCTCGAGCCGGTACGCCTCGAGGTGCGGGACCGCGCGGACCTCACGACGGTCGCGGACCGTCTCGCCGCTGCGGCGTACGCGCGTGTCGACATGGTCGAGCGCCGAGGTGAGTACGCCGTGCGCGGCGGGATCCTCGACGTCTTCCCGCCCACGGAGGACCACCCGCTGCGCGTGGAGTTCTGGGGCGAGGAGGTCGAGGAGATCCGGTGGTTCGCCGTCGCGGACCAGCGCAGCCTCGAGATCGCCGATCACGGCGTGTGGGCGCCGCCGTGCCGGGAGATGCTCCTCACCGACGAGGTGCGCGACCGGGCTGCGGCGCTCGTGGAACAGCTGCCGGGTGCTCAGGAGATGCTCGACAAGATGGCCGCGGGCATCGCGGTCGAGGGCATGGAGTCGCTCGCGCCGGCCCTCGTCGACGCGATGGTCCCGGTGCTGGACCTGGTGCCGGACGACGCGCTCGTCGTCCTGAACGACCCGGAGAAGGTGCGCCGACGCGCCCACGACCTCGTCGCCACCACCGAGGAGTTCCTCGCCGCGGCCTGGACGTCCGCCGCGGCGGGCGGTGCGACGCCGATCGACCTCAGCGCGGCGTCGTTCGCGACCATCGAGGAGGTGCGGGACCACGCGGCCCGCCGCGGCCTCGGGTGGTGGACCCTGAGCCACTTCGGGCTCGACGACCCCTCCACGCCGGACAGCGGCGCGGAGGACGGGACGGCCCCGGGCGTGTCGGGGCACGACCTGGCCGACGTGGACGTCCTGCGCCTCGGCGCACGGGACGTCGAGAGCTACCGGGGCGACGTCCAGCGGGCCCTCGACGACGTCCGTGGTCTCCAGCTCGCCGGGTGGCGTCTCGTGCTCACCACCGAGGGTCACGGGCCGGCGAAGCGCATGGTCGAGCAGCTGGGCGCGGCGGAGACCGCGGCCCGCCTCGTGGGCGAGATCCCCGGCGAGCCCGAGGGTGGCGTCGTCCTCGTGACGCCCGCCCCGGTGGGCCCCGGGTTCGTCGCGCCGGAGCTGCGGCTCGCCGTGTTCTCCGAGTCGGACCTCACCGGGCGTGCCGGGTCGTCGACGCGCGAGATGCGCAAGATGCCCTCGAAGCGGCGCAACGTCGTCGACCCCCTCCAGCTGCGGGCCGGTGACTTCGTCGTGCACGAGCAGCACGGGGTGGGACGGTTCGTCGAGCTCGTCCAGCGCACCCTCGGCGCGGGGTCCGGTGCCGCAACCCGCGAGTACCTCGTCATCGAGTACGCGAGCTCGCGCAAGGGCCAGCCCGGCGACCGCCTGTTCTGCCCCACCGACCAGCTGGACCAGGTGACCAAGTACACCGGGGGCGAGTCGCCGTCGCTGAACAAGATGGGCGGTGCCGACTGGGCGAAGACCAAGGGGCGCGCCAAGAAGGCCATCAAGGAGATCGCGGGCGAGCTCATCCGCCTGTACTCGGCGCGCATGGCGACCAAGGGGCACGCGTTCGGCCCCGACACCCCGTGGCAGCGCGAGCTCGAGGACGCGTTCGCGTACGTGGAGACGCCCGACCAGCTGGCGACCATCGACGAGGTCAAGGGCGACATGGAGAAGACCGTCCCCATGGACCGCCTGGTGTGCGGCGACGTGGGCTACGGCAAGACGGAGATCGCGGTGCGGGCCGCGTTCAAGGCGGTGCAGGACGGCAAGCAGGTCGCGGTGCTCGTCCCCACGACCCTCCTCGTCCAGCAGCACTTCGACACGTTCTCCGAGCGGTACGCCGGGTTCCCCGTGGTGGTCAAGGGCCTGTCCCGCTTCCAGACGGACGCGGAGGCCAAGGAGGTCGTCGAGGGGCTCGCGGACGGCTCCGTCGACGTGGTCATCGGCACCCACCGTCTGCTGTCGGGGTCCATCCGGTTCAAGGACCTCGGGCTCGTCGTCGTCGACGAGGAGCAGCGCTTCGGGGTGGAGCACAAGGAGACGCTCAAGCAGCTGCGCACCAACGTCGACGTGCTCGCCATGAGCGCCACGCCCATCCCGCGCACCCTGGAGATGGCCGTCACGGGTATCCGGGAGATGTCGACGCTCGCGACCCCGCCGGAGGAGCGCCACCCCGTCCTGACGTACGTGGGCGCCTACGAGGAGAAGCAGATCTCGGCGGCGATCCGCCGCGAGCTGCTCCGCGAGGGCCAGGTGTTCTACGTCCACAACAAGGTCGAGTCGATCGACCGGACGGCCGCACGCCTCGCGGAGCTCGTCCCGGAGGCCCGTGTGCAGGTGGCGCACGGCAAGATGGGTGAGCACCAGCTGGAGCGCGTCATTATGGACTTCTGGGAGAAGAAGTTCGACGTGCTCGTGTGCACCACGATCATCGAGACGGGGCTGGACATCTCCAACGCCAACACCCTCATCCTCGAGCGGGCGGACATGCTGGGCCTGTCCCAGCTGCACCAGCTCCGCGGCCGGGTGGGGCGTGGTCGGGACCGGGCGTACGCGTACTTCCTGTACCCCGCGGAGCGGCCGCTCACGGAGACGGCGCACGACCGTCTGGCGACCATCGCGGCGAACACGGACCTCGGGTCCGGCATGCAGGTGGCCATGAAGGACCTCGAGATCCGCGGCGCGGGGAACCTCCTCGGCGGCGAGCAGTCCGGGCACATCGCGGGGGTGGGCTTCGACCTCTACGTGCGCATGGTGGGCGAGGCCGTGGCGTCCTTCCGTGGGGAGAAGGAGGAGGAAGCCCCGGAGGTCACCATCGAGCTCCCCGTGGACGCCCACCTGCCCCACGAGTACGTCGCCCACGAGCGCCTGCGCCTCGAGGCGTACCGGAAGATCGCGGCGGCGCAGACGGCGGCGGACCTCGACGACATCCGCGCCGAGCTCGTCGACCGCTACGGTCCGGTCCCGGAACCGGTGGCCGCGCTGTTCGACGTGGCGGCGTTCCGCAACCACGTGCGCGCCGCAGGCCTGTCCGACGTCACCGCGCAGGGCAAGTTCGTGCGGTTCGCGCCCGTCGAGCTCGCGGAGTCCGCGCAGCTGCGCCTCAAGCGCCTCTACCCGGGGACGGTCCTCAAGCCCGCGGTGCGCACCATCCTCGTCCCGTTCCCGACGACGGCCCGCATCGGGGGACGTCCGCTGCGCGGTGCGGAGGTCCTCGCGTGGGCGACGGAGCTCGTGGACGCCGTCATCAAGGGCGACGTGTCGGCAGCTGTGGGGGTCGGGACGGCGTCCCGGCGCTGACGGGTCCTGGTCCCGGTCCCGGGGGCCCAAGGTCCTGGGCTCGTGAGTGTCTTCCGGGGCACCATGGGCACGTGACCTGCCCGACGAGGGGACCTGAGACGTGAGTGGAACAGCTGACCCGGCCGTGACGGTCGGCGTGCTTGCCGAGGCAGACCTGGGGGAGCGCAGGGTCGCCCTCGTCCCCGAGATGGTGACGAGGCTGGTCGACGCCGGTCACCGCGTCGTCGTCCAGTGGGGCGCCGGTGCGGGTGCGCACCTGCCCGACGGCGAGTTCGTCGCGGCCGGTGCCGAGGTCGTCTCCTCGAGCGACGTGCTCGCCGCCGCCGACGTCCTGCTCGCCGTGAACCGGCCACCGGCCGCGGTCCTCGCCGCGCTCCGGGAAGGGACCGTTCTCCTCGGGCTGCTCGGAGCGCGCGGGGACCGCACCGAGCTCGACGCGCTCGCCCGGCGTGGCGTGCACGTCCTGAGCCTCGACCTGCTGCCCCGCACCCTGTCCCGCGCGCAGACCATGGACGCGCTCACCTCGCAGGCGTCCATCGCCGGGTACCGGGCGGCGATCGTGGCCGCGGAGGCCTACCAGCGGTACTTCCCGATGATGATCACGGCCGCGGGCACCGCCCGTCCTGCGAAGGTCCTCGTCCTCGGAGCGGGCGTCGCCGGGCTCCAGGCCATCGGGACGGCGCGTCGGCTCGGTGCCCAGGTGTTCGGGTACGACGTGCGGCCCGCGGCCCGCGAGGAGGTCACGTCGCTCGGTGCCCAGTTCCTCAGCACCCCGCTCGACGCGGAGCTCGCCGCCGCCCAGGCGGAGGCGAGCGCGGCAGGTGCCGCGGAGGGCGGCTACGCCCGCGCGCTCACCCCGGAGGAGTCGGCGCGGCAGCAGGCCGAGCTCGCCGAGCAGGTCGCAGGCTTCGACGCCGTCATCACCACCGCCCAGGTCCCCGGAGGACGCCCGCCCGTGCTCGTCACCGCGGCGACCGTCGCCGCGATGCGCCGCGGCTCGGTGGTCGTGGACCTCGCGTCCGGCCCCTCCGGCGGCAACGTCGAGGGGTCGGTGGCGGGGGAGCGGACGCTCACCGAGTCGGGGGTGACCCTGATCGGGGCGCCGAACCTGCCCGGTGACATGGCCGCGGCGTCCTCCGCCGCATACGCGCGGAACGTGGTGGCGGTGCTCGGCGCCGTCGTGAGCGACGGCGCCCTCGCGCTGGATCCCGACGACGAGGTCGTCGGTGCGCTGCTCGTGACCGTCGACGGGGCGACGGACGACATCGCGGACGAGACCGCGGACGACTCCATGGAGGTGAACGCATGAGCCCCGAGCTCCTGAGCAACCTCGGGTTGTTCGTCCTCGCGCTGCTCGTCGGCTTCGAGGTCATCAGCAAGATCCCCGCCACGCTGCACACCCCGATGATGTCGGGTGCGAACTCGATCCACGGCGTCGTCCTCGTCGGCGCGGTCCTCCTCGCCGGCGTCGCGGACAGCCCCGCCGGGTACGTCCTCACCTTCCTCGCAGCGGCGTTCGCCGCGATGAACGTCGTCGGCGGCTACGTCGTCACCGACCGGATGCTCGGCATGTTCCGGGCGAAGGCCCCCGCGCGGCCCGCAGCGGCCGGCGACGGGCAGCAGACCTCGGAGGTCGCACGATGAGCACCACCGCAGCCCTCGTCGGGCTCGTCTACCTCGTGGCCGCGACGACGTTCGTCCTCGGCCTGCACCTCATGCGCTCGCCGGCGACGGCGCGCCGGGGGAACCTCCTGTCCGCGGCCGGGATGACGGCGGCTGTCGTCGCGAGCGTGCCTCTCCTCCTCGACCACACGAGCGAGATCGGCGGGAAGGTGCTCGTCGGTGCGGTCGTCGCCCTGGTCGCGGGGACGGTCGTCGGCGGTGCCGCCGGGTTCGTCAGCGCCCGCCGCGTGAAGATGACGGCCATGCCGCAGCTCGTGTCCGTGTTCAACGCGGTCGGCGGCGGGGCCGCCGCCCTCGTCGGCGCGGTGGAGTTCGCGCGGGCCGTCACCGAGTCGCGGGCCACCGCCGGGTTCGCGGTCCCCGTGGTGCTCGACGTCATCATCGGGTCGGTGACGTTCTCCGGCTCGATCATCGCCGCGGGCAAGCTCCAGGGCCTCGTGTCGGGCGCACCGGTGTCCTTCCCCGGGTCGCGCGCCCTGACGATGCTCAGCACCGTGGTGGCGCTGGGCGTCGGTGTCTGGGTCGTCGTGACCCCGAGCACGTGGCTCCTCGTCGTGGTCGTCGTCGCGTCCCTCGTCTTCGGGGTGCTCATGACGCTCCCGATCGGCGGGGCGGACATGCCGGTGGTCATCTCGCTGCTCAACGCGTTCACCGGGCTCGCGGTCGCGATGGCCGGGTTCGTCGTCGACAACGAGATCATGATCATCGCCGGTGCCCTCGTCGGGGCCAGCGGTGCGATCCTCACCCAGCAGATGGCCGACGCCATGAACCGGTCCGTCCTGTCGATCATGGTCGGCGGGTTCGGCACCGGTGATGCCGCGGGCGACGCGGCCGCGGGCGCCGGCGGCCAGCAGTCGGTGCGGCGCATGGACGCCGACGACGTCGCGATCCAGCTCGCCTACGCCCAGAAGGTCGTCGTGGTCCCCGGGTACGGCCTCGCCGCAGCCCAGGCGCAGCGCGAGATGGGCGAGCTCGGCTCGCTCCTCGCGTCGCGCGGGATCACCGTCTACTACGCCATCCACCCGGTGGCGGGACGCATGCCGGGCCACATGAACGTGCTCCTCGCGGAGGCCGACGTCCCGTACACCCAGCTCAAGGAGATGGACGAGGTCAACCCGGAGTTCGCCACGGCGGACGTCGCCCTCGTGGTCGGGGCGAACGACGTCACCAACCCGGCCGCCCGCCGCCCGGGGAACGCCATCTCGGGCATGCCCATCCTCGACGTCGACCACGCCCGGTCCATCGTCGTCATCAAGCGGTCCCTCGGTCACGGGTACGCAGGGCTCGACAACGAGCTGTACACGGACCCCAAGGCCGGGATGCTCTTCGCCGACGCCAAGAAGGGGCTCACCGAGCTCCTCGCCGCAGTGAAGACCACCGTGGGCTGAGCAGCGTGGAAGCATAGGGCTCATGTCGTCCGACCCCCAGCAGCTGTTCCCCGGGAAGCTCTTCATCAGCACCATCCTCGAGGCCCTCGAGACGAAGACGGCGCTCTCCGGGCGGCTCGTCCAGCGGTACCTGCAGCGCGCCGCCATGGCGGGGATCGTCATCGGGGTGCTCTACGCGAGCAACTTCGCGGTGGTCGCGGCGTTCGACGCGGTGGACATCGGCCCGGGGAGCCTGCGGTCGCTCGGGCGCATCGCGGGGGCGCTGCTGTTCGGGTGGGCGCTCGTCTTCATCTACTACACGAAGTCCGAGCTCCTCACGTCGAACATGATGATCGTGTCCATCGGGGCGTACCACCGGCGGACGTCGTGGAGCAAGGCGCTGCGGCTGCTCGGCCTGTGCCTCGCCGGGAACTTCCTCGGCGGCGCTCTCGTCGCGCTGCTCCTGCGGTTCAGCACCCTCACCGACGGTGCGGCGGGCACGGAGATGACGGCGGCCGTGGACCACAAGCTGTCCTACATCACGGACGGCGCGGCCGGCATGGGTGACCTGCTCGTCCGCGCGATCCTGTGCAACTTCCTCATCAACATGGCGATGCTCCTCGTCTACAACGGGCTCATCAAGGACGACCTCACCAAGAGCCTCGCCATGATCGTCGCGGTCTTCATCTTCGCGTTCCTCGGGCTGGAGCACTCCGTGGCGAACACCGTGCTCTTCACGATCGTGGGGTTCGGTGAGGGGATCGACGTGGGGCTCGCCGCCGCGAACGTGGGCATAGCGCTGGTCGGCAACTTCCTCGGAGGAGGGGTCCTCATCGGCTTCTACTACGCGTACCTCAACGACGACGTGCGGTACCTCGCACGCCGGAGCCCGCTCGACGACTGATCGCCCACGACGGCGCTCACCGTTGCAGGTTCGGGGGTTCCGGCGGGTCGAGAACGCCCTGACCAGGACCTCTCCTCGCAACGTTTTGCAGATCTTGCCAGACCGTTGCACCGCGTCTGGATCGGGTACTAACGTCCAGGTCTGTCGCCCTTGCGACGGTGCCACGACGAGGTGGCACCGCGACACGAGGCCCCCGCCCCGGCGAGGACCTCCGGCGCAGACCACCCCACGGAGGAACTCGATGACGAGACAGCCCGCCCGAACCCCGCGCCCGCACGGCGCACCCCGCCCACCCGTGACCGGACGTCGACCGTTCGTCCGGTCGGTCGCGCTCCTCGCCGCGAGCGCGCTCGCGGCGGCCGGGCTCGCGACCGCCGGGGTCGCCGCACCAGCCACGGCCACGGCGACGGCCGCGGCTCCGACGGTCCAGTCCGCCGTCGTCGGCCGGCCGACGGTGCCCACCGCACCACCCGCGGTCCCCGGCAGGGGCAGGACCGCGGTGGTCCTGTTCCAGTGGACGTGGAATTCCATCGCCCGCGAGTGCACGAGCACCCTCGGCCCCGCCGGCTATGCCTACGTCCAGACCTCGCCGCCGCAGGAGCACGTGCGCGGCCCCCAGTGGTGGACGTCCTACCAGCCCGTGAGCTACCGGATCGAGTCCAAGCTCGGCACGCGCGCCGAGTACCGGGCCATGGTCCAGGCGTGCAACGCCGCCGGGGTGCGCGTCATCGCCGACGCGGTCGTCAACCACATGAGCGGGCAGTCCGCCGGGGGCACGGGCTGGGCCGGGACCCGGTTCCAGCACTACGCCTACCCGGGCCCGGAGGGTGGGTACGGTCCGCAGGACTTCAACGCCTGCCGCCGGGACATCGCGAACTACGGCGACCGGTGGGAGGTGCAGAGCTGCAACCTCGTCAACCTCGCCGACCTCGACACGGGGTCGAGCTACGTGCGCGACGAGATCGCCGCGTACCTGAACGACCTCATCGGCCTCGGGGTCTCGGGCTTCCGCATCGACGCGGCCAAGCACATGCCCGCCGCCGACCTCGCGGCCATCAAGGGCCGGCTGGCGAACCCGAACATCTTCTGGGTCCACGAGGTCATCGGTTCCCCGGGCGAGCCCGTGCAGCCGTCCGAGTACCTGTCGAGCGGCGACTCCCACGAGTTCGGCTACGCCCGCACCCTGGCGAGCAGCTTCGACGGTCGCATCTCCTCGTTGCGCACCCTCGGATCGGGCCTCCTGCCCTCCGACCGGGCCGGTGTGTTCGTCGACAACCACGACACCGAACGTGACACGCACGGCACGATGAACCACACGTGGGGAGCGAAGTACAGGCTCGCGAACGTGCTCATGCTCGCCCACCCCTACGGCTGGCCGAGCGTGCACTCGGGCTACCGTTTCACCGACCGTGACGCGGGCGCGCCGCAGGAGGGCGACGGCGGGGTCCGCGACGCCGTGTGCGGCACCACGACAGGGACCTTCACGTGCGCGCACCGCTGGCCGGAGATCAAGAACATGGTGGGCTTCCGCACCAGCGTAGGTGACGTGCCGCTGACCGACTGGTGGGACGACGGCGGCAACCAGATCGCCTTCGGTCGCGGGGACCGCGGGTTCGTCGTCATCAACAACGGGGCGTCCTCGATGACGAGGACGCTCCAGACGTCGCTCGCCGCCGGAAGCTACTGCGACGTCGTCGCCGGCGACGGCTGCACCAGGACGGTCACGGTCGACGGGTCGGGCCGGACCACGGTGACCGTGCCCGCGTACGGCGCGCTCGCCCTGCACGTCGGCGCCCGTGCGGGCGGTGGGACCACCCCGCCTCCGGCGACCTCGACGACGGTCTACTACTCGACGACCGCCGGGTGGTCGGGCTACAACGTCCACTACCGGGTGGGCAGCGGGAGCTGGACGGCGGTGCCGGGCGTGGCGATGGCCCCCGCGTGCACCGGCTGGGTCTCACGGACGATCCCGACGTCCGGGGCGGCGGTCACCGCGGCGTTCACGGACGGCCGGGGCAGGTGGGACAACAACGGCGGGCGGGACTACACCCTGAGCGGGGCGACGGCCGCCGTGCGCGGCGGGACCGTGACGACCACCGACCCCTGCAGGTAGTCCTCCTCGTGCGGACGGGGGCGCGGTCGCGCGTGACCGTGCCCCCGTCCGCGGGCAGGATGGACCCATGACCGACCCCTTGCGCCACCTCGTCGACGTCATGGACCGCCTCCGTTCGCCCGGTGGCTGTCCGTGGGACGCGGACCAGACCCACGAGAGCCTCGTCCGTTACGCGCTCGAGGAGACGTACGAGCTCGTCGAGGCCGTCGAGACGGGCGACCGGGCGGGGATGCGCGAGGAGCTCGGCGACGTGCTCCTCCAGGTCGTGTTCAACGCCCGGGTGGCGAGCGAGCACCCGGACGAGCCCTTCGGCATCGACGAGGTGGCGTCCGACCTCGCCGCCAAGCTGGTCCGCCGTCACCCCCACGTGTTCGGCGACGACGAGTACGTGGACCACGAGACCCTCCGGGTGAGCTGGGACGCCATCAAGCGCGAGGAGAAGGGCCGCGCGTCGGTCCTCGAGGGCATCCCCCTCGCGCAGGGCGCGCTGTCCCGGGCCCAGAAGGTCGTGTCCCGCGCCGAGCGCCTCGAGGGTACCGCCGGTCCGGCGGTCCCGGAGCCGGTGGGGGACACGCCGGGGGCCGTCGCCGACGACCTGCTCGCCCTGGTCCGCCGCGCGCACGCCCTCGGGGTGGACGCCGAAGGTGCCCTCCGCGAGCGGGTGCGCGCCCTGGAGGCCGAGGTGCGGACGCTCGAGGCGGGGACGCGTCCGGAGGAGTCCCCGACGAGGGGTCCCATAGGCCAAACATCCTGAACCGGTCGGCCGGGTTCCCGTAGGCTGGGGCGGTAAACCCCGACGTCTTACCAAGGAGCAGATGTGGCCAGCATCGAAGTTGTGTACGCACGCGAGATCCTCGACTCGCGCGGCAACCCCACCGTCGAGGTCGAGGTCGTCCTCGACGACGGTTCGTCCGCCCGCGCGGGTGTGCCCTCCGGTGCGTCGACCGGTGCGTTCGAGGCCGTCGAGCGTCGTGACGGCGACAAGGCCCGGTACCTCGGCAAGGGCGTCCAGCAGGCCGTCGAGGCCGTCAACGAGCAGATCGCTCCCGAGATCATCGGCCTCGAGGCCGAGGAGCAGCGCGAGCTCGACGCCACGCTCATCGCCCTCGACGGCACGCCCAACAAGGGCAAGCACGGTGCCAACGCCATCCTCGGTGTCTCGCTCGCCGTCGCCCAGGCCGCCGCGGAGTCCGCGGGCCTCGAGCTCTTCCGCTACGTCGGCGGCCCCAACGCCCACGTCCTGCCCGTCCCGATGATGAACATCCTCAACGGTGGGTCGCACGCCGACTCCAACGTCGACATCCAGGAGTTCATGGTCGCCCCCATCGGCGCCACGACGTTCCGCGAGGCGCTGCGCACCGGTGCCGAGGTCTACCACTCCCTCAAGTCCGTCCTCAAGAGCGAGGGCCTGTCGACCGGCCTCGGCGACGAGGGCGGGTTCGCCCCGAACCTCTCGAGCAACCGCGCCGCGCTCGACCTCATCCTCGTCGCCATCGAGAAGGCCGGCTTCAAGCCCGGCGTCGACGTGGGCCTCGCGCTCGACGTCGCCGCGACCGAGTTCTTCAAGGACGGTGCCTACCAGTTCGAGGGCACCGCGAAGACGCCGGCCGAGATGGTCGCGTACTACCAGCAGCTCGTCGCGGACTACCCGCTCGTGTCCATCGAGGACCCGCTGAGCGAGGACGAGTGGGACAGCTGGGCCGACCTCGTCGCGACCACGGGCGACAAGGTGCAGATCGTCGGTGACGACCTCTTCGTCACCAACCCGGAGCGCCTCGCCAAGGGCATCAAGCTCCGCTCGGCCAACTCGCTCCTCGTCAAGCTCAACCAGATCGGGACGCTCACCGAGACCCTCGAGGCCGTCGAGCTCGCGCAGCGCAACGGCTTCACCGCCATGGTGTCGCACCGTTCCGGCGAGACCGAGGACACGACGATCGCGGACCTCTCCGTCGCGACGAACGCCGGCCAGATCAAGACCGGTGCACCCGCGCGCGGCGAGCGCATCAACAAGTACAACCAGCTCCTGCGCATCGAGGAGAGCCTCGGCGACTCCGCACGCTACGCCGGCGCGACGGCGTTCCCCCGCTGGAACGCATGACGTCCGTCCCCGTGAGGGGACGTGCGTGACGGCCTGACCGGCCCGCCCACGATGCCCGGGCCCCGCGAGGGGTGCCGGGCATCGTGGTGTCCGGGGACGATCTTGTGTGAGCCGTGTGTACGTCCGGCGAGTCGACGAGCGAGGGTCTCGGGGAGCAGGGGAGAATCACGTCGTGCCCCCGTCCTCGCGTCCTCCGGCCCCCCGCCCCTCGGGCGACGGTGCGGCTGCGCGCAAGAACCCCCGCACGGGCTCGGCCCCCCGCACCGGTTCGACCCCCCGCAGCGGGTCCAAGCCCGCCGCGCCCCGCCCCAGCCGTCCACGCCCCGACGCTTCTCGCGCGGACCAGGCCACGTCGTCGACCCAGAAGCAGTCGCCCCAGAGGCAGTCGAACCAGAAGCCGTCGGCCGCGAAGCCCGCGTCTCCCAGGCCCGCCCCCCCGAAGGTGACCCCCACGGGCAGGACGTCGGGCGGTCGGACGACGAGCACCGCACGGAAGCCGTCGGCGGGGCCGTCGTCCACCCGTCCGTCAGCGACGCGCGGCGCGGGCGCAGGCACCGCGCCGCGGGGGCGGCGACCGGCGGACCGCCCCCGCGGGTTCCTCCGCGTCCTCACGGTCCGGGCGGCCGTCCTGCTCCTCGTGACCCTCGTGGGGGTCGCCCTCGTCCTGCCCACCGCGGTCCAGTTCCTCAAGCAGAGGGCGGAGATCCGCGCGGACCGGGAGGAGGTCGCCGAGATGCGCGCGAGCAACGAGGAGATGGCGAACGAGCTGAGCCGGTGGGACGACGACCGGTACGTCGTCGCCCAGGCGCGCGAGCGCCTCACCTTCGTCTTCCCCGGCGAGACGCCCTTCCGGGTGATCGACCCCGAGGTCGTGCCCGTCGAGCCCGACGCCACCGCGGGTGCGCCCCTCGGCCCGGGAGCGGTGACCTCCGGCATCGAGGAGGACACGCCGTGGTTCGAGTCCGTCTGGCAGAGCGTGGAGATCGCGGGCAGCGGGCACGAACCCACGCCGTGACTCGGGGGACAATGGTCCACGAACCCCGCCCAGCAGCGATTGGACCGCGCACGTGACCGACCACGCCATCCTCCCCGACCCGCAGCGCGTCACGGACCGCGACCTCGAGGTGCTCGCCGAGCAGCTCGGCAGGGTGCCGCGCGGCGTCGTCGGGATCGGCGCCAGGTGCGTCTGCGGCCGCCCCCTCGTCGTGCGCACCGCGCCGCGCCTCGACGACGGGACGCCCTTCCCGACGACGTACTACCTCACCAGCCCCGGTGCCGTCGCCGCGGCCAGCACGCTCGAGGCGAACGGTGTGATGCGGACCATGTCGCAGCGCCTGCTCGAGGACGACGAGCTCGCCGCCGCGTACGCGCGGGCCCACGAGCACTACCTCGCGCAGCGAGAGGAGCTCGGGCACGTCGAGGAGATCGACGGGATCTCCGCGGGCGGCATGCCCACCCGCGTCAAGTGCCTCCACGTGCTCGTCGGGCACGCGCTCGCCGCCGGGCGCGGGGTCAACCCGCTCGGCGACGAGGCGCTCGACCTCATCAGCGACACCTGGCGTCCCGACCGCTGCACCTGCTGACCGGGTGACGTGGGAGGTGGCAGGCTTGGCGCATGACCTCCCAGCCCGTCTCCCGCTCCGCAGCTTCTCCCGCACCCGGCTCCGTCCGCGTCGCCGCGATCGACTGCGGCACCAACTCGATCCGTCTCCTCGTGGCCGACGTCGACCCGGCGACGGGCACGCTCGTCGATCTCGACAGGCGCATGGAGGTCGTCCGCCTCGGCCAGGGGGTCGACCGCACGGGGCGTCTCGCGCCGGAGGCCCTGGCGCGGACGCTCGACGCCACCGCACGCTACGCGAAGGTGTGCCGGGAGCTGGGTGTGCAGCGGACCCGGTTCGTCGCGACGTCGGCGTCCAGGGACGCCGAGAACCGTGAGGACTTCGTGGACGGTGTCGTCGCGGCGCTCGGGGTCGAGCCCGAGGTGGTCTCCGGCGACGAGGAGGCGGCGCTGTCCTTCCGTGGTGCGACGAGCGTCCTCGGGGGCGATCACCCGGCCCCGTACCTCGTGGTCGACCTCGGTGGTGGGTCCACCGAGCTCGTCCTCGGCCGAGAGGCACCTGAGGCAGCCCGCTCGACGGACGTCGGGTGCGTTCGCATGACCGAGCGGCACCTCGTGAGCGATCCGCCGACGGCGGAGGAGGTCGCCGCGGCCCGCGCGGACGTGCGGGCCGCTCTCGACGAGGCGGCCCGGACGGTCCCGCTGGGGAGGACCGGGACGCTCGTCGGGCTCGCGGGGTCGGTCACGACGGTCACGGCCCACGTCCTCGGCCTGGAGCGCTACGACAGGGACCGGATCGACGGTGCGGTGCTGTCGGTGGACGACACGCTCGCGGCGTGCGAGGACCTGCTGGCGCGGACCCGCGAGGAGCGGGCCGCGCTCGGGTTCATGCACCCGGGTCGCGTGGACGTCATCGGTGCGGGGGCGCTCGTGTGGTCGGAGGTCGTGGCGCGCGTACGGGACGAGGTGGCGGCGTCCGGCGGTGCTCTCACCGACGTGGTGACGAGCGAGCACGACATCCTCGACGGCATCGCCTGGAGCCTCGTCTGACGTGACCCGACCCGCCGCTGTAGCGCGGTCTGGCCGGTAGTGCGCTTTACGGAGTACTGTGTGTCGTGCGACAGCGTTCCCTGCCGTCGCGCGGCGCCCAGGGGTGGGGCGCTGGTCGCCGCCGACCACCCGGAGGTCCCATGGACACCACCCAGCTGCTCAAGGGGGTCCTCGACGCCGCCGTGCTCGCCGTCCTCGACGACGCCGACGGGTACGGGTACGACGTGGTGCGCAGGCTGCGCGCCGCAGGGTTGGAGGGCGTGGGTGACGCCTCCGTCTACGGGACCCTCCGACGCCTCTACGCAGGCGGGTCCCTCACCACCTACGTGGTGCCCTCCGACGAGGGTCCGCACCGCAAGTACTACGGGATCAACGCGCACGGGCGGGCCACGCTCGAGACCCAGCGCGCCGAATGGCACGAGTTCTCGAGCGCGATGACCGCGCTCCTGCTGACCGAAGGAGAAGCGCGATGAGCGCCGCCGTCCTGCCCGACCACGTCTCCGCCTACGCGTCGGAGGTCCGCCGTCACCTCGCGGACCTCCCGCACGAGCACGTGGACGACCTCACCGACGGGCTGGAGGCCGACCTCACCGAGGCCGTCGCGGACGCCGCGGGCGCCGAGGGGGATGCTGCGGCCGTCGACCTCGCGGCGAGGTTCGGCCACCCCGAGGAGTACGCGGCCGAGCTCAGGGCGGCCGCAGGCCTGCCGGAGCGGCGCCCCGACGAGGCTGCTGGCCGTCCGACCGGTGGGCGTGTGCGCAGGTCCGTGCGGTCGATGATGGATGACGTCGAGTCCGCCGTCGAGGAGATGACCAACCAGGTCTGGTGGCCGTGGGTGCGGGACCTGGCGCTGGCGCTGCGGCCCGTGTGGTGGGTGGCGCGCGGGTGGGTCCTGTTCAACTGCGTCGCCGTCGTCCTCGGTCTCGGTGGCGGGCCGGTCCCGGTGGTCCTGCCGGCCGACCCGTTCGGTCTCCTCGTGCTCGTGGTCCTCGTGCTGACCAGCGTCCAGCTCGGGAGGGGGGAGTGGCGACTGCCGGCTCGTGCCCGATGGGTGATGGTCGTCGTGTCAGCCGTCGCCGCCGTCGTGCTCCTCCCGATGCTCGTCGCGGCAGGGTCCGCCCGGACCGACGTCCGTATCGAGGAGATCTACTCGCAGGCCTCTCCTGACGACGGCGTCTACCGCGACGGCGAGCCCGTCCGGAACCTCTTCGTCTACGACGCGGACGGCGAGCCCGTGGACGGTGCGCGGATCCTCGACGACGCGGGGCGCCCGGTGGAGGTCGAGCGTGGCGAGGGCTACGACCCGGAGACCGACGTGACCACGTACCTCGAACCGCGCCTCGACGCCTCGGGCCGTGAGGTGTGGAACGCCTACCCCCTGTGGTCGTGGACCAGTGACGAGGGGACGTGGGACGACGATCTCGGCATCGTCCGGCCCGAGGAGGGAGCAGCGCCTCCTGCGCTTCCCGTGCCGCGGCTCGCGCCCCTGCCCGCTCCCGACGTGGACGCCGGTGACGACTCGGGGGACGAGGCGCCCTGAGGGGCCCGCGAGGTGTCTCGGAAGGGCGCTGCCGAGGGCGATCGTCCGTGTGCCCGGGATCACCTCGGCCACGTTTCGCCGGACCAAAGGCCCGGTAATACGATGGAAGCATGCCTCAGACTGACCTGACCACGGATTCCCCTGTCCACGTTGACTCGGCGGCGTCCGGCGCGGCCGCCCCGTCGCGCCCCCGCAAGGTCCCGCGCATCGTCGTGCTCGGTGGCGGGTCCGTCGGGCTGTACGCCGCGAAGCGCCTCCGCAAGCGCCTCGGGCGCCGCGAGGCCGCGATCGTCGTGGTGGACCCCCGTCCCTACATGACGTACGCGCCGTTCCTCCCCGAGGTCTCCGCCGGCTCCATCTCGGACCGTGACGTCGTCGCGCCGCACCGGCGCGCGCTCAAGCACGTCGACACCCTCCAGGGTCGTGTCACGAACATCGAGCACGGTGCCCGCAAGATCGAGATCACGCCGGAGGAGGGGGACGCGTACGAGATCACGTACGACCACCTCATCGTCGGCCTCGGGTCCGTCGCCCGCACGCTGCCCATCCCCGGCCTCGCGGAGCAGGCGATCGGGTTCAAGAACGTCGAGGAGGCGGTCGCGGTCCGCAACCACATCCTCAACCGCATCAACCTCGCGAGCTCGACGTGGGACCCGGAGCTGCGCCGCAGGATGCTCACCTTCACGTTCGTCGGTGGTGGCTTCGCGGGCATCGAGGCCATGGCCGAGACCGAGGACATGGCACGCGCCGCCGTGAAGAACCTCCCCGGCGTCGACCAGTCCGACATCCGCTTCGTGATGATCGAGGGCACCGACCGCATCCTTCCCGAGCTCACGCTCGAGATGGCGAACTACGCGCTCGACGAGATGAAGAAGCGCGGCATCGAGTTCCACCTGTCGACGTTCCTCAGCTCCTGCGTCGACGGTCACGTCGTGACGTCCACGGGTGTCGAGTTCGACTCGGACACCATCGTGTGGACCGCCGGGGTCAAGGCGAACCCGGTGCTCGGCACGTCCGACCTCCCGCTCGACAAGATGGGCCGCCTCCAGGTCCTCGCGACCCTGCAGGTCGCGGACGACAACGGCACCGTGGTCCCAGACGCGTGGGGTGCCGGCGACTGCGCGGCCGTCCCCGACCTGTACAACCCGGGGAAGTTCTGCCCGCCGAACGCCCAGCACGCGATCCGCGAGGCCAAGGTCCTCGCGGACAACCTCTACGCGACGCTCCGCAGCGAGGACGTCGAGGAGTACAAGCACAAGAACCTCGGTACCGTCGCCTCGCTGGGTCTCCACAAGGGTGTCGCGATCCTCTTCGGGAAGATCAAGCTCAAGGGCTTCCCGGCGTGGCTCATGCACCGCATGTACCACGTGGCCGCCATGCCGACCGCGAGCCGCAAGATCCGTATCACCACCAACTGGATCGGGACGTGGCTTCTGCGCCGCGAGGTCGTCTCGCTCGGACCCATCCACGACCCGCGCGCCGAGTTCCGCGCCGCGTCCGCTGCGCCGCCGGCGAAGAAGGGCGAGGAGAAGAAGCCGGACGAGAAGAAGTCCGACGACTCCAAGTCCGACATGGACCGGGCGCCCGAGCACCCCACGGGCACCGACGAGGCACCCAAGGCCTCGGCCGTCATCCCGGGCGAGTCGCCCGACGACTCGGTCCAGCCGGGCTGACCTGCATCGCTCAGCGGGAGCGCACCGACACGGTGCGCTCCCGCTGTCGTTCCCGGAGGACATAGGGTCTGAGGTGCACCGGCCGCGCCTCTTGCACCCGGTGCGCGCCCCCATAGCCCAATCGGCAGAGGCATCCGACTTAAAATCGGCGCAGTCAGGGTTCGAGTCCCTGTGGGGGCACCACGAACCGTTCCGGTCCGCGGCGATGTTCGTCGAGACGCTTCCCGAGGAGGCAGAGATGCCCAGTGCGATGAGTGCCGCGCGCAGATCGACGTTGGACAGGTTCTTGCGGATCTATGAGCCCGGATCGGTGGGGTCCTGGGTGAGTAGCACGGGCGAGACTCTGCTCCACTGTGCGTTGCAGAATGGGCAGCCCGAGAACAGGGTGGCGATCGCCATGCATCTGCTCGACGACAACGCCGATCCCGCCGCGCTGATCCTGCCGGAGCGCTACACGACGCTGCATCTCCTTTTCGCGCACAACGTTCATGACGTCGAGGCTGAAGTGCCTCTGTTGAAGCGACTGATCAGTGGCGGCGCTGATGCGAATATCGTCGCCGGGCGAGGGTGGGGAACGCCTCTGCAGACGCTGGCTTCACGGTTGAAGTTCAGCGACGAGGAGCTGGAGCCCTTCTACGACGTCCTCTTCGCTCAGCCGGACCTTGACCTCCTGCGCGAGGGAGAATCAGGACGATCCACGCTGGAGAGCGCGCGGCTGATGGCGAACGACCGTCAGAAGCTGGCGGAGCGGATGGAAGACTACCTCCACGCGCACGGCCAGAGTGGCCCCGACAGCTGAGGGGGCGCATCACGAGCTACCCGGAGTTCATCCTGAAGGCTGGGGCGTGCCTGCGCGCTCGAGCCCGCCCTGATCGGCATCTACGACATCCCGGTCGGGTCCGACCTGCAGATCGTCGACGAGGGACAAGGGATCCGCATCGTCGAGACCGCGACAGGCCGCGAGATCCCGCTGGAGATCCGCGAACGAGGATGGGCGTCGCACGCGGTGGCTTGCGGCCGTGGGATCCCGGCGAAAATTGGCAGAACTACTCTCCCCAGGGCACATAGCCACTCATGTCAGGGATTTGGGCAACATTCAGCGGCTCTTCGACATCGGTGCTGAGCTTCCAATCGCCATCCTGCCATACCAGTTCATAAACTCCTGAGGCGAAGATGGCCCGCCCGCCGCTCGAGGTGGTAATAGCCAGATCGATGCGGGCAGAGTCGCCATCATACTTGAGGACGCGAAACCCCACGAGCTTGGTGCGGCCTTCACTTCCTTCAGCAGGGCCCATCTCGGCTGTCAGTTGGTCGCGATACTTGCCTTCCGCGAGAACGTAATCAGCCCACTCCATCGACGTGGCAGCGTCAGAGCCCTGGGTGATCGCATTTGCTGACATGAACAGGGCCCCCGAGGGCGAGCGTTGGAAGCACGTGCGGATTCCGTTCTCGGCGCTGTCGGCCGGGCCGAACTCCTCGGACGTCGGGTAGGCCGTCGTTCCCTGGTAGTGCCACTCGGCGTCTGGGGCGGCGGTGAGGGTGCCTTCCAGCTCTTCACCGTCTAGGCCGCACACGCTCGCGTCCTCCGCGACGTCAGTGCCCGCTGAGGGGTTCACGGTAGGGGCGGCGCGATCGCTCGTGGTCGTGGTCGTAGCAGGCTCCGCTGTGTCGGCGCCCCTTGTCGCCATGTTCGCCACCACGACGACACCGGCCACGATGAGCGCGATGACGGTGACGGCCGCGACGACGAAGCTCGGGCGGTAGTGAGGGTTCTTCTCGGTCATTTCGTCAGCCATGATCGACTTTCTCTCAGGATCCAGTGGTTTTCGTGAACCAGGCGACCGGCTCCGATGACGTCGGTCCAGCCTGGCATACCTGCTGAACGGATGACACGGGAGCGTACCGGACGGCGCACTCCCGTCGTCGTCCCCGGAGGACGTATGGTTTGAGGTGCAGCGGCCGTGCCTCTGGCACCCGTGCGCGCCCCCCGTAGCCCGGTCGGCCGAAGCATCCGACCTACAATCGACGCGCCGGGCTTCGACTCCGTGTGGGGCCACCACAAGCCGTTCCGGTCCGCGGTGATGTTCGTCAAGACGCTTCCTGGGGAGGGAATGTTGCCCAGTCTGATTACTGCTGCACGCAGATGCAGTCTGGACGAGTTCTTGCGGATTTATGAGCCCGGTTCGGCGCAGTCGTGGGTGAGCGGAACGGGTGAAACGCTGCTCCACTTCGCGCTGCAGAACGGAGAGCCCGCGAACAGGGTTGCGATCGCCATGCGCTTGCTCGATGATAACGCCGACGCTGCAGCGCTGGTACCGCCGGAGCAATACACGACGTTGCATCTATTGTTTGCTCACAACTCCCACGACTTCCAGGCCGAAGCGCCTCTTTTGGAACGACTGATCGCTGGGGGTGCCGATGTGAACATGGTCGCCGGGCGAGGGTGGGGGACGCCCCTCCAGGCGTTAGCCTCGCTGGGCAAATACAGCGACGATGAGTTGGAGCCCTTCTACAACGTTCTCTTTGCACGACCCGGCCTGGATCTCCTGCGCGCGGGCAAATCGGGCCGAAGTACACTCGAGAGTGCGAAACTGCTGGGACCCAGACGTCAGAACCTGGCGGCGCGGATGGAAGACTATCTCAACGCGTACGGCATCACTACTGAAAACAGCTGAGGAGAACGCACGATGACGAGCTACCCGGAGTTCATCCCGAAGGCCGGGGCGTGCCTGGTGTCCAAGAACGCGTTGTCGAGGGCCGGGCGCGTGCGGTGGATGGTGCGTGTCCCGTCGCAGGCGCCGGTCGACAACGGGTGGCGGATCTTCAGTCACATCGACTCCCAGGAGTACCTCGCCGACACGAGCAACCTCCAGATGACCGACTTCAATGCCGTCTGCGCGCTTGAACCGGCCCTGATCGGCATCTACGACTTCCCGGTCGGGTCCGACCTGCAGATCGTCGACGAAGGTCAAGGGATCCGCATCGTCGAGACCGCGACGGGCCGCGAGATCCCGCGGGAGAACTTCTACGTCCCGCCGACGATGCGCGCGGACGGGTGACCCAGGTCCAGAGGGATGCAGCAGACCGGATCACAGCGATGAGCGCCCCCAAGGTGTTGTGGCTCATCGCGATCGTCTCGGGGTTCTTCCTTGCCGGGGCCCTCGTCGCTCTTGGCTACGAAGCCGACCGGGAGAACACCGGTGGGCAGGTGGGCCCTGGTGAGATCTCGTTGCTCGTGGTCTTCCTCGTCGCGACGTCCGCGGCGGTCCTGACCACGGTGCGCCGCCGACGGCACCTCCGTCCCACGGGGCCGGCCATCTCGCGCGCGGAGCTCGCCGTCGCGCTCCTGGGGCTCGTGGCCAGCGTCGTCGTCCTGCCGGCCGCGCTCCTCGCCGTGGGCGTGCTCGTCCGCGTCGTGCACCGGGCTCTGCAGACCGAGGACGCCACCACCTGACGCCCCGCCGCCGGACCGGGCCGGAGTGGTACCGGAACGCGTTCGCATGGACGTCGGCGCTCCGTCGGTGCACACTCGGGGCATGGCTACCGAGCGACCCAGCGTCCTGTTCGTCTGCGTGAAGAACGGGGGCAAGTCCCAGATGGCCGCGGGCCTCATGCGGGCTGCCGCCGGCGACGCGGTCGACGTGTTCTCCGCAGGCACCCACCCCGGCGACTCCCTCAACGCCCAGTCCGTCGAGGCGCTCCTCGAGATGGACGTCGATATCCGCGACCAGCGACCCCAGGCGATCGACCCTGTCCTCCTCGCGAGCGTCGACGCCGTCGTCGTCCTCGGCTCCGAGGCGCGCGTCGACGCCCCTGTCGGCGTCACCGTCGAGACGTGGGAGACCGACGAGCCGTCCGAGCGCGGCATCGAGGGCATGGAGCGGATGCGCCTCGTGCGCGACGACATCGCCGGCCGTGTCGCCGACCTCCGCACCAGACTCGGACAGACGCTGTGACCGAGGACGAGGGCGCGTCGCCCTCGGAGCAGCCCTCGGAGTCGTCCTGGTCCGTCGTCGTCATCGAGGACGACCTCGACGTCCGCACCCTCGTCGCCAACCTCCTCGAGCGCGCCGGCGTGACCGTGCACACCGCCGGGACGGGGGCCGCGGGCGTGGACCTCGCGGCGCGCCTCGACCCCGACCTCGTGACCATCGACCTCGGGCTGCCCGACATGGACGGCTACGAGGTCGCCGAGCTGCTCCGCGGGCCCGACGGCACCCGCCCCAGGTTCCTCGTGCTGTCCGCGCGCGCCGAGGAGATCGACGAGGACCGGGGCGCGGCCGTCGGCGCGGAGGCGTACATCGCCAAGCCCTTCCGGCCCAAGGACCTCCGCGAGAAGGTCCTCGAGATCCTCCGCGGCTGACCTCCCGTCGCTCAGTGGCCGCGCCCCGGGGTGACGCGCGGCAGCGTGACGCGGACGGTGGTCCCCACCCCGAGGACGCTCTGCACGTCGATGTCCCCGTGGTGACCGTTGACGATGGCCTTCGTGATGACCAGCCCCAGACCGACGCCGGGGATCGCGGCGTCGCGCGCCGAGTCCGCGCGGAAGAACTTCGTGAAGAGGTTCGTGAGGTCGTGCGCGTCCATCCCGATCCCGGTATCGCTCACGGTGATGGTCGCCCCGGTCTCGTCCGCGTGCACGATGACCCGCACGGTGCCGCCGCGCTCCGTGTACTTCACGGCGTTGGACAGCAGGTTGTCGATGACCTGGGAGATCCGGGCGTGGTCCGCGTGCTGCGTGGGTGTCGGGTCGATGTTCTGCTTGATCGTGATGCCGGCCGTGTCCGCCCGGGGCCGGAAGGACTCCACGGCCCGCTCCACGAGCTGGTCGATGCGCACGTCGGACATGCGGAAGCGCAGGGCCCCGGACTCGGCCTGGGCCGTGGTGAGGAGGTCCGAGACGAGCATGAGGAGCTGCTCGGCGTTCCTCGAGATCACCGTCATGTCCGTGAGCACGGAGCCCGGGAGCTCGTAGTCGCCGTCCTCGTGCCCGTCCTGGATGAGCTCGAGGTACCCGATGATCGACGTGAGCGGGGTGCGCAGCTCGTGGGAGACGGTCGCCACGAAGCTGTCCTTCGCGGTCATGGCGTTGAGGATGTCGGTGATGTCGTAGAACGCGATGACGGACCCGTCGGGCGTCCCGTCGTCCGCGAAGATCGGGCGCGACGTCACGGAGATGGCGCGGCGCTCCATGCGGTCGTCGCCCACCCACATCCGGAAGTCCGTGACCATCTCGCCGCGGATGGCGCGCATCACTGGGCGCTCCTCCGGCGGGACCGGTGTCTCGCCGTCCAGCTGGAAGAGGACGTGGCCGCGCTCAGTGGGGTCCGGGTTGTCGTTCGGTGACGCGAGGGCGTGGATGTCGCGGAGCTTGCGGTTGTAGAGGACGTCATTGCCGTCCGAGTCGACCGTGAGGAGCCCGATCTCCACGGTGTTGAGGACGGTCTCGAGCAGCGCGGACGTCTTCCGGCTGGCCCTCTCCTGGGCGGTGAGCAGGACGCTCTGCCGTCGCCAGTGCTCGGTGAGGATGGCGACGGTCCCACCCATCATGAGGACGATGAACGGCAGCATGAGGATGCGCAGCGCGAACTGCAGGCCGGTGGTGCTGCCGACGAGGACGTCGGGGACGAGGAGCACGAGGAAGCTCGCGAGGGTGGCGATGGCCACACCGCGCCAGCGGTACGCGGTGGCCAACCACACGACGGGGAACACGACGAGCAGCCCGAGGGTCGCGATCTCCTGGAGCACGGCGTGCCGGGCGAGGCCGATCGCCACGTAGTCCAGGGTGGGGATGAGGAGCGCGTACGGGCTGCGCAACGACTTCCAGGGCACGGCGAACGCGAGGAGCGACGCGACGGCCGCGACGGCGAACCCCGCCATGTAGGCGGGGTCGAGGAAGAGGTGTGTCGCGAAGATCCCGACCGCGATCGACACGATCGTGAAGGTCAGCGCGAAGGGGATCTGGTGCGCCGAGACCGCCGCCCGGGGGGAGCGGCCCACGGCGCGCGTCAGCCGCTCGTACACGCCCGGGTCGAGATCGCCGTCGGCGGAGAGGTCCCCCATGCGGCGAGTGTAGGTGTGGCGTCGTGCCGTCGCCCGGTTGTGCGGCCGTGTGTCGCTCAGGCGTCGCGGCGGCGCAGAAGGACGACGGCGGCCGTGGCAGCGACGGTGGTCCACACGAGGAGGACGGCGTAGCCCTCCCACGGGGAGAAGGAGTTGTACCCGGGGACGGAGAACACGGACTCGGCGGCGTTGGGCAGGTACGCGGCGGCGTCCTTGATCCACTGCCACGGGATGAGCGGCAGGAAGATGGGGAGGATGAGCACCAGCGCGACGACGACGGAGATGCCCGCCGCGGTGCTCCGCACGACCGTCCCCACCGCGAGGGAGAAGACCGTCATGGTCGCGAGGTAGAGGGCGCCGCCGAGGAGCATGCGGGCGACGTGCGTGTCCCCGAACGTCGAGTCGAGGCCCTCGGACGCGAGGAGGGGTTGTGCGACGACGAAGGCGAGGACCATGGAGACGGCGGCCACGAGGAACGCGACCGTGCCGTAGACGAGGGTCTTCGCGGCGAGGGCGGGGACGCGGGTGGGTGCCGCGGTGAGCGTCGAGCGGATCATCCCGGTGCTGTACTCGGACCCGATGGCGAGGACGCCGAGGACCACGAAGACGAGCTGTCCGAGGAACACCCCGAACACGGCGGCGGTCGCCCCCACACCGGTGCTGAGGTCGAGTCCCATCTCGGCGCCCGGCACGCCGCCGGCCGCGCGGACCTGCTCGGTGATGCCGTACGCCATGAGCGCGGCGAAACCCACGAGGACGACCACGGCCACGGACAGCGACCAGACGGTCGACCGGACCGACACGAGCTTGATCAGCTCGGAGCGGACCAGGCGAGGGAACGTGACCCTGCGGTCGGCGCCGCCGGCGGTGGCGCCCTTCCTCGGGCTGGTCGGTGAGGTCACGAGGGGCTCCCTGCGTCGGGGCGGGCGGTGGAGTGGTACTCGACCGAACCGGCGGTGAGCTCCATGTACGCCTGCTCGAGGGTCGAGCTGACGGGTGTGAGCTCGTGGAGGACGACACCCTCGCGGGAGGCCAGCTCGCCGACGCGGGCGCTGTCGACGCCGGTGACCGTGAGGAGGTCCGGTGCGGCGGCGGTCACGGTCGCGCCCTCCTGCTCCAGCAGCGGGATGAGCTGCGTGGCCCCGGGGCTCCGGACGCGGACCGCGGTGCCCGAGGCCGCCCCGACGATCTCCGACACGGGGGCGTCCGCGAGGATCCGCCCGCGCCCGATGACGACGATGTGGTCGGCGGTGAGCGCCATCTCGCTCATGAGGTGGCTCGACAGGAACACCGTGCGCCCGCCGTCGGCGAGCTCGCGCACGAGCCCGCGGACCCACAGGACGCCCTCGGGGTCGAGCCCGTTCACGGGCTCGTCGAGGATGAGCGTCCGGGGATCGCCCAGGAGGGCCGCGGCGATCCCGAGGCGCTGTCCCATGCCGAGGGAGAACCCGCCCACGCGGCGTCGGGCGACGCTCGCCAGGCCCGTCATGTCCACGACCTCGTCGACGCGGGCGCGCGGGATGCCGTGCGTCGCGGCCATCGCTCTCAGGTGGTTGCGGGCGCTGCGGCCGGTGTGCACGGCCTTCGCGTCGAGCAGCGCCCCGACCTCGGTGAGCGGGGAGCGGTGCCGTGCATAGGGCGCCCCGTTCACGGTGACGGTCCCCGCGGTGGGCCGGTCGAGCCCGACGATCATCCGCATGGTCGTGGACTTCCCGGCGCCGTTGGGCCCGAGGAAGCCGGTGACGAGGCCGGGCGAGACGGTGAACGTCACGTCGTCGACGGCGGTCTTGTCCCCGTACCGCTTGGTGAGTCCTCGAACCTCGATCATGGTCGCTCCGTCCGGTCGACGAGGTGCGCCCCACGGCTGCGGCGCACCGGTCGTGCACCCCCACCGTAGGCCCGGACGGGCGTCGTGGGGAACGGCCGCGAGGTGGAGGCCGAACCCTCCCGGGGCGGGGAGGTCGTCGACGATCGGCCAGCCCTGGGAACAAGGCCCGGAGACCGCTCGTTGGGTAGAGTTGGAAGGACATCCGGCCAGCGAGACCCCCTCGGCTGGCGCCGCGAGAGCGACGTCGGACCGGAACCGCGACCAGGAGGCACGAGTGGGAAGCCCAGTATTTTCTCGGAGCAACGTCTTCAGCCCGAACGCGAGCCCCGCGGCCGGGACCCAGCAGTACGGTACGCAGCCGCAGTACGGCCAGTACACGGCCGGGCACGCCGGCATGGACGCCGCGAGCATGAACAGCATGTACGACGCGCCGTCGGCGACCACCGCCCAGACGGGGCGCCTGACGTACGACGACGTCATCATGAAGACCGCGGGTCTCCTCGGCATCATCGTCGTGGTCGGGGCCATCACGTGGTTCACCGCACCGGAGCTGTTCTTCTTCGGTGCGATCGCGGGCCTCGTCCTCGGCCTCGTCAACGCGTTCAAGAAGAACCCGAGCCCTGCGCTCATCGTGGCCTACGCCGTCGCCGAGGGTGTGTTCCTCGGCGGGATCAGCGCGTTCTACGAGGCGCAGTTCGACGGGATCGTCCTCCAGGCGGTCGGTGCGACCGTCGCGACGTTCGCCGCGTGCCTGTTCCTCTTCCGGTCCGGTCGTGTGCGCGTGACGCCGCGGTTCACCCGCTGGTTGATGTTCTCCATCGCCGGGTATCTCGCGTTCTCGCTCCTCAACCTCGTCTACGTGGTGTTCCTCGGCGGCGACGGCTGGGGCATGCGGAACGGACCGCTCGGCGTGATCATCGGCCTCGTGGCCGTGGGCCTCGCGTCGGCGAGCCTCATCGTCGACTTCGACGCGATCCAGCGCGGCGTGCGCAACGGCGTCCCCGCGAAGTTCGCGTGGACCGCGGCGTTCGGCCTGGTCGTCACCCTCATCTGGCTGTACCTCGAGTTCCTGCGTCTGCTCGCGATCTTCCAGAGCGACTGACCGCTGGGGTCCCCGTAGTCTGGGGGCTCACCACCATCGAGGAGAGGTAACCGACCCATGTCGATCGAACTGCCACAGGCCAGCGGAGCATTCGGCGAGAAGCCGCAGCTGACGTTCCCCGCGTCGGGCGCCCCGGAGGGCCTGCAGGTGCAGGTGCTCTCGGAGGGTGACGGTCCCCAGGTCGCCGCCGGTGACAACATCGTGGTCCACTACCTCGGCCAGTCGTGGGGCGGGGGAGTGTTCGACAACTCCTACGACCGCGGTGCGACGATCGACTTCCCCATCGGTATCGGGGCTGTCATCGGTGGCTGGGACCAGGGGCTCGTGGGGCAGAACATCGGCTCCCGCCTGCTGCTCTCGATCCCGCCGGAGCTCGGCTACGGCGAGCGCGGCGTCCCGCAGGCCGGCATCGCCGGCGGCGCGACCCTCGTGTTCGTCGTCGACATCGTCGACGTCGCCTGAGCGGACCAGCACCGCACGAGCGCAGCACGGACCCGCAGAGTCCGTGAGGAGGCCGCCGCCCCCCTGGGTGCGGCGGCCTCCTGCGTGCCCAGGGCGTAGCCGACCTCATCCGCAGGGCCCAGGTGGTGGGCGCGCATATCCGACCTGGGAGTGATGCACCGCGCGTGGCGTCCGCGAGACGCTGGACGGGTGCTGACGATCCGACGTGCCCTCGTGGGCCTCCTCACCCTGGCCACCGCGTCGGTGCTCTCGGGCTGCGTGAGCGCCGACCCGTGGGAAGAGGTGTCACCGGTTCCCGTCGACGCGGACCCCGTCGTCCTCGCCGAGCAGGCGTCCGAGCAGGCCGAGACCCTCGGGCGGCTCCTCCAGGAGGTCGAGGCGCGGTTCGCCCTCGAAGCCCCCGACCTCGAGATCCTCGACGCGGGGACACCGGCCGAGGACGTCGCGACGGTGCTCGCCGAGACCGTCCCCGTGAACAGCCAGGCACGGGCTTTCCTGTGGTCGCACGCCGAGTACGTGGAGCAGCAGTGGTCCCGGGACGCGCCGGCCCGCGAGGTCATGGTCGTCGCCGGCGACGCGGAGGTGCTCGGGGTGGCCGGCGGTGACCCCGTCGCGTCGGTTCCCGTGCGCACCACGTACGTCCTCGACGACGGGACGAGTCACGAGACGGCCGTCGACTACGCGGTGTCGTGGCGGGAGACGACGACCTCGGGGGAGGTGCGCCTCATGACGGTGCGCCCGCTCTACGAGGACGACGACGTCGCCGCCCTGGACAGCGGGGCAGGACGGGGGTCGCCGCTCGGGGCGGTCCACGACTACGTGCGTGCCGTCACCCACGGGTCGAGCGGCACGATCGACCGTTTCGAGGGGACGGTCCGGACGTCCGAGGAGCTCCGTTCGGCGCTCAAGGACCGTCTGCTCGCCGTCCCGCGCTACACCCCGGTCGAGGTGCCCTGCGCCCGGATGGGCAGCACGCACGTCGTGTACCTCGTCCAGGACGGCGCGGACGAGCTCCTGCGCTTCGACGTGGACGTCTCCGGGGACGACCCCGTGCTGGTCCCGTACCTGTGACGCGGTCGGTACGGTGAGCGCATGAGATATGCGGACCACGTGAGCGAGCTCGTCGGCGACACCCCTCTCGTGCGGCTGGGCACCGTGACCGAGGGCCTCGCTGCGACGGTCCTCGCGAAGGTCGAGTACATGAACCCCGGCGGCTCCGTGAAGGACCGCATCGCCCTGGCCATGGTCGAGGCGGCCGAGGCCTCCGGCGAGCTCCGGCCGGGCGGCACCATCGTCGAGCCGACGAGCGGCAACACCGGCGTCGGCCTCGCCCTCGTCGCGCAGCGCAAGGGCTACCGCTGCGTCTTCGTGTGCCCGGACAAGGTGTCGGTCGACAAGCGGGACGTCCTGCGCGCGTACGGTGCCGAGGTCGTCGTGACGCCCACGGCCGTCGCTCCCGACCACCCGGAGTCCTACTACTCCGTCTCCGACCGCCTCGTCACGGAGATCCCCGGGGCATGGAAGCCCAACCAGTACGCGAACCAGAACGGACCGGCCAGCCACTACGCCACGACCGGTCCGGAGATCTGGGCCGACACCGAAGGGCGGGTGACGCACTTCGTCACCGGCGTCGGCACCGGAGGGACCATCACCGGGACCGGCCGGTACCTGCGTGACGTCTCCGCCGACCGTGACGGTGGCGAGGTCCGCGTGGTCGGTGCCGACCCCGAGGGCTCCGTGTACTCCGGCGGGACGGGTCGCCCGTACCTCGTCGAGGGTGTGGGCGAGGACTTCTGGCCCTCGGCGTACGACCCGGCCGTCCCGCACGAGATCATCGCCGTCTCCGACGCCGACTCGTTCGCGATGACCCGTCGCCTCGCCCGGGAGGAGGGCCTCCTCGTCGGCGGGTCGTGCGGCATGGCCGTCGTCGCCGCCCTGCGTCTCGCCGCGCGACTCGAGGCGGAGGACCCGGCGGCCGCAGCCCGGGCCGTGATCGTCGTCCTGCTCCCCGACGGCGGCCGGGGATACATGTCGAAGATCTTCTCGGACGCGTGGATGCGCTCGTACGGCTTCCTCGACGCGGAGCAGGGCGTGACCGCCGGTGACGTCCTGCGTGGCAAGTCCCGGGAGATGCCGTCCCTGGTCCACACGCACCCCACCGAGACGGTGCGCGACGCCGTGGAGATCCTCCGCGAGTTCGGGGTCTCGCAGATGCCCGTGGTCCTCGCGGAGCCGCCCGTCGTCATCGGTGAGGTCGCCGGGTCGGTGAGCGAGCGGGAGCTCCTCGACGCCGTCTTCTCCGGGCGGGCGGCGCTCACCGACACCGTCGAGAAGCACATGGCCGACCGCCTGCCCATCGTCGGGGCGGGGGAGAGCGTCGACGAGGTCCGTCGCGTCCTCGAGACCCACGACGCGACGATGGTCGTCGAGGACGGCAAGCCCGTGGGCGTCCTCACGCGCCACGACCTCCTCGGGTACCTCGCGAACTGACCGCTGACTGACACGGCCCGGGCCCGCGGCTAGGGTGGTCGGGTGATGAGCTCCGAGCACCCCGACTGGTCCACCGCGGGCTTCGCGACCCGCGCCATCCACGCCGGCCAGGATCCCGACGCCACCACGGGCGCCGTCGTCCCGCCCATCTACCAGGTGTCCACGTACAAGCAGGACGGGGTGGGCGGGCTGCGCGGCGGGTACGAGTACTCGCGCTCCGGCAACCCCACCCGCACCGCTCTCGAGGAGGCGCTCGCGTCCGTCGAGCTCGGTGGCCGGGCGTTCGCGTTCGCGTCCGGCCTCGCCGCCGAGGACACCCTGCTGCGCGCCGTGCTCCGCCCGGGCAGCCACCTCGTCATGCCCGACGACGCGTACGGCGGCACGTACCGCCTCGTGGCACGGGTCCTGGCCGCGTGGGGCGTGGACCACACCCCCGTCGACACGTCGGACCTCGCGGCCGTCGCCGCCGCCATCCGGCCCGGCGTCACCGGCGCCGTCTGGGTGGAGACCCCGTCCAACCCGCTGCTCGGCGTGAGCGACATCGCGTCCCTCGCGGACGTCGCGCACGCCGCCGGCGCGCTCCTCGTCGTCGACAACACCTTCGCGACGCCCGCCCTGCAGCGCCCCCTCACGCTGGGCGCCGACGTCGTCGTGCACTCGACCACCAAGTACGTCGGTGGGCACTCGGACGTCGTGGGCGGCGCCGTGGTCACAGCGACCGGTGCCGTGCTGCCCCTCGGGGCGACGGGACCCACCGGATCCCAGTCGCTCGCCGACGCCGTGGCGTTCCACCAGAACGCCGTGGGCGCCGTCGCGGGCCCGTTCGACGCCTGGCTCACCCTGCGCGGGCTGAAGACCCTCGGTGTGCGCATGGACCGGCACAGCGCCAACGCGGCGCGGATCGCGACGTTCCTCGAGGAGCACCCGGCCGTGGGCTCCGTGATCTACCCCGGCCTCGAGTCCCACCCGCAGCACGCCATGGCGAAGGCGCAGATGTCGGCCTTCGGCGGCATGGTCTCCTTCCGGACCGGCACGCTCGCCAAGGCCCTCGACGTCGTCGACCGCACCCGGGTGTTCACGCTCGCCGAGTCCCTCGGCGGGGTCGAGTCGCTCATCGAGCACCCCGGGAAGATGACGCACGCGTCCGTGGCAGGGTCTGTCCTCGAGGTCCCGGACGACCTCGTCCGGGTGTCCGTCGGCATCGAGGACGTCGACGACCTCCTCGCGGACCTCGACCAGGCCCTCGCGTGACCACGGAGCCCGCCGCCGCGGGCACGTCGTCGACGGTCACGGGAGTGGCGAAGGTGTCGATCGTCTACTGCACGCAGTGCCGCTGGCTCATGCGGGCCGCGTGGATGGCGCAGGAGCTGCTGAGCACGTTCTCCGACGAGCTCACAGAGGTCGCCCTCGTCCCCGCGACCGGGGGCGTGTTCCGGATCTCCGTGGGCTCGGAGACCATCTGGAACCGCAAGACCGACGGCGGCTTCCCGGAGATCACGCACCTCAAGCGCCTCGTCCGTGACCGCGTCGCCCCGGGGCGCTCCCTCGGTCACTCCGAGGCGACGGCCACGCCCGACGCCTGATCAGTTGCGGCCGGAACGCTCCGCACGCTCGGCCTTGTCGGCCTTCGCCGCGATCTTCGCGTCACGCTCGGCGATGCGCTCCTCCTCCTCGCGCACCTGGGCCTGGACGGCGCGCTCGCGGACGAGCCAGTCCGGCTCCTCCTCGCGCAGCTCGTTGATCTGCTCGGTCGTGAGGGCCTCGGTCACACCGCCGCGGGCGAGGCCGGCGATGGACACCCCGAGACGTGCCGCGACGGTGGGGCGCGGGTGCGGGCCGTTGCGGCGCAGCTCGGACAGCCACTCCGGGGGGTCGGACTGCAGGGTGTTGAGCTCCTCGCGGGACACGAGGGACTCCTGGAACTCCTGCGGCGTCGCCGGCAGGTACACGCCGAGCTTCTTCGCCGCAGTCGCGGGCTTCATGGTCTGGGGCGTCTTCGGCGGGGTCATGCGCCCAGGATATCGGTCGGGGCCCGGGTAGCCTGACCCCGTGAGCCCTGACGACAACCCCACCGCGCCGCCCTCACCCGACGGGCGCCGCTTCCGGCTCGGGTTCGTCCCCGGGGTCACCCCGGCCAAATGGGTCTCGGTGTGGCGAGAGCGCCTGCCCGACGTCCCGATGGACCTCGTCCCCCTGCCGGTCCTCGAGGCGGACGCAGCGGTCCGAGAGGGGACGGTGGACGCCGCGCTCCTGCGGCTGCCGGTGGACCGTGAGGCGCTCAGCGCGATTCCCCTCTACGAGGAGACCCCCGTCGTCGTCGTCCCCAAGGACCACGTGGTGAGCGCCTTCGACGCCGTGCCCGTGGACGACCTCGACGACGAGGTGTTCCTCCACCCCCTGGACGACCGCCTGGGGTGGGCGCAGCTGCCCGGGAGGCCGGCCGCTGAGCGCCCGGCGACGACGGCCGACGCCGTCGAGCTCGTCGCCGCGGGCGTCGGGCTCCTCGTCGTCCCCCAGTCCCTCGCCCGGCTGCACCACCGCAAGGACCTCGTGTTCCGCGAGGCCACCGGTGCCCCTACCTCCACGGTGGCCCTCGCGTGGGTCGAGGACCGCACCACGGACCTCGTCGAGGAGATGATCGGCATCGTGCGGGGCCGTACCCCGAACAGCTCGCGGGGACGTGGGACCCAGCAGGACGCCGACGCACCCACGAGAGCGGCCCCGTCGAAGGGCGCACAGGCGGGCAGGGCCAAGCCGCAGAAGGCAGGCGCCCGGTCCGCGGCCGCGCGCGCGGCTACGGACCGCCAGCAGGCCGCCGCACGGAAGGCCGCCGCGAAGAACAAGCCCCGCGGCGGCAAGCGCGGCAAGCGGTGAGCCGCCTCCGTCAGGCCGACGGCACCGAGCAGGCGACGCCGGTGGAGTGGACCGGGCAGTAGCCGTTCGGGTTCTTGTGCAGGTACTGCTGGTGGTAAGCCTCCGCGTAGTAGAAGGGGCCGGCGTCCTCCGCGGACCTCAGGTCCGTCGTGATCTGCCCGAAGCCACGCTCGGTGAGGCTCGCCTGGAAGACCTCGAGCGTCCCGCGGGTGGCCGCCTCCTGCTCCGGCGTCGTCCAGTAGACCGCCGACCGGTACTGCGTCCCCACGTCGTTGCCCTGACGGAACCCCTGCGTCGGGTCGTGCGACTCCCAGAACGTCCGCAGCAGGTCGACGTCGCTCACGACCGTCGGGTCGTAGGCGACCATGACGGCCTCGGTGTGCCCCGTGAGCGCGGTGCACACCTCCTCGTACGTCGGGTGGGGCGTGAACCCACCCTGGTACCCGGCCGCCGTCGTCACCACGCCCGGCAGCTGCCAGAACTCCTTCTCCGCACCCCAGAAGCACCCGAGACCCAGGTACACGACGCGCGTCCCCTCGGGCCACGGGCCCGCGAGGGGCGTGCCCAGCACGGCGTGCGTCTCGGGGACCGTGTACACGGGGTCCGGCCGGCCGGACAGGGCGCGCTCGGGGGAGACCATCGTGGTCTTCAGGGACGAGCCGAACAACGAGCCGAACATGCGACCTCCAGGTGGACCGTGCCTCCGCGGGGCGGTGACCTGCACGGCTCTCGCTCACGCAGGGCGGACGTCACAGGACAACGCGCCGGGTGTCCGCCCTGTTCCCGGCGGCGACGCACCGTAACCTGTCCACTGAGACGCCACCGGGACCCCGCCATGTGGCACAGGACGCGTGGGGCAGGCGCACCACGGACGACGAGGAGACGCACCGCATGGAAGCTGGACCGGGCGAGGAGCCCGCCGCCGCACCGCAGACCGGCCCCGTCGACAGCCGTGCCGTGCGGGTGACGAGCGAGAAGCTCGGGACCAGCGCGCAGGCCCGCACCCGGACGCCCGCTGCCGACAGCGTCGCGGGCAGCGTGCAGGCCGCCGCCGCGTGGTCGTGGCGGTTCCTCGCGATCGCGGCCGCCGTCGCCGTCATCGTGTGGGCAGTGTCCTACCTCAAGGTCCTCGTGATCTCCGTCGCGATCGCGCTGCTGCTCACGGTGCTCCTCCAGCCGCTCGCCGGGTTCCTGCGCACCCGGCTGCGCTTCTCCGCCGTCCTCGCGTCCGCGACGTCCGTCGTCGCGCTCATCGGCGCGGTGGTGGGGCTCGTCGTCGTGGCAGGGCGGGAGATCACGCGCGGCCTCGCCGACCTCAGCGACCAGGCCGTCCAGGGATTCCAGCAGCTGGTGGACTGGCTGGCCGACGGGCCGCTGCAGATCGACAGCGTGACCCTCGACGCCTACTGGGAGGAGCTCCTCGCGACGGTCCAGGAGAACTCCTCCTCGCTCGTCTCCGGGGCCCTCGTGGTCACCTCCACCGTGAGCCAGGTGTTCGTCGGGACGCTCATCGCCCTGTTCTGCACCCTGTTCTTCCTCATCGACGGCCGCCGCATCTGGACGTGGCTCGTCGGTCTCCTGCCCCGCCACACGCGCGAGCGCACGCACCAGGCGGGCCGACGCGGACTCGTCACCCTCGCGTCCTACGCCCGTACCCAGATCCTCGTCGCGTTCATCGACGCCGTCGGCATCGGTGTCGGGGCGGCGATCATCGGGGTCCCGCTCGCGCTCCCGCTGGCCGTGCTCGTCTTCATCGGCTCGTTCATCCCGTTCGTCGGTGCCATCGTCACCGGCTCCATCGCCATCCTCGTCGCCCTCGTCGCCAACGGCTGGGTCGCCGCGTTCATCATGCTCGGCGTCGTGCTCCTCGTGCAGCAGATCGAGGGCAACGTCCTCCAGCCGTGGCTCATGGGCCACGCGGTGTCCCTCCACCCCGTCGCGGTCCTCCTCGTCGTCACCGGCGGGACGCTCGTCGCGGGCATCGGCGGGGCGCTGTTCGCCGTGCCCATCGCGGCCGTCCTCAACACCGTCGTCCTGTACTTCCACGGGCACGACAAGTTCCCCGAGCTCGGCTTCGAGGACCACGTCGCGATGAGACCCAGCGGTCGCCGCGCGATCATGATCACCTCGGCGGAGCGACACGTCGGCGGGGTCCAGGGCTGGCGGCCCGCACCCGGCGACGACGACGGTCGCGACCGCCTCGCCGCGACCGCCGAGGCGGGCCGCGCCGCGCTCGACAAGATCCTCTCCCTGAAGAAGCGCTCCAAGGACGGCACCGATGGCACTGCCAGCACCGACGGCGCTGCCAGCACCGATGGCACTGCCAGCACCGACGGCACTGCCAGCACCGACGGGTCCGACGAGACGGATCCCCTCGGTGCGGCCGAGGACCGGGCGAAGGACGACCGCGAGCGAGAGCCCGGCGATGAGCGGTGACGTCCCTGCCGGGCACCCCGTGCCCGACGTGACGATCGAGAGCATCCAGGACGCCGCACGGATGCTCGACGGCATCGCCACCGTCACACCCGTCGAGCCCAGCAACGCCCTGAGCGCCGTCGTCGGGACGCGCGCCTATCTCAAGTGCGAGAACCTCCAACGCTCCGGCTCGTTCAAGATCCGCGGCGCCTACGTGCGCATGGCACGGCTCACCGACGAGGAGAAGTCCCGGGGCGTCGTCGCCGCGAGCGCGGGCAACCACGCCCAGGGCGTGGCCCTCGGCGCACGACTCCTCGGCATCAGGTCCGTCGTCTACATGCCCACCGACGCCGCGCTGCCCAAGGTCGCCGCCACCAAGGACTACGGCGCCGAGGTGCGCCTCGTCGGCACCAGCGTCGACGACGCGCTCGCCGCCGCACGCGACGAGGCCGACCGCACCGGTGCCGTCCTCATCCACCCCTTCGACCACGCCGACATCGTCGCCGGGCAGGCCACCGTCGCCCTCGAGATCCTCGAGCAGGTGCCCGACGTGCGCACCGTCGTCGTCCCCACGGGAGGCGGCGGGCTCACCGCCGGGGTGGTCGCCGCCATGGCCGCCCTCGCCCCGCACGTGCGCGTCGTCGGCGTGCAGGCCGCGCGCGCCGCGGGCTACCAGGTGTCGCTCGCGGCGGGGACCCCCACCCGCACCGTGCCCCTGTCGACCATGGCCGACGGCATCGCCGTGAGCACACCGGGCGACGTGCCCTTCGGCATCATCCACGCGGGCGGTTGCGACATCCGGACCGTCACCGAGGAGGACCTCTCCCGTGCGCTCCTCTTCGTCGCCGAGCGCGCCAAGCTCGTCGTCGAGCCGTCGGGTGCTGCTGCCGTCGCCGCGCTCATGGCCCACCCCGAGGAGTACGAGGGGCCCGTCGTCGCCGTGCTCTCCGGCGGGAACGTCGACCCCCTCGTCCTGCTGCGCGTCGTCCGCCACGGACTCGCGTCCGCGGGGCGGTACCTGCAGGTGCGTGTGCGGCTCGTCGACAGGCCCGGGGCGCTCGCGGCGCTCCTGCAGGACCTGGCGCACCACGGGGGCAACGTCATGCACGTCGACCACGTCCGGACGGGCGTGGACCTCGCGATCGACGAGGTCGAGGTGACCATGCAGGTGGAGACCAAGGGGCCGGAGCACCGTGCGAGCCTCCTCGACTTCCTCCGCGGTGCGGGGTACCGGCTCACCGAGCACTGACGGCACCAGGGCGCCTGGGGTGCGGGGCCGCCCAGGGCGCCGACGGCGACGCCCGGATGCAGCAACGGCGGTCACCGGGTTCCCGGTGACCGCCGCTGTGTGCCGCGGGTGTGCGCGAGGTCAGCCCGTGTAGGGCTTGGCGTCCGTGACCTCGACGGAGATCTCGTTGCCGTTGGGCGCCGTGTAGCTGGCCTTCTCGCCGATCTTCTTGCCGTTGATCGCGGCACCGAGCGGGGACTTCTCCGAGTACACGTCGATGTCCGTGGTGTCGGCGATCTCCCGCGAGCCGAGGAGGAAGACCATCTCGTCGCCGGCGACGAGCGCCGTGACGACCATGCCCGGCTCGACGACACCGTCGTCGGGCGGGGTGCCGATGCGGACGCTGCGCAGCTTCTCCGTGAGCTCACGGATGCGTGCCTCGTTCTTCGCCTGCTCCTCGCGTGCCGCGTGGTAGCCGCCGTTCTCCTTGAGGTCCCCCTCGTCGCGAGCCGCCGCGATGCGGTCGGTGATGTCCGCCCGGCCCTCTCCGGTGAGGTGGGCGAGCTCGGCCTGGAGTCGGTCGTGCGCCTCCTGGGTCAGCCAGGTGACGGTCGTCTCGGTCACAGGTCGCTCCTTCCTTGCGTCGGACACGGGCGTGTCCGTGATGGGCGTCGTCGACGGTGCGTGCGTGCGCTGCGGTCCGGCCCTGACGACGCGCCTCGGCACGGGCCACGCCGCGGGACCCCGGAGGGGTACGCGCACGGAGTCCCGGCTTCGGTGCTGCTGCCGTCGATCGAGGCGGAGCACGCAGACCAGCCGGGGCACCGCCCGGGTCAACGTCTGAATTGATCAGTATAACAACTGGGGCTCTCGCGATGAGTGCGTGCGCGCGGGTCAGACGTCCGAGCGGAATCCGTTCACCTTGTGGGTGCCGTCGCAGAACGGCTTGATCGCGGACGCGCCGCACCGGCACAGGGCGACGGTCGAGCGCCGGGGCTCCACCCTCTCGCCGTCCGCGTCGAACAGCTCCACGTCGCCGCGGACCAGGAGCGGCCCGTCCGGGCACAGCGTGATCGTCGTGGAGGACGCCCCTCGGGGGGCCGTCGGCTCGTCGGCCGTGGCTGCGCCAGGCGGCGCGTCCTGCGACGAACGGTCGGGGACGGCGCGGATGCTCGCGCGGCTCACCGCGTCACGCACCCTGGAGGAGCGGTTGCGCCGACCGGTGGGTGCGCAGCGACGACTCTCCTGCGGACCAGCGCTCGATCATGCGCTCACCGGACCACCCGTCGACGGTCAGGCACGCCGCCGCACCGAAGAGGATGTCGGGGAGGAGCGCGGGCTCCGCCTCGGCGAGGCGTCCCGCGAGGTCACGGCCGGCGATCTGCTCGTGGACGGCGTCCGCCTCGACGTGCTCGTCGAAGTACTCGGTGGCGCCAGGGCCGAGCCCGACGCGCTGGAGACCCGTGCTGTAGAGGCGGCAGGGGATGGACGACGTCATCTCGTACGCCGCGAGGTGGCCGACGATCGCGCCCCGCAGGCGGCGCTGGAGGCCGAACATGGACATCATGTTCACGGGTGCGAGCGTCGAGGCGGGGACGTCGTCCAGGTAGGCGCCGTACGTGTCGTCGAGGCCCGCCTCGCGCATCGTCTGGGCGAAGAGCGTCGAGTGGACGCGCTCGGGGCGGCCGCCGCCGTACTCGTCGGTCTGGATCTCGACGAGCGCCGCCTTCGGGGCGCCGCTGAGCCGTGGGATCGCCCACGTGTGCGGGTCGGCCTCCTTGAGCTGGTAGACCGAGCGGTGCATGAGGAGCTCGTCGACCTGATCCCGGGTGGCGCGCTTGGCCACGAAGCGGGCGACGCTCGGTCCGGAGTCCGCCGCCGCGAGCTCGAAGAGGGTGGCGGCGACCTCGGACGCCGTGGTGGCCGAGGTCTCCGGGACGGTCACGCGGGAGCGGAGCTCGGCCTCGAACGGTGCTTCGATGTGGCGCCGGGCGTCGATGACCGACGGGTGCCACTCCCATGCGTCGTCGACCCCTGTGAGACCTCGGTGGTGGAGCTCGTACAGGCACAGGAGCGTGACCTGGACGTCGTCGTCGTCGACGAGGTCGGAGCGTCCTGCGACCTCGTCCTGCGTCGTCCGGGCGAACGCACGGGCTGCGGCGTCGTCCACGTCGCGGGTGAGGAGGTCGAGGAGTGCCGTGCTCAGCGGTCCACGGGGACTCGGCAACGGCATGGTGAGGGCTTGATCGAGCACGTGCTGCTCCTGTTCTGCGCGTGCCTGCCCGCCGCGGGGCGGTGGTGGCACGCAGGGGGAAAGGCCGACGCGGTGCGGCGGCCCGGACGGGGACGGGCCGTGGGCCCGTCCCCGGTGCCGTCAGGAGACGGCAGGGCCGGACTCGTCGCTGCCGGAGAGCTCCTTGATGAAGCCGTGGCAGCGCTCGGCGCGCTCGGAGTCCTGCGCCATGACCTCCTCGAAGAAGGTCGCGATGTCCTCACGACCCGCGTTGCGTGCGTCTCGCACGTACTGGCCGTAGTCGTGCCCAGCCTTGAGCGAGTGGTACTGCACCGAGATCAGGTCGAAGGTGACGTCGTCGAAACCGGTCTCTCCCGTTGCCATGGGTCCTCCTCGTGGTGGATGCGATGGTCGCAGGACCTGGTCGGGCGGCTGTCGCCTGTCCCGACGGGTCCCGGGCTCTCCTGGGTAGGAGATCGTTACCGCGCCGCGTCTTGACGCCAGTTCTCACACGCTAACCCGACGTGCGGGGAGCGGCACCTGGAACGTCGGGGGCCCCGCCGAAGGGCACGGGGCGTGCGTTCGTGGACGGGGCGTGGCCTTGAGCGCGCGCCCCGTCCACGAGAGCACGCCCCGTCGGCCGACGGCGCGCCTGGGACGCTCGAGGGTCCCGCGTCAGTCGGCGATTCGGCAGGAGTCCACCACTGCCGTGACGGCCTCCTCGGGCCTCGCGATCATCGACCTGTACCGGCGCCGTCGTGCAGCGGCGCGTGCTCGGCCGGTCGTCAGTCGTCGGTGAGGAGTGTGCGGCGTTCTTCGATGGTGAGGGGGTCGGTGGTGGTCGTGGTGGTGGCGGTGCCGGGGATGGGTTGGTAGGTGGTTCCGGCGTCGAGGGAGTATTCGCCGGTCCATGTGGTGGTCAAGGTGATGGTGTACGTCCCGGTGGTCGTGTAGGTGCGCGCCACGGTGTGGTCGGGGTACGGGTTGCCGGGGTCCGTGGTGACCAGGGGCGTGGACCCGTCGCCGAAGTCCCACGTGAACGACGCCGGTGTGGCGCGCACCCGCACCGGTTGGCCCAGGATCGTGGTGTCGAGGATCTGGGGGGTGTTGTCGGTGTAGGTGATGGTCGCGATGTTCACCAACGACACCAGGGTCGGTGGTTGGACCTGCACGGGGGACGCCGTCAATGGCAACGATCGGAAGTCGACCTCGGTCACGGTGACTGGGATGGCACCGGCTTCCGTCAGGCACGTGGCCAGGCTCACCTCCTCCACCACCCAGTCCTCGCCCTCACGAACCTCCCGCGCAATGGGGTCCAGCTCGAACCCCAGTTCCGGATCACACTCCCGCAAACCCTCCGCCATCCCACCTATGGGACACATGATGGAACCCGCCGCACCCCCGATTCCACAATCCGCAGCGACCCACCGCACATTTGGATCCCTAGGGACTGGAGCCGTCGGATTCGCGAGTAGCGCGTCCTCGGTCGCTTCTGTCCAGATGCCGAAAGTGCTTCCGTGCGCATGCGAGTTGAAGCGGCGATCATCTGGTCCTGGGAGTTCTGCTGATAACGTCAGGAATGACAATATGAGCGCAAGAGGAGTCGCCCCTCTCATGTCAGGATCCGCTTGACATATCGTAGAGAACCCACTCTTCTTCCTTATAGACGAAGGCGTGTATCTCGAGAGGGCCAGGTGAGAATGTCTGGATGATCTGTCCACCTGGGTCTAGGACGTAACCTTCTGCCTGGTCGGCGTCGAACTGGACCTCGTAGGCCCGGGTTCCCTCCACGCGGGTGACAGCCGGTTCCTCGTTCCAGGCGATTACTCCACCAGTTGTTCTTTCACCCCTCCTTTGTTCCTCTGCTACGTCCTCCGTGACCTTGGTGCAGAAGTTGCACGAAGGTCCACTTGCTTCGGACCACGCGGTGAGGTCACCTGACTGGAGCGTGTAGGTGTAGAGCTCGAGGAAGTACCCCGCCGCGGCCTTGGCGGCTTCCTCGTCGATGCCGTTCATGGCGGCGGGGCGCTCGGGGGGCTGAGGTGCGGGGGTTTCGGTCGGTTCCGGTGTGGTGGGTGCCGCCTCGGTGCTCGTCGTCGCGGCATCGCTGGGTGTGGGTGCGGGGTCGTCGGTGCACCCGGTCAGGACGAGGACGGCCGCCGTGAGCAGGGCCCAGCCGGCGGGTCGTCGGGTGGTGCGCGTCGTCCTGCGGTGAACACTCATGCGCAGGACCCTAGAGGGCGAGGGCGATGCGCCGCAGGAGAGGCCCTGTCACCTGTGGACAACCCCGGGGTGCACAACCTCCGGACCGACAACAGCCTGATCGATCATCACCGACCCCGCTCAGACGCCCCTTGGGCAGGACAGAGAGGGCTCACAGCGCTCACGGGGCGTGCTTACGTGGACGGGGCGTGCGCTCGAGGCGCCGCATCGTCCACGAGAGCACGCCCCGTCGGGTCGCACGAGGTTGAGCGGGTCGCAGGTCCAGAGGGGTGCGCGGATGCGTTGCCGACGAGTGCCCGGGAGGGGCTCCCGGGTCAGTCGGCGATTCGGCAGGAGTCCACCACTGCCGTGACGGCCTCCTCGGACGTCGCGATCGTCGTCGTGTACCGGCGCTCCGGGGCGTCGGACGGGCCGATGGTCACGTCCTTGGTGCCCACCTGGGCGTACCCGGCGTTCATGGCGTCGAGGGTGCAGACGACGGTGGCGTCCTGGGGTTTGGCGACGTCGAACCGGATCTCCACCTCCTCGCTGCTCAGCACCGAGAACCCGAAGGTCTTGCCACGCACCCCGTCGTCGGACGGGCCGAACGCGAGCCACGCCGCCCCCGCCACGCCGCAGGCGAGGAGGATCGCCCCGACCACCACGAGCGTCCGACGTCGGGGAGCCCGGGGTGCCCCGTAGCGGTCCGCGAGCCGAGCCGCGTCGTCCGGCCCGTGCTGCGGGCCGGTGGCGCCCGACGCGCGCGGACCCCCGGCGCTCTCCGGACCGTCGGCCTGGGCGGGGTGGTGTGCGGGGCGCTGCTCGGTCACGGGGACGCCTTTCCTGGTCGACCGTCCGGAGCTGGCGCGAGCGGTCCGCCCCTGGGTGGGATCATGGGGTGTCGTTTGATTATTGTCGTGTTCGCGCCGCAGCCGAAATCTGTGCCGTCGGACGATCGAGGAGGAACCGGTGACCACTCCGCCGTTGCGGCTCATGGCCGTTCACGCGCACCCGGACGACGAGTCCAGCAAGGGCGCGGCCACCACCGCGAGGTATGCGGCGTCGGGCGCAGAGGTCCTCGTGGTCAGCTGCACGGGCGGTGAGCGGGGGAGCGTGCTCAACCCCAGCTACGGACGTCAGATCACGGACCTCGAGGAGATGCGCCAGGTGCGCACCGTCGAGATGGCCGCTGCCGCGGAGGCGCTCGGCGTGCAGCACCGGTGGCTCGGGTTCGTCGACTCCGGGCTCCCCGAGGGCGACCCGCTGCCCCCGCTGCCCCCGGGGTGCTTCGCGCTGACCCCGCTCGAGGAGGCAGCGGCCCCGCTCGTGGAGATCGTGCGCGAGTTCCGCCCGCACGTCATCACCACGTACGACCCGACGGGCGGCTACCCCCACCCCGACCACATCATGTGCCACCGCGTCGCCAAGGAGGCGTTCGAGACGGCCGGTGACCCCGAGCGCTACCGCGACCGTGGCGCTCCCTGGACGCCGCTGAAGCTGTACTACAACCACGACTTCTCGATGACGCGGATCCGCACCATGCACGAGGCCATGATCGACGCGGGCCTCGAGTCGCCGTTCGGCGACTGGGTGGAGTCCCGTGCCGCCCGGGAGATCCCCGAGCGCGAGGTCACCACCCGGATCCCGTGCGCGGAGAGCTTCCCGGCCCGGGACGCCGCGCTCGTCGCGCACGCCACCCAGATCGACCCGGACGGGTTCTTCTTCGCGACGCCCCGCGACCTCGAGGCCCAGGTGTGGCCCGTGGAGGAGTACGAGCTCGCGGCGTCCCGGGTGGCGACCACGCTGCCCGAGGACGACCTGTTCGCCGGGATCGCCGGCGACGAGGGCGGCGCCCCGTGATCGCCCCGGGTGTCCCGGTGGCCGTCGTCCTGGGCGAGGGTGGGTTCATGCTCGAGGGCGACCTGGAGCCCGGCAGCACCGAGACGCAGGCGCCGACGCCGGCACCGATGCGTGAGGACCTCGAGGAGACGGACGTCTCGCCGGGACTGCCCGGCTTCCTCGCGATCTTCGCCGTCGCGCTCGTGACGGTCGCGCTCCTGCTGTCCATGACCCGCAAGCTGCGACGGGTCAACCACCGGGCGGGCGCGGAACCCACCGTCACCGCGACGTTCGAGGACCGCTCCGCGCCAGGCCCGTCCGGCGAGGCCCCAGGGTCAGGCACCGCGGGCCCCGCCGACCCCACAGGGAACCCGGGCGAGGACAGGCGCTGACGTGCGGGTGACCGTCGGGCAGGTGGAGGTCTCCGCCGACGCGGGGGCCAACGTCGTCGTGGCCCGGTCGGTCGTCACCGAGGGGGCGCGGCTGGGGGCGGACCTCGTGGTGCTGCCCGAGTACGCGAGCGCGTACGACCACCGTGGTGTGGGCCCCGCCCACGCGCAGCCCTTCGACGGTCCCTTCGTCCGCATGCTCGAGGAGGAGTCGGCGGTCGGTGGGCTGGTCGTGGTGGCGGGCGTCGTCCTGCCGTCGCGCAGTGAGGGTGACGACCGGGCGAGCAACGCCGTCGTCGTCGTGGACCGCGGCACGGTGGTGGCGACGTACCGGAAGGTGCACCTCTACGACGCCTTCGGCGGGCGTGAGTCCGAGCGCCTCGAGCCGGGGGACCCGGCGGCCCCTGCGGTCGTCGTCGACGTCGCGGGGCTGCGCCTGGGCGTGATGACGTGCTACGACCTGCGGTTCCCCGAGTCGGCCAGGCGCCTCGTCGACGCCGGGGCGCAGGTCCTCGTCGTCCCGGCGGCGTGGGTGGACGGGCCCCTGAAGGCCGACCACTGGCGGACCCTCGCGCAGGCGCGCGCGATCGAGAACGTGTGCGCGGTCGTGGCCGTCGGGCAGGCGGGCAAGGGCCTCGTGGGCCGGTCGTTGGTCGTCGGGCCCGACGGGCAGGTGGGCCTCGAGCTCGACGAGCGTGCAGGGGTCCGTACCGTCGACGTCGACCCGGACGCCCTCGTGGCGGCGCGCGATCGCGACGCCACCCTCACGAACCGCCGCTACGTCGTCGTCCCGCGCTGACGAGGCACGCCTCGACGCCTGCGGTTCAGGCCGCGTCGAGCGCGGCGACGAGGATCGCCGCGTAGTGCGTCCCGTAGCCGATCACGGTGAGCACGTGGAAGATCTCGTGGAACCCGAACCAGCGCGGGCTGGGGTTCGGTCGCTTGAGGGCGTAGACGACCGCGCCCACGGTGTACGCGAGGCCCCCGACGGCGACGAGCCACACGATCACCGGCCCGTTCTCGGCCTGCCAGAACTGCGGCATGTAGCCGACGGCGACCCAGCCGAGCGCCAGGTAGATGGGCACGTACACCCACCGGGGCGCGGAGAGCCACACGATGCGGGCGGTGAGCCCCACGAGCGCCCCTGCCCACACGACGACGAGGAGGGTCGTCGCGGTGCGCTGCGGCAGGAGGAGCACGGCGAGCGGCGTGTAGGTGCCGGCGATGATGAGGAAGATGTTGGAGTGGTCCGCGCGGCGCAGGAGCGCCGCCACCTTCGGTGACCAGGTGCCCCGGTGGTAGACGGCGCTCGTGCCGAAGAGCAGGATGGCGCTGACCCCGAACACGGTGGTGGAGACCTTCCCGGCGACGGGCGGTGCGAGCGCCACGAGCACGATGCTCGCCACGAGGGCGAGGGGGAACGTGCCTGCGTGCACCCAGCCGCGCAGCCGCGGCTTCACGGCGTCGGCGACGCTCTCGGCGGCGTCCTTGAGGTGGTCGACGGCGCCACGGTCGTCGTCCGTGGTGTGGGGCGCCATGAGGTCTCCTCGCGGTGGTGGGTCTGTGGGCACGACACTAACCTACGGGTCCGTAGGTTACGAACGTGCTGGTAGGGCTCCTGCACGGGGCCGGGCGCGGCTCCGGTACGGTTGGGACATCGACTCACCACACGGAGGACCCGCGTGCGCATGCCCCACCTGCTGTACGGGCTCTACGAGAAGCGGCTCGCGGCATCGCTGGACACGCGGGCGACCCCCCGCCATGTCGGGGTGATCCTCGACGGGAACCGTCGGTGGGCGAAGTCCTTCGGCGAGCCCGCGGCCACCGGCCACCGCCGCGGCGCGGACAAGATCCAGGAGTTCCTCGGGTGGAGCGAGGAGCTCGGGGTCGAGGTCGTCACCCTGTGGATGCTCTCCACCGACAACCTCTCCCGCTCGGCGGACGAGCTGGGGGCGCTCCTCGACATCATCAAGGACGCGGTCTGCGAGCTCGCGAGCGCGGGACGGTGGCGCCTACGGGTCGTCGGGCGCCTCGACCTCCTGCCCGACGAGGTCGCGCAGACCCTGCGGTCGGCACAGTCGCGGACGGACGCCGTGGACGGCCTCCACGTGAACGTGGCCATCGGGTACGGGGGGCGGCACGAGATCGCGGACGCCGTCCGGTCGCTCCTCAAGGAGCGCGCCGCGCAGGGCGAGTCGCTCGAGGAGATCGCGGCCAGCATCGACGTGGAGCACATCGCCGAGCACCTCTACACGCGGGGCCAGCCCGATCCGGAGCTCATGATCCGAACCTCCGGCGAGCAGCGGCTCTCGGGTTTCCTCCTGTGGCAGAGCGCCCAGGCGGAGTTCTACTTCTGCGAGGCGTACTGGCCGGACTTCCGGCGGGTCGACTACCTGCGCGCCCTGCGCGCGTACGCGACACGGGAGCGCCGGCTGGGCCGTTGCGGGTTCCCGTGGGGGGGGGGGGCGCCGGCCGCTCAGGGGTCCACGACGGTGAGCAGGCCGTGGGCCCCGCGCTCGGCGTCGACCATCGAGTGGGAGACGAAGGGGTAGGTCCCTGCCTCGGGCAGCTCGAGCTCGACGAAACCGCCCTGGGCGACGGTGAGCCCCAGGGCCTGGGCGCCTCCACCCGCGGCAGCCGACTGGGTGCCGGGGCGGAGCGTGTAGACACCCTCGTGGAACACGGTGTCGAACTGCCCGCCGACGACGTGGAACGACGTGCCGCGGCTGGGTCCGGCGGCGAGCACCCAGATGCGGACCCGTTCCCCGACGCGTGCCTGGAGCGGCGCGTGGTCGTACTGGTTCGCGTAGCCGTTGAAGACGACGAGGTCGGGGGCCTCGGCGGCGATCTTCGCGGCGTCGACCTCGCCGCCGGGAGCGCCGAGGTACAGCTCGGACTGGACGAGGACGTACTCGCGGTCCACGGGGGCCAGGCCGTCGGGCTCGATGACCACGGCACCGAACATGCCGTTGGCGATGTGCGCGCTCATGGGCATGGTGCTGCAGTGGTACATCCAGATCCCGGCGCGGGTCGCGGTGAACGTGTACTCGAGCGTCTCCCCGGGGGCGATGGTGCGCATCGGCCGGTCGGGCGCGAGGGCGCCGGCGTGGAAGTCGATCGAGTGACCGATGCTGCCGTCGTTGACGAGCGTCACCTCGAAGCGGTCCCCGATGCGCCCGTGCAGGGTGGGCCCGGGCGCCACCCCGCCGAACGTCCACAGCGTCTGTGTGACCCCGGGCGCGACCTCGGTCAGCTGGTCGGAGACGTCGAGCCTCACGCGGTGGGTACGGGTGCCGTCCGCGGCAGTGGTGGTCGTGGGGCCGTCGAGCGGGGGGAGGGTCGCGTCGTAGGGGTCGACGCCTGGGCCTGGCTCGTCGGTGGTCCCGAGGAGGGCAGCCGCGTCGTCGGGCGCACCTGCGGGACCGGGCGGCTCGCCGTCGGCGTGCCCATCGTCGGTGTGCCCGGCGTGCCCGGCGTGCTCGCCGGCGTCGGCGAGCGGCTGCTCCCCGGTGACGTCGATGCCGAGGACCATGCCCATCTGCCGGTGCCCCACCACGCTGCACCACCCCTCGAGGTCACGACCCACGACGTCGACGACGAGCGTGACGGTCGCCCCGGGGGACAGGCGGCCGGTGGTGTGGCCGCTGTCGAGCGTGAGGTCGTGGACGTCGGTGTCGACGTTGGTCACCTCGATGACGAGCCTGTCGCCGGCGGGGACGGTGATGCTCGCGGGCTCGAAGCGCATGGCGTGCGCCTCGACCCGGACGGTGGTGGTCCGCCCGGAGGCGACGGTGGTGCTGTCCGACGCGGCGGGTCCGAGCCCGGCCGCGGCAGGATCGAGCGCGACGCCTGCGGCGACGGCGAGGACGAGCGACGCCGTGGCGAGGGCTGCGGCACCCGTGCGTCGGCGCTCCGGGGCGGCGGGCTCGGCGGGCACCGGGGTGCGCCGGGCGACGTCGGTGGCCGGCGCCTTGGCGTCACCGTCGCCGCGGCGCACCCCGCGCACGGCTGCGACGAGCAGCACGACGGTGGCCAGCGCGCTCCCGAGGACGAGCATCGACGCGACGGCCCGGACGAGGCTCGGGACGGGCAGGACGCACAGGAGGAGCCCGCCCTGGAGGAGGACGAGCCGCACGGTCGCCCCGCGCTCGACGGTCGCGACGGACGCCCGCACCCGCGCGGGGCCACCGCCGAGGACGACGGGGCCCAGGGACGACAGCGCGCCGAGGAGGACCTGGAGGGCGAACCCGACGACGAGGGGGACCGTCGCCACCCCGACGCGGCCTGCCGCCTGCGTCCACGTGCCGGCCGTCCCGACCCCGACGGCCAGGGCGACGAGGCCGCCGAGGAGCCACGCGCACGACCACGCCACGGAGAGCGCCGGGAAGGTCCGCGGCGGAGCCGACCTGGCGGCTTGGGCCAGAGGCCGACCGGCCACGCCCAGCCCTGCGAGGTAGACCAGGACTCCGGCCGCAGCGACGAGGGCCAGCCCGCCCAGGGCGCCGCCGACGACCACGGCCAGGCCGGTGAGCAGCACGGGCAGGGCCCGGCGGGTCGCGCGCTCGGCCCCGTCGGGCACGCGTGTCCGCAGGATCGTGGGCCACAGGGTCAGGAGGGTGCCCACCACGGTGAGCGCCACGAAGCCGAGGAGGTTGATCGCCCCGTGGGCGGCGACCACCCGTGAGTGCCACGTCTCGTCGAGCCCGCGGGCGAGCAGAACGCCGGCCGCTGCGCCGAGGGGGAGGAGGCACGACGCGGCGACGTAGTAGCGGATCGTGACCGTGAACCTCCCGGCGAGGGTCCCGGCGGACCGCACCTGCAGGGCGAGCGCAGCGCCGTGCGCGGCGACGACCCCACCGACGAGGGCCGCGCCGACGAGCGTCATGGTCCACCGGCCGGTGAGCACACCGGCGACGACGAGGACGACGGCGGCCTGGAGGGCCACGAGCCGTGCCGCCGCCCACCGGCGGGAGCGGTCCGTCACGCGCCGTCGCAGGAGCGCGTCGGTGAAGTGCGCGCTCCACACGAGGATCGCGGACGTCACCGCGCCGAGCAGGAGGAGGTGGACGAGCAGCCACCCGGCCTCGGGTAGCGCGCGGTGCGCGAAGGCGACGACGACCGTCGCGAGCAGCCAGCCGAGGACGGGCACGTTGGCGCGCAGGTGCCGGCGGGTGCGCGCGCCCGACGCGGCGCTCACGTGTGCACCGCCGACGTCGTGCCCAGGGGTGTCGCCGGGACGGTCCGTGGCGCTCTGCCGCGTGTCCCGCGGACCGCCGAGGCGGCGGCGACCACGACGAACAGCAGGACCGCGACGACGTTCAGCGCGCCGCCGGCGGTGTGCGCACCGGGCAGCCCCCACGCGTCCCCGCCGACGACCCGGACCACGAGAGACGCGTGGAGCAGCCCCGCAGGGAGGAGCATCACCGGGTGGTACGGGAGGCGCACGGTGAGCACGGCCGGGAGGATCACGGGTGCGTGGGCCATGATCATGGAGAGGGTGAAGCCGAGGAACACGGCGTGCACCACCGCGTCGTAGGCCGGCCCCTCACCGACCCGGCCGAGGACGAACCACGTGGCCCCCGCCGCGGCGAGCCACGCGTACCCCGCGAGCAGGCACACCGCCATGAACCGGGGGAGCCCCGTGGAGCGCACGGTCCGCCGGGCGACGTCGTGCACCGTGAGCCACCCGACGATCCCCAGCAGCGCCGCCCCGAGGAGGGGCGTCCCCACGGCGGGCCACAGCACCCCGGCCGTCACCCCGACGACGAGCGCCAGGCAGAGCGCGAGCACGGTGTCCACCGTGCCGCGCGCGAGGAGGACCACGCGAGCGAGCTCGAGCCGCTCGCCGACGATCGTCAGGACGATGAACCCGGCCAGCCAGGGCAGCACGTCGGGTACGGGCACACCGGTCGCCCAGAGGAGCGCGCCGCCGGTGGCGAGCGCCGCCCCGAGCGCCTGGACGACGACGGCGTCGTCCCGTCCGCGCAGGTACAGCGGGACGTAGAGCGCACCGAGCGCGAGCGAACCGCACACGAGAGCCGCCTGCCCGACGCCGAGGGGGAGCGGCGAGAGGAGCGCGAGCCCGCCGCTGCCGAGGAGGACGGGCGCCAGGTAGCCCCAGGTGCGTCGGAGCGCGACGGCGCGCTCGAGCGCGACGAGGGTCCCCACGAAACCGAGGACGAGGAGCACCCCGTGGACGACGGGCAGCCGATCGGTGGTCACGGGTGCGGGCAGGCCGAGGAGCAGGAGGGCCGCGTCGAGGCCCGCGAGGAGGCACAGCCCGGCGGGCAGCGCGAGCAGCAGCCGGCGGCTCATGCGCGGGCGGTCGGGAGGTCGGCGGGCAGGTGGAGGCGGCAGGCCCCCCGTTCGGAGAAGGGGTGCAGCGAGGTTCCCTGGGAGGGGGCGCCGAGCTCGTCGAGGAGGCCGCGCGCGAGACCGAGGTGCACGCCGCAGACGACCTCCGGGTGCTGGTGCGCCGCCTCGAGGAGGGGGCAGCGACGGAGCCGGACGTCGGTGGCGTCCGTGGTCGTGTCGACCTCGGGGTCGAACCCGAGGGAGTCGAGGACGGTCACCAGACGGTCCAGGGGGCGCGCCGCGTCGCCGTCGTCCGGGCCGACGTGGGTGCGTGCGAGGTCGCGGCCCCATCCGGTGCCGGCGGTGGTCGCGTCCTCCGCGGGGCTGCTGCTGGTCCGGGCGATGTGCCCGGCGAGCGCGGCGGCGAGGCTTGCGTACTCGCGGGCGTCCTCGGACAGCCCGGCGCGGGCGGTCGCCCGGTAGAGCCAGGCCGGGCGTCCCCGGCCGACGGCCTCGGCGCGCTCCCGCTCCACCTCGCCGACGGCGACGAGCGCGTCGAGGTGCTCGCGGACCGTGTTGGTGTGCTGGTGCAGGGCGGCTGCCACCGTGCCGGCGGTGCACGGCTCGGGCTGGTCGACGAGCTGGGCGAGGACGTCGGACTGCGCCCGGGTGAGGCGGACGCGGCGTCGTCCGGAGAACCGTGCGGGACGCGGTCCGAGCGGCTCCTCCGGGAGGAGGGCCACGAGTCGGTTATTTTCCACGGGATCGAGTGTATTAAAGTCCGCTGCACCCGCCTAGGACGATGGCCCTGCAGGCACGGCCCCGTCGTCCCCACCCCGACCGGAGGTCACCGTGACCGCACACCAGCCCGCGCACCAGCCCGCACCGCAGCCCGTCGAGATCGAGCCGCGCCCCGACGCGCACCGCTCCTCGGGCGCGGAGGGCGGGTCCGGCTGCGCCTGCGGCCACGAGGCCGAGGCGCTGCCCGAGCTCGACGCCACGGCGATCCCCCACGCGCTCCGGCACGCCACGATCTTCGGGGCGCTCGGCTCCCTCGCGCCCGGGGCGGGTCTCGTCCTCGTCGCGCCGCACGACCCCCTCCCGCTCCTCGCCCAGCTCGAGGACCGCTGGCCGGGACGGTTCGACGTCGTGCGCACGGAGACAGGCCCCACGGTCTGGCGCCTGCGATTCACCCGCACCCGGGGATGACCGCCGACGGTCACCGTCACGACGTCGGTCACGTCCCGGCGTCGTGACAGGCTGTCGGGTCAAGGTCACACCGGAGCCCCGCGTCCTGCCGGAGAACCTTCGGCGCCCTGGTGGGATGATGTGGGGTATGGCTCCCAGCACCGAGACCCCGCAGGCCGCGCTGCCCTACGACGCGCTCCTCCTCTACTCCTTCGGAGGACCCAACAAGGCGGAGGACGTCGTGCCGTTCCTGCGCAACGTCACCGCGGGCAAGGGCATCCCCGACTCCCGCCTCGAGGAGGTCGGCGAGCACTACTACGGCTTCGGTGGCAAGAGCCCCATCAACGAGCAGAACCTCGCGCTCAAGGCCGCGATCGAGGCCGAGCTCGCCGCGCGCGGCATCGAGCTGCCCGTGGTCTGGGGCAACCGCAACTGGGAGCCGTACACCCGCGACGCCCTCGACGAGCTCAAGGCGATGGGCGCCTCACGGGTCGTCGCCCTCGTCACGAGCGCCTACTCGTCGTACTCCGGGTGCCGCCAGTACCGCGAGGACCTCGCCGTGACCCTCCAGGGAGCGGGCGACCTCGACGAGGAGGGGTCCACGAGCGTGCAGTTCGACAAGGTCCGCTCCTACTTCAACCACCCCGGCTTCGCCCAGGCGAACGTCGACGCGATCGTGGACGCGTACCGCGAGCTCGCCGCCCGCGACGGTGTCACCGCCCAGGACGCGGCCGGCGCCACCCTCGTCTTCGTGACCCACTCCATCCCGGACACCATGGAGGCCGCCTCCGCCGTCTCCGGCGCCACATACTCCGAGCAGCACCTCGACCTCGGTGCCGTCGTCGCCGAGCGGGTCGAGGCCGAGCTGGGCCACCCCGTCACGTGGACGCTCGCCTACTGCTCCCGCTCCGGCCCGCCCACCCAGCCGTGGCTCGAGCCGGATGTCAACGACCTCCTCGGCCAGCTGTCCGAGGCCGGGACGAAGGCCGTGGTCCTCTCACCCATCGGGTTCGTCTCCGACCACATGGAGGTCGCATACGACCTCGACACCGAGGCCCTGGCGACCGCTGCCGAGCTCGGCCTCGCCGCGGTGCGGGCCGGCACCGTCGGCACCCGTGCGCCCTTCGTGGCCGGTCTCGTCGACCTCGTCCTCGAGCGTGCGGCGCTCGCCCGCGAGGAGGACGTCGTCGAGGCCGCCGTGGGGAACCTCGGCGCCTACCGCTCGGTGTGCCGACCCGGCTGCTGCCGCAGGCGCGACGGCGAGGACAGCGGCGTGCCCGCGCTGTGTAGCGTCGGTCTCTACACCTGACGTCCCCGGCGGCCCAGCCCGTCGACGTACCCGCACCCCGCACCCACCGAGAGAGAAGGACATGACCGACAGCACCCACGGACACCACCGCGCCGACACCGACGAGGTCGTCGACACGACCGACATCAACTCCACCGTGCGCTACGCCATGTGGTCCGTGTTCTCCACCGTGCAGACCCTGCCCACGGACGACGTCGAGCGCCGCGCCCTCGTCGACGACGCCCTCGCGGCAGTCGGCGGCGCGTCGAGCGGCACGGACACCGAGCTCACGGTGCGCGGCTGGTACGACGTGGGCGGCCTGCGGTCCGACGCCGACCTCATGGTGTGGTGGCACGGGCCCACCATCGAGTCCGTGCAGGGCGCCTACCAGCGGCTGCGCGCCTCCGACCTCGGCCGGCACCTCGAACCCGTGTGGTCCGTGGCGGCCCTCCACCGCCCGGCGGAGTTCAACCGGGGGCACGTCCCGGCGTTCATGGCCGACGAGGCCCCCGAGGCGTACCTCTGCGTCTACCCGTTCGTCCGGTCCTACGAGTGGTACCTGCTGCCCGCTGCCGAGCGCAGCACCATGCTCCGGGACCACGGGATCGCCGCCGCCGGGTACAAGGACGTGCGGGCCAACACGGTCTCCGCGTTCGCGCTCGGGGACTACGAGTGGATCCTCGCCTTCGAGGCCGCCCGCCTCGACCGCATCGTCGACCTCATGCGGGACCTGCGCGACACCGAGGCGCGGCGCCACGTCCGGGAGGAGATCCCCTTCTTCACCGGGCCGCGCACCGATCTCCACGCGTGGGCGGACCGTCAGCCGCTCGCCGACGACTGACGGTCCTGCCCCGGCCGGTCAGGGCCGACGACGCGAGGTGATCAGGGGTAGAGCCCGCGGATCTGGTGCGCCTCCGCGACCCTGCGCACGCCGATGGCGAGGGCAGCGTCGCGCAGGGTGACGCCCTCGCGGCGGGCCAGCCCGGCGACATCCTCGTACGCCGACCGCATGCGCCCGCCGAGCTTCTCCTCGATCTCGGCGAGCGTCCACCAGTACGCCTGGTTGGCCTGCACCCACTCGAAGTAGGACACGACCACACCGCCGGCGTTCGCGAGGATGTCCGGCACGACGACCGTGCCCTTCTCCGCGAGGATCCGGTCGCCGTCCGCCGTCGTGGGACCGTTCGCACCCTCGACGACGAACCGCGCGCGCACCGAGGGGGCCGTCGACGAGTTGAGGACCCCGTCCACCGCGGCGGGGACGAGGACGTCCACGTCGAGCGCCAGCAGGGCCTCGTTGTCGATCGGGTCGCTGGCGTCGAACCCCTGCACCGTGCCCGTCTCGGCGACGTGGTCGACGAGACGCTGGACGTCGAGCCCGGTGGGGTTGGTGATGCCTCCGTGCTCGTCGCTCACGGCGATGACTCGCGCGCCCTCGGCGGCGAAGATCGACGCCGCGTGCGCGCCCACCTTCCCGAAGCCCTGGACGGCGATGGTCGCGCCCCGCAGGTCGTGACCGGCCTCCACGAGCGCTGCCTGCGTCACGTGCACCACGCCGCGCGACGTCGCCGTCGGGCGACCCAGCGACCCGCCGACCGCGAGCGGCTTGCCGGTGACCACGGCGGGGATCGTGTAGCCCTGGCTCACCGAGTAGGTGTCCATGACCCACGCCATCGTCTGCTCGTTCGTGCCCATGTCGGGCGCCATGATGTCCCGCTCCGGACCGATGACCGGCATGATCTCGCTCGTGTACCGACGGGTGACGCGCTCCAGCTCGTCCTGGCTGTACTCGCCGGGGGTGATGCCCACACCACCCTTCGCGCCACCGTAGGGCAGCTCCACGACGGCGCACTTCCACGTCATGAGCATCGCGAGGGCACGGACCTCGTCGATGTCGACGCTCGGGTGGTACCGGAGCCCGCCCTTGCCCGGCCCGCGCGACACGTTGTGCTGCACCCGGAACCCGTGGAACAGCTCGGTGGTGCCGTCGTCCCGGCGGAGGGGCACCGCGACGTTGATCTCCCGCCGTGGGGTGGCGAGCATCTCGTGGAGCCCCGGGCCGTAGCCGAGGATGTCGACTGCCCCGGCGAGCTGCCCGAGGGCGTTCTGCCAGGGGGTGGGCTGCGCGCCGGTGGGCGCGGTCTGCTGGTCCGGCGCGGGGATCGCGCTCGTGGCGCTCCCCGATGCGGGCTGGGTGTGCGTGGTGGTCACGTGTCCTCCGTGGTCGGTTCCGACGCCGTCAACCTACTCGCCGACGCCGCCTTCCGTCTCGGGCTGCGTCCCGAGGCGGTCGATCCGTGCGATCTCGTCAGCGGTCAGGGTGAGGTCGAGGGCCCGGAAGTTCGACTCGATGCGCGACGGGGTCACCGACTTGGGGATGACCACGAAGCCGTGGTCGACGTGCCAGCGGAGCACCACGTGCGTGGGGTCCACCTCGTGGGCCGCGGCGACCTCCGCGAGGACCGGGTCGTCGAGGTCGGTGCGCTTGAACGGGCTGTACCCCTCGAGGACGACGCCGCGCGCGCCGAGCTCCTGGGCGACCGTCGCGTCGTAGTCCTTGGGGCTCCACGGGATCTGGTTCACGGCAGGGGTCTCCCCGGTGGCCGCGACCAGCTCGTCGATCTGCGCCACGGAGTAGTTGCTCACCCCGACGGACCGTGCGAGGCCCTCGTCCCGGAGGGAGAGGAACTCCGACCAGGTCTCGGGCCGTGCCTCGCCGTTCGGCGGCCAGTGGACGAGCCACAGGTCGACGTGGTCGAGACCGAGGTCCGTGAGGGACTGCTCGAGGGTGCGTCGCTCGTCGCCCGCGTTGTCCGGGGGGAGCTTGGTGGTCACGAAGATCTCGCCGCGCGGGACGCCGGAGTCGGCGATGGCGCGACCGACCTGGGTCTCGTTGCCGTACCCGGTCGCGGTGTCGATGTGTCGGTACCCGGTGCGCAGCGCGTGCAGGACGGACGTGTATGCGTCGTCGCCCTCCGACTGCCAGGTGCCGAAACCGAGGAGCGGGATGTCTCCGCCGCTCAGGGGTGTGCTGGGGCCGTGTACTGGTGTGTCCATCACCTCAGTGTGCCCTCGGCCTCGCGACAGCGCACGAGATCGGGAGCGGCGTCCAGGTGCGCGGCTCAGGTCGAGGAGCGCTCGACGAGCTCGGGGAGCAGGACGATCTCGCTCTGCGTCCGGCTCACCGTGCGGAAGCCCTCGAGGTCCGGGCTGAACGCCTCGTCCGTGAGGATCCCGAGGGTCGACAGGAGCTCCTCGGTCGCCGCCCGCGCCATCCGGACCACGGGGTTGCTCACGGTCGTCAGGGCCGGGACGGTGCCCTCCGCGACGCCGAGGTCGTCGTAGCCGACGACGGCGACGTCCCCGGGCACCGACCGTCCGTGCTTGGCGAGGACGCGCAGGGCGCCCACGGCCATGAGGTCCGACGCGGCGAACACACCGTCGATGGTGGGGTCCGCCTCGAGGATCGCCTCCATGGCGCGCACTCCCGCGGCCGTGGTGAAGTCCCCGCGCTCCACGGGCCCGTCGGGAAGTCCTGCGGCTCGCAGGGCCTCCCGCCACCCCTCGAGCCGGTCCTCGCCCGCAGTCATGTCTCCGGGACCGGCGATGTGCGCGACGTTGCGGCACCCGCGCGACACGAGGTGCTCCGTGGCGAGCCGTCCTCCGGCGAGGTTGTCGACGTCCACGAAGCGCAGACCGGACAGGAGCCGGAACGGTCGCCCGACGAACACGGCAGGCAGCTGGGACGCCACGATCGCCGTCTCGAGGTCGTCCTTGCGGTGGTGCGAGACGACGATGGCACCGTCCACGTGCCCGTTGCGCAGGTAGCGGCCGAGGCGGGACGTGCTCTCTCCCGGCTTGGCGATGAGGAGCACGAGCTGAAGGTCGGAGTCCTTGAGGGCCGTGTTCATGCCCCTCAGGGTCGCCGCGAAGAAGGGGTCGTTGAGGACCCGCTCGTCGGGTTCGGGCACCACGAGGGCGATGGAGTTGGTGCGGCGCGTGACGAGCGAGCGCGCCGCCCGGTTCGGGATGTACCCGAGCCGGGCGATCGCGTCGTCGACAGCGGCCTGTGCCTCGGGAGAGACCCGTGAGCCACCGTTGATGGCCCTCGACGCCGTGGAGCGTGACACTCCGGCTTCCTGCGCCACCTCTTCCAGCGTGGGGATCTGCGTACTCATGGTTCTCCTCAGGACCGACGACGTCGTCGGTCCGTCGACGGGTCGTGCGTGGTCAGGCCGGGGCCGCTCCGCGCGTCTCGAGCGTGTTCGTCCTGGCGACCTCCGCGTACCAGCGGCCGCTCGCCTTGACCGTGCGTGACTGGGTCTCGTAGTTCACCCGGACGATGCCGAAGCGCTTGTGGTACCCCCATGCCCACTCGAAGTTGTCCATCAGCGACCAGGCGAAGTACCCCCGCACGTCGGCGCCCTGCTCGATGGCGTCGTGCATCGCACGCAGGTGCACATCGTAGAACGCCAGCCGGTCCTGGTCGTCGACGTGGTCGTCGGCGTCGGCCACGTCGTCGTAGGCGCAGCCGTTCTCGGTGACGTAGAGGCGCACGCCGGCCGGGCCGGTGTAGTGCTCCTGGAGGCGCAGCAGCACGCGCGTGAGGCCCTCGGGCTGGACCTCCCAGCCCATGGCCGTGGTGGGCAGCCCGCGCGGGTGGACGTGGACGCCGTCCGCGGCCGGGTAGGGCGACCGCGTGGGCCGCTCGGTGGGCGCGACGCCGTCGAGCGCGGCGGGCGGTGCCGTCCGGCTCACGGCCTCGCCGTGGTAGTAGTTCACGCCGAGAGCGTCGATGGGTGCCGAGATCGTCTCGAGGTCCCCGTCGCGGACGTGTGCGAGGAACCCGTCGGCGAGCCCTTCTGCCTCGAGGTCCTCGAGGAGGTCCACGGGGTAGGCACCCTTGAAGATCGGGTCCGTGAACACCCGGTTGATCTGCGCGTCGATCCGCCGTGCGGCGTCCACGTCGCCGGCGTCGGCCGGGTCGACGGGGTCCGCCACGGTGAAGTTCAGCGTGATCCCGAGGTCGAGGGACGCGTCGCGCGACCGCAGCTCACGGACGGCCTGCCCGTGGGCGAGGAGCAGGTGGTGAGCGGCCGCGAGGCCGTCCGCAGGGGACTGCCGGCCCGGGGCGTGCGCCCCGGCCGTGTAGCTCACGAACGACGCGCACCACGGCTCGTTGAGCGTCGTCCACACCTTGACGCGGTCACCGAGCGCGTCGTGGACGGTGCCCGCGTACTCCGTGAAGAGGTCCGCGGTGTCCCGGTTGGTCCAGCCGCCCTTCTCCTCGAGGGCCTGCGGGAGGTCCCAGTGGTAGAGCGTGAGCCACGGGAGGATGCCCTTGTCGAGCAGGTCGTCGACGAGACGCGAGTAGAAGTCGAGCCCTGCCTGGTTGATGCCGGCGCGCCCGCTCACCCCGTCGGGGCGGATCCGCGCCCACGACGTGGAGAAGCGGTACGCACCGATGTTCATGCTCCGCATGAGCTCGACGTCGTCCGCGGACCGGTTGTAGTGGTCGCACGCGACCTCACCGTCGTGGCCGTCGATGACCGCGCCGGGAACCCTCGCGAACGCGTCCCAGATGGAGTCGCGTCGCCCGTCGACGTGGGCGGCGCCCTCGATCTGGTAGGCGGCAGTGGCCGCCCCCCAGACGAAGCCGTCGGGGAAGCGCAGGGCGCCCGGGGAGGCGTCGTGCGCGGTCGAGGGCGCGCTCGTGGTGGTCGAGGTGGTGGTCATCCCTTGACCGCTCCCTGCATGATCCCCGTGACGAGGTGACGGCCGGCGAAGATGAACACGATGACCAGCGGTGCGGTCGACAGGAGGACACCGGCCATGATGAGCGAGTAGTCCTGGAAGTAGCTCGCCTGGAGCTGGCGCAGGACCAGCGGGAGCGTGGGGTTCTGGTTGTTGAGGATGATGGACGGCCAGAAGTACATGGTCCAGCTGCCGATGAACGTGAAGAGCGCGAGCATCGCCGCCGCCGGTCGTGCCGCGGGCATCGCGACGTGCCAGAAGGTGCGGATCATGGACGCGCCGTCGACGCGCGCGGCCTCGATGAGCTCGTAGGGCAGGGCGCTCTCGAGGTACTGCGTCATCCAGAACACGCCGAACGCGGTGACCACGCCGGGGAGGATGACCGCGATGAGCTTCCCGGACCAGCCGATCTCCGACATCACGATGAACAGCGGGACGATGCCCAGCTGGGTGGGGACGGCCATCGTCGCGATGACGAAGACGAGGAGCGGGCCGCGCCCGCGGAACCGCAGCTTGGCGAAGGAGTACCCGGCGAGCGTCGAGAAGACGACGACGGCCACGGCCTGCGTGACGGCGACGATCGTCGAGTTCACGAGCCCCTTCATCAGCGGGATGTTCGACTCGAAGATCCGCTGGAGGTTCGCGAAGAGGTTCCCGTCCGGGACCAGGCCCGGGATGGGGTTCTGCGAGATCGTCACCTGGTCGGAGGAGGCGAGGAGGAACGAGTAGACGAACGGGTACGCCGAGATGAGGAGCACGATCCCGAGGATCGTGTAGGTGACCCACCCGGGGCGACGCTCGGCGCCGCCCACGCGGGAACGGCGACGGCGTGCGGCGGACCGGGCCGCGCCCTTGCCTGCGGTCTGGGCGATGACGGGGACCGAGCTCATCGTGCCCTCCTGGAGTTCTTGCGTGCCTTGGCCTTGGCCTGGGCGCCGTCGGACGAAGAGATCTTGGTCGTGATGAAGAAGTTGATCATCCCGATGACGATGATGATGAGGAAGAGGATCCAGGCGACGGCGGCCGCACGGCCGAAGTTCTTCTGGTTCCCCCACCCGATGTCGTAGAGGAACATCGTGATGGTCATCCACTGACGGTCCGCGCCACCGAGGCCGGTCGGGTCGAACACGCGGGGCTCGTCGAAGATCTGGAGCCCGCCGATGGTCGACGTGATGACGACGAAGATGATCGTCGCGCGCAGCTGGGGGATGGTCACCGACACGAACTGGCGCAGGCGCCCGGCACCGTCGATGATCGCGGCCTCGTACAGCTCGCGGGGGACCGCCTGCATGGCGGCGAGGAAGATGAGGGTGTTGTAACCGGTCCAGCGGAAGTTCACCATGGTCGAGATGGCGAAGTGGCTGGCGAGGACGTCGGCATGCCAGCGGACGGGCTCGATCCCGACGTAGCCGAGGACCTCGTTGATGAGGCCGTACTGGTCGGCGAAGAGGCGACCGAAGATGAGGCCGACGGCCACGGGTGCGACGACGTAGGGGAGGAGGACACCCATGCGCCAGAACGTCTTGGCCCGGATGTTCGCGTCGAGGAGGGCGGCGAGCACGATCGCGATGAGGACCTGCGGGACCGACGACAGCAGGAAGATCGAGAACGTGTTGCGCAGCGACTTCCAGAAGTTGGGCTGTCCGAAGACGTCGACGTAGTTCTGCAGCCCGACGAACTCGCCCTGACCGGTGAGCAGGTGCCACTGGTGGACGGAGACGACCGCGGTGTACACGAGCGGGAAGAGGCCCGTGATGGCGAACAGGATGAAGAACGGCGAGATGTACAGGTACGGGGAGAGCTTGACGTCCCACTTGCCACGCCGCTGGTTGAGCGCGATGCGCTTCGCGGTGCGTTGTGAGTCGGGGGCGGGCTTCGGTGGGGACAGGACAGCCATGGGGATCCTTCTGAGATGCGCGGGGGAGACCGGGGGCTCGCGCGGATGAGCAGAGGTGTGACGCCGCGGGCGTCGGCCTGATCGGGTGATCCGGCCGACGCCCGGGGCGGTCCTTCAGGTGGTGACTGGCTCAGGCGGTCCCGAGACTCAGAAGCCGAGGTTGGCGACCTCGGAGACGGCCTGGTCCCAGGCGGCCTGGGGGTCCTGCGAGCCGTCCACGTCGACACGCGTGATGGCGTCCTGGACGGTCTGGTGGATCGCGAAGTAGTTCGCGCCCTTGAAGGGCTGGGCGATCTCGTCGAGCGCCTTGGCGCGGCTCGAGAAGATCTGACCCGTCGGGGCCTCGTTGAAGAACTCGTTGGTCGCGGCCTGGAGCTCCTCGGAGTCCTGGGCCTCGATCTGGCTCGGGAACGTCCCGGCGTTGCCGAACGCCTTGATCTGCTGCTCAGGGGCGGTGAGCCACTGTGCGAGCTTCGTGGCCTCCTCGACGTGGTCGCCGGTCGCCGGGACGGTCAGGAACGACCCGCCCCAGTTGCCGCCGCCGCCGGGGAAGACGTCCGCGATGTCCCAGCCGGTGACGCCACCGGAGCGCTCCTCGATGGGTCCCTGCATCCAGGCGGGGCAGAGCATCGTCGCGAAGCCGTTGTTCTGGAACGCGTTGTCCCAGTCGGGCGTCCACTGCGTGAGGCCCGCGGAGAGGGTGTCGGAGGCGGCGAGCAGCTGCTCGTAGATCGCCTTGACCTCGGTGTTGGAGGCGAGGTCGGTGGGCTCACCGGTCTCGGGGTCCTCGTAGGCTGCCTCGACCTGGCCGATCATGCCCTGGAGGGTGGCGACGGAGGAGTCGAACCAGGGGACGTCGGACGCTGCGGCGAAGGTCTCGCCGGCCTCGAAGTAGTCCTCCCAGGTGCCGTCGGCGCCGCCGAGGAACTCGGCGACGGACTCGCGGTCGGAGGGCAGGCCGGCGGCCTCGAAGAGGTCGGCGCGGTAGCAGATGGCCTCGGGGCCGATGTCCGTCCCGTAACCGATGAGCTTGCCGTCGGGCGTGCGGCCCTGGTCTTCCTTCCAGCCGAGCCAGCGGCCCTCGACGGCCGGGTCCTCGAGGTCCGCGAACGCGTCGGGGATCTGGGAGAGCTCGGGCATCCAGTCGATCTCGATGCCCTCGATGTCGGCGAGGCCGTCACCACCGGCGGCAAGACGCGTGGTGAGGTTGGTCCGGGCGTCGCCGGACTCGGCGGCCCGGGTGTGCTCGATCTTGACGCCGGGGTTGGCGTCCTCGTACTCCTTGAGGAGCTCGTCGGTGTACCCGAAGTCGTTGAAGGTCGCGACGGTCAGCGTGATGTTGCCGTCCGCGTCCGTGCCGCCGTTGTCGTCGTCGCCGCCGGAGCAGGCCGAGAGGGTGAGCGCGAAGATGGACGCGCCCGCGACAACTGTGGTCAGCCGTCGGTTGCGGGTAGAACGGGTCATGTCGAGGACTCCTTTGTCGACGGTGGCGGCACCTGCGCCGCGCAGTCCGGTCTGTGACGATCGCGAGCGGGCACGGGGGTGAGCCTGCTCGTCCTGCGGCACGGTGACGCTCCCCAGGATTGGGAGCGCTCCCATGCGTCAGGCATGATCCTGATGGGAGCGGTTCCACATGTCAAGCACCGTCCCCGCCGACTGCGCTGCAAGCGTTGCAGAAATCGCAGAACCGCAGGTCAGAAGCCTGCAGCCATGCGGGCCTATGCGGAATCGTTACGTGCGACACAGTGCCCTCCGCGCCGGAGGCGGCGACGTCAGACGGCCCCGTCACGTCCCAGCCACGTCGCGAGGTGCACGGCCTGCTCCTGCAGCGCGCGCTCGATCGCGTCGGCCGCGGCCTTCTCGACGGCCGCACCGAACAGCGGGACCGAGGACCGCACCTCGCCCGCGTACGTCATCACGGAGGCTCCGTCGTCGGCCGGCGTCAGGCGCACCGTGCCTGTCATCATCACCGGCGCTCCGGTGATCTCGACCGCCACCGTCGCATGGCGCTCGCCCTGCCCCGCCTCCGGTGCGGCGGCCCACGCCTCTGCCTGCCGGATCTCCAGCTCGGTGCCCACGAACGAGCGGACGTGCGGGGGGATCTGGTCGCTCGCGATCGTCCGGCGCACCGCGGACGTCGCCGACCCGTCGGCCCCCGCGGTCACGTCGACCTGGACGAGGCGGGACCCGGTGCGCTCGGCCGTGAACCGGATGAAGTCCTCGTCCGTCACCGCAGCCACCACCGCGTCGGTCGTCGCAGGAAGGTGCAGGTCGATGCTGAGGTCCATCAGGGTTCTCCTTCGCGGGTGTCCTACGGGCCCGAGCCTACCGAACGGCACCCCTGCGGAGAGTGCGTACGCTCGTGGACGTGTCGACAATGAGTGATCTCGTCTCCAAGCACAGCACCCTCGACGCGGTGGAGGCCGAGTGGTTGCACCTCCTCGTGGGGGACTGGCAGCTCATCTCGGACCTCGCGTTCGCCGACCTCGTGCTGTGGCTGCCGACCTCGGACGGTGGCTTCGTCGCGATCTCGCAGTGCCGTCCGAGCACCGGGGCGACCGTCCACTACGACGACATCGTCGGGACCTTCGCGCCCGAGGGCCTCCGCCCCCAGCTGGAGCGGGCGATGGTCGAGGAGCGCACCCAGCGGTCGCGCGAGCCCCGCTGGTTCGGCACGTACGCGGTGCGGGAGGAGGCCGTCCCCGTCGTGCACGCCGGCCGTCCGGTCGCGGTCGTGGCGCGGCAGACGAACCTCGGCAGCGGGCGCACCCCCAGCCGGCTCGAGCTCAACTACGTGGAGGCCGCCGACGACCTCATGAGCATGGTCGCGTGCGGGGACTTCCCGTCCCCCAACGCCGCGACGGGCCCGCGCCGCGGCGCGCCGCGCGTGGGGGACGGTCTCATCCGCCTGAACTCGGAGGGCGAGGTCCTCTACGCGAGCCCCAACGCACTGAGCTGCTTCCACCGCCTCGGCGTCATCGGGGCCCTCGTGGGCGAGTCCCTCATCGAGGTGACCGCCGAGCTCATCGAGCACAAGATGCCGGTCGACGAGTCGATGCCGCTCGTCGTCATGGGACGCGCGCCGTGGCGGACGGAGATCGAGTCGCGGGGTGTGTGCCTGTCGGTCCGTGCCGTCCCGCTCACCGACCGGGGCAAGCGCATCGGTGCGGTGCTCATGTGCCGCGACGTGTCCGAGCTGCGCCGCCGGGAGCGGGAGCTCATCACCAAGGACGCGACCATCCGGGAGATCCATCACCGGGTGAAGAACAACCTGCAGACCGTCGCCGCGCTGCTGCGCCTCCAGGCGCGGCGCATGAAGGTCCCGGAGGCCAAGGAGGCGCTCGAGGAGGCCATGCGACGGGTCGCGACGATCGCGCTCGTCCACGACAGCCTGTCGCAGACGCTCGACGAGGAGGTGGAGTTCGACGTCATGGTGGGGCGTGCGCTGCGGCTCGCCGCCGACGTCGCCTCGGCCGACGTGAGCGTGCGGACCGTGGCCAGCGGGTCCTTCGGTCTGGTGCCCGCCCAGGACGCGACGGCGCTCGCCCTCGTGCTCACCGAGCTGGTGACCAACGCGGTGGAGCACGGCCTGACGACCACCGGTGGCGGGACCGTGGAGATCCGTGCGGCTCGGGACGGCAACGCCCTGTCGGTCACGGTGTCCGACGACGGGTGCGGGATGGCGGACGGGCATCAGCCGGTCGGGGGGCTCGGCACCCAGATCGTGCGGACGCTCGTGACGAACGAGCTCCAGGGGTCGATCGAGTGGCGGCCGCGGGACGGCGGCGGCACTGAGGTGGCCGTGTCGATCGAGCTCCGCGGCGTCCGGTCCTGACGCTCCTCCGGGAGGTGCTGGACGCACGGGAGCCCCGCACCCCTCGAAAGGGGGCGGGGCTCCTGGCGTGTCTCGCCGCTCTGCGGCGACCGGCCTCAGCTCGCGCGGCGGGCGCGGGCGGTGCGGCGCTTGAGGGCGCGGCGCTCGTCCTCCGAGAGGCCGCCCCAGACGCCGGCGTCCTGTCCGGACTCGATGGCCCACTTGAGGCAGGTGTCGACGACGTCGCAACGGCGGCAGACAGCCTTGGCCTCGTCGATCTGGAGGATCGCCGGGCCGGTGTTCCCGATGGGGAAGAACAGCTCCGGGTCCTCGTCGAGGCAGGCTGCGCGGTGACGCCAATCCATGGGCACTCCTAGGCAGGGGGGAACCAAGCCGATGGGTACGGGGGCTTGGTGGGGTGTGTAACTGCTGGTAACCAGTTCACACCTCGTGGGACGGCTGCACAAGGGTTACGGGAAGGTTTCCTCTGGGTGACGGCTGAGGTCTTCGTCACATCTGTGGTCGGAAGAGGGTCGAGTCTGGGGTATAAGGGACGGCCGGTGCGGTGTTCTCGGCGCGGGATTCCGCGGTTCCTGGGTGAAGCGCGAGTGTGTGCTCCGCGACGCTGCTCGGGCGGGTGTCACGAGCAGCCCTCCGCTTCAGATATTCTCCTGGCACCTATGGACACCGACGGGCCTGGATCCTTCTTCCGCTCATGCGCGACGCCCGGGGTGGCGCGGTGAGCGGCTCGACCGGTGCCCGCGACGGAGGGGACCGCCACGGTCTCGCCGGTTGGTTCCGGTTCCCACGGCCGCGGGCTGCGCTCCTCGCCTCCGTGGTCCTCGCCCTCGAGGCGCTCGTGCTCGTCGCCCTGGCGGTCCGGGGGATCGTGTCGCTCGTGCACCCGCAGGGCGACGGGTCGGTCCCGGTGGCCGTGGCCCTCGTGGTGTGCGCCGGGCTGGCCGCCTGGGTGCTCCTGGCGGGCGCCTGGGCGATCGGGCTGGGCCGCTCGTGGGTGCGCGGGATCGCCTCGACCGTCCAGATCCTCGGTCTCCTCGTCGCCGTGAGCTTCTTCCAGGGTGGGCTCGTCGCCCTCCCGAGCGCCATCGCCGTGGTCTCCGCGGCCGGCCTCGTGGGACTCTTCGCACCGTCGGTCGTCGAGTTCACGCGCCGCGAGGGATCACCCTTCGACGAGGACTGACCGCCGCGGGATCGCCACCTGGAGCGGGACGATCGTGGAGCCCTCCACGAGCACACCACGTCCTGGGACTCGGACCTGCGGGTCCACGTGCCAGGCGAGGTCGACACCGAACACCTCGGCGCTGCCCTGGGCGGCCGGGTCGAGGACCAGGCCGCGCCGCCGGTTGCGGAGCTCGGCGACGAGTCCCCGGAACGCTCCGGCCGCGGTGCCGGTCGCGCTCGAGGCCACCACCCGGAGCGTGGGCAGCTGGCCCAGCGTCGCGTGGAGGGCGTCGACGGCAGCCGGGGCGGCGAGACCGAGGGCGTCCAGGTCGTCGAGCACCACCGTCGTCGGACGCGTGCCCCCGGCCTGCCGCGCCGCCTGGAGGATCCCCTCCAGGAACTCGGCGGCCGCGGCGGGTCCGTAGCTCTCGAGCGCCGGTACACCGGGAACGGCGACCGCGGACTCCCGCGACGCGACCCCCAGCAGGTGTCCGTACCTCCTCGCGTGGTCGGCCACCACCTGGAGGGCGCTGCTCCGGCCGGAGCCCGGTGGGCCGCACACGAGCATGTGGCTCCCGGCGGGAAGGCCGACCGGGAGGCCGTGGTCGCCCCCCGCACCGAGCGTGACCGTACGGCGTCGGCTCTCCTCGTTCTCGGGCTCCACGTCCAGCCGGACGGTCCGGGGGAGCGGCAGCAGGCGTGTGGGCTCCTCGACGGGCGCGTCCGACCGTGGTGGGTCGGGTGGGAGGGCCACCTGACAGTGGGCGGGCCCGTGCTCGGTGAGCACCACCCCGCGGCCCGGGGCTCCGCCCTTCCCGGCGAACGCCGCCGGGATGCCGAGGAAGGTGTCGTCCGCGCGGTCGCGGCCCGCGAGGTGGAGGCGCACCCCGACGAGCGAGGACACGCTCGAGGCCGGCGGGTTCGCCGCTGAGACCGCGACCAGGACGCCCCGCGCGGGGCCCTCCCGCAGGACGCTCACGAGGAGGTCGACGCCGGCACCGCGACGCACCATGCCGAGCGCCGTGAGGGCGTCCTCGAGCCCGTCGACGACGACGAGGTGCCGGGGCGTGCCCTCGTCGGTCACCCCCGCCCTCGCCCCGGAGGGCGCAGGCGTCTCGGCGAGGAGGACCTGCAGGAGCCGCGCGAGCCGGCGTGGGTCCGAGCGGTCCACCCACGTCCCCGTCCCCGCGGTCCCCGGCGCCAGACCGAGGTCGTCGCGGCCCACCACGTGGACCGTGGTCCCGCGCAGCGCGGCCGCGCGGGCCACCGTCCGCAGGGTCGACGTACGCCCGGTCCCCGCCCGCCCGAGCACGAGGAGGTGCCCTGCCCGCACGTCCCACGACCACGTCCCGTGCTGCTGCGCGTCGGGCTGGTCGACGAGCGCGACCGGGAGTCCGGCCGCACCGGTCACCCCGGGCAGGGAGTCCCACGCCACCCGGGTGGGCAGGGCGGGCGTCCACGGCACCCTGGGCGTGCCGGTGCCCCGGGCGGTCGCCGCCGAGCGCGCTGCTGCGACGAGGAGGCCCACCTGGTCCACGGGAGCCCGGGCCGCACGCTCCGGTTCGCCGAAGGACGACCACGCGGCGCGGGACGGTGCGGACGGGACCCGCCCCCATGCCGGGGCAGGCGTGATGCTCGCCCCGCGCTCCGACGGAGCGCCCGCCGCGTAGAACGTCTGCACCGCCTCCGGCTCGTCGAGCCCGCGGCGGAGCAACGCCCGCCCCGGGTGTGTCGCGCTGATCCTCGCGGCCCCCGGGTGGTCGATCACGTCGGTGGAGTCTGCGTCGTCGACGACGCGCAGCGCGATCCGCAGGGAGATGTTGGCGCGCATGTCCGCGGTGATCGCCCCGCTGGGGCGCTGCGTGGCGAGCACCAGGTGGATACCCAGCGACCGCCCCTGGGCGGCGATCCGCACCAGGCCGGGGATGAAGTCGGGGTGGTCGTCGGCCATCGCCCGGAACTCGTCGACGACGACGAGGAGCCGGGGGAACGGCTCGTCGTCAGGCCCCGCGAGGTCGCGGTAGGAGCCCAGGTCCCGGGCGCCCACCGCCGCGAAGGCACGCTCCCGGCGCCGCAGCTCGGCGCGCAGCCCGGCGAGGGCGCGTCCCGCCACACCCGGGTCGAGGTCCGTCACCTGCCCGACGACGTGGGGGAGCCGGGCGCACGCACCCAGGCTCGCCCCGCCCTTGTAGTCGACGAGTGCGACGGCGAGCGCGTCCGGCGGGTACGTGAGTGCCAGGCCGAGGACGAGGGTCTGCAGGAGCTCCGACTTGCCGGCGCCCGTCGTGCCGGCCACGAGGGCGTGCGGGCCGTCGCGCAGCAGGTCGACGGTGACCGGCGCACCACCGGGCCCTGTGCCGAGCGGGACGACGAGCGACGAGGAGGGCGCATGCTGCCAGCGCGCGGCGATCCCTCGGGGAGTGGTGGCCGCGCCGAGGACGTCGATGAGCGCGACCGATCCGGGAAGGTCCTCCTCGAGAGGCGGCGACCCGTCGCGCCGGTCACCGGCCCGTGCGGTCACCGCGGGCCAGCGCCCCCGGTCCGCGAGCCCCGCGACGCTGCGTGCGTACTCCTCGAGCCACGCGGCGTCGGGTGCCTCGAGAGGGCCCGTCCGCGGCCGCCGCCCCGGGGCGCTCCACCGGACGCTGCCCTGCGCGACGTCGGCGCGGGTCGTGCACCAGGACGGGACGTGGTCGCCGGCCGCGACGAGGAGCACCGTCGACCCGGGGTGCGCGGCGCACCACGCCCCCAGGCGTGCGTGCAGCTCGGGGTCCTCGGTGGCGTCGACCACGACGACCGCGGTCCCCGGAGGCACGGGCAGCGGTGCCGGGGGTGCCTGCCCGGTACAGCCCGGCAGCCAGCGCGCCCACTCCCAGTCCGGCGCCCGGTCGGGCTCGTGGACCACGGTCACCGGCCCGGCGTCCGTGGCGTGGAGGTGCGTCACGAGGCGTCCGACGACCGCGAGGACGTCCGGCCGGTCGCCGACGACGGCGACGCAGGACCCGGCCGGTCCGGCGGGGAGCCGCGACCGCTCGACCGGTCGGACAGGTGGCCCGACGGGACGGTCCCGCGGTGCCGTGAGCGCGCTCGCGGCCACGGCGGTGGCGAGGTCCGCCGGGTGCAGCCCGTCGGTGGCGGCACCCGCGTCGTCGGGGGGTGCGGACCGTGCGGCGCGGCCCCGCAGCAGCGCCGGGCCGAGCACGGCCAGCGGGCCGACGACGGCGAGGAGGATGAACAGGGGGTTGCCGAGCGCGACGGCGAGGACGACGGACCCGATCGCGGGGACGGCGGCGGCTGCGATCGTCGGGCCGGTGATGCCGTGCCCGGCGGCCCGGTCGGAGCCCGACGCGCTCTCCGGGGGCTCGAGGAGCGCGTCGAGGGTGACGTCCTCGAGGGTCGGTGCATCCCTCAGCTGGAACGTCCGGGGCGCAGGACCGGTGACGTGGATCCGGTCGCCCGGGTGCCACCGCCGCCAGGACCGGCGGACGGGCCGGGAGCGGCGGCCCGCACGGGACCGGACGTGGTGTGCGCCCGGTGTCGCCCTGGTCGGACCGTCCGCCCGTACCTCGACGACCACGGGGTGCCGTCGGGTGGACCGCAGCCGGACGGAGAGTCCGGTGCCGTCGAGGAGGTCCGGCTCGTCCGGCCGACGGAGGCGACCGCACCCCGGTCCGGCGAGGACCGCCACGTGGACGGATCCCTCGAGCGCGCGCTCGGTCGCGCTCGGCCGGGACGGCGAGGTCCGCAGGGTGGCACCTGCCACCAGCGGGGGGTGCCCGACCACGTGGTGCTCGTCGAGGCGCCGGTCGGTGACGTGCAGCGCGGAGTCGAGGAGCTCGGCGCGTCCGGTGCAGGCGGCGAGGGCGGGCCTGAGGTCGGACAGGGGGAGCCCGCGCGGGACGAGGACGTCCTGGCCGGGGTGGACGGTCACGCGGACCGTCCCGTCGGCGGTGGAGGGAGACGGTGTGGGGTGCACGCCCTCATGGTGCGGGAGAGCCCGGACGTACGGCGCGGGCCCGTGGACGATGAGGATGACGTCCTCCGTCCACAGGCCCGCGCTCGGCTCTTCCCGCGGGAAGCCGCGGCAGGGGTGCCCGGACGACGGCTCACTCCACGGCGAGCGCCTCCACCGGGGAGGTCCGTGCCGCGGTCCGGGCTGGCAGCACCGAGGCAGCCAGCCCGGCGGCGAGAGCCACCACGAGGACGAGGGTGAGGTCCCGCCACGGCACGGTGAGGGTGACGTCAGCGAAGGTCCCGAGCGCGATCACCGAGCCGAGCCACCCGTACACCAGCCCCAGGAGCACCCCGAGGAGCGCCCCCACACCGGCGATGAGCATCCCCTCGACCGCGAGCGTCGCGCGCAGCTGCCTGCGGCTGAGCCCGATCGCCCGGAGGGTCGCCGACTCCCGGCGTCTCTCGATGACCGACAGGGCGAGGGTGTTCGCGACACCGATGAGCGCGATGATCACCGCGATCGCGAGCAGCCCGACGATGACCGCGAGGAACGTGTCGATGATCTCCTGCATCGTCGCCCGTTCCACCGCCGCCCCGGAGATCTCCACGGCGGTGTCCGAGAACACGCCACGGATGTCCGTGACCGTGTCGGTGGTGGCGTCGAGGTCCACCAGCCGCACCCACGCGTGGTCGACCACGGTGCTCGTGTCGAGCGCGGCGAGGGTGGCCGGGGTCACGAGCGCCGCGTACCCGGGCACGTCCACCTCGCGCACCGTGAGCTCCCGCTCCCCGTCCGGACCGGTCACGGTGACCGTCGCACCGTCGGTGATCTCCCCGTACCCGACGTTCCACGGGAGGAGGATCGTGTCGTCGTCGAGTTCGGAGAAGAGCTCCGACGCCCGGACGGCGTCGGCGGCGTCGGCGGCGCTCACCCCGCGCACCGTGGCGGTCGTCTCCGACTCGCCCACGACGAGGTCCGCGTCGGTGCTCTCCAGACGGGTCACGTGAGCCACCCCGTCGAGCTCGTCGACCTCGGCGAGCGTCGCGGCGGGCAGTGCGGCGTTGCGCTCCTCGGTCTCGTCCCACGTCTGGCTGCCGATGGAGACGTCCACCGGGTACGTGTCGTCGAGGGTCCCCGTGAGGGACGTCCGAGCCGTGGCGGCACCGACGGACATCATCGCGACGAGCGTGACACCGATGAGCAGCGCCGTGCTCGTGGCCGCGGTCCGGCGCGGGTTGCGCCCGGTGTTCGCCGCGGCGAGGCGCGCGCTCACACCGCTGCGGGCGAGGACGGCCCCGATGCGGCTCACGACACCCGGAAGCCAGAACACGGCACCGAGGAGGATCCCCACGAAGGACACCGCACCACCGGCGATCCCGATGACGAGGGCGATCTCGACGTTGCCCCCACCCCTCCTGCTCAGCAGGAGGGCACCCACGAGGGCGACCGTCCCGCCGACGACCAGGAGCAGCGAGGCGGCCCCGCGGAGCTTCCCCGCGCGACCCGTGAGGGCAGGGGCGTCCGCAGGTCGCAGCGCGGCGAGCGGAGCGACGCGCGTCGCCGCCCGGGCGGGCACGAGGCTCGCGACCACCGTGACGGCCGTCCCGATGAGCACGGGCCACAGCAGCGACGCGACCGTCACGGCGATGGTCCCCGGGACCGGGATGCCCACGTCCATCCGCCCGACGACCACGAGCGCGACCTGCACCAGACCCGCCCCCAGGACGAAACCGGCGACCGAGGACACGATCCCGAGGATGAGGGCCTCGAGGGCCACCGACGCGCGCAGCTGCGCCTTCGTGGCGCCGACGCACCGCAGCAGGGCGAGGACCCGGGTCCGCTGCGCGACGAGCACCTGGAACGTGTTGGAGATGACGAGCGCCGCGACGAGCAGCGAGATCGCCGCGAAGCCGAGGATCACGCTGGTGAGGACGTTCGCCCCGCTGGTCAACGAGGAGATCGCGCTCGCAGCGGCCTCGTCCTTGGTGAGCACCTCGTAGCCGTCCGCGACCTCCGCCTCGACGGCGGCACGGACCTGGGCGACGTCCGCACCGGGCTCGGCGAGGACGAGGACGGTGCTGAAGATCTTCTCGGAGTCGTTGTTGTGCTCGAGCGTCTCCTCCAGCGCCTCGTCCGTGAGGACCGCTGCACCGCCCTGGGTGGCGAACGCCCCGTACGGGTCGTCGACGACGCCCGTGACCGTGAGGTCCTGGGTGCTCGACACCCACTCGCCGCCGTCCTCGTCGTCGGGGTCCGGCACGAACGTCTCGACCTGCTGCTCGACGGTGCCGCCCACGCTGGCGTTCAGCAGCTCCAGCGTGCTGGCGGGCAGCGCCACCTCGACGGCCGACCCGGGGAACCGGCCCTCGGTGACCGTGAGCGGCTGGAGCGCAGGGTCCGGACCCACACCGATCGCGGGTTGGAAGACCTGCGACGTGCCGGAACCGAGGGTGAGGTACGCGTTCTGGCGGCCCGCGACCGCCTGGACGCCGTCGACGTCCCCGAGGGCGTCGACCTCCTCGGCGGTCAGCGACTCCGGAGCGGAGTAGGGGTCGGTGACGACCACCGCGAGCGTCGCGTCGGCGTAGGCCGCAGCCACGGAGTCGTAGCTCGCACGCTTGAGCACGTCCCCGGCGAGCAGGGTCGCGGCCACGAACGCCGTGCCGATGACGATCGCGATCCCGGCCGCCGTGAGCCGCCCGACGCTGCGACGCATCTGGGCGAGAGTGATCCTGATCATCGGCCGGCCACCTGCGACTGCGTGCCCTGGGCGGTCGACTCGAACGTGCGCAGCGCGTCGAGGCCCGCGAGCACCGACTCGGGAGTCGGGTCGGCGATGTCACCCGCGATCCGCCCGTCCGCGATGAGCACCACCCGGTCCGCGTACGCCGCGGCCGCCGGGTCGTGCGTGACCATGATGATGGTCCGGCCCAGCTCACGTACCGACCGGCGCAGGAAGCTCAGGACCTCCGCACCCGACCTCGAGTCGAGGTTCCCCGTCGGCTCGTCCGCGAACACCACCTCCGGCCTGGCGATGAGCGCCCGCGCGATCGCCACCCGCTGCTGCTGCCCGCCCGACAGCTCCGAGGGACGGTGGGCGAGCCTCTCCGACAGGCCCAGCGTCTCCACGAGAGTGCCCAACCATTCCTTGGTCGCGGCGTCCACCTTGGCTCCCGCGAGGGTGACCGGCAGCGTGATGTTCTGCTCCGCCGTGAACATCGGCAGCAGGTTGAACGACTGGAAGACGAACCCCACCCGGTCCCTGCGCAGCCCCGTCAGCTCGTTGTCGTTCAGCTGCGTCACGTCGGTGTCACCGATGAACGCCTGCCCCGACGACGCCGTGTCGAGACCTGCGAGGAGGTGCATCAGGGTGGACTTCCCCGAGCCCGACGGACCCATGATCGCCGTGAAACGACCGGCGGCGAAGTCGACGTCCACCCCGTCCAGGGCACGCACCGTCCCCTCGCCGCGTCCGTAGAGCTTGGTCAGCGCGCGGGCGCGCACGGCCGGGCTCGTGCCGGCGTCGGGCTGGTCAGGGCGGTAGACGGTCGTGTCCACGAAGATCTCCAAGGTCGAGTGCGCACCGTGCATGTCTGGTCGCCGGGGAGCAGGGGGCTGCCTCCCCGACGCACCGACGACGCTACCGACGCCACCCGTGCCGCTGCGTCGGACCCCGGGCTGGTCCCTCCACCAGGCCGTCATCCCGTGGGGGGAGCCGCCTCGACGCAGGTCCTCCGCCCGTGGACGGTCACTCGCCCGGCCGCACCAGCCCTGCCTCGTAGGCCGCGACGACGGCCTGCACACGGTCCCGCGCGCCGAGCTTCGCGAGGATCCGACCCACGTGCGTCTTGATCGTCGCCTCGGCGACGAACAGGTCCCGCGCGATCTCCTGGTTGGACCGGCCCCGCGCCATGAGGACGAGGACCTCGCGCTCGCGGTCGGTGAGCCCGTCGACGGCGGACGCCTGTCCGGAGTCGACCAGCTGCTCCTCGGGCAGGGTCGTGACGAGGCGGTCCAGGAGGCGCCGGGTCGTGGACGGCGCGATGACGGCGTCGCCGGAGTGGACCGTGCGGATCGCCGCGAGCATGTCCTCCGGCTGGGCGTCCTTGAGGAGGAAGCCGCTCGCCCCGGCCCTGATCGCCTCGAGGGCGTACTCGTCGAGGTCGAAGGTCGTGAGGACGATGATGCGGGGGGTGCGGCCGGTGGGAGCCGCGCTCCAGGCCTCGGTGAGACGCGCGGTCGCCTCGAGCCCGTCGAGGGTGGGCATGCGCACGTCCATGAGGACCACGTCCACGACGTGGTCCGTGAGCAGCCGCACGGCCTGCGCCCCGTCGCCGGCCTCGAGCACGACCTCGAGGTCGGGCTGGGAGTCGATGACCATCCGGAACCCGGCGCGCAACAGCTGCTGGTCGTCGACGATGGCGACGCGGATGGGCGCGCTCGCAGGGGTGTCGTGCATGGTCGGGGAGCTCCTGTCCGGTCAGTCCCGCTGCTCGGGCAGCGGGAGGTCAAGCATCACACGGAAGCCGCCGCCGGGACGGGGACCGGTGACGACGGTCCCGCCGAACATGGCGGCGCGCTCGCGCATGCCGAGGAGGCCCTGCCCGGCGCCGTCGCTGTCGGCCGACGCGCCCCGGCCGTCGTCGTCGACCTCGAGGCGGACGCCTGCCCGGGCCCAGGTGAGGACGACGGTGACGCCCGGGTCGGGCCCGGCGTGCTTGAGGATGTTGGTGAGGGCCTCCTGGCAGATGCGGTAGAGCGTCAGTCCGGTGCCCGGCGGGAGCGTGCGGGCGGTGCCCATCCGCACGAGGGAGATCCGGGTGCCCGACGCACGCACCTGGGCGACGAGGCTCTCGATGTCCCCTGCTGCGGGCTGCGGGGTGCGGTCCGCCGTGAGCGCCGCCCCGTCGTCCTCGTCGTCGCCGTCGGAGCGGAGCACCCCGAGCAGCCTGCGCATGTCGGCGAGGGCGGCGCGCCCCGTCTCGCCGATGGTCGTCAGGGTCCGTCCGGCCGCCTCCGGGTCGGTGGTCGCCATGTACCGGCCCCCGTCGGCCTGGGCGATCATCACCGAGAGGGAGTGGGCGACGATGTCGTGCATCTCGCGGGCGATGCGGGAGCGCTCGGCGGCGGTGGCGATCTTCGCCTGCTGGTCACGCTCCACCTCGAGCCGCAGCGCGCGGTCGCGCAGGGCGTTGATGGTGTCTCGTCTGCCGCGCCGCACCAGGCCGAAGGCCCAGGTGGCGAGGAAGAGGGACCCCACGAAGAGCGACGTGATGAAGACGAGCACGACGATGTCCCCGGTGATCATCCCCATGAACACGCCGAGCATCATGCAGCCGACGAGACCGGACGCGATGGCGACCAGGTGGGCCCACCGCGGCCCGTACACGGTCACCGAGAAGAGCGCGACGAGGACGAGCATGTCCGCAGGCATGAGGAAGGGCAGGCCGAGGAGCTGGTGGAAGAGGGTGGCGCCGTACACGAGGGCGACGGACAGGACCGGGTGCGACCGGCGGATCGCGAGCGGAGCGACCACGAGCGTCGAGAGCACGGCCACGGTCCAGCCGTCCCGACCGGTCTCGAGCGACGTCGTGTCGTTGGGTGCCAGGGCCACGGTGAGCGGGACGACGACGAGCAGCGCGAGGCTCGTGCCCACGGCGTCCACGAGGGTCCTGCGGTCCTCCATCCACCGCCCGACGGCGTCGTACCAGTTCATCGCGCCAGCGTAGGCGGGCCGCGGCCGTGGGCGCGTCAGACCGGGGGAGGACTCGCGGGTCGAGGAGATGGTCCGCGAGGGTGATTCATGACCTAGCATGGGCGAATGACCCACGTACTTCTGGCAGAGGACGACCCGGCGATTGCCGAACCCTTGGCCCGTGCCCTCTCTCGCGAGGGGTACAACGTCGTTGTGCAAGGGACCGGTCAAGGCGCGATCGACAACGCGTCCGGAGCGGACCTCGTCGTGCTCGATCTCGGCCTGCCTGACATGGACGGCCTCGAGGTCGCCCGTGCCATCCGCGGGCAGGGGCTGACCACTCCCGTGCTCGTGCTCACCGCCCGCGCCGACGAGGTGGATCTCGTCGTCGGGCTCGACGCGGGGGCCGACGACTACGTCACCAAGCCCTTCCGGCTCGCCGAGCTCCTCGCGCGGGTCCGGGCGCTCCTGCGCCGCACCCACGGCGACCCCACGGAGGCCGAGGAGCTCCAGGCGCAGGACGTGCGGGTCGACGTCGCCGCGCACCGGGCCTTCCAGGGCGACCGCGAGCTGCACCTCACCACCAAGGAGTTCGAGCTCCTGCGTGTGCTCGTGCAGGGTGCGGGGACCGTGGTCGTGCGGGACACCCTCATGCGTGAGGTCTGGGGGTCGGAGCCCATCGGCTCCACCAAGACCCTCGACATGCACGTGTCGTGGTTGCGCCGCAAGCTCGGGGACGACGCGAACTCCCCGCGCTACATCACGACGGTCCGTGGGCTCGGGTTCCGTTTCGAGTCGGGTGAGCACTGAGCGCACGCCCAGGTCCTGGGCGCCGTCCGTGACCCGTCCTGCGCGGACCCGACCTGCCCGGACCCGACCGACCGGAGGCACGCCCCATGCGTCGTAGGGTCCTCGTCGCGACGGTCTCGGCCGTCGCGGTCGCCGTCATCCTCCTCGGTCTGCCGCTCGGCATCCTCGGGGGACGGCTCGTCTACGACACGGAGATCCGCGCCCTCAACCAGCGCACCTCCGAGCTCGGGCGGTTCGTCGAGGGACGCCTCGACCGGGGCGAACCGATCACGCAGGACCTGCTCGAGCGGTACGTGGGCGGTGAGGACGGCCGCCTGCTGGCGTACGTCCTCGTCATCACGCCCGACGGCACCCAGACCACCGCAGGAGAGCCCGTCGAGGGGCGGGTCGAGGAACGGCCCATCCGGACCCAGTCGAACGCCCTCGTGTTCGTCTCGGTGTCCTACCTCCAGCTCGTCCTGCGGAGCGTCCAGATCGTCGTCCTCGTCATCGCGGCGGCCATCGTGGCCTTCGGGGCAGGGATCCTCACGGCCGTCTGGCAGGCCAACCGGCTCGCCGCGCCGCTCGTGTACCTCGCGGCCTCGGCGGAACAGCTGGGCTCCGGGCAGGTCCGACCACGCGTCGAACCGTCCGGCGTGGAGGAGATCGACCTCGTGGCCGCCGAGCTCGCGCGCAGCTCTGACCGCATGGCGGGACGCCTGGCCGCGGAGAGACAGTTCGCGTCGGACGCGTCCCACCAGCTCCGCACGCCCCTCACGGCGCTGTCCATGCGCCTCGAGGAGATCTCCTACGCCGCGGGCGACAACGAGGAGGTCAAGGAGGAGGCGCGCATCTCCCTCGAGCAGGTCGAGCGTCTGGTGCAGGTCGTCGACGACCTCCTCGGGCGATCGCGCTCGACCGGTGGGACCACCGAGGCCGTGCACCTCGTCGAGGTGGTGCAGCAGCAGGAGGAGGAGTGGGCGCCCACCTTCGCGCAGCACGGGCGCAAGCTCGAGGTGGACGTCTCCCCGGAGGTCCACGTCCTCGCGACGCCGGGTGGCCTCGCCCAGGTCCTCGCGACCCTCATCGAGAACTCCCTCAAGCACGGTGGAGGCACCACGACCGTGAGGGCCAAGCCCTCGGGTCCCAGCGGGGCCATGGTCATCCAGGTGTCCGACGAGGGCCCCGGCGTTCCGGACGACCTCGCGCCGCGGATCTTCGAGCGTGAGGTGACGTCGGGCAACGGCACCGGTCTCGGTCTCGCGCTCGCCCGTGACCTCGCGGCCGCGGACGGAGGGCGCCTCGAGCTCTCCCAGCGTCAGCCCCCCGTGTTCTCCCTCTACCTCGCGGGCGTGCCCCGCACCATGGACCCCGACGTCGTCCTGCCGCGCGGGATGGCGATCTCGAGCAGGAACCGCCGTCGTCGCGTCTGGTGACGGGGGTCAGCGGGCGGGTGCTCCAGGTGCCGTGAACACCCAGCGCCGGTAGGCGAGGTACCGGAACGCCGTCCCCAGGACGAGGCCCACGCCGTTGGCCGAGATGTTGTCGGCGAGCGGTGAGGTGAGCCCGAGGACGTAGTGCGAGATCCCCAGGCACGCGACCGCGATGCCCATCCCGGCCACGTTGACGAGGACGAAGACAGCGAGCTCGCGGACGTGCTGTTCCGTCCGTCGACCGGAGAACGTCCAGTACCTGTTGCCCAGCCAGCTGACGAGGGTCGCGACGGCCACCGACACGACCTTGGCGGTGATGGGCTGCTCCTCGAGGAGCGCGCCGGGTCCGAACCTCAAGAGGTTGAACAGGCCCACGTCGACGACGAACGCGACACCGCCGACGGTCCCGAACCGGACGAGCTCGACGAACCGGGCGACGAGTGCGGCGCGGCGCGAGCGAGCGCTCGTGGCGCCACCGGGTGCACGCCGCTCCCCGACGTCCGTTGTCATGGAGGAAGGTTATCCCGCAGGCCGACGGAGGCGGCCCGGCGTCCGCGTCGAAACCTTTAGGCGAGGGCCGCTCCCGCCGTGCAGGTCGACTAGGGTGATCGCTTGTGGCAGCACCGGTGATCACAGTGATAGGTGGCGGGCAGCTCGCCCGGATGATGGTTCCGGCGGCGGTCCGCCTCGGCGTGCACCTACGGGTCCTCGTGGAGGACCCCGGCACGTCCGCGGGCCAGGTCGTGGCCGACGCCCCCGTGGGGGCGGCCTCCGACGAGGCCGCCGTGCGGGCCGCGGCGGAAGGGTCCGTCGCCGTGACCTTCGAGCACGAGCACGTGCCGGATCCTGTGCTCCAGGCGTTGCTGTCGGACGGACGGTCCGTGCAGCCCGGCCCGGAGGCGCTCTCCCGGGCGCAGGACAAGATCGTCATGCGCCGCACCCTCACCGACCTCGGGGTGCCGTGCCCACGCTGGGCGGCGCTCTCCCGCGACACCGCCGAGGCGCGGCGCGAGCTCGCCGATTTCCTCGCCGGATCCCCGGACGGGTCCGCCGTCGTGAAGACGTCCCGCGGAGGGTACGACGGCAAGGGGGTCCGCGTGGTCTCGTCCGTCGACGACGTCGTCGACTGGTTCGAGGGCGTGGAGGCGGGTGGTCCGGCGCTGCTCGTCGAGGAGAAGGTGCCGTTCGTCCGTGAGCTCGCGGTCCTCGTCGCGCGTCGCCCGAGCGGCGAGACGCGGACGTGGCCCGTCGTGGAGTCCGTCCAGCGGGACGGGGTGTGCTCCGAGATCATCGCGCCGGCGCCGGGGATCACGGCCGACGAGGCGCGTCGGGCCGACGAGGTCGCCGTGGCGATCGCCGAGGGCCTCGGTGTCACGGGTGTCCTCGCGGTCGAGATGTTCGAGGTGGCGGGAGCAGGGCCGGACGGCACCCCGGGGGTGCTCGTCAACGAGCTGGCCATGCGACCGCACAACTCCGGGCACTGGACCATCGACGGGTCCGTGACCAGCCAGTTCGAGCAGCACCTGCGGGCCGTCCTCGACCTGCCCCTCGGTGACACCGCGGCGACGGCGCCCTGGACGGTCATGGCGAACGTCCTGGGCAGCACCCTGCCGGACCTCACCGACGCTCTCCCCGGCGTCCTCGGGTCCTTCCCGGACGCGCGGGTCGAGCTCTACGGCAAGGCCGTGCGCGAGGGACGCAAGCTCGCGCACGTGAACGTCCGTGGTGACGACCTCGACACCGTCCGGCGCCGGGCGCAGCAGGCCGCCGCGGTCCTCCGCGGCGAGTGAGTACCAGGACGAACCCCCACCACGGCGCGGCTCCGGCCTCGCCCCCCACCACGAGGAGCACACGATGACCAGCGCGACCGTAGGGATCGTCATGGGGTCCGACTCGGACTGGCCCGTCATGGAGGCCGCCGCGACAGCACTGGGCGAGTTCGACGTCCCCGTGGAGGTGGACGTCGTCTCGGCGCACCGGATGCCGACGGAGATGATCGAGTACGGTCGCCAGGCCGCCGGCAGAGGACTGCGCGTGATCATCGCGGGCGCCGGTGGCGCGGCGCACCTTCCTGGCATGCTCGCTGCGGTGACCCCGCTCCCGGTGATCGGGGTGCCCGTGCCCCTCGCGCATCTTGACGGCATGGACTCGCTGCTGTCGATCGTGCAGATGCCCGCGGGTGTGCCGGTGGCGACGGTGTCCATCGGTGGGGCGCGGAACGCGGGGCTCCTCGCGGCACGAATCCTCGCCTCCGGCACGGACGACGAGGCGGTCGCCCTGCGGGACAGGATGGTGACGTTCCAGGAGGACCTGGGCGACCAGGCCCGCGCCAAGGGCGCACGGCTGCGGGCGGGACGTGAGCGCAGGACGGGGTTCGGCGTCTGAACCACGCCGGCCGGCGGCGGGGGGACCTGGTCTCCGGCCGGGACGCGTCGACTACTGCGGCATTCCGCCGACGGTGCCGGCGGGCAGGTCGCCGTCGCGGACGTCCGTCCAGAACTGCGGTGTCGCCTCGGGGTCCAGCAGGATCGTGGAGCCTACGCCCCCGGGGCGGTAGTCGGGGTTGCTGATCGGCGGGGTACCCGTGACCCCGTCGGCGCCGTTGGCGTCCCGGAACGCGAGGGCGAGCCGCCCGAGGTCGATGATGTTCGTCTCCTCGTCGGTGCTCACCGCTCCGAGACCCGACCCGACGAGGTCCACCTGTGCGCCGGGCTTGAGGAGGAGCGACGGGTCCTGGAGCTTCGACGTCACCGCCCCGATGACCTGTCGCTGTCTCTCACCACGCCCGATGTCGCCCGTGATGTCGGCGTAGCGCATCCGCGAGAACGCGAGCGCGGTGGTGCCGTCCGCGGTGCTGCAGCCGGCGGTCCACACGAGGCCGCTCATGGGCTCGTTCACGTCGTAGTCGAGGCACAGCTCCACGCCACCGACGGCGTCGACGATCTGCTCGACGCCTCCGAAGCCCACCTCGACGTAGTGGTCGACGGTAAGACCGCTGAGACCTTCCACCGTCTCGACGAGCAGCGGCGCACCACCCCAGGAGTAGGACGAGTTGAGCTTGCTCGCGCTGTTGCCCGGGATCTCGGTGTACGTGTCACGGGGCAGGCTGATGAGGGAGGTCGTCCCGGTCTCGGGGACGTGGAGCAGCATGATCGTGTCGGTGCGGGCCCCCTCGGTGCCGTCCTCGCCGACGGTGCCGTCGGCCCGCGAGTCGGAGCCGGCGAGGAGGTAGGTGGTGCCGACGGTGTCGGGTGCACCGGAGAGCGCCTCGATGTGGTTGATCTTGCCGTTGGCCCAGATGAGGAGCCCGATGGGCCATGCGAGGGCGAGGACGAGGACGAGGACCAGCCCGATGCCGATGATCCGACCCCAGCGCGGACGCACGCGCCCGGGCGCGTGCGGTGCGCCGGGCGCCGGAGGACCGCCGGGCCGGGTGTTCTCGCGCGACGGTCCGCCGGGACGCGGGGCGCGTGCCACTGGTGCCGCTCCGCGGCTCGGGGGAGCGGCGCTCGGTGCGGGGCGTCGGATCTCGTTCCGCTGCTGTGCGCTCCGACGGGGTGCGACGGCACCTGGGGCGGCGTTCGCGGGCGTCGCGGACCGGGACGGGGGGGCCTGCCGCGGGGCGCGTGCTGGTGCGGGGCGGTCGGACGGCGCGAACGACGCGGGCTGCGCGGGTGAGGGCGCCGGGCTGCGCCCGGCGGGCCGGTCGTGCGTGGGGATGCGGGGCTCGCGCGGCGGGCGAGGAGCCTGCGGGGACGGTGCTCCGGGCGAGCTCTCGCCGACCGGGATCGCCTCGTCCGCGGCCCCGGGCCGGGAGGGGCGACCGGACTGGGGGGTGAAGCTCGGCGGGGTGACGCGACGCCCGGAGGGCTGCTGGTTGGGGACCATGGAGGTGAACGCTCAGCAGCCGTCGATGACGGTCGCGGCCGACGTGACGCCCTCGGGCGTCTCGGGGGCCGGGGCGGGTGCCGTCGGTTCGACGGGTGTCTCGACGACGTCGGGCGCCTCGGGCGCGGGGGCAGCGGGGTCGGGTGATGGTTCCACGGGGACGACGGGTTCCACGAGGGGGGTGTCGGATGCGATCTTGCCCCAGATCGTGTCTGCCTCCGACGTCATGACGACGCGGTTGTGGTCGGAGGGGGCCTCCATGATGGGGATCGTCATGAACGTGATGTTGTTCTTGTCGATGCCGCGCAGCGCGAACGCGAGGCCGGACAGGTTCTGGATGGATGCGAGCTCGGGGCTCGCTGTGATGGACGAGGTCGCGGCGTTGAGGAACGGGAGCAGCGACGAGGGGTCGAGGAGGGTGTTGCGGTCGAGCACGGCGCTGGCCGTGGCGCCGAGGAGCTCCTGCTGGCGGTCGATGCGCTTGAGGTCCGAGCCGTCCATGTTCGTCCCCTTCCGGGCGCGGGCGAGACCGAGGGCCTGCGCGCCGTTGAGGGTCTGGTAGCCGGCGGACAGGTAGAGGCCGGCATCGGGAGACTCGATGTTCTCGGGGATGCACATGGGGACGCCGCCGATGGAGTCGATCATCGACTGGAATCCTGCGAAGTCGACGAGGGCGAAGCCGCTCAGGGTGACCCCGGTGACCTCCTGGACGGTCTTCATGGCGCACCCGACGGCGGAGGTGATGTCCCCACCGTTGTCCCAGCCGATCGCGAACGCCTTGTTGAACATTGCGTCGGACTGTGCCCAGGTGGTGGTCCCGTCGGTCATGGTGCACGACGGGATGTCGACGAGGGTGTCGCGGGGGATGGAGACGAGCTCGACGCGGGAGCGGTCCGCGGAGATGTGCATGACGATCGACGTGTCCGACCGCATCCCCTCCTCGACGCCACCGATGTCCGCGTTGACGCCCGAGCGGTCGTCGGACCCGAGGAGGAGGATGTTCAGCGGGGTTCCCGCGTTGGGGTCGACAGGGTCCGGCTGCGCCTCGCCGGCGTCGCCGAGGAGCGCGCTCACGTCGACCGACGTGATGTTCCCCTGCATGGTGTAGTAGACGGCCCCGGCCCCGGTGGCGACGAATGCGAGCGCACCCGTGAGGACCAGGCCGAGCGTCCGCATGAGGCGGTGCGACCGGCGGAACCTCGCGTGCGCGGGGAAGCGCTGCTCGGAGAGCGCCTGCTCCTCGCGGATCTCCGCGCGCGAGCGCGATTCGGTGGGGGTCACAGTCGGCAATCCTAGGGCGCGACCTGGTGGGTGCGAAGAACGTCGCGGGACAGCGCGGTGGAGGGATTGTGGAGATCACTTGCCCTCAGGGGCAGATTTTCGCCCCTTGCTCACCCTCCGGAGGAGTGGTCCCGGGGGTGGCCGACGGCGTGTCGGACGTGGTGGGGGCGCCTGTGCCGGGTGCTTCGGCCGACGGTGGCCGGGCCGCAGGAGGAGCTGCTGCGGTGTCGGGCGCCAGGGCGACCGTGGTGGGGACGTCGTCGCGGACGGCGGCCCACAGCACGTCCGCCTGCGACGTCCACTCGACGCGGTACCGGTGGGTCGGCGAGTCGACGACGGGCACCTGCGTGAAGGTGATGGCGGCGGGGTCGATGTCCTTGAGGCTCAGGGCGATCCCCGCGAGCTCGAGCCCGGAGCCGAGGTCGGAGCTCACGGTGAGGGACTGCGTGACGGCGCTGACGAACCCGGTGAGCCGGGGCAGGTCCGAGACGAGGTCCTTGTCGAGGGCGGTCGACGCCATGGCGCCGAGGAGGGCCTGCTGCCGGTCGATGCGCGACAGGTCGGACGCGAGCTCGAGGCCCCACCCGGTCCCGGACCGGGCGCGGGAGAGCTGCGTCGCCTGCGTGGCGTCGAGCACCTGTGGTCCTGCGGGCAGGGTCAGACCGCCCGCCTTCGGGGAGGAGACGGGCTCGGGGATGCAGATCGACACGCCGCCGAGCGCCTCCACCATGGACTGGAACCCTGCGAAGTCCGCGACGACGATCCCGTCGAGGCGCACACCGGTGAGCGATTCGACGGTTGTCGCGGCGCACGCTGCAGCCGAGGCGACGTCACCGCCGGTGGCCCACCCGCGGGCGAATGCGCTGTTGAACATCGCCTCCGGCGCGGCTCCCGTGATGCCGTGGGTCGTCTGGCAGGCGGGGATGTCGACGAGCGAGTCCCGGGGGATGGAGATCATCTCGACGCGAGAGCGGTCGGCGGACAGGTGCATGACGAGGGTCGTGTCGGACGCGACCCCGTCGTTCTCGCCACCGAGGGCGGCGTTCTCACCCTCGCGGCTGTCGGAGCCGAGGAGCAGGACGTTCATCGGCAGGCCCGCGCGGGGGTCGGACGGGTCCGGGGGTGGCGGTGCGGGGGGACGGTCGGTGCCCATGAGGGTCTCGACCTCGATGCGCTCCACGTTCGAGTCGAGACGGACGTACGTGGCCCCGGCCGCGACGGCGCCGGCGGTGAGCATCCCCGTCGCGGCGAGGGCGGCGACCCGGAGCACGGGCCTCCGGCGGGGTCCTCGCCGGTGGCGCCTCGCAGCTGTCATGCGTGAACGTTAGCGGCGTGCCCGGCGGGGTCTGGGGACGGAGTGTGCGTCTCCCGTGAACATCACGCGTCCTCGGGCATCTCGGGCTCCTCGGTGAGGCCGTGTCCCTGGTCGGCCGCACGGGCCTCCGCGAGGGTGAGCTCCCGGGTGAGGGCCGTGATCTGCCGCGACATCCGGTTCATGCGCCGGTGGCTCGTGGAGATGTAGCTGAGGAAGGCGATGACGAGCGCGTAGAGCAGGAGGTCCGCCCCACGTCCGACACCGACGGCGTTGGCGATCCGGGACAGCCCCTGGGGGAAGAGGATCGAGGCGACGGCGGCCGTGATGAACACGACGAGGCCGAGCCGGCGGATCGCCTGGTGCCGTGCTCCCGCGGTGGAGCGGGTGAGCAGCAGCGTCACGACCGCCACTGCGACGAGGAGGATGACCTGGATCAGCAGGGTGTTCCCGTTCATGTCTCTCCTCTACTTGAACAGCAGGTCGACGAGGATGTTCACCGAGTTCCACACGGACTGGCCCTTGCTGCGGGAGTAGTCGGTGTAGAGGACGTGCACCGGGTGCTCCGTCCACGGCAGGCCGGTCCGCCCCAGCTGGAGCACGATCTCGCTCGCGTGGGCCATCCGGTCCTGCGTGAGGTGCACCTGGCGGGCGGCGTCCACCCGGACGGCCCGCAGGCCGTTGTGCGCGTCGGTGAGGCGCATGCCGGTCGACTGCTTGGTGAACCACACGGCGAAGGTGAGGACCACGCGCTTGACCGCGCCGGGCCGGGTGCGTCCGTCGAGGAACCTCGACCCGAAGACGATGGCCGCCTCGCCCCGGGCGATGACGTCCACCATGGCGCGCGCGTCGGCCACCTGGTGCTGGCCGTCCGCGTCGAAGGTCACGACGGACCGGACTCCCGGCTGCTCGCACGCGTAGCGGATGCCGGTCTGCAGGGAGGCGCCCTGCCCGAGGTTCGTGGCGTGGGTGAGGACGCGGGCCCCGGCCGCGCGCGCCGCGTCGCCCGAGCCGTCGGTGCTGCCGTCGTCGACGCAGACGACGTTGGGGAACGTCCTCCGGGCCTCGCGGACCACCTCGCCGATGACCGAGGCCTCGTTGTAGAGGGGGACGACGAGCCAGTCGTCGGGGTACCGTGCGCCGTCCTCGTCGGGCAGTGCCGTAGCAGCAGGTCCGGCGGGTTCTCGCATGTCGCCATTGTTGCACCCGGGTTCCGTTAGGCTCGAGAACGTGCCCGGACGCCTGGTTCGCGCGCACCGACCAGGGGACGGAGCAACCATGCCGGTGAGGATCGCCGAGTCTGCCGACGTGGACCCGCGCGCCCAGGTGGGCGACGGCAGCCAGGTGTGGCACCTCGCCCAGGTGCGTGAGGACGCCGTGCTGGGCGAGCGCTGCATCGTCGGGCGCGGTGCCTACGTCGGCACCGGCGTCCAGGTGGGCTCCGACTGCAAGATCCAGAACTATGCCCTCGTGTACGAGCCCGCGTCCCTCGCCGACGGGGTCTTCGTCGGCCCCGCGGCCGTCCTCACCAACGACCAGTACCCGCGCGCCATCAACGCCGACGGGTCGCTCAAGAGCGCGTCGGACTGGCAGGCGGTGGGCGTCGAGGTGGGACGCGGGGCGTCGATCGGCGCGCGTGCCGTGTGCGTCGCGCCCGTCCGGGTGGGGGAGTGGGCGACGGTGGCGGCCGGCGCCGTCGTCACCAAGGACGTCCCGGACTTCGCCGTCGTCGCCGGTGTCCCCGCCCGTCAGGTCGGGTGGGTCGGCCACGCCGGTCGGCCGCTCGAGCAGCTGGACGACGGACGATGGTCCTGCCCTGCGACAGGCACGGTGTACGAGGCTGTCGGTTCCACGTTGAGAGAGGTCGTGTGAAGGTGAACCAGTCACTCATCCCCGCCGCGAGGCCCATCATCGGAGACGAGGAGCGGGAAGCGGTGGACCGGGTGCTGCGCAGCGGCATGGTGGCCCAGGGGCCGGAGGTCAAGGCCTTCGAGGCCGAGTTCGGCGAGCAGCTCGTCGGCGGGCGCGAGTGCGTGGCCGTGAACTCCGGCACCGCCGGCCTGCACCTCGGCCTGCTCGCGTGCGGCATCGGGCCGGGCGACGAGGTGATCGTCCCGTCGTTCACCTTCGCCGCCACGGGCAACTCCGTCGCCCTCACCGGGGCCACCCCCGTCTTCGCGGACATCGAGCCCGACCACTTCTGCCTCGACCCGCGCTCGGTGCGCGAGTCCGTCACCGAGCGGACGCGGGCCATCATGCCCGTGCACCTCTACGGGCACCCGGCGGCGATGGCCGAGCTCCGCGCCATCGCCGACGAGCACGACCTCCTGCTCTTCGAGGACGCTGCCCAGGCGCACGGCGCTCGCCTCGACGGAGCCCCGGTCGGGACGTTCGGCGACTTCGCCATGTTCAGCCTCTACCCGACCAAGAACATGACCTCCGGCGAGGGCGGCATGGTCTCCTGCGGCTCGCCCGAGGTCGCCCGGCAGCTGCGCCTCCTGCGCAACCAGGGCATGGAGGTCCAGTACGCCAACGAGATCGTCGGCTTCAACGCCCGGATGACGGACCTCCACGCAGCCATCGGGCGCGTCCAGCTCACCAAGGTGGGCGGGTGGACGGATCAGCGCCGCGCCAACGCGGCCGTGCTCGACGCCGGTCTCGCCGACGTCGACGGCGTGACCACGCCTCCCGTGAAGGACGGCGCCACGCACGTCTACCACCAGTACACGATCCGCGTCGCCGAGGACCGCGACCGCGTGGTCCAGGCCCTGCGCGAGGAGCACGGCGTCGGGTCGGGCGTCTACTACCCGATCCCCAACCACCGTCTCCCGTCCCTCGAGAGGTACGCGCCCGGCCTCGACCTGCCGCGCACCGAGGAGGCCGCCCGGCAGGTCATCTCGCTTCCTGTGCACCCGTCGCTCACCGAAGGCGACCTCGAGCGCGTCGTCGAGGGTGTCCGCGCGACCGTCCGGGCAGGTGCCTGATGGCCGCCACCGCAGGCACCGCCCTGCGCGCCGGACTCATCGGCCTCGGCGCCATGGGGCGCCACCACGCCCGAGTCCTGAGGGAGACGCCCGGCGTCGACCTCGTCGCCGTCGCCGACCCGGGGGGCGACCCCCACCGGGTCGCCGGCGGGCTCGAGGTCCTCCAGGACGTCGAGTCGCTCGTCGCGGCAGGTCTCGACATGGCCGTCGTCGCCGTCCCCACCGTCTACCACGAGGGCGTGGCCCTCGCGCTCGCCGAGGCGGGCGTCCACACGCTCATCGAGAAGCCCGTGGCCGACACGAGCGAGGCGGGAGCGCGGATCGTCGAGGCGTTCGCGTCGCGCGGCCTCGTCGGCGCCGTCGGGCACATCGAGCGGTTCAACCCGGCCCTGCAGGAGCTCCGCCGTCGTCTGGCGGCCGGCGAGCTCGGGGAGATCTACCAGATCGTCACCCGGCGTCAGGGACCGTTCCCGGCGCGCATCGCCGACGTGGGCGTGGTCAAGGACCTCGGCACCCACGACATCGACCTCACGTCCTGGGTGGCGCAGAGCCCGTACGAGACGATCAGCGCGCAGGTCACGTACCGCAGCGGGCGCCAGCACGAGGACATGGTCCTCGCGACCGGGCGCCTCGCGAACGGGATCGTCGTCAACCACACCGTGAACTGGTTGTCGCCGATGAAGGAGCGCGTCACCGTCGTGACGGGGGAGCGGGGAGCGTTCGTCGCCGACACCGCCAGCGCCGACCTCACTTTCCACGCGAACGGCACGGTCGCCACCCAGTGGGACTCCATCGCGGCCTTCCGCGGCGTCTCCGAGGGCGACGTCATCCGGTACGCCATCGCCAAGCCGGAGCCGCTGCGCGTGGAGCACGAGGCGTTCCGCGACGCCGTCCTGGGGGTGCGCCACGACGTGGTGACCCTCGAGGAGGGCCTGCAGACGCTGCGCGTCGCGGAGGCGATGATCACGTCGTCGAGCACGGGCACCGTGGTGCAGCTCGGCGCACCGGGGCAGGCACCGGGCGGCGCGTGACCCGCGTCCTGCTCGTCTCACGGATCTTCGCCCCCGAGGCCGCGGCGGCGTCGTTCCGGCTGCGCGCCCTCACCCGAGCCCTCGACGCCGCCGGGGCGCGAGTCACGGTGCTCACGTCCCGCACCCCGCTCGGGGACGACGCGGGCACGCCCGACGGTGTCCCCGTCCGGCGGTGGCCCGTGCTGCGCGACGCCGACGGGTACGTCCGCGGGTACGTCCCGTACCTGACGTTCGACGTGCCCGCCTTCTTCCGGGTGCTCCTCGCCCGCGGCGTCGACGTCGTCGTCTGCGAGCCGCCGCCCACGACGGGCACCGCGGTGCGGGTCGCGTGCGCCCTGCGCCGCATCCCGTACGTGTACTACGCGGCGGACGTGTGGTCCGACGCCGCCGGCACGACGGGCGCCCCGGCCGTCGTGCTGCGGGTGCTGCGCGCCGTCGAGAGGTGGGTGTGGCGCGGCGCGGCCGGGGTCCTCTCGGTGTCGGCCGGGGTCACCGGTCGCCTCGCCGAGCTGGGCGTCACCGACCGCGTCCACGAGGTGGGCAACGGCATCGACACGGACGCCTTCGCGCTCGAGGGCGACGTGGCGTGCCTGCCCGACGCGGACGGCCCCTACCTCGTCTACGCCGGCACCGCGTCGGAGTGGCACGGGGCCGGGGTCCTCGCCCGCGCCATGACCACCGTCCACGAGGTGCGACCGGACGCGCGTCTGGTGTTCATCGGCCAGGGCGCCGAGAAGGCCGCCATCGCCGCGGAGTGCGCATCCCTGCCCGACGGCGTGGTCCGCTTCCTCCCGCAGGCCCCGCCTCAGGACGTCGCGCGGTGGTTGCGGGGCGCGGTCGCGAGCCTCGCGAGCGTGCGGCCCGGCCGCGGCTACGACTTCTCCTTCCCCACCAAGGTCTACGCGTCCGTCGCGTGCGGGACGCCCGCCGTGTACGCCGGTGTCGGACCGGCACGCGACCTCCTGCGGGACCACGACCTCGGCCACGCCGTCGACTACGACGCGCAGGAGGTCGCAGCCGCTGTGCTCGAGGTCCTCGACCGGGCCGCCCGCGAGACGCCGCAGGACGTCGCGGACCGCCGGGCACGGCTCGGTGCGTGGGCCCGGGAGCACGCCTCCCTCGCGTCCGTGGGCGCTCGCGCTGCCGACGTCGTCCTCCGCGCCGCCCGCGAGTCCCGCCCGGCGACCCGCCGGGGGCCCGCCACCCGGGACGGGTAGGCTCGCCGCATGTCTGCTCTGTGGCGCACCGTGCGGGACATCCTGCCCGTCCTGCCCGAGGGGAGCCGCCGCTTCCTCGTGACGTTCGCCCTGCTCTCGGGGGCGTCGTCCATCCTCGACGTGGTCGCGCTCGGGCTCCTCGCCCTGTGCCTCGCCCCGATGGTCGGCGAAGGCTCGATCGACCTCCCGGTCCTGGGCACCCTGTCGGAGCCGGCGGACTTCCAGCCAGTGCTGATCGTCGTGTGCCTGCTCATCGTCGGCAAGTCCGTCTTCCAGGTGACCCTCCAGTGGTTCGCCACCCGGCGCTTCGCGACCTTCGAGCTCGCCATCAGCCGCGAGCTCCTCCGGGGCTTCTTCGCGTCCCCCTGGACGGACCGCCTGCAGCGCAACTCCACCGAGCTCGTCCGGTCCACCGACGTGGGCGTCGCGACCACCGTCTCCGGTGTCCTCATCCCCTTCGCGATGCTCGCCGGCGAGCTGTGCACCTTCGTCGCGGTCCTCACGGTCCTCACCGTCGCCCAACCGCTCATGGCCCTCGCGACCGTCGTGTACTTCGGGATCATCGGCGCCGTCCTCCTGCGCTGGGTCCTCGCCAAGTCCGTCCAGGCCGGCCGCGTCAACCGCAGCCACTCCACCCGGTCCGCGCGGCTGCTCTCCGAGATGGTCCAGTCGCTCAAGGAGATCACCCTCCGCGGCCGCTCCGACGCGGTCGGCGAGCTCGTCCTCGGGGTCCGCCAGCACAGCTCCCGGGCACGCGCCAACATGTCGTTCCTCGCCGTCGTGCCCCGGTACGTCCTCGAGGCGGCGCTCATCGGGGGCTTCGCGCTCGCCGCGGGCATCGGGTACCTCACCGGCGGGCCCGACGGGGCGCTGAGCTCCGTGGCCCTCTTCGGGGTGGCGGGGTTCCGCATCATCCCGTCGCTCACGCGCTTCCAGGGCATCATGTCCCAGACCTCGGCGGCGCTGCCCTTCGCGCAGACCGCCATCGAGGACATCCGGCGGGGGCGCGCGTACATCGACGCCCGGCAGGACGGGCCGCCGCAGGTGGCCGTCCCCGACGACGCGGCGGACCTCGTCCTCGACCGCGTGACCTTCACCTACCCGACGGGCGTCGAGCCCGCGGTCCGCGACGTCTCCCTCACCATCCCCTTCGGGTGCTCCGTCGCGCTCGTCGGCGCCTCCGGGTCGGGGAAGTCGACGCTCGTCGACGTCGTCCTCGGCCTCCTAGAGCCCTCCGCGGGCGAGCTCCGCGTCGGCGGGGTGCCACTCGTCTCGGCCCTCGACTCCTGGCGCTCCCGCGTCGGGTACGTCCCGCAGGACGTCTCCCTCTTCGACGCCACCGTCGCCCAGAACGTCGCCCTCGAGTGGGACGACGCCCTCGTCGACAAGGACCGGGTCCGCGACGCGCTGCGACGCGCCCAGGCGCTCGACGTCATCGAGGCCCGCGGCAAGGGCATCGACTCGCCCGTGGGGGAGCGCGGCCTCGCCCTCTCCGGCGGGCAGCGCCAACGCATCGGGATCGCCCGCGCCCTGTACTCCGACCCCCTCGTGCTCATCATGGACGAGGCCACGAGCGCCCTCGACACGAGCACCGAGGCCGCGGTGACGAGCGCCATCACGGAGCTCCGTGGTGAACTGACACTGGTGGTCGTCGCGCACAGGCTCTCGACCATCCGGCACAGCGACATCGTGTGCTTCATGCGGGACGGCGAGCTCGTCGCCCACGGCACCTTCGACGAGGTGGTCGCCGCAGAGCCCGACTTCGCGCGGCAGGCCGCCCTCGCGGGCCTGTCGCCCACCTCGCCCGGGGCCGCCGACGCCGCCCCGCCCGAGAACAGCAGCACCTGACCAGCACCACCCTGAGGAGCACCACCGTGAACCACCCGGCCCAGCAGGCCTCGACGGCCACCCGCCCGGGGGGTCGACGGCCGCGCGTCGCGGTCCTCGTGTACAACGACTGCCATGCGGACACCCGCGTCCTCAAGTCCGCAGCGACCCTCGCCCACGCCGGTGCCGACGTGCGGATCTTCGCGGTCGCCCGGCCCGCCGCCGGGTACCCCGTCGGGGTGCAGCGCCTCGACTCCGGGGTCGTCCTCGAACGCCTCCCGCTCTTCGAGCTCGCTCGGGCGCTCGAGCCTGCCGCCCGCGTCTACCGCGTCCTCGCCGGGCGAGGCGCACCCGCGGCCGTGGGCGTCACCGAGGACCCCCTCCGTGACGCCACCGGCGGGCCCGCCGACCGCCAGGCCGCACAGGTGGGACCACCCGCCAGGCCGGCCGCCCCCGCGTCGCTGCGGACCCCGACCCTCGCCGACCGTGTCCTGCGGTCCCGCGTCGCCAAGGTCCTCCTCAAGCCCCTCGGAGCCGTGATCCTCCACTCCTACTGGCGGCACGCCCGCAAGGCCGTCACCCGCTGGGGCCCCGACATCGTCCACGCCAACGACGGCAACACCCTCCAGCCCGCCATGGCCCTCGGCCGCACCCTCGGTGTGCCCTACGTGTACGACTCCCACGAGCTGTGGACGCAGCGCAACGTCGCAGGCCCACGCCCTCTCGCCACGGTGGTCGAACGACGGATCGAGACCAGGGGCATCCGGCGCGCCGACGCCGTCGTCACCGTCTCCCCGAGCATCGCCCGCTACCTCCAGGACACCTACGGTCTCGCGGAGACGCCCACCCTCGTCCGGAACGTCCCGCCCGCCGCGCAGGCCACGAGCGACCCCGCCGACGGTCGCCTCCGCGCCCTCGCAGGCCTCGCGCCCCACCACAAGGTCATCGCCTACGGAGGCCGGATCACCACGAACCGGGGCCTCGAGGAGACCATCGCTGCGCTCGCAGCCCTCGACGACGACGTCCACCTGGTCGTCCTCGGCTACGGAGCCCCGGCGTACCTCGCGGCCCTCGAGGCGCACGCCACGGGCCTCGGCGTCCGCGACCGCATGCACCTCGTCGGGAAGGTCCCCTCCGCCGAGGTGTCGGCCGCCCTCGCCGACGCGGACGCGTCCGTGGTCTTCGTGCGGCCCACGTGCCTGAGCTACCTGTGGTCGCTGCCCAACAAGCTCTTCGAGTCCATCCACGGCGGGCTCCCCGTGGTCGCCGCCGACCTGCCCGACACCCGACGCATCGTCGAGGAGCACGGCGTCGGGGAGGTCTTCTCCTCCGACGACCCCCAGGAGATGGCCCGCACCATCGCCCGCGTGGTCGCCCACCCGGAGCGATACCGGGCGGCCGCCCGGCTCGCGGCCGGCGAGCTCACGTGGGAGCGTGAGGCCGAGCGGCTCCTCGACGTGTACCGCAGCGCCCTCGGTCCCGCGTGGCACGGAGCCCTCGACCCCCTCCTCGACCGGGAGGACGCAGCATGAGACCCACCGTCGTCGTCCTGTCCTTCTCACCGATCGCGCGTGACCCGCGCGTCCTGCGGCAGGTGCGTCTGCTGTCCGCGGTGGCCGACGTCGTCACGTGCGGCTACGGCCCCGCACCTGAGGGCGTGACCCGGCACGTCGAGGTCCCCGAGCGGCTCGCACCGTGGCGCTCCAGCCGCGTGGCCGTGCCCGTCCTGCTCGCCCTGCGACGCTTCGACCGTCTCTACTTCGGGTCCGAGCGCATCCGCTTCGTCCTCGAGCACCTCCCGCCCGGGTCCATGGACGTCGTCATCGCCAACGACGCCCTCGCAGCGCCCCTGGCGCTCGCGCTCGAGCCCCGCGCGGGCGTGCACAGCGACCTCCACGAGTACGCGCCCAGGCAGGGCGAGAACCGCCTCGTGTGGCGCGTCCTCGTCGGGCCGCTCATGCGGTGGGCCTGCCGCGCGGTGCGGGACGTCGCGTCCGTGACGACGGTGGCGCAGGGCATCGCGGAGGAGTACCGGCGCGAGTACGGGTTCCGGGCAGACGTCGTGCCGAACGCCACGGCGTACCGTGCGGACATCGCCCCCACCCCCGTCGAGTACCCGGTCCGGCTCGTGCACATCGGGGTCGCGGGGCGCGCCCGGTCGCTCGAGACGATGATCGACGCCGTGTCACTCGTGGAGCGCGACGCCCCCGGGTCCGTGACCCTCGACGTGGTCCTCGCCCCGGGTGACCCCACGTACATCACCGAGCTCCGTGCCCGGGCCGATGCCGTCCCCGGGGGCGTCGCCCGCGTGCTGCCGCCGGTGCCGTTCGACGAGATCGTCCCGCTGCTCGCCACCTACGACGTGGGCGTGTTCGTCTGCCCCCCCGTGACGTTCAACCTGCGGCACGCACTGCCGAACAAGCTGTTCGAGTTCGTCCAGGCGCGGCTCGGCGTCGTCGTGGGGCCGTCTCCCGAGATGGCCCGGGTGGTCCACGACCACGAGGTCGGGGTCGTGGCGGACGGGTTCGGGGCGCAGGAGACGGCGCGTGCGCTCGCGACGCTCACGATCGAGCGCGTGGAGTCGTTCAAGGCGGCGAGCGACACGGCCGCGGAGCTGCTCAGCGCCGAGCGGCTCTCCGCTCCCTGGCTGCGCGCCGTCGAGGACCTCCTGGGTGCGGAGGACGGGACGGCACGGGACGATGGCCAGGTGCCTGCCGCCGATCCTGCTCCCGCTCCTACCGCCGACGTGACCCGAGAGGAGGACCGGTGACCCGGATCCTCTGCATCTCCCTGTCGCCCCTCCGGTCCGACGCCCGCGTCCTGCGCCAGCTGTCCGTGCTCGCCTCCCACGGGCACGTCACGAGCGTGGGGTTCGGTCCCGCGCCCGACGGTGTCGACGAGCACCTGCGGGTGGCCGACGGCGCGGCGACGCTGCCGCAGACGCCGCGGGGCGTCGTCCGTCTCGCGCTCCGCCGCTTCCGCGCGGCCGAGCTCGAGGCGCCCGCCGTGCGCCACGCCCTCGAGCTCCTCGAGGGGCGCACGTTCGACCTCGTGGTGGCCAACGACGCGCGGGTCCTCGACCTCGCGCACGCCGTCGCCGCACGCTCGGGTGCGCCGGTGTGGGCCGACATGCACGAGTGGGCCCCGGAGGAGCGCACGCACGTGACGTCCTGGCGGCTGCTCGTCGCTCCGTTCATGACTCACCTGTGCCGGACGTACCTACCGCGCAGCGGAGCCGTGACCACGGTGTGCGGGTCCATCGCCGACCTGTACCGCGAGCACTTCGGGGTCGACGCGGCCGTCATGCGCAACTCCTCGCCGTGGAAGGACCTGCGCCCGTCGGACGTGTCGCCGGACGTCGTGCGCCTGGTGCACAGCGGGGCGGCGATCCACGGGCGAGCCCTCGAGACGATGATCGACGCGACGCTCGAGCTCGGCGAGCGGTACACGCTGGACCTCTACCTCGTGCCGGGCGGCGACGGAGGGAAGTACCTGAGGGCGCTCCAGGCCCGAGCGGCGGGCTGCGACCGCATCCGGTTCCGGGACCCCGTGGCGCCCGCAGACCTCCCGTCGACCCTCAACGCGTACGACGTGGGCGTCTTCTGGATCCCGCCGACGCACACGAACGCGCGGCTCACGCTGCCCAACAAGTTCTTCGACTACGTCCAGGCTCGCCTGGCGGTCGCGGTCGGCCCGACCGTGGAGATGGCGAACCTCGTGGAGCGCTACCGGCTGGGCGTGGTGAGCGAGGACTTCTCCGTGGCGGCGTGCGTCGCGTCGCTGCGGTCGCTCGACGTCGCGGCGGTCCGCGGGGCCAAGGCTGCGGCGGACGTCGCGAGCGCAGAGCTGTCGTTCACGACCGACGCGCTCGTCGCGGACCGGATCGTCGCGCGGCTGCTCGGCTGACCCGTCGTCCGCCCGCTCGCGGGCCGGGCCGCTCGGGTGTTCCTCGCACGGAGCGACGGCAGTGCGAGGAGCCAGGGTGCGCGGGTCCGGAGGGCCCTGTCGTGCAGCACGAGGGGGAGTGCGACGCCCACGACGGTGAGGACGGGGACCACGAGGACGACGACGCCGAGCCCGGTGAGCGTCTCCGTGCTCGGGGTGCGCGCGCCGTCGGGCAGGGCGTGCGCCGCCCAGAGGACCAGGTGGATGAGCACCGGGTGGATCAGGTAGACGGGCAGGGTCCGGGACGCGACGGAACGGGCGAGGTCGGCGAACCGGTCGGAGAGCAGCCCGCTCAGGGCGACGGCGGCCACGATGCCGGCCGCCGACAGCACGGGCCGCCACGCGGACGTGGCGGCGTCGGTGCCGACCCACGAGGAGACGAGCGCGAACGCCGCGGTGCCCGCGACGAGCGTCGGGACGCGGGGGAGGGTGGCGACTCGTCGGACGGCGCCTCCGGCGAAGCAGCCGACCATGAACCAGAAGGCGTTGAGGCTCCACCGGGAGAGGCTCGCGACGCTGCTCGGCTCCCATCCCTCCGCGACGGCCCACGCCGTGGTCGCCGGGGCGAGTAGGAGGGCGACGAGGGAGACGGCCACGAGCGTGGGCCCGTGCTCGCGAAGAGCACGGGCGAGGAGGAAGAAGCCGACGAGGGCGGGCAGGTACCAGTAGCCTCCGCCGAACCGCGCCGCCCCACCGAGCGTGCGCAGCACGAGGTCCCCGGGGGACCCGGGGTCCCTCGCGAGGCCCACGAGCACGGCGAGCACGACGCTCCACAGCGCGAAGGGCCAGAGCAGGTCGCCGACGCGGCGCCGCCACACAGCGGCCCAGGGGCGTGCGAGGGCGCGGGCCGCGAGCATCCCCGAGACGAGGAAGAACAGGGGCATGCGGACGGGGACGAGAGTCTCGCTCACCGTGGACCACACCGTGAGCGCGGGGTGCGTCACCGTCGGCAGGAGATAGGTCGAGACGGCCACCGAGGCATGGTGGAGCACGACGAGGACGATCGCCAGGGCCTTGGCGACGTCGAACCAGGGGGTCCGCCCGAGGAACGGGAGGGCGGGGGCAGCGTTGGTGGGCATCGGTACCATCGTCCCATACATGGGACGAATTCCTGGAAAACGTCCCCCTCGTCACAAGGGCCGCCCAGTATGCTGGCGAGTCGGAGCGCCGCCGGTCCCGGTGGCCGGGACGAAGACGAGGTTGTTGTGCGTATTGCCGTCGTGGCACTCGGAAAGATCGGCCTTCCCCTCGCGGTGCAGTTCGCCGACCAGGGGCACGAGGTGGTGGGCGTCGACGTCAACGCCGAGGTCGTGGACCTCGTCAACGCCGGCACCGAACCGTTCCCCGGCGAGGCGCACCTCGCCGAGAAGCTCGCCGAGCTCGTTCCCGCCGGGCGGCTGCGCGCCACCACGGACTACGCCGACGCGATCCCCGGGGCGGACGCCGTGGTCCTCGTCGTCCCGCTGTTCGTCGACGAGGAGACCGCCGCCCCCGACTTCGGGTGGATGGACGCCGCGACCACGTCGCTCGCCGCGCACCTCACGTCGGGCACGCTCGTGTCCTACGAGACGACCCTGCCCGTGGGCGTCACCCGGGGTCGGTGGAAGCCCATGCTCGAGCAGGGCTCCGGGCTCACGGAGGGCGTCGACTTCCACCTCGTCTTCTCGCCCGAGCGGGTCCTTACCGGGCGGGTTTTTGCCGACCTGCGCAAGTACCCGAAGCTCGTGGGTGCATTGAGCCCCGAGGGGGCGCGCCGGGCGAAGGACTTCTACGAGGCCGTCCTGACGTTCGACGAGCGCCCCGACCTGACGCGCCCCAACGGCGTGTGGGACCTCGGGTCCGCGGAGGCCGCGGAGATGGCCAAGCTCGCGGAGACCACGTACCGCGACGTGAACATCGGGCTCGCCAACCAGTTCGGTGCGTTCGCCGAGAAGGTCGGCATCGACGTGCACGCGGTCATCGAGGCCTGCAACTCCCAGCCCTACAGCCACATCCACCGCCCGGGCATCGCGGTGGGCGGGCACTGCATCCCGGTGTACCCGCGCCTGTACCTGTCGGTGGACCCGGACGCGTCGATCGTCCGCGAGGCGCGTGCCGTGAACGCGGCGGTGCCGGAGCGCGTCGTCGCGCAGGCGGAGACACTCCTCGGGTCGTTGGACGGTCTGCGCGTCGTGGTCCTCGGTGCCGCGTACCGCGGGGGAGTGAAGGAGACGGCCTTCTCGGGTGTCTTCGCCACCGTGGAGGCGTTGCGCGCACGCGGTGCGCGCGTCGTCGTGCACGATCCCATGTACTCGGACGACGAGCTCGCGGCCCTCGGTTTCGACGCATACCACTATGGCGAGGCGGCGGACGTGGGCGTGGTCCAGGCCGACCACGCGGAGTACCGGACGATGACGCCGACCGAGCTGCCGGGGTTGCGCCTGCTCGTCGACGGCCGCCGGGTCACGGACCGTGCCGTGTGGGCCGGGGTGCCGCGCGTCGTCATCGGCGAGGGCTCGCCGGCCTGACGGAGGGCGGGCTCCCCGTCCGCCTGTGCCGTGAACGTGAGGAAGGCCCCGGAGCTGGTGCTCCGGGGCCTTCCTCGTGCGGGCTCTGGGCTCGTGCTCGCTCAGTGGCCGGCTGCGGCGTACTTCGCCTCGGTGGCGGCCTTCGCGGGGCGCCACCAGGCCTCGTTGGCCTTGTACCACTCGACGGTAGCCTCGAGGCCGGAGCGGAAGTCGGTGTAGCGGGGCTCCCAGCCGAGCTCGGTGCGCAGCTTCGAGGAGTCGATGGCGTAGCGCATGTCGTGGCCCGGACGGTCCTTGACGTGGTCGAAGTCGTCCTTGTCGAAACCGAAGATCTCGAGGAGCGTCTGGACGACCTCGAGGTTGTTCTTCTCGCCGTCGGCACCGATGAGGTACGTCTCGCCGGAGCGGCCCTGGTCGATGATGGCCCACACGGCCGAGTTGTGGTCCTCGACGTGGATCCAGTCGCGGACGTTCTCGCCCTTGCCGTACAGGCGGGGCTTCACGCCGTCGACGAGGTTGGTGATCTGCCGCGGGATGAACTTCTCGATGTGCTGGTACGGCCCGTAGTTGTTGGAGCAGTTCGAGATTGTCGCCTGGATGCCGAACGAGCGGGCCCACGCGCGCACCAGGAGGTCGCTGCCCGCCTTCGTGGACGAGTACGGGCTGGACGGGTTGTACGGGGTCTCCGCCGTGAACTTCGCCGGGTCGTCGAGCTCGAGGTCGCCGTACACCTCGTCCGTGGAGATGTGGTGGTACCGCACCCCGTGCTTGCGGACCGCCTCGAGGAGCGTGTAGGTCCCGATGAGGTTCGTCTGCACGAACGGCCACGGGTTCGACAACGAGTTGTCGTTGTGCGACTCCGCCGCGAAGTGCACCACGAGGTCCGACTCGCCCACGAGACGGTCGACGAGCTCGCCGTCCGTGATGTCGCCCTCCACGAGCGTCACCCGGTCCGCGACCGGCGCCAGCGACGTCCGGTCACCCGCGTACGTCAGGGCGTCGATCACCGTGACCTCCACGTCCGGACGCTCCCGGACGGTCTGGTGGACGAAGTTCGAGCCGATGAAGCCGGCTCCGCCGGTGACGAGCAGACGCATGGGTTTCCTCCTGGGTGGGTGTGTCGGCTGCAAGCGTACCGAACGGGCATGTCAGTCGACCTGCGTGCCCGGCGTCCTCGTCGCGGGACGCTACCCTGTACTGACCGTGAATCACAGAGCCTGGGGCGAGAGCCTCGAAGGTCCAGGGGAGAACCGCGCGTGACCGTGTACGAAGCAGTCGTCGATCCGTCCGACGCGAACCTCAGTCACTCCTTGATCCTCGAGCAGGTGGGGCGGGACAAGAAGGTCCTCGACGTCGGGTGCGCATCCGGCTATCTCGCCGAGGCGCTCGTGGCCCGCGGGTGCGCCGTCAGCGGTGTCGAGTTCGACGAGCGAGCCGCTGAGGTCGCACGGCCGCACCTGGAGCGGCTCGTCGTCGACGACCTCAACACGCTCGTGCTGTCGGAGGTGTTCGCAGGCGAGCAGTTCGACGTCGTCGTCTTCGGCGATATCCTCGAGCACCTCCAGGACCCTGCTGGGACGCTCCGGTCGGCCGTCGCGCTGCTCGCTCCTGGTGGATCGATCGTCATCTCCATCCCGAACGTGGCGCACGGCAGCCTGCGACTGGCGCTCCTCGGGGGCGAGTGGAACCCGACCGACCGGGGCCTGCTCGACGCCACCCACATCAGGTTCTTCACCTACACGACCCTGGTCTCCATGGTCGAGGGTGCGGGGCTGCAGGTCGACGAGGCGCGGTCCACGGTCGCGGACGCGCTCGCGACCGAGGTCGCTGTGCCTACCGGCATGCTCCCGCCGGAGATCGTCGACTGGGTGCGCCGTCGGCCCCTCGCTGACGCTTACCAGTTCGTCATCCGTGCGAGCGTTGTGCCCGCTGACGGTGTCCCCGCGGGCGCGCCGCGCGTCCGACCCGCGATCGAACCCCCCGTGGTCAATGATCACTTCCACCAGCAGGCCGCCCTCGTCCGCGAGGAGAAGCAGCGCATGCTCACCATCCGCGACCACATCATCGGTCTCGAGGCGGAGGCAGGGGTCACGCGGAGGCGGATGACGCAGCTCGAGGAGGAGAACCGCGAACTACGCGGTGAGCTCCTGCAGGTGGCTCAGGACCGTGCCGAGATCTACCGGTCGAGCACGTGGCGCATCGGAAAGGCCGCGATCTCGCCCGCGACGATCGTCAAGAAGGTGCTCGGCCGATGATGCAGGCAGTGACCTTCTCGATCATCACGCCTGTCTACAACACTCCGTCCGACGTTCTCTCCGACACGATCACGTCGGTGCTCGACCAGACCTACGCGGCCTGGGAGCTGCTCCTCGTCGACGACGCGTCCACCAGTCCTGCTGTCCGCGAGGTGCTCGATAAGGCCGCGGCCAAGGACTCTCGGATCCGTGTCGTCGCCCGCGAGTCGAACGGTGGGATCGTCGCGGCGTCCAACGACGGCCTCCGTGAGGCGAACGGTGACTTTGTCGCCCTGCTCGACCACGACGATCTGCTCACCCGGGATGCGCTCCAGGTCGTGTCCGAGGCCCTTGCCGAAGACGTCGACTACGTCTACTCGGACGAGGACAAGGTCGACGAGTCGGGACGCTACTTCGATCACTTCGAGAAGCCGGACTGGTCCCCGGAGCGTCTGCGCCACCAGATGTACACCGGCCATCTCTCCGTCATCCGGACGTCCTTGGCGAGGGAGGTCGGCGGGTTCAGGCAGGAGTTCGAAGGCTCGCAGGACCATGACCTCGTCCTGAGGGTCACGGAGCAGGCCCGGCGGATCGTCCATATCCCGGAGGTGCTCTACCACTGGCGGGTGGTCCCTGGTTCGGCGGCTGGGGACCTCGAGGCGAAGCCGTACGCGTGGGCAGCGGGCCGAGACGCGGTGCAGGCTCACCTCGACCGTGTGGGGATCGCCGGTACCGCGGAGCTCGGTGACGCTCCTGGTCTCTACAAGATCCGTCGAGCAGCCAACCCCGACCGCATGATCAGCGTCATCATCCCGACTCGTGGCGGGACCGGACTCGTCTGGGGGGAGCGGCGGTGCTTCGTCCTCGAGGCGGTCCGGTCGCTCCTCGCGCACACGAGCCACGAGAAGCTCGAGATCGTCGTGGTCTACGACATCCCCACGCCGCAGGCCGTCCTCGACGAGCTCAAGGAGATCGCCGGCGAGAAGCTCGTCCTCGTCCCGTTCCACGGTGAGTTCAACTTCAGCAAGAAGTGCAACGAGGGCTTCCTCGCATCGACCGGCGATATCGTCGTTCTCCTCAATGACGATGTCGAGGCGATCAGCGACGACGTGCTCGAGACGCTCGTGGCCCCGCTGGAGGAGCCCGACGTCGGTCTCACGGGTGCGCGGCTGCTCTTCTCCGACCGGACCCTTCAGCACGCGGGTCACGTCTACTACAAAGATGTTATTCACCACTCGTACTTCATGTGGCCTGACGACGCGTTCGGCCCGTTCTCGGCGCTCCGGTTGAACAGGGAGGCTTCGGGGTTGACGGGAGCATGCATCGCTCTGCGTCGCGAGGACTACGAGTTGATTGGTGGTATGGCAGAGGATCTGCCTCTGAGCTTCAACGATGTCGACTTTTCCCGGAAACTGCGCCATGTGGGCTATAGGCTCGTGTGGATGTGGGAGGCAGCGCTCTTCCATTTCGAGTCGCAAACACGAGACCCCCGGGTCAAGGAGTCAGAAGTGACTTACCTCTTCCGTCGGTGGGACACGCCGGACCGCGATCCGTACTCAGCAGATGGGGCCGCCGGGTACGTCTGGTGAGAGTGAAACGAACGCGGCAGCATGCTGCAGTAGAACCAACTTCACCATGGACTGAGCTCGTTTACACCAGACTTGTCGACGTGCTCTCGAGCCCGTGGGTGCTCGTGACTGCAATGGTGCTCTTCGCCGCGCAGGCGGCATGGGTGGCGCTCGCAGCTTCGCCGGTCATCTATGACGAGCATTATCATGTCGCAGCGATCGATGCTTTCAGCCGTCGATGGACGCCGTTCATCGACCAGACCGTTGCAGACGGGCCGCTCGGGGACGCCGAGCGTTATGGCAGCTACCTCTACCACTACATGATGAGTTTCCCGTGGCGGCTCACGGGTGCGGCGGGTCTCAGTCCAGAGCACAGGATGCTGGTCATCCGACTCATCACGGTGGTGATCGTGACGGGCGCGCTCTATGCGTGGTGGAGCTTCTTCCATGAAGTGGGAGCTAGCCCTGCTGTCGCCAACGTCGCTGTCGGAATTGTCAGCGCGACTCCGCTCATCGTCTTCCTGGGGGGGTTTGTCAACTACGACAACGCACTCTTCCTGGTCGTTCCGTTCTTCTTGAGGAGCGCCGCGCGCCTAGCGATGGCGGAGAGGCTTCTCGTCTCCGAGTGGTTGAGATTTATCATCATCGCTGGTGTCGGCTGTCTGACGAAGTACACCTTTGTTCCACTTGTTCCTCTTGTGGCACTCGTCGTGCTCATCCAGCAGGTCCGTGTCGTTCGGAGAGGCCGGACGGAGGAGCTGCAGGGCTACATCTCTGCCCCGAGGGATCGCCTCTGGTGGGGTCGCCTTGCCCTCATCGGGGGAGCAATCCTCTCTGTCTGTCTCGTGGCGGAGCGATACCTGATGAACGTCGTGCGTTATGGCTCGGTCGTCCCCGACTGTCTTGCGGTTCACGAGCTCGACCTCTGCCAGATGCACCCGCCGTGGGCGCGAAACATGGAACTAGACGCCGCATTCGAGGACCGGCCGGGGACGATGAACGGTGCGTTCAGCTTCCTCACCGGTCACTGGGTTCCGATCATGCTGAAGAACATGACGTGGTATGGCACGGTGTCGGGCGATGGGATCGTCCAATCACGTGGGCCAGCGATTACAGGCGTGATCCTCTATCTGGCGATCCCTGCGCTCCTGGGCGTGCTTGTCCTGGCGGGAGGTTATCTCCTTCGGAGCCGGGCGATCCGCATGGTGGTCGGGACGAGCGTGCTGTATGTGATCGTCCTCTTCGCCTTGAACTACTCGGACTTTCTGCGGATGGGGGTCGCCATCGGTATTGCAGGTCGGTACGTCCTCATACTCCTTCCGATAGTCATCGGTCTCGCCTGCATCGGCGCAGCGAGGCTGCTGGGAGGTGAGTCGCCGCCTCCCGCGAGCCGAGCCACGAAGGTCGTGCTCCTAGGAATCGTGCTGCTGCTCTGCACCCAAGGCGGCGGTGCGACGAGCTTCTTCTGGAGTGTTGACGAGGCCTGGTTGAAGCACCCAGAGGGGCGGAGTGGTCAGGTGACGATGCTCATGCACTCGGTCGTTGAACGTCTGATCGTTCCGGATTCGGCTGTCGTGGATCCTCGTTTCGCGGGCTGACGACTGCTCCAGCGCGGTGTCGCCTCCGCAGTCGATCGACGACGACGCTGCTCGCAGCGGGTGATGTCAGGCGTTTTCGCCTACGTCCGAACGTCGAATGAGGCGTCGATGTGCAGGGGCCCGAGGCTGGGAGCATCGTCGATGATCGAGAACTGGGCCGCATCCGGAACGTGGTGGATCTCCCTGCCGTCGAGTCCGGTGAGCGTCGTCTGTACTGTGTACTCTCCGGCACCCAGCGGGAGGTTCGAGAGGTGGTACTGGTAAAGGCCGGTTCCCTGCATGCTGGGAACAGCGGCTTCCATGAGTTCGGTCGTCGTCTTCCACAGAACCGTGCCGAGAGTGGTCGCGACCGCCACGCCGATGCTGAAATCCGTGACTGTCCCTTCCGTGTGAGCCTCCATGAGGACCGTCATCGAGTCGCCGTGTCGTAGCTCGGGGTTGAGGACGACCCCGCCGTCGGTGTGGAGTGCGATTCCGGTGAACCGCGCCATGGGCCGGTCGAGCGTCTCCCGCTCGAGGAGCTGCTGGCGCTCGACCTCCTCCTGGCGAGCCTCCTCAAAATCGGCTCGAAGAGCGCGGAGCGCTTCCCTGGGCGTACCGTCGGTGACGATGTTCCCGTGCTCGAGCACGACCGCTCGGTCGCAGAACTCGGCGACCTGGTCGAGGCCGTGGGTCACCATGACGATCGTGCGGCCCTCGGCCTGGAACTGCCTGATGCGTTCCAAGCACTTGCGCTGGAAGGGCTCGTCCCCGACGGCGAGGACCTCGTCCACGAGCAGGATGTCGGGGTCGACGTGGACGGCCACCGCGAATGCGAGCCGGACGTACATGCCGGACGAGTAGAACTTCACCTGTGTGTCGATGAACTTCTCGATCCCTGAGAAGTCCACGATCGCGTCGAAGTACTTGTCGATCTGCTGCTTGGAGAGTCCGAGAATCGAAGCGTTCAGGTAGACGTTCTCGCGCCCGGTCAGGTCCGGGTGGAACCCCGCGCCGAGCTCGAGCAGGGCGGCGAGCCGTCCTCGGATCCGGACTGTGCCTGAGTCTGGCTGGAGGATGCCCCCGATCATCTTGAGCAGGGTGCTCTTGCCGGAGCCGTTGGGTCCGATGAGACCGATCGTCGTGCCGGAGCTGATCTCGAGGTCGACGTTCCGCAGAGCCCAGAACTCCTCCTTGTGGAGGTTGGAGCGCCCGAAGTTCACGACCCGTTCCTTGAGCGACTTCTCCTTGCGGATGACGAAGTGCTTGGAGAGGTTCTCGATCTCAATGACGGTGGTCATCACAGCTCCTGTGCGAAGTTGGCCTGGAGGCGCGCGAAGACACGCTGGCACAACCAGACGAGGGCGAGCCCGACCAGGACCGCGATCATCATGCGCTCACCGAGATGGTCGGGCACCGGCTTGCCGTCCCCGGAGACCCAGAAGGTCTGCTGGAAGCCGAGGATCGCCAGCGTCACCGGGTTCGCGAGGTAGAGCTCGTGCAGGAACGTGCTCATGGTGCCCTCGCCGAAGGATCGGACGACCTGCCCCGTGAACAGCTCCCACGAGTAGACGATCGGGGACACCCAGAAGAAGATCATGATGAAGATCTCGACGAGGTACTGGATGTCACGGAGGTATACGTTCCACGCGCTGAGGAGCAGCGCGAGCGCTGTACCGAAGAGGACGAGGATGAGCAGCGCCGGGATGAAGTAGCCCCACCGTGCGCCCGTCGGGAAGTGCCCGGCCACGATCGTGGCTGCCAGGAGGATGACGAGCTGGATCCCGAAGTTGAAGAGTCCTGACCCGATGGCGCTGAGCGGGAACACCTCCCGCGGCAGGTAGACCTTCTTCACCAGGCCCGAGTTCGCCACCACGGAGGCTGTGCCGGCGCTCACCGCCTCGGAGAAGAGCCCCCACGCGGTCAGTCCGGTGTAGATGAAGATCGCGAAGTCGGGGATGTCCCGCGCGGCGCCGAGGAACTTCCCGAGCGCGATGTAGTAGATGAGAAGCATCGCGATGGGGCGCATGAGGCTCCACACGAACCCCAGCGTGCTGTCCTTGTACCGAGCCTTGAGCTCTCGGCGGACGAGCATGCCCAACAGCTCTCGCTGCCCAAGGATGTCCCTGATCGAGGAGAGAGTGCCCGAGGCGAACCCGAGTCGTGGACCGGCGGTGCGTAGCGGTTCCTTCGCGAGGGCGGCAGCACGGTCCTCGTACGGTGTGGTCATGATGTCCTTCGTGTCGGAGCAGGCCCCCTGCGCGCCACCTGGGTCGGGTGGGACAGCGACAGTCACAATACCGAATGTCCGGGTGCGCTCCGTCCGCCCCGATAGGATGGCGTCGCCCGCAGCGCGGGCCAGCCGAGCGACTCTGCCCCCCCGAGCGCTCGCCGCTCTGACTCCCAGGAGGATGTGTGTCTTCGAAGCCCGGTTCCATCGCCGCACCCAAGGAGGGCCTGCAGCGCGGACTCGTCTCGGTGATCCTTGTGAACTACAAGGGCTCGGAGGACACGATCACGTGCCTGCGGTACTTCGACGAGGTGGACTGGCCGCGCGACCGCTTCGAGCTCATCGTCGTCGACAACGACTCCCAGGACGGCAGCGTGGAGAGGATCCGTGCGGCCGTCCCCGCTGCGAAGGTCGTCGATGCGGGCGGCAACACCGGGTTCGCAGGTGGTTGCAACCTCGGTGTCGCGCACTCGCGGGGCGAGTACGTCGCCTTCATCAACAACGATGCCCGCCCTGACTCCGGCTGGATCCGTGCCGCTGTCGAGGCCTTCGAGTCCGACGCCACCATCGGCGCCGTCGCGAGCAAGGTCCTCGACTGGGACGGCGAGCTCGTCGACTACGCCGACGGCTCGCTCACCTGGTACGGCATGGGATACAAGCGGGAGGCGGAGCGCCCGGACTCCCCCGAGTACGACGTCCCGAAGGACGTCCTCTTCGGGACCGGGGCGGCGATGTTCGTCCGCGCCGACCTGTACCGCGAGATCGGCGGCTTCGACGAGCGCTTCTTCATGTTCTACGAGGATGTCGACCTCGGGTGGCGCCTGAACATCCTCGGGCACCGCATGCGCTACGTCCCCACGTCACTGGCGTTCCACAAGCACCACGTGACCATGAAGAAGTTCGGCAACTTCCGTGAGACGTACCTCCTCGAGCGCAACGCCCTCATGTCCATGTACAAGAACCTCGACGACGAGTCCCTCGCCAAGGCGCTCCCCGCCGCCATGGCTCTCGCGATCCGTCGCTCGCTCGCTCGCACCGAGACCGATGCGACGGCCCTCGACCTCCAGCGGTCGCCGGGAGGGGACGACGTCGGCACGCTCGAGATCCAGAAGATGGCCCTCACCGGCAGCTACGCGATCGACTACTTCACCGACAACCTCGACACCCTCATGGAGAGCCGCGCAGAGCTCCAGCGTCTGCGACGCCGAGCAGACCGGGAGATCTTCCCGCTCTTCCGCCACGCCATCGAGCCCGCCTACGCCATCGAGGGGTACAACAGCGCCCACGACGTGCTCGTCGAGGCGTTCGGCGTCGCCAAGCACTTCACGTCACGCAGCCGCATCCTCGTCGTCACGGGGGAGCCCCTGCTCGAGCGGATGGCCGGCCCCGCGATCCGCGCCTGGGAGATCGCGTCGGCGCTCGCGGGCGACCACGACGTGCGACTGCTCTCCACCGCGGGCGCCAAGGTGACGAGCCCCGACTTCGAGGTGATGTACCAGGCGGGCCCGAAGCTCGAGAAGATCACCGACTGGGCCGACATCATCATCTTCCAGGGCTTCCTCCTCGAGGGTGCCCCATGGCTCAAGGACAGCAGCAAGATCCTCGTCGCGGACGTGTACGACCCCATGCACCTCGAGCAGCTCGAGCAAGCACGGGACCTCGGCGAGGCAGGCCGCGCCCGATCCATCCGTGAGACCAGCCGCATCCTCAACGAGCAGCTCAAGCGCGCCGACTTCGTCCTCTGCGCGTCCGACAAGCAGCGGGACTTCTGGCTCGGGCAGATGGCCGGCCAGGGGCGCGTCAACGCCCTCGTGTATGACGAGGACCACAGTCTCGACTCCCTGATCTCCGTCGTCCCGTTCGGCATCGCCGACGAGGACCCCGTGCAGACCCAGCACGCGATCAAGGGCGTCGTCCCCGGTATCGGCGTCGACGACAAGGTCATCATCTGGGGTGGTGGGGTCTACAACTGGTTCGACCCGCTCACCCTCATCCGCGCCGTGGCGCGGATCGTCGAGCGCCACCCCGAGGTCAAGCTCTACTTCATGGGCCTCAAGCACCCGAACCCAGGGGTGCCCGACATGCAGGTCGCGTGGGAGACGCAGAAGCTCGCCGAGGAGCTCGGGCTCACCGGCAAGCACGTGTTCTTCAACACCGGCTGGGTGCCGTACAACGAGCGAAGCAACTACCTCCTCGACGCCGACCTCGGGGTCTCCACGCACTTCCACCACATCGAGACCGCGTTCAGCTTCCGCACCCGCATCCTCGACTACCTGTGGGCCAACCTGCCGATCGTCGCCACAGGTGGGGACACCTTCGGGACCCTCATCGCCGAGCACAACCTCGGACGGGTCGTCGGTCCTGAGGACGTCGACGCGTTGGAGGCCGCGCTCAAGGAGATGCTCTTCGACGAGGGAGCGGTCACCGAGGTGCGTGGTGCGGTCCGCGAGTTCGCCGAGGCCTACCGGTGGACGAACGTGCTCGAGCCGCTCGTCGACTTCTGCCGCTTCCCCCGGCGCGCCCCGGACCTCGCCGCGCAGCTCGGGGCGAGCGACCGCGTCGCCCACCCCGCCGACAAGGAGCCGTGGAGCCTCACCCGTGACCTCAAGCTCGTCAAGGGGTACCTCGCCGCTGGAGGACCCGTGGAGCTCTCTCGTCGTGCAGGTGGCCGCGTGAAGCGCCTCGTCAAGGGCACGCCGGGCTGATCCTCAGTCCGCCCGGCCGACGCCCACGTCGTAGACGGGTCGTCGGCCGGCACGACGCTCGCCGGACCACACCGCCCTGCGGCGCTGCAGGGTTCTCGGGAGCAGCCGGACGAACGCGATCAGTGCGCGGGCACGGGCCGCGAGGAGCCGGCGGTCCTCGCTCCGTGCGAGCGTGTGACGGGCGAGGCCCGCGACCTGCCGGGCCGACGACCTGACGACCACCGGCCAGGGAGCGTGTCGCGCGACGACGAGCAGCGAGTTCCGGGTGTTGTAGAAGCGGAACAGCGGGCTGGTGGCGTCCGAGCTCGCGGCATGCTGGTGGTGCGCCACGGCTCCACGGACGTAGTGGACGGACCAGCCGGCGGCCCGCATGCGCCACGACAGGTCGGTGTCCTCGTAGTAGAGGAAGAGGTCGGGGTCGAACGTACCGACCTCTTCTAGGGCCGCTGCCCGGAGCGCGGCAGCTCCGCCGCAGAACCCGAAGACGTCCACGGGGGAGTGCTCGACGTCGGCCGGGACCAGCCAGTCGCGGTCCGTCGCGGCCCCGGAGGCGGTGAGGACGTTGCCGGTGGAGTTGACGAGCACCCGGCCCTGCGCATCCTGGTCTGTGAGAAGAATGCGCGCGGTCGCCGCGCCTACCGCCGCGTTCTCGGGGCGGTCGAGGTGCTCCACGAGGAGCCGGACAGCGTCCGGCTCGAACGTCGCGTCGTTATTGAGGAGGACCGCGTACGGGGAGTCGAGCCCGGCGAGCCCTACTTCGACCCCACCGGCGAAGCCGAGGTTCCGACCGGTGGCGAGGACCCGCACACCCGGGTAGTCCCGTTCCAGGAGCGCGACCGTCCCGTCGGTGGACCCGTTGTCCACGACGACGACCTCGACCTCCCCGTCGGGGAGGTCCTGGGCGAGGAGCGAGTCGAGGCACGGGCCGACGAGGTGCGCACCGTTCCAGGTGACGACCACGGCGCGGACGCGAGGCGGCGTCATCGTGAACCGCCCCGAGTCGTCGCGGCGAGCTCGACGGCGTCGCGGTACGCGGCGAGGTGCGCCCGCGCGCTCCGGTCCCACGTGTACCGGGAGCTGTTACGCACCGCTCCCTCGGCGAGAGCGTCGTGCTCGACCACCGCGGCCCGCACTAGGGCGGCCGCCGTGGCACGAGGGTCCAGGGGATCGACGAGCAGCGCACCGTCCCCGACGATCTCCGCCATCGACGTTCCCCGGGAAGTCACAACCGGCGTGCCGTGAACCATCGCCTCCAGGACGGGCATCCCGAAGCCCTCCCATGTCGACGGGAAGCAGAACACCCGAGCGGAGGCGTACGCCCGTTGGAGCTCGATGTCGCTGAGCCGGCCCAGCACATGGATCCGGTCCACGGGTAGACGGTCGACCGCGGCACGGACCTCGTCGCTCGTGCTGCCCCAGCCCGAGGGACCCACGATGACCAGGTCGAGGTCCGACCCGTCCTCGAGCAACCGCTCGAACGCGTGGAGCAGGACCGGCAGGTTCTTGCGGGGCTCGAGGGTGCCGCACCACAGGACGAACGGGCGGGCCAGCCCGTGCTGCGCGCGGAACGCGTCGGCGGCGTCGGAGGAGACGCGATGCTGGGCGGTGCCGTGCGGGATCACGCGGATCCGATCGGGTTCGATCCCCGCGGAGACACAGTCGGTCCGGGTCGCCTCGGAGGGGACGACGACGATGTCGGCCTCCCGGCGGACGATCCGCAGCGACCGTTCGAAGAAGGCCACACCGCGCGCCGTGAAGTGGTCGGGATTCCGGAGGAAGGCCGTGTCGTGGACCGTGGCCACGAGTGGAGCCGACCGTGGAGGGATCGCCCACGTCGTCGCGTGGACGACGTCATAGCCGGAAGAGGCTTGCCCCCCTGGTCCTGGGACTCGCGGGCGTCGGAGCCTCGACCACGCCTCGTAGAGGACGGGTCGGGGGAGACCGGACGTCTCTAGCGGTGCCGCCGTGAATCGACCCGGCTCGGCGCGAGCGCTACGGGCGGCGATCCCATGAACCTCGATGTCCTCCACCGCGCCGAACGCCGATGCCAAGGCGTCGATGTAGGTTCCGGACCCACCGGGCACCGGCTGCCACAGCTGTTCGACCGTCATGGCGACACGGAGAGGACTGGAGCTCATCGGCACAGCGTAGCGACTGGTCTCGCGAGGAATGGTCGGCACAGCCGCTAGCATGGTGTGGTTGTCCCGCCGACGTGAGAGTGCCATGAAACTGTTCGTCCAAGTGCCCTGCCTCAACGAGGAGACGACCCTGCCGTCCGTCCTCGAGACGATCCCTCGAGAGATCGCGGGGATCGATTCGATCGAGATCCTCATCATCGATGACGGGTCCACCGATCGGACCGTCGAGGTCGCCCGTGCCCACGGTGTGCATCACATCGTCCGGCACACACGGAACATGGGCCTCGCGCGGTCGTTCCGTGACGGAGTCGATTATGCGCTCCGGCACGGGGCGGACATCGTCGTCAACACGGACGGCGACAACCAGTACCCCCAGCAGAGCATCACCGAGCTCGTGCAGCCGCTCCTCGCGGGTGAGGCCGACATCGCGATCGGCGACCGCCAGACTGCGACGATCGCGCACTTCTCTCCTTTCAAGAAGGTCATGCAGCGAGTCGGTAGCGCGGTCGTCAACAAGGCCGCCGAGACGCAGCTTCCTGACGCTGCGAGCGGGTTCAGGGCCTATTCGCGGGCGTCTCTCATCAGGCTGAACGTCGTCACACAGTTCAGCTACTGCATGGAGACGATCATCCAGGCAGGCAACAAGCGTCTGCGTATCGCCAGCGTCCCCATCACCACGAACGCCAAGACGCGAGAGTCCCGGCTCTTCAAGAACATCGGCCAGCACATGGTGAAGTCGGCCTCGGCGATCAGCCGCAGCTACGTGATGTTCAAGCCGTACATGGTGTTCCTCACGCTCGGCGTCCTCTTCGGAGTCCTGGCGCTCGTGCCGTTCGTCAGGTATTTCGTCTTCATGCTCCAAGGGGACGCCAACGGTCACGTCCAGTCACTGGTATTCGGCACAGGGATGCTCGTCGGATCGCTCCTGTCCTTCGCCCTGCTGGTCATCGCTGATCTTCAAAGGACCAACCGGGTGCTCCTCGAGGACACACTCGAGCGGATCAAAGAGATTCAGTACACCCGTCCGGAGCTCCCCGAATCTCCCGCCGGTGTGCCTGTGGCTCAGCCTGTCCTGCGATCGACACCTTCACTCGTGAGCGATCTCGGCGTGGAGTTTCCGGTGGGGGCGCGCGAGGAATAGCGCTCCACCGCCGGCGATGGCGTCGCCGACGGTGAGCAGGACCCGGCTCACCAGCGCCAGGGCCAGAGCATCCGGGACTGAGAGCGCCCCACCGAGCGCGACGACGAGCGCGAGCTCGCGGACTCCCACCCCGGCTGGCGCGAGAATCATGAGGAAGCCGACGAGCCACGCCAAGGCGAAGGCGCCAATGGTCAGGGCGATGCCGGGTGCGCCGTCCGGCAGGAGGTCACGGACGACCACCCATGCGTGGAAGCCGAACGCTACCCACATCAGGGCCGACCAAGCCGATGACGTCAGGAGACCTCTCCATGTGAGGTCAGGCGGGACGATCTCCTTCCGCGTCGCCTTCGCCGCCACGGTCAGGAGTCTTCTGAGCACCGGCGGGGTGAGAGCGGTCACGCCCAGGGGGACGACGAGGAGCACGAACCAGTAGTCGTCCAACGCGTCCTGCGCTGACGTGACGAGGAGCACCGAGGCGACGGAGGCGCTGGTGACGACGCCCACGGCCATGCCCACGAGGGCTCCTGTGGTGCTCCGCACTCGAGAGATGCCACGTTCCTTGGTGAGCTCGACCTGGACGAGGACTGGCCACACGCTGCCGGGCACGTACTTGCCGAGCTGTGAGATGAGGAACACGCGGGCGGCTGCTGCCATGGGCAACGGTGCGCCAACCCCAGCCATCGCGCCGCGCCACGACATCATGTTGGCGAAGAGCGCCACGAGTCCGAGTACGAAGGAGAGGACCACGGTGGTCCAGGCGAGGCGAGACACAGCCTCCATGAACTCGTTGCGCTGGGAGTAGACGGCCGCGACGAGAAGTCCGACGGCGAGGACCCCGAACAGGATCTTGACGGTCTGCCGAACGGGCCGACGGGCACGGCGATCGTCTGGGACTGGAATCACCTCGCTCATGTGCGCTGTCCAGCGCGGGCGCCCGCGAGCCATCTCCACATCGCCGTCACGCCAGGCTCGACCGCCGTGCGCGGGCGCCAGCCGAGAACCGTCCCTGCCAGGCTCACGTCGAGCCACGACTCCCGGAGATCGAACGGCCGGGCCGGGTGGCGGACCACAGAAAGTTCATGGCGGTCGCTGACCGTGCCCACCGCGGCCAGGACCGTCGAGAGACTCGTTGCTTCACCGGAACCGACGTTCAACACAGGAGGCAGGTCCCCCCTGGAGTCGTGAACGGCGAGCAAGAACTCGGTGAGATCGTCTATGTAGAGGTAGTCCCTGAGGATCTCGGGACCTCCGTATACGACGATCTCCCGGCCGTCACGTAACGCCCTGAGCCAGTGCCCGATGACACCCTGGCCTGGCGCAGGGTACTGGCCGGGACCGTACGCATTCGATACCCGAACGACGAGTCCGCGCCCGGTGCGTTCGAGGAGCTCACGTTCGATCGACAGCTTCGCAACCCCGTACGCAGAGGTCGGGACAGTCGGTGACCTCTCGGTGAAGGGCGGCGTGGAAGCGTCGCCGTAGACGGTGCCGCCGGAGCTGAGGAGGACGACGCGGGCCTGTGAGCCGGACGCCATCAACCGGTCGAGAAAGCCGGAGAACTCTGTGCGGTCCCTGTCGATGCGTTCGGGATGCTCTGCAGCGATCTGAGGGTTGATGCTCGAGGCGCACCAGAAGACCGTCGAGGATGCCACCACCTGGTCCCATAGCAGGGTGCCCTCGGCCAGTCGGTCGTGCCGCCCGACCTGGACAGCACTCCGACCCGTCGCGTCGAAAGCCTGCGACAGTGCCGAACCGATGAACCCGGCTGCGCCGACGATCGTCGCGCCAGAGGGTGCCTTCAACATGAATCTCCTGAGTACTCTTGCGGGGTGAACAGCAGACCGCGTCTTCTCGTCCTAGCCTCTACGTTCCCCGCTGCACAGGACGACGGTACCCCAGCGTTCGTGAAGGATCTGGCAGAGCGCGAGGCGGAACACTTCGAGGTGATGGTGCTCGTCCCCCGCGTTCCAGGCGGTGCCCGGAGTGAGCGTATCGGTAGCCTCGAAGTGCGCAGGTTCGCCTTCTTCCCACGTCGATGGGAGGACCTGGCCCACGGGGCGATCATCGAGAACCTCCGCGCGCGGCGCACTCGCTGGCTCCAGGTCGTGCCGTTCTTCGTGGCCGAGGCTATCGCTGTCCGCCGTGCGGTCCGCACGTTCCGCCCCGATGTCATGCATGTTCATTGGATCATCCCGCAGGGAGTGGTGGCGACGTTCGCTGCTCCTCGTGTACCCGCCTTGGTGACTACCCTCGGCGGTGACCTCTACGCCTTGAACTTGACCCCGGTCCGTTGGTTGAAGTCGCTCGTCGTACGCCGCGCTCGGCGAACGACCGTGATGAATGAGGACATGGCGGAACGGGTTCGATCGCTCGGGGCCCCGCGGGAGTCGGTGTCGGTAGTGCCTATGGGGGCAGATCTGGCGGCGATAAGGTTGACGACTCGCGCCGAGCGGGAAGCGGGTGAACAGTTGAAGCTGCTCTTCGTGGGGCGGCTCGTTGAGAAGAAGGGGCTGTCGGTCCTCCTCGGGGCGTTAAAGATCCTTCAGTTGACTACGGTGTCGCTAAGCGTCGTTGGCGACGGTCCGTTGCGAGCAGCGATCGAAGAGGAAGCGAGAGGATTGCCGGTCACGTTCCTGGGACAGCTGGGACGCGCTGAGCTGTCACGAGAGTACGCGACGCACGACGTCGTCGTAGCCCCGTCCGTGCTTGCCTCGTCGGGTGACCAGGACGGCTTGCCCGTCGCGCTGCTGGAGGCGATGGGTGCTGGTTGCGCGGTCGTTGCCTCGGACCTGCCGGGGCTCAATGAAGCGGTGGTCGACGGTGTATCGGGCATGCTCGTTACTCCCGGCTCGGCCGACTCGCTTGCTGATGCGCTCAGGGACCTTGCGCAATCACCTTCTCTGGTCGACGACTTGGGAAGGGCTGCTTCTGTGCGTGCGAACGACTTCTCGATCGATTCTGTGGGAAAGCGCTATGTCGAGATCTTGATGGGAATTCACTCTAGGAAGTAACCAGAATGGCATTGCAGGAGATTGCCGGATTCGGGCCTGAGGGGTAGTTGACTGCATACGCGCAGACAGTGTACGGACCTGGCGGTAGGGTCAACTTCCCGGAGAAACCGTGCAAAGCCCCATTCTGATACACGCGGTCTAGATCGTCGCGACGTTGATCCGCTGTGAAGGGGGTGCCGAACCTGGTGCCCGCGGCGTCAGTGGCATAGACATGCACGCGGAGCGATCCGCTGCTGTCTGCGTCCATGGCCCATCCACCCACGGTTGCACCACCTGCCGTCGCAGTGACCGAGTCGAGGATGCCGATGGGGGCGGAGTTCGGTACCTCTACCTTGCGGCAACCCAGCGGGGTAGCCGGAGCCTGAGGGTCGATCGCTCGGACACAGACCTCATAGGCTCCTGGGATTGTCTCGATGCTTGTGGTGAAGCCGACCGCCGAGCTCGGGACACCGGGCAACGGAGCATGGGCCTTGTCGGCTGTGACGGTTGCAGCGAGGTCCCCGTTCACGAGGACCTCGACCGTTGTCGCGTCCAGGAGGTCTGCGTCCCACGCCCACCCTGCAACGTCGATTCGCGAGCGACTGGGCGCACTGGAGGACGACAGCGTCGCCGCCGTGGAAGTAGCCGACTCCAGAGCTCCCACCGCCGGGCTGTCGAGGACCGTGACCGAACGGCACCCGATGGACGTGGGGTTACCGGACGAACTGTCCAGCGCGGTGACGCAGACAGTGTGCTGACCGTTGCGTGAAGGGATGTCCAGTGCGAAACCATGGTCGGGCCCGAGCCCTACTGATCGTGCGACGTCCGGTCTAGGGACCGAGGCAACCAAGGTTCGGATCGGAACGCCGTCGAGCGCGACGCGGACTGAGATTGGATTCTGCGTGTCTGGGTCGGCTGCCCAACCACTCATGGTGATGATGCCGGCCTTTGTCGACGTCGTTGAGTCGACGTTCCCGATAGGCGGCTTATTGCTCACGACGACGTTCTTGCACCCGATGGATGCGCTGGGACCACCAGAGGTGTCGATCGCGTACGCGCACACCCGATGAGTTCCGGTCGTGGCCGAAACTGATGCACTGAATCCATGATGATCTCCGATCTTGAGAGCGCGTCCTACGTCCGGCCGGTGAGTGTCGGCTGTGACGGCCATCCGAGGCGCCCCGTCGACGTACATGTGCACCCGCACCGGACCTGCCGCGTCGGGGTCGAAAGCCCATCCCGAGATCGTGACGTTGCCCCCTGCACCACTGGCTGTATCGATCAGTCCCCGGGGCGGCGCGTTCTTCGTCGTGATCCCTTTGCACCCGAGGAGCGAGTTCGCTCCGCCGGTGGCGTCGATCCCGTAGACGCACGCTCGGTGGTGCCCCGCAGGGACGGGGATCGAGGTATCGAATCCGTGGTGATCGCCACGTCCCTCTGCTCGGCCGACATCAGGCCTGGACTTGTCGGCGGCGATCGAGGCGCGTGGTGCTCCGTCGACGTAGACATGGACTCGGATCGAGTCCTGGGTGTCGGGGTCGAAGGCCCAGCCTAGGACACGGAGGGCTCCGGGCTCGGCGGCCACGGCATCAAAAGATCCCCGGGGGAGAAGATTCTGGGCAGTGACGCTCTTGCACCCGATCTGTGGGTTGTTCCCACCTGACGCCGCGATGGCGAAGATGCAGACAGCGTGTGTCCCGGCGCCGACCTCGACCTCGACGTCGAATCCGTGCGCGGCTCCATTGCGGTAGGCCGCCTCGACGTCGGGCCGTGACGACGAAGCGAGAGTTGAGAGCTTCGCCTTGCCATTTACATAGACATGGATGCGGATGGGTTCGGAAGTGTTGGGGTCCATCGCCCACCCCTGAAGACGCACCGCGCTAGTCCCGGCCCTGTTGGTGGCTGTGTCGAACACTCCGAAGGGGGCGGCCTTATTCGCTGGGCTCCCGAACCATGCCTTGAAGTACAAGTGGAAGTTCCGGTTGCCGTAGGAGGAGCACGAGTCGCCGGCACCGTAGCCGGCAGCGAGAGCCGCGGAGTTCGGGCGGTACGGCGTGTAGTTGTAGAGGCTCGCGGTCGCCTGGTTCTGGATGTACACGGACGACGACCCGCAGGCGCGGTTGGGGTGGAAGAGGATCGTGTTGGTGCGGCCGGCCCGGTACGAGTAGCTCGTGGGGTTCGCCGCGTACCGCTTGAGCTGCTTCGCCGCGGAGTAGACCTGGTTGGCGAACCCGGCGTACTCAGGGTTGCACCAACCGCCCACGTTGTCGGGGCACCCGAACCCGAGCGCTCGTGAGTACGTGTAGGCCGACTTGCCGGCGCTCGCGGTGATCAGCCCCTGCTCCTTCTGGAGGGTCACGAGGAGCACCTGCGGGTTGATGCCGCAGGCGACGGACACCTTCGCGATGATCGTCGCTGCCGACTCGTTGCTCGTCCCGGCGTAGGGCGCGCGGCACAGGGCGTCTGCGGCGCGGCTCGGTGTCGACTCGCGGTAGCTGCGGATGCACGTGTTGCCCGCGGTGGGCACGCAGTTGGTGCCGCGGACGTTGAGGAACCTCTGGATGTCCGAGGCCGACATCGAGCGGGCGTCGTACATGGCGGCGTCGCTGATGATGTTGCCCGGATCGAAGTCGGTCACCGGTGCGGCCGACGCCGGTGGTGTCACGGTGAACGTCAGCCCGACGAGGAGGCCGGAGAGGAGGGCGAGGACGACGGACAGGGCGATCGGGCGCGGTGTACGCGTCTTCACGGGACAACCACCTCAGCTGGTGCGGACGAGCCGGAGGACGACGCCGACTCGTAGGTGACGACAGCCGTCCAGGTACCACTCGACAGCGCCGAGCCAGGGATGAGGATTCCACCGCAGCTCATCGTCGACGCGTCGAGGAGCGCGGGGATCGTCGCCGTCCTCGTCGTGCTGCCGGACGTCAGCTTGAGGGTGCACGAGCCCGACTCGTCGATCGTGGTGACATAGGCGCTGGCCTCGATCGCCGCGGCCTCGGGAACCCAGTCCGCGAACGTGATGACGACGTCCACCGTCGTCCCCGGCGGTGGCGACGTCGGTTCGCTCGTCGGTTCCTCCGCCGGTTCGGTGTACGCCTCCGTCGGTTCCTCGGTGGGCTCCGGGTCAGCCGTCGACGCGGGCGGCGTCGACGGGTCGGTCTCCGTCGGCGCGGCGGACGTGGGCGACGCGCTCTGCGCGGGCGTCGCTGTCGGCTCGTCGGAGAACGGGCCCCATCCGGTGAGGGCCGCGGCCCCGAGGGCAGCGGCGAGGACCAGCACGACGGCGGTGACGGTGATGACGAGAGGCTTGTGGGAACGCATGATCCTCTGAACTGTGACGGGTCGACGGTGTTTCCCGGAACGTACCAACCGGGTGGGAAGGCGCTCCGGAGGCGCGGCGGACCGGGCGTGTTTATCGCCCGGGCGAATCGGCGCGTCCGCCGTCCGTGACGGCCGACACGTGCTTAGCCTGGGCGCATGCAGGGGAAAAGGAAGCGCGCTCTCGCCGGTTGTGTCACGACGTCGTTGGTCTTGTCCGGATTTCTCGTCGGGTTGCCGGTGGCTGCGGCGGCGGACGGTACCCGGTCCGTCGCCGCCCAGCCGGCCGTGACGACGGACGCCCGGACGGCGACCACGCCCACCGACGTCGAGGAGCTCGAGGTCGACGGTGTCGACCCGGTCGCCAAGGCCGAGCTGGAGCAGGCCGACGCGGCGGTCGGAGACGTCACGGCAGCGGCGGAACCGGACCTCGACCCCGGCCTCGAGGTCCAGGACCCGCTGGGGGTCCTCCCCGACGGCACGACCCCGGCGGCACTCACCGAGCAGCTCACCGTCGACCCCTTCAGCGTGATGGGCGTCACCTGGGACCTCGATCCTGGCCTGCAGGACGTCGTCGTCCAGTTCCGCACGTTCCGTGAGGGGGCGTGGACCGACTGGGGATGGGCCGCACCCGCCGAACTCTCGGTCGAGGACGAGTCCGGCCAGGAACCGCCCACACGAGGAGCGACCGACGCGATCTTCGTGCCCGACTCCACCGGTGTGCAGGTCATGGTGTCGTCGTCCACAGGGACCATTGAGAACGTGAAGATCGTCCTCATCGACCCCGGGGCAGGTCCCGAGGGTGATGGGGCGAGCACCAGCTCGGGAGCACCCACACCAGCGCCCGCTCCCGACGCTGGTGCCGACGCCGAGCCGACCGACCCGTCGCCCACCGCAAACCCCGACACCACCGCACCGACGTCGGACGCCACACCGGAACCCGGCATCGAGCCGACGGAACCGACGGCGCCGGAGACGTCGCCCACCACCGAGGCCCCTAGGGACACGGCGCCGCCCAGCGAGCCCATCGCTCCCGTGCAGCCGGTCGAGCCCGAGCAGCCCGCCGACGCCCGCACCGCGGAGATGACCGTCGAGCCCATGAGCGCAGCGCTCCCGGCCGACGCGCGCGCCCTCGCTCTAGCGACGGCCGTCATGCCGCAGCCGCGCATCGTCACGCGAGCCCAGTGGGGCGTCGGTGCGCCCGTCTGCTCCGGTGGGTACAGCGCTGCGACGCTCGCGGCCGTGGTGCACCACACCGCGTCGTCCAACAGCTACACGGCGGCTCAGGTCCCCGGCCTGCTCCGCGGCATCTACGAGTACCACACGCGCCCAGAGGCGGCAGGTGGCCGTGGGTGGTGCGACGTGGGCTACAACTTCTTCGTCGACAAGTTCGGCACCATCTACGAGGGTCGTGCCGGAGGCATCGACCAGCCCGTGATCGGTGTCCACGTCGGCGGGTTCAACTCGCGCGTCATCGGGGTCTCCGCGATCGGGAACTACCAGGACGCACCCGTCTCGGCAGCCATGGCGGAGTCCATCAGCCAGATCATCGCCTGGAAGTTCACGCAGCACCGAATCCTCGCGAACGCGAACGTCACTCTCGTCTCCGGCGGCGGGGCCACAAAGTTCCCAGCGGGAACATCCGTGACCTTCAACACGATCTTCGCTCATCGGGACTCCCAGTCCACGGCATGCCCGGGAATCAATCTCTACAACCGGCTCGGGGACATCCGTAATCGTGTCGCGGCGCTGTCCAACCAGGTGGTGAGGGAGTCGCCCATCGGGTCCTGGGACGTTGTCCGAGGTGGTAACAGCTCCGTCCGGGTCGCGGGCTGGGCTCGAGACCCTGACACGACCGGCGCGATACAGGTCGAGGTCTTGGTCGACGGACGAAAGGCCGCTACCTTCTCGGCGGACCAGCAGCGTGCCGATGTCGGTAGGCACGGCTACGACGCTCAGGTTCCAGCAGCCGCAGGAAAGCGAGTCGTGTGCGTGAGGTATCTGAACCAGGGAGGCGGCTCGAACGTCCATGTTGGGTGCCGCGAGGCCATGGTTCTGGCGTCGAACCCGGTCGGAGTGATCGACACCGTCTCGTCGACGTCGTCGACGATCTCGTTCTCGGGGTGGGCGCGAGACCCGGACAGCACGTCCCCGATCAGGGTCCACGCGTACCTCGATGGGCGTCCTATGCTCGCGATCTCCGCAGATCAGCCCCGTGCGGATGTGCAGAAGTCGGCACCGAACGAGGCGGGCCCCCGACATGGATTCTCCGGCAGCATGCCGGCCCGCGCAGGGAAGCACACGGTGTGCCTGTACGGAATCAACGTGGGTCCCGGGTCGAACACGGTGCTCGGCTGTCGTGACGTCGTCGTGCAGAACAAGGTGCCCATCGGTGTGATCGACCGTGCCGAACCAGTCGGTACAGACGGTATCCGGGTGTCAGGGTGGATGCTTGACCCAGACACGGATGCGTCGATCTCAGCACACTTCTTTGTGGACGGTCGTCTGGTGCGGGGCGTGCTTGCGTCCGAGGACCGGCCGGACGTCGGGCGTATCCACGGACGAGGATCCGCCCATGGATTCGACGTGGTCATCCCGGCCACTGCCGGTAAGCACGAGGTGTGCGTCTTCGCCATCGACTCGAACGGAGGCGGGAATCCACGCATCGGCTGTCGGACGGTCACCGTGACCAATGCGGTGCCGATCGGCGTGATCGACGCCGTCTCGGCGTCGCTGTCACGGGAGGTTCGGATCCACGGCTGGGCCCTCGACCCCGACACGTCCGATCCGGTGCGAGTGCACGTCTACGTCGACGGCATTCCGACACAGGGCCTGACGGCCGACCGGATGAGGTCGGACATCGGACGGATCTACGGTCTCGGGCCGATGCGCGGATTCGACACGTCGATCCGTGTCGACTCGGGGCGACGTGTGGTCTGTGCCTATGCGATCGACGCGAGCGGCGGCCGGAACGCGCTGCTCGGATGCCGCACAGTCGTGGTCCCTTAGCACACACCGCGGAACAGTCATTCGACCGAGATTCGGAGCCGGTCGGGGCGACGATCGGGAGCGTGTCGCCTGTGGGGCGACCCGGGTGCCGCTTTGGACGTCGGCGAGCTCTCGCGGGTCTCGTCAGCGGGGGCGACGGCTCATCGCTGACGAGACTCCACGAGTCCGTCGGGTTCGCTGGACGACGACCTTACGGCTGTGAGGTGGTCGTGATGCATGACCGGGTAGTAGAGGTGACGAGCAGTCCCCACGCGAGCCCGTAGAGCACCGTGAGCACGAGGGCAGGGACGGGTGTCCAGCTCAGGGGCTCGGCGAGGACCCATCCGCCGTCGAAGCCTGCCGCGTACCGGTGGAGATTCACGTAGAACGTGATGGTCTGGACCGTGACGAGGATGGTGCCCACCGTGGCGATGACGTTGAGCGTCAACCACCGCGGGAGCGCGTGGTCCTTGCCGGAGACGGCGACCGCGCTGAGGAGCAGGACACCGATGGCGACGGGCAGCACGTAGCGGCCCTGCCAGAAGAACCCGATCTTGTCGGCCTGCACCGCATGGATGACGACAGGCATGGCGAACGTCCCGGCGGCGACGATCGCCACGACGCACCGGTCGCGGGCCGTGCCGGCCGCCCACCCGAGGACCACGAGCACGCCGGCGCAGGTCACGAACAGGTAGATGACCCACTGCGGAGCGCCCACGTCCAACCAGCCGAGTGCGACGAACAGCTGCTCGACGTACGCGCTGGTCAGGCCGAGCGTCTTCATGATGTTGTCCCTGAGCGGGATCCCCACGTCGCCTGACCCGGACGGGAGCGAGTCGGCGCCGAGGATCCACAGGGTCCCGAGGGCGCACGCCAGGATGCTCGCACCGAGCGCCCACCAGGTGCGACGGTCCGTGACGAGGTCGACGGTGCGTCGGAGGGGTGCGCTGAGGATGCACGCGACGAGGATGACGACCACGAGCATGGGGCCCAGTCCGCGAGCGTTCGCGACGAACACGGCGCCGACGACGACCCCGAGGAGACGGATCGTGCGAGCCGACGGATCGGGCGACCGGAGCAGGGCGAGGAGGGAGACCCACAGGAGGACGGCGCCGGTGACCTCGACGGACTGCGGGTTCACGGAGCCCAGGAGGTTCACGACGGTGGGGGTGACGCACAGCAGGATCGCGAGCCCCACCCAGGTGCGGAGCCGCGTCCCGGCGACGACCGCGACCGCGAAGGCCAGCAGCGCGGACGAGAGCAGGGCCGACACGAGCCTCATCGCGTACACGGTGTGCTCGCCGTCGGGGAGGAGCACCGGCCAGCCGACCAGCGCGTAGTAGAGGGGGTTGTAGTTGATCGCCGACGTGGCGACGATCTCGGGTGCGTCGGTGTCGCCGGACAGCTCCTGCTGGCAGTCCGCGGGCTGGTTCGGTTGGAAGGCGAAGCAGTTGGGGTAGAGCGCGAGCTGCGTGTAGAGATGAGGCAGCTCCACGAGGCCGATGCCCGTCGCATCCCCGTCCTCGCTGAGGTCCTCCGCACCGCGCACCGTCGCTGCAGCCTTGACCACGTGCGCGGGTTCGTCGACGGACGCCATGAGGGGGTTCGAGAGCGCCCAGAGGCCGCTGACCGCGAAGAACGCGGCGAAGGCCCACCAGAACGAGCGGCGCGGGGTGGCCCGGCCGGACGTCAGGAGACGCCTGGCCCAGCGGGGGGCCTCGCCCTCCACCGGCTCCGGAGCGGGGTCAGATCGGTTCTCGTCGACTGCGGTCACGCCGTGGTCCTCCTTCTCTCGACGATGCGGCGCGCGCCCTTCCAGTAGGCCCGCAGGACGGATTCCAGGGGGGACGCAGCGCTGGGCAGCGGTGTCTGTGCGGGGTCGAACGTGTCGGTGACGAGTCGGGTCAGCGCCCCGTCGGGCACGGTGCGCGTGGACTGCACGAGCGCTCTGCGGGACCGGACCCACCCGACGTGCGTGAGGATCCACCACCACCCCTTGGCTTTCTGCGCACCCCAGCCCTGGAGGCCGGCGACGATGGCGATGGCCACCTCGAACCCGAGGAGCGGGAGTGCGAGGACCGCGAGGGTCCGGGCCTCGTGGCAGGTGAGGAGCAGCAGGAGCCGGTTGCGCTCGACGAGGTACATCTTCAAGGGGCTGCGGGAGAACTCGTAATGGTGGAGGGCTCGTGCGTGGGGGAGCACCTCGACGCGCAGCCCTCGCTGCCAGCACCGCCAGCTGAGCTCCATGTCCTCGACGTAGGCGAAGAACTCGTCGGGGAACCCCCCGAGGTCCTCCCAGACGGTGGTGCGGAGCATGAGGCACGCGCCGCTCGCCGACGCCACCTCGCGAACCTCCGTGATCTCGGCTGCCGGGCGTTCCATGCTCCCCGCCCAACTGAGCCCGAGGACGTGCAGCGGGTTGCCCGCGGAGTTCACGAGGTCAGGTGTGTCGGCGAGCAGGATGGTCGCGCCCGCGATGCCCACCCCGTCGTCGACGAGGTGGGCGGCGAGGGCAGCGAGGGTCGACGGCTCGACGACCGCATCGCTGTTCACCAGGGCGAGGAACGGTGCGCGGGCGTAGGCGGCACCGTGGTTGACCCCGCCTGCGAAGCCGAGGTTTCTGCCCGGCGCGAGGACGCGCACGCGAGGATCCTCGGGAACCAGCGCGAGGGCTTCCGGCGCGGCGCCGTTGTCGACGAGCAGCACCTCGACCTCCACCCCCTCGGAGGCGAGGACGGCCGACACCGCGTCGTGGAGGTACTCCTCCGCGCCGTATCCGAGCATGATCACGCTGACACGTGGTCCGGTCATCCGTCGACCTCCGTCGTGGGGCGGGCAGGGGTGGGTTCCGCGCGCCAGGCGCGCACCCGCACGACGAGCGCGGCGGCGAGCACGACGAGGGAGACGGCCGACCCGACGCACAGGGCGAGGGCGACCGTAACGGGCAGCGACCACGGCCCGGCGAGCGTGACGAGCGCCGCGACGACGCCGACGGACCAGCCGACGGCCGTCGTCCGCTCCTGGTGGTGGGCCAGCAGGGCCTGCGCGCAGACCTGGGCGAGCATGAACAGCCCGCCCGAGACCGCGACGAGGACGAGCGGCCCCGTCCCGATGGTGAACTCCGGCCCGTAGATGAGGCGCATGACCCAGTGCCCGAGGACGGCGACGCCTCCGACGCCCGCCACGGCGAGCCCGGTGGTCGCGAGTGACGCGCGGCGCACCGTCGCGGAGAACTCGTCGGCCCGGCCCGCCGCCACGAGGGCCGCCAGGGCGGGCAGGAAGACGGCCTGGATCGCGGCGAAGAGGAACAGGGGGATGCGTGCGACGGTGACCGCGGCGACGAACCGCCCGCTGAGGTCCTGCTCGGCGGCCGTGGCGAGCCACGCCATCGCGACGGGCCCGAGGTTCGCGAGGAGCTGGCTGGACGTCGACGAGGCGACCAGACCGGTCATGCCGGTCGTCGCGTGCTCACCGGTCCGGTCGCTCCACACACGGACCAGCGTGCTCACGGCGACGGTGAGGAGCGTCGCGGCGAGGGGCGCGGCGACGAGCACGAGCCCGTAGCCGAGGCGTGACCCGGAACCGGACGCGAAGAGCACACCGGCGGCGAGGATGCGCACGAGTCCGTCCACGGCCAGCTGCATCCCGTACCTCGAGAAGCGGTCGGTGCCGGCGAGGACCCCGCGGGCGAAGTAGGCGACGCCCTGGCCGAGCAGCCCCAGCACCACCACGACCACGATGTCGCGCGCGCCCGCGAACAGGCGGTCGGCGATCCATGGAGCACCGACGAGCCCGACGACCACGACGACTGCCCCGGCGAGCACGGCGTAGCGGACCATGCCGCCGAGGTGCGACCCAACCTCGCGGCGGGCACGCCCGGCGGACAACCGACGGCTCGTCTCCTGCTCGAGGGGCTGGAAGAGACCGATGCCCACGGCGTTGAGGATCGTCCAGGCCACCGCCACGGGTGCGGAGCCCGCCGGCCCGAGGTCACGACCCACGAGGGCCAGGAAGACGAAGTTGGCGAGGCCGAACACCCCCAGGCCGGTGGCGACCCAGAGCATGGACCGGTCAGGGGTGGCCCGCGCGGGCTGGACGGGCTCGGTCACCCGTCGTCGCGGACGTCGGCAGGTGCGCGGACGACGTCCACGAGGGCCCCGCCGAGACCGGCATCCGGGACCGGGTCCTGCACGGCGGACGGGAGGGCTGGTGCGCTCGCGGGTGACGCGGCGGGCGAGGAGCCGACGCGCGCCGCGAGCTCCTCGACGTCGTAGCGCAGCAGGCTGATCTCCTCGGTGAGGGTGCGGCTCTCCTCCTCGAGCATCGTGATCTCGACGCTCAGCTGGATGCAGACACCGAGCAGGACGACCAGGGCCAGCGCGAACAGCAGGTTGCTCGGCGTCCGGACACCGACCACGGAGGCGACGGCCTCGACCGCGCCCGGGAACGCCCCGAGGACGCACACGCCGAGGGCGAGGAGGATCCAGGCCGTCGCGTACTTCTCCCGCAGCCGCCTGCGCCGCAGGAGCACGACGAGGAACACCACGAGCGCGACGCACGCGGCGAGGGCGAAGTAGTAGCCGCTCATGCGTGGCCTCCGGCCGCCCGGTGGGCGGGTCTGGTGAGCGCGATGACGAGGGCGAGGACCGCACGCCCGAGGAAGATGGCTGCCTTCGCCGGGTTGTGCGACGGGGTCCCCGCGACTCGGGGGCGCATCTCCACGCCGATCTGCCGGATGCGCAGTCCCGCACGGGACGCGATGACGAGGGACTCGATGGTGTCTCCGAGGTACTCGGCCGGGTAGTCCACGGAGAAGAGGGCGATGGCCCTGCGGTTGGAGGCCTTGAACCCGGACGTGGTGTCCGTGAGGCGCGTCTTCGCGACGCGGGACAGGGACGAGGACAGCAGGCGCATCGCCCAGCGTCGGGGGCCCCGGACCGCGTACGTGCCGCGCCCGGCGAAGCGTGCGCCGATGACGACGTCGGCCTGCTCCGTGCGGAGCGCGTCGACGACCCGCAGGACGTCCGCCGGGTCGTGCTGGCCGTCGGCGTCGACCTGGACCGCGACGTCGTAGCCGCGGCGCGCGGCGAACTTGTAGCCTGCCCGCATGGCGCCGCCGACCCCGAGGTTCAGCGGGAGGTCGAGGACCATGGCGCCCCCCTCGCGTGCCACCTGGGCGGTCCGGTCGGTCGAGCCGTCGTTGACGACGAGGAGGTCCGCGCCGGGCAGCGCCACCTGCAGCTCCGCGAGGACCCGCGGGAGCGCGTCCTGCTCGTTCCAGGCAGGAAGGATCACCAGCAGCGTCGAATCAGGTCCCCCGGTCACAACCCGTAATCCTAGCCCTCGCCGCGGGTCGGCAGGCGCACGAGCCGTCTACGGTGGGACCCGACCACGCACACCCTGCCGCTCCCGCCGCACGTCCGGGACGGCCCTGTCGATGAGGAAGTCCATGCGCGTTCTCCTGGATGCCACCGCTGTCCCGGCCGACCGGGGAGGCGTGGGCCGCTACGTCGACGAGCTCGTCCCCGAGCTCCTCCGTGCCGGGGTGGACCTGGTCCTCGCGGTGCAGCAGAGGGACGTCGACCACTACGGGCGCATCGCGGCCGGTGCTCGGATCGAGGCCGCTCCGGCGGCGACGGAGCGTCGCCCCGTGCGGATGCTCTGGGAGCAGACCGGTCTGCCCGCGCTCGTGCGGTCCGTGGGTGCGGACGTCCTCCACAGCCCGCACTACACGATGCCCGTGCGCGCCGGGGTGCCCGTCGTCGTGACGCTGCACGACGCGACCTTCTTCACGACTCCCGAGCTGCACCTGAGGTCGAAGGCGGTGTTCTTCCGGTCCGCGATCCGCGGTGCGAGCCGTCGTGCGGCGGCGCTCGTCGTCCCCTCGCGTGCCACGCGCGACGAGGTGCTGCGCCTCGTCGGGGGCGACGCCGACCGGTTCCACGTGGCGTACCACGGGGTCGACCACGGGCTCTTCCGCCCCACGAGCGTCGAGCAGCAGGCGGCGGTCCGTGCGTCCCTCGACATCGGGGACGCACCGTACGTCGGGTTCCTCGGGACGCTGGAGCCGCGCAAGAACGTGTCAGCCCTGATCCGGGCGTGGGTCCGGGCGTGCGAGGACCGCACCGACCCGCCCGCTCTCGTCCTCGCGGGCGGCAGGGGCTGGGACACGCAGATCGACGACGCGATCGCGCAGGTCCCGGACCACCTGGTCGTCCGCCGCCCCGGCTACCTGCCCCTCGAGGACCTGCCTGCCTTCCTCGGCGGGGCCACCGTCCTCGCGTACCCGAGCCTGGGCGAGGGTTTCGGGCTCCCCGTCCTCGAGGCCATGGCGTGCGGCGCCACGGTGCTCACCACCCGGATGCTGTCACTGCCCGAGGTGGGCGGCGACGCCGTCGCGTACTCGGGCACGGACGACGCGTCGATCGCGACCGAGCTCACCTCGCTGCTCGACGACCCGGCCCGTCGTACCGATCTCGCGGGGCGGGCCGTCGAGCGTGCCCAGGGATTCACCTGGGCCGAGGCGGCACGCACGCACGTGGCTGCCTATGAGGCGGCCGTGCGCGCGCGCCGCTGACCGTCAGGCCCCGCGCAGCGACGCCAGGTGCGCCTCGACCTGCTCGAGCGTGGGCAGCAGGCCCTGGGCCGCCGCTTCGGAGAGACCCGGGGCAGCGACGTCCTTGTCGGACAGCAGCGGCTCGAGAGGCTCACCGTTGCGGCCGACCTTCGGCCACTCGATCCCCACCTCGGGGTCGAGCGGGTGGATGCCGTGCTCGCGGCCGGGCGAGTAACCCGTCGAGCACAGGTAGAGCACCGTCGAGTCGTCCTCGAGCGCCATGAACGCGTGCCCGAGGCCCTCGCCCAGGTAGATGGCGCGGCGGTCGGTGTCGTCGAGCAGCACCGAGTCCCACGTCCCGAAGGTCGGGGACCCGACGCGGATGTCTACGACGACGTCGAGCACGGCACCCTTGGCGCACGTCACGTACTTCGCCTGCCCAGGAGGGGTGTCCGCGAAATGGATGCCACGGAGGACCCCCGCCGCCGACACCGAGCAGTTGGCCTGCTGCAGGTCGAGGGGGTGGCCCAGGGCCTCCCCGAACTTCTCGGCCTTGAACCACTCGAGGAACACGCCCCGGGGGTCGCCGAACTGCTTGGGGGTGATCTCCCAGGCGCCGGGCACTGCGAGTTCGCGGTATTCCACGTCGGTCGCTCCTTCACTGTCGCTGCTCCGGCGGGTGGTCGCCGGTCCGTGACGATCCTAGAGGGCGCCTCTCCGACGGCGCCCGGGCCCGCACCGGGGCACTACGCGCTCGCGGGTGGGCCGTCGACTAGAGTTGCCGCGTCGACCGTGGCGAGTCCGTCGCTCACCGGCGACCCACCCCGAAGGAGTCCCGTGCGCTGGTTGGTTGTTGGTGCGAACGGCATGCTCGGCCAGGATCTCGTGTCCCTGCTCCGTGACCGCGGCCACGCCGTGGACGCCGCGGACCGCGCCGAGCTCGACATCACCGACCCCGCGAGCACCGACGCCGGCCTGGTCGGGTACGACGTCGTGGTGAACTGCGCGGCGTGGACCGCCGTGGACGACGCGGAGACGCAGGAGGCGGCCGCCTTCACGGTGAACGCCGTGGGACCGGCGAACCTCGCACGCGCGGCGAGGTCCGCAGGCGCACGCCTCGTCCAGATCTCCACCGACTACGTCTTCGCCGGGGACGCCGACCAGCCGTACGCCGAGGACGCGCCTGCCGCGCCCCGCTCCGCGTACGGGCGCACCAAGGGCGCGGGGGAGTGGGCCGTCCGCGCCGAGACCGACGACTACCTCGTGGTCCGGACCGCGTGGCTCTACGGCGCGCACGGCGCGTGCTTCCCCAAGACCATGGTGCGGCTCCTCGCGGACCGCGACTCCCTCACCGTGGTCGACGACCAGGTCGGCCAGCCCACATGGACCGTGGACCTCGCCGACCTCGTCGTGCGCCTCGTCGAGTCCGGCGCGCCCTCGGGGACTTACCACGGGACGTCGTCCGGGCAGGCCTCCTGGTTCGACTTCGCGCGCGCGGCCGTCGCGTCCGCGGGCCACGACCCGGAGACCATCCAGCCGACCACCAGCGCAGCCTTCGTCCGTCCTGCGCCGCGCCCGGCGTACTCGGTCCTCGGCCACGACGCGCTGACGGCGGCCGGTGTCGAGCCCATCGGCGACTGGACCGAGCGGTGGCAGGTGGCCTCGTCGGAGGTCCTCCGAGAGGTGTGACCCGTGACTCCTGCTGAGGAGAGCCTGCGTCCGGTCGGCAGGCCGCTCCTGCGCGGTCGGCGCAACAGCCTCAACCTGTTCCGCCTCGTCCTCGCGCTCGTCGTCCTCGTGTCGCACGCGTACCCCATCGCCGGGCGCCCTGAGCCGTCGTGGCAGGGCGAGCACCTCGGGACGTGGGCGGTGGCCGGGTTCTTCATGATCAGCGGGTACCTCATCACCGCCGCACGGCTGCGCACGCACTTCTCCGAGTACCTCGTCCACCGGATCGCACGGATCTTCCCGGCGTTCGTGGTCAGCCTGGTGGTGACCGTGGTGCTCGTCGCACCCGTCGGGTACCTCCACGCGAACCGCACCCTCGACGGGTACCTGACCACGCCGAACACGCCGTTCAACTACGTGTTCTCGAACCTGCTCCTGCGGATCCCCGACTTCTCGGTCGCAGGGACGCCCACGGGCGTGCCCCTTCCCGGCGCGTGGAACGGGTCCTTGTGGACCCTCTACTACGAGTTCCTCTGCTACCTGATCATCGGTCTCGTCATGCTCTGGCCGCTCGCCAAGCGGTCCGTGGTCCCTGTCGCCGTCCTGTTCGTCGCGAGCGTCGCCGCCCACGCCAACCTCGACGCCCTGCTGCCGTACCTGGGTCCCAACCCGGACCTGCTCTTCCTCGCCCCCCTGCTGCCCTACTTCCTCGGCGGGGCGCTCGTCCACCAGCTCCGTCAGACGATCCCGGGGACGTGGCCGGTCGGGGTGGGCTCCGGTGTCGTAGGCCTCCTGCTGATCGTCCTCGTGCCGGGGTGGGGCGGTCAGGTTGCGGCGCCGCTGCTCACCGTCGCGACGCTCTGGCTCGCGTCGGTGGTCCCGTCCCCAGAGCTCCTGCGACGGCACGACGTGTCCTACGGCGTGTACATCTACACGTTCCCCGTGCAGCAGCTGCTCGTGCTCGTCGGGCTGCACCGGTGGATGCCCGCCTACCTGGTGGTGACCACCCTGCTGGTCCTCGTCCCGGCGGTGGCGAGCTGGTTGCTCGTGGAGCGTCCCGTGATGACGCACGTGCGCACCTACGACACCCGGCAGGTACGGGCCATGGCCCAGGAGGAGCCGGCGATCTGACGACGCAGGGCCCGGTCCCGCACACCAGGTGCGGGACCGGGCCCTGTCGTCGTGATCCGCGGGGCTGCTAGTCGCGGTCCTCGAGGAGGCTCAGGAGGTACGCGCCGTACCCGGACTTCACGAGGGTCTCGGCGCGGGCGCGGAGCTCGTCGTCGGAGAGGAAGCCCTGGCGCCACGCGAGCTCCTCGGGGGCGCCGACCTTGAGGCCCTGGCGGTGCTCGATCGTCTTCACGTAGTCGGACGCCTCGACGAGGGAGTCGAACGTCCCGGTGTCGAGCCATGCCGTACCGCGGGGGAGGACCTCGACCTGCAGGCGCCCCTGCTCGAGGTAGACGCGGTTGACGTCCGTGATCTCGTACTCGCCACGTGCCGAGGGCTTGAGGTCACGGGCGATCTCGACGACGTCGTTGTCGTAGAAGTACAGGCCCGGGACGGCGTAGTTGCTCTTGGGCTCCGAGGGCTTCTCCTCGAGAGATAGCGCGCGGCCCTTCTCGTCGAACTCCACGACCCCGTACGCGGTGGGGTCCGCGACCCGGTACGCGAAGACCGCGCCGCCGTCGATGTCCGTGAACCGCGAGAGCTGGGACCCGAGGCCCTGGCCGTAGAAGATGTTGTCACCGAGGACCAGGGCCGAGGTGTCCGTCCCGATGAAGTCCGCGCCGAGCACGAAGGCCTGCGCGAGCCCGTTGGGCTCGGCCTGCACCGTGTACTCGATAGAGATGCCGAACTGGCTGCCGTCGCCGAGGAGACGGTGGAACTGCTCCGCGTCGTGGGGCGTCGTGATGATCAGGACGTCCCTGATGCCGGCCGCGATGAGCGTCGACAGCGGGTAGTAGATCATCGGCTTGTCGTAGACGGGGACGAGCTGCTTGCTCACACCGAGGGTGATGGGGTGGAGCCGGGTGCCGGACCCGCCGGCCAGAATGATTCCGCGCATGGGACAACAGTGTGCCTCATCAGGGCCTTCCGGACCTAGACGCCGGATCGGGCCTGCCGCACCTCGGCCCTCTCCCTGAGCCGGAGCGCTGCACCGCCGAGCGTCCGCAGCGGCCAGTGGTACGGGCGGGGGTACCGATGGTGGAGGTAGGTGCGCGCGCTCTCGTGGTGCGCCCGGATCATCCGTTCCGGCTTGGCCTTCCACGAGACGCCCTGCACGTGCGTCACGCGGGCCTGGGGGACGTAGAGGTTCGCCCACCCTGCGCGGCCCAGGCGCTCGCCGAGGTCGAGGTCCTCGAAGAACATGAAGTAGCGCTCGTCGAAGCCGCCGACCGCGTCGATCGCCGTCCGCCGCAGGAGGAGGCACGCGCCGGACAGCCAGCCCGCGGCGCGCTCCTCCGTCCCCGCGTCCTCCTGGGCGTCGCGGTACGCCCGCGACCAGGGGTTGGAGCGCCACAGGCGGCCGAGCAGGGCGTGGCCCACGCCCTGCCGCAGCGACGGCACCGCACGGGCGGAGGGGTAGAGGGTGCCGTCGGAGTTGAGGAGGGCGGGACCGAGGGCCCCGGCTTCGGGGTGCGCCTCGCCCGCGGCGAGGAGCGTGTCGAGGGAGCCGGGCGTCCACACGAGGTCGGGGTTCGCGACGACGGCCCACGGGGCCCGGCTCGTCCGCAGGCCGGCGTTGGACGCGGTCCCGTAGCCGACGTTCCCACCGCCCTCGAGGACGGTCCCGCCGAGCCGTGCCGCGACCGCGTCCGCGAGCGGGCTCGGGTCGCCGTTGTTCACGACGACGAGGTCGACGGGGCGGGTCGTGGCGGTGGCGAGGGAGGTGGCGAAGTCCTCGAGCTCGGGGCCCGGGTTGAAGACGACGCACACGACGAGGACGGGTTCCGGCGAGGGGGCTGCGGGAGAGTTGCTCATGGTGCGATCAGGGTAGTCGTCCCCGGCGTGCCGCCGACGTGGAGATCCTGTGCCCACGACGACGCAGGCGCAGGTCACGCCACGCCGGGACCAACGGTGCCCTCACGGCGTGCGATCTTCGATAGGTTGGGCGTCACGCTCTCGAAAGGACATATCGTGCGTCTCTCAGTCATCGGATGCGGGTACCTCGGCGCGGTCCACGCGGCCTGCATGGCCACGCTCGGCCACGACGTCGTGGGCATCGACGTCGACCCCCGCAAGATCGACGCCCTGTCCCGGGGCGAGGCCCCGTTCTTCGAGCCCGGACTGCCCGAGCTCCTCGCCGAGGCCATGGCCACCGGTCGCCTGACGTTCTCCACGGACATCGCCGACGCAGCAGGTGCGTCCGTGCACTTCGTCTGCGTGGGGACCCCGCAGAAGGACGGCGAGTACGCCGCGGACCTGCGCTACGTGGACGCGTCCGTGACGTCGCTCCTGCCCCACCTGTCCGCGGAGGATCTCGTCGTGGGCAAGTCCACGGTGCCCGTGGGCACCGCGGCGCGTCTCGCCGCCCTCGTCGAGGAGGTCGGGGCCTCCCTCGCCTGGAACCCGGAGTTCCTCCGCGAGGGGTACGCCGTCAAGGACACCCTCACGCCGGACCGCTTCGTGTACGGGGTTGCGCCGGGCGACGCCGGGAAGCGCGCCGCCGACGTCCTCGACACCGTCTACGCGCGTGCGCTCGCCGACGGCACGCCGCGCATCGTCACCGACTACGCGACGGCCGAGCTCGTCAAGGTCGCGGCCAACTCGTTCCTCGCCACGAAGATCTCGTTCATCAACGCCATGGCCGAGCTGTGCGAGGAGACCGGCGCGGACGTCACCCAGCTCGCCGACGCCATCGGGCACGACGAGCGCATCGGGCGTCGCTTCCTCAACGCGGGCCTCGGGTTCGGGGGAGGGTGCCTGCCCAAGGACATCCGGGCGTTCATGGCGCGCGCCGGTGAGCTCGGCGCCGACCAGGCGGTGGCCTTCCTCAAGGAGGTCGACGCGATCAACGGGCGCCGCCGGGTGCGCATGGTGGACCTGGCCCGCGAGGTCAACGGCGGGTCGATCAAGGGACGCCGGATCGGCGTCCTCGGGGTCACCTTCAAGCCGAACAGCGACGACGTGCGCGACTCCCCGGCGCTCGACGTCGCCGTGCAGCTCGCGCTCCAGGGTGCGGACGTCGTCGTCACGGACCCCGAGGGCATCGCCAACGCCCGCGGACGCTACCCGGACCTCACGTACGTGGAGACCGTCGAGGAGGCCGTCCGGGACGCCGACTCCGTGCTGCTCCTCACGGAGTGGAAGGAGTACCGGGACCTCGTCCCGTCCGCCATCGGTGAGCTCGTGGCGCACCGCACCATCCTCGACGGGCGCAACGCGCTCGACCCGACGGTGTGGCGCGACGCCGGCTGGTCCTACCGCGCGCTCGGGCGCCCCTGACCGGTCCGTCCACGACCGTCCGACCACCGCCGGGCCCGGCGCGCCGACAAGCGCGCCGGGCCCGCGTCGTTCACGCGCGGTGCGTGACCCGCTCGGTCTCGACGAGCCGGTCCGCCCGGGCCGGGTCCGCCGCGAGCTCCGCAGCGACGTCGGGGGCGAGGACGACGACCGAACCGTCCCGGTGCCAGCTCGCGAGGGCGGTGCGCAGAAGAGTTCCCGTCGTCCTCGCCGTCGCGTCCTGCAGCGCGAGGAGGAGCCGCCCGCCCCGGGTCTGCGTCCCGTCGTCGGTGGAGGCGCTCCCCTCGGGGGACCCGTCGTGATCGGCCCACCCCAGGAGGTCGGCGTGGCTCACCGTGGCCGCGACGCCGCCCCCGACGAGAGCGTCTGCCGACGGGTCGTGGGGCGGCAGGTAGCCGACGGTGTCCCCGTAGGTCATCACCGCGGCCGCGGCGTCGATGGCCCCGCGCGGGAGGTCGCCGTCGAAGCGGCGGGCGAGGGCGGGGAGCGAGACGACCACGAGCGCGGCCCGTCCGGCGGCCCGACGCCCCGGGACGTCGGTGACGACGACGTCGCCGGGCGCACCGTCCGCCCCGAGCCGGACGGTCGCTCCGCTCTGCCAGGTGCCGAGCGCCCACACGAGCGTGCGCCAGTGCGGCGGGAGATCGACGTCGACCACGGTGCCGGGCTCGGCGTCGAGCTCCTCGACGAGCAGGTTGGTGGTCTTCGCCACCCAGTTGGCGAGCACCGCACCCGAGAGCTCCACCCGCTCGCCGTCGGTCCCGTACCAGGTGAGCCGGGGGCGACCGGGGTCGGCGGCGAAGTTGTTCAGGACGGTCTGGAGCGATGTGGTGGAGGCTGGCATGGCCCCAGCGTAGACGCCCGCCCGGGAGGGTCGACCCCTCGGGAGCCGCAGAATTTCACCCGCCCTGAGCGGCCCAAACAGCACAACTCGGCTTGACTCCCCGGTGTGACACGCGTGTAATTTCACCTAGCGGTCAAGGGCTCGAAACGGTGCAGAAGTTGTGCAGTTCAGTGAAGATCTGTCCAGTTCGGCGTCTGTCCGCGACCCTGTGAAGCAAACTTTTGACCAGACCTTTTGACCACGACGACGGACGACGGAGGGGGCTACAGACATGTGGAACCTGCTCGACGAGGACGGGCCCTTCCCGTCCGACGCCCAGCAGCCGGGAGACGCCCCGCAGATCGCCCCCATCCTCCCGCTCTTCGGGTCGCTGGACGACGAGGCGCCCGCCGGTTGGCAGGAGCGAGCGCTGTGCGCCCAGACCGACCCGGAGGCGTTCTTCCCCGAGAAGGGCGGCTCCACCCGCGAGGCCAAGAAGGTCTGCGTCGGGTGCGAGGTCCGGTCCGAGTGCCTCGACTACGCGCTCGAGAACGACGAGCGGTTCGGCATCTGGGGCGGTCTCTCCGAGCGTGAGCGACGCAAGCTGAAGAAGCAGGCCATCTGAGAGAGCCTCCGAGGGCGGTCCCGGGTCACCGGGGCCGCCCTTCGTCGTCCCTGCCCGCGCCACGCCGCGCCGAGGGAGGCCGTTTGGGCCCGGCGTGAGGCACCATGGTCGTCGGTATGACATCTCCGGACCAGGCGCCCCCGGCGCACACGCCCCCCGAGCAGGCCCGCACCGGGTCGGTGACCGCCGTCGTCGTGACGCGCGGCACCACCCCGTACGTGGCCCACACGCTCGACGCCCTCCACGCCTCGACCATGCAGCCCGCGCGCGTGGTCGTCGTCGACGTCTCCGCGTCGGACGACCAGGGCTTCGACCTCGAGGTCGCCGACGGCACGACCGTCGTCCGCGCCCCCGGGGCGCGGACCTTCGGGGCCGCCGTGAGCGCTGCGGTCTCCGACGCGTCGGTGACCACCCCGTGGCTGTGGCTCCTCCACGACGACAGCGCGCCCGAGCGCGAGGCACTGCACCATCTCCTGCGGGCCCTGGAGCACACGTCGAACGTCGCGCTCGCGGGGGCCAAGCAGGTGCGCTGGGAGGACCCCGACGAGCTCATCGAGGTGGGCTTCACCACGTCGCGGAGCGGTCGCCGCATGACCGGCGTCGAGCCGGGGGAGCTCGACCAGGGCCAGCACGACGGCCGCGAGGACGTCCTCGCCGTCGGCCTCGCGGGTGCACTCGCCCGGACCGAGGTGTGGGTGGCGCTGGACGGGCCCGATCCCACCTACGGGCTGTTCGGCGACGGCCTCGACCTGTCCCGCCGCGCCCGCCTGGCCGGGCACCGGGTCATCGTCGTCCCCGACGCCGTGGTCCTCCACGCGCAGGGGTCGCTCACCGGTGTGCGGGACGTCCTCGGGTCGGAGCACGACGACGCGTCGACGGCCGACGAGGACCGCTCCGTGCCGGTCGGGGGTGGCCGCTCGACGCTCGCCCGCAGCGACCGGACCTTCGGGGCGCGGCTGCGCTCCCAGCTCTACTACCTGGCGACGACCGTGTCCGGCTGGGTGCTGCCCTTCTTCCTCGTCGCGTCCGTCGTCGCAGGGCCGCCGCGCGCCCTCTACCGCATCGCCGTGAAGCAGCCGGGACAGGCCCTCGACGAGATCTGGGCGCCGCTGTGGCTGCTGGTCCGCGTCGGTCGCGTCCTCGGCGCGCGGCGTCGCATCGCGCGGACGTCCGTCGCCCCGCGCAGCCTGCTCACCCCCCTCACGGCCTCCACGCGCGACGTCCTCGGTCAGCTGCGGGACCGGCGGCTGGCGCACTCGGCGCGCCGACGGGCGTCCGCCGGGTCCCGCGAGCTCGACGCCGCGGAGATCCGCCGGGCGGCCACCCGACGGCGGTTCGCGCTCGCCGGCGTCGTCGCGCTGAGCGTGGCCGCCACCGTGGTGGCCCTCGGGCCGCTGCTGAGCACGGTCGCCGACGGTCGCATCGTCGGTGGCGCCCTGCTCCTCGCGAGCGGCGGGGCGGGCGACGTGTGGGACGCGGTCACCAGCGGGTGGGTGCGCGACGGGCTCGGAGCCTCGGCACCGGCCGACCCCCTCCTCACCGCCCTGCTGCCGCTGACCGTCCTCGTGGGGTCGGACCTCCAGCTCGCCGTGAACCTCGTCGTCGTGACCTCCCTCGTCCTGTCCGGTGTCGGGGCGTGGTTCGCGTCGGGCGCGGCGACCCGGTCCGTCCCGGTGCGGTTCTGGGTGTCGACCGTGTGGGTCGCCGCCCCGCCGCTCCTGCTGGCCGTGGGGGAGGGGCGGCTCGGCGCCGTCCTCGCCCACGCCGCGCTGCCGTGGTTCGCCCTCGCGACGGCCCGCGCCGTCGGGGTGCAGCGCACCGACACGTGGGGCGCCCTGCGCATGCGATCCCAGGAGCGCGCCGAGGCCCGCCGACGCGAACGGCTCCAGCACCGTGCGCTGCAGCGCGCCCGCGAGGGCCGCTCCCTCCCCGGGGCGGAGGTCCCCGTAGGACGCGTCCGCCTCCGCGAGCCCGAGCGCAGGACGTCGTCGTCCATCGCGGCGTTGGGTGCGGCGGGGCTCGTGTTCGCCGTGGTCGTCCAGGGAGCGCCCGTCCTCCTCGTGCCCGGCGTCGTCGCCCTCGCGATCGTCGCGGTCGCCGTCCCACGGGACGGCAAGCGACTCCTGCTCGTGCCGCTGCCCGCGCTCGCCGTCTTCGGCCCCGTCCTCGTCCGTGCCGTCGCCACCTGGCAGAGCGGCGGCTGGCGGATCCTCCTCGGCGACCCCGGGCTGCCCCTCGGCTCCGACGGGACCGACGCGTGGCGACAGCTCCTCCTCGTGCCCGTGGACCCGGCGCCGTCCTTCGCGACCGACGGCGCCTGGAGCACGGTGTGGTCCGTGACGCCCTACCTGCTGGGCGCCGTGGTGCTCGTCGCCGCGGTCGTCGGACTCGCCCGGAGCGGGGGACGCGGCGTCGGGGCGCGCACGGCGTGGTGCGTCGTGCCCCTCGGTCTCGGCGCGGCCCTCGCTTCGTCCGCCACGGCGGTCGCGGTGGGCGACGGGTCGACGGTGAGCGGGTGGCCGGGATCCGGTCTCTCGCTCATGCTGCTCGCCCTCCTCGTCGCGGGCGCGCTCGGCGTCGACGGCCTGAGCGACAAGGCCCTGCGGCACACCTTCGGGTGGCGCCAGGTGGCGATCGGTCTGCTCGCCGTCCTCGTGGGCGCCGTCCCCGTCCTCGGGCTCGCCGCCTGGGGGACCGCGTCACGCACCGGCGCGGGGCTCGAGATCCTCGCCCTCGACGGGCCGGTGGTCCCTGCCGTCGGGCAGCAGATGCAGACGTCGGCCCGTCAGGCCCGGGTCCTCGTGCTCGAGACCCGCGACGACGGCGCCCTCACCTATCAGCTGCTCCACGACGACGGCCCCCAGCTCACCGACTCCTCGGTCGTCGTGAACGTCGCCACCCTCGGTGGACGGCCCGACGACGTCGCCGACCTCGTCGCCGACCTCGCCGCGGGCGCCGACGGTGACCAGGCGGAGCGCCTGGCCGACCTCGGTGTCGGTGCGGTCCTCGTCCCGTCCTCCGACGCGCTCGAACGAGCCCGCCTCGTGGGGCGCATCGACACGGTCGCCGGCGTCCAGCGGATCACCGAGAGCGACACGGGCACCATCTGGCGCGTCGCCCCGCCGGGGGAGACGGCAGTCCCCGCCGCCTGGGCGCGGACGTACGTCCCCGGCCCCGGCGGTGCCCTGACGGCCACCGGGGTCGTCGACGCCCAGGACACCTCCGTGCGGACGACCGTGCCCGACGGGGACCCGGACCGGGTCCTCGTCCTCGCCGAGACCGCAGCCCCCGGCTGGACCGCGGAGCTCGACGGAGTCCCGTTGCGGTCCGTGGAGTCCGACGGCCGGCAGGCCTTCGCCCTCGGTCCCGACGGAGGCGACCTCACCGTGGGGTACGAGCGGGCCAGCCGCACCCCGTGGTTCGTGCTCCAGGGCATCGTCCTCACCGTGTCCGTCCTCCTCGCGCTCCCGGTGCGCCGACGACCACCCGGAGGTGTCCGATGACCGTCCGAACCCGTGAGCAGCTGCAGCGCAGGGCGACGCGGCGGCGCCGCACGTGGGCGGTGCTCTCCACCGTGGTCGCCGTGGGGACCACCGGCGCGCTCGCCGCGCTCGGCAGCACCGTGCTGCCCACCCATGTCCCCGACGAGGCACCCGGGACGTCGGTCGCGATCTCAGGCTCGACGACGACCCTCGTGTGCCCGGCACCGGTGGCGCTGCCCGACCCCGACTCGACGGACGACGAGGGCTTCAGCCCCACCCCAGTCGACACGACGACCACCCTCACGACCGCCGTCGTGGACGACGGCACGACGGGCGCGGTCGTCGCGCTCGACGCCGCGGACGACACGGACGGGACGGGCGCGGTGGCGCCGGACGCCGACGGCCCCGGCTCGTCGTCCGAGACCGTCGACGACGCGGCCGTCCTGCGCGCCGAGACGGACCCGGCGGAAGGCACCGACGGGCTCGCCGCGGCGAGCGTCGCGTCCACGACCGCCGCCGGTGACCTCCAGGGGGTCGCGGCCTCGGCCTGCCGCGCCCCGGGCATCAGCCAGTGGCTCGTCGGCGGGGGCACCGAGCTCGGGTCGAGCACCCGGCTCGTCCTGCAGAACCCGAGCCGCACCCCGGCGACCGTCACCGTGACGGTGTGGGGGGCCTCCGGGCAGCTCGACCTCGCCGGCCCGTCCACGTACCTCGTGCCGCCCGGGTCCCAGTCGTCCACCCTCCTGGAGGGCCTCGCCGCCGAGGAGCGTCGTCCCGTGGTGCACGTCGAGACCTCGGGCGCGCTCGTGACGTCCTACCTCCAGCACAACGTGCTCGAGGGGCTGACACCCGCCGGGGTGGACCTCGTCACGGCCGGGGGCGATCCGGCCACGGCCCAGGTCCTCGCCGGGCTCTCCCTGGAGGAGTCCGAGGTGGGTGACGACGACGTGGCCTCCGTGCGGGTCCTGTCGCCCGCGGACGACGGGACGGCGACCGTGCACGTCCTCGGTGCCGACGGCCGGCACGTCCTGCGCGGCGTGGAGACCATGGACCTCGTCGCGGGGCGGGTCGAGGACCTCAGCCTCGCGGGTCTTCCCGCCGGGACGTACACGGTGCTGGTGCAGGCCGACGTCCCCGTGGTCGCAGGCGCCCACTCCACCCGCGAGGGCTCGGCGGACCCCGAGCAGCCGCTCGTCGGGGTCCCCGTGGACCGCGCCTGGGTGGCCTCCGGCCGACCCGAGGCGCAGGTCCGCAGCGTCGTCGCGATCCCGGACGGGCTCACGGGGACCGCGGTGCTCACGCCGCTGCCCGCGGCGCTCGACGGGACCGCGGACGTGGTCGGGGACGTCCCCGTCGTCTACACCACGGACGAGGTCGCCGACGAGGCGACCACGGGGGGCGCGGCCGAGACGGCCGAGGCGTGGACGCCGACGGAGGTGGCCGAGCTCTCCGCGTACGCGGCGGACGGCACGCTCCTCGGGACACGTCCCGTCGAGGCCGCGCCCGGGCAGGCGGTGCGGATCGACCTCGCGGACCTCGGCGACGAGCCCGTCGCCACCGTCGTCCTCGTGCCGTCGTCACGCACCGACGACGTCGTGGTCGACTGGGCCGTCGTCCTCGCCGACCCTGACGTGAGCGGCGGCATCGCTGTCCTCGAGCCCACACGACCCACCGCCGACGAGGAGACCCTCGTCGTGCGCAGGTCGCCCGCGGTGGGCCTGCCCACGGCGCGGTGAGGGGACGCCGCGCTCAGCCCAGGTCGCGGTAGTGCGGGTCGATCTCCTCGGGGGACCGGGCCAGCAGGTGCGCCACCTGCTCCACCACGACGTCGCGCACCAGCTCGACGACGTCCGACGGGCCCACGGCCCTGTTCTCCACGGGGCGCCTGTACACCACCACCCTGCCTGGCTGGCCCGACTCCGCGGGGAAGTACCGGCCCATCGGGACGCCACCCGTCTCCCAGGGCGACGGGTCGGACGGCGGGACGTCCTCCACCGCGAACTCCGTCCCGGCGAGCTCGCGCCCCCAGGCCTTCTCGAGCCGTTCCACGGTGGCCAGCACGGCCTCGTCGAACCGCTCGGCGCGCGTGCGGTAGCCGGGCGCCGCCACCGGCAGGAGCAACCCACGGACACCTCGCCCACGCCTGTCGCGGCGGCTGCGGCGTGCGGGTGCGCCACCCGGGCGCTGCTCCCCGTCGGCACCGCCGGCACCGACGGGGAGCAGCGAACCCTGCCCCGGGTGTCCTGAGCCCTCGTCCCGCCCGGTGGTCTCGTCCATGCACATCACCCTAGCCGCGACGGACACACCCCTACCTGCACGGCGTGGGATGGCCCGGAAGGCGGGCGGGCGATGTACCGTCCTCTCGTGAGATCAGTGCGTCAATGCTCCCGAACCGCCTGTGCGCGTGCCGCAGTGGCGACCCTCACCTACGTGTACTCGGACTCCACGGCGGTCCTCGGGCCCCTCGCCCTCATGGCCGAGCCCCACAGCTACGACCTGTGCGAGGTCCACTCCGGCCGACTCACCGCCCCCCGCGGGTGGGAGGTCGTCCGTCTCTCCTCTCCCACGACCGAGCCCGGCCCGTCCCAGGACGACCTCGCCGCCCTCGCCGACGCCGTGCGCGAGGCGGGCAGGCCCCGGCACCTCGCCGACCCGGCCCCCGTCCAGGACGGGGAGGTCGCCCGTCGGGGCCACCTGCGGATCCTGCGCGGCGAGGGCTGACCCGTGCCGGCCGAGCCACGTCCACGTCCGCGACGCCGCAAGGCGGTCGAACCCGAGACGCCGCTCGGCTCGCTGAGCCAGCCCCGCGGCCCCGTCCCCGGTCCTGCTCTCTGCCCGGCGTGCTCCTCCGGCTCGCTCACCCGGCTCAGCCTGCCCACGCGGAGCGCCGTGCCGGCCGTGTTCGTCTCCTGCCACGACTGCGAGCGGTCCGGCTACTACGCGGCCGACGACGGCCGCGAGCTGAGCAGGGCGACGGTCCTCGGCGAGGCCGGGAGCGAACCGGACGCGCCCACGCCCCCCTCGACGTCACCGGCAGCCCCGGAGGGGCTGGACCAGTAGGCTTCCCTCCATGGAACCCACCGCGCGACCGGCTCAGCCGGTGACCTCGGACGCGTCCGCCCAGCCGGTCGACCTGTCCGGTCTCATCAAGTCCTACGACGTCCGGGGCACGGTACCGAGCCCCTTCGGTCCCGACGTGGCCGAGGCGATCGGTGCAGGCTTCGCGACGGCCGTGGTCATCCCGGACGCGGGTGACGCGGGCGACGCGACGCCCGCTGCGCTCGAGACGCCCACCACGGGCACCATGGGTCGCCCGCGCGTGGTCGTCGGGCACGACATGCGCGAGTCCGGTCCGGCCCTCGTCGAGGCGTTCACGCGCGGGCTCACCGCGGCGGGGATCGACGTCGTGAACATCGGGCTGTGCTCCACCGACGGGCTCTATCACGCGTCCGGCACGCTCGGCGTGCCCGGGGCCATGTTCACCGCGAGCCACAACCCCGCCGAGTACAACGGCATCAAGCTGTGCCGCGCTGGCGCGAGGCCGGTCGGCCAGGACACGGGGCTGACGCGGGTCCGAGAGCTCGCCGAGCAGTACCTCACGTACGGTCTCCCGGGTCCCGCGACCCAGCTCGGCCAGGTGACCGAGCGCTCGATGCTCGCCGACTACGCGGCGTTCCTCCGGGGGCTCGTCGACATCTCGGGTATCCGGCCTCTCAAGGTCGTCGTCGACGCGGGCAACGGCATGGGCGGCCACACGGTCCCTGCCGTGCTCGGCACCGAGGCCGGTCTTCCCGCGCTGCCGCTGGACGTCGTCCCCCTGTACTTCGAGCTCGACGGCTCGTTCCCCAACCACGAGGCCAACCCGCTCGAGCCGGCCAACCTCGTCGACCTCCAGGCGGCCGTCGTCGAGCACGGCGCGGACATCGGCCTGGCCTTCGACGGCGACGCCGACCGGTGCTTCGTGGTCGACGAGCAGGGGCGTGCCGTGAGCCCGTCCGCCATCACCGCGCTCGTCGGTCTGCGCGAGGTGGCCCGCGAGCAGGCGGAAGGTCGCCAGCCCACCGTCATCCACAACCTGATCACGTCCGCGGCCGTCCCGGACCTCCTGGGCGCCGCGGGCGCCACCGTGGTCCGCACGCGGGTCGGGCACTCCTTCATCAAGGCGACCATGGCGGAGCACCGTGCCGTGTTCGGGGGCGAGCACAGCGCCCACTACTACTTCCGCGACTTCTTCTTCGCCGACACCGGCATGCTCGCCGCGCTGCACGTCCTCGCCGCCCTCGGGGAGCAGCCCCACCCGCTCTCCGCCCTCGCCGAGATGTACGAGCCGTACGTGGCGAGCGGCGAGATCAACTCGCGCATCGACGACGTGCCCGCGGCCCGGGCGCGCGTCGTCGAGGCGTACGTGACGCAGGAGGGGGCCGGGCCGGTGACCGTCGACGAGCTCGACGGTCTCACCGTCTCGCACTGGGACTCCCACCCGCAGTGGTGGTTCAACCTGCGGGCCTCGAACACGGAGCCGTTGCTCCGGCTCAACGTCGAGGCGGCGGACGAGGACATCATGGTCAAGGTGCGCGACGACGTCCTGTCGCTCGTCCGCGCCGAGGAGACCACCGACGAGGAGCAGCGATGACGACCACCGGACGCGGGGACGCCCCCCGAGGGCCCTTCCCTCTCGACCCGTGGGTGCGCAGCATCCTGCGCTGCCCCGCCTCGGGAGCCGAGCTCGTCGACGGTTCCGGCCCGCTCGGCGAGCCCGAGCTGCACTCCACCGCGAGCAGCGACCCGCTGGCCTACCCGGTCCGCGACGGCATCCCCGTGCTCCTCGTCGAGGACGCCCGCCCCCTGTAGGTCGCGGGCGCTTCGGCGCCCGGAGGAACTGGGCGTACCGGCGCCCCTGCGCCACCCCCTGCACGTCCCCACCACACACGAGCTGGAGCTCCCATGTCCGCACACGGCGGGTCCAAGGCGATCATCGCGGCGCTGGTCGCCAACCTGGGGATCGCGGTGACGAAGTTCGTCGCCTACCTCCTCACGCACTCCTCGTCCATGCTCGCGGAGTCCGTCCACTCGCTCGCGGACTCGGGAAACCAGGCGCTCCTTCTCCTCGGGGGACGCCGTGCGAAGCGGGCGCCCGACGAGGAGCACCCGTTCGGGTACGGGCGCGAGAGGTACATCTACGCCTTCATCGTGTCGATCGTGCTCTTCAGCGTGGGTGGGCTGTTCGCCCTCTACGAGGCGTACCACAAGTGGTCGGACCCGCACGGGATCGAGTCGTGGCACTGGGTGCCGGTCACGGTCCTCGTCGCGGCGATCGTCATGGAGTCGTTCTCGTTCCGCACGGCCATCCAGGAGTCCAACCTGGTGCGCGGAAAGCAGTCGTGGACGCAGTTCGTGCGGACCGCGAAGGCGCCCGAGCTCCCGGTGGTGCTCCTCGAGGACCTCGGTGCGCTCGTCGGGCTCGTCCTGGCCCTGGGCGGCGTGAGCCTGACCCTGCTCACGGGCGACGGCCGCTGGGACGCGGCGGGGACCGCGTGCATCGGCGTGCTGCTCGTCGTCATCGCCGTGGTCCTCGCGCTCGAGACGAAGTCCCTCCTGCTCGGCGAGTCCGCCACCCCGGACCACGTCCGGGCCGTGCGCGCGGCGCTCGTCGGGCCCGGCGTCTCCTCCGTCATCCACCTCAAGACCCTTCACCTCGGCCCCGAGGAGCTGCTCGTCGCGGCGAAGATCGAGGTCGCGGGCGAGCAGACGGCCGCCGCGGTCGCCGATGCGATCGACGCCGCGGAGACCCGGGTGCGCGCGGCGGTGGACCTCGACCTGCAGATCTACCTGGAGCCGGACCTGCGCAACGTCGTGCAGGCCGCCTGACGTCGTCCTCGCTCTCGTCCGCGCAGCCCCGGACCCGGTCCGGCCGGGACCTCCGACGCCGCCCCGTGCCTCGTGCTCGGGGCGGCGTCGTGCGTCCGGGCATCGGTCGGCGCACGGTCGGTACACGGTCCGCATCGGGTGAAATCGGGCGATCCGGGCTGGAGGGCCGGTCCGGCCGGTGGTCGGGCCCGGGCGGACGGGTGATAAAACGTCGCGGCGCTGTGACCTGCGGCGCGATGGCGCCGCCCCGAGGAACTGTCGTCAAAGAATAACGTACCCCGGTCCAATGACCATTGTTCAGTGAATTCAGGTAGGTGAGGCATTGCTTCTTCGTGCGTGCCGGAGAGGGTGCGTAGGAACACCTGAAACCGCTAGATGCTGCGGATCTCACGCCGGCCGCGGCCGTCTTGCCACGTACCTGACGAGGCTGGGTGGAAGATGTCTGAACTCTGGGAAAATTCGGGGAGAGATGCTGCTCGCGCGTCGGACGTGAAATACGCTGGGTGCCAATTCGGGTTCGTCCCGGATGTCCCAACAGGCCGATTGCTGGCCGCCACCGATGTCCCTCTGACGGAAGCAGTCCTCATGCTCAAGAAGATCCTCGTGGTGCTGACGGCAGCCCTCGCGCTCGTCGTCGCCCCGCTCGCCACCTCATCAGCGACCGCCGTGGACTACCCCGCGTCGGTCTACACCTCGACCTCCCTCCAGGTGCAGCCTGCCTGGCCCGGGTTCGCGCCGGTCGCGAACGTCCGGGTGGCCGCCGACGTCGGCACCCCGACCGGAATGGTCACGGTCTCCGTCTTCAACCGGGACGGGATCGCCGTGAGCACCCGTACCGTCTTCCTCAACAACGCCGGGGACGACAGCGGGTGGCCGGGATCGGCCTCCGTCTCCGTCCAGCTGCCCTCGGACTTCGAGGCAGGTCGCTACACCGTCCGTGCCCTCTACCAGGCCACCGAGGGCAGCGAGTTCCTCAACAGCCAGAGCGCGCTCAGCGGTCTCGGGATCGCCGGCCCCGCCAGTGCGTGGGACCGTGCCCCCCTGCCGCAGCGTGACGCCCTCGGCGCGGGCGTGTCCCGCTAGCCAGCACCACCGGTCCGCCGGGTGACCTGCCGCCCGACGGACGACGAGGGCCGGGTGTCGTGATGACACCCGGCCCTCGCCGTCGTTCTCAGGAGGTGGGGATCAGCCCTCCGCGGCTGCCTTGAGGTCCTCGACGAAGTCGGGGTTCTCCTCGAGCCACTGAGCGGCCGACTCGTCGTTCTGGGTTCCCTCGTTCTCGTTGAACATGAGGTTCTCCAGGGAGAAGAGCTGCTCGTCGGTCAGCGTGAACGCGGCGATCCAGGACGCGACGGTCGGGTAGTCCTCGGCGAACCCGGTGCGACCCACGGTGTGGATCTCCTCGGCGTCGCCGAGGGCGCCCTCGGGGTCCTCGAGGTCGCGGATCGGGTACTCGTCGTACGCCCAGTGCGGGCGCCACAGGGTGACGGCGACGTTCTCGCCGGCGTCCGTCGCCCCCTTGAGCTCGGCGAGCATGGTGGGCGTCGAGGAGATGACGTAGTCCATCCCCTCGAGCTCGTACGTCGGGATGACCTCGTCCTCGGTGATGCGGGTGAGGCCTGCGCCCGCCTCGATCCCCACCAGACGGTTGCCGTAGGCGTCCGCGTTCTCGGCGAGGTCGGCGAGCGACGTGGCGGGGGAGTCCTCGTTCACGGCGATGGTGAGCTTCGCGTCGTCGTACCAGACGCCGAGCTGCTCGAGGTCCTCGCCGTACTGCTCGAGGTAGTCGGCGTGCGTCGCGGGCAGCCACATGTCGAAGTTCACGTCGTAGTCGCCGCCGGCGACGCTCGTGTAGACGATGCCCGGGTCGGCGACCTCCGCCTCGACGGTGTAGCCCTCCTCCTCGAGCATGACCTTGAAGAGGTGCGACACGGCGATGCCCTCGTCCCACCCGGAGTGGATCCCGATGGACAGGTTCGTGAGGTCACCGTTCTCCAGGCGGGGGGCGTCCTCGTCGGTCGCCTCCGACGAGTCGGAGGAGCAGGCTGCCAGGCCGAGGGTGAGCGCGAGCCCGGAGGCGACGATCGTGGTGCGGCGTGCGGTGCGGTTGAACATTGTTTCCTTCCTGCTGGCAGCGGGTCCTGATGACTCGCCGCCGTGGGTTGGCGGGTGGTGCGGGCGACGCCCCGGCCCGCCGGGCCTGGGCGTGAGGTTCAGGACGGGCTAGGCGGAGGCCTTCGACGCCCGGGCGATGCTCGACCGGTCCCCGAGCGCCGAGGTGACGCGGTCGAGGAAGATCGCGAGGATGACCACGGAGATCCCGGCCTCGAAGCCGAGCGCCACGTTGACGCGCTGGACGGATCCCACGACCTCCTGGCCGAGACCGGGGGCGCCGACGAGGCCGGAGATGACGACCATCGACAGCGAGAGCATGATGACCTGGTTGACCCCGGCCATGATCGTGGGCATGGCCAGGGGGAGCTGGATCTGGCGCAGGATGCGCCCGTCGCTGGCGCCGAAGGCGTGGCCGGCCTCGACCACCTCCTTGTCGACCTGCCGGATGCCGAGCTCCGTGAAGCGCACACCGGGGGCGAGGGCGAAGATCACCGTGGCGACGAGCCCGGGCACCACGCCGGCGCGGAAGATGAGCACCGTCGGGATGAGGTACACGAACCCGGGCATGGTCTGCATGAAGTCGAGGACGGGACGGACGACCCGGGACACACGGTCGTCGTGCGCCGTCCAGATGCCCAGCGGGATCGCCACCGCGAGCGCGATGGCGGAGGCGATGAGGACGAGCGCGAGGGAGAGCATCGCGTTGTCCCACTGGTCGACGGCCTGGATGACGACGAACCCGAGGAGGGCGGTGACGGCCAGTCGCCAGCCCTTGGCGAAGAACGCGAGCGCGGTGAGCGCGAGGGCGACCCACCAGAACGACGGGGTGGTGAGGACGGCCTCGAGGAGGTCGTAGCACCACAGGAGGGCGTCCTTGACGTGGTCGAAGAGGTCGCGGAACGTCGTGGTCATCCAGTCGACGGCGTCGGAGACCGCGTCGCCGAGGGGCAGGCGGGGGATCCCGGAGGAGGCGAGGAGGGTCATGACGGGGTCCCTTCGTCGGTGGTGGCGTCGTCGTCGGCGGAGGCGGGGACCATCGCCTCGAGCAGGGCGACGCGGGGGACGACGCCGAGGAGTCGGCCGTCGTCGTCGGTCACGGGCACGGGGAGGGTCGACCCGGCTGCGGGGCCGAACATCTCGGAGAGGGGCGTGTCGGGGGAGACGGTCTCGAGCGGGTGGACGAGCTCCTCGATGCCCTGGGCGCCGGCACGCTGCGCGGTGACGACCTCGTGGTCGTGGACGACGCCGCGGAACGTCCGGGCGCGGTCGACGACGTAGGCCGAGGAGACCTGCGCCTCGCTCATGGCGTGCAGGGCCTGACGGGGGCCGCCGGTGAGGGGGGTGACGGCCGCGGGGCGGCGCAGGAGGGTGGAGGCGGTCAGGACGCGGGTGCGGTCGACGTCCGCGACGAACTGGGCGACGTAGTCGTTCGCGGGGTCGGAGAGGATCTCCTCGCTCGTGCCGATCTGCACGATGCGGCCGTCGCGCATGACGGCGATCCGGTCGCCGAGGAACATCGCCTCGTTGAGGTCGTGGGTGATGAAGATGATCGTCTTGCCGAGCTTGTGCTGGAGCTCGACGAGCTGTTCCTGCATCTCGCGGCGGATGAGGGGGTCGAGCGCGGAGAAGGCCTCGTCCATGAGCAGGACGTCGGTGTCGGCGGCGAGAGCGCGGGCGAGCCCGACGCGCTGCCTCATCCCGCCGGAGAGCTGGGAGGGGAGGTGGTGCTCCCAGCCGCCGAGGCCGACGAGCTCGAGCGACGTCATCGCCTTCTCGGTCCGCTCGGCCCGGCCCACGCCCTGGATCTCGAGCGGGTAGGCGGCGTTGTCGAGGACGGTGCGGTGGGGCAGCAGCGCGAAGTGCTGGAACACCATGCTCACGGACGTCTGGCGGACCGTGCGGAGCTCCTTGGCGGAGAGCGTGGCGAGGTCGGCGCCGCCCACCTCGACGGTGCCCGACGTCGGCTTCCACAGGCCGTTGAGCATGCGGATGAGGGTGGACTTGCCGGATCCGGACAGGCCCATGACGACGAAGATCTCGCCGGGCGCCACCTCGAAGCTGGCGTCGATGACGGCGGCGGTGCCGTGCTTGGTCACGTCGTCGCGGCCGGCCCCGTCGCGCAGGGCGCGCACGGCTTCCTCCGGGCGGCGTCCGAAGACCTTGTAGACGCTGTCCACTCGTACTGCGGTCACTAGTCACCTCGTTCAGGGCCCACCGGTGGTGGGGTGGGCTGCGGGCCTGCACGGACGTGGTCCGTGGCACGGTCGGGCCGCCGACGGGTGTCGGGTGGCTCCGGAGCCGCACGGCCGAGCCTCGGGCCGGGGATCGCGGGCAGGAGGGGTGTGCACGACGGGTCGTGTCCACGCTCGCCGCGCAGGAGGGCCGCGTACCGGGGGCTCGGTCAGGCCAATCGGTCCTTGATCGGTCAACTACCAGGTTGCCTCATCCGAGGGACGAGGTCGACCGTGTCATGACCCGGAGCGCCCTGTCCGAGGACGTCCCTTTGCCCGGAACCCCGCGCTGACAAGCATCTCGGCATGCTCAGGAATCGTTATGCCCCTGTGACCTCGGATGCTCACGCGAAGTCTGGTATGTCCGGAACATTGCTATCTGCCTCTCGCTGGTCGTCGCCGCACGCTCGCGTCGAGGCGTCGTACCCTGGAGGTGACCCGTCACGTCTGAGCTCGGAGCGCAATGACCACCCAGGCCACCCAGTCCGCCACGCCCGCACCCTCCGCCTCGCGGTTCGACGAGGTCCCCGGCCGGTACAAGGTCCGCGACCTCTCCCTCGCCGAGTCCGGGCGCCACCAGATCCGGCTCGCGGAGCACGAGATGCCCGGCCTCATGGCGCTGCGCGCCGAGTACGGCGAGAGCCAGCCGCTCCGCGGTGCACGCATCGCGGGCTCGCTGCACATGACGGTCCAGACGGCCGTCCTCATCGAGACGCTCACCGCCCTCGGTGCCGAGGTGCGCTGGGCGTCGTGCAACATCTTCTCCACCCAGGACGAGGCGGCGGCCGCGATCGTCGTGGGTCCGACCGGCACGCCGGAGGACCCCCGGGGCGTCCCCGTGTTCGCGTGGAAGGGGGAGACCCTCGAGGAGTACTGGGAGTGCACGGAGCAGATCCTCGTGTGGCCCGTCACGGACGACGCCACCCCCACGGGACCGAACATGATCCTCGACGACGGCGGGGACGCCACGCTCCTCGTCCACCAGGGCGTGGCGTACGAGCGCGTCGGGGCCGTGCCCGCCGACACGCGACCGGGCGAGCCCGACCACTCCGACGAGAACAACGTCGTCCGGGGGCTGCTGCGTCGCACGCTGCAGGACGACCCGCTGCGGTGGTCGACGATCGCCGAGCAGATCCTCGGCGTCACCGAGGAGACCACCACCGGCGTGCACCGCCTCTACCAGCTCGCCGAGGCCGGCCGGCTCCTGTTCGCCGCGATCAACGTCAACGACTCCGTCACCAAGTCGAAGTTCGACAACAAGTACGGGATCCGGCACTCCCTGCCCGACGGCATCAACCGGGCCACCGACGTCCTCATGGGCGGGAAGGTCGCCTTCGTGGCCGGCTACGGCGACGTCGGCAAGGGCGCGGCCGAGGCGTTCCGCGGGCAGGGCGCACGCGTGGTCGTGAGCGAGATCGACCCCATCTGCGCCCTCCAGGCGGCGATGGACGGGTACCAGGTGGTCCGGATCGAGGACGTGCTCGACCAGGCGGACTTCTTCATCACCACCACGGGCAACAAGGACGTCATCACCGCGGAGCACCTCGCGGGGATGAAGGACAAGGCCATCGTCGGGAACATCGGGCACTTCGACAACGAGATCGACATCGCCGGCCTCGCCGACGTGCCGGGTGTCTCGCGGACGGAGATCAAGCCCCAGGTCCACGAGTGGACCTTCCCGGACGGACGGTCGATCATCGTCCTGTCCGAGGGGCGCCTGCTCAACCTCGGGAACGCCACCGGCCACCCGTCCTTCGTCATGAGCAACTCCTTCGCCAACCAGGTGATCGGACAGATCGAGATCTTCACCAAGGCCGGCACGGACGACGGCTACGGGCGCGAGGTCTACCGCCTCCCCAAGCTCCTCGACGAGAAGGTCGCCCGTCTCCACCTCGACGCGCTCGGCGTGCGTCTCACCGAGCTCACCAAGTCCCAGGCCGAGTACCTCGGCATCGACGCCGCGGGGCCCTACAAGGCCGAGCACTACCGGTACTGACCGGCACTCAACGGCGCTGACCGGTCCGGCAGGACGAGGACCAGGCCGGACCAGGACCGGACCAGGCCGGGGACCAGGACCGGGGCAGGCTGCCCCGGTCCTGGGGACGTCCCCCGTGCGCCGCGGCGGCCCACCCCCTGGGCACGAGGACGACGGGTGGACAGGATGAGGGCATGGTGACGGACGTGCACGTGAGGGAGCCACAGGCGGCGGCCGGGGACGCGCAGGCCGGCCTGCGGCGTCGACGTGCCGTCCGGCCGCTCGAGGACGTGGGTTTCTGGCGGGGCCCGTTCTCCGCCAGGACGTGGCGCGAGCTCGGCTTCCTCCTCGTCGTCATGCCCTGGTCGGTGGTCGGCGCCGTCTACGTCGTCGTGATGATCGCGCTCACCGCGGGGCTCCTCGTCACCGTCGTCGGCGCGGGCTTCGTGCTGGGCGGCATGGTCCTCGGGGCACGCGGGCTCGGTGCCCTCGACCGAGGCCTCGCGCGCGGCATGCTCCGTGCGGACATCGCGTCCCCACCCGCCTTCAGGCCGCGCCGAGGGCTGTGGGGGTCCATCTGGGCCATGGTCTCCGACGGCGCGGGGTGGCGGGCGGTGGCGTTCCTCGTCCTCCAGTTCCTCCTGTCGCTCGCGACGCTCCCGCTCGCCCTGACGTTCCTCGTCACCCCCCTCGGTGCGATCACGCACTGGATCTGGGGCCCGTACCTCCCGGCGTCCCCGGGCACGGACGGCGAGATGCACCGTGGTGCACAGCTCGGCCCCTCGTTCTTCGTGGACACACCCTCCCGGTACGTGGCGTTCGCGCTCCTCGGCGTGCTCCTGCTGTTCGTCGGGTCCGCCGTGGTCCGCGGCCTCGCCCACCTCCACAGGATCCTCGCAGAGGCCCTGCTCGGTCCCACCGCGGCGAGCCTGCGCGTCGCCAGCCTCGAGCACTCCCGCGGAAGGGCGGTGGAGGACGCGGACCTCACGCTGCGCCGCATCGAGCGGAACCTCCACGACGGGACGCAGGCCCGGCTCGTGGCCATCGCCATGCAGCTCGGCGAGGCCAAGGAGCAGGCGGTGTCCTCCGGGACGCCGGAGGAGCTCACCGACCTCATCTCCGCCGCCCACACGGCCACCAAGGAGACCCTCGTCGAGCTCCGGGAGCTCGCGCGCGGCATCCACCCGCCGGCCCTCGACAACGGTCTCGCGGTCGCGCTCGAGACTCTCGGGGCACGCAGCCCGCTGCCCGTCACCGTCGACGTCGACCTGCCCGGCCCGCCGGCCCCCCGCCCCGCCGAGGCCATCGAGACCATCGCCTACTTCTGCGTGACGGAGCTCCTCACCAACGCCATCAAGCACGCGCGCGCCACCGCCGTCCACGTCCGCGTCACCGCGAGGGACCGTACGCTGCACCTCGTGATCAGCGACGACGGCGTGGGCGGGGCGGCCATCCTCGTGCCCGACGTGGCGGGCCACCACAGCGGGCTCGTCGGCCTCGCGGAGCGGGTGCGCTCCGTGGACGGCGACTTCGCGCTGTCCAGCCCTCCCGGGGGCCCCACCGTCGTCACCGTCGTCCTGCCGCTCCACATCTCCTGAAGGGCCCCGCGTTGCGCATCCTCATCGCCGAAGACTCCGTCATCCTCCGGGACGGCCTCGTCGCGCTCCTCACCCGCCGCGGTCACGAGGTCGTCGGGGCCGTCGGGGACGGTGCGGAGCTCCTCCGTGCCGTCGAGGACCTCGCACCCGGTGACGCCCCGGACGTCGTCGTCGCCGACATCCGCATGCCGCCGACCTTCACGGACGAGGGCCTCCAGGCGGTCCTCGCCATCCGGACCGCACGTCCGGAGCAGGGGGTCCTGCTCTTCTCCCAGTACGTGGAGAGCAGGTTCGCCACCCAGCTCCTCACCGGTGACGCCCGTGGCGTCGGGTACCTGCTCAAGGACCGTGTCGCCGACGTGTCGGACTTCCTCGACGCGCTCGAGCGCATCGCGGCAGGCCAGACCGTGCTCGACCCCGAGGTCGTCACGCAGCTCATGGGGGCGTCGCACAAGGACGACGGGCTGTCGCGGCTCACGCCACGCGAGCGCGAGGTCCTCGAGCTCATGGCGCAGGGGCGGTCCAACTCGGCCATCGCGGAACGTCTCGTGCTGTCCTACGGTGCCGTCGAGAAGAACGTCTCGGCGATCTTCACCAAGCTCGACCTCCCGGTCGACGCGGGGGACCACCGACGCGTCCTCGCCGTGCTGCGCCTGCTCAACGCCTGAGCCCTCCTCAGCGAGGGCGTCCCGCGGCGACCTCCTCGAGGACCCGCTCGTCGCCGGCGTAGATGCCCTCCGCGCGCGGCCAGTGCACGACGACGTCCGTGAAGCCGAGCGACTCCGCGCGGTCCACCTGCCCCCAGAAGTGCGCGGCGCTCGACAGGGCGTACGTGTGGGAGTCGATGCTCAGGTACCGGGGGTGGGCGTCGGCGGGCAGGCCCGCCTCGGCGAGGGTCCGGGTGTAGCGGGCGGAGAGGACCTCCAGGGAGGACCACCAGTCCTCGAGGGTCTCCTGCTTCTCCGCGCCCGTCGTGGCCCACCCCTCGCCGCGGCGGACCGCGACCTCCATGGCGCGAGGCCCGTTGGCAGCCACGAGGAACGGCATGCGGGGGGTCTGCACGCTCCCCGGCACGTTCCGCGCCTCCTCGGCGGTGTAGAACCGGCCCGAGTGCGATGCCAGGGGCAGGGTGAGGAGCATGTCGAGGACCCGGACGAACTCGTCGAGGCGCTCCACCCGCAGGCGGGGCGTGAGCACCGGTGACCCGAGGACGGTGGCGTCGAAGCCCAGCCCGCCCGCGCCGACACCGAGCAGCATGCGGCCGTCGCTCATGTCGTCGAGCGTCATGAGCTCCTTGGCGAAGGGCACGGGGTGACGGAAGTTCGGTGACGCGACCCACGTGCCGAGGCGGATGCGGGAGGTCACGAGCGCCGCGGCCGCCAGCGTCGGGACCGTCGCGAACCACGGCTCGTCGGCGAGCGAGCGCCACGCGAGATGGTCGTACGTCCACGCGTGGTCGAACCCGTACTCCTCGGCGCGCTGCCAGATCGGGGCCGCGTCGGACCATCGGTACTGGGGCAGGACGACCACTCCGAGGCGCATGCCCCGAGCCTACGCGGTCGTCAGGACGGGTCGGGGATGCCGTAGGGCAGGCGCCGGACGGCCTCTGCCTGCTCCGACGCGAGCGCGTGCGTGCGCTGCGCGCGCACCCAGTCGCGGTCCCGTCGCTCCGCGAGGACGGCCATGCAGAACTCCTCCGGGTGGGTCCCCGCCGGGGGTGGCGGGGCGACGTACCGGGAGAGCCGGGTGGCGAGGTCGCTCCCGACACGGGCCCGCGACGCGGGGTTGAGTGAGCCGACCCGCCCCAGGAACTGACGCACGGCGAGGGCCAGCCCGTCGGGCAGGCGTCGCATGTCGGCGTGCTCCGCCCAGGCGGCGAGCCGCGGGGGCATGACGACGTGCGCGAGGTCCTGCCGACCACCGCGGACGCGCACCGCGTACGTCCCCGCGAGCATGTCCCCGACCCGCCGTCCCTTCGTGTTGCTCAGGGACGCGATGAGCGCCACGGACCCGAGGGTGAGCCACAGCTCCCCGACGCCCGCGAGGGCACGGACGAACGCGTGCCGGAAGCGGACGGGTCCGCCGTCGTCCCGCACGACGCGGATGCCCGCCGCGAGCTTGCCCAGCGACCGGCCACGGGTGAGGGTCTCGACGGTGGTGGGCACGATCACCATGACGGTGACGAGCACGGCGATGAGCACGGCCGGCGCGAAGTCCTGGCCGGAGACGAGGACGGTGCCCACGGCCCCCCAGAGGAGGAGCGCGAGGACCAGGGCCTGCGCCGCGAGATCGAGGAGGCTGCCGAGCATGCGGGTCGCGAACGACGCAGGTCTCGCGTCGAGGACGACGCCCTCGCCGATGACGATCCCGCCGTCCATCCGACCTCCCGGGTAGCGGGCGCGAGGCCCGTGCGTGCGCGGCTGCCCGCCGTCACCTGTCGTATGGCAGGGTATCGTCCGTGGACCTCGACGCCTTCACCGCAGTGCACGAGCCGCAGTGGCAGCGTCTCGCGGACCTCTCCCGCCGACGCCGGCTCTCCGGGTCGGAGGCCGACGAGCTCGTGCGGCTCTACCAGTCGGTCGCGACGCACCTGTCGACCGTGCGTTCCGCCGCGCCCGACCCGGCGCTCGTCGCACGACTCTCGGACGTCCTCAACAGGGCCCGGACCCGGATCAGCGGGGCGCACGAGCCCGCGTGGCGTGACGTCCGCACCTTCGTCGTGGAGTCGGCGCCCGCGGCGCTGTACCGCCTGCGCTGGTGGATCCACGGTGTCACCCTCGCGTGCGTGCTCCTCGCGGTCGTCGCAGGCGTGTGGGTGGCGTCCACGCCCGAGGGGCTCGCCGCGGTGGGGCCGCCGAGCTTCCGTGAGGCGTACGTCGACGAGGCGTTCGCCTCGTACTACGACCCCGGTGCGGACTTCGCGGCCGTCGTGTGGACCAACAACGCGTGGATCGCCGCCCAGGCCGTGGGGTTCGGGATCAGCGGCGTGTGGCCGGTGTTCGTGCTCGTCCAGAACGCCGTCATGGTCGGGGCGATCGGCGGCATGATGGCCCACTACGGCGAGCTCGGGCTGTTCCTCCAGCTCATCCTCCCGCACGGCCTCCTCGAGCTCACGGCGATCTTCGTCGCCGGTGCGGCCGGGCTGCGGCTCTTCTGGACGCTCGTGGAGCCCGGCCACCGGTCCAGGTCGCGCGCGGTCGCCGAGGAGGGGCGTGCCCTGTTCACGGTCGCCATCGCCCTCGTCGTCGTCCTCGGGGTCTCGGGCCTCGTCGAGGGCTTCGTCACCGGGTCCACGCTGCCGTGGTGGCTGAAGATCGTCATCGGCGCCGTGGTGCTCGCCGCGTTCTGGACGTACACCCTGGTCCTCGGCCGCCGCGCCGTCGCGGCCGGCGCCACGGGTGATCTCGACGCGCGGCTCGCCGGGGACGTCCAGCCCGTGGCCGGCTGATCAGGCGACGAGCAGGTACAGGGCGGGGGCCGCGGTCACGAGGACCATCGAGACGACGACGGCGATCGCCACCCGTCGGGTGCGACGTTGGCGGGACGAGGAACCGTTCGGGGTGAGACGCATCAGAGCCTTCCTGCTGCCTTGAGGGCGAGGTACGTGTCCGCCAGGCGTGGTGCGAGGTCGTCCGGCGAGGCGGCGACCACCTCGACGCCCCGGCGGTTGAGGACCATTGTCGCTGCTCCGCGCTCGAGCTCGGCACGCTCGGCGGCGGCCGCGTCGAACACGGCGGCCGCGTCCTCGCGAGAGGAGCGCAGGTCGGCGACGTCGGGGTCGTCGACGGAGGCGAGCACCACCTGGTGGGACCCGGTGAGCTGGTCCACGACGGGGAGGATCCCGTTCTCGACGGCGGACGGGTCGAGGGTGGACAGGACCACGACGAGGGCGCGCTGCGACAGGCGTTCCTGGACGGCCCCCACCAGCCCGGCCCAGTCGGCCTCGACGAGCGACGCCTCGAGCGGGGCCATGGCGTCGGCGAGCGCGGGCAGCAGCCGCGGTCCGGCGGCCCCGGTGACGCGGGCGCGGACGGCGCGGTCGTAGGCGAGGAGCTCGACGCGGTCCCCGGCGCGGGCGGCGAGGGCGCCCAGGAGGAGGGCCGCCTCGATGCTCGCGTCGAGGCGCGGCTGGTCGCCGACCCGCGCGGCGGACGTGCGGGACGTGTCGACGACGACGAGGACCCGGCGGTCGCGCTCGGGGCGCCACGTGCGCACCACCATCTCCCGCCCGCGGGCGGACGCGCGCCAGTCGATGGACCGGACGTCGTCGCCGATGACGTACTCGCGCAGGGAGTCGAACTCCGTGCCCTCGCCGCGGACCTGGACGGCTGCCCGGCCGTCCATCTCCCGCAGCCGTGCGAGGCGGCTGGGCAGGTGCTTGCGGGAGGCGAACTCCGGCAGCACGCGGAGCGTGCCGGGGACGGGACGGGACCGCTGCCGCCCCGCGATCCCGAGCGGGCCCAGGGTGCGGACGGTCACGAGGTCCGCGGTGCGGTCCCCGCGCCGCTCGGGGACGAGCGGCGTGACGAGGCGTCGGGACTCCCCGGGTGGGACGGACACGGGGTGCCGGTCCGGTCCGGCACCGGCGGAGGGTGGCCACGCGTCGCGGACGACCCCGCGCAGCGGGCGGCTCCCGGCGTTCGTCGCCACGAGCGTCGACCGGGTCCGTTCGGTGAGTCGCACGGCCCGCGGGAGGTCGCGGTGCACCTCGAGGGCCGACGGGTCGGCCGCCAGGCGCGCGTCGACCACGCAGACGACCACGACGGCGAGGGACCACAGGAGGACGGCTCCGGTGCTCTGCGTCCACACGGCAGGGACGCACCCGATCGCGGTGAGGGCGACGGCGCGCCAGGTCAGGACCATCGAGCGCCCGTCAGCGGGGGACGGGCACGGACGCGAGGACGGTGCTCAGCACGCTCTCCGCGCTCACGCCCTCGAGCTCGGCCTCCGGGCGCAGCTGCACCCGGTGGCGCAGGGTCGGGTGGGCGAGCGCCTTGACGTCGTCGGGCGTGACGAACGACCGCCCGGAGAGCCACGCCCAGGCGCGCGACGTCGCGAGGAGCGCGGTCGCCCCGCGGGGGGAGACGCCGAGCGACAGGGACGGCGACTGCCGGGTGGCCCGGCACACGTCGACGACGTACCCGAGGACCTCGCGGGAGACCTCCACGGCGGCGACCTCCTGGCGGGCGCGCTCGAGATCCTCGGCGGTGGTCGTCGCCCGGACACCTGCCGCCGCGAGGTTCCTGGGGTCGAACCCGGCGGCGTGGCGTGCGAGGACCTCGATCTCCTGGTCCCGCTCGGGCAGGGGGAGGACGAGCTTGAGGAGGAACCGGTCGAGCTGGGCCTCGGGGAGCGGGTAGGTGCCCTCGTACTCGACGGGGTTCTGCGTGGCGATGACGAGGAACGGGTCGGGCAGCGGCAGGGGCTCGCCGTCGACGCTCACCTGACGCTCCTCCATGGCCTCGAGCAGGGACGCCTGGGTCTTGGGCGGTGTCCGGTTGATCTCGTCGGCGAGGAGCAGGTTGGTGAAGACGGGGCCCTCACGGAAGCTGAACTCCGCCGTCCTCGCGTCGTACACGAGCGACCCGGTGATGTCGCCGGGCATGAGGTCGGGCGTGAACTGGACGCGCTTGGTGTCGAGGTCCAGGGACGCGGCGAGGGTGCGCACGAGGAGCGTCTTGGCGACGCCCGGCACGCCCTCGAGGAGGACGTGCCCGCGGCACAGCAGGGCGATGAGCAGGCTCGTCACGGCGGCGTCCTGCCCGACGACGCCCTTGGCGACCTCGTCACGGACGGACGCGATGGTGGCGCGCAGGTCGGCGCTGGGGGTGGCAGCCTGCGGCGTGGAGCCGTAGGTGGCCGGGACGGGGGACTCGGGGGTGCTCACGGGCGGTGAACCTCGCTCTCCAGGTGGTCGAGATCGGTCGCGAGGCGCGTCAGCTCGACGTCGCCCGCAGGGGGTGGTCCGTACAGGAGCGCGCCGACGTCGGCGGCGGGCCGGTCGGCCGCCCGGGCGACGGTCGCGACGAGCGCGTCGGGCCCGGTGGTGCGTGGCAGTCCGAGGCGCTGCGCCATGCGGTGCGCGGCCCCGGCGCGCAGCGCTGCGCCGGCGTGCGCGTGGGCGCGGGCCTGGCGGTAGAGGCGTCCGCGGCCCACCGTCGTCTCCGAGGCGCGGACCGTCACGGGCAGGTCCTCCGACGCGAGCCGGCCCAGCCGACGGCCGCGCCACAGGGCGGCGACGAGCACGACGAGCCCGAGCTGGAGGGCGAGGGGCCCCGCCCAGGGCGGCAGGAGACCGGCGATCCCCGGGTCCTCCTCGACGGTGGTGGGTCGTTCCGGGACGAGCCACACGAGGTCCGGGTGCTGCCCGAGGAGGCGCAGCCCGAGGGCGGCGTGCCCGTCGGTGGTGACGGCATCGTTGGTCAGGGCGGTGGCGTCGTCGAGGACGCGGACGTCCCGCCCGTCCTCCTCGAGGACGGCGAGGTGCCCGGCCCCTGAGTCGTCGACGAAGCAGAGGGTGGCGTCGGTGGCGTCGTCCGTCAGCCGGAAGGACGTGCCGGGCGAGGTGAGGCTCCCGGCCGCCAGGGCGTCGGGGTCCGTGCACGCGGCCGTGCGTGGTGCGGTGCCGGGGGAGCGGCCGGCGTGCTGCAGCTGCGGGGTGACGGTGGCGAGCAGCTCGACGCCGGGCCCCACGAGCACGAGGTCCGCCCCGGTGTCCGCGAGCGAGCGGGCGACGTCCGCGTCCAT